>KI912032.1:1221-3305 GCA_000517005.1 Microvirga lupini
CCGATGCGGAAGGGCCGCGACCGTCATGACGACACGATCCACGACCTACGCCCTCGTTCGTGATCTCAGCACTCGCCTGATTACTGGGGCAACGGCGACGGAAACCCTCCTGGCATGGTGCGAGGAGCATGGCCTCTCACAGGGCCCGATCACGGTCGAGTGTCATCAGCAGCACATCCCTTCAGCCGTGCCGGATGAGGTCAGAGCCGCTTTAGATCTCACTGCGGGCGAAACCGTTCACTATCGGCAGGTTCGGCTGATGCGGGGCTCGCTTGCGCTTGCGACAGCGGAGAATTGGTTTGTGCCCCAGCGCCTGACAGCGGACATGAACGAGGTTCTGAACCAGACAGAGGTTCCGTTCGGGACCGTCATTGCGCCGCTTCGACCCTTCCGCCGCACGCTTGCTGCGCACCTCCAGCCGCTCACGACTGACCCTGCTGAGGATTTGCTACGGGCCCGCGGCTCAGCCCATCAGCCGCGCCCTGAGGTTATCCTGGAGCATATCGCTGTGATCCTAAGCGGGTCCGGGACAGCGTTGGCGCTCGTGAAGGAGCACTACTTCTCCGAACTCGTCTCGTTTGCGTCCGCGCCATCGCCTTCTCCAGGCTCTCAACGAGAGGTCTGAAAGGCCAGTGGTGCAAAATGTGAGGCTTGAGCGATGATGACCCAACATGATGTGGCTTCTCAGGCTCTCCATGACCCTGGCCTGATTGAGGAGGTGCAGTTCCTGGAACATTGGATCCAGTTAGGGCCGACGCAAACCGGTTGGGTTTCCTTCGTGGCGCGGCAGGGGCGACGTCCGACCATTCTGCTCGCACCCGATCGCGAAACCCTGATCGCGGAGGCGCACAAGCTGATCAAGCGCCGAATTGCGGAGAGGAGGTGAGGGGGCGAACGATCATCTTCTGCCGTTGGCCACTCACGACGATGTCCTCATCCTTAGGCACGAGATCTTCATAGACTTGCACGTGAACCAAGTCGATTGCAGGTCAGCGGTGGGCGGAACTCCGACATGCGCGAGCCGCGCCAAAGAGCAACATCAGCCCAACACGCTGATGCGGCCAAGGATGAGCCGGGCAGAGATCTGCGGAGCCGCTTCGGTCTGCTCCCGGTCCCGGAACTCGCCGTTGCACTGAAACTGGAACAACACCGCCCACAATCAGCCGCATCAAGGCCAGCCGTGTGTCCTGCCGGCTACAGACATCAGCACGCAAATCGGACAGATGAGCTGCGGCCGAGCGGCACGATTGATCGCCTCTTGCGCCAATTTTCCAGTACCAGCTGAATTTATTGAAGGTATTCACCGTGCCGCAGACAGAAGTCGCAGCTCCTGACTTTTCTCCTGTTACCACGCCAACGTTCACGCAAGCAGCCGTCCGGTTTGTCGTTTCCTTTGCGGCGTTGATCGGCCTGAGCCTCCTGCTGGCCGGACTCTGATGGCACATCTTTTGGCACCTGTGCCCTTTGCGATACAGCCACAGCCCTGATCATCGGGCATTCTGATCCAGTCCATGAGGAGCGGCTGGGGGATCGGTCCTCCCTGGAACTCAAGCGCCTCTGCCATGCGCGGGGCGCTTCTCTTTGTCAGGGCAGGCAGGTTACCTCGCGGATGCAACCACACCTGGTGCCTTTGACCTTGTGCCTCATTCAAGCACTCGCCCTGGCTTGCTTCAATCGTCGCGTGGCCTGTACGGGGTCAGAAGCAGGTTTCATTGCTCTTGATCGTAGGGTTTCATGACCATTCGCCGCCGCTTTCTCCTTGCCTCCTCCCTGGCCCGCCTCATTCAGCGGGAGAGAGGTGGCCTGCGCCAGATCGAGGGCTTCTTCCCGGAGCAGAGGAACCGCACCTCCTGGGTTCGGCTCGAGGAGAACAGGGCTCTGCTGATCCTGAGGACCGCTGGCCTTCATGGGGATGTCGAGGAGCAGACCGAAGTCCCTGTGGCGCATGCCCATGCGCTGCTCGATGTCTGTGCCGGTGAGGTCGACTACACTCGGACGAAGCTGCCGATTGGGAATCGCACTGCCCTGATTGATCAGATCCTCCAGCCTCGGGGCCTGCATCTTGTAACGGTCGAGTTTGACAA
>KI912032.1:3405-5596 GCA_000517005.1 Microvirga lupini
GGCCAACCCGCCGAGTGGCTCGAACATGCGGACAAGGGTCGCCCGCGACACGTGGAACTCGCGGGTCATGCGCTCTACCGTCAGGCCCGGATCGGCCAGGTTGGCGTCAATGTAGCGCTTGATGGTCAGGAGCAGGGCACCTCTCTTGGCCACTGCGGCTGTCTCCTGTGTATCGGCCGAAGGGCCGAAACAGCCGGCGATCAGGCTGGCAGTTGCCTCGGAGATGGCCGCGCCATCCTCCGCGCTCAACGAGCCGGCCGTTTGATGGATCGTCTGCATGTAGGTGGCCAGCACATGGCCGAGCCCGGTCTGGCCCGACAGCACAATCCCGTGCAGCCCATCGGGATGCTTGAGAAGAGGCTCGAGTACGGCCCGCGGCACGATGAAGTTCAGATTACGGAAGTCCTCGGCCTGCGTCTGCAATGTCTGGGAGAGATCGAGGATACTGACATCGCTTGGCCTGACCCGGATGGGCCGGCCTTCAACCTCTCCGGCATAACCGCCCCGGGAGTAGAGCTGGACGAGGTAGTGATCAACGCCGCTGCGAGCGACGGTAAGCGGCGAGCGGCGAAACTGTTGACCGCTTGCCGTCACACTCCCAAGCACGATTGGCCCGAGATGGTAGCTATCGACTGTGACCTGGAAGGCATCGACCGCTCCTGGATCGGGGATCGATACATTGAACAGGGGAGAGGCGATGCTGCGCCATGTCCAGAATGCCTCCTCCGCAAATGAGACTGCAGATCCGTCGAAAGAAAAGGACGGCAGGCCTGACATGATCGATTAAGCACCCCGGGTCAGATTGTGTCGTTCTTTGAACTGGACAAAGATTACCAGACCGAGATGGAAAAGGGATACGTATTTTCCACACAGCTGGACGGTATTTCTATCGTGGGTAGTCTGCTGTCAGTTCACAGCGGAGATCACCTGTGGGCGGTCCGCTGGTGCTTGTAATTCCCGATCAGCTATCGCGACCTCGAATGCATGCTGGCGGATCGCGGGATCCAAGTGGACCATACGACGGTGGTTCGTTGGCTTCAGGCGTACGCCCCTGTTCCTGCCGCGGGCGTTGTGGCGTGACCAAATATGTGGGCTCCTCAAGGAGGTCGGAAGCGCACCTCCACCTTAGGGATGTGCAAATAGATGCTTTTCCGGCTGTGCGGTTTCGCATGCTGACCCGGCCTAGGCTCACGATACCGATCAGTGAGGAATTTAGGCGCAGGCAACGTGGCCGAACTCGCGCTTAACGACGTCGATGACGAATTCTCGCCCGATCCTCCGACATGAGGAGATTGATCGACCACATCATTGCACTCGACATCAGCTTCAATCAGGCCGCCTGCCTTTTAAGCAGGTGCCCGTGGATAATGCATAGTGGCCGACGGTCGGCGAAGTCATCAGGGAGATTGGTCGCATCTCCTCCGGAAGTGCGGCCTATGAGCCGCCTACCTGTTGTACGCGGTGTAAGAAAACGCGCAGAGTGAGCTATTGAGTCACCGAGGCAGTGTGAGTTCTCAAAGCCTGCATGGTCGCAGTTCCAAGCCTGCCCGTGACTGGAAGACCTTTGGCTCGTTCAAAGGCCACAACGGCTTTGCGAGTCGAGGGACCCAATGATCCGTCGGCTTTTAGTTTTCCATATCCGAAGTCGACGAGCGCTTCCTGCGCTGCACGGATCTCCTGCTTGGAAAGACGAACCGCTGACGTTGTGCTGACCGCCATCGTGGTAGGCTGATCTGACGGTCCGGTGAGCTGAAGGCGGGCCTGCTCAAGTGCCTGACCAACGTTTGCGCGCAAAGAATCCAGCTGCTGGAGCTCTTCGGTGGCTGCTTCGATCCGCATCTGCATCGTATGCAGATCGTGCCCAGCCAGAATTCTGCGATCGTTCTCTTTCGCCAGCTGATCGCGCTCGGCGGTGATGGTCTCAATCTGCTGCCGAAGGTGCGAAATCTCCGTCTGGAGCCTGTGCCGCTCAAATCCCGGCGACAGGACGGAGTACACGAATAAACCCCAGCCGATGGCCGTCGCAGCCAGGAGGCTCTTGCCTGCTTTGCCAAACTGCAACCCTGCGTAGTTTCGTCCATAGCGCATGAGCTTACCCGCGGATCGTTCGCTGAGGTTCTGAGAGCATTGTGTGCTCACATCAGCTCCGCATTGGGTCGAGCTTGTGACGCAATTAGGCCCGTGCGAGATC
>KI912032.1:5696-7028 GCA_000517005.1 Microvirga lupini
TTGAGGAAATCTTACGAGCAATCGCGCGCATGGCTTCGGCCTGCGGGTCATGCCCCGCCTCCACCAGCCTTTGTGCGGAATCGTCTAAAATCGAAGGGAGGGCGCTCAAGGCCGCATGACGCACAGCCACACGGCCACTGCCTCCGACCTTCCCTCGACTGAATCGCTGTGCCGACTGGTTGCGCTCGAGCGCACCTTCAATGGCGTTGCGCAGCGAAAGGGTGGTCCTGATCGTCACTTGAAACGCCGTGTACGCCGTCGCCAGCACAGGCGATGCAACCGCGTCCGCCTCCTCCAACTCGGCGGCCGCGTGCTCAATGTCCAGCACGAAAGAGCCGAGTGCGAACAGGACCGCACGCCATTCGGCGGGCAACAGCCGTAATTCCAGGACGGGAGCGCGAGGCGAGGGGCGCGAAATCTCGGCAGTCTGGCTCGGCATAGACACCTCTGATCACGAGAGGGAGGGGAGGGCGGGGGCGATGAAGCCCCCATCGCGGTGGGTTAGCCCTCGTCGCGCTGGCTTGAGGATCGGGCGAGGCGGGAGAACTCGTCGCAGATCAGATCGATTGTGTAGACCGTCTCGCCACTCTTCTCATAGGAGTTCTGGCGAATGCGGCCGCGGACGTGAACCAGATCGCCGGTGCCGACATGATCCGCGATGTAGGTTTGTGTCCGCTCGTTGAACACCGTCACCGTGTTGTAGTGAGGATCGTCCACCCACTGGTCGCCCTGCTTCAGCTGGTAGTTGGCGGCGAGGGTGACTTTCGTAGCTTTGCCGACCTGAGCGCTGCGGACCACTTGGCCGAGGATCTGGAATTCAGCGATGTTTCTCATGGTCTTTCTCCTTGAAGTTGGGGCTTAAGCCCCGTTGCGATGCAACCCGGCCATGACGGCGCAGACGGGCCTGAACCCCTTGCCGGAGGGCGGAGTGCAACGGAGCACCTGAGCAAAAGGAAATTTTGCAAGGCTTAAGCCTGATCGCGAGGAATGCCCGAAGGGCTGGAGAAAATTCCCGGCTGCGATGGTTTCGGGGCCGAAGGTGGCGGCATAGAGGTTCACACGAGCAAAAGGGGAGAGCCACTCTTCAGGCGAAAGGCCGGGAACCGCTTCCTGGGACAATCGTCGGCGTCCGCTCGGGCTCATTCGCCGGCTTGTGAAACACACCCTTGCCAGGTGCCGGATGTGTCGGCGCCCCGCGGTGGACAGCCGAGACAGCGGCGCGCTCGGTCTACGCAGATCCAGTTGGAGGCCTCTCGGCAAGTTAGGCAGCGCGATCTCTTGCCGGCCCAGCATTTGCCGCGGCCCAGGGATGTGGAGAGCGCGTGTCCCATC
>KI912033.1:0-432 GCA_000517005.1 Microvirga lupini
TCCATCGCAATGAAGGAGTAGCGATCCACATTGGCCCCGAGGCATGCGCGGGCGGCCGTGAGGCCGTCCGTGACGCGTTGACAGGGGAGCGTGTCGGCCAGCCATGGAACCGCGACAATGACGCTTCTCGGGGGCCGACGTTCATCTTGGGCGGACGGCCAGATGAGCCGGCGCGATGGCGCGAGGGGCGGCTCGACCCGACGGGGTCTGAGACCCTGGCCTGCACGGACGCTCCTGGCCCGGGAACCGGGAGGCCTCGGGATTGGCCCGAGTGGCATGCCACCGCTGGTCCGCATCGGGCAGGCGAGGAGCGGAAGCCGAGGATGCACGATCCCGCGGCGTCAGATCCTGCCTGAGTCACCATGAACCTGACGAACAAAGCTGGGTCACCAGCGGCGGAGCAAGGGGAGCCAAGGGCAGGAACCAAGGGAA
>KI912033.1:532-787 GCA_000517005.1 Microvirga lupini
CCGGGCGCAGGACCGGGACAGGGTGTCCCAGGCGCTGGACCGCATACGGCACGCCGCCAGGCACCGGACGAAGGAGACGGTCACGGCGCTCTTCTATCCCATCACCCCGGAAGCTCTCAGGATGGCGTTCTCCGCCCTCAAGCGCGAGGCCGCTCCCGGCGTGGATGGGATGACCTGGCGAACCGACGAGGCCGACCTTGATCGCACGATTGCGGATCGGCACGACCGGGTTCAACGAGGAGCGTATCGCCCGCT
>KI912033.1:887-3294 GCA_000517005.1 Microvirga lupini
GACGAGCAGGCGCGCCCATTCTTGTTCGCCCCAGCAGGCGACCAGTTCCGAGAGAACCACCCTTTGGGCCGGTCTCAGATCGAGCGCCTGGCCGGCATCGCGAGCGGCGGCCGATAACTCTTTGCGGGTGACCGTGCGCCCGCTGTCGATCGCAAGTTTTCTTGTGGCCAGAGCGGCATGTCTCAGCCGCCGGCCTCCTGACGATGCAAGCTGCATCGTACCCTCCATGTTGAGGGCAAAGCGGAAGCGTTCACCGAAACTGATGCTCTTGACAGTCAGCTTGTCAGGGTGACATAAGAACGGTCGCTAAAAATATTCCAGTTGCCGCTCCACGGAGCTAGCGCCAAAGGACTTCAAAGTTCCAGCGGCGTGGGCCTTTTGCTTTGCCTGGGTTACGTCACGCCATTTCGATCCATTTGGGCGAACATGGCCTTGAGAGCATGAGTGATGACAACCTGACCGGACTTGAAGCGGCTGCTTTCGACTGTTAGGTCGATGCAGCCCCGCGAAGTCCGGGAATTCAGACATTCATGTCGCGGTCTCCCCGTTCCTGGCGAAACTTGCGAAGGCGTTGAACGCGCTCGGTCTGCTTCGGCTCAGGCATAGCATGCACACATCAGTCCCGTACCGGTTCAAGGGATGACCGATTCCAGAGAGAGTGTGGAGTCGGTTAGCAGGAATTCGTTCTCGCCAAACGAGATTTGCACTGGATAACTTCTTATACGTGAGTCAAGTAAGTAATGAGTGAGTCAAGTAAGTAGTCGGCCCTGAACAACCCACAACTGATTGAGGCTGAAGGATTCTTCGTCTTCGAGAAGCATTGTAAAATGCCGGTTCCTGGGTGCTGACCCGCCAAATGCTGGTGTATTTCCATGGGACCCAAGCCGACGATGCCGAGCTCCGGCGATCTCTACCGCAGCCGTCTCGATCAGATCCTGGATCAGCGCCACGAGCTGGTTCGCCTGGCCGGTCTGATCGACTGGGACGGCTTCGACCAGGAGTTCGGCCGCTTCTATCGTCCGCTTGGACGGCCCGCGAAGCCGACGCGCCTGATGGTCGGGCTGTCGTATCTCCAGCATACCTTCAACCTGTCCGATGAAGCGGTGGTGCAGCGCTGGATCGAGAACCCGTACTGGGAGCGCCGGGAGACCGGCAAAGAGCAGGTGGTGCAAGTCCACTACGATGAAGGAGTAGCGATCCACATCGACCCCGAGCCGTGCGAAGGCCGCCGTGAGGCTGTCGTCGAAGCGTCGGCAGGGGCACGTGCAGGCCAGCCATTGAGCCACGATAGGGTTTCTATCCCGGATGCCGACACGCTCCAGTACGTGGAAGGCAACATCCCACAGCCCGTCACCGCAAGGGCTGCGGGGATCCGGCGTGGTCGCAGACCCTGGCATGCACGCACGCTCTTTGCGCGGGAACCGGGAGATCTCCGCCTCGACCGTCGGTGTGCGTATCAGCCGGCGGCCCGCATCGGGAAGGCGAGGAGCCGAAGCCGATGATGCACGAGCCGGAGAAGTCTGACCTCGTCATAGTAGCAACGAAGCCTGCGAACAAAGCCGGGGCACCGGCCGCGGAGCGGGCGGAGCCAAGGGCGGGGACCGAGGGGAACACGGGCCATCCACGCACGCCCCGGACACTGAGCCGGGCCAGCGTGACACCGGGGCTGGACCGTGTCCGGCACGCTGCAAGGCAGCGGAGGAAGGAGACGTTCACCGCACTGCTGCACCATGTCACCGTTGATCTGCTGCGGGAGGCGTTCCAGGCGCTTGAGCGTCAGGCTGCCTCCGGGGTGGATGGCCTGACATGGCAGGACTACGAGGCAAACCTGGAGGCCAATCTTCAGGATCTGCACCACCGAGTCCATCGTGGCAGCTACCGGGCGAAGCCGGTTCGGCGGCGGTTCATACCGAAGCCGGATGGCCGACAGCGACCGCTGGGTGTAACCGCTCTGGAGGATAAAATCCTCCAGCGCGCCGTGGTCAGGGTGCTCAACGCGATCTACGAGGAGGATTTCCTCGGGTTCTCATATGGGTTCCGGCCAGGGCGCAGTCAGCACCATGCGCTCGATGCGCTTTCGGTTGGCATCAATGCCATGCGCGTGAACTGGATTCTCGACGCCGATATCCGGAGTTTCTTCGACAGGATCGACCAAGCGTGGTTGCTCCGGTTCCTGAGGCATCGGGTCGGTGACGAGCGCATCATCCGCCTGGTGCTCAAGTGGCTCAAGGCGGGCGTTCTGGATGAGGGAGAATGGAGCGTTAGTGACATGGGGACACCTCAGGGATCAGGGGCCTCGCCCCTGCTCGCCAACGTCTACCTGCACTACGTCTTCGATCTCTGGGCCGAGCAATGGCGACGGCGACAGGCCAACGGCAAGGTCATCATCGTGCGCTATGCCGATGAT
>KI912033.1:3394-4111 GCA_000517005.1 Microvirga lupini
ACGCCATGCGTCTTCGCCTCATAGCCAAGAGTTCGACACTCAGGTCGATCTTGCCGGCTTTGACCAGGCGCGCCATGGCGCGGAAGTAGCCGCCGGGATTCTTGATCCGGTTTTCACCGCTGGAGACATCATCGTCGTAGAGCTGCAGCACATAGATCACCGTGGCCGCGGCCCTGATCAGCCCGATCTCGGTCACAGCCTCATTCCAGGCACTTTCATTCGCGCTCAGCGACGGCCGCAGGTAGCGCCCCGCCGCTACGATGTCAGCGACATCCGCAAGCGGCCGGGGGTAGTCGCCGAGGACGGGGCAGGCCTCGAGGATCAATTCTGGTGATAGTTCCTCTGGCGCTTGCTCGGTTAGACGAACCGCTTCAACTTTCGTTGGAAAGCCGTTGTTACAAGTTCCACTAGAAGATTCGGTGTTTATTTCTTTGTGACGGACTCCGAGTCCATCATCGCCCGCTTCATAGAAGGTCTCTTCAGCCTGGGTTCTCAACAACTGCCAAGCGTCGAGAAGGTCTGCCGGCAGCATGACATGGGAGCGGGTGGGCGTGCGGGCCCGAAGCGCCATCAGGCGGGCCTCCAGCTCGGACCGATCCAGATCCGGAAAATGCTCCGCCAGCGCACTCAGAGCCTCTTCCGTGGCGCGCCGGCAGATGGTGACCTCGTCGAAGGCCCGCTTCTGGACCTGCCGCAGCTGCTTCTGCTCCAGGAGTC
>KI912033.1:4211-6927 GCA_000517005.1 Microvirga lupini
CCCCGGTCTCTTGCCAACTTGACAGTACGGAGCGGTGAGATGTGGATTAGCAATACGGGAGGCGGATGGAGCCTTTCCGCGCGCGTGGTGAAGTACACCTTGTTCCTCACGGGCGCGGGCTATGCCTACAACGAAGTCACCAACAACTTCTTTCTTTCCACTACGTCGCTGCATGACGGAAAGAAGGGCTTCACCAGCAACGAACGGCTCAGGGTGGCCCAGGCGAAGGCGAAAGAGTACTACACGCGATACCATGCCGTAAGCCCCGAAGCTCTGCTATCGAATGGGCGCTCCCTCAGTGCACTCCGTACCTGCGGCAACAACCAGTTTGTCACGATGATCGATTACCGAGCGGCGACCCACGTGCACGTCGCGCGATTGGTGGACTCCCCGCAGGCCCGCCGGTCGCTCGTTCTGAACCTAACCTGCATGAAGGGCCATCTCGTGAGGGACGAGTGCGTGGCCAAGTACAGACCGCCGCAGGTTCCGAGGGATCCGGACCTGACGAAGAGTCCGCTATACGACCAGAAGAACAAGTACGCGCTGAGCGGAGTGCTCAACGAGGAGACCGGCGCCTTTGGGTACACCTCGAGGTCGGTCACTCGGCCCTTCGTGAACAAAGGCGTGCAGCACTTCCGGGATGCCTTCCAAAGTGAGAAGGGTCTAACGTTCAAGCGAAGCACCGAGACGCTCGAGGCGCTGCTTGACAAGGACCGCGGGCTTAGCGAGGAGGCACAGTTCGCGGCCGGCCAGGCTATCCTAACCTTCAGGCAAGTCTATGCTGCGGACGCGCATTGGGGGCATGCCGAGAAAGTCGTGATGAAAACCCTCGTCGAGCATGGCCTATTGTTGCCGGAGGAAACCGCGAAGCTCGATGCGTCTCTGATGTTCGAGGATCCGAAGAAGAACATGCTGACACGCAACACTAGCTTGGCAGGTCCGTGGCTGCACAAACTCGATACCCGGCTTCAGGAGATGCGATCGGGTCATGATCCCGCAGTCGTCGCGGACCTGAACGATCCGGCTATGGCGGACATGAAATACTTGTCTATCGCGCACTTCAAGTTGAACGGCCGGGGTAATGGGTTCGAGGACTGCTCTGGACTGGGCGACTCGTTCACCTGCGCCAATGCCGTCGCTTGCATCAACCACGCGCGCTTGATGAGTGGACAGCAGCGCCTGTCAAAGGAGGAGGTCATAGTAATTGCAGCATGCCTGAACGCCGTGTACGATGATACAAGCTCAATCCGGCATACGCTCCACGAGGTGGCGCGTGGCTGCTTCGCCGGCGCTGGCTACACAATCAAGGATGCGGATGAGTTCTACGCGGGTGCATGTCAGAAGGCGGCGGAAGAGTACTATGGAGGTAGGAATCTCCGGGGTGCTGTCAACTTGATGCCAAATCGGCAGAGATGCGATGGGCACAGCCGTTGAGCTCATACATGTCAGCCTACTACGACAGAACCGATCGCATCGCGCTAGGTCACGGGTACTGTCATATCTGGACGCTCCCTGCCTGCCGGCAAGGGTTTTGTTGAACGCGAGTGCAAGTGGTCGGGTGTAGTCATATCTACGGCCTGTTGGTGCGACTCATCTGTGAGGTCGGCGACATCGTTTCAACTTTCCGATCGTCAGATGAGCCTCTGAGATGCGATGCTGATCCTGTTGCTGCTGTGGACCTGTGGGCAGCGCAGGAGCGCTGTCCAGCAGATCCACAGCCGAAGCGCGGAGGAAGACGATGGATCTGCCGAAGGCGCGTCTCGCGTGGGTCGAGCTTTATGCCAAGACCGGCGATGCCGGACTGGTTTGCCGCCGCTGCGGCATCTCCCGGCCCACGCTGCGCAAGTGGTGGCGCCGCTATCAGGTGGATGGCGAGGCGGGCTTGGTGGACCAGAGCCGTCGCCCGCACCGTCTGGCCGCCCAGAAGGTCTTTGCCGACCAGGAAGCCCTCATCCTGTCGCTGCGTCGGGAGCGGCGGCTCGGCGTCAAGCAGTTGCGCAATGAGCTGATCCGGCAGCACGATCTGACGCTGTCGCTCGACACCATCCATCGGACGCTCATCCGGAACGGCGAGCAGGTTTTGAAGCGACCGCGCCGGAGGCGCAAGGGCACACGCCGGTACAGCCGTCCGATCCCAGGCGATCGCCTTCAGATGGATGTCTGCAAGATCAGGCCTGGTGTTTATCAGTATACCGCCATCGACGATTGCAGCCGCTACAAGGTGCTCGGCGTCTACAGCCGCGCCACGGGCGCCAACACCCTCGACTTTCTGGAGCGCCTCATTGAGGAAATGCCGTTTCCGATCCAGCGCATCCAAACGGATCGTGGACGCGAGTTCTTCGCCGAGGCCGTCCAGCAGCGGCTGATGGACTGGGCGATCAAGTTCCGGCCGCTCCCGCCCCGATCGCCCCATCTGAACGGCAAAGTCGAGCGGACACACCGCGCGGATCGGGAGGAATTCTGGGAGACGGTTGATCCCAAGGATCCGGAGATCGAGGCGAAGTTGTCCGAATGGCAGCATCACTGGAACTGGCATCGCCCTCATACGGCTCTGGCTGGCATGTCACCAATCGACCGAGTCTGTGAACTTCTCGATAAGACTCCGTTGGGGGAAGCCGTTGAGGCAGCCTACGACGGCAGCCGCGAGCGTATCCGGGTCGCCGATTACCGGCTCGATCTCGCGCTCGCTCAAGTGAAATGATGTGCCCAGACCCTA
>KI912033.1:7027-7246 GCA_000517005.1 Microvirga lupini
CCTTGGCCAAGGCTCAGTTGCTTGACGATCTCGGTGCGCTCGCCGGGGCCGGGTTAAACCGGCTCGCGGAGTTGCATCGTGCCCCTGGTTTTGCCCTTGAGAATAACCTGGAAACCATGGGGACTCTGTCCGTCGCTCTGCTGCCGCTGGCGCGCAGCCCGCAGAAGCAGCTGCGGTGTCACCGGAGGCAGGCTCTAAACTTGCTGAACGACATTCAAG
>KI912033.1:7346-7611 GCA_000517005.1 Microvirga lupini
GGACCGTGTTGCATGGATCGGGTGGTGAACGCACTGATCCATCCCAAGCCTTTGCTTAAACAATTCGGACGGACCTCGGGCGTCCAAGGTCGAGCATCCGGTTCAAGGCATGAACGGCGATGGCGATCTCAGTCGTACGGCGCCGGTCGGTCCGCGAGCGTAGCGCATCTCCAATCACTCGTTTAAGACGGCTGATGGCGGTCTCCACCAGAGCGCGCCGAGCGTACCCGGACCTCTTCTGCCAACCCATGCGTCCATGCTCGGC
>KI912033.1:7711-9081 GCA_000517005.1 Microvirga lupini
TCAGCCCAATGAGCCAAGCTTCGACCTCCGCCGTGCCCTCTTTGCGGTTCTGGGCCAGGATCTGACCCGGATCCATGGGCTGGGCCCGTCCTTGGCGCTCAAACTGATCGCGGAGTGCGGGACGGATCTGACGGCTTGGCCGAGCAGCAAACACTTCACCTCCTGGCTCTGCCTGGCGCCCGGCAACAAGATCTCCGGCGGCAAGGTGCTGTCCTCCCGAACGCGCCGGTCCGGCAGTCGGGCGGCGGCCCTTCTACGGCTGGCCGCCGTGACAGTCGGCAAGACAGAGACGGCGCTGGGTGCCTTTTACCGGCGCCTGTCGACGCGGATTGGCAAGGCCAAAGCTGTGACGGCAACCGCTCGCAAGATCGCGGTGCTGTTCTACAACGCCCTGCGCCACAGCATGGATTACGTTGATCCGGGAGCGTCCTATTACGAGGAGCGGTATCGGAAACGGGTGATTGAGAACCTGCACCGCCGCGCCAGGGCCTTTGGGTTTGTGCTCCAGGAGGTCACTGCTGATAGTCCCGCGGGGGCTGTTTCTTAGGAAGCCATCGGCATCTTCGCGGAGGTGCCGAAATGAGATTTGGCTTCATTGAGCAGCATGCCCGTACCTGGCCGGTGCGGCTCATGTGCCGCGTGCTCGGGGTTTCTGCCAGGGGCTATTACGCCTGGCGCTCCCGGCCGGAGAGCCATAGGACGATAGCGAACCGGGGCCTGCTGCAGGAGGTGCATCGGCTCCATGGTCAGCATCAGGGCCGTTATGGCAGCCCGAGGATGCACGCAGCCTTGAGAGCAGAAGGCCACCGGGTCAGCCGCGGCCGGGTCGAGCGGCTGACGCGCCGGCATGGCATTCGCGCTCTGGCCCGGCGCCGTTTCCGACCGACCCCGACCGACAGTCGTCATCAGTTGCCGATTGCACCCAACCTGCTGCAGCAGAAGTTCACGGCATCGGTCCCCAACCGCGTGTGGCTGGCCGACATCACGTAGACACTGTCGGCGAATTCAGGTGGCGACCAGGGCAGCAAAGCGCGTCACGCGCGTCTTGGCACGTGGCTGTCCCTCAAGCCAGTTGATCACGCGGGAGACGTTCATCGCCACGGCAGTGCAGACGTGCTGAAGGCTGGTCTTAGCCAGCCCGATGTAGCGGCTGCGCCGCAGGCCAAAGGCGCGCACGCCCTGCGACAGCGTGGCTTCGACACCGGCGCGAATATGGTAGCGCTCCTGCCATTCAGGATCGCGCATACGGGCGCGGGCCGCATTCAGCGCCTTATGCTTCTCGCGAGGTCGGAAGTAGAGATTGCGGCGGGCCTCCTTGGCCTGCGTGCAAAGTGCTCGCACCGTGCAGACGCCACAATCGGAACGGCTAA
>KI912033.1:9181-11028 GCA_000517005.1 Microvirga lupini
GAGGGCGTGCCGTACCGCATGGATCTGTTCGGCGGAAGCAAGTTAAAGCCGCCGCAAGAGACCCTTTCCCAGGTCGCCGCCCGCGTTCCAGGTCGGGTGGCGGCAGAGGCTTCCGGCGGGAAGCTGCTGGCGATTCCCTATGCGGAAACCGCACCGGGTACAGCCTTTGAAAAGCTATCGCGCGCCTGGGCACCTTTCAAAGAGGCATATTATTATATCCAGCGTAGGGGGTTTGCGGCACCGCCGGCTATCAAAGGTCTGACAGCTCACGACTACGCATTGGAAGGCGCCTTCAACCTGTCCCTGCTGCCGGACCGCCCTGCCAACGAGGAGCATCCCTTCAAGCTGACTGGGCCGGAAGGCCCAATCGCCTTGCGACCGCATGACGGCTGCGGCTTCATCAAGGCTTCACTGGCCAAGCGCATGGAAGCTGTTCGCCGCGCCGGCGAACAGGACGGTCCTGATCGGGTGCCTGCGTTTGGTGAGGGAAGAAGATCGTCCCTGCCTGCCACGGCGCTGCAACACTATCCGCGCAGCGAGCCGGTGGCCGATGAGGTGCGAGAGAAAGCCAAGACCTGGCTCGAGAAGCGACAGGGGCACAGGCTGACGGCCGAGGAGCTGTTTCGAACCGTGACTGGCGGACATATCGACGGTCCTGGCGCAGTCGCCGTACCGTCTGGTGATGAGTGTCTCCATGTGCCGACGCTCAAGAGCGAGACGTTGTCGGGGACAAGCGGCGTGCTGATCGGGCGGTCGCCGTACGACAAGCCCAACCTGCGCCCATTCGCCGCCCACCTAATCAGGTCAGCAGTTGGTGGGGACCCGACGGCAGCGTTTCTGGACACGTGTGTGGCCATGCAATACAGCTTTAATGTCGCCCAGAAGTCAGGGGAAGAACTCGCGGTCGACGATCCGACTTTCTTTGCCAAAGGCATTCTGATCGTCGTGCCGGACGAGATATGGCCGGCCGCCTACGCCGACCGCGGGCTGGTGATGTCTGCCGAGGACGTCAAGTCCCATTCGGACTGGACGACAGGCAAGGATCGCGTCAAGGAGGACACGCCGCTCGACTGCTTGGGCATCCTGCAGGCCACCGAGGTGTTTGCCCCCGGCTCGTTGGTTGCCGTCCCGACCGGTGAACAGAAAAAGCTTGATGGTGACTTCGACGGCGACACCGTCATCATCATCGGCGACCGACCGCAGCTTTATGAGCATGTGCGCGAGTTCGATGAAAGGGAGCAAGCTCTCGGACTTCCGTCGCTGAAGCCGCCAAAGTCGCATACTCCGGCCCTTGACGGTGACAACTACCAGTTTGGTCGCGCCAGCCAGATCCTGGCTGCGACACAAAATGTCCTGGAGACCTATAGCGGCCTGCAGCGAAACTTTCTGGCTCAATCCCGTGAAGCACGACGCTGGTTTGCCGAGCGTGCCGTCTTTGGCACCTACGAGGGCATTTCCCACGAGCTCCGGCGAGACATCGGTCAGTTGTTGGGCCGGGAAGAGGTGAGTGGACAGGATATCCAGAACATGTTTGCGAGAGCGAGGCGCGAAATCGAGGTCGCCCAACATCCGGTTGCTCGCGAAATGGCCGAGTTGCTCGTCGCCGACCTTGTGGCATGGGCAGAGAAGCCCGATGTGGAACGCCTGCCCGAAACAGTCGAAATCGTGAACGACGCAAAAAGCACGGCGCTCAGCGCAGCAGTCTCAGAGCTTTTGCCGGATCTAGCGGATGCCTACCCGGCAACCTCTCGGCCAGCAGACCGCATCCGGGCTTTAATCGACAACTATCCTGCGCGGATCGATCCCCGCCCGGATGGTTACAATCCGGACGACCTCGTGCAAAGCGT
>KI912034.1:0-1811 GCA_000517005.1 Microvirga lupini
AGGATGGCATGTCCAACGTGCCAGGACCTGCCTAGGGCGGCGGCCCAATCAGCTTAGTCCTCGCAGGCGCGGAGCCGAGATCGTGGGGAACACTGTGCTGTAGCTACATGGCGGCTGCGATATTCGGCGCCTCCGTGCCGATCCCTCGCAGCGAAACAGGTGAATGGCCAAAGGCCCGCGTGTACGCCCGCGAGAACGCCGCCGCACTGCCAAAACCGACCCGCCGGGCAACGGACTTCACCCGCTCGCCGCGCTGGAGCTCCCGCTGACCCAGCGTCAGACGCCAAGCGTTGAGATAGGCGGCCGGTGTCGTGCCAACCACCTTCGGGAACAACGTCATGAACCGGCTCCGTGACATGCCGCTGATCTCAGCGAGTTCCTCGGTGCGCCACTGGCGGGACGGCTGGTCGTGCATCGCGACCAAGGCGCGATGAAGCGCCGGATGGGATAGCCCGGCGAGAAGCCCCGGTCGGGTGGACCCGACATCAATGACCTTCCGAAGGACAAGCAGGACGATCACCTCGCACAAGCGGTCCAGGGCCGCCTGCCGACCGCACCGCGTGTCAGAGGCCTCGGCCACAAAGGCCGAAGTAACCGCATGGAGGGTCGGAGTTTCGGTCAGGTGGATCACGGTCCGCTCGGGGAGAGCACTCAGGAGCGGGTTCGTGACACCTCCGAAGTCGATGACGGCCGCCGCCAGGACCTCACCCCCGGGATCGAGCATTGCGTTGCTGCGGGGGCAGAAGACGGCGCTTGCTGCGGAGCCGCCCCCTCCAACGATGACCAGATTGGCGACCGCGTCCCGTGCGCCGCGCGGAGCCACCGTCACTGAAAGCTCAAAGGCATCGAAGAAGGCGGAGAGCCTGTCGCGCCTGGCTGCGACAGGACTCTCGATCATGTTATTCGGATTATCCATGCCCGTGAGTGTGGCATGACCGGGATGCAGGATCAATCGGTCCCGTATCGACCAGTGTTCGCGAAAGGAACCTCGATGCTCATCCCTCGCCAGAAAGCGCCGTCCCTCGTTGTCGGGACGCTCGACCATGGTCGCTTCGATCTCGCAGCAGAACGCCCAGAGTGCATGACGCTTGTCTGCTTCTATCGCGGTTTGCACTGCCCGATCTGCGCCAATTATCTGAAAGAGCTGGACCGCCTGACTCCTGATTTCGCCGCGCGCGGTGTCACGACCATCGCCATCAGTTCCGATGGAGAGGAGCGTGCACGCCAGATGGCGGACAAGATCCAGGCCAAGAACCTGCGGATCGGCTATGGCTTGGACTTGAGCGATGCCCGCCAGTGGGGCCTTTACATCTCGGCCTCACGGGGGAAGACCTCGATCGGTATCGAGGAGCCATCACTGTTCTCCGAGCCCGGCGTCTTTCTGATCAGGCCGGATCAGACGGTTTACTATCTCTCGGTGCAGTCGATGCCGTTCGTCCGGCCCAACTTCGCCGAAATGGTCCAGGCCTTGGATTTCATCATCAAGAACGACTATCCAGCCAGAGGCGAGTATACCGCCGCGGTATGAGACGCGCCGGGACGCTGTTCCACTCCGGCACATTCCTGGCGACTGGGTTGATTGGGTTCCAGCACCAGAGTGACGAACCGATCATACAGTCCGGAAACAAGGGGTTGGAACGAGGGCGGCGGCTGAAAGCAGGAGCTCTAACGCAGCCCAGGCCGCATCATTCGGCCAATCGATCTCACGCTTGGATCGCCGCGCGGGCACTTCATGATGGTGGGTATGCCGGCCTGCGCCAGCGGCTGGGCATCTGACAGACGCACAGCCGGGTTCTGGGGACGCGCAGCCC
>KI912034.1:1911-2043 GCA_000517005.1 Microvirga lupini
GGGAGCATGAGGATCCGTGGGGCAGCCAGTGAGAGGGTCCCCTTCCGGAAGACGGCGATCAAGCCCGATCAGCGCCCGTGCAATGATAGCCAAGGCCACGGGCGACATTGTTGCCCCACGTTTCCTTATGCT
>KI912034.1:2143-20704 GCA_000517005.1 Microvirga lupini
CGTGCTATTACCTGACCTTCCTGTAGAAGCTAGTAGGGCAATGTTTTTGGCTCGATTGCACAACGCATCGCGAGCTTGAGTTCAGAGTTTCCACCGGTTCGCGACTCAGACGCTCAGGTTCCTTGCACGTTCATTAGAAGCAAATGGAAATGGTTGGCTTATGGTGCATGAACCAACTCGTCAGGCGTTTCCATGGCTAAGCCTTCGGGCGTATCTCCATCTGTGTAGTAGTAACCGTTGGAATCGATCACGGCATTGGCATTGATCATGCGCACGGCGCGGCGGGCTTGGTCCAAAGACAGGCCATGGGGCGGCCGCAACCGGACGGTGCGTGGGATAAGGCTACCCTTCGTCCGAGCCTGGATGCGGAAGCCTCGTGCCTTCAGCTTCGCAAGATCGGCATCGGTCAACCCTGAGGCAACAAGGGTGTGCCTCGCCCGCCGTGGTTTGACGCGCCTGTCGCGTGCCTGAGCAGAGAGTGTTGGGCGCTGACCCTGTGCTGGCCCGTGAAGACCCAGCGCGCGAGCGGCCGCACGGCGCTGCGCGGAGTCGGTGCGCTTGGGGCCGATTTCCCTCAGGCCCGGGATGGTGCCCTTGTCCGCGCTGCCTGCATCGCGCCCGGACCGGCCAGGTCCACCACGGCTTGGGCCGCCACCATTGCCGTGGCCGTTTCCTCCGCCGTGATTGCCGGCGCTGCTCCTGTCACTTCCACCGCGGCCGCTTCCGCCACCGTCATGGTTGCCAGCCTCGCTCCCTCCAGCGCTTCCTCCATTGCCGGATTTTGCGATGGCGAAAGAACCTGCCAGATGGGGCAGGACTGCGTAACCGAGATCAAGAGGGAGGACCATCGGACAGATCACGGCAATCACCGAAGCCACGACCAGGTGGGCCTTCCGTCGGCGAGACATGATCGCTATCCCACTTTGCCGCTGACGTTACATCGCCACTGATCCGCGCCGACAGGAATGATGGAGCCCCGCCACATAGGCAGGCTCGGTTGCGTCTGTCGTGGTTCGCCCATTTCCGGCCACGTCCAACGCAATCCCTTAGCGCTTAAGTTGAAGAACGGATCGGGGTGCGGGTTTATTGCCTCGGCAGGCGATAAAACTTTGATCCATCGCTTGAGAAACCGGTGCCACCCGACCAGTGCAGGGCCGACGGCGGGGTGACTTGCGGGGGGTGCGTCGCAAATTCCGAGCGCGGCAAGAAGGCAGCAGGAGCTTCTGTGAAACGCTTATGCAGCGAGCAGGTCAAACTGCTGCGCGAGTGACGGCTGCGAACGGCAGGCATAGTTCGCCTGTCCTTTCCGCATCATGTGGATCAGCTCGATGCCGTCCAGTATTACTCGGGCACTCGCCATGGACTGGAAGCTCAGCATCGGCCGCACCCGCCGCTTGATCCGCCGATGATCCTGTTCGATGCGATTATTGAGGTAGGCACTTTGCCGGATACGAATGGACTTCAGCGGACTTCGTGAACGATCTTGGAGTCGGCTTGCGGTGTCGCAGGACAGGATCGCCTCGCGGTTTGTCTGACTGCCGTCAATGACGATCCGCTCGGGTCGGCCATGCCGCTTGAGAGCCTTGCGGAGGAAGCGTTTGGCAGCGGTCAGGTTGCGCCGCTCGCTGAACCAGAATTCAACCGTATCCCCGTTGCTGTCGATCGCGCGATAGAGATACCGCCACTGACCACGGACCTTGATATAAGTCTCATCGACATGCCACCTGCCGGTGACTGGGCGCTTGCGCCGGTTGAACTGCTCCAGCAGGAGCGGGGCATAGTGGACAGTCCAGCGGTGGATGGTGGCATGATCGACGGAGATGCCCCTCTCAGCCATCATCTCTTCCAGATTGCGCAGGCTCAGGCCGTAAGCCAGATACCACCGGACGCACAGCAGGATCACGGATCGATCAAAATGCCTGCCCTTGAACATCATGCACCTCCGAAGTTGGTCGGAGGCATATGACGAACTCAGTTACAGAAGAGTTTGCGACGGTTCCGTTTGGTCTGGCCATGACGCGGCAGCGGGACCGGGTGGCGCCCCCTGGTGGCCGGGGATACTGGAGCCTGTCGACCTTGCGCAGGCTCCTGACCAATCCAGTTGATACGGGACAGATCTATGCCGGCCGCGTGCAAGCGGGATCCCGCCACGTGCGACCGCGCGAGGAGTGGATCGCCGTCGCGCAGGTCCCGGCGATCGTCACACAGGAGCTATTTGACCGCGTGCAGACCAAGCTCGTTCAGACTAACCAGTTCGCCCGCCGCCACAACACGGCTCATGCCTATCTGCGCCGAGCTCTGATCAGCTGTGGCGTGTGCGGTCTGGCGTGCTTCGGGCGCGGCATGCCGACGGGATATCGCTACTACTCCTGTCGCGGCAAGCAGGCGGCTTTCGACTCGCACCGGGCGACCCGATGCCCCGCGCGGTACATTCCAGGCGAGCGGCTGGATGCCGTGGTCTGGGAGGATCTGTGCCAGCTGCTGACCCATCCGGAGGCGCTCCAGTTTGCCCTGGAGCGGGCCCATGGCGAACACTGGCTGCCGCAGGATCTGCAGGCCCGCCGCGAGGTGCTGCGGCGTGGGCACTCTCGCCTTCAGCAGCAGATCGAGCGTCTCACCGAGGCGTATCTGGCAGGAGTGTTGAGCCTTCAGGAGTACCGGCGGCGCCGGCCTGACCTGGAGCGGGCGCAGCAGGCGCTTGACGCCCAAGCGGAGCAGTTTGAGGCGCAGGTGGATCGCCAAAGCGAGATCAAACGCTTGGGCCTGAGCTTGGAGGACTTCTGCCGGCGGGTGCGCGACGGGCTGGAGCAGGCGACATGGGAACAGAAACGCCAGCTGGTGGAATGGTTGGTGGCGCGGGTCGTCGTCACCAACGGCGAGGTCGAAATCCGCTATGGGATCCCCACCACTCCGGACAGGCAAGCCAAACGCTTTTGTCAATTGTGTTCAGACTATCGAGGCCGCCATCAGCCGGCTGAAACGAGTGATTGGGAACGGCTTGCACTCACGGACGGACCGGCACCGCAGGACCGAGATCGCTATCGCCGTTCATGCCCTGAACCGGATGCTCGCGTTTGGACGCCCGAAGTCCGTCCGCAGCGCCTGAACAAAGGCATGGAGTGAGCTCAGTACGTTCACCAGCCGATCCGTGCAACACGGTCACCCTCGGTCATAAACCAATACGCGCTCACCCCAGTGCTGTAGTTCATGTTCACCAGGATGGGCTTGCAGCCATCGATCGCCAGCCCGGCATGAACCAGCTTGGTGCAGGCACCGGAGACAGTGACCATTTCGACGACCTTATTGGGTTCGTCGTTCTCGTTCGACTTGGCTTGCGGGACAGCATCCGCGCCGAGAGTGGCCGCGAGGAAGAGCGCAACAGCGAGAGACAGCCTCATGGCATGCCTCCATCTTAACCCCATTTCATTATAGGCCTGCCGGCCCGGTGCTGTCGATCTCACTGACTGAACCGGGCGTTAGAGCAAGCGTGTTATCGTGGCAGCTCCGTAACCCAGCCCCAGAGGATGATGACGAATGGACGAGGGCTTTTCTCCGGTGATCTTTCTCTACGGCATGGCTTTCGTGCTGGCCGTGGGCAAGGCCTTCACGCTGATGATCTGGCGGACCCTTCCGAAGCCGCGGCCGCCTCTCACGCATGAGATGCTTGAAGCTTGGAAGCGCCGGAAGCTCCGTACTCAGGCGGTTAGGAGCCCGCCTTGCGAACAACAAGGCCAGCCGACCGCGGATAGGGCACTGTCCACAGATGACAACGCCATCGCAAATGCGCATGCGCCTGACCGGTCAGCTCCAAGACCGGTCATGTCCAACAGCGGGATCCATCAGAGGTTGGCAAAGGATCGTGCTCGGCGCCGGTCGCTCGCGCGCTCCTCTGTCATCTGATGCCGCCAAAAACATCACCTGAGAAGCTTGGCGATTGCAGGGCTTTGGGATCGTCATCACGTTCTTTAAGTTTTGTGGTACAGTTAAACTTGAGACGAACGAAGAGTTGCTGGACTTAGGATGCACTTGTGCGCTTCGCCGGCAGGATGCTTGCCGCCGGCAACGCACTATTAATCGCATGGAGATTTGGCATGGTCGAGAATGCTTGGAGATCCAGCTTGACGCGGCGAGGGATATTGATGGCCGCGGGCTTTGCGGGCGCTACTCTCGGATCGCCTCCAAATGCGAGCGCAGGGCATGATGCAGGTCAACTGATCGAGCGTTTGACTGGAAAGACTCCAACGGCTTCAGACCGCCTTCACCTCACGATACCGCGCTTCTTCCCGAACGGCTATACGGTGCCTCTCACCCTCACAATCGACAGCCCCATGACGGAAGCTGATCATGTAAGGCATGTTCAGGTGCTGGCACCACGCAATCCAATCGTCGAGGTTGCCGCCTTTCATTTTGTGCCGCAGCGCAGCGAACCTCGCGTGTCGACACGCATCCGCCTCGCTGGACCGCAGGATGTTCTGGCCTTTGCGGAGATGAGTGATGGCAGCCTTCTGATGAGCAGCACCTGGGTCGAGGTTGCCACCAACGGATGCACTTGACCATTTGAGTGAGGTTGAAAATGATTAATGCCACACCACGCGTGCAAGTACCTCGCGCGGTAGCGAAGGGCGAAATTTTTCAGGTTAGAACCCTCATCAGTCATCCGATGGAGACTGGATTGCGCCGTAATGACCAGGGCAATGTAATCCCGCGCAAGATCATCAAGAAATTTGTCTGCCGCTACAACGGCGTTGTGGTGTTCAGCGCCGATTTTCACGAGGCTGTCGCAGCAAATCCTTATGTGGAGTTTTACCTGCGGGCGGTTGAGAGCGGCCGGCTCGAGTTCGCCTGGGAAGAGGACGGTGGCGGAGTACTTATCTTGCCACATGATATCGTGGTCACGTGAGATGGAATGGTGACCTAAGTGCATTAGAATGTTGGCTCCTCGAAGGCATGATGTGGTGCAATCGCAAGATTCTGGAATAGAAGCACAATCAAGATGTACCCGATCGTAGCGGCGTGGACTGCTATTAGCTTAAGTGCAGTTAGCTTACTCGTTCCCGCTGCGGGCCCAAGTGCCGCCGCCGATGGTTGCTGTGGCGCCCAACTCGCTGCAACTTGCGCGTCCTGCCACCGTCCAAATGGTGGCAACAGGAGCATTCCGTCCATCGTCGGCTTGAGTGAGGACAGGCTCATGCGCGCAATGTTGGCTTTCAGAGCAAGCGAGCGTCCGAACCATATCATGCACGCTGTTGCCCTATCCCTGAGCGACGAGGAGATTGCGAGCGTGGCGCGCTTCCTTTCGGCTCGGGATGAGAAGGTGAGGCCGCCATGAAATTCTGGACGCGTCGTGAGTTCGGCGGCTGGACGGGTGCGGCTTTGCTGACGGCACTCCACCCGCAAGTGGTGCTGAGCCAAGCCCGGGCCAAGGTCGTTGTCATCGGGGGCGGCATCGGGGGCACAACCGTGGCCAGACATCTGGCTGCCAACACTCGGATGGCCGCCGTAACATTGGTCGAACCGAGCGAGCATTATACGACGTGTTTCTTTAGCAACCTCTATCTCGCCGGGCTTCGCTCGTTCCAGTCGCTGACCCATGGCTATGGGACTCTGTCCCAGCGAAATAACGTCGCGGTCGTCCATGATTCAGCGACGGCGATTGATCCGGCTGCTAAAACCGTCAAGCTCCAGAGTGGCGTAGAGCTGCCCTATGACCGCCTCGTCGTTGCGCCCGGTATAGAGCTCAGAGGCGATGTCCTCGCGGGCTACGACGATGCGGCGATGCAGGTCATGCCACATGCGTGGAAGGCCGGCCCACAGACCAAGCTGCTCCGCCGGCAACTGCGAGGCATGGAAGACGGCGGTGTTTTCCTCCTGGTCGTTCCTCCGGATCCGATCCGCTGCCCGCCCGCCCCTTACGAACGTGTTTCCCTGATCGCTTCCTATTTCCGGCAGCACAAGCCGCGAGCGAAAATTCTCATTCTCGATGCTAAAGACACCTTTCCTGGACAGAATCTGTTTGAGGATGCCTGGAAGCGTCACTATCCGGGAATGGTCGAATGGCTGCCGGCCCAATTCACTGGCGGCGTCGAGGCAATCGATGCAACGACGCGATCGGTCAAGACCCCAGGTGGTGCATTCGCAGCTGATGTCGCCAATGTGATTCCGGCGCAGATGGCTGGGCAACTGGCGCAGCGGACGGGCCTGACGGATCAATCAGGATGGTGTCCGGTCGATCCAATCACTTTCGAGTCAACGCTACAGCCTGACATCTATCTGGTAGGCGATGCAATCAGTGCCGGCGACATGCCGAAATCGGCCTTCGCTGCCAACAGCCAGGCCAAAGCCTGTGCCTTTGCCATCGCGGCGTCGCTCGCCGGAGACCCGCCTGCAGCGCCTCACCTGTTCAACACATGCTACACTTTTCTTGCCCCCGATGATGCATGGAGCAACGCTATCAGCTTCAAGCCCATCGGCGGAACAATCAGGACCGCCCACCTGTTTGTCAGCAAGGTCGAGGACAGCGTCGAGGTGCGCCGCAAGAATGCGCGCGAGGCGGAAAGCTGGTACGACGCTTTCACCCATGACGTCTTCGGCTGAAGAAGCAGCTCAGCCCGCGCGGGTCCCCACTCCGGCAAGGGCCGGAACGCCAGATGTCGGACTATCGGTGGTGTCCTCCGCCGGCATTGAATGTCGTCCAGACATTGCCGGCGGAACGGGATCGGGCAAGCGCTCCAGCCACAGCGAGTTCAGCACGACGAGCAGACTTGAGCCGGCCATAATTGCCGCCGCCAGCACTGGCTGTAGAAATCCGAGTGCCGCCAGAGCCAAGGCAACAAAATTATACCCGAATGCCCACGCCAGATTGGTCAGGATGGTCTTCCGAATAGCGCGAGCGAGGTCGATGACCCAAGGCAGCATCCATAGCCCGCCAAGGGGAAGCACCAAAGCAGCAGTCTCACGGGCAAGGTCGGTCGCAGAACCGACAGCAATGCCCACGTCCGCTTCGGCCAGAACCGGCCCGTCGTTCAGCCCATCGCCAACCATGGCCACCATGCCATGGTCTTGCCGGTATCGATCCAGCGCCTCTTGCTTTGCCTCCGGCACGAGCCCTGCCTGAATATCTCCAGCCTCAATCCCAACAGCGGTGCCGATGCGCTGCGCTGCCGCCCTGATATCGCCGGTCAGCAGCGCCACGCGGAACCCGCGTTGGCGAAGCGCTTCGAGCATCGCACGCGCCTCCGGACGCGGCGAGTCGTCGAACGCAAGAACGGCATGCACCTGCCCCTCCCACCCGACATAGACGACGGAATAACCGCCTGCCTCCCACGATCGCGCCTGGTCGGCCAAAGCGGGCATGAGCGGCCAGCCAAGTTCCTCCATCAAGGCATCGTTCCCGGCAGCCACCACCTGCCCGTCGGCATTCCCATATATGCCGCGGCCGGGCACGGCTCGCACGTTGCCAGTGGCAATCGGCTCGATGCCGCGTGCTGCGGCCGCTGCGGCCACAGCACGCGCCAAGGCATGCTCGGAATATTGCTCCAGACCGGCGGCACGGGCGAGCACTTCGTCGGTGTCAATGCCCTCGCTCTCGACGCTCACGACACGCGCTATGCCCGAAGTAAGGGTACCAGTCTTGTCGAAGGCTAGCAGTCTCGTGTGCGCCAAGGCTTCGAGCGCTGCGGGGTCACGGACTAGGCAGCCGCAACGCGCCAAACGCCCGATGCCGAGGGAGGTCGCTAGCGGCGCGGCGAGGCCCACCGCACACGGGCAGGCAACCACCAGCACGGCCAGTCCAACGAGCAGCGCCCGATCAAGGGGCAGCCGCTGCGCCCAATAGAGCGCCGTTGCCGTGCCAAGCGCCAATACGAGCGGCACGAACACACCGACGATGTTATCGGCGATGCGCTGGCTAGGGGTCCGGCGCAACAGCGAGGCCCGGACCGACCGGCAGATCTGTGCCCAGCGGGTCGTGTTTCCCGCGCCGCTGCTTCGGATCAGCAGGGGACCATCGACATTGATGCTGCCGGCGATCACCTCGGAACCCACGGCTTTAGCAATCTGCCGACTCTCTCCCGTGATCACGGCCTCATCGGAATGGGACTCTCCCTCGATGACCACGCCGTCGACTGGAATGCGCTCTCCCGGTCGAACCCGCACCAGCATGCCGGCGCTGACTTCTCGCACGGGTTGTGGATTCTGCGACCCGCCTTCGACCACCATCGCCCATTCGCTTTCGGCTGCCAGGAGGGGCTGCAGGTCGCGTGCCGCCCGAGCTCGCCCGGCGGCCTCAAGATAACGGCCGAAGGTAAATAGCATCAGGACCATGCTGGCGGTGTCGAAATAGACCTGCGCGCTCCGCTCAATGACGGCGAAAGCCGAATACAGATAGGCGGCGCTGACACCAATCACGATGAGCGCAGATGCAGTCAGGCGGCCCTGAACTCCGTGATGCCAAGTCTCGCGCAGAAATGGCCCCCCTAGGATCGCTACCGCTGGCGTCGCGAAGATCCAGAGCAGCAGATGGATCCAGGGCAGGATGTTCGCATCGATGCCACTGAAGGCATCCGTGTATAGCAGAAGGCTCAGCAGCATGATGTTCATGGAAAGGAAGCTGCCAACACCAAGGCGAATCAGGAGCCATGTGGCATCCCATTCCTCGCGGCTTCCGCTCCTGACCTGATAGGCGATGCAACAGCCGTAGCAGCAGAACTCACACCTCTCGCCGTTGATCGTGCGCTGCACCGCTCGCGGTCCGGTCGGCAGCAGGCAATGATTGCACAGGGTAGCGCCTCGCAAGGTCATGTGGGATGACCTCCCGGCCAGAGATGGGCCAAATGATCTGCGAAGGGCAGGATGCCGCGGCCGAGAGTAATGACGCCGAGCAGCAGAATACTGCTGCCGGCCAACCACACGCCACGTTGCCGCCACGCCGGCGCAAGAAGCTGTCCGACACCGCCCATCATCAGCATCGCAGGGAAGGTCCCCAGCCCAAACGACGCCATGACCAAAAAACCGGGCAGGGCTCCGGCGGTGCTCGCGGCCTGGGCGGCGAAGGCATAGACCAGAGGACACGGCAGGAAACCGTTGAAAACGCCGAAGGCGAGCGGCGCAGCCGGGCTCTGCATCTTCAGCAGGCTGCGCAAGGACGTTGCAAGGGTGCTGCCGCCGAAACCGATCGCAACGCGATGCCAACGCTGCAACAGGCCGAAGAACTGCAGCGCCATCACGATCATGAGAAGTCCGGCGACAACCGCTAGAATGCGTTGCCCGGCGTCGAGCGGATCGCTGAGCACCGGCACGACTGTCCCCTGCGACGTGCATATGACCTGTCCCAGCGCACCGGCCAGCCCGCCGAGAAAGCAATAGGTCGTCAACCGACCAAAATTATAGAGTATGTGGCGCAAGGCCGTCGCGCCGGGTCCCTGAGCATCGCGTCCCAGCGCACAAGCGAAGCCACCGCACATGCCGATGCAGTGGAAGCTACCTGCGAACCCCGCGGCGAAGATTATCAGGTAGACGGCATGAACCGTTGTCCTGCCTCGTCATGGCCGATGGATTATCGGAGGGCCGCACGCCACGCTACTCCCGCACGAGGAAAATGACCCAGGCGACGAACGCGAGCGTGCAGGTCGCGTAGAAGACGAAAGCCAAGACCTGGGACGGGGTCGCTTCGGCGAGTGAGAAAGCGGTGTTCTGGAGCATGCATCCTCCCGGTCAGCCCAAATAAAGCAGCACCACGTTGAGGGTGAGTTCTGCCGTCAGGAACAGCAGATTCAGTATTGCGACGGCGAGAATGATCCTGGCTGGCCACATTGCTCTGCTCTCCCTGTTCACTCAGCGATCAGCCTCGCTTGCTGCGGTCCCTAATCGATCCGTCCGGGCCCCTCTCCACCCCAGTAGACGGACATGTAGTACAGGCCCCAGACGAAGAGGACCGCGTAAACGATCAGCAGCCACAGCGGGATATATCCGATCCGGGCCTGGATGGTGCCTCCGGCATATTCCTCAAGTTCCGGGTGCGAGCTCTCGCTCACGACCAACTCACGATCCACCGGACTATCTTCAGGTTTGATCGTCTTTTCCGTCATCGCCGACCTCCGTGCGATAGAACCGAGCCGCCGCCTCATCGACGCCCGTTAGAGCGCCCGAGAGCACGCCCCAGATGAAGATGCAGAGTGCACCGAGGCTCATCAGCATGGCGGCTGCATAAGGTCCTGTGATCTCGAATCCTGGCATGCTCACGCTCCCTCATTGACCATTCGCGATGGCCCGCTGCACACCCGGGCTAGCGCGCTCTACGCCACCTGCGGGAGTAGGTCCCGATCCCGCCGCCCTCACTGTGCTCGGGATATAGGCTTTGTCCGGAGAGCCCGCCTCAACGCCGGGATCGTTGAGCGCTGCTCGGTCAGCGGGTGTGATCGGCAGGGGCTCCCCGGTGAGCGGGTCCTTGAACGCTGAAAGCGCGAGGACATAGTAGGCGAGCGCCCAACGGTCGTCCTCGGGCAGCGAGTCCCGATAGGACGGCATCGGCGTTCCGCTCAACCCGGTCGTCATTGTCCTGAAAATGTCTTCGACCGCCGGACCCGACTTGAACTGGCCGCTGGTCAGGTCCGCAGGCGGGATCGGGAAGCCGAGATCGTCCTTCAGCCCGGGAGCCTTCTCGCCATCGCCCTTACCGGTATTACCGTGGCACTCCCAGCACTTCGCCTGCTGCCACACGTCCCTGCCACGAGCGAGGACCTGCTGCGAGGGAGGCGGCGGCCGCGGGATGTATAAGGGTGGCCCAGGCGGCTCCTCGACGAAGAAGGCATAGGGTTTCGCCGGATCGGCGCGGTCGACCGCCAACTCGTGCTTGATGTACTGGATGACGGCGAGGCGGTCCGTGAGAGGCAGCTCGTACCAGGGTGGCATCGCCGTGCCGCGTATTCCCCGGGTGATTGTGCGCAGCAGGTCGCCATCGGTCGGCAACGGCTCCTTGGTCAGCCGGAACTTGAAGACGGCGAGCTGGAAATTCCGCGGCCGGTGCCTGTAGAGGAAGGTCGCGGCGGGCCCGTTGCCGTCGCCATTCACCCCGTGGCAGCCGAGGCACCGTCGCTGGTAGACCTGCCTGCCGTAGGCGATCCATTCGTCCGAGCGAGGAAGCGTGACGTCGGTGACTTCGAGTTGCTGCGGCTCGAACGTGTCGCGCCACTTGCCGCGGTTCATGCCAAGCTTCTGCAGATAGGCGATGAGCCCCTCGAGTTCTTTCGTTTCGGCCGCGATCCTGACAGTATCGCCTGTATATTCCTTGTTGGGCGTCAGGATGACCGGGACCTTTGTGCGCGCCTGCAGCGGGACGAATAGGAGCCCGTCGGAATTAGGCGTAAGCGCGATCTGAGTTTGGCTCGTGAAGTCAAACAGCCTCTCTGTGACAGCCGTCCTCTCAAGGGTGCGGCCGCCGGTCGTGTCGTCGACGATCCGGACCGGGTCCTCCGGCGTATCGAAGAGGCCCCGATAGGACGACATGATGGAGTCCGGCGAGAGCTGGCGCGGATCCCAGAAATGGGCAAGATGCCACTCGTCACTGTATTTCAGACCGACCCGTGTCAGATCGGGTCCGATGCGGCGGGTCCCGAACAGGTGCGGCACATCAAAGGCATATTCGCCGGCCTCGCTCACCGGGCCCCAGCGGCGCGTCTCGCCGGTTACCGGGCGCACGAATTGGGAATGGCAGTACCAGCACCCCTCCCGGAGATATATCTGGCGGCCCAGTCGCTGGGCCGGCGTGTAGTCAGTAGACTCGGCGACCATCCATTTGAGCTGACCGAAGTCGGTGCGGACGGCGGCGGTCACACGATTGACCTGCGCCGATGGTTCGATGAAGGGTAGGATCCCCTGGGTGATGACGGCAAGGAGGAGGAAGAAGACACCCGCGAACAGGGCGATGAAGCGTGCGCTCATTCGGCCGGCCCCCCAGCAGGAACCGGGACTGCGCCCGGCACCGGACCCGGTCGCACCGCCGCGACCGGTCGCGCGAGCGCCGTCATCGCCAGGTTGATGACGAGCAGGGAGATCCCGACGTCCATCGTGATCCCGGAGAGGGTGCGCACCAGCCAGTACGGCTTCATCCACCGCATGGTGTCGAGCCACTCGGTTCCATTCATCCACTGGAAGCCTTGCTGCAGACCGCCCGCGGTCAGCACCAAGCCCATCGTGGTGATGCCGATGGTGATCAGCCAGAATGACCAGTTCCCCATCGTAAACGACCAGAGCTCGCGATTGAATGCGCGCGGCCACACATAGACCAAGCCGCCGATTGCCCAGACCACGAATGTGCCGAATATGGTCAGGTGCGAGTGCGAGATGACGAAGTCGGAGAAATGGGTCGGCTGCTGGAGCGAGCGCAACGCCTCTACCGAGCCCTGGAAGCACCCAGCCAGATACATGAGTGATCCCATGATCAGGAACTTCGCCGGAAGATTGACACCGAAGCCCTCCCACCGGCCTATCACGGTGCCGAAGAAGTTCACCAGGACGGTCCACACGGGAATGATCAGAAGCATGGAGGTGGTGATTGCGAGCGTCTCGGCCCAGTCGGCGATCGGGCTGTAGAGATAGTGGTGGATGCCAACAAAGGGGTAGAACACTGCGAGCGACCAGAAGCCGACGAGCGAAAGCTTATGGGCGAAGAGCGGGGTACGCAGGCTGATTGGAAGGAAGTAATAGATCAGCACGTAGCCAGCTGGCGTGATCCAAAGCCCGACGATGTAGTGGAGATAGAGGCCGTGGAAAGCCGCACTGTTGATGCCCGAAATCGTGTAGGGCAGAATGAAGGTGCCGAGGACTAGATTCATCGTCGTCCAGACGAAGGTGGCGATCAGATACCACACCGCGACATAGAGCGGCGTTTCGAGCCGCCGCGCGATGGTGACGAGGAACTGCGCGGTCGCTGCCGCCACCACGATGAAGAGAGGAATCTTGGTGTAGAGCGGGAACTCGCCGGCCTCGAGCCCGTCATTATCGCCCAGCGGAAGCGAGATGAGACCGGCCAGGAGTGCAAGATTCCACACCCAGGCAAGCGGGATGCCCCATCTTCCCCACGCCACCTTTACCCCACACAGGCGCGGAACCAGATAGTAGCATTCGCCGATGAACAGGGTCGAGAAGGCGCCGAAGATGACGCCATTGACATGGACCGGCCGGAGACGGCCGAAGGTGTGCATCAGGTTGTTCCCGAGATAGTCGGGAAAGTTGAAGAGGCTTGAAAGCGCCACGCCAATCGACGGCGTGACAATGAGCCAGAACATTCCCCAATAGAGCCAAGTTCGAACCACCGGCCAGTCGACCAACTCATCCAGGTCGATACCGGTAAACTTGCCACGCAGCACTTCTGCCATGGCATGTCCCCTCTGCGGTTGCCTAGCATCAAGCTGGGGCCGGGTGGCGATTCTCGGCGCCGCTCCGCAGCGCCCTACTTTCGGGCCCGGTAGACCTCCCAACTCCCGAAGGTCGCCGCGTCACCAATATGCCCGACTATCGTACGAGGAGGTCCCGGTAACTTTCAGACATTCTTGACGAAATTAACGCAATTGTCTACATTTGTGCGTTCCCTTTTTATTCTTTTCTTCCAATTTTGGAAGTCCGGGTAGGCAGGGGAGTCTCTTGATGAGCGTCTTCAAGCGAGTTGCTGAAACCACTGCCATCGCCGCAGCGATCATCCTACCCGCGCAGGCTTATGAAGTGGGCCCGGTTGCAGGCGGCGGTGCGATCCAAGGCAAGGTCGTTTTCCGCGATACTGTGCCGATGAAGAAGATCATTCCGACCAAGGATGTTGAGGTTTGCGGCGGCCCTCGCGAGGAGCCGCTCATCCAGGTCGGGCCTGACCAAGGCGTCCAAAACGCAGTAGTGTATCTCGCCCAAGTGACCAAGGGAAAAGCTTGGCCCGCATCGAGCAAACCTCCTGAAATCAATAACCTGAAGTGCCGATTCGAGCCGTCCGTTCAGGTGATCCGTTCAGGTCAACTGGAAGTCGTCAACAGCGACCCGGTGCTGCACAACACGCACGGCTATTACGATAAGCGAACCGCTTTCAATCTAGCCTTGCCGAACCAGGGCCAACGGATCCCCGTCGACCTGCCGCGGCCCGGCACCGTCCGCATCGATTGTGACGCGCACGGCTGGATGGAAGCTTGGATCTACGTGGTCGACAATCCCTACTACGCCGTTACGGGTCCTGACGGGAGCTTCACCATCAGCGACGTCCCGGCCGGCAACTACACCCTCGTGGTGAGTCAGCCCTATACGGGACCCGTCCAGCAGGCTGTGACGGTTGCAGCCGGTCTGCCGATGAGCCTTTCGATCGAGCTGAAGAAACCTTAAGCTTCTTGAAGCTTTTTGGCTGCTCAGCCGATTGCCTCTTTCGAGGGCCGACGTTTGTAGCGTTGCATCGAGAGGAGAAACCCGATGTCTGAGCTTGAAGAGGATCGGCGTCAGATAGCGGCCGCGCTTCAGCAGCCAGGTGTGCGCCCCGACCCGGCGCTGAAGATTACCCGGCGTATTTTTGTTCACAAATCGCTGTTGCTCGGAGCAGTCACGGTTGCCGACACCTTTGCCTGGTGGCCGCTCATCAACACCATCGACGTTGCCTATGCGGCTGAGCAGCCATTCAAGTTCGCTTGGATCTCGGACACTCATTTGTATCCGAAGTCCCTCAACACGCGCTTCGTCGATAAAACCATTCGCGCTGTGAAAGAGGTGCAGGCGATGAATCCGCCTGCCGATTTCCTAATCTTTGGCGGCGATCTGGCTCAGCTCGGTAAAATTGAGGAGCTTGAGCTTGGCAATGAGATCCTGAAAGAAATCCAGATCCACAAGGTTTTCATCCCGGGCGAGCATGACTGGTATCTCGATATGGGCAAGCGGTGGGGTGAACTGTTCGGCCAGCCGAACTGGACCTTCGATCACAAGGGCGTGCGCTTCATCGGCCTGGATACAGTCAGCCGCGCCCCGGATTACTGGTCCGTGAAGAAGATGACCCCGGAGGAGCGCATGGGGCATATGGCGGTGCTTGACGGGACTGTGGCCGGCCCCTGGGCCGGCGTGGGTCGCGATCAGATCGACTGGCTACAGAAGACACTCACCGACTGGGATCCAAACAGGCCGATCGTCATCTTCAGCCATAACCCGCTCTACGAATACTATCCGCCGTGGAACTTCTGGGTGCGGGACTGGCGCGAGGTGAATGAAGTGCTCCGGCCCTTCAACAAAGTTACCAACATCCATGGGCACGTCCATCAGGTGCTCTATAACGAGATCGGCTCCATGCGCTCATTCGGTATGTTGGCGACGTCCTGGCCTTGGCCCTATGCCCCGGAGGGAGTGCCGAAGCTCACGAAGCGCATGCTCCGTGTCGATCCGGGCGATCCCTACGACGGCGTCGGGTGGAGCAAAGTTGATGTAACTGCCCAGGATCAGGTCGGAATCGACTACGTCATGTGGGGGCGCAAGGAGATTTACCCTCAATCTCCGGCGGATTCCTCTGAAAGCATCCCCGAGACTCTAAGGCCGCGGATCGCCGACAGGGAATGGCCCTACTAAGGAAGGGACGATCATGACAGCAAAAAGGACGTTCCTATTTGCTTTGTCTGGCGCTTCATTGATTTCGGCCCTCGCCGCTATCACTGTTCTCGTCGGGCCTGCCAATGCCCATAAGGATCCGGTGACTCCGCAGCAATTGCAGGCCTTCGACGAGGTTTTCATGAATGAGGTCAGAAAGGGCGACCTTCTCTTCCATGGCGACGCCGCGACCGCCAAACAGATGAACGTCACTCTGTCCACCACAGGAATGGCCTGTGCGATGTGCCATCCCAATGCCGCACATACCCATCCACACACCTTCCCGAAGTACCAAGCGCAGATGAGCCAGTTCTCGACTCTTCGCGACATGATCAACTGGTGCATCGAGAAACCCAATCAGGGCGAAAAGATCGACGTAAATTCAGAGGCGATGAAAGCCCTGGAAGCCTATATCTACTGGTCGAACACTGGCTCGGTGATGACGCCCGGCAAGTTCTAGTTGGCTGCGAAGAGGTATGTCTTGGTGCCAGGTCTCGTCTGCGATGAGCCGCGCACGAAATCAACACATGAGGCTCGGCTTCACACCAGGAGAATGGGTGGCGCTCGGCGTGGGTGCGCCCGTGTGAGAGAGCGTTTGGACCATGCCGCATCCAGCAGAGTATGAGGCATTCTTCGAGCAACGTCTCGAAACTCTAAAGACGGAAGGGCGCTATCGAGTCTTTGCCGATCTGGAGCGGCGGGCGGGGTCCTTTCCGCGCGCATATGAAAATCACCTAGGCACGGACGTGACGGTGTGGTGCTCGAACGACTATCTCGGCATGGGCCAGCACCCCGCAGTGCTGGCGGCTATGCATCAGGCGATCGATCGCCTCGGAGCCGGCGCCGGCGGCACTCGGAACATTTCGGGCACAACGCATTACCACGTATTGCTCGAACAGGAGCTCTCGGATCTGCACGGCAAGGAAGCTGCGCTCGTGTTCACGTCGGGCTACGTTGCCAACGAGGCGGCCCTCGCAACGCTTGGCAGCCAGATCCCAGACTGCATCATCTATTCGGATGCGCTGAACCACGCCTCGATGATCCAGGGCATTCGGCACAGCAGCGCCGAGAAGCACATTTTCAAGCACAACGATCCAGCCGACCTTGAACGCCAACTCGCGACGGCAGATCCTCATCGCCCTAAGCTCGTCTGTTTTGAATCGGTCTATTCGATGGATGGCGATATCGCGCCGATCGCTAAGCTTTGCGATGTCGCCGAGCGGTATGATGCCATGACCTATCTCGACGAGGTTCATGCGGTTGGGTTGTACGGCCCGCGTGGTGGCGGAATTGCCGAACGCGATGGAGTGATGCATCGGCTCAGCGTCATTCAGGGCACGCTCGCCAAGGCCTTCGGGCTGGTAGGAGGTTACGTTGCCGCCTCAGCCGCGTTAGTGGACTTCCTGCGCAGCTTCGCACCCGGCTTCATTTTCACAACCGCGCTGCCGCTGGCGGTCGTCGCTGGAGCACTTGCCAGCATCCGCCATCTGAAGGAGAATCCAGCGGTGCGCGCGCGGCATCAGGAGCGCGTCCAGCTGGTGAAGCACCGCCTGCTGGAAGCACATCTGCCGGGAATGCCGCCGGCAAGCCACATTATTCCTGTCCTGGTCGGCAACCCGCGGCTGTGCAAGGAGATATCCGACAGCCTCCTCGACCGCCATCGGATCTATGTTCAGCCCATCAACTACCCCACAGTTCCGCGTGGCAGCGAGCGTTTGCGGCTTACTCCGACGCCCCTTCATTCCGACCAGGATATTGATCGTCTTGTCGAGGCATTGGTCGATGTCTGGCACCGGATGATGTGGCACAAGGTTGCGTGAAAACAGGCAGAAATCCTAGAGGCATTGGATGAATTGTTGGCATGAAATCGTCCGCCGTTCGGCAACTTTCCTGCTTAGTGTTGCCGGCCTCATTGTCGCGAGCACGCTAACTGCGAGCTACTCGCTAGCGTCGGCTGAGTCTCGCCCCGTAACGATCGGCGGTCCGTTTACCCTCACTGCATCTGACGGCACAACGGTGACGGATCAGACCTACCGCGGTAAATGGTTGCTGGTTTTTTTGGGTACACGTACTGTCCGGATATTTGCCCAACTACACTTTTCGAGGTCGCGGCCGCACTCGAGAAGCTCGGATCCGACGCTGTGAAGCTGCAGCCGATCTTCATCACTGTCGATCCGCAAAGGGACACGCCTGAAGTATTGAAGGACTACACCCAATCTTTCGATCATCGGATCGTTGGGCTCACCGGAAGTCCTGATCAGATCGCCGCTGCGGCCCAGGAATACGGAGCCTACTACGTCCGCCATAAAACTGGGCCGGCCGTCGAAGACTACGTTTTCGCGCATAGTTCCTATCTTTATGTGATGGACCCCCTTGGCAAATTCGTGCGAGGCATCGACGCTGGCACGCCGGGCGATCAGCTCGCCGGACTGCTGCGTGATCTCATGGCCCGATAGGCTTCCGAGGCAGAAAGCGTGAAGGTAGGCTCTCGATTGAGACGGACCAGTCAAGAGACTGGCGTCAGAAGTCCATCTCATCCATCCCGTGCGGATGCCCGTGTCCGTGGCCCGGCAGCGGGGGGGACTCCTTCCTATAGCGCTCGGCAATCATAGCCTCGGTGGTAATGACAAGGCCGGCGATTGAAGCGGAATCCTGCAGCGCAATGCGCACTACCTTCACCGGGTCAATGATGCCGAACTTGTAGAGGTCGCCATACTGTCCGGTCTGGGCGTTGAAGCCGTAGCCATAGTCACTTTTATCAAGCACCTTGCCGACGATGACGGAACCGTCCTCGCCTGCGTTGAGGGCGATCTGGCGTGCTGGTACCTGGATCGCGCGGCGTACGATCTCAATGCCCATCCTCCTGTCATCATTGTCTTGCACGAGGGCGTCGAGCGCTCTGACGGCTCGCAGCAGAGCCGTGCCGCCGCCAGGAACGACGCCTTCTTCCACGGCTGCGCGGGTGGCGTT
>KI912034.1:20804-21030 GCA_000517005.1 Microvirga lupini
CGGTTATTCTTCCGCACGCCTTGCCCATGGTGACCAGAAAGACGCAGCTCCCGGCGTGCTGCTTCATAGGAGGGCAGCTTGTCCGTCACGATCGCGCTCGGAGCATAGCCCTGCTTCTTGAGCAATTTGCGCATGAACCTCAGAGCGGCAGCTTTGTCCCGTCTGGGCTGCACGAGGATGTCGAGGATCTCGCCCTCGCAATCGACCGCTCGCCGGAGATACATGT
>KI912034.1:21130-22307 GCA_000517005.1 Microvirga lupini
GGCGTATGCAGGTCCGAATTTGAGCACCCATCGCCGGACTGTCTCATAGGAAAGATCCAGCCCACGTTCGGCCAGGAGTTCCTCCACATCCCGATAGCTGAGGGTGAATCGCAGATACAACCAGATGGCGTGCCGGATGACCTCGGGCGGGAACTGGTGGCGAGCATAGGAAACGGGCTGCATTCCCCTACCCTACCGCATCTCGGCCTGATCTGTCCGGCTTTCCTGTGACAGAGCCATGCACCGGCCTCATCAGAGGCATCGCTCTCATCGCCTGGCACCAAGCAAATGCGGTCTTGGGGAACGCCGGCATTGACCAGGCGCTCGGTGGCATGCTCGGCATCGCTGCGACTGTCGAAGAGAGCTGTCACCATCCTTCGAGGGGATGAAGAGATTGTGCCCGTACCGGAAGTCATGGGGCTGTCTCTGCTGTGTGATCCTCTGTCCAATTGCGCGCGCGCGAGGCTCGCCCCCTTGCTCCAGTGGCCCCGCTGCTGATTCCTCGCGCGCAGCAGCCCCGACAGCGCTGGCGCCTCGGCGCAGTCGGGCCTGACCATGCGGAACCGCCACCTCGTCAGGCCGGTCTTCCAGCATGGCTGGGGGAATCCTACATCCCTCATCATGGCGGCATAGAGACCAAAGGGATCCACGCAACGGTGTAGGTGTCCAGCAGCAAGCAGGCTGTAGCGTTGTCAGATCAAGCCCCCTGATCGAGGCTTGGCTATTGCTCGGTGAAGAAGGTCAGCAGGACCTTGCCCTTCTCGCCGATCAGGCAGACGAAGCGGTTCGGCTTGTCAGTCTTCTCGCGCTGCAGGTAGGCGTCACCCATGATCACCATCTTGACCGGGGTGTCCTCGACCTTGGTATCCGCCTTGGAGATCGCCAGACCATCAATGTCGAAGGTCAGGTCCTGGATCGCCGGGGATCGTTCTTTCAACGCAACCAAGCCCGACAGCCGGCAGGCCTCCACCTCCGCCGGTACCTGCGCCTGAGTTGGATATGCGAGGATCACACCTGTGAGGGTTGCCGCTAGAGTGCTGTACCGCATCAACCGCTCTCCTCTGAATAAACCGTCCTGACGCAGCAACCTATATCTGTCGCCTATCGTCAGAGATTCCATGGCAACACCAAGCCCGCCCCTCCGAACACGGAGCAACCGCTCATGCGGCCCGTCAGA
>KI912034.1:22407-23021 GCA_000517005.1 Microvirga lupini
CTCCCTCTCAAGCACCACGTTGCGGCCCTTGGGGCCCAACGTGACCTTCACCGCGTCGGCCAGGATGTCGACGCCGCGCAGCATCTTCTCGCGGGCGTCAAAGGAGAATTTTACGTCTTTGGCAGCCATGGGCTATGCCTCCAATCCCGATGGCGTGAAAACCCAAGACATCCTGGCTGCCTAGTACGGCGGCAGGTCTGGTTGATCGCGCCCATCACATAGCATGCCTTTATGATTCGAGGGCTTTGGCCCTCAACACCTACCTTCGCACTCAACGACCTCTCAAAATGGTTTGCTGTCGCTGGCCTGCACCGGCCTGTCGGGCCGAGCGTTCCATCACAAGCACGCCTAGGCTGTCAGTATTCTACTCTTTGGATCAACAAAGCTTACACCTTGACACCAAAGCCAGCAATTAGTCAGTCGAGATAGGTGCTTCGATGGGCGTTGCCACGGGAACTTGGATCAGCACAAATAGAGCTTGGTAGTGACCTGGTTTAGGCAGCTAAGGTCGCGGTGTGCCACAGGTTTGCCGACTCCGTGCGGAACTGGCGGAGAGTTCGGCGGGAGATCAGATGGCGCTGGAGGTTGAAGGCGTTGTGAACCGCAGAATGGAT
>KI912034.1:23121-41458 GCA_000517005.1 Microvirga lupini
TTCAGCGACGCTCGTTTTCGCGGCCGCCCGGACACGTCGTTCCAGATGCGTCTGGTTCCACCACTCCGCGCTCCCCAGCAAGCGGTGCAATTCCCTACCATGAATTCATGCAAAAGCTTGAGCCCTGGCCGACGGGCGCAAACCATGAGCCGTTTGCCTAAAGTTTATTCGTGTTGATATGCAAAACATATTTCCGTATAATAAACAAGCTGATATAAAAACATAAAATGAGGAGGAACCTATCGGTGCCGAACGAAACCCTATCCATGGTCGGGAGGCTTGGCCGACAAAGCGCAGGTGGCCCGCTCCTGACCCTCAGAGGTATCGAGAAGTCCTTCTTGAGACAGAGCGCTGAGCCGCTCCATGTCCTGAAGGGCGTCGATCTGGACCTCCACCAAGGGGAGGTTCTCGTACTGATCGGCCCAAGCGGCTCAGGCAAGAGCACGCTGCTACGCTGTATGAACCTGCTGGCTCCATTCGATCGGGGAGAAATGACCTTCCAGGGCAAGGTTTGGCGGCCCAATGAGAAGGGCATCTGGCCCGATGGACGCGCGGACCAGAAGATGCTTCAGCAGTTGCGCAGTCAGATTGGCATGGTGTTCCAGCAGTTCAACCTGTTCCCGCACAAGACCGCAATCGAGAACGTCACGCTCGGACTGAGGCGGGTCAAGAAGCTGTCCCAGGAAGAGGCGCAGTCAATCGCTCAGCGTGAACTCGAGCGGGTCGGCCTGGGCCACAAATCGGACTCCTATCCGAGCCAGCTCTCCGGCGGGCAGAAGCAACGTGTTGCAATCGCCCGCGCATTGGCGATGAAGCCGACTGTCATGCTTTTCGATGAACCGACGTCGGCTCTTGATCCGGAACTGCGAGGCGGCGTCCTGGACGAGATGAAGCGATTGGCGAGTGAGGGCATGACGATGGTCGTCGTCACGCACGAGATGGCGTTTGCGCGTGAGGTCGGCGATCGGGTCGTCTTCATGGATCACGGCGTCATTGTGGAAGAGGGCCCCGCACGGGACGTGATCGGAAATCCGCGGAACGAGCGCACCCAGTCTTTCCTGAAATCCGTACTCGCAGCGTAAAGCATCCGAGAAGCGATATGAACCAACGTTTTACTGACAAGGTCGTGGTGGTGACGGGCAGCGCGTCCGGGCTGGGTGCCGAGGCTGCGCGCCAGTTTGCCGAGGAAGGCGCCCAGCTCGTTCTGGTCGACCTCAACGCTTCGTCCCTGGAGAAGACCGCCCAATCCCTGAAGGCGAGCGGCGCATCCGTGGAGATCGTGCCCGGTGACGTATCGCAACGCGAGACTGCGGCGGCGGCCATCAATCGCGCCCTCGATGTCTTCGGGCGTCTCGACGTGCTCGTGAACAACGCAGCGATCGATCCTTGGGATGCCAAAGCCCTGCCGGACACGAGCGAGGAACTCTGGGATCAGGTCATCGCGGTCAACCTGAAGTCGGCATACCTGTTCTGCAAGCAGGCGGTTCCCGCGATGCTGGCTGGCGGCGGAGGATCGATCGTGAACACCGCGTCAATTGCCGGGATTACCGCCTCCTCCCAGGAGTCGGTCTATGGAATCTCGAAGGCAGCGTTGATCCATCTGACGAAATCCATTGCCCGGGACTACGCGACATCGAACATCCGATCCAACTGCATCTGCCCGGGGATCCTCGAGGCCGTCATGACCGACCGGCGACAGGACATGACCGGAGAGATGCTCGTTCAGCGCTCCAAACGGGCGGGCGGGCTGATCCCGATGGGTCGTGAAGGACGTTACGAGGAAGTGGCTCGCTCGATCCTGTTCCTCGCGAGCGAGAAAGAGGCAAGCTACATCACCGGCGCGGCATTGGTCGTCGACGGAGGATACACCATCGTCTAGCTGCACAATCTTTAGGTCGGACAGATCCGGTCTACTTGAGGACGTGAAGGCACCTCGGGGCAATGGAACGACCTCGTGCCCAACTCGGCGTGAGAGGACAAGATTTCTGCGAAGGGTAGACATGTATAAATAGGCATATCTAGCTAACCATTTTGGTTCCCAGCGTAGATCCATCGAGAGCGATTGGCAGCATTGTCATCATAACGAAGTCAATGCCTTCACTTTGCTTGAGTAGGCGCGGCATGACAACGGTCAATCAAGCCATCCTATGGGGCGATGCAGGCGATAGACTTAGAAAGGTTGAGGCTTGGCGTGCTGTAAACGTTTGACGCGGCGTCGTTTTGCATGTAAACAGATGTTACTCTTATAAACAGGAGGGACCCGTGAAAAGAACAGACCATCAGAGCGACATCGCTCAAAGCCGCCGCGCTCTCCTCCTCGGAGGCGCAGTCGCCGCCGGTGCGGGCGTGGCCCTGGCATCGACCTTGTCCAGCGAGGCCGCGGCGCAAACGACGAATGAGCCGGTTATCGACAAGTGGATCAAGAACAAGAAGATCGTCATCGGCTACGAGTTCGGCACGCCGCCGATGCAGTTCCGGGATCCCAGCACCAACGAGCCTACGGGATACACGGTCGAGCTCACCAAGCTGCTGGCCGCGGATCTCGGCGATGGAATCGAGATTGAGTATGTCGAGGTACCCTTCGGTCAGTTGTTCGCTCTGCTCGAGTCCGGCCGGTGCGACATCATCGAACCTGTCACCAAACTGCCCGCCCGCGCTCTGCGAGGCGACTTCACGGACGTACCGGCCTTCTATGCGCCAATCTACGTCCTCCTGAAGCAGACCTCCAATATCCAGAAGCCGGAAGAGCTGAATTCGGACAACGTGAGATTTGCCGTGCTCCAGGGCACATCGCAGCTCCCGGTCGCGCGCCGCAGGTTCCCGAAGGCACAGTTCGCCACCTTCCCCTCCGCAACCGATGCGATCAACGAGGTCGTCTCCGGCAGGGCCGATGCCTCCGTGCAATCGTCCTCCAGCGTAATCCGGGCATTGGACGCTGGCGCACGCTTCAAGCTCCTGCCGACAGGCCCCTTGTTCCTGGAAAGCACGAGCTACTTCATCCGGCAGGGCGATCCGAAAACCCTGAACTGGCTCAACAATTGGATGGCGTATCATGCAGCGCTCGGCACGCTCGAGACCCTGTATGAGCGCTTCGTCGGGGTGGCAAGCCGCGACAAGCATAAACTGCAAACCGTTGCGGTCGGACCGGGAGGCCAACCTATCCGAACGAATTGATCGAAGCCTCGGCTTACTGGGCGATCGCCACCCTGTGGCGATCGCCACACCGGAATGCTTCAAACGTGAACGGCGATTGCTATGCCCATTGCCCGCAGTTTCGACGTCGTGGTCGCTGGCTCTGGAGCCGCAGGTCTCGTATCCGCGCTCTCGGCCAGCATTCAGGGAGCGAAGGTGCTCGTGCTCGAGCGGTCCCCGCTGCTTGGCGGGACAAGCGCCATCTCGGGCGGGCAGATCTGGTCCCCATTGAATACCCTGATGTCGCGCGCAGGCCTTCCCGATGACGCGAATGAGGCCATCACTTACCTTTCCCATGTGACCTTGGGTCAGGTTTCGGCTGAACACCTCGCTGCCTATGTCAATCGATCGCCTTCGCTTCTGGAATTCCTCGAACGCCGGACCGATCTGGAGTTCTTCCGGGTTGACCGTCCTGACTACCACCCTGATTTTCCCGGAGCCCGTGACGGACGGGCATTCGAGCCGCTTCCATACGAAACGATCCATCTGGGGCATTGGGCAAGCATCATCCGAGCATCACCGGTCCGCAGCCCCGTCACCTCACGCGAAGCTCGCGAAGGGGTGAGCGAAGCTGATCTCGCCGACAGGCGCAGCCGCGGGGTTCGGACGCAGGGCGCCGCCCTCGTTGCGGGACTCGTCCATGCCTGTATTGCCCAAGGCGTGACGTTCAGAACCGACGCCCGCCTGGCGGACGTGCTCTCGAGCGGAGGCAGGATCACCGGCTGTCGTTGGGTGGAGGCCGGCGAAGAGCACGAAACCCACGCTGCGGCAGGAGTGATTCTTGCCAGCGGAGGCTTCGAGTGGAACAGGCAGTTGAAGGAAGCGTTCCTCTCACCCGCGGATGATGCCCCCACCTCTCCCCCTTGGAACGAAGGCGACGGCCTCGTGATCGGCCTGCGGCTGGGGGCTGGCGTAGCCCACATGGGTCAGGCGTGGTGGACGGCCGCCGCCATGGTGCCAGGCGAGGAGTGGGATGGGAAACCGCTGATCCGGAACATCGTCAGAGAGCTTGCCTTGCCGGGCTCGATTCTCGTGAACGGGTCCGGCCGTCGCTTCGTCAACGAGGCGAGCTCCTACCACGATCTCGGGAAAGCGTTCCAAGCCTTCGATCCGGGCCGCTACACCTTTCCCAACAAGGTGGCATGGCTGATCTTCGATGCGGGCTTCAAGGAGCGATATCAGGTCCTGAACGTGAAACCCTCCGATCCGGCCCCGGACTGGTTCGAGCGCGGGGACACCCTTCCTGCGCTGGCGCAGCGGCTGGGCATCGAGCCAAGTGCCCTGGAGGCAACCTTGGGCCGCTTCAACGCCCAGGCCCTGGAGGGAGAGGACAGGGATTTTGGACGGGGAGCGGACAGGCACGGGCGGACCTACGGGGATCCAAAGCATATGCCGAATCCGTGCCTGGGGCCGATAAGCTCCCCTCCGTACTTCGCAATTCCGATACACCACGGAAACAACGGCACCAAAGGTGGTCTCATGACGGATGAGGAAGGGCGTGTATTGCGCTTTGACGGCAGCACCATCCCGGGCCTGTTCGCCTGTGGCAATGTCGCCGCCAGCCTGATGGGCCCTGGTTATCCAGGGACAGGCGGCTCCCTCGGGCCTGCCATGACGGGCGCCTTGTTTGCCGGCAGGATGGCCGCCCAAGCCATGACTGACATGGGAGCATGAGATGAACCGAACTCCCGAACTCGATTGGAGCTTCGTGCTCGATCGATGGCCCCTTCTCGCAAAGGGAGCCTTGCTGGACATCTACATGGCGATCTTCGGGACGATCGCGGCATGCGTTTTAGGGCTGCTCATTGTGGGCGCTCGCGCGAGCAAGTCGCGAATCCTCTCGGGTGCGGCCTATGGGTACATCCAGGTCACGCGAGGGATCCCGTTCTACGTCCTGCTGCTGTGGTTGTACTTCGGCGTCGCAACCGCTCTGGACCTTGCACTATCTGCCATCACCTGCACCATCATCGCACTCGCGCTCACCGATTCCGGGAAGACCGCGGAAATCTTCCGCGGAGGCTTCATGAGCATCGATGCCGGACAGCTCGAGGCCGCGGACGCCATAGGCCTGAGCCGTGGACGACGGTACTTCGATGTGCTGCTGCCTCAGGTCATCAGGGTCGTGATCCCTCCTCTGGGCAATATCTTCGTTGGCCAACTGAAAGGTGCGACCCTCGCCGCTGCCATCGCCGTGCCCGAAATGGTCTTCCATGCCCAGGAAATGAGCGTGACCTTCTATCGACCCTTTGAGGCCTTCGCGTCGGTGGCACTCATCCTGATCACGCTCGTGTTCCTGTTTTCTCTCATGTTCCTGACACTCGAACGGAAATTGAGGCTGCCATGACCGAGATCCTCACCGACCTTGCGGCCCAATGGGCTCCCGTCTGGCAAAAACTGCCTGCGCTTCTCGTCGGGCTGCGCTATACCGCGCTCGTGACGGTCACCTCATACGCGGCATCCCTGGTACTCGGGCTGCTTGTGGTGATTTTGCGGCGGTCGCCTATTCGATGGTTGCAGGCTCTTGCGTTCATTTACATCCAGCTCTTTCGATCCCTGTCGCTCTATGTCTACATCCTCTTCCTGTACTTCGGGTTGGCTGCGTTCTCGGCGATGGCGATCAGTCCGCTGACCGCAGCGATTCTCTCGGTAACACTGCTGAACAGCGCTTACGTGGCCGAGATCTACAGGGCGGCCTTCGACAGCGTCGACCGCGGACAGTTCGAGGCTTCGGAGGCGCTCGGCTTCTCGAGATGGTATAGGTTTTTCGACATCATACTGCCGCAAGCCATGCGCCAGGCCGTGCCTGCACTCGCCAACCAGCTCATCCTGGTCGTCAAGGACAGTGCGATCGTCGGCGTGATCGGCGTTCCGGACATCATGTACGAGGCGCAGCGCGCAGCAAGCGTGAGCTACCGCCAGTTTGAGTTCCTTACCACCGTGGCCGTCATTTACGTCGGCATCGTCTTCGCATTGTCCTGGCTCAGTGGAATCGCGGAACGGCGCCTGAAGACGCCATAGGCCGGGCGAGGCTCGAACCGGAAAACGAGAAGGTGGCTCAACTGGCCTCCGGAGCGGCACTCATCGTAACCCCGTCGCGGCAGCTCTCTTCGCTGAGAATGGATTTGCCACAAGCCCCAGGAAGTTTTATTCAATGAACAACGTATTATGCACAAAATTAGATGGCTCCGTGATAGCGGTCGCGCTCGCGCTCAGAACGCTTCAAGCAGTTCGAGTGTGCGCCCCTTCGAGGTTCTTATGGACAACATTCCTTTGGATGCTGATGGTACGCCTGAAAACAAGAATCACGGCGTTTACTTCGTCCCCGGGCTCCACCGTGGGCTCCTTGCGCTCGAAATGGTCGCCCGGGCCCAGAAGCCGGTCAGCATCACCGAGATTGCAGCGGAACTCGGCATCACCCGGTCGTCGACCTTCCGGCTCGTGTACACATTGAAGTACATGGGATTCCTCGAGGATTCCGGCACATCGAAGCTGTTCACCCTTGGGCCCCGTGTTCTCAACATAGGCTTCGCCTACCTGGCCTCCCAGGACATCATCGAGATCGCCCGCCCCGACCTTGAGCTTTTGCGGGATCAGACATCGGTTTCGGCCCATCTCGCCATTCGTGACGAGCAGAACGTGCTTTACCTGAGCTGCATCCAGACCCGGTCGGGCTTTCTCAGCAACATGAATGTCGGCTCCCGTGTCCCGGCTTATGCCTCGCCCATGGGATGGCTCCTCCTGTCGGATCTTTCAAGCCGTGAACTCACCCGCCTCTTCGGCTCCGGTCCGCTCAAGCGGTTCACCGACAAGACCCCAGCAACCGCCGCAGAACTCGCCGCGCGGATCGCGCAGATCTCGGATCAACGGTGCGTCATCAGTCGGGGTATCCTGGAGGCGGGGGGCAGTTCGATCGCGGCGCCAGTCCTGGACCGGGATGGCAAGGTGGTCGCGGCAATCGACATATCGGGGCCTGACTCGGCCTTTGACCTCGATGCATTGGAAACACGGTACGCGCGTGAGGTGATCAGTGCGGCCGAGCGTATCTCCGCCAGGCTCGGATACTCTGGAAAGATCGGGATTGGCAGCTAGGCCGACCGGACGGTGAAGGTCACTCGCCGAAGCCCTTCACCAGGTTGATGCCAGCGGCGCATGGATGGATGAGCCGCTGGCGACTTGGCATCAAAAGCGTCCGCAATCCACCTTCATCTTGTCGCCGGTCGTCGCGGAGGATGCATCGGATGCGTAGTAAAGCGCTGCGTACCCAACCTCGATCGGATCAACCCAGCGCTTGAGGGCTGACGGGTCGGTGTAGTTCTGCTTGATGATCTCCTCGGCAGGTCTCTGCTCAGCCGCGGACCGGCGGGCAATGATCCGATCCATGTTCTCTCCGGACACCGCACCGGGGAGCAGCGCGTTCACGCGCACGCCATAGGGTCCAAGCTCACGCGCCGCCGCCTCGGTCATTCCGATCAGCGCGAACTTCGATGCGCTGTATGCCGTCCGCATCGGGTAACCCTGGATCCCCATAAGCGAGGACATGTTCACGATGGAACCGCTCCCCTGCCACGCATGATCTGGGCCGCGACCTTCATGCAATGAAGGGCGCCGAAGACATTGATGTCGATGCATTGCCGCCAGGCATCGAGATCCACCTCGGCAACCGGCGCGACCGGTCCTGGGATGCCGGCGTTGTTGACCAGCACGTCCAGGGAGCCGGACACAGCCCGCGCCTGCTCAAAGAGGGAAACGACCTGCGCGTAGTCCGTGACATCGCACGCGACGGCTGTTCCGCCGATTTCCTGCGCGATCCGCTCCACGGCTTCGAGTCGACGTCCCGCCACGACGACGTGCGCGCCTGCGGAAGCGAATACGGCGGCGCAGGCGGCGCCGATCCCGCTGCCGCCTCCTGTTATGACGGCGGTCTTTCCATCGAGGCGCATTCGATTGTCGATGTTGATCGTCAAGACTTCACTCCAGATTGAACGTTCGGCCGGGATCGAAGAGAGGCAGCTCGGGCTCGCGCCCGAGGATGAAATCAGCCATGAGTTGCGAGATGTAGGGCCCGATCGTGAAGCCACCCCGCACGCAGCCCAGGATGAAGGCGTTCTTCACCCCCGGCGCGGCACCCGCCAACGGATAGAAGTCCGGGACGTTTGCCTCGAAGCCGGTCCAGGACCGCACCACCCGCAGGTTCCTGAGCTCGGGCACGGCAAACTGCGCGAGCTGCAAGTTGGGCACGACGGTGCTCAGTGCCACGCGCCCTCGCCCATCCTGAGGTGTACCCTCCCCTTGCCAGCCTCCGCCGATCAGGACCGTTCCGTTCGGCTTCTGCTTGAGGGTCAGCAGCCCCGTGGCATGACCGATGACCGAACCCACGAGGCGCGGCCCGCGCTCGGTAACGGACACCGTGTTGACCCGGGCGCGAACCGGCAAGGAAACCCCGATCATCTCACAGGCATCCTTCAGCCAGCCGCCGCAAGCAAGCAGCAGACGCCGGGCATGGAAGACGTCCTCCCCGGCGCGAAGGATGAAACCAGTTCCCGTGGCCTCGATTGAGGTGATCCGGGTCCGGTCGCGCCATGGTACTTCGGCTTCCCGAAGCATCCTGCGATAGTACTGGCCGGCAAGGGATGAGTTCGCATAACCGTCCTCGGGGCAGTAACTTGCCGCGACGACCCTGCGCGACAGCGACGGCTCCCGCGCCGCCAGCTCATTGGGCGACACGAAGGTGATCGGCGCGCCTGCCTCGCGCTTGAGCTCCATGCGTTCGTGGAGGAGGGCTGCCTCGCGTTCGTTGAACGCCAGCGTGTAGCCGCCGGTCTTGTGGAACCCAACCGCCTCACCCATGGCCTCCCAGGCATGATGCCCCTTGAGTGCATAGGGCATCAGCTTGACTCGCTTGATCTGCAAGGACAGCGTGCCCGCGTTCACACCCGAGGCGCCTTGCCCGATATCGTCCTGCTCGAGAACGATCGGGCGCATGCCTCCCTTGGCGAGACCGAGAGCCGTTCCGCATCCCATGATCCCACCGCCGACAATGGCAATATCGTAAGCTTGCGACGTCACAGCGGTGCCGGTGCAGGAATTGGAAGACTGTCGTAGTCGAAGTCACCCGTGAGGGCGTCAATCGGCACCGGCCGCAAGGGTGGGCGGGCGGTAGGGAGCCCAAGATCGACCCGCGGGCGGCCAGTCACCGCGCAGTTCAGCATGGCGGCCGCCTCGCCGCAGAATTTTCCGCCGCAGGGGCCCATTCCGAGCCTGGTCCCGGACTTGATCGCGTTCTGTGATGCTGCACCCGCCTGGATTTCCGCGACGACCTCGGTGCGGGTGATGCTCTCGCAGCGGCACACCACCGTTTCCGGCGTGATTGCCCGGACCAATCCATCACGCATGATGGTCAGCCTCGTCATCGCCTCTCCAAATCGGCTCGCCTTCGCGAAGGCTTCGGCCAAGCGTTTTTGCTCGCTCCGGGCATCCGGTTCGGCAACCGTCCCGAGTGTGACCGCGGCTGAGAGCGCAGCCAGTTGCCCGCTCAGCGGGCTGCACCGACGCCGCGTATCCCGGCGCCATCCCCACAAGCCCACAAGTTTGGGACGGACGTTTGACCGTTCGTGTCGGCAACCGGCACCCAGCCGCCGAGCTCGGGACGGTAGGCCAGGTCGGCACCGGCCAATCTACAAGCGTCGACCGATGGCACCAGACCATGGCCGAGACACACACTGTCGGCGTCGATGACGGTCTCCGCAGCCCCGCTCCTTGGGGCCCAGTCGTCGTCAACCGGCACCACGATCGCCTGCTCGACGGTGTCCGTGCCCGTTATCTTCACAACCGCGTGCTGCCAGTAAATCGGCGTGCCGGCGCGGGCCAGGCTCATCATCCAGTGGGCGCCCCGCATCAGCAGATCGGGGCGCGCGGTCATTGCAGGCAATGCCCGTGCCCAGTTCGCCCGGCTGTTGAGGGAAACGACGGCCGCGACTCTTCCACCAAGGCGGAGGATTTCCGTCGCAACATAAAACAGGAGCGGACCGCACCCGGCCACAATGGTGTTGCGTCCGGGCACGATCATTTCCTGCTTGAACAGGGCCGTAGCCCCGGCAAGTCCGATGACGCCGGGCAGGGTCCAGCCAGGCACCGGGATGACGCGTTCCTGCGCACCCGAGGCAATGACGAGGCCGCGTGCCGTCACCGAAGCTGATCCCGACGGTGCGACGACGCCGAGGCGCCACCCGGCATCGTTGCGCTCGATGTGCCAGACCCGGGTCCGGCTCAGGAATTGAACGTTGGCTCCCGCAAGCTCCCCGCGGAAGCGGTCGCCTTCCCGTTTCTCGGGGGTCGACGGTGCCGCAAGGATCGCGGCGGAGGATGCACGCCACACTTGCCCGCCTGCCTTCGGCTGCTCGTCGAGCAGGACCGTGCGCAGGCCGTATCGCGCGGCAGCCTGGGCGGCAGCGCCCCCGGCAGGACCGGCACCAACAATCGCCAGATCGAACTCAAAGCCCATCGGAGCTCTCCGATGTCACCTGCTTCACATCGAGGCCCGCGGTAACGTTCGCGCGGCAGGCTTCCAGTCGGTGCCCGTCGATCTCGACCAGGCATTCCTGGCAGATTCCCATCGCGCAGAACATGCCCCGGGGGGCACCGTCACGGGGCGCATCGCGCAGGTGCCGGATCCCGGCGGCATACAGCGCCGCCGCGACGCTCTCGCCCTCATGCCCCTGCACCGGCCTGCCCGCGAAATAGAAGGTCACGCGCGGACTGCGTTGGATGCCTTCGGAAGCGCGTAGCTCCGCACCCATGGTCCTCACCCTATCTCGAGCTCGGCGAAGACCGCCTTGATCTTCTCGATATCGGCGGGCGTTGCCGGCGAAACCGGGTCGCGCGGCACCCCGGCCGGCAGTCCGATGAGGTTCAGGGCTGCCTTGAAGGAGGCCGGCCAGGTGGACGTACCCATCAACAGCTCGTAGAGGCGGGTCAGCTTGTAGTGCAGTGAGGCCGTATGGGCGGTTGGCTTCTCACGCGCAAGGGAAATGATGCGAGCGGCATCCGGACCGAGGAATTCAGGTCCTGTCGCGATGAAGCCGTGAGCACCCAGCGCGATCCCTGGCACGATGTAATGGCATGGACCGACCATGATCGACATGCGGTGCGCAAACCTGTTGATCAGATGCGTGTGATGGAAGAAGTCCCGGCTCGACTCCTTGATGCCGATCACCGGTGCGGCGTCGAGGATCGCTCTGATGTCGTCGATCGAGAGCTCCAGGCCCGCCCGCCGGGGCGAGTTGTACGCGACAATCGGCAAATCGGTGTTCCTGGCCAGTCCGTCGAAACGGTGCAGCAATTCGTCCCGGGTCGCCTTGAGAACATAGGTCTGCGGCATTGAGAGCAGCGCGTCCGCGCCGTTCTCCTGCACCGCCTGGGCGTAGGCAACGCTCCCCTTGAGGGTGGGTGCCGAGCACCCCGCAATGACCTTGACGCGCCCCTGCGACTGATCGACGGCGATCCGGGTCAGCCGGCCGCGCTCCTCCGCCGAAAATGCCCAGCTCTCGCCATTGTCGCCGGCGATGCAAATGGCGGTCGCGCCCTGTCCGATCAGCCACTCGAAGATCTCGACAAAGCCGTCCTCCATGATCTCCCCCGTCTCGGTGAACGGCGTGACAATGGCAGGCACGAAGCCATTCAGGTCGTCTTTGGTCATCGTCATTTTGATCCTCTGAGTTCGGACAGATCGGCCTGGTAGATGGAGCCGGTCTGGGCCTCCACGATGTAAAGCAGGTTCTGGTTCACGCCCCCGAAGGCGAGGCTGGTCACCCACAGGCCCTCCGGGACACGAACCTGGGCGATCGGGTCACCGAGCTCATCGAACACGTAAGCACGTCCTGCCTGTGCGTGAGCCACAGCAAGGCATCCGTCATCGGCCACTGCGAGGCCGTCGGGTCCCAGGCCGCCGGAGAGCTGGATGTACGTGCCCACCATGGGGAACACCGGATCGGGCGCATTGGCCAGGAACCGCCAGACGGCGTTCGCGCGCGTGGCCGCGACGTAGACGAACGAGCCGTTGGGCGACACGGCAATGCCGTTGGGATATGGGACATTGGCCAGGATGAGGTCGAGCGTGCCATCAGCCCGATAGCGCAGCACCCTCCCGGTCGGGTCGCTGAGGCTCGTGCGGCCGGAATCGGTGATCCAAAGATCGCCATCGGGCGCAACCGCCAGATCGGAGAGGCCACGGAAGCGCTCGGAATTGATGCCGTCCGCGATCAGCGACGTCGTCTTCGCGTTCGCGTCGAAGCGCAGCAATCCCTTGCGATAGTCGGCGATCAGGAAGCCGCCGTTCTTGTCGAGCTTGATGGAATGCGGCTCGCCATCATAGGCGAGGGCGAGTTCCCAACGGCCGGTCGGACCGATGCGGAAGACCCGACCATAGGGGACATCCGTGACCCAGAGCGCCCCGCTCTTGTCGAAACAGGGTCCCTCGAGAAAGGAATGAAGGCGCTGGCCGGGCCGTGTCATTCGGACCCAGGCGTTCGGCTCGCCGGTGTAGTGGTACTCCGTCGGCAGCCGCGTGAACCGCTCGGCAACGATGATCGGAGGATACCCCATCATGCAACGACCCCCTGCACCCGCAAACCCGCGATCTCTTCCGTGCTGAATCCAAGTTCCGCGAGAACCTCGTTGGTGTGTTCGCCGAAGCCGGGGGCGGACCTTTCGATCGTGGCACCGTCCTCGGCGAAGCGGTAGGCGGCGACGGGGACGACCGAAGCATGAGTATCGCCCGTCCCCGCGTCCACCTGCTGGAGAAAGCCGCGCGCTGCAAGTTGCGGATCCCGGGCTGCCTCGGCAAGCGTGGTGACCGGGGCTCCGGGCAGCCCGACGCCGTGGAGCCATTGCGTCCACGTCCGGGCATCCTTCGTCTTGAAGATGGTCGCCAGGGCCGCGCGCATTGCGGCCGATTTCGCCCACAGCGCCTCCCAGTCGGGTGTCTCCTCGAAATCCTGGCTGTCGAAGCCGGCTTCGCGCAGGGCCGCCCATAGGCGAGCGTTCTGCTTGGGAGTGAAGGCGCCGAGCATCAGCGTGCCGTCAGCGGTTTCATATGAGGCGATGCCCGCCTCCTTGTCCCGCTTCGTTTGCACGGGAGAAAGTGCGGCGGCCAGCTCGGGGGCCATGGTCAACAGTGCCGTCTCATACATCGAGCAGGTTATGTGACTCCCCCGCCCCTCCCGTTGACGCCGGAACAGCGCCGCGCTGATGGCGAACGCTGCGTTGTAGCCCGACGTGTAATCGACAAAGGAAACGCCCGGCTTCGCCCCACCCGATTGCGTGATCACGCCACTGGCCGCCTGTATGACGTTATCGTAGGCCCGTTCGGTCGCGCGTGGCCCTTCGCCACCGAAGCCCGTGATCGAGCAGTAAACGATCGCCGGATTGAGGCGTGCAACGGCGGCGTAACCGAAGCCGAGCGCCTCGAGCGCCCCGGTGCGGTAGTTCTCGATCAGGACATCCGCCGACGTGATCAAGGTCTCGAGGATCGCCCGGCCCGGCGCGGTTCCGAGATCCAGGGCAATGGCGCGCTTGTTGGAGCCTTGGACCTGGTAGTTGAGGCCGCGCAAAGCGGCGTTCTGAACGGGATCGGGTCCGCGCCCCCGTGCGCAATCGGGAGCACCGACCTGCTCAATCTTGATGACGTCGGCGCCGAGCAGGGCGAACTGCCAAGCACAGAACGGACCCGCCAATACGTGCGTGAGATCAAGGACTTTGATCCCCTCAAATGGCTTCGACAACGATCTGCCTCCGCATCCGATGCCCCGGCACTTGTTTTATATCCTGTCTTATGTTTTGTATATCAAAATAGAAGCCCGACGCAACCCGATAATCCGAGAGTGTTCAGCCGATGAGCGCAGTTCTCCACCGTAACTTAGTGACGCAGTTGCCGACTGTTGTTCGGGGTGAAGGCGCGTATCTCTACGACCAGTCGGGCAAGAGGTATCTTGATGCGTGCGGCGGCGCTGCCGTCTCGGCGCTGGGCCATAGCAATGCGGCGGTCATCCAGGCAATCAAGGACCAGTTGGACGAAGTCGCCTATGCCCATACCGGGTTCTTCACAAACGAGCCGGCCGAGGAGCTGGCCGAATTCCTGGTGGCACGTGCCCCGGAAGGGTTCGGAGCCGGGCGCGTCATGTTTCTCGGCTCCGGTTCGGAGGCCATGGAGGCTGCCCTCAAGCTTGCCCGCCAATTCCATGTCGAGCGCGGCAATCCGGAGCGCGGCCACATCATCGGCCGCGAGATGGCGTATCACGGTAATACGCTCGGCGCCCTTGCGGTGGGCGGCCACCGCCAGCGCCGTGCCCCCTATCAGCCACTCTTGATCGATGTTACCAGGACGCCGGCCTGTTATGCCTATCGCTTGAAGCGGGACGACGAGACCGAGGAAGAGTTCGGCGTGCGCACGGCGAACCATCTCGAGGACGAGATCCTGCGCCTCGGCCCCGAAACGGTCGCGGCCTTCGTCGTCGAGCCCGTGTCGGGCGCCACGCTCGGCACGGTTCCGCCCGCTCCGGGATATTTCAAGCGCATCCGCGAAATCTGCGACAAGTACGGCGTGTTGCTGATCGCCGACGAGGTGATGTGCGGCATGGGACGGACCGGCACGCTGTTCGCCTTGGAGCAGGAGGGGATCGCCCCGGATATCATCACGATGGCCAAGGGGCTGGGAGCCGGCTACCAGCCGATCGCCGCCGTCATGGGAGGCGGAAAGGTCATCCAGGCCATCCTTCAAGGCTCGGGCAGCCTTTGGAACGGTCACACCTACATGAGTCATGCGGTCGCCTGCGCAGGCGCATTGGCCGTTCTCAAGACCATTGAGGCCAACGACCTGCTGGAAAATGTACGCCAGAAAGGTGAGCTCCTGTCCAAGCTGCTGAAGCAGCGGTTCGGACAGCATCGCCACGTCGGCGACATCCGTGGGCGGGGGTTGTTCTGGTCGCTTGAGCTGGTTGCGGATCGCACCAGCAAGGAACCATTCCCCGCATCCGCCTGCCTCGCTGCCACGATCAAGGCAACCGCGCAGGAGAACGGCCTGTTGTGCTATCCAGCATCTGGATGTGTGGACGGCGAGCTTGGAGACCATGTTCTGCTTGCGCCGACCTATGACGTAACCGAGGAGCAATTGATGACCATCATCGATATCCTTGATCGGACGCTTAAGCACTGCCTGTCGAATGCGGCCCTGGCGGCTTGAAGGGGGCACCAGTGGCACACAAAACGATCGTGACCTGCGCGGTGACGGGCAACCTGACGCGTCCTGACCAGCATCCGGGACTGCCCGTCACGCCGGAGCAAATCGCCAACGCGGCGCTCGACGCAGCCAAGGCAGGCGCAGCCATCGTCCACCTCCACGTGCGCGACCCGAGAACGGGAAGGGGATCCATGGAATTCGCCCTCTACGATGAGGTGGTAGGGCGCATCCGCGAGAAGAACGATACGATCATCCTCAACCTGACGACGGGCGAAGGAGGGCGCTTCGTACCCTCGGACGACAATCCGCAGGTTGCAGCAGCCGGTTCGACCCTGTGCGATCCACGGATGCGCGTTTCGCACGTGGAAAAGCTGAAACCTGAAATCTGCACGCTCGACTTCAATACGATGTGGTCGGGGCAGGCAGCGGTCATCAACTCTCCCCGCAACGTCTCCATCATGGCCGAGCGGATCTATGTGGCGGGCGTGAAGCCCGAGATCGAGATCTTCGACTCCGGCGACCTGCACATGGCCAAGCACTTCCTCGAGCAGGGCATTCTCGCCGGCCCGCTCATGGTTCAGATCGTATTGGGCGTGCGCTACGGAGCGGTCGCCAATCCCGAGACCCTCGCCTATCTTGTCTCACAGTTGCCCGAGGACTGCCAATGGGCCGCCTTCGGCATCGGACGGCACGAGTTCCCGATCCTGGCCCAGGCGTTTCTCCTGGGCGGCCATGTCCGTGTCGGCATGGAGGACAATCTGTACATCCGCAAAGGCGAGCTTTGCCGGGACAACGCCCAACTGGTCGAGAAGGCAGTACACATCGTCGATCAGCTCGGCGGCGAGATCGCGACTCCGGCAGAAGCCCGCGAGATCCTCGGGATCGGCCAGGTACAGAAGACTGTTCCGGCTGCAACAACAGGTGGCTAGAGATGATGGATAAGGACGAAGGCAACCGTCGGCTTCCCACAAATGAGGATACGATCGGGCCCTACTTCCCGATCCCGTTCTGCGATGAAGATCGCATGGACCTCACGATCCATCATCAAGGCCTGGTTTTCTGCCCGAACGGGCAAAGGATCATCCTGCGCGGCAGGCTCCTTGACCGCCACGGCATGGCAGCCAATGGTGCCTTGATCGAGTTCTGGCAGCCCAACGCCGCCGGGGTCTACAGAACTCCGGCGACCGTTGATCACCCGGATATTGACCCCTGGTTCGACGGTTACGCGCGCTGCCGAAGTGCCAACGGCACCTTTGCGCTCAAGACGATCAAACCCGGCAGATCGAGTGAAGGCGAGCGCGCCCCGAACATCACCGTCACGATCTTCTCGGACGGGATCAGCCGCATCGTTACGCAGATATTTTTCGAGGATGAGCCGAGCAACGAGAGGGACCCGCTCCTTCTCTCGTTGCCACCCGAGTTGCGCACCCGGCTGATGGCTCGACACGACGGGCGGCAGAGCGACGGTACGGAAGTTTACGTCATCGACATCATCATGGCCGGTGATGGTGAAACTCCATTCTTCGACGATCTATCAAGCTAGGAGCGGACCATGGAATCGTTTGGCCGGAAGCTCGAAATCGGGCCCACCGACAATACCTCTGATCAGCGGACGCCGCGTCAGCCGCTTCGCCTCATACCGGAGGCAGCCCGACAGTCGTTTGTCCCCTACTCCCGCGTGCAGCCTGGATTGCGTGCCGGGGAGAATGACATGACCCGCATTGCTCCGGATCGCCCCCGGGCCCTCGGCGAACCGATCGAAGTGACGGGAACGGTGACGGATGAGTTCGGGCGCCCTCAACGTGGCGTTCTCCTGGAGATCTGGAACGCCAACAAGTTCGGGCGCTATGCGCATGTCGAGGATCATTCGGGGCTGCAACTGGATCCGAACTTCCTGGGGCTCGGGCGCGTCCTCACGGATGAGAACGGGCAGTACCGCTTCTGGACGATCAGCCCCGGTGCATACCTGGCGCGGCCGGATATCGGCCGTTGGCGGCCGAAGCACATCCATATGTCCCTCCGCGGCGGAACGAACCGGCTCGTCACCCAGATGTACTTTCCCAATGATCCGTACAACGACAGCGATCCGATGCGGATCCTCATGGGAGATGCGTTCGAATGCAATGTCGGTGTGGTCTACGACACGATTGGAACGGACGTGGCTCGCGGGTATCGCTTCGACATCGTCGTCGGCGGGCGCAACCCGACGTTCTTCGAATAAAGACATCAGGATCGTCGCACCCCAACACAGTATCATCCATGCCGCTATATAGCCTTAACGGAATGTCGCCCCGCGTCCACGAAACGGCATGGGTTGCAGATACTGCCGTGTTGATCGGCGAAGTCGATCTCGATGTCGAAGCAAGCACTTGGTTTGGTGCCGTGTTGCGGGGCGATAACGAGATCATCGCCGTCGGAAGCCGCAGCAACATACAGGACAATGCTGTCCTTCACACCGACCGCGGGTTCCCTCTGTCGATCGGTGATGGCTGCACCATTGGGCATAAAGCCATGCTCCATGGATGCACGATCGGCGAGAACTCCCTCGTGGGTATGGGGGCGACGATCCTGAACGGCGCACGGATCGGCAGCAACTGCTTGATCGGTGCCAACGCGCTCGTGACCGAAGGCAAGGTGATCCCGGACAATTCCCTGGTGGTTGGAGCACCTGGAAAAGTCGTTCGGCTTTTGGATGAGAGTGCCATTGCGCGCCTCCGCCGGTCGGCAGAGACGTACGTCGAGAAAGTGCGCCTCTATCGGGCTCACCTCATCCCGATACGCTAGCGTTCGTCGAAATGGCCCTGATGGATACTCTATCCCTTCATCGGCACAGAGGGCAGCGAGACCATTCATGACCATTTACTCTGGTCCTGTCTTGATTAGCTGAACCAAGGTCGGCTTCGGGTCAAAGTG
>KI912034.1:41558-42292 GCA_000517005.1 Microvirga lupini
TTGCCCAAAATTTTCGTCTCGATGCTCAAGCTAAGTCACTGAAACTGTTAGATCGCCTATCTCACGCCAGAATGCGCAGTGACACCTTGAGCGCCGGCTGTCGAGATCATCACAAACTCACGATCTGGTGTTCACGGCAGGAGCCGCATAGGCAAGTAAGACACGCCGATGCGACAAAGCCCACAGTGGCCGACGTTAACCCCACCGCCGAGTAAGATGGCCAATCCAAAAACCTGCCGTTGACTAAATACCGGTCCCTGGGTTCAGTATCCGATCGAGTGAGATGCTATAGTGAGTTGAGTATTGTCCGCTCAGACGTGACGCTCAATGGCATGATGCCGCCTCGCTATACCGGTGTGAGCCCGGATTCTTTCCTGCCCCTGTTCGATCGAATTCAAGTGGCCCCTCGCCCGTTAGCGCGAAGAAGGGGTGCAGTGGAAAAACATGGCTATGGTTAAAATGAAGAAACTGACTGGCAGCCCAGGTAACGACCGGCTCAACAGCGGATCCGCCGGTGATGTCTCACTCGGCCTGGGCGGCAACGATACTCTGGTCAGTGGCGCCGGGAGCGATGCTCTTAGCGGCGGCATCGGCGTTGATAGCATCAGCTATGCCGGGCCGAATGCAGCCGTGTCCGTAAGCTTTGCCAGCAACGAGGGATCCTGTGGCATCGCTCCTAAGGACACGATCCTCGGCTTTGAGAATGTCCTCGGCTCCTCCTACAACGATAATAC
>KI912034.1:42392-43366 GCA_000517005.1 Microvirga lupini
CAAGGGAAAATCCTGCGCCGAGGAAAATCAGCGCCTTGGGCTGTGCCAAATCCGATCTCGTTGGACGTTTCAACCGCTATGCTCAGTTAACGTGACATCCCCCACTCAATGACTTGGGCCACCAGGGCTCATCGCCAAAGTGGCCCTTACTTGCTTGATGTAAAAGCGCCCTTTTCGGCGTTCTTTGTTCCCGGTTCCAACCGAGTTTGGATCGCTACGACGACTGTCGAAAACAGCCTTTACCGGCTCAATGTGTCAACGCCGTCTCGGGCATCATTGAGGAATGGTGCGAGGAGATCAGCCACGTGCCGTTCTTGTACTCATAGGTATAGGTGTAGCGGGCCGGAACCTGCGAGCCGTCCTTGAACGTGAAAGTGTAGGTGCCCGCGTCCACTGCTGAGTTGCAGCCGATCTTGATGACGCGGCTGTCGATTGTGCCGCGCGGGTGGTTCGCCAAGAAGTGCTCGAAATAGTCGATGCGCTCGGCCTGGGTCAGGCGCGGCTTGTTCGACAGCGTCGGGAGCAGGATGGCGTCGGTGGCGTAGTTCTTCGCCACTTCCGTGGCCTTCAGCGTGGCGAGGGAGGCGTTCCAACGGTCAAAGAGCTTGGCGATGTCGGCCTCGCTGACTGCAGCGCAGGTCTGGGGGGAGGCTGCCGCAGCGGGCTGAGCCTGAACGATAGCAAGGGCGAGGGTGGCGGCAATCACAAAACGCATGATGAGATCCTTCTGACGGTCCCGCCGGGCACTCCCCGGGGCCGACCGCGATGATCTTCTTAGTCTCGCGACCGTGGCCGAACCCCTGTCAGATCTGACAGTTTGACGGGCTGTTAGGATCCTGCGTCTTGCCTAACCCGGTTATAGAGGATCAAGGCACGATCTCCGCGGCGGTCTCCTCGGCCGGGACAGTATCCGTGTACCAGTTGAGCAGCGTTAAGTTCAGATCGCCTTTGTTGCTGGGCATGTTGGCGTGAGA
>KI912035.1:0-1085 GCA_000517005.1 Microvirga lupini
TCAGAGAGCTCGTCGGCGGCATCGAAGGCTGCTCCGTCAGCGCCCAGGTGCCCGATGTCCTGACCGTCGGCCAAGGCGCGCCAGTCGGGCTGCCAATGTTTGCGTTTAAACGCATCCCGTAAGACGCCTCTCCAGGCGCGGTTTCCTGCTGATGGCAACGATCCTGCCTGCGTGTACTGAAAGCCTGTCGGCGGACTCGGCAGGCGATTTGAGTGGCATCCGAAAATTCCGAGCGCACGTTCTGCCATTCGGAGACGGTCAAGACCGCCACCTCGAAGTCTCCGGCCAGCTCATACCGATGAACGTCCGTCGCGCCGCCTGAATCCCGCCGCAATGCCGCAGGGACCGGCTTGCATCCTGCTGGCGCTGCTGGACCAGAATCCGAGGACTGTCGAGGAAGATTTAGGAATAAAGTGGTCTCAGCCGAAGGCAGATGGCAACGCAGCGGTGCAGATCAATCGATGATCTGCACCGCTGCGTTCCACTCGACACGGTTGTAAGCGATCCAACGATACTTAAGCGATCGCTCCCGCACCAGTTCTTGGAAAGCCCAGTGCTCGTGCTCTCGCCAGCCGGGATAGTTGAAATACTCGTCGAATAGAATGACGCTGCCCGGGGCGAGGCGATCACCAAGCAGATCGAAGACTGTCTTGGTCGATGAGTACAGGTCGCAGTCAACGTGAAGGAAGGCGATGTTCTCTCGGTGCTTGGCGACGAAATCAGGAAGCGTCTTGTCGAACCAGCCGACATGAAGTTGCACGTTTGAACGGACTTCCGGGAGTTTGCCTTGGGTATGGAACTGGCCCTTGGTGTATTGCCCGAACCAGTCTTCGGGCAGGCCTTCAAAGGAGTCGAAACCGTGAACTTGGCGCGATTGACCAACATGATCGGCGATCATGTTGATCGACTTGCCACTCCACACCCCAAACTCGAGGATGAGGCCTTGGTCAGGCATTAGCGCTAGGCTCCTCTCCCTCACCTCATGCTTCTCGTCGAAAGGGGTGGCACCCTTCATGTTGGTCGCGGCAAACTCAGCGCTGTCTGCAAGGGCGAGAAGCTTTCCGACACTCTCGTGGCTGTAAACT
>KI912035.1:1185-5048 GCA_000517005.1 Microvirga lupini
GACTCGTGCCTCTCGATTGCCGAGGACGTGGCGGAGAGGTTGAGCGCTTCAGGCGCTGCGCGGCCTTCCTAAGAATGTTCTGACATCAGGCGGTGAGCTTTCGTTCCAATAGAGCCACGAAGGCGCCAACATTCTCAAGACCGCTGATTTCTCCAGCTTTGAGGCGCAGCTTGAACTCTTGCTCCACTGCAAGAACGATCCGAACGTGGGAGAGTGAGTCCCACTCCTCGATGTCGGCCGCCGTTGTGTTCGGATTAAGCATAATAAGATCGTTCTCGAGAACATCACGGAACACGCGGTTCAGCCGGTCGAGTACACTCATCCTTGTCTCCTAATCATTCTGGTGTGTTCAACAGTTTTTCGAGAGCTTTGTAGTCTACCTTGTCATTCGCATTGAGCGGCATTTCCTCGAGGAGCAGAATGCGGCTTGGAATCATATAGTCGGGCAGCCCTTTGCTGATCTGAGCGCGAACGTCGTCTGCGTTCACCGGGCCCCCCGTGATAAAGCCCACGACTCCTTCGGCAACGCCTTCCCCAAGCAGGGGCCAGGGAACAGCGGCAACAACTTCCCGGCCGCTTGCCGATCGGAGCGCTCCTTCGATCTCCAGAAGCTCAACGCGGTAGCCGCGTATCTTGGTCTGGCGATCAATGCGACCAAGGTAATGATAGCCATCATTCTCGAGGCGGCCCACGTCACCCGTCCGGTACCAACGCTGACCATTGAGCGTGACGAATCGTTCTGCGTCCAGATGCGGAGCTCTCCAGTAGCCTGGTGAAAGCTGCGAGCCGGCCAGGTGAATTTCACCCGTTTCGCCCGGGCCCAGCCTGCGGCCGACCTCATCAAAGGCTGCCATGTCCTGGCCCTCGAGAGGTCGTCCGATCGGGATGGCGGGCGGCCCTACCTCTCCCGGTGTGTAGTGGTAGTAGCTGAACGCGATGGTCGCCTCGGTCGGGCCATACAAATTATAGATCGTGCTGTTCGGTGCCGCGCGGGACCAGATCTCAGCCACCGAGCGCGGCAGTGCCTCGCCGCAGAAATGTGAGAACCGGAGGCTGGGCAAGGCGCCAGGCTCAAGTAGGCCAGCTTGGTGAGCCAAGCCCACTGCTGACGGCACTGACAGCCACCCCGTTACCTCCTGGTCTTGAACGAACCGGGGTGCAATCAAGGTGGCATTCTCTGGAACGCTGACGATCGACGCACCATTGCTCCAGCTTAGGAACATATCATGCGCCGAAAGATCGAACGTAAGATCCACGAGTTGGATCAACCGGTCTTCCGGCGTTACAGGCGAGAGCGCTGATACGGAACCTATATAATCGCACACGCTGCGGTGCCGGATTGGAACGCCCTTAGGTGCTCCGGTGGACCCTGAAGTGAACAGGAGATAGGCGAGATCGTCCGGCTTTGGTTCTGGCCACACAAATTCATCGTCACCCCTCTCGAGATCCGCCTGGCCGATGATGCTCAGCTCCACTGAGCGGAGAGCAGTCTGCGACTCAGGGCAGACAATCAGTCTTAGGTTTTCGGGCGGTTCGTCTAGGAGCTCAGAGCACTGCGCCGCGGACTTGCGGTCGATGATCAGCGCAGTTGCCTCGGACGCGGACAGGATGGTGCGATTGCGCACCGGCGGAAAGCGCGAATTGAGAGGGACATAGGTGCATCCGGCCCGCAAAACTGCCAGGATCGCGGTATAGGCAGTCACGGAGCGAGCCGAGAGGATCGCGACGCGATCTCCAGGCTGCACACCGGCTTCCAGCAGCCCTCGACCAATCGCTCCGGCCTCGCGCCAAAACTCACCGTAGGTCAAAGTTTCGCCGCGGGCCCAAACCGCCGGACGTGCAGAGTACTGGGTCGCGACATGGGCAATCTTTGCTGTCAAGGTATGCGATTGGTCAATCGCAGGTGGGGACTTCCTAGCGGCGTTCTCCGTCCGGATGGTCGGAGCACGCATGCTCAAGGATTGTAGGCTCGGATCGTGAAGCATCTGACAGGGTTCCTTCCGACGAACGATGGGCGGATTATCTCAGGAGCGATGTGCTGGTCGTAGTGACCGGTAAACTTGGAAATACCGCATCTGTAAGCTTCCGGGACAACTTCTGTACCGCCGACCACTGAAGATGGACGGCATCAAAGAAGTCCTCCGGACAGGATGTATCCTCAATGATGTCGATGATCTGGACCTGTCCGCCGGTCGAGAGTCGTAGCTCCTCGGCGACTGCTTTCAGGTCCGTTATCGTCTGCGGATAAAGCTGCCTGTACTCGGGATGAATTGGCGGAAAGATCACGACCGGTCGAATACCCCTCGTTGTTAGGTCCAAAACAAGGTGTTGGAGGGCATCAGCGCAATGCTTGTCCAGTGTGATTGCGCTATACCGCAGGCCCCGCATCATGCCCTCGGTCCACTGCATCGGCCCAGAGCCGTATTCGTCCATCCACATTTCACCTATGAGCGGGATGCGCTTCCTTTGAAAACTGGCGATGCGGCGCAGATATGTCAAAGGGACAAAATACTTGAGATAGTAGATCAAACTCACGTGGCGCCGGAATGCATAGCCGCTTGCATCGTCTGAGTTGAACAGCTCGGCGGATACGCTCGAGCAATCTTTGAAGTCGGTAGGTCCCAACATCACCATGACTGTTTGAAGTCCCGGAAAATGATCGGCGTAGAAGTTGGTCAGGAACCGTGTCTGGTGCACTTGCAGAAAGGCCGACGCACCATTCAGCACGTGGCCTTCACCGAGCTGTTCGGCGAAAGGCTTTCCGTCGAACTGCCGCCACGCAATCGAGGAGCCGACCGCGACCAATTCAGGAGTCATTTCGGGGTGATCGCGCAGGTACCGGAGCTTCTCGTCGAGATGCTGCACCAAGGTCAAAGCCGGCGCCGGCATCCGATCGATGTGGGAAAGGTAGGTTATCACCCCGGCCATAACGCTGAGAATCGCGACAACGCCAGCCACATTGCCAAACCAGTAACGTCGCATTGTCAGCTCCGATGCTTTGCAGCAAGAGTCAGTTTTTGCATCGACTTCTCCTCAGCATGCCGACAATCACGAATGTCAGAAGGTGAAGTATAGGAATTGTACCGGGGTCACTCCCAACATCCGGATAACATCGAAGCAGGCCAGCGTGCCCATGAGAACGCCGCTCGCGAGGGAGGGCGTCCACTTCAGGACTCCAGCATCGGGGCCAAAGGGACGAAGTGCAGTACCTAATCCCGGCACATGACGGCCGGCCGTGAACACGGCTGACGCCATCCGCCCTATGACGCTAGGTGTGACGTCCTTGGCGGACCTGAAGCCGCCGAGCCACTCCAGCGTGTTAGGAAAGAACCAGACTATGGCAAGGCCAGCCACCACTTGCGGAAGATAGGACACCAACGCCTCGTGAGCGCCATCCAGGGTGGGGAACTGCACCAGGGCTCGCATCATAGTCCATGCTTGTGGCAGGTCACTCGCCCTGAAGACGATAAGTGTGACCGCAACGCACAGGAAGGTGAGTACAACACCAAGCGGGCGGATCCATCGGCCGATTTCAGATCCGATCCAGTAAGTCTGCCGAAGAGCACGCCAAGCATGATTCACGACCAGCATCAGGCCATGGAGCACGCCCCAGAAAACAAAGTTCCAGGCAGCTCCGTGCCACAGCCCTGAAATCAAGAACGTGGTAAGGGTTGGAACCGCCACGAGCACCAGGAATGGTCCAATGGCAAAGTAGGATCGGCGCAACAAAGGAAGTCCCTTTTCACTCCGACGCCGCGTCAAATTCAGGGCTATCGGATTGTAGACATAGTCCGTCAGGAAACGGGTCAGCGTCATGTGCCACCGACTCCAGAACTCGATGATGCTCGCAGCCTTGTAAGGAG
>KI912035.1:5148-9040 GCA_000517005.1 Microvirga lupini
CCATAAGTGCGAGGCCAATCGCCATATCTGAATAGCCGGAGAAATCAAAGTAGAGCTGAAGTGCGTATGCCAGAGTAGCGATCCAGGCCCTACCGAATACGGGGACTGTCCCAGTCGCAGCATCTGCGAACACCTCAGCGACGACTGGGGACAGTGGGTCGGCAAGGCACACCTTCTTGAAAAGACCTAGGGTGAAGAGCGCGAGACCGATGGCGAGATGGCGTTTATCCAGCCGGAAGCGGCGCTCGTCGTCGAGCTGCTTCAGTATGTCCCTGTTATAGACAATCGGACCAGCAATGAGCTGCGGGAAAAAGAGCACGGAGAAGGCATAGCGGGTTAGATCGGGCTCGGACGGTTGGCCTGCGTGGACATCGACTAGCTAAGCGATCTGCTGAAACGTATAGAACGAGATAGCTAGGGTAAGAACAATAGTTGGAAGAGTCCACCCGGCGCCCGTGACCCCATTTAAAGTGTCGAGAACGAAGTGCGCGTACTTGAACCACATGATGAGCGAGAGATTGGCACCAACGCCAAGCAAAAGTAGCCAGCGGGAAGGGCTGCGTTCAAGTTGTCTGCCAATCTGATAATTGCCGAGGACAGAGGCTAGAAGGATCGGCACGAATGACAGGTTAAGCTGCGCGTAGAAGAATAGTGACACCAGAACTATCCAGACGATTGCCCAGTGCGGGCGGAGCCTTCCGAGGAGGAAGTTGCCCACCAAAGCAACCGGAAGGAACCCAAATATGAAGGACGCCGAATTGAAAAGCATGCCCCTACACAGTACGATACTCGACTGCGTCCCCCAGATCACGAGTGCACGTGAATAAACGATTGAGACCGTAGATGAAGTTTACTAGACAGGAGATGAGTAGCATCAAACGATTTTGGAACCCATACCCCATTGGTATCTCTTTCTTGGTATCTTCCTTGTTCAGAATTGGTACAGAAAAGACGTCCAGAGCGGTGATGAATTAGCTTACTATGTCGTGCAGATGCCGAGTGGCCTTGCTTTGAAATGGATTCTGCTGGCGAATGCCTCATGCACCGATAGGAAGCATCATCAGCTTGATGAAAGCGGATTGACGGGTTTTGCGCGAGCGATGTGCCGCCGAGCCAAGCACCAGCCGGATGAGGCTCATGGCGGCCGCCGTCAATACGTGCTGCAGATGCGTCTTCGCCAACCCGATGCAGCGGAAGCGCCGCAGGTGCAGGACCTGGACGCCCACCGCGATTGTTCCCTCAATTCCAGCGCGCTGCTGGTAGTCTCTTGCAAAGGCCGATTAGTACCGGGCAACAGGAGTGCTGCGGAATTGGTTGGATGGCTGTAGACTGGGCCGCTCTGAGGGAGGGTCTCCCATGCCCAAGCGCTGCCATCTCGACCTCACTCGTTAAGAGCGCACTGAACTCCTGGGCCTGCTCAATAAAGGTATCGCTCCAGCTCGCACGCTCCCCCGCACCCGCGTCCTGCTCGCTGCTGACGAGTACAAGACCGACGCGGCGATCACCGACGCCTTGCATGTGCATCCCGCCACGGTCGAGCGCACCCGCCGCCGCTTCGTCGAAGGTAGAGCCACCCGTGCTCTCCACGAGAAGCCCCGGCCCGGCGGCCGACCCAAGCTCGATCCCAAGCAGGAGGCCTTTCTGGTCGCGCTCGCCTGCAGCGAGGCGCCCTCAGGCCGCGGATACTGGATCATGCAGCTGCTGGCCGACCGCCTGGTCGCGCTCAGGGTGGTGGAGACGATCAGCGATGAGACGGTGCGGTGGGCACTCAAAAAACGCATTGAAGCCGTGGGCATGCAAGCAGTGGTGCATCGCGTCGGTCGGAGCCGACATTGTCTGGCGCATGGAGGACGTGCTCGACCTCTATGCCGAGCCCTACACCGCTGATCGGCCGGTGGTCTGCATTGACGAACTGCCGTTCCAGCTCGTCGCCGATAAACGAGCACCCCAACCGATGGCTCCCGGTCGCGCGGCGCGAGTGGACTATGAGTACCAGCGCCAGGGCACTGCCAACCTGTTCGTGTGCTTTGAGCCGCTGGCCGGCTGGCGGCATGTCGAGGTGACGGCACGGCGCACGAATAAGGACTTTGCCGAGCAGATGCGGGCTCTGGTGGATGAGCACTATCCTGAGGCCCCGGTGATTGCGGTGGTGCTGGATAATCTCAGCATTCACAGCCCCGCAGCTCTGTACCAGACCTTCCCACCCGCGGAGGCACGCCGCCTCGTCAAGCGGCTGGAATTCCACTACACGCCGAAGCACGGCAGCTGGCTCAACATGGCCGAACTGGACTTCACAACTCTCAGCCGACAATGCCTGCACCGCCGCCTTCCGGATCAGGCGGTCCTGCAGCGGGAAGTCGCCGCCTGGGAAGCGGAACGCAACAAGACCAGAGCGACAGCGCACTGGCGCTTCACGAGCGCACAGGCGCGGACCAAACTACAGCGGCTCTACCCTGCATGATCCCCGTGGCCTGGGACTAGCCAGGCGGCTTCGGCGCGGATTATTCCTCGAGCACATTCGCGATGGCCAGAGGCGATAGGTTGGACTGGTGATCCCGCTTATGGGCAGCCCGCTGAAGCGGATCTGATGGCGAGGAGCCTTGATGATCCGGAGCGCAGTCATGGTGATCCCCACAAACAGCGCCCCAGATCGAGAGCCCTAATTGTGCGTCCAGTGTGTAGGCCTGCTCGATCAGCCTTTTTGCAGGCGCATCCGAATCGCTGACGCGCACTACACGGGACTTGCGCCGCCGCAGTGCCGCGGCGGTCTCGCACCCGGCGCCGCTCCCGTCCGAACTGTCTCGGAGAGGATCATCGGCGACGGCGGGAGCGCCTGCACGGCCGAAGTGCGCCTAAAGGCCGACAGGCAGGGGTATCAGCTAGGGAATTTTCGTGGCCCACAATCAGGGAGTGTTCACCGCCCTATGACAGGCAGGCTCGACGACCAAGTGGCAGCACCAACCTACTCCCGCTCGGGCGATCGCGCCCACTCGGCCAGGATGCGGTGCTGCTCCTGGGCGCATAGCGGATTCGTGGCCCGCCGCTATGGCGCATGTCAATGCTGGTTGAAACGCCCCCACAAGCGCAGAAGTAAAATATTGACTTGTGCCGCTGACGTTTCTAGCGGCTTGGGACCATTTTTGGAGTCCGGCCTCGCGAGCGGGAGACGGGTTGGATGGGTGAGCTCTTTGCGCTCGTCTGCGGTGGCGCGACATGGAATCCCTCGCAACACGAGGATCAGCCGCCACAATGTCAAATCCGACGACAGACGACCGACTCGTTTCGGCAGGTCTCTGTCAAAAATTTGTGGGATGTGCCTGCTTTATGCCACTTTTCGTTTTTAGCTGCACAACTGATATTAGAAGGATAAAAGATTATATTCACACAATCTAAGTCATAATACAATAACCAACAAAACAACATCACGCCAGGTAATAAACTAAACGTCTGGCTTAGGGGCATAAGAATGTACTTCATACTATATCGAGCTCCCGTAATTACTTACGGGAATGGCATTGCTTTGCCCGCAACACATATCGACGCGGAGTAAGGCATGTCAGCACCAGCAGGTTATGGACTCGTTTGGTCCGATGAATTCAATACGATGAGCATCAGCTCATCAAAAACTGACACTTCGAAGACATGGTGGAGTCAACTCCCGATGGGCGGCAGCTTCGGCTCTGCGCCATTTCGGGCCCCCGACAGTGCCACAAAGCCGTTCGCAATCGAACAGAAGGGGGGAGCGACGGCTCTGAAGATCACCATGGACCGCAATGCCGCGGGTCAGTTGGAGAGTGGCATTATCACTTCAGTCTACCCGGACGGCTCTAGCAAAGACAAACTCGACGGTAATCCGTATGGATACTACGAGGTGCGTATGTGGTTGCCAGAA
>KI912035.1:9140-9505 GCA_000517005.1 Microvirga lupini
CCGGCTTCGTATCTGTCAGAACTCCTGTCGAAGGGCTAGGCTCATCATCCCAGCCTGAAGCAGCCGTCGCAGAGAATCGCGGGACACGAAAATTTCGAGAGGGCGCCGGATCCAAAAGGAGATTGCATTCTTGGGATCGAGCCGACGCTCGATCGGTCAGGACGCGCGAAGCGCCAGCACCACCAGTACACCGTACGCTCGTATGTCCGCCTGCGGTGAGGATCGGCTCGGCCCACCCGAGCAATCCTCGGATGCGATAACGTACAGATAGTTTCGCACATTTGCTAGGTCGTGTGGACGGTTTTGATGAGGATGAAGCTCAGAGCAAGGTGTTGTTGCCCCTTAAAGAGCGGACAAGGCTTCCT
>KI912035.1:9605-13944 GCA_000517005.1 Microvirga lupini
AAGGGGATCTGGCCAGCATTTTGGGCCATTGAGAAGGAACGGCTTTCCGCTACTCGCGATCACGTGTGGGAAATCGATGTAGTGGAGCATTACGGCGCGGGAATGCCCGACCGTTACACCACCAATATCCATGACTGGAACTGGAAGGGCACCACCCTTGAAGGACACACGCACACCTATGATCGCAATGTCGTGGGCAACAACGTCCTAGCCACCGGTTGGCATACATATGGTGTTGAGATCACGCCTACGGAGATGAAGTTCAACTTCGACGGCAATGTCTATCATACAATGGCTACGCCCTCTACCCTCAACACAGATCCAATCTGGATGATTAATCTTGCCGCTGGAGGCGGCTGGCCTATCGATCCAGCGCTCGATAATGTGGAAATGTGGGTCGACTACTTCCGTCATTATGAGAAGGGCACTGGGACGACACTCCCGGATCAACCTGCACCTACACAGCCTTCTCCACCACCTGCATCCGGAGTTGACACGATTACGGTGCGGATATCCGGCTCATCCTATAAGGGTGACCCCAACTTCGCGTTCCTGGTAGACGGTAAGACAATTGATACGTCCAACCTAGCCACAGCCAGCCACAAGGACGACAAATGGGAGGAGTTCACCTTCACCGGTGATTTCGACCAGAACATTGGAGTTCAGAACCACCGGGTAGGAATCAAGTTCACCAACGACCTATACGGCGGCTCGCGTGGCGATCGCAACCTATACGTTGATAAAGTGACGTTCAATGGCGTGGTCAACGACCTCGACGCCAAGATGACGTCCAACGGCATCAAGTACTGGGACTTCGCTCTCTAAGCGTACAAGAGGTCCTTAAAGCACGCTGAACAGGAGGCGTGTGTGCAGTGTACATGCCTGTGCCCACGCCTCTCGGTCGTCTACTTTGGAATGGGCGGGACGTCCGACTGCCTGTTGGAATTTTGCGAGTATGACGTTTGGGAACGCGGCATCAATCCTCCGGCGAACGTGAGATTCAAGATCGAACGTGGGCTTCACTTTGTCGGCCAAGCAAATTCGGGCTTCCCGTGGCGCACGTCAGCGATCGGAATTCCAAAAGGCGATTAGATAATGAAAAAATCCCGGTAGGTCATTTTAAGGCCCCTCGAAAGCTGGGCGAACTCCACCTCGGCTTTTGAACCTGAACCATCGGAATCGTAGGCTAAAATGCCGGACTTTTTCTTATAGATAATGTAGTCATTTGCATCGTCGGCATGATCCAGAGCAAAGTAAGCTTTCTTCAGCAATTTTGGGTTGGCTAATGAGCCCGAACCTAGCTTCTTAAAAATGGCATTATCGAGCCAAACACTATCATTCTTCACATTGAAATCCGTAATCCGATCGAAGTTCACCTTCCGATCCGTTTTCGCTGTCCCAAGCTTCGAATCAAAGACAAATGCGTCACGACCCTTTCCGCCGAGGAGTTTATCGTTACCGTGGCCGCCGTTGATTATATCCCGGCCATCATCGCCGAAAAGTTTGTCGTTGCCTGTGCTGCCCCAAAGCCAATCGTTCCCTGCGCCACCTGAAAGCCAGTCCTTCCCTGCCTCGCCGTGAAGTTTGTCGTTCCCAAACGCTCCATAGATCGTGTCATCGCCCTCGCGGCCGAACACGATTGTGTCCGTGAACTGCAGATGTGTGTTCAATCCAACGCCCAGTATGATACTATCACTGCCAGCGGTCCCAACTAAGGTGAAATCCGTTGGAGTGACGGTCCCAGCATCCGAGACCACTACATAGCTAGCGCGGTCAGGACTGCCCGTATCGCCAAAATAGAAGTATCGTCCGCTGGTGGAGAGCGGCGACTTGAGGACGAAGGTCACCTGTCCGCTCTCGCCGAGAGAGAGCTCATTGCTATCTGCGATATCGAGTGTCGCCTTGGCAGAGTCGTAGATATTCGCTCCTGATGTCCCCTGCAGAGAAGAATTCCAGTCGACTGGGTCTCGTGTCGTTAGAGGCCGTTGGAAGCCAGGTTGAAATACAACACCGCCTCCACTGAAATCAAACACGGGGTCTCCTATGCCACTCATCACAGCAGCTGGATCGACCGTCATGGCGTTTAATAGCGTCACAAAGTCCAAATCAAGTCCGGAAGTGCTGCCGGTTCCCCCAGAAAGTACATTGTCATCCGCAATTGTAATCGAGCCGATACTGCTGAGGCCGCTTTGAGCAAGATCAACTCGGTAGATATCAACCTCACCTGTGCGGCCGATGAAAACTGATTCAAGGCGAACTTCGGTCATTACACTCCCCTATTGGCACAGGTGGCTAGATGCGCTTTGGCGTTCGGTTCAAGATTGCCAATACGTCGAAGCTAATTCGAATATTTAAACTCCATTGCACAGCAGTCATCATTATTTTTGCTGCTCTTTGGGGGGATGTACCTTTTTCCGAGAGCACCTCTGAACCTCGGGAGTGAAAATGTGGTCAAGTTATTTTGCCAGCTCGCACAGACACTTCAACGTTAGAGAAATAGCAACGTATAACCTTCCCGTAGCGACTCTTTTATCCAGTTTATATGGAATAGCTTGCACAGGCGGAAATAAGATCATCGCAGCCGCCAAACAATATTATTACTTAAGGCGATCTTATTAAAATAGCTTGATAGATATGTATCTAGCGGCTGCTATTCTCATAGACTCGCAAGTTGTACTATGGGCAAAGGGGCTTGTGCGTTATAATGATGATCTGAGCGTGACGGAGGGGGAGACGACTCTGGTTCTACTATGCACCTCCGAGGTTGGCGATTTAGTCTAGTCGGTAGGGAAATACTCTATAGTTATCGACATAGGCACTGTTAAATCGTAGATTTTATCAAAATAGTTTAGTGGCCATGGGTGTTGCATGTGGATCTGACGAGAGCGAACTGACAAGTCAGTAAAGCATATCAATCCGCTTGATCATTTACGTTAAGGGTTAAACTAGAAAATGGGCAGCACAGATGTACTGCATGATGGCGGTATTAATAATACTTATGAGGTAGTTATCTTCGGCGCAGGGATCAGCGGCCTTGTATCAGCGGCAATCCTGCTTGAGCAAGGTATAAAGCATATTTTGATTATCGACGAATACCCTCATATCGGAGGCAATCACATCAGCACCTCTATAGGTGACATGACTTTCGACGTGGGGAGCTTCATATTCCAGGATACCTCAGATCTGTTGAAATATTTTCCTGAGTTGCGCCCCCTGTATGTGCCAATACGAGCTCAGTCAGGCCGTATCAATCCCAGAGGAGCAATTAGAAAGTATCCATTCTCTGTTGAGGACGAGGTAATCAAAGCTGGTCCTAGGGAATGGATCCGAATTGCCTTATCGCTCGGCTTCGCGCGCCTCTTCCGGCGAAGGATCCGCAACGCTCAGGATTATGCCGAGTACTGGATCGGTCGGCGGCTAATGAAGCAATCGGGCTTAGGACATTTTATGGAGCGATTTTACGGCGTCCCACCAGCGAACATCAATATTCAGTTTGCCCAAGCCCGTATGCGTTGGATACGAGAGAATGCAACTCTCCGGAAACGCATATATCAGTTCCTAAGGCCCGCTCAACCGGCTTACCGACCCCAGCAGCAGCTAGCCCGCCCGAAGGAGGGCTTTGATTATCTCTATAAAGCGGCTGCGGACCACCTCAAAAGGCGAGGCGTGAAGGTTTTGCTTGGTGCAAAACTTGTGAAGGTGGACAGGGAAGGGGAAGGCTTCGTTGTGCGATCTGCAGTACATTCCTTTCATACCTCCCGCGTGATTTCCACTATCCCTATCCCTACGATGCTAAAACTTTGCGGGTTGCCCACGAGTGGACCCCTTAAAACAGTTACTTTGCTGAGTTTATTTTACAGCTTCCAAGGAGACCGCGGGTTCGGATGCAATGTGCTTTATAACTTTACTGCGACTGGCGCATGGAAGCGCCTGACAGTGCACTCGGACTTCTACGGTGCTGACCGAGGGCGGGAGTTCTTCACTGTGGAAGTGAATGCAAACCATGTTGACGGGTCGATCGAGAAAGCAGATCAAGACTTTCGCAAACATACTTCCGCACACGGCTTGTACTCGGGAGAGTTGCACCTTGAAGGGAGCTACGTGCTAGAGAATGCATATCCTATTTACGTAGATGAAGCGAGCAATCGCGCCGCCGAATCTATCCGCGTACTTAGAGATTTTGGTATCGAATCATTCGGCCGGCAGGGCGGATTTGATTATCAACCGACAGCTCAAGTTTCTATTCAGGCAGCAAAATCTGCATTGTTGACGGCTTGAGCGACGCAGGTTTCTGCCGTGCTACTACAGCGTAATGGTGAGGCTACAAAGCAGCCGGCTT
>KI912035.1:14044-14236 GCA_000517005.1 Microvirga lupini
AGACCACTTCGATACTCTGACATTCCAACAAATTGCTAATCTGCTCAGTGTCGAGAGGCCACTCGTTAGCCGCTATGCCAACCTTCGGAAGAGGCAACGAGAGTTCCACAATCATCGAAAGTCTTGCGTCTAACCGCAGGGTTCACCCTTTCAAAAGTAAGCGGTAAGCTGACCGCATCTGGCGCGGCATGA
>KI912035.1:14336-15432 GCA_000517005.1 Microvirga lupini
GATTGCGGGCTCTCCAGCGGCGTGGTGCGCGGCTCCAGTCCAAGCTCCCGGGCAAACGACCGGGTAGGCCCCGCCACATAGCAGCTCCCGTTGTCGGTGAGCCATTCGATCGTGTGCGGCAGCCGGTTCACAGGCCCGAAGCGATGCTCGACGGCGGCGATCATCAGATCCTGCACATCCTCGCTCTTGATCCCCTCTGTCGTGGCAACATAGCCCAGCGCCTCGCGGTCACAGCAGTCGAGGGCAAAAGCTACCCGCACCTTCTCCCCATTGTCACAACCGAGCTCAAATCCGTCCGAGCACCAGCGCAGATTGGACTGCGCGACCGCAATGCGCCCGTCGTGCCGGCGTGTCTCAGCGCCGCCCGCATGCCGCTGTAGCAGCAGGCCGTGCACCTTCATCACCCGGTAGACCCGCTTGTGGTTGGGCGGAGTCCGGCCCTGCTCATGCGCTCGGCGCGCCAGAGCGGCATGCACCCGCCGATAGCCATAGGTGGGCATGGTGGCGATTACGGCCTTGATCTCCTCGACCAAGGCGGCATCCGGCACGGGCGGCCGGCCGCGCGGGCGTCGGGCGCCCGGCTTGGTCTGCTTGGCAAGGTTGGAGCGGGCCACTCTGAGGTTGTCGGCCACGACACTCATCGAGAAGTGTCCTTCGGCAACGAGACGGACCGCAGCAGCCGTTTTTTTGAGTCCACCACCTCCAAGGCTTCCCTGAGCACCTCGGCTTCGAGCGTCTTCTTGCCCAAAAGCCGCTGCAGCTCGCGCACCTGGTTCTGGAGGGCACGGTAGTCGGAGGCCGGCACGACCTCCTCGCCGCGCCCGGCGGCCGTCAGAGCACCTTGGGCAGCCAGCTTGCGCCAGTGAAAGAGCTGGTTTGGGGCAATGCCGTGCCGGCGGGCAACCAAGCTGACGGTGACGCCCGGCTCGTAGGTTTCGTTGACGATGGCCACCTTCTCGGCAGCCGTCCAGCGGCGGCGCCGTTCCGGGCCGCTCAGGATGTCGATCGGAGGGTTAGTGTTAGTCATAGCCACAACAGTAAGCCTACCACTTAGCTAAGTGGGAAGCCCTGTCTGCTCAATTCGGGGGCTGCAACA
>KI912036.1:0-2480 GCA_000517005.1 Microvirga lupini
TTCCGCTTATCGATAGCAAAGCGGTTTTCGGGGCTTTCGGGCCGTTTGGCGCGCGCCCTTGGGCTCTCCCACCCTGCTACCGGTCTTAGCGCTGGATTGCGCAGCCTCTTAGGCCGTTCCCCAGCCAGATCCATCATAGGTGTAGATCACTGGGCTGCCACAGAAATGCGCCAAGTGCCGGGCGTGCTCCAACGCCTCGACGAAGGTGCAGGGACTGGAGCCATCGCGGGTGATGATCGGGTCATCCTCGAAGGGCCGGAGGCTGATGGGCATCTGCGGATAGGCCGCCGCCAATGCACCCCGCCCTCCCCTCACTTCAGCCTCGTGCCAGATTCTCTGGCCGGCCGGCCGGACCGTCCGTTTCATCCGAAACACCAGGCTGCGCGGCTCCCCTCCCCTTCTCAGCGTCATGACCATCATGAAGTGCTCGTCGGGGATCAGAGTCTGCAGAGATCGCACAGAGATGTCCGAATACACCTGCTCGGAAGGCCAGTGCGCGTGCCACTCGGCGATCAGGGGTTGGTCCAACGCAACAATATTACACATCGTGACCTCCTTTCCCTGCTGCGCCCTGGCTCTCCCTGCCTCGCAAGCTCCTATGCCTGCTCAGGCTGAGACAAGTGGTGCCTCATCGCAGCGATGATCCAATGATACTCCTCACCTCGCGGCAGGGGACCCCTTTCGCCCCTCAGGATTGCCAGAAGTTCATAGTAACGGATCGTCCGAGCCTGGTGCTTGCGGTACTGCTCCAGGTGCCACTGCAGGAAAGCTGCGTCCGGATGGCGCCGCATGGCCCGGGCGGAACTCTCAAGCCACTCCTGGGCGATCTTGCGTCCTTCTTCGGAGGTCGGTTCCTAGCCCTGATTGATGGCCTCTCGAACCCTGCTCATGGTCTCAGCCGACGCCAGCTCATAGGCCTGCGGATCGAACTCTGGGTTCCACATGCGCTCGAAGCTGGACCGCATCTCGGCGATATATGCCTTGTCCGTCACCATCGCCATGATCTCGTTCCAAGCATCGATCTGCTCAGGGGCTGGGTCTGCGGGCAACTCCGGCATGGTCTGCTCGATCATCCGGCGCTTCCAGGCTGGGTCCATCTCTACGCCGCTGGTCACTTGGTCGTACATGTGTTCAACCGCCTCCCGCAGCTGGGTCTGAGAATAAGCTGTCATGGTCCACAATCTCCTTAGGTCGGCTTCCGTGGGGTCAGGAATCTTGAGCGTGGTCCGCAGAACCGCCGCGATGCGCTGCTTGGTGGCGATCTCCGCCTCCAGGGCTTGAAGCCGGATCTGTAGAACATCCGCCAAGGAGAGCTTGCGCTTGAGGATCTTGCCGATCGCCTCGAGGCCGACGCCGGCCTCCCGGAGCGACCCAATCAGGTCGAGGCGGGCCACGTCATCGTCCGAGTAGACCCGATAGCCGCTCTCCGTCCGAGCCGTCGGCGGCAGCAGGCCCTCATCCGAATAGAAGCGGATGCGCCGGACCGAGAGGCCGCTCAGGCGAGCAATCTCGCCAATGGTATAGGTTCTGTCGCTCATAGCAGCCTTGTACGGGCTCCAGTTGGTGGAGGGTCAAGCAGGCCTTCCGTCCCGCCAGATCCACATCCCCTCCCCTTCAATCTAGTGCCCATGCTATGGCCGGATCATGCTTGACCATTACCTCGCTAGGTGGGATCTGACACCCGCCGGAGATCCCATCGTCACCCACACCAGCCAGCTTCTGCCGGTCCTGTCCCAAGGGCAACCGGCGATGCTAAAAGTCACGGACGCCGAAGACGAGAGGCACGGCCACCTGCTCATGCGATGGTGGGCTGGAGAGGGAGCCGCTCGAGTGCTGGCCTACGACGACGGTGCAATCCTGCTGGAGCGGGCCACAGGACCCCGCTCCCTGGTCACATTTGCCAATGAAGGCTTGGACACGGAAGCCACCCGGATCATCTGTGAGGTGGCCCGCCAGCTCCACACCCCACGGGGAGCTCCTCCCCCCGGTCTGGTGCCGCTGACCACGTGGTTCGAGCCCCTCGCTGCAGCGGCCCAGGCACAGGGTGGGATCCTGGTTCAGGCCGCAGCAGCGGCAGCGAGGCTGCTGGCGTCACAGTGGGAGTTCGTGCCCCTCCATGCTGACCTGCATCACGAGAACATCCTGGATTTTGGGGAGCGGGGCTTGGCTGGCCATCGACCCGAAGCGGGTGATCGGCGAACGAACCTTCGAGTACACCATTCTCTTCTGCGACCCGGACCTTGGCCTGCCCCACCTGACCATTGCCCGACGGCCCGAGCTTTTCGCCCAGCGGCTCGAGATCGTCAGCAAGGCGGCAAACCTAGAAGTCCGGCGCCTGCTTCTCTGGATCCTCGCCTGGGCCGGATTATCTGCCGTCTGGCAGATCGGCGACGACTTGGATCCTGGCATCGAATTCCAGGTGGCAGAGATGGCTTTGGCGGCGCTGAATGACTGATCGCCACACAAGGCTTCAGCGATAG
>KI912036.1:2580-3281 GCA_000517005.1 Microvirga lupini
CCTTGCGTATCTCGAGGCTTGGTGCCGGGCCGCGACCGGGCGCCCACTCCCGTGGCCCGCTGATCCGGAACTCGTTCTGAAGTTCATCGCTCATCACCTCTGGGATCCAGACCAGAAGGCCGTTGATCCGGCCCATGGCATGCCTGACGACGTGATTGAGGATCTCTGGGAAAGAAAGATCCTCAAAGTTCGAGGACCGCACGCTCCCAAGACCATCTCCCGGCGGCTCTCCAACTGATCGACCTTGCATCAATGGAAAGGCGTTGAGCCGTCGTTCGACCATCCGGGCATCAGGAAAGCCGTCCGTCTGGCGATGAAGGCCTCAAGACGTGAACCCCAGCGCAAGAGCCGCAAGCCCGTCACCCGCGATGTTCTCGACCGTCTCCTGGCCACCTGCAGCGGATCGAAAGCCATCGACCTCCGTGATCGAGCCATTCTGCTGGTTGCCTTCGCCGCCGGCGGGCGGCGGCGCAGCGAGGTCGCGACGCTAAGACATTCTCAGATCACCGTGGCCGACCCCATTACGCTGCGGCCTAGTGATCCGGCATCTCCAGCCGTGCCCTGTGTTCGAATCGCCCTTGGGCGCACGAAGACCACCACGGCAGGGCAGGGAGCTTATGTCTTTGCCGCAGGACGGGCGGCCGTGGCCCTGAATGACTGGATGCAGTTTGCCAAGATCACATCCGGCCCGATCTTCCGCG
>KI912036.1:3381-3830 GCA_000517005.1 Microvirga lupini
CTGGTGCGGTCGAGCAGGGCATCGATCTCGGCCAAGTGTGCCGTCCAGGGATCGGCATCGTTGGCATGCGGCGGGTAGGCCTCGTCATCGTCAGGATCGGGCCGCTTCACCTTGGACGGGCGCCACGTCTCGTCCGCGACGCCCCCAATTCCTCTCAAAGCGGATAATCCGTCGATCGACAACGGCCAGGGGGCCTTGCGCGCCATGGCGGTGCGTCGGGCCTTCAGCGCCGCGGCGGCGCGGGTGAGTTCATGGGTGGGATGGCGCACATCCATGCCGGCGTCGTGCAGCACCAGATCGCCGACATCGATGAGATGGCCGTCGAGGATCAGGGCGCGCACCGCTTCGGTCATGTCGCAGCGCGACTGCCAGCCGGCGGCCAGACCTGAAGCCTCCAGCCGAGCGTCGAGGCGCAGAACCGCGATCGCGATCTGCTCCAGCCGACCGGC
>KI912036.1:3930-4520 GCA_000517005.1 Microvirga lupini
GTCCTTTGCACGACAGTCTCAGCTAAGTCGTTGAACTATCAGCGACCGCCAGTCCCATCATGAAGTGCAAATCGACAACAGCAGCGCTGACCCCCTCATGGCTCGTCGTAGACGGCGAGGATCCTGCCCCCGGGAGCCAGCCACCGTTCCGCCAATTCCCGGGCCGGACCGGGCCAGTCATGAAACAACCGGACCCGAACCGCCAGAATGCGATCGAAGCGTTGCTCCCCGAGCTCCAGCGTCTCGAAATCCCCAACCTGAAACGTCGCCAGCCCGGCGGTGATAAAGGCCGCGTTTCGACGCCTCGCCGCCTCGATCATCGTGGCGGAGCGATCGATGGCGAGGAGATGCCCGGTTTGCAGCTGTTGGCAGATATACGTCGCGGCAACGCCATGCCCACAGCCGATCTCCAGGACCCGATGATGGGGCTCCACCATGAGATCCCGTACAATGGCAGCAAGGCGATCGCTGGTCATGGTGCCGTCCCCACGCTCATCTAAACGATGCCCCAGGCGCGGTAGCGGGTGCGACCGGTGAGTTCCCTCGGCAGGGCTCCGCCGAGCTGCGCCAGCATGAGGTCAACGGCCTTA
>KI912036.1:4620-4834 GCA_000517005.1 Microvirga lupini
TCACCCTCAGCAGTTTGGCCGCAAGCGGCACCGTCACGAGCGGTCGCGACAGAAAGAGCTCGACCAGGTGCGGCAGCTTGGAGTTGGAGCGGGTCTTGGCCGTCACCCGGCTCATCAGCTCACGGGCGAGGATCAGCCGGTCGAGATCCTTGTGGGCGATGGACAATGCCTCCTCGATCACCTGGCAGAACCCCTCCAGTTTCTCGCGAGCCCC
>KI912036.1:4934-15036 GCA_000517005.1 Microvirga lupini
GCTGATTTCAGCGCACACGGCCTGCGGTCCGGCTTCATGACGCAGGCTGGACGGGATGGCGTCCCTCTGGTGGATGCGATGCGCCAGTCGGCTCACAAGTCCGTCCAGCAAGCGGCCGGATACTACGATGAGCAGGAGCACGCACAGAGCATGTCAGTCCGGATTGATATCTGAACTCGCGCAGGGGACGTCGTTGAGCGAGAATGATATCGCTTCTATCACCCTCCTTAACGAGTCTTCAACGAGTCTTCGGCCGGCGTCTGGAGCCGAGTGTTGCACCCGATAAGATTAAGTTGGCCGCGATCAACTTCGCCACACGGTTACCTTTCGCGTGCGCTGGAAACGCTACCGATGCCTTCTGACTCGCCTGAGCATGACACTCGAGAAGTGCACAGCCACTAAGTTGATCACGACCAACTTTGCTACATTGTGTCGTCATCGGCTCTTGAGTGCACGGGCTAAATGCTATGTGCCAACCGCAAACCCTCCGGTGCAAAACGAAGACACGAATATGGCGCTCCGGCTTGCGTCGTACTTAAGTTGGTCGCGACCAACATTGAAACTTTATTGCAACTAACAGCCGACGGGTTCCCAATTCACTTCCACCGAGATGTATTTGAGTTGGTCGCGACCAACCCAAGGGTTCCGGCGCATTGGACAAGCGCAACTGGTTCAACCGCACAACCTCGCTGTTCATCGATCCATGTTCCGATAGGGGAGGGGCTGCAAATTCCAAAAAGGTCCATGGTGGGATGGGCAGCAGATAGATCAAAATTCCACCGATGACTCCGCTCTTAACCCAATATTAACCCCCCATAAGGCGTACTCGGATCAGCGCACTTTTAGAGATTTCGGCTCACTTCCGCGCAGAATTGCCCGAGGCCCCTCATGACAGCACAGCACTCCGTTGACCTATCCGCTCCAGAGCCGGTTAAACAGAGCCTGAGGAGGCAGATCTCGATTGACGCTATCGAGCTGGTCGCAAAGCTCCAAGCCCACCAGCAGCGCATCTTTCCACCGAAGGCGAAGAAAACCCTACGCAGGTTTTCCTCAGCCGAAGCTGCAAAGTTTCTCGGTATTCATGAAGGATACCTCCGTCAGTTGGCTGCCGAGGGAAAGGTGCCTTTATCTGAAGCTCCGGTAGCAGGACGGCGGACCTACTCGATTGAGGAGATCAATCTCATCCGCGATTTCCTCGAGAACACGAAATCGAGCCGTAAATACATTCCTCACCGAAGGGACGGCGAGAAGCTCCAGATCATTTCCGTCATCAACTTCAAGGGCGGCAGCGCCAAGACGACAACCTCTGCGCATCTGGTGCAATATCTCGCTCTCAGAGGGTATCGCGTCCTCGCAATTGACCTAGATCCTCAGGCAAGCCTTTCGACGCTCTTCGGGCACCAGCCTGAACTCGATGTGCGCCCAAACGAAACTCTCTATGGCGCGCTCAGATATGATGACGAATGTGTCGGGATCGAGCATGTCATTCGCTCTACCTACATCCCGAACCTGCATATCATCCCTGGCAACCTCGAACTGATGGAGTTTGAAACCACCACTCCTCAGGCCGAGGAAGTAGCGATGTTCTACACCAGGATTTTGCAGGCGCTCGATCCGGCATCTGAGATGTACGACGTCGTCGTAATGGATTGCCCTCCAAACTTGGGGTACCTGACTATGGCAGCGCTCTACGCCGCATCAGCGCTGCTCATTACGGTTCACCCGCAGATGCTGGACGTTCTCTCCATGGCCCAGTTCCTTCGGATGACTTCGGACACTATCGACATCCTAGCCAATGCCGGGTCGAAGGAAGACTACGATTGGATGGGCTATCTGATTACACGGTATGAGCCAAACGACGGCCCGCAGAATCAAATGGTTGGATACCTGCGTTCAATCTTTGGGCCAAGGGTACTTGAGAACACGATTCTGAAAAGCACTGCCATTGCGGACGCCGGACTAACCAAACAGACGATCTACGAGGTTGACCGGCAAAAGTTTCACAAGGGCACTTACGATCGTGCGATGGAATCCGTTGATTTAGTTAACAGTGAGATTGAAGCGCGTATCCGCGGCACTTGGGGGAGACAGTAATGGCACGTCAAGTTATGGTTGTTGACGACACCGTATCAAACGCGGAACCTGCGACAAACACGGTCGCTGAAATCCAGGCGAAGCTGACAGAAACGCTGGCCGATGATGGGGCAGCAACTAAGGCGACGGATTCCGACCGCCCCCTTCTGAGATCAGGTCCATTAGCTGCGCTCAAGCGCGGACCGCTGCGCACCTCTCCGCTTGAGACTATCGCGAAGACAGCGGAGTCGGTCGAAAGGGTAAAGAAGTTAGAGCAGCAGCTTTCAGCTGGTCAGGCCGTGATAGAACTGAATCCAGATGACATCGACGCATCGTTCGTTCCCGACAGAATGGCTCCGTCGGAAGAAGACCATCGAAAGCTTGTCGAGGCCATCCGCTCGGAGGGCCAGCTTGTACCTATCTTAGTTCGTCCTCATCCTGAGAAATATGGACGATACCAAATTGCCTATGGTCACCGCCGTCATCGCGCCGTTAGGGAACTTGGCATTACGGTTCGTGCCGTCGTGCGGGACCTCACGGACGAGCAGCTCGTGGTCGCGCAGGGCCAAGAAAACAACGAGCGCACGAATCTTTCGTTCATCGAGAAAGCTCGCTTCGCTTCTCGACTTCAGGAGCGCGGCTTCAAACGCGAAGTTATCATGCAAGCGCTGAGTACCGACAAGGGCACTCTGTCGAAGCTTCTCTCAACGATCGGAACCATCCCTGCGGACATCATCGAAGCCATTGGTCCCGCCCCTAGCATCGGGACCAGACGCTGGCAGGAATTCGCTGAGAAGCTCTCCAGGCGCTTGCACGATAAGGTCCGTGAGGCGATCGCAAGCCCCGGTTTCTTCGATCGCGACAGTGATGCTCGGTTTGAGGTGTTGCTAAAGCTGCTCGGCACCAAAGAGGAACGGGCACGTGCGCAACCGTGGATAGCATCCAATGGCATCCGCGTCGCCCAAGTCACGAGGTCAAACGACAAGTTCTCACTCGTCATCGACCACAAGGTTGCCCCTGATTTCGGTGACTTTCTGTTATCACGAATGGAATCTCTCTTTTCGGAGTTCCAAGCATCCGCAAAGCCTGAATAGTCAGGTGGAGGCATTAGATGGTGAGAGGCCATATCATGCTGCTGGTCGATCTGGTTTCTCGCCTTCAACTTTTCTCAACATGTCGTCTGGAAGGGGCCTCTGAAGTTTCAGGGCCTCTTCAGTCGAAGCGTTCAGCCGGACATCATATTCCTCAGGCGTGGTTAGGATGACCGGCATTGCCTTCGGATGAATCGGTCCCACCATGCCATCTGGCTCAGATGTGAGGAACGAAAAGAGCAGGTGTTCACCTTCAACAGGATCAGCCTTCGTTCTATAACGCCGGTCCATGGCCGCCAAATGCTATCGAAGGCGGCGAGGGGACCTCGGTTTGTAATACTTGCTACTCGTGTCATGCATTCTGTACACAGTTGGTTGGATGAACCAATCCACCGTTTGAAGACGTCTTTCAAGCCATTCTGTTAACCAGCGGACGAGGGGAGGGCTTCCCCGTAGCCGACGAAAATGCTTTGAAAACAAAAGTTTTAGCGGATCGGCTGATGAGGTGAGGCTGGCACAAGCCCCTGTTACCAGACCACAAATGCGGCTGGGCAAGACGCCGTCCGAGAAAACAGCGTGCAGCCTATGGACATAACGTAGTCAATTGCTGTTTAGCTTCCTCTGTCTCAGCCACATCTAACTATCTCAACAGCTTAGCAACGCGGAGGAAGCGTGGCTTTTGGAATGCGTGAGCCTCGCAGAACTTGAATGAGAGAGGCCGTACTGAGATCGATGCCGCTTATGCTCTGCTGATGAGAGCAGGGCTGGAGGCAGTTAACGGCTCGCTGGCCATTCACGACGGCCGGAGAGGGGAGGGAAGGTCAGGAGCGGAAAGCGGACCTCTACATGTACAAGCTAAAGGGCTGTCCGTGACCCACTCCGGACTTTCTACGGAGAGCGAGGTGACTTGCTTAGGCGGTTTGTAGAGCTTGCATCAAGCTGCGGGCAAAGCTCTCGCTAGCGGGCGGAAGTGTCCGCTCCGCTTTTTTAATGAGCGAAACTTCGCGGGTGAACCGTGGATCATCTACAGAGCGCGAGCGCAGGGTCCGCTCGGCGCGAACCTCCATGGCAGATCCTGGCAGGATGGCGGCCCCTAGGCCAGCGCGCACCATACCGACTGCCGTCGACATGTACGTGGCCTCCGCCGCAACTACGGGCAGCCGACCGGCCGAAAGGAACGCCGCATCCACCACCGTTCGCACGCTCGTGGCCGGGTGCATCAGAATAAGAGGGTACCGAGTGAGGGCGTCCACATCAATCCGCTGCATATCTCCGAGCGGATGACCGACCGGGTAGACGACGTGCATGTGGTCCTGAGTATTGTGCAGCACCTCGAACTCGGGATCAACAATGCGCCCGCCTGTCAGCCCCAAGTCGACCTGCTCTTCCCGCACTTGAGTAATGACACCGCTTGCGATCACATCGTGGATCACGAACGAGATTTTTGGGTGCTCTTCGCGGAACTGCGCGATGATCTCCGGCAGGATGCCTGAGGCAAACGAGGGCAGGGCGGCAAGACGCACGATCCCGTGCCGCTGTGCCGCCAGATCCCGGGCCTCGGCTACGACTGCATCAAGGTCGCGCAGAATCCGCTGGAGCGCCGGGACGAGTTCCCGACCCATTCGAGTGAGGGAGACCATGCGGGTGTTGCGGTCGAATAGACGCACGCCTAGCGCTTCCTCCAGATTGCGGATCTGCACCGTGAGTGCCGGCTGCGATAGGTTCAGGAGGCTGGCTGCCCGGGTAAAGCTACCAAGCTGGGCCACAGTAACAAAGGCGCGGATCTGGCGGAGGTCAGGATTCATAACCAGAGCCTATTACTGTGATCTAATCATTTCAATTGTGTGATCACTGGACCCGGTTTCCAATGCGCTGGAGATCCGGAGACACCCCATGAGACAGATCAGGATCGGTGCCGGCGCAGGCTATTCCGGCGACAGGATCGAGCCGGCCATTGAACTCGCCGAGAACGGCGACCTTCAGTACTTGGTCTTCGAGTGCCTGGCGGAGCGCACCATCGCTCTGGCCCAGCAGGCAAAGCTCAGAGATCCCGCGGCCGGCTACGATCCGCTCCTGCCGGAGCGGCTTCGGGCTGTTCTCCCCCTCTGCCATGCCAAGGGCATCCGGATCGTGACAAACATGGGGGCCGCCAATCCCAAGGCTGCGGCTGAACGAACCCGGGCAGTGGCCCAGGAGCTTGGGTTGGGAGGCCTGAAGATCGCGGCTGTCAGCGGCGATGACGTCTTGTCCAACCTGCCCAGCGGAGGCTACCGCATCGAGGAAACGGGCGAAGCGGTGAGCGACCTCGGAAACTACATCGTGTCGGCGAATGCATACATCGGGGCGCAGCCCATTGCGGAGGCGCTCGCCAGCGGCGCTAACATCGTCATCACCGGCCGGGCCGCCGACCCCTCGCTCTTTGTCGGGCCTCTGATCCATGAGTTCAGCTGGGCCATGGACGATTGGCATCAACTGGGGCAGGCCACACTGATCGGGCACCTGCTCGAATGTGCCGGGCAGGTGACAGGCGGATACTTTGCCGATCCCGGCTACAAGGACGTTCCCGACCTTGGCCGCTTAGGGTTTCCCATCGGTGAGGTCAGCGAAGACGGGACCGTCGTCATCACGAAGGTGGCGGGCTCGGGCGGTCAGGTCACGCCCGCCACCTGCAAGGAGCAGATCCTCTACGAGATCCACGATCCGGCGCGATACTTCACCCCGGACGTGATCGCTGATTTCTCGCGCGTCACCGTTGAGGAGATCGGGCCTGACCGGGTCCGCATCCAGGGTGCCTCCGGCGGTCCCAGACCGGAGACCCTGAAGGTATCCATCGGAACAGTCGAAGGCTTCGTCGGCGAGGGTCAGATCTCCTATGCCGGACCCGGGGCCCGCGCCCGCGGCGAGCTCGCGCTCGATATCGTCAGGGAACGCCTCAAGCTCACGGGTGTCAGCACCTCCGAGCTGCGCTTCGATCTCATCGGCGTCAATTCACTGCACGGAGACAGGCTCTCCGGAAATGGCAGCCCCCATGAGCCCTACGAGGTCCGCGTCCGCGTCGTCGGGCGCACCGACAGCCTTGGCGAGGCGGTGCGGATCGGCAACGAGGTCGAGACCCTCTACACCAACGGCCCGGCTGGCGGGGGAGGCGTGACGAAGTCAGCCCGTGAGGTGGTCGGCATTCTCTCGACCTACATCCCACGCGACCTCGTCCGCCCCACCGTTCACTACGTGGAGTGCTGAGATGAAGCTTCGCAAGATCGCCCACTCCCGCACCGGCGACAAGGGCAACACGTCCAGCATCTCGGTGATCGCGTACGATGAGCAGGACTACCCGCGGCTGCTCCGGCACGTCACGCCCGAGCGCGTCAAAGCCCATTTCGGCGACCTCGTGGCCGGTGAGGTGACCCGCTACGAGATCCCGAGCCTCGGCGCCCTGAACTTCGTCCTGCGCCAGGCGCTCGGCGGCGGCGTGACCCGCTCACTGATCCTCGACACCCACGGCAAAAGCTTGAGCTCCGCTCTGCTGGATCTTGAGCTTCCCGACGGACCCCACACCCACGAAGCGCCATCCCAAGGCGACGCCTGATCACATATCCCTGGAGGAGACGACCATGAGAGCAAAGAGTTTGACTGCTGCCCTGGCCCTAGCGGGAACCCTGCTGGCAGCCTTGCCTGCTGCGGCACAGACCTACCCGGCTCGCACCATCAAGTTCATCGTGCCGTTCGCCGCCGGCAGCGCAACGGATGCCCTTGCCCGCATCGTGGGTGAGCATGCCTCGAAGACGCTGGGGCAGTCGATTATCATCGAGAACATGGCTGGCGCGAATGGCAACTTGGCGGCCCAAAACGTGGCCCGGGCCGAGCCCGATGGCCACACGGTGCTGATCACCACGAACACGACACACGGTGCCAACCAGAGCCTGATGAAGAACGTGCCGTATGATGCGATTAACAGCTTCGAGCCAGTGACGAAGCTCGGCACCATCACACTTGCCCTGATCACGAACCCATCCGTTCCGGCAAAGAGCGTCCAAGAGCTCGTTGCCCATGCCAAGGCAAAGCCGGGCGAGCTCACCTTCGGGTTCGGTTCGAGTTCATCGCGCATTGCTGGCGAGATGCTCAAGTCCCTGGGCGGCGTCGACATCCGGGGCGTGCCGTACCGGAGCAACCCGCAGGCGATCACCGACTTGCTTGGCGGGCAGATCAACATCGTCTTCGCCGACATCTCGACCACATTGCCGCAGGTGAAAGCCGGCAAGGCGAACGGTCTTGCGGTCTCGACGGCAAAGCGCAGCCCACTGGCCCCCGATCTGCCGACCATGGAGGAGGCAGGCGTGAAGGGCTACGATCTGGCGGCATGGTTCGCCGCCTTCGTGCCGGCCAAGACACCCAAGCCCGTCGTCGACAAGCTGCGCGAGGCGCTGGTGGCAGCGGTCAACGACAAGACGACCCAGGAGAAACTCCTCACGGCCGGCATCGAGCCGGAGGCCAGCACGCCCGAGGAGTTGAAGGTATTCGTTGGTGCCGAGATCAAGAAGTGGGCCGACATCGTCAAGGCCGCCGGCATCCAGCCTGAATAACGGGCCGGACCAACAACGCCAGATCACAGGGAGGATGAGATGAAGCGCATGATCTTTCGTTTCCTCACGACGATTGCGTGGCTTGGGGTAGCCTCATTGGGCGCACAAGCCGACACGCCGAACGAGACCAGGAAACCGGACTGGCTGCAAGCCGTGCAGAGAACTGTCTTTGATGGACAGTCTGATGATCTCGCAACGGCAGGTTTCGGTGTTGCTGGCATGACCGACAAGGCGCCCGCGCCCGGATATGCGGATAGACTTCGACCAACTGCGGCCGAGTTGAGACGCGCCGCCCTGTTCTCGCGTGGCTCGTCTGGAGAGGGCTTCGGGCGGCTCTACGGACCAAACGTCGATCCGGGCACCGGAGCGGTTCTCCCGGACGACGGCAAGATTGCCGGCACCGAGTATCTCGCCTACGCGGATGACGGTGACGGCCGCCAGAATGTGGCAATGCTCTTGCAGGTGCCGGCCTCCTTCCGGGCCAACCGGCCTTGCATTCTGGCCGTCCCCGTCAACGGCTCCGCGAGCCTGTACCGCGACATCGTTGACTTCGGATACTGGGGCCTGCGGCGGGATTGCGCTGTCGTGTACACCGACAAAGGCCTCGGCAATGGTGTGCACGATCTGGACACCGACACCGTCAATCGCCTCGATGGCACCCGGGTGAGTGCGGCGGAAGCCGGACGGGAGGCGCATTTCAGGGCTGATCTGGACGCGAGCAAACGTCAGGAGTTCCTGAAGTCGTTCCCGAACCGCATCGCCTTCAAGCATGCTCACTCGAAGCAGAACCCAGAGGCTGGTTGGGGCCGTGATGTCGTGCGGGCGATTCAGTTCGCGTTCTACCAGCTCAACCAGGACGCCCGCGGCGCGAACAACGGCCCCTACCTGACGCGCGACAATACCTTGGTGATCGCTACAGGTAACTCCAATGGGGGCGGGGCAGCCCTGTACGCAGGTGAATATGACAAGGACAGTTGGATCGATGGTGTTGTTGCCGCACAGCCCCAGGTCCAAGTGAGCCCCAATGATCAGGCTGTTGTCGAGCGAGGCAACATCAAGCGGCCGGGCACCGGTCGGACCCTGCTCGACTACTTCACCACGGCGATCATGTATCAACCCTGTGCCTCGGTTGCGACGCCAGACGCACCTCGGCGCGAGAAACTGACCTTCGCCCAGAACCGGTGCCAGTCGCTCAAGGACAAAGGACTGCTCTCGGCCGAAACCACCGAGGCCCAAGCCAAGGAGGCACTCGCAAAGCTGCGGGACTATGGCTGGGAACCGGAGTCGGACATTCTGCACGCGTCCCACTACGATATTGCGCCGGATGCCACGGCCGCCAAATACGCGAGTGATCATGGCCGCTTCGGGATCGAGGATTGGATCTGTGGCCTCAGTTATGCGGCAGCGGACAAGGACGGACGTCCGATACCCATCCCAGCGGACGTGCTGGCGACGATCTTCGCGACGGCACCTGGCGGTGCTCCCGTTGGACCTGTCGACATCATCAACGACCTCGACCCTAATGGTCCACGGCGCAGTGCCCTTTCCGTCTCGGCATCCACGGGACGTCAGGATTACAACCTGGATGGAGCACTCTGCCTGCGGGACCTCGCCATTGGGCAGTCAGCCAATGCTCAGCGCGTGCAGGCCGGCAACCGGGAGTTCCTGGCGTCCGGTGATCTTCACAGCAAGCCGACCCTGATCGTGCATGGCCGCGCGGACGCTCGTGTTCCGGTCGGCTTCACGTCCCGTCCGTATCTTGCTCTCAACAGCCTTGTGGAGGGTGAGCGGAGCAGGTTGCATTATGTGGAGGTGGCCAACGCCCAGCATTTCGGTGCGTCTGAGCCGGGCTATGACACCCGGTTTGTGCGGCTGACCATCTATCACCTGCGTGCGCTGGAGCAGATGTACGACCATCTGACGCAAGGGATACCTCTGCCGGATCATCAGGTTGTGCGCCCGACGCCCAGAGGCGGACAGCCCGGGCAGGCACCAGCGCTGGAGGCGAGGAACATTGCTCCCATTATCGAGAGGCCGTTGGAGAAGGATCGGATCCAAACTGAGCGCGGCCGCGTGATCGTTCCCAATTAAAGAGGTGCGCGGGAGCGGTTGTGCTCCCGCGCGACTAAGGCAACTTTACGAGTGTCACTAGCCCTCATGGGGCAGTTGGTATGCAATGTGAGCAAACTGCCCTGAGGCCCCCGCCGATCCAGTAAAGGTGCGAAGGTCTTCTTTTGGCACCTCTTGGAAGTAGGCCCAGCGCCTGCTGTCGCAGGGGACAGCGGACGTTGTTATAGCATCGGACAGGAACGCGGATTCAACGGGTTCTCTTCGGGCCGAAGCTGTGATTCCCTTCTG
>KI912036.1:15136-15338 GCA_000517005.1 Microvirga lupini
TTTCGCCATCAAGCTGCTGCAGCGCCAGAGAACGTCCGGATCGCCCACCCCGGCGCGGCAGGGCCGTCCACCTGGACGCCGACGGCTTTCGCCTCACGAGGCATTTCTGATCCAGGCTGTCGAGGCAAAGCCGGACATCACCATGCCCGAACTCGCGGCTCGACTTCTGGAGGAGCATGGGGTGGTGGCTGCTCCAGCGGCC
>KI912036.1:15438-15990 GCA_000517005.1 Microvirga lupini
TGGCGCTGGCGGTGATCACGCCCACGCCTGGGATGCCCGTCAGCCGCTGGCATCCCGCATCCTGCCGGGCCAGGGCCGCGATGTCCCGCGTGCTCGCGACAATGCGCTCATCGAGTTGGCGCCAGTCTGCTGCGAGATCCTCAAGCAGATGGATCATGCGCGGCGAGAGCACATCCGTGCGTTGGGCCAGAATGGTCGGAAGAGCTTCTCGCAGGCCAGCCGGCCCCTGGCGCACAGTAATGCCGTACTCGAGCAGGAAGCCGCGGATCTGGTTGATGATGGCCGTGCGCTGCCCAATCCGCCGGCTTCGCACTCGGTGAAGAGCTTGGAGATCAAGTTGCTCGGCCGCCTTCAGCGGCACCGGGCGCATGGTCGGCCGCTGTGCCGCCTCGGCGATGGCCTCGGCATCGCGATAATCATTCTTGTGTCCTTTGAGGAAGGGTTTGACGTACTGGGCCGGCAGCAGGCGGACATCATGGCCGAGAGCAGCGAGCTGACGGCCGACGTGATGGGCTCCGGTACAGGCCTCCATCCCGATGAGACAGGCCGGCG
>KI912036.1:16090-21152 GCA_000517005.1 Microvirga lupini
CTCGGCCTTTGATACCTACTCGAGACACAGCTCTCGCCGACGCTGCACAAAGGTGATGGGGTGATCCTCGATCATCTGGCGGTCCACAAGAGCGAGAGGGCCGCGGCATGCCTGAAGCAAAGGGGCGCCTGGTTCCTGTTCCTGCCGGCTTATTCGCCCGATCTTAATCCCATTGAACAGGCCTTCGCCAAGATCAAAGCACACCTGCGCAAAGCCGAGGCCCGAACCGTTGACGCGCTCTGGCGCACCCTCGGCGACATCTGCAACTTGTTCGAGCCAGGCGAATGCTGGAACTACCTCAGGGCCGCAGGATATGCGTCCGTGTAAGCGTCCGATGCTTTAGAGGTTATGGGATCGACAGAAGATGACCCAGTGCAGACACTAACCGCCTGCACCCAGGCCAAGCGCTGGTGGCAGAGCGGTCGTATAGCCCTGGTTGCTGCCTCTCACCTCAGCCTACCACCGCCGGCACGAGCACACCTTGCCGACCCTGCCCATCGCAAGTTGCGTCGATGCTCCTCGATTACGCCACAGCCTCGGCAGACCCTTCCAGCGAAGCCATGTCGATCACGAAGCGGTATCGCACGTCGGAGCGCTCCATCCGCTCGAAGGCCTCATTGATCTGATCCATGCGGATCGTCTCAGTCTCAGGCAGGATGCCCTTGCTCGCGCAGAAGTCGAGCAGCTCCTGGGTCTCCCGGATGCCGCCGATGGGCGAGCCGGCGACGCGCCGGCGTCCGAGCAGGAGCGGTACGGACGACATCTCATCCATCGGGCCAATCTGGCCGACGATTACCAACGTGCCGTCCACGTCGAGCAGGGGCAGGTATGGATTGAGATCATGCTTGTTGGGCACGGTATCGATGATGAGGTCAAATCCATTCGCAGCCTGTGCCATCGCGTCCGGATCCGTCGAGATGAGAAGCCGATCGGCTCCAAGCGCCAGAGCGTCGGCCCGCTTGTTGGGTGTGCGGCTCATGACGGTGACCTGCGCGCCGAGCCCGGCGGCGAGTTTCACCGCCATGTGGCCGAGACCGCCCAAGCCGATCACGCCGACGCGGCTGCCCGGACCCACGTTCCAGGTACGCAGCAGCGAAAAGGTGGTGATGCCGGCGCACAGCAGGGGCGCGGCGCGAGACAGATCGAGGCCGTCCGGCACGCGCAGGACGAATTCCTGCCGGACCACCACGTGCTTGGAATAACCACCCTGCGTCATCTCCTGTGTGACGCGGTCGAAGCCGCCATAGGTGACGGTGTTGCCCTCGCGGCAGAGTTGCTCTTCGCCCCGGCGGCACTGGTCACAGTGCTGGCAACTGTCGACCATGCAGCCGACTGCCACGTGGTCGCCAGCCTTGAAGCGTGAAGTAAGAAGCAAAATTCGGCCCAATTGCCCGAATGTTGCCGCAACCCACCAAAAGCGAGGCCGCCCTACTCAGGCGGCCTTTCCTATGCAAGCACGACTGACGTTTGTCCGCTTTCGTCTTACGATCAGACATTCAGCCTACTTCCGGAATGTGCCAACTCCTGACGTACCATCTTGATAGCTTGCATTGTCGAGCCTGGAAGGGACTGCTAAGCTCCCTCGCCAAGACTCAAGAAGAGCCACGCAGATGAACCGACCGCCTGTGAGTGGGGGAGGAAAGGATTAGGAATGTCCGGTTCGATCCGAACAATCCAACACGCCACGCTGACTACTCTGAAGCTGACACCGATCCTCGCCGTCGGGCTTGTACTTGGGCCTGTGAATGCCGCAGTTGCACAGGATGCCTATCCGCACGCGACTGAGACAATTGGCAACGTCGAGCAGATCTATGATGGGGCACTGACGCCCGACCTTGCGGTGAACACCTTCCGCAACATCGATAGATTGTTTCCGACACGAACCATCAAGGCAGGCGGCAAGCCGTCTGAGCTGCCGAAGTCGGAGAGGGAGCTCGGCAAAGTTGCCGCTGACATCAAAGGCGAGAAATATGACCTTTACGACTATCTCGCCCTCAACCAGGTCAGCGGCCTAATCGTCCTGAAGGACGGCAAGGTCGTTTACGAAACCTACCAGCGCGGGAACACCCCAACGACGCGCTGGATGTCCATGTCTGTTGCCAAGTCGATCTCGTCCACTCTCGTGGGCGCCGCCATCAAGGACGGTTTGATCAAGAGCCTGGACGATAACGTCGTCATTTACGTGCCCCGGCTGGAAGGAACCGCGTACGATGGCGCAACCGTCCGCGACGTTCTCATGATGTCTTCAGGGGTGAAATGGAACGAGAAATACACAGACCCAGCCTCAGACCGCCGCGCCCTGCTACGGGCCCAGATTGCACAGAAGCCCGGTGGCGCGATGGAGGTCATGGCGGCTCTGCCACGGGCGGCTGAGCCGGGGAGCGTCAACACCTACAGCACGGGTGAGACGCAGGTCCTGGCCGAGATCCTGCGAGGGGCGATCAAGAAGCCGTTGGCCGACTACCTATCGGAGAAGATCTGGGTGCCATACGGGATGGAAGCTGATGCCAAGTGGTGGCTCGACTCACCCGAGGGCGTGGAGATTGGAGGAAGCGGCCTTAGCGCGACGCTGCGGGACTTTGCAAGATTTGGACAGTTCTTCCTCGAGGGAGGCAAGGTAAACGGCACGCAGGTGTTACCAGAGGGATGGGTGACGGAGGCCAGCACGCCCAAAACACTCAAGGGCGGCAAGCCTCTTGAGTACGGCTACATGTGGTGGACCGGATGGACGGAACCCTCGAAGAAAGACAACGCGTTCACTGCAGTCGGCATCCAGGGCCAGTATGTGTACATCAACCCGGCCCATCACGTGGTGATCGCGCAGACGGCTGCCGAGCCGAAGCCGACGGGGAAGGATGTAGTCGATCCGATGGCGTTCTTCGACGCGATTGTCGCCACCCTGAACTGACCTGAGAAAGTGGGGAGACGTGGAGCCGAGGCTTCCTGGTCGCTCCAGGGGGCCTCTTTCCATTCATCTCAGGCATCTCATCGAATGGAGATCGCAACGCCTGCACATGTCTGCAGCGAGTAGACGAACAAGCCGAGAGAGCGGCCGGATATTCATCCGGATTTTGTGAAGCCTGCACCTGTCCGCGCGCTTCACGGATTGGGTTCGCTGAAGGGCCGCTTTGGGTCAACCAGCGACGTAGAGCGGATGCATTTGAACGTCCGCTCTGGCCTTCTATCCAGACTAACAAACTGACACTTTCAAGGGTGAGGCGGACCAATGGGCCCTTTCAGCAAAAAGCTGAGGCGAACTCGAAAAGCAAAGGCATATGTTTCAAGCAGTTAGCGAAAGGCGTGAGGCATCCTTTGGCGGCATCTACACAGGGGCCAAATGAGGACGCTCACATAGGATAGCCATAATGCGGCAAAGTGCGTCCTCAATGCGCGCATCAGCCCGCCTCACCTCCAGAGGCGGGCTGATGCGCGATCAGATGCCGCTATTCGCCCATCCAGCCACCCGGTGCATCGGCCCTGTTCCATGACGTCCCGTCCCGCGACATCGGAAGCCGCGGATTGTCGAGGACACCTTGGCGAACTGATCGCTTGGGCTCAGGCCCAGGACGGCGGCACGGGCAGCAAGCGGGCGAAGATCTGGCGGATCTTGCCGTAGCACTCGCAGGCGAGCGCTTCGAGCCCGGCCCGATCCGCGATGGTGATGCCGCCGCGCTGCTGGGTGATCAGGCCTTGCGCCTGAAGCGTGCCTAGAGCGGTGCTGACCGTGGAGCGTTGCACGCCTAAAAACTCGGCCAGGTCGGCATGGGTCAGGGGCAGAAGATCCCCATCCACCCGATCTCGGGTGTTGAGGATCCAGCTGCAGCAGCGGGCCTCGACCGTGTGGATCGCATTGCAGGAGACGGTCTGGAAGGTCTGGGCGAGCAACGCCTCGGTGTAGCTGAGAACCAGCTGGCGCACCTTGGGACGGGCGCGCACCGCCTCCTGCATTCGGTCAAGGGCGATCCGGGAGGCGGTACCAGGCACCTGCACCTTGTAGCGCCCGAAGGCCTCGCGCGAGACAATGGCGCTGATGAAGCCGACCAGTCCCTCGCGCCCGAAGGACGTCACCTCGACGAACTGGCCGTCCTCCATGACGTTGATCAGGCTCACGATGGCATCATGCGGGAAGTAGGTGTAGCGGATGGTGTCGCCGGCTTCGTAGAGGATGGTGCCTTTTGGCAGGCTCACGACCTCCAGGTGCGACTCAAGGTACGTCAGATCCGCGGGCTCCAGGGCCGCCAGGAGCCAGTTCCGGCGATGCTCGGCCTTCAACGCTGAGGACATCATGACAGCCTTCAGCCGAACGGAGCTAGACCGTAAGGGACCCGCAGGGCGCCCCATACACGATCACAGAAGTATTATCGGCTGCGCTGGCTCTCCTGGAAAGGCCGATTTTACTGTCCCGCTACATGGTCGCGTCGGATAGTTCGCGATCATGTTCCGAAGAGGTTGAAGCGACACAGGATCCAATTCCATCAAGCGTCTTCTCGGAAATTCGCCTTCATGAGGCGAGCTCAGTTCCGCCCGGTTGCCGCTCCATGATGAAGTGGGTTTCAGTCTCGTCGATCACCGAAAAACCGTGATGTCGATAAAGCGATCCTACCGGGTTCCACTTGAGGTGCTGTAGGCGCATCGGCTTTCCCTGTGCCTCCGCAATCGCAAGACAGTGCTTCAGGATCCGCGTCCCCACCCCCTGACCCTGGTGGGCCGGGAACAGGTAGAAGTCATCAAAGCGGATGTGGTCGGAGGCAGCCGTGAGCGCGACGGTGCCGACGGCTTGCCCATGGTACATGATGCGCGACACCGGACGGTCGCGGAACTGCTGCTCGTGGAAGGTTCTTTGAAACGCCTCGTCCCACCCCCATCGGGCGATGATGCGAGGGCCCAGAGCCGCTCGTTTGACCTCAAACGCGAAGTCCATCGCTTCAGGCGTTTGGGCCAGGCGATTGAAGCTGATGTCAGGCGGCAGGTCAGGGATATCCATGGTTATTGGTGTCTCAGAACACCCATAACCATGACATACCTGCTCTTTCCATAAATGGGCTGACCCGAATTTGATACT
>KI912036.1:21252-26005 GCA_000517005.1 Microvirga lupini
GCGTACTTTCGGAGGTGAGGCAGACTGATGGCGTATTCCTGCGAGAAGTTGAGGCAAGCTCGAAAATATAGCTCAACTTTTGCAGCGACTTGGCGGAAGGGCTGCGGCATCCTTTGCCGGCGTCTACATGTGGACTGTTGTGGACGCTCGCATAGGATAGCCATAATTCGGGAAAGTGCTTACTCATTGCGCGCGTCGGTCCGCCTCACCCTGAAGCGTGAGACGAGGTTCTGCTGCAATCGGAGCGGAAGCTCGGGGAACTGACTGAAACAAGAGGCCGCCCATCCGGGCGGCCCTTTCTTTTGTCGCTCAACGGAGCTTTGACCGTTCTCAGCGCCATTGCGGACGCTCAGCGTACTTCTGGAACGTGCCATTTGCAGACCCTGTAGAGCAAGCTGCGAACTTTGACACACCCATGATTCCTTGTCGGCACTGTGTACGCTGAGAACGGGGCTGGGCTCTGCGTCGTGCACGCCGACAGGTCGGTGGATCGGCCTAAGGCACTCGCTGCAAGCTGCCTTGGCCATTTCCGTCCAGGAAATCGATCGTCACAGCCGTCGCTCGACTGTCCGGACCGATTGAGAACCGAACCGCTGAGGGCATTTCCGGCATATCTGCGTCGGGATAGGTGAGGAACAGGTCGCGGTCGAAGTGATGCAGGGCAGTGGTGTGCCCCTCTCCTACGCCGACCTTCAGCACAAGACCCCCTGCCTCCCGTTTCACGACGGCCTCACCAACGTAAGGATTGGCGTAACGCCCCTCATAGGCCTCAAGTGCAATGGGAGGACTGGATGGGACGGGAGGCGTGGCATAGGTCGCCTTCGCCGCCTCGATCGCCGGCCCGAACAGCCCGGCATACGCCTTGTTCCACGCTGCCACCCAATCGGTCGTGACCTCCCCGTCGAAGACCATGTCGGCAAAGCTGTCGCTCACGCCTTCGGGAACGCCGGTCGGGAATGCATTGGACAGCACCACGATCCCGAGATTCGATTTCGGATAGAGCGTGACGAGGCTGCGCGCACCCGCACTGAAGGCGCCCGCATGCCCCCATGTCAGTCCATGCCGTCCGAATTCCACATTCCAGCCAAGCCCATAGAAGGATTGAGCCTGCGTGACCGGATTCAATCCACGGGACATCAAAGGCTCATGGGTTTGATCGAGGGCTTCGGCGGCGATCAGGCGCTTCCCATCGAACATTCCGCGACCGAGTTCCAGACGTGCCCAGTTTGCCAGATCGCCAACCGTCGAGCTGACGCCACCTGCGGGGGACTGCGAGTCCGGATTGCGCTGCACCTTCGCAGCCCAACCACCATTGTCCCTGATATGCAAGGCAGCCCGATCCGGTCGCGCGAGAAAGTCCGCATGCTTGGAGCTGGTCGACGTCATCCCAAGCGGCCGGTAGAGTTTCTCCTCGGCAACGTCCTCCCAGGATCGGCCTGTCCATCGCACGGCCGCGACCGCTCCGGCTGTGAGGCCGAAGTTGCTATAGGCATAGGTGGAGCGAAAGCTGGAGGCCGGAGGCAGCAGCTTCAGACGCTGAAGGATCTCGTCACGCCCGTAACCGATCTCCTCGAGGTCATCGCCGGCGCCACCGGGAAGCCCGCTGCGATGGGCGAACAGATCGCGGATCGTGACCATGCTCGTCGGGTAGGCCTCAGCCAGACGGAAGGCAGGATCGATATCCGCGATCCGGCTGTCCCACGAGACGAGTCCCTCACCGACCAGCGCCGCCACGACGGTCGAGGATACGGGCTTCGACAGGGATGCGATCTGGAACACCGTGTCGGCACCGACCATGTCGGGTTTGCCGATCTCGCGCAGACCGAACCCCTTGCGGTAGACGACCTCATCATCATGGATGATAGCGATGGAGAGGCCGGGCACCTCTTGGGCCGCGATGATCCTGTCGATCATCGCCTCGAGTCGGGGCAGCGCGTTCGTGATCCTCTCTCGCGGGATGGTCTGCGCCTGAGCCCAACCGGGCAGGAGTGCCATGCCTGCCGCCATCGCGAACAACGGACCGCGCTGTAGGACCAAGCCAATCCAAGTCCGCATGGATGAACTCCCCGTGGAGAGATGATCCTTTCCTGTGTAGCTTGAGATGTCCGGGCCGGAAAGTGCAGCAGACGGAGTATTGCTGAGGTGACAGCAGGACCTACTGTCTGCTTCCGGGCATCAGCTCAAGGGAGAATGACAGTGATTGGTTCAACGCCCAGAATCCGTTACCGCGCACTGGTCCTCGGGAGCTTACTCGCAATCAGTGCGGCGGCTTGCACCACCCCTGCGCAACCGCTTCTCCCTGGGTCTCCTGCCCACGTCATCAATGTGGGGGACACCAAGCTTGCCGCCACGGCCTACTACCAGAGCGGTGCATATGACAGAGACCTGTCCATTGTTACATCCCGGGCCGGCGCCTGGATGGCCGAGCGTATTCCTCAAGCTCGTCGCCCCGCTGTCGTGTTCGACATTGATGACACAGCCCTCTCGAACTGGGAGGTGATCAAGGCCAACGATTTCGGCCGCGTCTTCAAAGGGCCGTGTCGATCCCTCCCGGATGGTCCCTGTGGCTGGGTCGCATGGGACTTACAGGGGAGGTCTCCGGCCATCCCCCAATCCTTGGCACTTTTCCGTCAGGCACGCTCGCTGGGCGCCGAGGTCTTCTTCATCTCAGGACGGGATGAAAGCCAGCGTGCTGCGACCGAGAGAAACCTTAAAGGCGCAGGCTATAATGGATACCGCCGCCTCATTCTAACGCCACGGGGAAGCCACTATACCTCGGCTTCCGATTTCAAGGCGCCACAGCGTGCGGCCATCGAACAAGCCGGCTATACGATCGTAGCCAACATCGGTGACCAGCCCTCGGATTTGGCTGGCGGACATGCCGAAAGGACCTTCCTGCTGCCCAATCCGTTCTACCGAATCCCGTAACGTCGACAGCCCCTCATGAGACAACCTTGGGTGGACCGATTGGTCCGTTGACGCTTTTAGAGCATGAGTTCGGAACCTTCGACTGGATGGTCCTAAGGTCCGCATGGGGTCAAACGTTCACATCCCTTCCGCTCAACAAACGTCGGCTGTTGAGCGCTGAAGCGGACCATGCTCTTTCGTCCGAGAAGTGCCAAGAGCGGTCCTTTGCTCCAAGCCCAGTACTCGACATTGAGCTGATTGGCCAGGACGAAACAATCTCACAGAGCCAAGCCTCAGGCTGCAAGGCTTCGCTGCTTTTGCAATCAGCAGCCGGCCAGTCCGTGACGATCAGCCAATCGATAATCAGGATCATTGCTGTCGGGTGTCGTCCAATGAGCCTCGTAGGTTGTAAATCACCTTGGTGCCTATGGCTCCCCGACACTCTCTGGCTCGCCTCAACGTCGTTCTCTTCCGGGTGCATTGGCTCGGTTGGGCAGCTCGCGTAAAATTGCTGTGCTGTGCCGCGTGCAATCGGCCAGCCTTCTAGGGAGGAATACCACATGAGACTCTTCAGATCGTTGATTGTCTCCGCTGGTCTTGTTGTTTTCGCCTTTGGTCCGGCCGCCGGTCAGGACGCGGGCATGAAAAAGTGGACGAAAGGCAAAGGTTGGGGCTGGGTCTGGGGGCAGGACGATGAGGTCGGCGCCCTGAATGAGATGACGGACGCTCCCGCTTGGCTGCCCTGCAGCTGGCTAAACAAGGCAAGGCCTATGATCTTGGGCTGGCTTATGATCGGAATTCCTACAAGTGGCCCGGGCACAGCCCAGGTGAAGTCATGAGCTTCCGGACGCCTGCTGGTGTCAAGGGCCAGAAGGACCTTCCTTTCACCACGCCGGAAGGAGGGAATACAGGCGGCACGGCTTGGCATAGCAGTGCTCTCTTTATCAGTGACAATGTCGCCACGCAGATTGATGGGCTCGGCCACATCACCCATGGCCTGGACAACCACTTTTACAACGGGTTCAAAGCGGATGAGTGGGGCGGCGACTTTGGTCTGCGCAAGGCAGATGTCACTACTATCCCTCCGATCATTGCACGTGGGGTGCTGATCGATGTGGCAGGCTATAAGAATGTTGACGCACTGCCCTCCCATTACGAGATCACCGTCGAAGACCTTGAGGGCGCGCTTCGGGCTCAGAACGTTGACGTTTCGCCCGGATCAGGCGCTTTGATCCGGACTGGAACTGCGCGCTACTGGGGAGTAAATGGAAGCGATCACACCAAGATTGGCGAGCACGACTCCGCAGGAATAGGCCTCAAAGCGGCCAAGTGGCTCGTCGAACAGAAAGGTGCACTCATGGTGGGGGCGGACACGTCCGGTCTTGAATATGTCCCTCCCAAGCCAGAGGCCTCTCAGGCCATGGGCGGCAGCTTCAACCCCGTTCACGTCTATCTGCTGGCTGAGCAGGGTGTCCACATCCTGGAATTCAACAACCTGGAGCAACTCGCCGCCGACAGAGCTTACGAATTTGCCTATATCCTCTCGACAAATGCCATTCGTGGCACAGTCGCCGGAACGGCCCTACGCCCCATCGCTGTGCGCTAAACTCCCCCTCTGGGAGTGAAAATCTCTCAGAGGCAGACTTTATCTCGGGTTAGCCCATACAGGCAGCCTGTGTGTCAGCACTCATGCAGCTCGTCCGGAAAGGCCGCACTAGGGCGTGTGGGGATTCATCGAGAGTTGATGACAGCCGCCGCGAGATAGATCATGGCTGCGAAGCTCTTGTCGGTTTTGTCGGCCCGCATGGCGATGCGTTTGAACTCTTTGAGCTTGCAGAAGAAGTTC
>KI912036.1:26105-26895 GCA_000517005.1 Microvirga lupini
GGGCTTGGTGATCCGATGCTGCACTTTCAGCTTGCGGCAGGCCTCTTCGAAGCCATCGGCGGTGAAGCATGATCCTCTGTCCGTCAGGATGTGCGTAACCTTGAACGGCAAAGCGCTGATCGCCTGTTTGAGGAAGGCGATCGCGCTTTCCGCCGTCTCGTCATCATAGACGGCCAGGTGGACCCAGCGCGAGCAGCGGTCGATGGCGACATAGAGAAAGCGCTTGCGGCGCTCACCGTTGGCGGTTTCCAGCTTCGGCAGGTGCTTGATGTCCATGTGCACGAAGCCAAGATCGTAGTCTTTGAATCTTCCGCTCTCCCGTTTGCGCTGATGAGCGGGGGGCAGGCGGCCCAGGCCTTCGGCTTTGAGGATGCGGTAGACCGCATCGCGGTTGAGATGCGGCAGGAAGTGCGTGACGATGAAGGTGAGATCATCAAGCGCAAAGCCGGTGGCCTGGCGCAGGGCACAGACGATGGCGCGTTCCTCCTCGGTGGCTTTCCAGGGCAGCTTGTGTGGCCGGCTGCTATGATCCTGGCAGTCCTGCGCCCCGCGCTTGCGCCATTTGCGGATCGTTTCGGTGCTCACACTGAAGCGCTGGGCCAGCACGCCGGTGGGCTCGCTTGAGCGGGCGATCTCCTGGCGAACGGCCGGGGTGGTGCGGGCTTGGGGATGAAGGGAGTGCATCAGATCCTCCACCAGGCACGTGGCGGGCGTCGCGAGCCATCGAAGCGCCAAGTATATTCCTCAATTGCCCAACGCACCTGATCCCAGCAACGTTCCGCCACCAAAC
>KI912036.1:26995-27195 GCA_000517005.1 Microvirga lupini
AAGTGTCTCCCTGACCGGGACCGGTCAGGGTCAGCGTTCACCAGGGCATGCCGAAGTAAAGATCCTGCTGCCCTGCTCTTCTATCGTTATTGGCTCGTGGGCTCTCGGAATTTGGAAACGAAGGACGAAGGGCCACGACGTGGGGGATTGTTCCCAGCGCTCTCACGAGCGCCTCAATGAGATCTATCTTATCCCTAGAG
>KI912036.1:27295-30753 GCA_000517005.1 Microvirga lupini
CGACTGACTTAGAGGTGATTTTGCGGGGCAATTCGGACGATCTGCTCCGGGTTCGCCGTTACATTGATGGCCAGCAATAAGATTGTCAGACTATTAGGATAGAGATCCACCTCTGCCCCTTCTTGTGCAGTGCAGTGGGTACCCAAGGCCGGTGAACGCCGTGCTTTGAACGGAAGCCACTTGCTGGCCTTGTCGTACTCAGATCTGATAAAGGCGCGCAGCCTATCCTGTCTGTCGGCTCCCATCGTTGTAGTAGCTGGATGCTTGCTGGACAGACGGGTGCTGTGATTGTTGCATCGCCTCAGGTAAGGAAACCCCGTTGCGGGCGGCTTGAGTGAGATATTCAGAGCGTAGGCCTTGGGCGCTGAACAGGCTAGGATCGAGCCTCGCCAGACGACAGCGCCGTTTGATGATATCATTGACGCCATCACCACTGATGGCGACTTGGCCGACGGTGATCCATCGGTCAATTGCATTGGGTCAACGGTTGCCGATCGAGGCGACTCCAGGGAAATCTGCGAACTCATGCTCTAGCAGGCCCATGATGATATCGTCGTGCCACTGGCCGTTGACGAAAGCCGCTTCGCGCTCGCGACCTTCGATCAGAAAACCACACTTCTGGTAAGAGCGGATCGCTCTGGTGTTGAAGGCGAGCACCCGGATCGAGATCCGATGAAGCTTCAGACCACCGAACGCATGGCCCAGGACGAGCATGGTCGCCTCAGTTCCTAAGCCTTTCCCAAGGCACTCCGGGTCGAGGATTCCAACGGCTAAAGAGGCGCGCCGATCCTGCATGTCAATCCGATCCAGGCGCACCTCACCGATCAACCGATCCGCCTCGATCACCCATGCTCTGGGATGATCAATAAGCTTCTGAACCCACCGTGCTGCACTCTCCGGAGTGGGGGGCCTTACGGCATCCCGGCTGACCCCGAACATCTCCAGGATGTCCGGGTCGTTGCCTAATCTCAGGCGAGCCTCGACATCGCCACTATGGGCTTGGCGGAGGGTAACGCGGCGGCCTTCTAGAACGGGATGGGTATCGAGTTGCATGGGGCCTGATCTCGTACGGCATCGAGGGAGATTCCGAAATTGCCGCCTCTGACACAAGCCCCATATGATACGCTGGAACCACAGTTGGAGGGCGAAGAGGCCGGACCAAGATGACCACTGTTCGGGAGTTGCGCCCTGCCGATGCCCGCGCCTTCTTGGAGGTTCACCATGCGGCGGTTCGGGGGCTCGCGGCCAAGGATTACCCGCAAGCCGTGATCGACGATTGGGCTCCTCTCCCGGTCACGGATAAGGCTGTCGAGCGTTTCCTCCTCAACCCAGACAAGGAGATCCGCCTGGTTGCGGAGCATGACGGAAAGATTGTGGGAATCGGAGCCCTTGTCGTTGGCAAGGCGGAGTTGAGGGCGTGTTACGTCACGCCTGGAGCAAGCCGTAAAGGCGTCGGCTCAGCCCTCGTCCGGGAGATCGAGCGCCTTGCTCAGGAGCGTGGCCTGGGTTTCCTAGAGCTGGATTCGTCGGTGACGGCTGAACCCTTTTACCTGGCGCATGGCTACGAAGTGCGTGAGCGGGGCGAGCATATCCTCCGCTCCGGGCAAGCCATGGCCTGTGTGAAAATGGTGAAATCCCTCCAGCCGAGGGCGCAGCATTTGTGAGCCTCGATCAGCCCTTCAGGAAGTGCTGCACGGGAGCGTCGGACCAGACCTGGATCTCGATGTACTTTTCAAATGGACGCTGAGAGTAGCCCTCATATCCGTGATCGTCCTCGTCGCTGGGAAGCCCATACTCCTGGACAAGGGCTGGCAGCTCCTCGAGCCTGAAGGCTCTCTCGTGATAGGGGTTGGGTTCGTACGGCAGATTGAACTGTGGGCCATAGGCCATGGCCGTGAAGCTGTCGGGGTAAGTTGCGCTCGTCACATATGTGGGGAGTTGGGACAGAGGAATGCGAAGCTCCCGGGTATCAGGGCTGAGCCCCTTGAACCACTCAGATTGGCCCAGGATTAGGTAGTGAGGTGCATGACGCTCTGGCTGGCCTCCCGCCTCGATGAAGAGCCGTCGCAACTTCGCCTCGGTAAGCCGCCTCAACTCCATGTAGCGCCGTCCGAAGATCCGCTTGGACGGCGCGGCAGCCCCTTGTTGGTTGAGCTCTCCTAGAACCTGGGTCAACTCGGCTTCCGACAGATCTGAGAGGTTCAGGAATGGACGGCGGGAGCCAAGATAATAGTGAGTGGCAAAGGAAGGCATGTTGCTTGATGCGGCCATGGGTCGCCGGAGTCAGAGGGTGCCCAGGCGAGCGGCAACATCGGTCTGCGCTTCCCGGTGGTATCCACCTTCCTCGCCAGTCACGCGGACGATCCATTTTGGCGGGCAGCAAGGACGAAAGCAAGCAGAGGGCTGGCCCTCACATCACCGAGAGAAATCAGGCTGTCTGAACCGTTCCACAAACGCTTATCGGAAATTCGCAGTGCCTAGGAAGCGCTTAGGCAGGCCAAACGACTGTCAGCTCCCCACCAGTCGGCAGTTGCTTCCACTGAGCCTGTGCGTCGAGCCAAGCTACTCTCACCTTCGAGAAGTCCTCCTCACTGAACTCTCTTTTTGGGAGTTCGGGCGGCGCCCAACGTTGGTTCAGCCGCATCTTGAGTTCGCGGAGGGATAGGTCCTTCTCCATGGCTGCATCGAAAATCCGCACCAGGCTTTCAGCCTCAGTCAGGTGAGCCGCATTCTTTTTGAGAACTGCTTTGGAGGTCTCCTCCGCCTGGGTCTCCTGCGGCCGCCGACATACGTCATGGTGGGGAACACGGCCCCCTCTGCGACACTTCCCCAGAAGCCGTACCGAAGTCCGAGAGCCTTCTCGATGGCGTAGTGAGCCAGATCGTGGGGGATCTCGAACATATGGCCGACGCCCAGGACGTGAAACACCACACCATCAGATCGGGTGACGCCGGTTTCGTACTTGCGTCCACCGAGACGTTTCACAGCAAGTTGCATGAGTGAGAGCCCTCTTAGATGCTCATTCCATGCATGGGTTATCACACCAAAGACCGTATCTCTTCTGCCGTCTTCGCGAGTTCTGAGAGAGACGCTCGTGGAGTTGCCCGAAACGTTAGCTCTTTCTCGGCAATGTATTGTCTGGACGTTATGTCAGTATTTTCATGCATCGGGACAACGTGGGCATGAGCATGTGCGACGTCTCCACCTGTAAACAGAAAGGCGACCCGTTCCACGCCGTATAGGCTTTTCAATGCTCGGCTTATCCGTTGCCCTATATATACTATTCGGCTTGCTGTCTCTGGTGGAAGGTCATCAAAGTATGCATGGTGGTTGCGCGGGATGATTTGCACATGCCCTGTGCGAATGGGACAGATATCAAGAAAGGCTATTGTCAGATCATCTTCCCAGATGATCTCAGCCTCAATTGACCCCGATGCGATACGGCAGAAAATGCAGTC
>KI912036.1:30853-34439 GCA_000517005.1 Microvirga lupini
GAGCCCCCGCGATCGCAGTCCAGAACGGCAGACATCAACATGTCTCATGAATAGGGTGGGTTAGGGCCGTGGTTTTCCCCGCTCCACCTTTGAATGAGCAGCAGGCGATCAGTTTCAAGTGTAATTCCCTCCGCACAAATAGATGTCATAAATATCTGCAATAATCGGTTATAATATGCAGGATATGAACTGTAAATTGGCTTGCCATTGGTGAACTATTCTGAGCCCGTCCAATTACGATTGTAACCTTTACCTTGTACTATTTCGAGCCTAATATAGCTATGTATTTTCCTGCGCAAATTTTACGCCCCGTAGAAACTATCGAAACGCAACAATTTGTATCCAAATAAGGATCCGGAAATATGACAGCGCGGAATTTGCCCGGCTTGTTCGATGATGCTCCAATGCGTGGAAGCCGGCGCCCCGCGTTTGCCTACCCTAACGGCTACAAGATAATCAGCGTGCGCTTACGCTTGGCCGAATTCGAATCTTTCGCAGAGCAATCACGTGCGTTCGGACTGACGAGCAATTTGGCACTGCGCATCGCCGTACGCCGGATAGCGGGCTTTCTGGAAATTGACGCCGAGACCCGCCAAAACCTTCAGGAAATCGCCAGCAGCATCGGTCAGATTGCCGAAACGCTCACAGACATGAGCCGGATCGCAAGCCGCGATGGCGCCGTGGATATGGACCGCTTCGAGATGTACAGGCAACAGTTTGGTCATGAATTCGCCGCGCTCGATGCCCTTCTTCGCACAATACTGAATGTGTCGCGGCGGCGGCGGGACGGTCAAAGGCTATTGCAGGAAGCCGTGCGATGACAGGATCTTCTGAAAACAATGCTGCCAGGTGGCCCGGATGCCCACCCGCAAGCCGTCGTAAGAATTGTGCCTCGGGGCGGGGCTCGTACCACATGACAGATCCGGGATCAGCTGCATTACCTGTCTCGCGAGGGCGCGGTCGAACTCCGTCGTTCCGAGCGTCATCAGGGCGTCGTGCTACCGATCGGCTCGACGAGGTGGCGCGTAGTTAGGCTGAGCAGACCGGTAACTATCAGCCCGGCCAGCCAGACGCAGAAAGCAACCAGGACCTGACTAAGCATATCGTCGTCAGCTTTCCGCATGCCACGGATCGCGATAACGCGCGCGCTGCCGGCCGTACGTGGGTGGAACAAATGTTCGGTTCGAGGCGCAACAGTGATAGTTTCGACTATGTCACCGCCTTTCATGTCGACCGGGAGCACCCGCATCTCAACTACAACAATATGCGCGCCGCGCTTGTCGATGCCGCCTACGACAATGGTATCGCGCTGGATGCGACCTCGCGCGCCGAGCGCGGCATCATGGAGCGCCCGATTACCTATGCGGAATTCCGACGCAGGCAGAGAGCTGGAGCAACCATTGCCATCGATCCGCAACCAGAACCTGAATTTTCCGTTACTCCCAGACGAACACCCGAACCGCCAAATCTTGGCGACACTGGCGTGGGACCAGGGCCCGGAGGCGATCCAGGAGGACGAGGCCCCAGAGATGGCGCAGGGCAAGGATCCGGAAGCAACGCCGGACCGGCATCCCGCGACGATTCCGGCAACGATTTTCGCATGGACGATGACCTAGACCCGGGAGGGCGAGGCGGCCCCAGTGGCCCCGCAGGTGGGCCGGGACAAAATGCGGAGCAAGGCGGACAAGATGAGGGCAGTGTAGGGCCGCAGCGCCACCGCCACCGCCGCCGCGAGCCTGGACCTGAAGACCTTGATCCCAATCAACGGCGGCACCTTAGCAGCGGCGGTGAACGCTCCCGCGACGGGAGCGCCGAACACTGACTTATAACCGGAGAGCGCTGGACGATGGTTACCACAAACTCGAAGATCAACACGCTGTTGTTCGGCCTTGCGCTGTCATTCCCGCTCGGGCTGATATTCGCGAGTCTGTATGTTAGCCTCCAGGGCGGCTTCACCACCCGAGTACTCCGCGAGTTCGACCTCCTGGCCTTCTGGTATGAAACCCCCTTCTATCTCGGCTATGCCAGTGCGACGTTTTATACCTGTTTGGCCATTGTTGGTATGACATCGATGATCATCATGATCACCCTTTCCGGTTTCATGCTTCGCCCCAAACACTTCGGAACCGCGCGATGGGCGCGGTTTTCCGAGATGCGCCAAAAAGGCTACATCAAGCCCTACCGGCGCATCACCGGTCCGATATTCGGCAAAACGTCCGGCCCACGCGGGTTTGGACAGTATCTCACCAGTGGCGCGCAACCACACAGTCTGGTCATTGCGCCCACCCGCGCCGGTAAGGGGGTCGGCGTCGTCATTCCAACACTCCTAACCTTTGATGGCTCGGTGATAGCGCTCGACGTCAAGGGCGAACTCTTCGAGCAGACATCGAGGGCGAGGCTGAAGCGCGGCGACCAGATCATCAAATTCTCGCCACTCGACAGGGAGGGACGCACCCATTTCTATAATCCGGTGCTCGACATTGTTGCCACGCCATCGGAGCACCGCTTCTCAGAAGCCCGGCGATTGGCGGTTAATCTGATTGCGCCCAAAGGTAAGGGCGCGGAGGGTTTCATCGAGGGCGCACGAGATCTTTTTGTTGCCGGCATTCTGGCCTGCATCGAGCGTGGCACACCAACCATTGGCGCTGTCTATGATTTGTTTGCGCAGCCGGGCGAGAAATACAAGCTTTTCGCGCAACTCGCAGAAGAAAGCAAAATCCCGGAGGTGATGCGTATATTCGACAATATGGCCGGCAACGACACCAAAATCATCACCTCATATACCTCAGTCTTGGGCGATGGTGGGCTAAATCTCTGGGTTGACCCGCTGATCAAGAATGCCACATCAAGATCGGATTTTTCCATTTACAACTTGCGCCGCGATCCCACGACAATATATCTGTGCGTCAGCCCCAACGACTTGGAGGTAATCGCGCCGCTCGTGCGGCTGTTCTTCCAACAAACCGTGTCCATCTTGCAACGTACTATGCCGAAGACGGACGAGATTTTTGAGGTCCTTTTCCTCCTCGATGAGTTCAAGCATCTCGGCAAGCTCGAAGCGATTGAAACCGCAGTCACTACGATTGCAGGCTATAAAGGCCGCTTCATGTTCATCATCCAAAGCCTCTCGGCTCTGACCGGTGCTTACGAGCAGCAGGGCAAGGAAAATTTCCTCTCCAATACTGGCGTGCAGGTGTTCATGGCGACTGCCGACGACGAAACGCCCCAATACATCTCCAAAGCGATCGGTGAATATACCTTCCGCCAAAAGTCGAGATCTTACAGCCAGAAGGAACCGTTCAACGCTAACATTCAGACGTCCGACCAGGGTGCACCGCTCGTACGGCCAGAGCAGGCGCGTTTGATCGATGACAACAAGCAAATCGTACTGATCAAGGGCCAGCCCCCGCTCCAGATGGACAAGGTGAAGTATTATTCTGACCGTCATCTGAAGCCCATTTTCGAAAGCCAGTCAGGTGCATTGCCCGAGCCAGACCCGATCCCGCTCATCGCAGAGACCGAGTTTGCGCCGAACGCTGTGGCACAACCCACACCTACCCCAGTCACTGCAAAGCCAACGGCGGCG
>KI912036.1:34539-35660 GCA_000517005.1 Microvirga lupini
TTATTGATCCGGCTTGGGTGATCTTGAACTACGCGGCATAGCGGAATGGCTGATGCCTGAAGTAGCTGCGGATCCGGTCGGGCAGCTTTGTCAGCCGGCGCATGTGGCTGATGACGGTGCGCTTGAGTTCGTGTTTGCTGCGGGCAGGCGGTTTGCGGGTCACAGCCTGCTTCAGGTCGGCGTTCAGACCCTCGTCCGGGTTCAGCTCCGGACTGTAGGAGGGCAGGTGGAAAACCTCGATCTGCTCTTGGCGCTCGGCCAACCAGCCCCGCACGGCCTGGGACCGATGGACCGGCAGGTTGTCCCAGATCAGGAACACCTTGCCGCTGGCCTCCTGGATGAGCCGCGCGAGAAAGCGGATCAGGCTCGGAGCCTTGAGCGCGCCGTCGAGCACCATCCAGCGCAGCTCGCCCTTGTTGGTCACAGCCGAGATCAGGCCCAGCCCTGCGCGCCGGTGGCTGGGGCGCACCACAGGCGTGCGGCCCTTGGGAGCGAAGCTGCGGCCGCGCACGTCGTCGGAGCGCAAGCCGGTCTCGTCTCCCCAGAAGATCGTGCCCTTCTCCCCTCTGGCTTGCGCCACGATGGCCGGATAGTCGTGCCGCAGCCAGCGCCGCACCGCCTTCGGCGACTGCTCATAGGCCCGTCGGAGCGGCTTCTGGGCCGTGAAGCCCCAGCGCGCCAGGTAGGTGCTCATCGTGCGCACCGCCAGCCGGACCCCACAGTGTCGCTCGATCAGCTCTCGCACCGCTGCCCGGCTCCACAAGGCGAAGGGCAGGCCCAGTTCGTCGGGCGTGTGCCGGCTGATCAGAGCGCGGATCTGGACTTCCTGCTCGGCCGGGAGAAACCGTCCTGTGCCAGGGGCCGGGCCGCGTGGCCCGCTGGCCAATCCGGCCAGGCCCTGCTCGGCGAAGCGGCGGCAGATGTTGAACACGCCGGTGCGGGTCAGGCCGACCTGGGCGGCAATGGCCTCATAGGTCAGGCCGCTGTCGCGTAGCCCCACCACCTGTCGCCGACGCTCCTCTTGCGCGGCGGCTGGCAGCTTGCGCATGTCGATATGCTTCATCCCGTCGACCTGGGCTGACCGGTCGTGGAGTTCAAGAGCACCCAAGCCGGATCAATAA
>KI912036.1:35760-36013 GCA_000517005.1 Microvirga lupini
GGCAAGCTGACAGGGATTAACAGGGGGAGACGCCCCGTCTCGATGGCTCGGCGTCGGCCGTGACGCGATCGACCCCGCACCGCTTGCGGCCGGAACGCAGAGGAGGTAGGGCGGCGGGCTTTTGTCCCAGGTCGCACCGCTGCCATTGGTTTATATCACGCTCATCGGCGACTACCTCTGGAACGAAATTGACCGCCCCCTCGACCGATTCAGGCCAATCCGCGCTAACCACTTCAATCCAAACAAGTCAATT
>KI912036.1:36113-38645 GCA_000517005.1 Microvirga lupini
GGAGCTGACTCTGGCCGATCCGACTCAAATGGCTGGCCTACGAACACTCCCGGCAGCGGGGTTGGCGCAAGCGTCTTCTTAAGTGTGCTTCAGTATTGGCGCTCCCCCGTGTCGGGCAGAGCAGCCCTATAGACTGGCACGTTACTGATCCACTGCCCCGAGCGCCGATGGAAGCTTCCGAATACGGTCTAGCGACATCCTATCCGGTTCCGTAAAGGCGTTTCTGCAAAATCGCGTGCACACTTTCGCGCCCGCGCAAGGCCCTATTCGATCACCTCGTCGGCGCGGACCAGGAGCGAGGATGGGATCGTGAGGCCGAGCGCCTTTGCCGTATTCAGGTTGATGATGAATTCGATCTTTGTCGGTTGCTCAAACGGCAGGTCCCCTGGCTTGTCCCCGGCAGCAATTCTGTGGACGTAAAAAGCGAGGCGGCGATAAATCTCCCGAAAGTCCGGCCCATAAGACAGGAGCCCACCATTCGTGGTGAAGGCGCTGTGCTCATACATGGCCGGCAGCCGGTATTCCGCCGCGGCCGCTATGAGCCGGTCCTTGTAGGTGTGGAACAAGGGCGAGGAGGCCACGATCATTGCTTCCGCGCCATCGCGGCGAGCGGCCGCGAGCGCAGGTCCAATCCCGTCCGGCGCGTCGATCTGCACACGGATCAGCATCACGTGGAGTTTGCCGGCAGTGGATCTGACGAGGTCAAACTGGATCTCGTTGCCCGGGGTGTTGTCGACCAGGACTGCCACCTTGGTGATGCTTGGCACGACCTCGTGCAAGATTTCGAGCCACTTGGGAGCGTAGTCGTTGTTCAGGATGCCTATTCCGGTCACGTTGCGGCCGGGCCGGGCAAAACTGTTCGCCAAGCCGGCGCGGACCGGGTCGGGAGCCAAAGTCACAATGGGGATCGAGTGCGTGATCTTCGATGCAGCCATCCCGGCAGCGAGCCCGACCGCCACGATGATGTCGACTGCACTCTCGACCAGCGCGGCCGCGGCTTTGGGCAAGAGATCGATCCGGCTGTTCGCGCTGCTCTCTTCAAGCACATAGTCAACGCCCTCGATATGGCCGAGTTCGGCCATGCCACGGCGGAAGTGGATGATGAAGGGATTGGGGGCGACGACCAGATATCCCACTCTCAGCTTCCGCACCCGCCTATCGCTCTGCGCATGAGCTGTGACGGCCCACACCACCACGCCGCTGAGAAGCCAAATGAGCTCGCGCCGCCTCATGCGATCACCTTGGATCGGAGTGGCCCAGGACCAATTCTACTCCAATACCTATGGATTGATAGAGAGCGGTTCCATAAACGGCTTACCCGAAATTCTTGCCGTAAGCCATTGACGGATATAGCCCCCAACGGCTTCCACGCACGGAACGTCTCAAAATGGCACTGGGCGGAAGTAGACCAAACGTCAGCTCAAGAAAGGAACAGCAGACGTTCTTGAAGGATCGGCAATTTCCTTCCGTGACCCTGTGCGGACTTTCCCCGGCGGTCTCGCCTACCAGCACGAAGCAAACTTCCACTTGGTACTAGGTTTCGTCATTTCCGTTCTTGAAATCACGTAGCCCTGGCACCGGATCGGCGCATACTTGTGGCGCTGGGGTGGCCTCTTGGACGGGAGGAAGCGATGGAACACCTTAACCGTCGCCATGCGCTACTTAGTATCGCTGTTGCGTCCACGTTAGTCCCGGCGGGGCGAGCTGCCGCTCAAAGCTCAGGTTCAGCACCAGAGGGGAGAGAGATTGCTCCCGGCGTCCGGCGCGTGGAGTACACGAAGCGCGAGACCGCGATCCCGAACTACAAGACGGTCCTGCTGCGGGACACCATCTACCAACCGGGGGCAAGCACCAGCGGCGCGAGCATGGCCAATGACATGGTCTGTCACATGCTGGAGGGCGAGCTGACCGTGGATACGGGCTCGGGGGACAACGTCTACAAGAAGGGCGATGTGTGGTCGTGCGCCAAAGGCATGCCGGAACGCAGCAAAAACACCGGCAGCACAGTTGCGATCATGCGCGTCATCGACCTGCTGCCCACATAGCATTGCTGTGGTGCTGGTTTTGCGCACGCCAACTGTAGGAGGAAACCGTGACAGAACTCATGAGCCGCAGATCGGCAGTAGCCCTTAGTTTGACAGCAGCCGCAGCGGCACCGCTCTTCACTGCGGCAACATCCGCCAAGGCCGCAGGAGCCCCGAACTACGGACCCAATGAAGGCAGGGAGCTCAGCCCAGGTCGTCGGTTGGTGGAAATCGGCGAGATCCCCTCAGAGATGGAGGCTTACAAGAGTGTCAAGATCGTCGATGTGGTGTATCAGCCTGGAGCCGCCGATCCCAAGGAGGCGGTGATGGATGTGGACATGATGTGCTACATTCTCGCGGGCGAGTTCAGCATCAAGAAGGCTGGGAAAGAACCCTACACCGTGAAGGAAGGTGACTTCTACACCTGCGGGAAGGGCAAGACTGATAAGGCCACCAACATCGGTAGCGGCGTTGGAATCCACCGCATTGCTATGCTGATGCCTGCCTA
>KI912036.1:38745-38895 GCA_000517005.1 Microvirga lupini
CCCATGATGGCCCGGAGCACGAGCTCCACATCGAGGCCGGATAGATTGATGCGAACCGTCTCTCATCCAACCAGAAACAGCCCTCTTGCACCGCACGGCCGGTCCATAGATTTTATACGTGAAGCCGTGCCGGCACAGCAGCCGCGAGAG
>KI912036.1:38995-39110 GCA_000517005.1 Microvirga lupini
CGGTTCACATGAGGAGCATCGGATCAAGGTCGAATTGCTTCAGTTCATGCAGCTCTCCTCGACAGTTGCGGGATCACAGGTCCGAGCCCGTCCATCAAGCACGTTTTTTGCACTG
>KI912036.1:39210-39445 GCA_000517005.1 Microvirga lupini
CTGGTGTCGGCACACGGACCATGGCACAGACGCGCGGCTCGCCCCGCTTGTAGGCCAGCAGGGTGCGGACCAGAGCCTCGCCGTCAATCCGGTCGGTCTTGGCGCGGCGATGCCGGCGTGAGACGGCAATCGAAGCGGGATCCACGACATGGCTTTCAATGCCTTCGCTCTCCAGCACGCGATGGATCCAGAACCCGTCCAACCCTGCTTCTTGGATCACCACGATCCGGGCCAA
>KI912036.1:39545-44532 GCA_000517005.1 Microvirga lupini
GCTCTCGCTGACGTCAAAGTGCTGGGCGGCCGCCCGGCAGGAATGGCCTGCCTCGACAAAGTCGGCGACGCGCACCCGAAGATCGAGAGAATAGCAGTGACCCATGATCCACCTCCCGTTCCAGCAAGTGAATCACAGACCGCGCCAGCCAAAAACCCGGGGAGTCGGATTTCCAGTCCGGTGCTCTCGTGTCGCCCTTTTCCAAGTTCCCGTGACAGAGCCAGAGCGCCGAGCGTTCCCTATTCGTCGTGCTTAGCTCGTAGCGCAGAATACTCCTGCTCATTCCCCTAAAGTCGGCCTCAGGGGCTTACGCACTGTGTGATGATCTTTAGTATGAACGGCATGGCTCGACCGTCACGACCACCCACTGAGCGTTTCGGACAGCACGATGAGCGCGCCGCATGCAATGAGACCGATGCCGCTCGCCTTGGCGAGCGAGTTTGTCATGAAGCGGTCGAACACGGATCGCCCCCTGAGCTGGATCACGACCATGGTGATGACGGCAAAGTACAGCAGGTTCACGATCTCGAACCAGACGCCGAGGAGAAGGAAACTTGCTCCCCATGAGCCGGCGTCCCGGTCGATGAACATCGGGAAGAAGGTGGCAAAGAAGATGATCGGCTTCGGATTGGTGACGGTTATCAGGAAGCCTTGGACGAAGCCGCCCGGGCTCGCCGCTTGCGTCTTCGGCACATCTTCTCCGGCCACCGGCCTGGTGCGCAGGAGGTCGATGCCGAGATACACGACGTAGACGGACCCGACCGCCTTGATGACCGACAGGGTCATAGGCCACTGCGATACGACGGCGGCAAAGCCCAGGCCCGCAAGGAGAATGAGCACCACGTCTCCGGCGATGATGCCGGCGACCGAGGCGACCGCGCCTGCAAGCGAGCGGTAGGCCGCGCCGAGAACATAGAAAGTCGCGGGACCCGGCACGATGATGACCAGCGTGGCGGCCGCTAAAAAGGAAACGATGTTCGGCATGGGGGGTCCGCTACGCTACGCCTGCAAGGATGTGCCGTCGGATGACGCTATCGAGCCAGTCGCCGGTACTGTCGAACTGATAGCCGAGACTCCTGGCCCTGCCGGTGCTCATCACGTAGGGATCGGGGTAGTCGAAAGGGCTCAGGTCGGACGGACGCACACGCTCCGAGACCGGCTCGATGCGAGACGGCCTGCCGAGGAGTCGGGCAACCTGAATGTAAAGCTCCCTGGCGTCCAGCGGACCGTCGCTTGCGGCGTTGACCGGACCCAGGAACTCGCCCGCGCCGACCCATTCCATGAAGCGGGCAATTCCGAGCGCACTGATGAAGGAACTCTTCCCATCGGCCTGTGAGTACCGACAGGCACGGCCTTCCCGCACGGCATCGACATAGCTCGCAAGCCGCCTCGTGAAATCCTCCGGCCCCGCGAGGACATGCGCGATGCGGACGGCAACGACAGGCAATTCGGTGTAGCGATGGAAATAGACTTCCGCTTGGCGCTTGCCCGTCCCGTATCGCTCCTCGGGAACGCTCTCCGAGTGCCAGGGATAGTCGAGCTCGATCGGCTCACGGTCGAGGTCGACGTCGGCCTCAATGAGGGGGCGCAGGATTTGGCCGCGGCAGGCATCGTAAACCTCGATGGTCGAGGCCATCACATAGCGGCCGATCCGGCCGGTGAAGACGTCTGCCGAAATGGCGGCATCGGGCGGGCTGTAGCACATCTGGTCGTAGACGACATCGTAGTCTCCGGTGCGGGCAAACGCCTGCTGCATGCCTGAACGAACACGCCGATCGACGGTGATGCGCCTGACCGCTCCGCCGAACGGATCCGGTGTACGGCCCCTCGTTGCGACGGTCACATCGTGACCCGCCTCGATTAGGCGACGCGCGAGGAGGATCCCGAAGAAGCGGGTTCCGCCAATCAACAAGACTCGTTTTGACATAGCCATGCTTATCCTTTCGGCATGAGCATTCGTCCACTTTGCCATGAATGACAAACGCTTTGTTCTTGCTCTGAGCACAAGCGCTGCTTATGCATGAGCCATGATCCATCGTCTGAAGAACATCTCCGCCCTGGTCGATTTCGAGTGCGCTGCGCGGTGGGAGAGCTTCAAGGCTGCCGCTCTCGAGCTGAACAAGACACCCGCGGCCGTTAGTCAGCAGATCAGGCAGCTTGAGGACCTGCTCGGATTTGCCTTGTTCAAGCGCCATCCGAGGACCGTCTCGCTCACCGACAAAGGGCGGGAACTGGCCGCCACGGCCACGCAGGTCCTGAAGACGCTCAACCGCGCGATCGACGATCTCCGGAGCGAGACGGACGAGGCAATCCTGCGGCTCTCGACGACGCACTCGTTTGCGATGAAGTGGCTCATCCCGAGGATGTATCGCTTCACCGAGCATCATCCCGAGTTCGACATCCGGGTCGACAGCACCGACAGAACCGTGTCCCTCGAGGATGGCACCTGTGATATCGCAATCCGCTATTTCCGGCTATCATCAGTGCCGGACGCGGAGGTCCTGTTCCCAGACCATCTGGTGGTCGTCTGCAAGCCCGATCCCGTCGCGACCATGTCGGGAAAGCCGTCGCTAGATCGGCTCCTCGACCTGCCTCTCCTGTACGAGGACACATCGGAGGCCTGGCTGCGCCTGCTCGCGGCCAATGGCATTGCGGATCGCCCGCGCACCCTGTCCTGACGCTACAGCCACGCGGGCCTTGTGGTCCAGGCAGCCGTCGCTGGCATGGGCGTGGCCCTGGTGCCGTTCTCGCTGGCCTATGAGGACCTCCAGCGGGGTCACCTGGTGCTTTGCCCCTGCAAGCCAGCTTCCGCAACCTATGGCTATCGGCTGCTGTACCATCCCCAGAAGAGTGCCACGCGAAAAATCACAGTCTTCTCCGACTGGATCCGCGAAGAGGCCCACGCGATGGAGATCGAGTTCCGGCGGTTCTCCACGATCCCATGATCACCAGGCAAGGTGGTCGCCATGGGAACGCAGAAGGTGAAAGGTAGAAACCGCAAGAGCCGAGGGTTAGGCTGTCCGGCGAACAACCTTCCCCAAGAGCCGCGATTCAGATAGTCGAGCGCGCCCGGCAGGCACTTGGATGCCGAACCTACCCCGTCACTGCATGTCGTATCCGCGCAGCAGCTTCTCTGGGTTCGACCCCATCGGTGTACCAGTCCAAGAGCGCCAAATAGAGGCCATTGCGCAGAAGTGGGTGATGCTCGGAGGGAAGGTGCTCCTCGACAGCCGTCAGATATCGCGAGAAGGGCTTTAGCATCGGACCAGCCTCCGTTGATGTTCACCACTCCGAGACACTGCTCTTCCAGGTAGAGCACCAATGGAGCAGCATTTTGACTTTCCCCCTCTGCATAAACTTTCGGCGCGTTGCGAGAGGTGGCGTGTTCCCAGAAGCACTCCGTCTGTTCCGCAAGAAGGCTGATCCCGCATAGCCATGGAACCGGCGGCAACTGCCGGCATTCGGGACTAACCGTGACGTCTGGCATCGCGGCGTCTCTTGGTGTGATTCTTCTGCCCTTGGAGCCCCTTGGCCGAGGCAATCACTTCCCTGTAGTGGCGGGGTGCTCCTCTGCGAGTGTCCGGATCAGATTGATCAGTTCCTGCTGTTCGGGACCTGCGTCGCGATTGAGAAATGTCGCGATGTCCTCATGTTCCACCTGTCCTCCCGACGCCACATTGGCTGCGTGACGGATGAACACAGCCTCTGAAGGGTCTGCAATCAGATACCAGCGATCACCGCTTGAGCTTTCGTAGAGCTTACGTGCCTTCTTCATGTAGGCTCCTCTCAGATCAACATGCCGTGTTTACTCTACCTATGAGGATATAAGTCAGAAAGTGCGATCTCCATGACCGAGTGCTTATTAGGAAATCCTGAACGGCATCTTCAGTGGGATTGTGGGAGGGCTGGTTCACCCGAATGAAGTTGGGTCTGTCAGTTGGACCGGCTCTGCTGGGTAGATCGCCGAAATGGCATGCTTGAAAACAACCTGGGTCCCAGTCCCCCGTACAAGCATCACGGTGAAATTGTCGAACCGCCTGATCTGGCCTTGTAGCCTTATGCCGTTGACGAGAAACATAGTCACATCAAGTTTGTTGTCGCGGAGATGCTTGAGGAATGCGTCCTGGATCGGCGGGGTCCTTTGGGAAGTCACGTTTGAATCCCTTTCGAGCATCCTCACGGGGACGCTCCTTTGTCGTGCTCGGGAGCAGCATGATGACCGCCAAGACAGTGCCCCCTACGGCACTGCTCACATATGGCCTTGGGGAACTGCTATTGCAGGAAATCGCTCCACCTCAACAAGTCGCGTTGCTTGTGGCAACTCCCCGTCAGCATAGTCTCGTATCGGTCTTGCTGTCTCGCGAAAACGAAGGCCGAGATGTTCGATCTCAGACGCCGCCATGGGCATCCCGTGCGCGGCTATCATCTCGGCGAGGTCTTCGGGAAGGGCATCAACGTGCTCTTGGAGGAGGAAAAGGGCTGCACGGATGGTACTCAACTCTCGTTCATCAACGACAAGGGTGAGTTTCTTCATTGGGATGCGTCGGCCTCTAAGCTTGTCCTTGTAGGCTAATGACGGATGCGGCAGAAACAAGGCCGCTCGTTAAGAGAAAGACCATCTCGAAAGCATGGACGCCGGTACCTAAGCTACAGCGATACATTCGATCTCAATGTTGAACTCCATCGGCCAAGAGGCGACCGGCACGAAGGTGCGCGAGGGTGGGTTTTCCGGAAAGATGCGAGCCTAGACCCAATTGATCGTTTGATAGTAGCCTGCGTTGCTGGCGTAAACTCTAACCATAACGACCTTGTCGAGTGAGGTGCCTGCGCTCTCCAGGCAGTGCTGAACCGCTTTGAGCGAGGCTTCGGTCTGAGTCTCAAAATCGCCGCACACGAACTTCCCTGTCTCCAGATCGAACGGCGGTGTCCCGGAGCCGAAGACAAAGCCATTGGCCTTTGTCATCAGTGAGAGCGGAACTCCGACATC
>KI912036.1:44632-45858 GCA_000517005.1 Microvirga lupini
GATACCCTTCAAGCCCTGCCACTGTGCCGACAAGGTGAGGTTGCCCCAAGAACTCTTGCGGATGGAAGGGGCGCCTTTCTCTCGACGGGAATGGTTTCAGCATCGAGAATGGCAGCACCGGAATGGAGAACAGCCATGCCTGCGGCCTACCTGATCGTGCAGATCAAGATCACTCGCGAAGAGGGCTGGCCTGAATACCGGCAGAAGGTGGCCGAACTCTTTGCTCAACACGGCGGACGCTATCTCGTCCGGGGTGGGCTAGTCGAGGTCCTGGAGGGCTCCTATGATGGGCGACGACTGGTCGTATTCGAGTTCCCGTCAATGGGGGCGATCCACTCCGTCTGGCACTCACCCGAGTATGCGGAAGTGAAGAAACTGCGCGAGGGCGCAGGCGAACTGGATGTCTGGGCTGTGCCTGGGGTTTGACGTCCACAGCCCTCCTTCCACGCGAAGCCTGCCTCGATCATCATTCTTTGCGTCCGAACAGGGTGGCGATCAGGCCAGCACGTGCTGGGGCAGGCTGACGGTTCACCTCATCCTGAGTTGGTTCAGACGCAGTCCAGACGCAGTCCCGGCTTCGGATATTTGTTCGATCGCAGTCTCTGCGCTAACCGGAGGCGGCTCGTTTACCTCCTGCTTAGTCTCTTCCCATGGGTCCATCAACGTTAGGTCGAGCGCAGGCTCTTGCTCCGTGTCAGGTGCGGCGCACAGGACCTCGATCCGACCTGGGAAGTCGTTCCGGCCCCTATAGAGATCGTTGCCGCTGATCTCGGATCAGGCATAAACGAGCGCTAGGCAAGTTCTTATCGCCGGATGCTCTAAGTCAATGCTGGTGGCTTTTGCTACCGAATGCCGGTTAACACTCTGGGGTCAGGCTTAAGGTTGAACACGGAAGGAGCCTCGCTATGCGTACTCTCAAGGCCTCTTTCAGCCTCCTTTTGACTGCCATGGTGCTTGGCCCGTTCTTCACCCTGTCGGCGTAGGCAGCGACCATTCTGGCAGCGGCTGTGGTGACTCCCTAAGGGATGATCAGCCATTCCTGATCCGTCAGGCACCGTGAATTGACCCTGTCATTGGTCAGGCGGCGACGAACCCTTGGTCGACTGTGTTGATAGGTCCCTCTGAGACACTTGGGATCCCTCTCGGGACCTGCTTTATTGTTGGGGACGGCAGAAACGGGCGCCGGGTTTCATGACGAGCCTCTGAAAGACGCCCGATCAGGATAC
>KI912036.1:45958-60021 GCA_000517005.1 Microvirga lupini
TCCCAGGCCGAGGCGCTGCTCGACCTGACCGCCGGACAGGTCGAGTCCCTGAACGCTAGCGTGAACATCGGCTCCCACACCGTCGTCGTCCAGCGCTTCATCAGCCCGGGGCCGCTTGATCTGGTCACCGTTGCGTTCAAGCAGGATCGGCCAGCTCGCAAGTTCCATCCGCCGGCTTGGTTTGGCCCCGAGGTGACGGAAGACCCTACTTACCAGGCCCGCTCCGTGGCTCTGGCCGGGTGGCCGTCAGCGCCTGAGGTGGAGATCACGGATGTGGCGCTCCACAGCCTGCTCGATGCTCTGGAGGGCCACTTTGGAGCCCGCCAGCCGCAGGCGGCGGCTCCTCAGCCCGTTGCTCCCTCGGAACGGCCTGAGGCTGAGGCCGAAGTGGAAGATGGGCACGACCAGGATGATCTCGACATCGAGGACAGCGTCATCCGGGACCTCGCTCGCTCATTGAGCCCTCGCAAGCGCTGATACGCCCGACGAGCGCTCAATTACGTCTGTGGGGCGGACCGCCCCTAGGGAGCGGCCCGATTTTGCTCATGCAAACTGATTTAGGCGGTCTTCAGGATCTCCCCATGGCATCGTCATGTCTGGATGGCGCGTTTGAAGCTCTGGAAGGCCCGGAGTTTCCTCTTTCAGCGCTTAGGCGCGGGCATAGGCCCTTGTGTTGGTGAAATACTGCCAATTTGGGGTGCCACTCTCCCGTAGGGCAGCCTATCCTGGGACGTGGGTGCATCGGGAGGCTTGTTGCTGTGAACGACCGAGCGAAAGAGGTGATCGCGTGGCTTCGGCAACGCCGGGTTCAACCCGATGATCTTCTGCTCGGGGCTGCAATCGGTCTGGGAATGACGGCGAGAGCTGCGGCCCAGGGCGGGGCGGATTTCCTGCTGGCCCTTAATGCGGGGCGGCTTCGTGTCATGGGGGCGCCATCGATCGCCGCGATGCTCCCTTTGCGCAATGCTAACTCCTTCACGGAGGAGTTCGCGAGTCACGAGATCCTCGGACGCGTGTCGATCCCGCTTCTGTTCGGCGTGGCTGCTTGCGATCCGCGTCTCAACCTGGCTGGCCTCGTCAGACGATACAAGGACGCGGGATATGCCGGCGTCGCCAATTTCCCGACGGCGATCCACCTCGATGGTCGCTTTCGCGCGGCCGTCGAAACGCAGGGCTTGGGCTTTTCCCGGGAGATCGAACTGCTACAAGCCGCCAAAGCGGAGGGCCTTGTCACGTTAGGATACGCCAAAACACGCGAGGAAGTCGGCCGCGTCTTGGAAGCCGGCGTCGACATGCTGTGTCTTAACTTCGGTTGGAATGCAGGCGGTGCCATGGGAGTGGCCGGCGCCATGTCGGTGGATGAGGCGGCCGATCGGGCGCGGCGGATCTTTCAGAGTGTTCGCCACCAGGCTCCAGACACGCTCTGTTTCGTGGAGGGCGGCCCGATCGTCAGCCCGGACGACATGTGGCGCGTCTGCGGCGAGGCCCGGGCCGACGGCTACATCGGTGGGTCGACGCTCGACCGTTTGCCTCTCGAAATGTCGGTGATGCGCACGACCTCCGCGTTCAAGGCGACTGCGGTGCTGCGGGCGGCGCGCGAAGTCGCGAATCGCGAACACATCCGACTTGGAACGCTTGCAGGGCTGCGCGGCCAGTCTCTTACCGCTCAGTCGCTCAACGAGCGCATCGCCTCCGTAGCTTCGACGGATCTGCCGGTGCTGATCCGTGGCGAACCCGGGGTCGGCAAGACCACGGTCGCACGGGCCGTGCATGTCGCGAGCCGCCGCGGCGGATCCTTCAAGGTCATCGATGGGCGGACTCCTCAAGAAGAACTGGAGCGAGTGCTGTTCGGCTCCCCGGAGGGGGGCGGCGGTCTGCTGAACCTTCCGGACACCACAGTGACCCTTGAGACCATCGACAGCGTGCCGCCGGCGGTTCAATCGCGCATCGTGGAATGGATCGACCGCGGCGTGCTGGAGCGCTACGACAAGACGCCGGAGCGCCCGCGCCGGGCGCGCCTTGTCGCCACCCTCGTCCTCGGCGGCGAGTCAGCGCTCCGGGACGACTTGAGGGTGCGGCTCGAGCCAGGGGCGCTTCTCGTGCCGCCCCTGCGCGAGCGCCCGGAGGACGTCCCCCTGATCGCCCGCGCCCTGCTGGCCGGCCTGAGCCGGGAGTCGCAAATGGCCACTCCCGAGATTGATCCGAGCGGCCACCGGTTCCTGATGGCCCATTCCTGGCCCGGCAATGTTCGCGAACTCAGAACCGTGTTGGCCAAGGCCGCCACGAGCAGTCGCGATGGACGCCTGGACGCGGATGTTCTGGCGCCGTTCCTCGCCGAAGCATCACCGGCTTCGGACCCGCCGGAGCCCGCCGACGAGCGCGCCTGGATTCTCGATGCGCTCCGCCGTAACCGCTTTCGCAGAGCCGAGACCGCGGCTTTCCTGCGCATCTCGCGAAAGACCCTCTATAACAAGATGCGTCGGCACAATCTGCTCGACTGATCCGGCATCGGCGCTCACACGGCGCGCGCCACGCCCTCCCGCGGCGAGAAGGCCATGAGGGTGGTGCCTCTGGCCGAGAGTTCGGATTTCAGCCAAACGCTCATTGCGGCGACGGCCTCGCGATCGCCACGTCCGGCACCGGCACCTGGGTGGAGAACGACCGTGCTCGCTCCCGATGCGGCAAGCTCCCTTGCGGCTGCTGCGCCCGTCGCAAACCCCACCATGCTGAAACCCTGCCGCGCGAATGCGCGCAGAACCTCGAATTCCTGTGCTGGTGCAAGACCCACCGAGGCAAGCCCGCGGGCAGTCTCGCCTTCCAGCACCTGAATGGTGGGGTAGTTCGCCACCCTTTGGATACCCGCCGCTTTCAAGGCGCTCACCATGTCGGCAAGGCGCAGAAACGGGTCGAGCATGAAGAGGCCGGCCACTGGTGCCGGGCCGGGGACCGTCCAGAGGTTCCCTGAGGTCAAGGACCGGGCAAGGTCCCCGTTCATGTCGCACACCGGCAGCATGGCGAGGAGGTCTAGATTGCCTCCCTCCAAGCCGCGCAAGGCCGGAAGGTAGAGAGAGCGCAGGAGGTCGCGTCCTTCCCAATGCGTGCAGATCTCAAGTCTCACGGCGTGTCTCCGTTACCCAATTTTACTCACGGCTGATGGCGAGGGCTACTGGAATTCGTCCGGGGTTCTGGCAATCTCATCTGCAACAGCGAATTCGACCAACGAAGACAATGAAACACGCAAGTCCACGGCGATTTGCGCGGGAGGAAAATAGTGAGTCTCGAACTCTTCGTCACCGTGACGATGAACGGTCTGACATTGGCAGCCCTCTACTTCATCGTTGCGAGCGGCTTTTCGCTCATCTTCGGCCTGATGCGCACTGTAAACATGGCGCACGGATCCCTTTACTTGGTCGGTGCCTATATCGGCTATGCCGTTTTCGAGCCTCTCTACGATGCGGACTCCACCTATGCGATCGCCTGGTGGGGAGGGATCCTCGGCGGCGTCGCCGCCGCAGCGCTGGTCGGAGTGCTCATGCAGGTGACGCTGCTCGGGTGGATGCAGGGGCAGGAATTGCGCCAGGCTCTCGTCACCATCGGCTTGTCCATCATCATCGCGGACCAGATCCTGGCCCACTTCGGCGGCACGTCGCGGCAGTTCTTTCCGCCCGATGCCCTGTTCGGCTCGACGGCGTTTCCAATCATCGAGAAGTACCCGACCTTCCGGCTCGTCCAGATCGCGATCGCGGTTCTCGTCGGCGTCGGCCTATGGCTCCTCCTCAACAAGACCAAGCTCGGCCTGATGATCCGCGCCGGCGTCGATGACAGGCCGATGCTGGCGGCCTGCGGCATCAACGTGCCGCTCGTCTCGATCGCGGTTTTCGCGCTTGGCGCAGCCCTTGCCGGTCTTGGCGGTGTCATTGGCGGCTCGGCCCAGCCCTTCAGCCAGGGAACGGACGCGCGCTTTCTCCTCACCTCCCTCGTCGTCGTGATCGTGGGGGGCATGGGATCGATCGGCGGCACGGCCATAGGTGCCATCCTCGTGGGGCTCGCCGAGCAATTCGGGCAGGCCATCGCGCCGGTCTACTCGGTCATCCTCACCTTCGTCATCATGGCCGTGGTTCTTGCGATCCGCCCCCAGGGCATTATGGGGAGGCCGGCGTGACCCAGTCCCGCATCATCCAGTTCTCGCTCCTAGGGCTCCTCGTCCTGGCGATTCTGCCGCTGCTGCTGCCGCTGTTCTGGACCGCGAACATCCTCGGGCGGGCGTTCGTCTACGGGATCGTCGCTTTGTCGCTCACCTTCCTGGCGAGCTATGGCGGCTTTGTCTCGCTCGGCCAGACAATGATCGCCGGCATCGCGGGGTACACGGTGGCTATCCTGGCGCCGGCCGCGATCCCGACCGCGCTCCCGACCTCGTACCTCGTGGCCGTGCCGGCCGCTCTCGTGGTCGCGACGCTGGCAGGATTGCTGGTGGGTGTCATCGCGGTGCGCACGAACGGGATCTATCTTCTCATGATCACACTCGCCCTGGCGGTGGGCTTTTCCCTCTACGTCCAGGCCAACATCACCCTGTTCAACGGATATGAGGGCATCCGCAACGTGCTGGGGCCGGAATTCTTCGGTCTCTCGTTCCGCAACGCCTCCGTGTTCTACTACGTGGCCCTTGCAGTGGCGGCCATTCTCTACTTCGGCGTTCTCTACCTCGTGCGCTCACCCTTCGGTCTCGTGCTGCAAGGCCTGCGCGACAATGCTCGGCGCGTGTCGGCGCTCGGCTTCAACGCATCCCTCCACCGCATCGCGTCGTTTGGCGTCGCTGGCTTCATCGCCGGCTGCGGCGGCGTGCTCGTGACATTCTACAATATCGGCATCTCGCCGGGGTCGGTCGGCTTGTCGGCTACCGTGAACATCTTGGTGATGAGCGTGATCGGCGGTCTCGGCCACCCGATCGGCGCGTTCCTGGGATCACTCATCTTCACGGTCTTCGACACCTTTGCAGCCGACCTGTACGACCGCAATCGCTTCAATACCCTCATCGGCACCGTCTTTCTCGTCATCGTGCTCGTCTCGCCGGACGGCGTGCTCCTGCTCATCAAGCGGGCGACGAGCGTCCTCTCCCATACCAAGGCCGAGGCCCTGGGGGGCAAAGCGGCGCCTCGGACGGGGGAGGCTTAGCCGACAGCGCAACCCGAAGAGATCGGCGGCCGGTCGCATCGAGGCCGGGTCACAACACCGGAGGGCCCCGTCCCAGGCCCATCCGACAAATTGGGGACGATCTGGAGGAACCATCATGACGATCAACATCACCCGCAGGACGGCACTCAAGGGGTTTGCGGCGACGGCTGCCTCGACCCTCTATGCTCCAGCCATTCTGGCCAACACGCCGATCCGTCTCGGCGGCCTCACGACCCTTGAAGGACCTTTCGCCACCGGCGGCCAGGACTCGTTCCGCTGCATGCAGATGCTGCTGGAGCAGGCCAACTTCACCGCGGGTGGCCGCAAGATCGAGTTCATCCGGGAATCCTCGAACGCCCAGGCCGACGTCGCTCTCGCCCGAGCGCGCAAACTGATCGAGCAGGACAATGTCGACATCATCGTCGGCCCGCTCTCGGGTGCCGAAGGCATTGCATTGCGCGATTATTCCCGCACGCTGACAGGCAAGACCATCGTCAATGGGTCGTCGGGAGCTTCCGACACGACCCTGCGCAATCCTTCGCCCAACTTCTTCCGCTTCTCCACTGACGGTGCCCAGTGGATGGCAGGTCTCGGCACCTATGTCGCCAAGACCATGAACATTGGGGAGGTTGCCGTGGTCGCAGGTGACTACGCGTTCCCATATTCGCAGGTGTTCGGCTTCTCGCTGGAATACTGCGGCGCCGGGGGCAAGATGACCTATCTCTGGTCGCCGCTTGGCACCACCGATTACTCCACGATCATCGCCCGCATTCCCAAGACTGCCGGTGCGCTCCTCGTGGTTCATGGCGGTACGGACGGCCTCGCCTTCATGACGCAGTACGCGCAGGCGGGCGGAAACCTGCCGCTTCTCGGGGGCTCCATCATGGCCGACCAGACGATGATGTCGGCGCGGGGCCCGCATCGCCGCCTTCTCGTCGGCATGCTTTCGTCCGGTCCCATCGCCGACGTGCACGACGACCCGATGTGGAACGACTTCGTCGCCCGCTACCAGAAGCGCTGGGGCAGCGAGGGCTTCCAATCGCCATCCATCCACGGTGTCAACTACGCCACGAACCTACAGGCCGTGATGCGCGCCCTCGATCAGGTGGGCGGCGACCTGTCGAACAACCAGCAGGCCTTTCAGGCCGCACTTGCCAAGGTCGAGTTCCAGAACCCGATGGGCGCCAATGTGAAGCTCGATGAGAACCGGCAGGCGATCTCCGACGTCTTCATGAACCGGATTGAGGAGCGGGCCGGACAGCTTCGCACGGTCACGTTCCAGCGCACCCCGGCCGTGACGCAAACGCTGGGCATGCCGCGCGAGCAGTTCCTGGCTCTCGGGTCTCCATCGCGCGATAATCCCGGCTGCGTCGCGAGAAACGGATGACGTCCATGAACGCGGCACCGTCCCCTGCCTTGAGCCTGTCGGGCGTGGGGCGCCTGTTCGGCGCGCTGGCCGCCGTGCGCGATGTCACGTTCGACATCGCGCACGGGGAGCGGCGCGCCATTCTGGGACCGAACGGCGCCGGCAAGACCACCCTGTTCAACCTGATCTGCGGCGACTTCATGCCGACATCCGGCACGATCAAGTTGTTCGGCGAGGACATCACGCGCCTGCCGGCGCACCAGCGTGCCCGCCGCGGGATAGGCCGGACCTACCAGACCTCATTGCTGTTCGTCGGGCTCACGGTCCTGGAAAACCTCTATATCGCCGTGCGCGGCGCGAAGCCGGGGCGGTTCTCGCTCCTGGTGCCGCGAGCCTCCGACGCCGACCGGGCGAAGGCGCGCGCCCTCACGGAGCGGGTGCGGCTTGCGCACGTGGCGGATAAGCCGGTCGCGGATCTCTCCCACGGTCAGCGGCGACAACTTGAAGTCGGCATGGCGCTCGCATGCGATCCGCGCCTCCTGATGCTGGACGAACCCGCCGCAGGTCTTTCGGCGGCGGAGCGGCCTGAACTCAACCGGCTCCTGAAGGAGCTCCCCCGCGACCTGACGCTCGTCCTCATCGAGCACGACATGGATGTGGCGCTGCCTAACGCCGACATGGTGACCGTCATGAAGGACGGAGCGGTTGTCGTGGAGAACACGCCGGATCGGATTCAGGACGATCCCGTCGTTTACGAGATCTATCTCGGCAAGAAGGTGGCGTGATGATCCTGGCAGCGTTGGAAAGGCCGACCGCGTCCAAGACTGACCAAGCAGGCGCTGCCGTGCTCGAGATCCGCGACCTGCATGTGCGTTTTGGGCAAGCGCATATCCTGCAAGGCGTCAGCCTGTCGGTGGGCCGCGACCCGATCGCGCTTGTTGGACGCAACGGCATGGGCAAGACGACGCTCTGTCAAACCGTCATGGGTCTCAACGCCGCCGCTGGGGGCGAGATCACGTTCCAGGGCGGGTCCATCAAGGGACGCACACCCAACCGTGTCGCCAAGTCCGGCATCGCCCTCGTGCCCCAGGGAAGGCGCTGCTTTCCGTCCCTGACCGTTCACGAGCACCTGCGCCTCGTGGAGCAGGGGCGTGATGTTTCCTGGACGGTCGAGCGCGTCTACGAGACCTTTCCGCGGCTCGCCGAGCGGAAGACCAACGGCGGCACGCAACTTTCAGGTGGCGAGCAGCAGATGTTGGCCATTGCCAGGGCCCTGCTGACCAACCCGAAACTCGTGATCATGGACGAGCCGTCCGAGGGACTGGCCCCCGTGATCGTCGATCATCTGTGCGAGGTGCTCCGCGGCCTGCGCGCGGAAGGCATGGGGCTCCTCTTGGTGGAGCAGAAGCTTGGGGTTGCGACGGCCGTCTGCGAGACCGTGGCGATCATGGTCAACGGCCATGTTGCTACCGTGATGGATGCCGCCACTCTCCTGGCCGACGAGGCGGCGCAAAACCGCTGGCTGGGCGTGGCGCAGGGCGGGCACTGACGGAGCGGACGGAAATGAGCAAGGTCTATGTGGTGGGCACCTGCGATACCAAGGAGCAGGAACTCGTCTATGCCAAGAATCTGATCCAGCAAACCGGCGTTCAGGCCGTTCTGGTCGATGTCGGCACTCAGGGAATTTCCAACTCGGCGGATGTGCCTGCCACGGAAGTGGCAAGCTTCCATCCGAACGGACCCGGCGCCGTGCTCGGCGGGGACGACCGCGGAGCGGCGATCAGCGCCATGGCGTTGGCCCTGACCCGTTACATGACCAGCCGCATCGACGTGGGCGCGGTGCTGGGTCTTGGCGGATCCGGCAACACAGCGCTCGTGACGCAGGCGATGCGCGCTCTGCCGATCGGTGTGCCGAAGCTCATGGTCTCGACCGTGGCGTTAGGCAACAACGCGTCCTATGTGGGGCCTAACGACATCGCCATGATGTACGCGGTCGCCGACGTGGCCGGGATCAACGCCATCACACGCAAGGTCATCGGGAATGCCGCCCATGCGGCGGCCGGGATGGCGAAATGGTCGGTTCCGGCAGGCGCTGCCGACAAGCCCGCAATCGGCCTCACCATGTTCGGGGTGACGACGCCCCTTGTGACCCAGGTTCGCGAGGCGCTCGAGACCCAGTATGACTGCCTCGTCTTTCATGCCACCGGCGCGGGCGGGCAGTCGATGGAAAAGCTGGCCGATTCCGGGCTGGTCGGCGGCCTGATCGACGTTACCGCAACGGAGGTGCCCGACCTCCTCTTCGGCGGTGTGTTCCCCTGCACGGAGGATCGCTTCGGGGCGGTGGCGCGCACGAGACTGCCGTATGTGGGCTCGGTCGGCGCTGTCGACATGGTGAACTTCGGCGCCCGGGAGACGGTGCCTGCCCGCTTCGAAGGACGGAACCTCTACGTGCATAATCCTCAGGTGACGCTCATGCGCACCACCCCGGAGGAGAACCGGGCGGTGGGCGAATGGATCGCGTCGCGTCTCAATCTCTGCGAGGGCCCGGTCCGATTTCTTCTGCCGCTCGGCGGTGTCTCGGCCATCGATGCGCCCGGTAAGCCCTTCCACGACCCGGAGGCGGACGAGGCGCTGTTTTCCACCATCCGCTCGGTCCTCAGGACCGGGGTGAACCGCCGGCTTATTGAGTTTCCGCACAACATCAACGACCCGGTCTTTGCGGCGGCCGTCGTTCAAAATTTTCAGGAGATCGCCCGATGAACGCACCCACCCGCCTCGATCCGGCGAGAGTCCGGCACAGCCGCGGGGCTCTGCTGGAGAAATTTCACGTCATGATCGAAGCGCGAGTTCCGATCATCGGCGGCGGCGCAGGTACGGGCCTCTCGGCCAAGTGCGAGGAGGCCGGTGGAATTGATCTGATCATCATCTACAATTCCGGGCGCTACCGCATGGCAGGACGCGGCTCGCTCGCCGGGCTGCTCGCCTACGGCAATGCAAATGAAATCGTCAAGGATATGGCGCGCGAGGTGCTGCCGGTGGTCAGGCATACGCCAGTGATTGCAGGCGTGAACGGAACGGATCCCTTCGTGACGATGGATACCTTCCTCGACGAACTGAAGGCCATGGGGTTCGCGGGCGTTCAGAACTTCCCCACCGTCGGCCTCATCGATGGTGTGTTCCGGGCGAACCTCGAAGAAACCGGCATGTCCTATGCGCTCGAGGTCGAGATGATCCGTCTGGCGGCCGAGCGCGATCTTCTCACCACCCCTTACGTGTTCTGCGAGGCGGATGCGGTCGCGATGGCGCAGGCCGGGGCGGACATTCTGGTCTTCCATTTCGGCCTCACCACAGGCGGTTCGATCGGAGCCGAAACGGTCGTGACGCTGCCGGAATGTGTCGAACGCCTCGACACCTGGGCCGCCGCAGCCAAGCGGGTGCGCTCGGATGTGATCATCCTGTGCCATGGCGGTCCGATTGCGAACCCGGAGGATGCGGCCTACGTGCTCAAGAACGCCCGCGAATGTCACGGCTTTTATGGTGCGAGTTCCATGGAGCGACTGCCGACGGAGATCGCGATCCGCGACCAGACCAGGGCCTTCAAGGCTCTGACTTTCTGGGAACAGGGCGGCCATCAAGACAAGGGAGGAATGTAATGGCGAAAGCTTATGCAAGCGCAATCATTGATGCGCCGGTCGAGACCGTCTGGTCGATCGTGCGGGACTTCAACGGCCTGCCAAGCTGGCACCCGGCAATCGTCACGAGCGAGATCGAGGATGGGCTTGACGCCGACGTGATCGGTTGCGTGCGCAGCTTCCAGCTTCAGGACGGTGCTCTCGTCCGCGAGAGGCTTCTCGCCTTCTCGGACGCCGACCGGTCCTTGACCTATAACTTCGAAACACCTGCATTCCCCGTCGAGAACTACCTCGCGACGATCCGCCTTCTGCCCGTCACCAACGGGGATCGCACCTTCGTCGAGTGGGAGGCCACCTTCGACGAGGCGTCGGAGGACCGGGGCAAGTACGTCGAGATCATCTCCAATGCCGTGTTCCAGAGCGGATGGACGGCCCTGAAAGGGAAGGTGGCCGATCCGCCGAAGCCCACGGGAGCCGAACGCTGGAAGGCCGGCCGCCCCAACAAGGTCTGGTGCTCCTCCGTCATAAACGGCCCCATCGACAAGGTCTGGGCCATCATGCGCGATTTTGCCGGCATGGGCGGCTGGCATGACGACGTCACGCGCATGCACATGATCGGGGGTGTGCGCTCGGACAAAGTGTCGGGGGTGCGCGATTTTTACTTTGGCGAGGGGCACCTCCACGAGGAGCTTCTTTCCCTGAGCGATCTCGAACGGTCCTTTTCGTACCGCATCACGAAAAGCCCGATGCCTTGGATCGGCTACGTAGCAGGCGCTAGGCTCTATCGGGTCACCGACGAGGAATGGACCTTTGCGGTCTGGACGGCCGACTGGGCTGCGACGGCAGAGCACGATCCCGCCCTTCAGAGAGACGTCCACGAGAACGTGTTTCAGAAGGCCTTCGACACAATCGATGCGCGCTTCTTCGCGGGACGGCAAACCGGCCAGGCAGCGGCGTGAGCCAGGCTTGGCTCCGTGCATATAGAACCCGAGGTTCATCCGGGATAAGGTAACGCAAGCGGGGCTATGGCTCTGCACCTCATCATGACGGCTAGGAAGCTAGCGGTGATGTGAGGAAGGCAAACGGCTCCAGCTTGTGCAGCTACTTGCTTGATCAGCGACAAGGTGACAGTGGTCGCCTTCTCAATCTGGCAGAGCATGGTGCCCATTAGCGAAGCCACGATTTCTCTGTTTGTGCAGATTGCCTTGCGCCGACAGTCAGGTCTTTGACCGGGGGATCACGAATGGCCGCTCCCGGCACGAGGTGGAAGCAGCTTGAATGTCCGCTTTGCACAGGGAGCCTGTGTGAAAACTCGACCCAAGCTGATAGAGATGAAATGTTCGTACAAGTTCATACCTCTTCACCGAGGAATCCCCGATTTGTCGAGGCCTATCCGACATGAAGTTGCTGCAAGGAATGGCTCGTCAGCGTTTTCGCACAGTCTCGGGCTGAGAACGGACAAAGCTGCATTGACCGCCAAAAGAAAAGGTCGTCCGGTTGGGCGGCCTCTCGTTTCGATCAGTTCGCCGAGGCTTCCAAACGACTGCAGAAGAACCTCGTCTCACGTTTCAGTGGGGGAAGCGCACCGATGCGCGCATAGAGGAAGCACTGTGCCGAATCATGGCTACCCTATGCGGACTTCCACATGTTCTGGTGTAGAGGGTGACAAAGGATGCCGCACGCCTTCCGCTAACCATTTGGCGCACCACGGCTTCACTTTCAAGTTTGCTTCAGCCATTCGCGGGGAACCGCCGTCAGTCTGCCTCACCGTTGACGATGAGGTCTGTCGCCTGGCTACCCGGTGCGCCAAGCATGCCAACCTGGTCAATCGACCCTCCACCACGTTGAATGCGAAGTCGCACCGTTGAAATCCCGACCATGACAAACGCTTTTAGCGCGGTTCGAAACGGAGTTTGATCAGAACAGCTTGCGAGTGACGACAAATCCAGAGTGCTCGGCCACCTGATTGTAGAGGTGCATCGCAGCAAGGTTGGTTTGGTGTGTCTGCCAATACACCCGAGGCGAACCTACAAGCTGCGCCTGCTCATAGACGCCCTGGATCAGAGCTTTGCCGACCCCTTTTCCACGTGCCTCCTTGCTGGTGAACAAATCCTGCAGGTAACAACTTGGTCCGATGGCTGTCGTGCTGCGGTGGAAGAGGTAATGCGCCAGGCCAAGCAAGCGCCCGTCGCCCTCAGCCACAAGAGCATGAACCGGCTCATACGGGTCAAAGAAGCGGGCCAAGGCCATCTGGGTGACTTCAGGAGCGAGTGCGGTGGCGCCCGACCGCCCATAGAACGCGTTATATCCCTCCCACAACGGAAGCCATTGCTCGTAATCCTGCCGAGTTACGGAGCGGACAAAGTGGACACCAGACATGTGTAATCCTGTGTTCGGAAGCATTACTCAGGGTTCTCGGCCATCTTGCCCGATGAGCTTGCTCGTAGTCCAACGGCCCGATCCGACATGGGATGACCGGGCTCCTCAAGCTCTGTTTGACCTCGTCAGCTAAACGCCGCTTTTGGTCTTAACGGGCTAACCTAAAAGTCGGCCTGGTGTAGGCGAGCGTAAACCCTGATTTCTCGGCATTCCGCGAACTGGCGTTTGTTGGGCGGGCAGACAGGCTCGCTAAATCGTAACCCGCGCGGTGTGCTGCCGCTAAACGCGCGCGGATCAGTGCTGCTTGAACGCCACGGCCACGATAGTCGGGCAGGGTGCTGTCGATGTAGAGATGGGCAACACCGCCCAATGGCGTCTCGATCAGGGAAAGACCAGCCGAACCCGCAATCTTGCCAGCAACTCTGGCAAAGTAGAGCTTGGTATCGGCACGCCGGGCTGCAATCTGTGCCAGGGTTCGCAGAAGTTCAGGCGGCCTGTGACCGGACAGAAATCCCGAGACCGAGTGCGAAACAAAGTCGGGTAGCTCATCGATCGCCACCGGCTCGACAACCACATCATCATTGCCTGCGGCCTCGATTTCAGCCTTCCCCAGCACCTTTGCAAAGACATTTACGAAAGCAGTCGCGACATACCCGCGACCGGCGAGCAGGGTCAGAACGTCGCTATCCACATACGGGCAAACATCGATCTCAGGCGTCAGACCGCACTTCGCATAAACATCTTCAACCTCAGCCAAATTCGAGATCGTGGGGCGCTCAGTCATTGCGAAACCCGCTATGTGGTTCAGCTTCCGACCAAAGGGTTTAAGCGTTACCGCAGCAATTCCTCCCGCAATCGGGAGGGCATAACACTTTTCATGGGGAAAGATTTGCGCAAATGCTTCGACTTGACGCTGAAGCTGGAGCGCTTCGGCATGTTCTAGCCGCTTTGCAAGTGCAGAAGTCGTCAATGTCATCATCATTTCGATTGCATCCTAATCGCAGGAAGACACAGGCCTTTACGGCACCGCAGCTGTGCTTGAAGATCTGTACGGCAATTTGTGGGAACTCGTCCAGTTCACGGACAGTCGTGACGGAACGCGCTGCAGCAGTCATATTTCCGAGAAGACGCTATATGGAACCGGATCCTGTGTCTTTTTGAAGTGTTCGGAAGATGATTTCACAGGCAGCGAGCTAGATCATGTAAATGCCTAGTCTAATCCTTTCCTCAGAGGCGCTACAGACGCAGACGACTACTAGCGAATATCTTATCCAGATTTTCCATCTGGGAACCTCGCTTGACCGTCCGTATTTCCGCTATCCCACGCCTTCACGGCACGATTGCCCCAACCTCGTGAATAGGTAAGGATTCCGGCGTACGGTTGAAGGAGGCTGGATGCCACTCCTAAACGCAGTGTGCGCCTACGCCCTGTTCACGTTCCTATCATTCACCTTGGTGGGAATCGGGATCGTGCTTCCGTCCTGGGTCGCATTCGAGTCGGGTGGCTCACAACT
>KI912036.1:60121-65294 GCA_000517005.1 Microvirga lupini
GACCCCAGGGAGACATGTGCCTCAACACGAGATTGGAGCTTCTGACGTGAGAGCGCCCCGGTTCACGTCCTCCTTGATGATCCGCTACGCTGAACGGTCTGCAAAAGGTCGTTCGACCCTTTCTCGGCCTGAGTTGCCGAAGGAGCGGGGCGGGCGGCCCATCACGCGCTTGAACGCGGTGCTGAATGCGCTCTCGGACTCGTAGCCAAGGCTTGGAGCAACAGCGGAGATTGGATCGCCCGCCGACAATCGCTCTGCTGCCAGCAGCATCCGCCAGCGGGTCAGATACGCCATTGGCGTCTCGCCGACCCGCTCCTGGAATGCGAGCGCAAAGCTCGAGCGCGACATCCCGGCTATTCGGCCGAGCTCCCGCAGCGTCCAGCGGTGCGCAGGATCTCCATGCATGGCGGCGAACGCCGCCGAGAGACGGGCATCGCCAAGGGCGAAGAACCACCCAACTCCGCGCGTCGGAGCTTCCGAGAGGTGCAGCCGCAATGCCTGGACGAGCATCATATGGGCAAGATGCTGCGCCACCAAAGCGCTGCCGGGCTGGCACTCGCGCATCTCCCGCATCATCCGCTCCACCGACCAGCGCAGCGCTTCCTGATCGGTCTCGTTCCGGATGTGAATGAGCACCGGTAGGGCGCCAAGAAGCATGGCCGCGTGACGTCCCTCCACCGCGAAGCGACTACCGACGAGAGCAAAGGCCCCTCCACCGTTCAGAGAGACAACGCCGCCCTCTCGGGAGGGCGGGAAGATCGTGGCGGCGTCAATCGGAGGCAGATCGAGGTCGCTCCCAATCCGGAACGGCCGACCGCTCGGCAGGACGAAGCAGTCGCCGGCCCGAATAAGAGCTGTCTCAGATGTGCCCTCGACCGCGAGCCAGCACTCGCCGTCCGTTACGGCGTAGCATTTGATGCGTGCGTGCTGGTCGGCAAAGCGAACCGCCCAATCACCACCGGCCTCGAAGCCAGCCGAGACGGACCCTTTCGGCTTGAGCAGCGCCAACACGTCAGAGAGAGGATCGACCGGCATTCTGGACGAACTCGAAGATTGTTCGGACAAACGCGCATGGAGCGTCCGGCCGCGGAAGCCTAAAGCATTTGCGACACCAGCGCGTGCAGTGCAACTGCGAAGAAGGGGATAAGCATGATCGTCGTCACAACTCCCACTGGATCCATCGGTCGGCAGGTCTTGGCACGGCTGCTCCAGGCCGGGGAACGCGTCCGCGTGATCGCGCGCGATCCATCCCGTCTGCCCCAGCGGGCGCTCGACGGGATCGAGGTCGTCAAGGGTTCTCACGGCGATGCGGAGGTGGTGGAGCGTGCGTTCGAGGGGGCGGACGCGGTGTTTTGGCTTCCTCCACCCAACCCGCATGCTGAGAGCTTGGAAACCGTGTATGTCGACTTCGCCCGTCCGGCCTGCGAGGCGTTCCGAAAGCATGGCGTCCGTCACGTCGTCGGGATCTCGGCGCTGGGCCGGGGCACGCCGATGGCAGACCGGGCCGGGCTTGTCACTGCGTCGCTTGCCATGGACGATCTCATCGCCGGCACAGGTGTGAACTACCGCGCCCTGACGATGCCGTCCTTCATGGACAACCTGCTGCGGCAGGTGCCGCCGATCTGCGACCGGGGCGAGTTCTTCTGGCCGGATAAGGGTGATCGGAAGGCCCCGACCTGTGCAACGCGTGACATCGCCGAGGTGGCAGCCCAACTCCTCATAGACCGAAGCTGGAACGGCCAAGGGCATCGCGCGGTGCTCGGCCCGGAGGATCTCTCCCAGAACGACATGGCGCGGATCATGTCGGAGGTGCTGGGCCGGTCGATCGTGCATCGGGAGGTTCCGATCGAGGCATTCAAGGCACAGCTTTTGGCGGCCGGCATGTCCCCCGCGTTTGTTCAAGGATATGCTGACATGATGACGGCCAAGGCGGATGGTTTGGACAACGCCGAGTCGCGCACGGCCGAGAACACGACGCCCACCACCTTCCGGCAATGGTGCGAGGACGTGCTGCGGCCGGCGGTGATGGGACGAGCTCAATAGATCTCGTTCCAGAAAACTGGAAAGGGCCTGATGCTTCCCACCGTAGAGCGACGAGGTCTTCTGTTGGCACCGCGCAGACTTAAACAGAACTTCCGCAAAAGCAGAGGGGAGCGGACCTTCATTTCGTCCGCTCAACATTACACTTTGACCCTGTCCGGACATTGCGGCAGGTGTTCATGAATGTATGTAAGCAGGAAAGTGGCGACATTCTCCGAGTTTGTGCTGCTGATGCACCTCTCGGCGAGTCGCTACCCTTCATCGGCGCGACGTGACGAAGGTCCTTACTGCCGCAATCGTGGCTTCCGGCTGTTCCTCCATCAGCCAATGGCCTGCATCCGGAATGACCACCTCGGTGACATCGCTGGCCACGTTGCGCATCACAACGGCTTCGGTCACGCCGAAGGACTTCTCCCCACCGATCGCCAGGACAGGCATGGAGAGCTTCGTGGCCATCGAGATCTTGTTGTCCTCAACATCCTGCCGGATGGAGCGAAACTGGGCGAACGCCGAATGCATCGCTCCGGGGCGGGCATAGAGGCGAGCGTAATGCTCGCGCGCTTCCGCGTCGATCTTCGCTGGATCGCCTGCGAACTCGTTCCAGAACCGGTCGAGGTAGATCCGCTCCCGACCCTCAACCAGCCGCTCCACATCCGGGCCCCCGGAATCGAAATGCCAGAGAAGCGGATTGCGAACGATGCTCTCCCAGGGTGGGATCCCGGGAACAGGTGCATCCATGACAACCAGCTTCTGTGTCTTGTCAGGATAGCGGGCCGCGTAAGCATAAGCGACCATCGTTCCGATATCATGGCCGACAATAGTGGCCTTATCGATGCCGAGCGACGTCAAGATTGTCCGGATATCCGCAGCCTGGGTGCGCTTATCGTAGCCTTCCTGCGGGTGCGACGAGAGGCCCATGCCGCGCAGGTCGGGAACGATGACGCGGTGATCACGGACGATGTCCGCGGCCAGAGGAGCCCACATATCCCCGGTATCACCAAAACCATGGATGAGCACGACCACTGGTCCTTCGCCACCGGTCCGCACATGCAGCGTTGCGCCATTGGCGTCGATGTCCTGCGTCCGAAAGGTGGTCGGAAAGGGCAGAATTTCTGCGGCTACAGGGCAGGCCAGCAACAGCGCAGCGACAACACCTAGCAAGAATCGATACATCTTGAGGCCTCCTTGTGAGACGGCGAGCAAAGGTTTGCGAATGGTGTTGCAACCTTCGATGGGAAAGTGTGCCCCTCAGTAATCCTGGATGCTCGACTTTCGGGGCACGTGCACGATGGGTAGACCTTCAGGTTCTGGTGATGGAGGCACCGCCGTCCAGCAGTGCGGCCGTACCGGTGACGAAGCTTGCGTCGTCCGACGCAAGATAGAGCACCGAGCGGGCGATCTCGTCCGGCTCCGCAACACGCTTCAGCGCGTGGAGGTTGGTGACGAAGGTCTGCTTGTCAGCAGTGTCGTTCATGGTGCGGTACATGTCGGTATCAACAGCGCCGGGAAGGATAGCATTGACGCGCACGTTCGACGGACCGAATTCCGCAGCCAGCGCCTGCGTCAGTCCGATCAATCCGGACTTGCTGGCGGCATAGGCTGCAACCTGGGGGAAGGCGAAGCTGTAGCCGACGAATGTTGAGGTGAAGATCACCGAACCACCCCCGTTCTTGACCATCGCGGCAACCTGATGCTTGGCGGCAAGAAACGAGGCCGTCAGGTTCACCGTGAGGGTCTCCTGGAAGCCAGCCTCCGAGACGCCGGTGCTGGGACCAGCCTCGCCGAGGACACCGGCGTTGTTGAAAGCGATGTCGAGTTTGCCGAAATTGCTGACAGCAGTGGCGACGAGCGCCGTGTGATAGTCTTCTGAGCGGACATCACCCACCACGGCGATAGCGACGCTGCCGGCGGACCTGATTTCGTCAACCAAGCTGTCGAGTTCGTGCTGCCGGCGTGCGCCGACCACGACCTTGGCACCTTCGGCGGCAAAGAGTTTGGCGGTGGCCCGCCCAATGCCGGAACTCGCGCCGGTCACGATGGCAACCTTGTCGTTTAATCGTTTCATTGTTTCATCTCCTGCTTAGGATAGAGAGGCTTGTGTTTCGTGATGGAGCGGAAAATGGCCTTGCCCTCTCGTTCGGAATAGGATCCATATGGCGGAACTGGAATTCGGAAATCCGAACGATGATCAGGGTGGAGGGGATTGCAGCCTTTGTTGCAGCGGTGGAGGGCGGCTCGATCAGCGAAGCGGCCCGGCGCTTGCGCCTGTCGAAGTCGGTCGTCAGCGAACGTCTGGCAGAATTGGAAAGGTCTCTTGGGGGACAACTGCTGCGCCGTACCACTCGCAAGCTGACGCTGACCGAGGACGGCACGGTCTTTCTCGACCGCGCCCGTCGCATCATCCGAGAGATCAACGAGGCTGCTGCCGATATGGCGGAGCGGCGGGGTACGCTCACCGGTCCGCTCAGGATCGCCGCCCCTGTCACCTTCGGCCGGATGCACCTTGGCCCGGCGCTCTACCCCTTCCTCATGCAGCATCCCGGGGTCGAACTAACCCTCGATATGGATGACCGGCGGGTCGATGCGTCAGCCGGCGGCTATGATGCGATCGTGCGGCACGGTGCGATTGCCGACTCCCGGCTTGTTGCTTGGACGCTTGCGCCCAGCCGCCGCCTGTTGACGGCGTCGCCCGACTATCTGGCTCGCCACGGAATGCCTGCCACACTTTCCGACCTCGAAGGCCATCGGGGCATCTTCTACACCAATCGAGGGATCGCCGACTGGCGCTTTCAAACGCCTGATGGTGCTGTGGCCATCCGGGGAAAGCTGGGTCTCGGCATCAACAATGGCGACATGATGCGCGATGCGGCGATTGCCGGCCTCGGCATTGCGCTGCTGCCCACGTTTATCGCTGGTCCTGCGATCCGGGACGGAAGCCTGATTGAGGTCGATATCGGCTACAACCCGGAAGCGGAATTCATTTACATGGCTCATCCTGAGGGGCGCAATCCTTCCGCCAAGTTACGAGCGATTGCGGACCATCTGAGGCGGGCGTTCGGCAGTCCGCCTTATTGGGATCCGGACGCAGGAGCGAGCAGCAAACGGAATTAGAACGCGATCAAAGCCAGTCAGC
>KI912036.1:65394-68753 GCA_000517005.1 Microvirga lupini
TTCTCGGAAGTAGACCGAACGTCCGCTGAAGAGAGGAACACCGGACATTCATGAAGGGCAGGGGATTTCTTCGTCTGACCCTAAGCAGTCCTATCGAATGCCGCTCAACCACTCCTCGAACATACGACCGGAGGCCTGCACAAGCCGCTCCGCATGATTGAGTGCGTCCGTTCGCAAGGCCCTGGGATCAATCCCTGCCTGAGAGAGCTCACAGGCGTGGCCGATAAGCCAGTTCTCGAATTTCGCTGGCTTCACCTCAGGATGGAACTGTAGGCCCAATATGCGCGATCCGCGGGAGAAGGCCTGGTTCTTGCAGATTCCGGTGGAGGCCAGCCCATCGCAGCCTTCCGGAAGATCGAACGTGTCGCCATGCCAATGCAAGACCGCGCTTCCCTCCAAGTGTCGCAGAGAGCTCCCGTGCCCCTCCGAGGTCAGGTCGATTGCTGACCAGCCGATCTCCTTTTGAGGCCCCGGATACACCCGGCTGCCAAGCGCGTGTGCCATGAGCTGGGCACCAAGACAGATACCAACCGTTGGCAGGTCGGCGTCCATACGGCGTTTCAGGATGTCCGCCTCTGTTGCCACGATCGGGTATGAGGATTCGTCATAGACGCCGATGGGACCGCCCAGGACGATGAGGAGGTCAACTGCCGTAGGATCGATGGATGTCAGATCATCCTCACAGGCCTCAAGATACTCGATGCGGTAGCCCGTCCTATGGAGGGTATCGGCCATGCTGCCGAGATCCTCGAAGGCGACGTGGCGGATGGCAAGCGCGGTCTTGTTCGACATGACGTTCCCTATAATGGCTTCGGCGCAGGACAACGGGTCCCGATCGCGGGAGAGGTTTGGGGAAATACAGAGCTTGCGCTCAGCGCGTAGCGATAAGGATGTGTTCAAGGTCCTTGAGGGCAGCGGAGGCAGTTGCCATCGGCTCGGCGCCACCCCCAATGGCAACGATTTCACCCATCGTGTCGGTCCTGACCCGGATCGCCTTGTTCTTGCCCATCACCTGGGCAAACACGTCGGAAGCTGGCAGCGTCTTTACGCCGACGCTTGCCTGGATCAGGCTACCCTCTCGCGTGATTGTCCCAACGAGTTTCGGTACGGCGCCGTCAGCCTTCCATGTCCTGATCTGCGCCTTGGTAATGCCCTGGATGCCCTCGACGGCGAGGTCGTCCATCGTGAGGTTTGCGTCCAGACCAAAGTTCGCCAGGATCAGTAGCTTGCATGCCGTATCCCAGCCTTCCGTATCGTTGCGGGGATCACGTTCCGCGAAGCCGCCTGCCTGCGCCTTGCGCAAGGCCTCGGCAAAGCTCAGACCGTCCTCCATCATTGCAGTCAGGAGGAAGTTGGTGGTGGCATTCAGGATGCCCTCGATGTGGAGGAACTCGCAGCCTCTCAGGTTGTACTCGAGCAGATCGATCGTCGGGAGGGCGGCGGCCGTCGCACCGCTTACCTTGAGAAGCGAACCGCTCCTTGCGGCCCGCTCCCTGACGCCCTGTCCGTCGCGGACCAGCGCCCCCTTGGAGATCACGATGGCATGAATGCCCGCATCGAGAGCCGCGCCGATATAGGCATGTCCTGGAGCGCCGGTCCGGAAGTTGGAAGGTCCGGCCTCGATCAGCACGTCCGGCCTTGCTTCCAGAATGAAATCGACGCCGGACAAGCTGTCGATCAACGCATCAAAGTCATGTGGCTCCAACCCATCACGGCTCGCGTTCCCAGCCCGTGAACCGCAGACGGCGACGAGGCGGATGTCGACCCCGAATACGCTGCAATACCGCTCGCGCCGAGCAAGCAGGAGGCCGGCTATAGCGCGACCCACGCCGCCGAAGCCCGCGATGGCAACATTGATCCGCTTCATGAAGTGCAGGCCTTACGCTTACTTGGCAAAGAGATTGTTGATGTCGGCAAAGGCCTTAATCTCGACGGCATTGCCACTCGGGTCCTTGAAGAACATCGTCGCCTGTTCCCCGGGCTGACCCTTGAAACGGATGTACGGTTTGATGACGAAGTCAACTCCAGCTTTCGTGAGCCTACCGGCTGCTCTTTCCCATTCATCCATCGGCAGCACGACCCCGAAATGGCGGACGGGGACACCGTGCCCATCGACGGCATTGGTGCCGGCCTCTCCAGCTTCCTCCGGCGCAAGGTGTGCAACGACTTGGTGGCCGTAGAAGTCGAAGTCAATCCAATCAGGTGAGCTGCGGCCTTCCGGACACCCGAGAAGGTCACCGTAGAAGGCCCGTGCAGCCGCCAGGTTATTGACGGGAAAGGCGAGGTGGAAGGGGCAAAGCCGTGCGGGTGTCACAAGTCATCTCCTTGGTCCAGTTCGGATGATTGACGGTAGTCCACATCGGATATTATGAAAAACTGTATTAACTGAGCCTAAGATACAGGAAAACTTATCAATCATGCTCTCCGAGCTTAAGACACTGGTTGCGGTTTCCCGCTTTGGGACCTTTGCCGCCGCTGGTGACCGGATTGGTCTGACACAGGCCGCAGTGAGTGGCCAGATGAAGCGGTTGGAGGACCACCTTGGCCTCAGCCTGTTCGAACGGACGGGCCGATCAGCACGGTTGAATGCGGACGGATTGCGGGTTCTGGAGAAGGCCCGGACCATCATCGCCCTGTTTGATGCGCTGGCCGATCCGGTCGACGACCCGATGCAGGGCCAGCTTCGCATCGGCGCGATCGCCTCGGTTCAGTCCACGATCCTGGCTCGTGCGTTGGTGCCATTCCGAGCCAGGTTCCCGGGACATCGAATCCATATCATCCCGGGCATATCCCTGGACCTTCTCGACCGGCTGGACGCCGGCGACCTCGATCTCGCCATCGTCATCAAGCCGTCCTACGGCGTGCCGAAGGAATTTGTCTGGGAACCATTGATCAACGAGCCCTACATCCTGGCAGTTCCGGCCGGCATCGTTGGTGAAGACTGGGCATCGATCCTACAGGAACAGCCGTTCATTCGTTACGAGCGTGGTTCCTTTGGTGGGCGCCAGGTTGATCGGTTCCTGCGTTCGCAGGCGCTGATGGTTCAGGATTCCATTGAGGCTGACGATCTGCCGACGATGCTGGCCCTTGTCGGAAAGGGTCTGGGTGTGGCGCTGCTACCCATGACGGAAGCCAACCTCCCGTTGCCGCCGCAGGTGCGCGGCGTGTCATTGGGTGCCACCAAGTTGACCCGTGAGATCGGTATCCTCCGCTTGCCGAATGGCGATACTGCAACGAGTTTCCTGAAGGAATGCCTGCGCGGTGCGCCTCGCTGATGTGATGTCCACAGGCTCATGTCTCATCGCGGTTACAGCATCATGGAGCTGGCGGCGCCAATATTGTTGGAATGTCCGGATGTG
>KI912036.1:68853-73414 GCA_000517005.1 Microvirga lupini
TCCTTCAGCGTCACCGTCATCTGATCGGTCTTCCCGTCGATGCGCACGTGGCCGAAGAACTGCAAGCCCATGGAGGGCGGGAGATTCTGGCCCTGCCCTGGCGCGGGGGCCTTCACGTATTTCAGTTGCGGGCCGAAGGTGTCGTCGAGATCGCCCGGGCCGAAGGTGCCCGCGTGCAGCGGACCGGACACAAACTCCCAGAACGGCTCGAAATCCTGGAACTGCGCACGGCTCGGGTCATAGTAATGCGCGGCCGTGTAATGGACGTCGGCCGTGAGCCAAACGACGTTCTTGACGCCGGCATGCTTGATGAAGGAGAGGAGATCGGCAATTTCGAGCTCGCGGCCGAGCGCTGGGCCGTTGCCCTGGGCGATCGCCTCCGAGCCCCGCTTGTTCGCAGCATCGTTCCACACGATGAGCCCCAGCGGCATGTCGGCCGCGATCACCTTCCAGGTGGCGCGCGAGTTCATCAGCGCGCGCTTGAGCCAGGCGAGTTGCTCGGCACCAAGGAACACCGTCTCGGGTCCCTCCTCGGCCTGCATGTTGTCGGTGTTCGGTCCCCGGTAGCTGCGCATGTCGAGAAAGAAGATGTCAAGCGAGGGCCCACAGGCTACCTTGCGGTAGACGCGCGCCGCCTCCTGCGGTGTCGCCGCAATCGGCATATATTCGTGGAAGGCGCGGGCCGCCCGCGCGGCCAGCAGCGGCACCTGCTTCACCGTGTAGCGGTTGTCCTCGGCGAGTGATTTCGAGGGCGACCAGTTGTTGATCACCTCGTGATCATCCCATTGCGCCAGCATCGGGACGGCCGCGTTGAAGGCGCGCAGGTGCTGGTCGAGGAGGTTATATTTGTAGTTCGCGCGGAATTCGGCCAGCGTTTCGGCGACCTTCGCCTTCTCCTCGAGAACGACGTTCTTCCACACGCCGCCGTCGGGCAGCTTCACCTCGGCCGCGATGGGGCCGTCGGCATAGATCGTGTCCCCCGAATGGATGAAGAAATCCGGGCGGTGCCGCAGCATGGTCTCGTAGATCTTCATGCCGCCGCGGCTCTCGTCGATGCCCCAGCCCTGGCCCGCAGTGTCGCCCGACCAGACAAAGCTGATGTCGCGGCGATCTGCGGGGGCGGTGCGAAAGCGCCCGACCATCGGCTCGCCGGTGCCGTTGACGTCGACCAGGTCCTGCGGTCGCACCCGGTAGAAGATGTCTTGGCCGGATGGCAGGTCCTCAACCAGGGCCTTCACCGTGAAGTCACTCTCCGGCAACGCGTCAACGAAGACCGATCTGTGAACGGTCTTGAACGAGTCGCTGGTCGCAAGGTCGAAAAACACCCGGGCCGGTCGGTCGACCCGCGCCCAGACGACGCCCGAATTCGTCGACACGTCGCCCGATTGCAGGCCATGGGTGATGACCGGGCGGCTGGCGGCGCGGCTGAGATTGGGAAAAACGCTGTTGGAGAGCGTCGCGAGACCGGCGGCACCGCTGGCGGCCAGGAAATGGCGCCGGCTGAGGAGAGGACGAGTCGTGCGCGTCATGGATGAGGGCCTTGGCTCGGGAACGAATGCGCGGACGCTAGGAGGCTAGTGTTACAAAGCGGCGGCAGTTGGGTGGACGGTTGATGATAACGCATAGCGCCCTCCCGCGTTGGCGGACGGATGGCGACGCCCTCTGCCGCCCGGCCTGCTGGTCGCCACGCTGACGGTCTGACGCGGCGACGAGCGTCCCGCTCGTCCTGGTCCTGCGATGGGTGCCCGCAACCACTCGGGCTTGATGGCGCGTCCCGTTCCGCTCGCCAAACCGGTCGGCGATAGTTCCGGGAGGTCAGTTATTCGGCTGCCACACCTGAAGGAGACCGGGATCCGGCTCCGGTGGCGCTCCTGCTCTTCCCGGGCGTCCCGATGCCGACGAGGCAGTGAAGGACCTCGTTGTTGGCCAGCCTGAAGGCGCGCCGCATCGCCTCCATCGAGACCCATCGCGCCACCGTGATGCGCAAGCTCAACGTCAACACGATCGCTGCGCTGATCCGATATGCAATCCGCAACAAGCTCGTAGAGGCGTGATCACGATCCTCGATCATGGGCAATGTCGGCTAATCGCACACCTGAGACCAAAGGTTGACGGCAGCAAACCTGCCCTAATCAGACATTCCGGAAGGGCGGGGAATTTCAGGGCCTCCCCCTGTGGACCTTGGAATCGCGCCTCGCAGCCTACTCAGCCGCTCCATCGTCGATAAAACGCTTAATCTTTGCTGATATGGTCGTGCATGAAGACGGAGCCCCGGCCATGGTGCAAAGCCAATATGATGGAACGCGTGCGACTGCCCGGCTGCCCAGCCTTGACGTCGAAATTGTCCACCGCCGCCCGCCCGAGGGCGGCGAGGAGCAAATATCAATCATCCTTCGAGCCGTGCCGTCCTTTGAGGCGTTCGGCCGCTTTCTGGAAGCCAGCAATCCGCTGATGTTCTGGAGCCGGGTCATGCAAATGACTTGGGCTCCGTGGCTGAGCGGGCGCATCGACGCAGCACCTGACCGGCTCCGAAAGCCTTAAACAGGCGCCGCGCGCCATCGGACTGGGCATATACACCCCCCGCCGCCCTCGGCGGCGGGGGCGGTGAGAACGCGTCTGGCGGGAGTGCAGCAACCTGCACGCTGCTGATCTGGCGCACCCTCCCGGGACCGAGGTCGGGGCTTGCGGCAGGAGGCGAGGGCGGCCGGGCATCGTTGGACCCGGCGAACCTCCCGCACGGAACCCCTGGCGGTGACGGCAGACGACCGTCCTGCGTGAGTGTCCGCACCGGTCCGCAATGATCACGAACGTGCCGCATTTCAACCGAACTCCCGTGTCGGATTGGTTGGACTGGGATCCGCCCACTCCCGTCGGAGGGCTGGATGAAACGATGCAGGACGAACCAAGAGCGCATCATTCGGGCCGAAGCCAGGACCAGGATCACTTCACCCTGTGACATGGTGTGGAACGAGGCGGCGTTGGGCCCAGCCGGGACCATCGTCAAGAAGACCTGAAGATCGCAGCGTCCCCCGAGAAGGAGGCCCCCGATGCCTGCACCCAACCTCCACCCTGATTGGGCCAGCAAAGGGTTCACTCATCCTTACACGGCCCACCTCGATGCGTCCGTGGTGCTGGAGTGGAACCAGCACGCCCTCGAGGCCATCCAGGCGACCGCCGCGACGCCACCCTACGCGAGCCGGGCCTTGGCACTGGAGAGCCTCGCGGTCTACGACGTGCTCAACGCGATCCAAGGCCTGCCCGGCTATCTCGTCGACCTGGATGCGCCGCACCGGATCTCCGCCACCGCGGCGGTGGCGGCCGCCGCCGAGCACATCCTGAGCGATACCTTTCCGGACCAGAAGGCCACGTTCGTTGCGGAACTGACCCAGAGCCTGAAGGCTGTGCCGGATGGCCCGCGGGAGACACGAGGCGTGGCCTTTGGCACCGCCGTGGCCGATGCGGTGCTAGCGCTGCGGGCGCATGACGGATCGGACGCGGTCGTGCCCTATGCTGGAGGGACGGAGCCGGGCGAGTGGCGCCCGACGCCGCCAGGGTATCTGCCGGCGCTGCTGCCGCAGTGGGGCTCGGTGACACCCTTTGCGCTGACGCGCGGGGATCAGTTCCGCCCCGACGGTCCGCCCGAGGTTACTAGCGCAGCGTATGCGGCGGAGTTCAACGAGGTGAAGCGGCTGGGTTCAGCATCCTCCACCGAGCGCACCGCCGAGCAGACCGAGATCGCCCGGTTCTGGGCCGATGGTTCCGGCAGCTACACGCCGCCGGGGCATTGGAACCAGATCGCGACCGGCCTTGCCGCAACCGAGGATCTCAGCGGCCCGGCGAGCGCGCGCCTGCTCGCCGAGCTCAACGTCGCGCTCGCGGATGCCGCCATCGCCGCCTGGGATGCCAAGTACACCTATGACTTCTGGCGGCCGGTGACGGCAATCCGGCTGGCTGACACAGACGGGAATGCGGCCACCGCGGCCGATCCGGACTGGGTGCCCCTCATCACGACCCCGAACCATCCCGACTATGTCGCCGGGCATGCCACCTTCAGCGCCGCCGCGGCCGCGATCCTGACCGACGCCTTCGGCGCGCAGGCCTTCTCGGCCACCAGCGTCACTCTGCCCGGGGTGACGCGCAGCTTCGCCAGCTTCGCCGACGCGGCCGCCGAGGCGGGGCGGAGCCGGATCTATGCCGGCATTCACTTCCGGTCGGCGGTCGAGGATGGTCTGGCCCTGGGGCAGGCGGTCGGCGACTGGGTGCTGGACGCCTTCCGCCCCTCCTGTGGCGGCTGGGACCTCCCGGGTTAGCTCGCGGCGGGACGGACGCAGCCCGGCAGCGGGACGAGGCTCGGACCTCCATCGGCCGGATGCCTGGACCCGGCGAGAGGACCTTGAACGCCTGCTCGGCTCGCGATGCCGGAGGCGACCTGACCATCGTGCCGGTGCTCAGGGAGGACCTGCGCATCCGGTGGTGCGTCGTCGTGGAGCGCATGGATCCTGATAGACGGATCGTCCCTGCTGCCTCCGGACACCGGCGGTCCGGCTGGCCCGATCCTGCG
>KI912036.1:73514-77299 GCA_000517005.1 Microvirga lupini
TCTTTGCATTGGCGCGATCCGGCGATGCCATCCTCATCAGTTCGACCAGACCGTTCCGGGCCTGGTTGACCCGGCTCTTGACGGTGCGGACCGCGCACCCGAGAGCCTGGGCCGCGTTCTCGTAGGGCAAGTTCTCCGCGCCCACGAGCAGGAGGGCGTCGCCGAACTTCAGGATGGCGGCGGTGAGCGGACATTTACACGGCCACGCTTAAAGACTGTACCTGACCCGATCCAGACCTTTCCGCGAATGACCAAACATCAGGCGATCACCCGAGAGACAGGATTGTGAACCCTGCGGTATTCTGGCGCTTGGGGAGGCAGTAGAACTGGCGGCGGTGCGCCTTCGCCCAGTGACCGACGGTGTTTCATGAAGTGAAGAGTCGGGAGTTGCGTTAGTCGCGCTTGGCCTTGGCGCCGCGGGATCGGCGGACGGACAACCGCAAGACTGCTGGCGTTGTGTACACGAACGACCGCAGTGCGGCCTTCCTAGACCTTTCCTAAATGTCGATGGAGGCTGCGGCTCTTGCGATCGGGTCCTCCTCCTGCGAGTAACATAACTACTCGGTTCAGGAGCGACGTCGGCAAAGCTGTCGATGAAAAGTGGCTCGCCGGGGAGCCCAAGTCCAACGCAGGGACATTGATTAAGTTAGTAGCGTATTCCTCGGGGGCTTGGCGAGCAAGCGGCGCCTCTGGGGTGTGCCCGATGTTTGTCGATCACGACGCCGCGAATGGCCGTGATAAGTCATGGGCCGGCTGTAAGGCGAGGGACGCTCTTACCGAGGTTGCTCCACCCTCATCCCGAACTGCCCTGAGGTTCTCCGAGTGGAGCTAGTGGTTAAATTCTAACGCTTGGTACCGACGACTTGGCCAGCACTTTGGGGAAAGCGGACCGTCACTCATCCTCTCTGTGCTACCGGATTTGACCAAAAGCGGGCGTCGGCTCACGTCACAAACTCGGAGCCTGGGATCGCAGCAGCGAGGGCGCGTATTCACCTTGCGATCAGCGCGTTCGCCCCCCCTTGCGGAGCGAAATAGTTGCGATGGGCGCTACTATTTCTTCGAATGCAGTGATCCCGCCTATTGACTTTGACAGAGCTACCAAGTATCACAATTATGTGAGAGTGCCTCAATGCGCTCACGCGACGCTCAGTGCGGTCGCCCTGCTCGCCCAAGAGCGCATCATCAACGTTAGCGAAAAACACACCTGTGCGTTGACGAAAGAAGCACCCCAAGCCTGAGAAGTGTAATCAGCATGACGGGTGGTCGGCCGATCCGACCGCTGCTTGCGCCGTTGGCAAGCCTATCGCTGCCAACTCCAATGGCACGACCTACACCCTTCGATGAGTTCAATCAGAGCTTTAAAGGAGGAGTGCCATGACCCTGCTCATCAAGACGCTTACCGCTGTCGCCGCTGGAACCATGCTCGCTACGAGCGCCTTCGCCCAGAGCGCAAGGGAGGTCCGCGGCCCTTCACCGTTCGAGACCTCCTTTGGTGTCCCCATCCAGAACCAACCCCCAGCCAAATTGATTATGGACCCACCGCTTCCCACGGCGCTGGCCCAGGGCCTATTCCTGTCCCAGTACCGGGTGGAGAACGTGCGTATTGTACAGGCGTTCGGCCCGGGCGCCCTCAGCGTATCCCCACGCATCGGGCATCTGCACGTCACCGTCGACGACCTGCCCTGGACGTGGGCGGATGCGAGTGACAACGGTACAGTCGACATAGGCGGGTTTCCGCCCGGCCAGCACAAGGTGAAGATCGACTTGGTCGACGCTAACCACGAGATCTTAAATGGACAATCGGTGACGCATACGTTCACCGTGCCTGCCATGACTGGCGAACCAGGGATGGCGCAAGTGCACATGCACAAATAGCCCAGCATCGCTCGCGACAATCAGAGATGCAGCTTCCTTGCCTGCGCCGACTAAAACGCAGAAACCCGCCCCACTTGGGCGGGATTTTGTTCTTTCATAACTAACGTACAGACGTTTTGATTAGGCGCAGAGGATACTTCTCAGTGGTTCGGCGAGCAACCGGCCATGCTGAGGTGTGCTCCATGGTGGTCGGTCACAAGACCGCGAACGGCCGCTGCCCGCTATGAGCCGACAGTAAGGTGAGAGATATTTTTACTGGGATCGTCGGCTTTGCCTGCGCTACACAGAGGATGACCCGCTGGTTGCAGGTTGCTCACTCGCTTGCATCCAGCTCAGCGCGCGTGGCACGCAGGAGGTTGTCACGGATGCTTGCCACAGTTTTCTGCGCTGCGGAAAAGTCCTCGCCAAGCCCGGTGGCTTCAACCAGCGATGCGCCCGGATCCATTTCAAGCAGTTGGCGGCCCGCAGGCGTCAGGCTCACGCGGACCTGCCGTTCATCGGTGGGATCGCGGTGACGCCGGACATAGCCTGTCGCTTCGAGCTTCTTGAGCATGGGCGTCAGCGTGTTGGACTCGAGGAAGAGCTTCTCCCCGAGTGCGCTGACGGTCTGGTCGTTCTCCTCGGACAGCGCCACCATGGCGATGTACTGGGTGTACGTCAGGCCAAGCTTGTCCAGGATTGGCTTGTACGCGCGATTAAAGGCTAAGTTCGCCGAGTAGATCGCGAAGCATAGGAAGTTCGAAAGCTTCTTGCCTTCCCTCGTACCCTGCGGGGACTGGGGGGGCATGTTGGTGGTCTTCGGTCTTGGTGGGCGGGTCATGGACCTCTCCGAGGGTTACGTTGCTGCACACAATATAAATCGTATCCGATTAAATCGGAAGTGCTTGACATGGATCTTTCTGAGGTGTATTTGCATCGCATCCGAATTGATCGAATGCGATCTAGATGTTCAGAAAGGATAGTGCCATGACTGCCAAGGTTCTGTTCACCGGAAAGACCCACAACACGAGCGGCCGCGACGGCGGTACGCGCAGCAGCGACGGCCTCCTCGACCTCAAGCTGTCACAGCCGCACCCAGCCGCCGAAAACCTCTTCGGTGCCGCCTGGGCGGCCTGCTACATGGGCGCGCTTGAGCATGCCGCCGCCCAGAGGAAGATTACCCTCCCGACCGCGCCGGCGGTTGACGCCGAGATCGACCTGGTCCTCGACAGCGGCGCCTACTTCCTGCGGGCGCGCCTCAACGTCAGCCTGCCAGGTGTCGACCACGAGGTCGCGCAGACGCTGGTCGATGCAGCGCACGGAATCTGCCCGTACTCGAAGGCGACGCACGGCAACATCAATGTCGAGACCAACCTGCTCTGAACGGAAGCGGCCGGGCCTGCCGACGAGGCAGGCTCGGCTCCCTCGGACGGGGCGCATCGGACACCTGCACCCCATTGGCAAGGCGCGACACTACGTTTGCAGGTGCACCCTGAACTGGAGGACACGCAATGGTCAACAGCCCGACACACCGCCCCCAGGCGTATAGTGAGTTTTCACTCGTGCTCGACCCATCCATCTACGAGGCACTGCCTGACGACTGGCTCATCGGGATAACGGACGTCGTCGACTCGACCTCAGCCGTCAAGGCGGGGCGTTATAAAGACGTCAACTTCGCAGGCGCCTCCGTGATTGCCGCTCTTGGCAATGCCTGGGGTACGTTCGACTTTCCTTTTGTGTTTCGGGGCGACGGGGCTGCCTTTGCTTTGCCGCCACAGGGCTTCATGGTTGCGACCTCGGTTCTCCGACAGGTTGCGGCTTTTGCCAGAGCCAGTCTTGGTCTCACTCTTCGTATAGGGCTGCTGTCTGTGCGCGACATCCGCTCCCGCGGACGCGACGTGAGGATTGCCCGATACGCGGTCTCGGCAAGC
>KI912036.1:77399-83160 GCA_000517005.1 Microvirga lupini
CCTGTCTTGTGCCGTCCGGTCGGCAGGGTTCGCATTTACATTTCCTCGACGGAATGAGCGGTGGGTACGCCAAAGCCGCCGAGATGATGGAGGCAGGTGAGCACCTCATGGTCGTGGGCGCCGGCAAGAAGGCCGCGATATCCGCGTGAGGCGGTACCAAGCTGCCGTCATGAAGGTTCAGCCTTCCACGATAACTGAACGCCGGTGCGCCCGCGCTTCCGTGCGACGTCGCGCTGCCCTTTTTTGAGGTGCCAAGTGCACCAGCGGAAATCCACAATGAACAGTGCCGCAATCCATCGTGAGTTCGCGGATGCGCGTGATCAACTGACCGGACTGTACCAGCCTGATATCGGCAGCTCCACCCTTAGGGGAGAGGCCACACACAGCCCACCGCGCGAGCGTATCCCGATCGTCGCGATCAATACCGACTTTCAAAGCAGCCTCGCCCTGGTGCTCGGCGAGGCTGGCTCCGAGGTGATGACCGCCACCACAGGGGAACAGGCGTTTCGCCTTCTCCGCGACTGGCGGCGCCTGATCGACTGGCTCTATACTCAGGTCACCCTGCCAGGGCTGATCGACGGCTGGATCCTTGCCGACCAGCATCGCAACAACCATCCGGACCGGCCCGCGATCATCGGTGCGCGCGAGGTTGGATACTCTGCGCAGGGAGATATCGTCTTGAAGGAACCGACAGCGGCGGTCGTACTGGACGCTATCCGCCACATCACCGTGTCGGCGCAACCCCAAGCCCGGTCGAACCCGTTAGAGCCCACCCGCAGAGCCTTGCCGCACGGGAAGGCGCCAACTGACACGGATGACCCGGGGATGGGTCATCAAAGCAGGGGATTTTTAGGAGACGCATATGACTTCTAATCACGGAGCGGCGCAACGCGCCGCACGTTGGGATGAGAACTCCCTCTCGTTGGACCTCTGTACCGACGAAATTGAGCAACGGATGATCCGGGCCTACATCCAGCTTGTGTTCCGGCCGTACGATGCCGACGGCTCCCGATCCGTCAGGGTGATGCGCTTGGGAACGCTTGAGGTGCAGCTCACCGAACTTCCACCGGACAGCGTCGCATCTGGTCTACCGCCATTCTGGTTGGAGGTCTTCTCCTTTGCAGGCCATGAATCCATCGACAGCTGCGGGTGCTTCGAATTCGACGAGATCGAACTGGCGTCGGCAGTCAACCTCGTGCTGGAGGCGACGAAGGCACTGCCGTTGCGGCCGAGCGCCCAGCCGGAGCCGCCGGCACATTTAATCTGACACTTTACCTCCTCAACTAAAGAATCATGGCAATTCACGATGAAAGGAGACCAATCGATGAAGGAGTATCACAAGAACCCCGAGGCTGTGTCCTGTCTGACCCCGGAACAGTATCGGGTGACGCAGCAGGACGGACCCGAGCGGCCCTTCGCCAATGCGTACTGGGACAACAAGGAACCCGGGCTATATGTTGACGTCGTGTCGGGCGAGCCCTTGTTTGCCTCGTTCGACAAGTACGATAGCGGCAGCGGCTGGCCTAGCTTCGTCAAACCGATCGATGCCGGCAACATCATCGAGCGTCGCGACACGAGCTACAGCATGGTGCAAACCGAGGTGCGGTCGGCCCACGGCGACAGCCATCTGGGACACGTGTTTTCCGATGGACCATCTGAGGCTGGTGGATTGCGCTACTGCATCAACTCGGCCTCGCTACGATTCATCCATCACGATGACCTGGACAACGAGGGCTATGGCGAGTTTCGCGGGCTCTTTGTAGAAAAAGGAGAATGAACATGACTGGTGTAACTGAGCGGGCCATCCTGGCCGGGGGCTGCTTCTGGGGCATGCAGGATCTCATCCGACGCCGCCCCGGCGTCGTCTCCACACGGGTCGGGTACTCTGGTGGGGACGTGCCGAACGCGACCTACCGCAACCACGGCACGCACGCCGAGGCGATCGAGATCATCTTCGAGCCGGAGAAGACAAGCTTCCGCGACCTGCTGGAGTTTTTCTTCCAGATTCACGACCCGAGCACGAAGAACCGGCAGGGGAACGACCTCGGCCTGAGCTACCGCTCGGCGATCTTCTACACCTCGGACGAGCAGCGTCAGGTGGCCGAGGACACGATCGCCGATGTGGATGCCTCGGGCTTGTGGCCAGGCAAGGTCGTCACGGAACTCGCCCCTGCGGGTGACTTCTGGGAGGCGGAGCCGGAGCATCAGGACTATCTCGAGCGGCTTCCGAATGGCTACACCTGCCACTTCGTCCGCCCCGGCTGGAAGCTGCCACGCCGCGGAGACGCCGAGTAGAACCCGCAACATATGGCCCCCGCAGACTGGTTTTAACCGGTGATCCAGTTTGGGAGGCCCCGCCGGATCCCACCATTACTCTGTAAAATAAGCCATGGACCGCAACAATGAACGAGGCACGGCGGCGGCCACTGCCGCCGTGCTCGTGCTGATCGTGACGGTCGGCGTGCTCTACCTGCCGCTGTTCGTCTGATGGTGGATGACAGGAAAGCGGAGTTTGCAGGCTTTGCGGGCTGAGAGATCAGGGTTATAGCCCCGATCGCGCCAGACCACCTTCATATTCCTGACGAGGCTTCGAGGCCGGATGTGACCCCCTTTTTCGGAGCAAAGACCGCAAGCCATTCGAAGGTTGCAATGAAGAAGAGGCGGGGTTTTGGCTAGCGGCCGAAGGACGGCATAGCTTTGGGCGCGAGATTGGGAGCGAGCTCAAAGTGTCTCCTCTTGGCACTTCAGAGACGTAAGTACTTGGTCCGCTTCAGCGCTCAGGAGCCGACGTTTGTTGAGCGGCCCGAACGTGGAAGTTTGACCCGTTCCGGACTTTTCTCTCGAAAGCCCTGGCAACTTAGACCTTGTCTCGAGTGAGACCTTCCCTCAGGGCCTTCCGCGGGTTACGGCTCGTGCTGAGCGGCCCCTGCAAGCACCATGCCGGCTCTGCCAGGCTGAGGAAGCCGCGAAGGACTCCGGTCGTCGACCTGCTTGCGTCTTCCTCGTCTGACGCTTCGGGTATAGGATTTCGCGATCGATTGGACCAGTGATGGAGCTCTCGATGGCGCGCAAGCTGGTGACCATCATGTATGCCGACGTGGCAGGCCGCTCGCGCCCGATCAGTCTCGGCGAGGAAGGCGCAATGGCGCCGCCCGGGGCGTGCCGCCGATTCCTGACCAGTTCTACCTTCGTCCGGCAGGCGGCCGGATCGTCAAAACCACGGGCGACGGGCTGCTCGTCCAGCAGAGAACGCCAGCCTGCGGCAACGTCCAAGCTTCCTGCCAAGAGGCTCCCGTCCGGGAGTCACGTTCAACCGAGATCGTGCGGGAGGGTTACCGATGAAAAAAGTGATCGTTCTTGCCGCTGTGGGGCTGGGCCTGGCCTCAACCTCATCGCTTGCCCAGACAGAACTCCAGTGGTGGCACGCCATGACCGGCGCCAACAATGATGCCGTTAACAGGCTTGCCCAGGAGTTCAATGCGAGCCAAAGCGACTATAAGGTGGTGCCAGCCTTCAAGGGCACCTATGCGGAAACCCTGGATGCGGGCATCGCGGCCTTCCGCGCCGGTAGCGCGCCCCACATCCTGCAGGTGTTCGAAGTTGGCACCGCGACCATGATGGCGGCGTCCGGAGCCGTGAAACCGGTGTACCAGCTGATGGCTGAGGCGGGCGAGAAGTTCGACCCGAACGCCTATCTGCCCACGATCACCGGCTACTACTCGACTCTGAAGGGCGAGATGCTCTCGTTCCCCTTCAATTCCTCCTCCATGGTGATGTGGGTGAACCGGGACGCCCTGAAGAAGGCCAACATTGCCGAGATCCCGGAGACTTGGCCGGAAACCTTCGACGCCGCCAAGAAGCTGCAGGCTGCGGGCTACCAGAGTTGCGGCTTCTCGACCGCCTGGATCACTTGGGCGATGCTCGAGCAGTTCTCGGCTTGGCACAATGTGCCGCTGGCCACCAGGGCGAACGGGCTCGATGGCTTTGATACGGAGCTGAAGTTGAACTCGCCCCTTCACATTAGGCACCTTGAGACGCTGGTGAATCTGCAGAAGGACAAGACCTTCGACTATTCCGGCCGCGACGGCAAAAGTACGGGTCGCTTCACCTCCGGGGAATGCCCGATCTTCCTGAATTCCTCAGCCTTCTACGGCGATGTGCGGGCGAACTCGAAGTTCGAGTACACGGCTGCCCCGATGCCCTACTATCCGGACGTGAAGGACGCGCCCCAGAACTCGATTATCGGCGGCGCCTCGCTCTGGGTGATGGGGGGCAAGAAGCCTGAGGAGTACAAGGGCGTGGCGAAGTTCTTCACCTTCCTGTCGGACACGGATCGTCAGGTGCGCCTGCACCAGGAGACCGGTTACCTGCCGATCACCAAAGCTGCCTATGAGACGACGAAGGCGTCCGGATTCTATGAGAAGAACCCTATTCTCGAAGTGCCGCTGAAGGAACTCACCAACAAGGAGCCAAGCGAGAACTCGCGCGGCCTGCGCCTTGGCAACATGGTGCAGTTGCGGGACGTCTGGGCCGAGGAGATCGAGGCGGCACTCGCCGGGCAGAAGTCCGCCAAGGTGGCGCTCGACGCAGCTGTGACTCGTGGCAACCAGATGCTGCGCCAGTTCGAGCGTACCGCCCGCACGCGGTAGAGATCCGACGTGTGGGCGCTCGCTGGCTGCCTGTGAACAATGACTGCCTGATTGGCGGGCTCACGATGAAACCGACATTACAGGAGGTAACGTCATGGTGAATGCTCTCGCATCAATCGCTTTAGCGCTCATGGCAACCGTGCTCACCACGGGCGCCTCGGCTCAGGCGACGCTCAACACCGTGAAGCAGAAGGGCTTTCTGACCTGCGGCGCGAACCGGGGCTTCCCCGGCTTCGGCGCGCCGGATGCGCAGGGCAACTGGTCAGGTCTCGACGTTGACCTCTGCCGTGCCATCGCAGCGGCCATCTTCGACGACCCGGCCAAGGTACAGTTCGTTCCCCTCTCGGCTCAGGACCGCTTCACGGCGTTGCAGTCGGGGCAGGTTGACGTGCTGGCCCGCAACTCGACCGCGACCATGTCGCGCGACACCCAGCTCGGTCTCGAGTTCCCGGCGATCAACTACTTCGACGGCCAGGGCTTCATGGTCCGCAAATCCCTTGGTATGGCCTCGGCCAAGGAACTCAACGGCAAGTCGGTCTGCACCGACCAAGGCACCACGACCGAGTTGAACCTCGCCGACTACTTCCGGGCCAACAACATGACCTATCAGGTGGTGAGCTTCGCAAACGCGACGGAGGCGAAGAAAGCCTACGAGGCCGGCCGCTGCGATGCGATGACGACTGACGTCTCCGGCCTCTATGCCGCGCGTCTGACCATCTCGAACCCGGACGATCACGTCATTCTGCCAGAGGTCATCTCCAAGGAGCCGCTTGGCCCGGCAGTCCGCCACGGCGACAACCAGTGGGCTGACATCGTCCGGTGGACGCACAATGCCATGCTCGATGCCGAGGAGCTCGGCGTCACCAAGGCCAACGTCGAGCAGATGAAGACCTCCGAGAACCCGGAGATCAAACGCCTGCTCGGCACCGAGGGCAAGTTCGGTGAGGCCGTCGGCCTGACCAACGACTGGGCTGTGCGTATCATCAAGCACGTGGGCAACTACGGCGAGGTCTTCGAGAAGAACGTCGGCGAAGGCTCGCGCCTGAAGATCAAGCGCGGCCAGAACGCTCTCTGGACCAAGGGTGGCCTGCAATACGGCATCCCGGTTCGCT
>KI912036.1:83260-83738 GCA_000517005.1 Microvirga lupini
ATGTTCGCCGGGGGCGGGCTGAAATGGGCAGAGCAGCAAATCAAGAACGGACGGTATCTGGTCAAGCCAGGGACGCACACGACGCAGCCGGACCTGACCGGGCTGACTTGTGACTGGATGCCCCTTCCGAGCCAGCAGGGAGAGATACTGTCGCTGCTGGTTGAGCCGTATGACCATACCAGCCCAGAAGTCTTTGCCGGGATTGCCAAGCGGGTGCTTGCCGTGTTTGACGCCGGGCCGCGCCAGTCCCATCCCGTTCCGAAGGACATCACCATTCCTGAGGACGAGACGTATCTCGGTCCGAGAACTTGGTCGGAGGTCGCCTCGAACTCGGACTTCCGCAAATACGACGATGTCTTGCGTCTGACGCTGGACTGCACACGCGAACAAATCGAGGCGGCTGAGGCCATCCTCGTCGCGGCGAAGGCACGGGGCGAGATCAACTTCGGGCTGCACCGCCAGTCTCACGCCCTCTTGA
>KI912036.1:83838-88420 GCA_000517005.1 Microvirga lupini
GATAAGGAAGCGATAGTTCCAGACTTTTGATCTCGGATAACGTCCGCGGAACGCGTGACCCCCATGAGGAAAACCCTTTCCGACGGTCGCTGGCGAGGCAGCCTTTGATGCTCACAATTTAATTCCGCTAAGGGCCACTCCTGGCACTTCTCGGAAGTACAACGAATGTCCGCTCGACCGAGGAACAGCGGAGGTTCCTGAAAGGCATGGGATCGTTAGTGCCTGACCCGAAGCGGCCCTTCCGGAGCGTGGGACGGCTTGGGACTCTTACGATGACCTGAGCGTTGTTGTGGCGCGTTGTAGGATACCAAGATGACCAGCGCTGCCCCCTTCATCCCTCTCCACAAACGAGGTCGAGGACGTCCTGCCACGGCCGGGCTGGCGAGCCATCCAGTCGCTGCTACAATAGCTCGGCAAGGTAGAGTAATGGCCACCCTTCAATGTTGACGCTTCGCCAGATCGAGGTTTTCCGCGCCGTGATGCGGGCGCAGACTCTTGTTGGGGCGGCCAGCGAGCTCAAAATTGCCCAGCCCACCGTGACAAAGACAATCCGGCGCATCGAGGACCTGCTGCGGATCCAGCTCTTCGACCGCGCGGGTGGCAGGCTCATCCCCTCCGCCGAGGCCCGGCGCATCCTCGAGGAGGTCGACCGTGCCTTCGAGCAGTTAGAGACGGCGATCGACCGGGCGGCTCGGATCGCCCGGAGTGACGAGGGCCTTTTTCGCTTCGGGGCGTCGCCTAGCCTCGGACGGGTTCTCGTTCCCCGGGCGATCGGCGCGCTGGTTCGCAAACGACCCGGGCTCTCGATCCATTTCGACGTGCTCTCGGTCGCCCAGGTCCTGGACTACCTCGTTTCCGGTCCGGGTGAAGGAGCCGTCACGTTGTTTCCGATCACCCATGGGATTATCCAGAGTACCCTGGTCGGCACCGGCCGCATGGTCGCGCTCGTGCCGCCGGGAACTCTCCCGGCTGGCGCGGAGCGGCTACGGCCGGAAGACCTGGATGGTACTACCCTGATCGTGTTTGAACCCCAGTCGGTTCATGGCCAGATGCTAAGCCATTTCCTGAACACCGGGTCGGTCACGCCCAGGAAGACTCACGTGGTGCGATTTGCCGAGACGGCCATTGGCTTGGCTGAGGCCGGCGTTGGCATCGCGGTTGTCGACGAGTTCAGCGCCGCATCGGTGGACCGGTCAACCGTCACGGTCCTGCCGACCACCTTCGATGGCATGTTCCAAGTGTATCTTCATCGAAACGTTGAACGGGTCCAGAGCCGGTTCATGCAGCTTCTCGCTGCCGCGCTCAGGGACGAGCTGAGTGCATTCTGCGGCGGCCCGCCGCCACGTGAGCCCGACGGCACAGTTTCGCAGACGCCGGCGAGAGTATAGCCCGAGGCTATAGTGGCTTGATCAAAGGTCGGTTGCGGGCACGGACGTTCTGACCTCCTTTAGGGTGCCAGTTGCCGAGAGGCACACGGCTCAACAGGGAGGTCACCATGAACTCTTATTCGACTGGTCCGTTCCGCCAAGCCGCCATTGCCGTCGCCGCGCTGTCCATGTCGGCGCTCAGCACGCCACAGGCCGAGGCGCAAACCTACCCCACGCGAACCATGCAGGTGGTGGTGCCGTTCGCTGCCGGAGGCGGCGTCGATGTTGCCACTCGCCTGGTGACAGAGAAGATGGGCGCCGTTCTCGGCCAGCGCTTCGTCATCGAGAACAGAGGCGGTGGGGGGACCATCGTCGGGACGCAGGGGGTCGCGCGGGCATCGGGCGATGGCTACACGCTTCTTGCCGCACCGACCACGCTCGTGATCAATCCCGCCCTTCGTGACAAGATGCCCTATGACTGGGAAAAGGACTTCATTCCCGTCGCGATGCTGGCAAAGCTCCCGTTCGTCGTCGTCGCGGCGAGCACGTTTCCGGCAAACACCATGAAGGAGCTCGAAAGTCTCGGCCGCACGCAGAGCGATCCGCTGACCTTCGGGTCAGGGGGAACCGGGACCGTGGCCCATCTCGCCGGAGAACTCTTCGCCATCCAGTCCGGCGCCAAGATGCAGCACGTCCCGTATCGCGGTGAAGCCCCATCACTCACCGATGTCATCGGCGGGCGTCTCTCGGTGACGTTCAGCACGTTGGCTTCCGCATCAGGACAGATCGAGGGGAAGACCCTGAAGCCGCTGGCCGTCACGACGCGACAGCGCACGACCCTGCTGCCGGACGTTCCAACGGTCGCCGAGCAGGGCTATGCCGACTACGACATCAGTGCCTGGGTAGCGCTGCTCGTTCCGAAAGGCACACCCGCCGAGGTAGTCGCGACCCTAAACAAGACAGTCAACACTGCCTTGGCAGACGAAAATCTGCGGACGCAACTCGCCAAGGTCGGCGCGGAGCCGGGCGGCGGGACACCGGAAGAACTCGCGAGCTTCATGAAGAAGGACGCCGAGATCTGGGCGCGGGTCGTCAAGGCCGCGAACGTCAAGCCGGAATGATCCGCGACGCCATCAGGGATGTTCACCATGCAAGCGCTACAGAAGGTTGATGCGGCTCCTGGCCTGGAGGTGCGGGAGGTGCCCCCGCCCGAACGGCCAGGATCCGGCGAGGTCTTGATCCGCGTCGAGGCCACGGGCATCTGCGGCACGGACGTGCACATCGCCGAATGGACGCCCGGTTACGAGTTCATGGCCGCGGCGATGCCGGTCACCCTTGGGCATGAGTTCGCAGGAACCGTCACCGAGGTGGGGTCGGATGTCGGTGCGGTAGCGAAGGGCGCCCTCGTCGCGGTCAGGCCGTCGGTCGTCTGCGGGTACTGCCCGGCGTGCAAGGCAGGTGACGCCGACGCGTGCACCAACAGGCGTGGGATCGGAGTCATGCGCAACGGTGGCTTCGCGCCGTTGATCTGTGTCCCGGCGGAGAATTGCGTGCCGGTTCCAGCGGGACTTGATCCGGCGATCGCAGCCCTGACCGAGCCGATGACGGTCAGCGCGGAAGCGGTGGATACGGGAGAGGTGCGGGAAGGCGATCGCGTGCTGGTTCTCGGTCCAGGGACGATCGGGCAGGGGATCGCCCTCTTTGCGAAGGCCGCAGGCGCATCGGAGGTCGTGGTCGCGGGTCAAAACGACGGCCCAAGGCTTGAGACCCTGAACCGCCTCGGGTTCGACAAGACCGTGGACACCGCCGGTCGCACTCTTATGGATGCGCTAACGCCCTATCTCAAGGCCGGAAAGTTCGACGTTGTGATCGAGGCGACCGGCGTGCCCGCCGTGGTGCAGCCGAGCCTGGAGGTGCTGCGCAAGCGGGGCATTCTCGTCATCTGCGGCATTCATCCCGAGCCCGCTCGGGTGGACCTGACGCGACTGGTTCGCGAGCATCAGCAGATCCGGGGGTCCTACCGAGCGCCCATCGCAACCTGGTCGCGGGTTCTGTCCTACCTGGCGGAACATTCCGAGCTTGTCCAAGCGATGATCTCCCATCGCGTGCCCCTGTCAGAGGCTTTGACCGGCTTCGGTCTTGCCCGCAGCAAGTCGGCCTCGAAGGTCGTTGTGCTGCCTCAGGTCTAGGCGAGGGAACCATGCCGCTCCGAGGATCAGGATTCCTTGCGCTCTGGAACGACTTCGATCCGGCCCGTGAGGCTGAATACGAATGCTGGCACACCTTCGAGCATGTTCCGGAGCGGGTCGGGATCGACGGCTTCCTGTCAGGCCGGCGCTACCGAGCTTCCGAGCGCTCCGAGAGCCAGTACTTCACGCTCTACGAACTGGAGAGCCTAGCCGCACTCGGCAGCCCGAACTACGCCAAGGTCGTCGACCACCCGACCGCATGGTCGACCGCGATGCGTCCTTCGTTCCGCAATTTTCTCAGGTGGCCTTGCGAGACGCTTCTGACATCCGGCGTGGGGATCGGCGGTGCCCTGGCGACCATGAGGTTCACTGTTCCGAAGGATGGTGCGACGCTCGAAGAGCCCACGCTTCCGTCATTCGAGAACCTGCTGGAGACAGCAGGGATCACATCCATTCACCTCGGTCGGGCGGACCAGCGCAGCCAGTTTCCAGTCCAGAATGAACCGGTGCGACCGAGTGCTGATCGCGAGGCGTACGTGCTTCTCGTCGAGGGAACCACCCGAGCGAGCCTTGAGGCTGCCGAACCCGCTGTCCGCGCGATGCTGCTCCAATCGGCCAAACAGGCTGAGGATACAACCTGGGCCACGTTCGATCTGGCTTTCAGCTTCGATCGGCTCGACATTCGTGCCGGCAACGGACGCCAGCCTCCAAGAGACGACCTTCGCCGCCGGCACGCTGGAGACTAACGGCGTGCACCACATGGTGCTTTCTCGCCAGTGGACGAAGGCCCCATTTGAACTGTTGCAGGAGCCGTAAGCCGCAGAGGAATTGTTGTCGGTGCTGTGCCGCGACGCGCGGCACTGAAGCATCCGTCAGCCGCCGGGTTGAGCAAAGGTGGAAATGGCCGGAAACGCTTATTAGAAGTGATCTACGGAAAGACCGCTATTGTGAAGGGTTTCGGATGCCGGCCATCACGACGCGGGCACATGCACCGGGGCCGGCGTCCGGAAGCCTCCAGGGAAGGAA
>KI912036.1:88520-89519 GCA_000517005.1 Microvirga lupini
CACTTTCCCGAATTATGGCTATCCTATGCGAGCGTCCACAACTGTTCTCAACAGCTGCAACGTAGCCCTTGGCTGTTCTCCCGCACGTGTTGCATTTCAAGCATGTTCCAGTCCGCACCATAACTGCCAGACTTGAACAAATGAGCATAGCGGAGCAGGGGACTTCTGACCTTCTCCTAAGCACCGACCAGACCGGAATCCCCTTGACTCTCCAGTACGCTGACGGAAGCCTATTTGCTTCGTTCACGCGAGGACAAGATGAGATCCAGAAGCGTGACGCGGGCCGATCTGGCCCGCGCCGTATCCCAGGCGGCAGGATTACCACACGCAGAGCTTTGACGTTCGTCGGAGTTGTTCTCTCGGAGATCGACAACTGTCTGGAGACTGGAGAGGTGGTCAAGATTTCCGGTTTCGGCACGTTCGTCCCGCGCCAGAGCGGCAAACGCAAAGGGCGCAATCCCAAAGCGGGTTACGAGGTCGCGATAGAGCCGCGCATCGTGATCTCCTTCAGGCCATCGGACGTTCTGGTTGCGCACCTCAAGCAAGGATCTCACCGCTTGGCCGCGGAGTAGGAGCTCCTAGCTCAAGGCGAAATCTGACCTAGCTACGTTCCATAACATCGGGCGTCCGAACTCTGCTAAACGCTGCTAAACGCCTCCAGCGGAGCACAAATTCACGGTCAGGTTCCATTTAGCTTTAGGTCCGGTCCGATAGGGGGAGCATAAGGAACTGTGGGGCATCCAGTAGTGAATCAGTTTCAGGAGCCCGCCATCTCAACACATCTACTCGCCCGTCAATGAGGACTGCCTTCAAGCGCTCCATAGCCGCCCCACAAAACCTCATGCTCTCCTGAAGGCTTTCGCAGGAGTGAGGAAGCCGAAGGCGAACCACATGGCCTCACGACGGGCCTGAACCGCTGCCGGGTCGGATTGATCCGGGTACCGGTTTGCCGCCATGGCGACATCGCCGTGCTTCTCTCGCACCATCGGATAGTGCAGG
>KI912037.1:0-287 GCA_000517005.1 Microvirga lupini
AACGTCTATCGGCGGCCTGCCCGCACCTTCGTGCTCCCGGTGCCCCGCGTCCCAGATGGGCTCACCATACCACTGCTTCCTAAAGAAGGCAGATGGACGCCAAAGGCACCGCAATCATCATGCCGGATAACGGACAGGTCGAGCGCATGAACCGCACCCTCAAGGACGCCACCGTCAGACGCTACTACTACGACACTCATGACCAGCTGCGGCGCCACCTGGCCGACTTCCTGACCGCCTACAACTTTGCCCGCCGGCTCAAGACGCTGCGCGGCTTCACCCCCTAT
>KI912037.1:387-1070 GCA_000517005.1 Microvirga lupini
ACAAGCGAGCCGCAACCCTTCAAGCTCGATCCGCTCCACCAAATACCGGACTAAACAGCTAGAGGTGGCTTCCACTTGTGGGCCCGAAGCTCTCGGTCACAATGGCCCATCCCGGTCGACCGGCAGGCTGAAGTGAAAGACCGCGCCCCGAGGCTCATTGGCGCTCGCCCACAAACGTCCGCCGTGCGCCTCGATGATCGAGCGGCAGATGGCTAGGCCCATGCCCATCCCCGCTGCCTTCGTCGTGTAAAATGCCTCGAACATCCGTTCCACATTCTGTGGGTCCAAACCGACGCCGGCATCCTGCACGGCCACCAGCACTCCGGCTTCCTCGCGCCAGGACCGGATCGCCAGCTCGCGCGGCCGCTCCGCTACATCCTTCATGGCCTCGATGCCGTTCAGCACCAGGTTCAGCAATACCTGCTGCAGTTGCACTTGGTCGCCCATCACGGGCATCAGGTCGGGCGCTAGCTCGGTGCGCAGCAGGATCCGGTGCTGGGCCACCTCCCCATGGACGAGAGCTGCCACATTCTGGATGAGATCATTCAGGTTCACCAGCTCTGCGACGGAGGCTTTCTTCCGGAGGAGAGCGCGTACCCGCCCGATCACCTCGCTAGCCCGGTGCCCATCCCGCGCGATGCGCTCCAGTGTCTCGCGGGTCTCGCCGAGCTCGGGCGGCTCAT
>KI912037.1:1170-1649 GCA_000517005.1 Microvirga lupini
ATTTTTTCGATACTGCTGGCGAACGTGTTGGAGCGATTGAGGCGGGGCCAGCGTTCAGGCTGTAGGGGCTTGGGTTCAGACCTGGAGGGTTCCATGTCGCTCCGCCCGACCTCGTGCCGTGATGTCCCGGCCACTACGGCAGCCATCGCGCGTGCCGCGTTCCCGCATGGCAGCCCCTATCTGCGCCTGCGTGACCAGCTTGGGACGATCTTCTCCGACGCCCAATTCGCATCCCTCTTTGCTCCTTGCGGGCAGCCGGCCGAATGCCCGTGGCGACTGGCGCTGGTGAGCTTGTTGCAGTTCGCTGAGAATCTCTCTGATCGGCGGGCGGCCGATGCGGTCCGCAGCCGCATCGATTGGAAGTACCTGCTGGGCCTGGAACTGACCGACCCTGGCTTCGATGCCTCAGTTCTCAGCGAGTTCCGCAGTCGTCTGGTGGCGGGAGGCTTAGAAGAGCAGCTCCTTGATACGCTTCTGGT
>KI912037.1:1749-4521 GCA_000517005.1 Microvirga lupini
CCATCAAGGATCGAGAAGACGATACGCTTCGGCTGTGCAGGTCCCAACGGACCGCAAGCATAGTGAAGGCATCCTGAGCATGTTATAAATGCTCTTGCGTTTATGAGCAGGGGCGAGGGGCAAACCAAACAGAGCCAGGGAGAGAAAACCATGTCGCGGATAGCAGTTCATCTTGCATTCTTGACCGCGTTGCTTGTTACGCTCCCAGCCTCCACGGCCAAGGCCGACGATCCACAGCTCTCGCGCGGCAAATATCTCGTCACGCTCGGCGGCTGCAACGACTGCCACACGCCGGGATACTTCCTCGGCAAGCCCGACACGTCACGCTTTCTCGGCGGCTCGGATGTGGGCTTCGAGATTCCGGGCGAAGGTGTCTTTGTCGGCCCCAACATCACACCCGACAAGGAGACCGGCATCGGCAGTTGGACCCGCGAGCAGATCGTGACGGCGATGCAGACCGGCGAACGGCCGGATGGCCGCATCCTGGCGCCGGTTATGCCCTGGCACGCTTTTGCGCAACTCACAGCGGATGATACCATGGCGATCGCGGCGTTCCTGCAAAGTTTAGGCCCAGTCGACAACAAGGTTCCCGGTCCATTTAAACCCGGGGAGAAGGTTTCGACCTTCATGTTCCGGATTGTGCCACCAGGTGAAATCGCAGCCGGTGCGGTCAAGTAGGCTGGGGGACCCTACCAACGCGGAATTCAGTGCCGTGGCTGCTCGGGCGGGGGCAATCGACGGCCGCTAGTCAGCACTGACGAATCTGATTTCCGCTGCTGGCAGGCACATCCCTGAAGTAAGTCGAATTTCCGCTCCATCAGGGAATACTGGACGTTCCTGAAGAGTAGGGAATTTCCTACTTTGGCACTACCTGGACCGAAGAGCTTGGTCCGCTTCAGCGATTAAGAGCTGACATTTATTGAGCGGCTAGAACGTGAAAGATTGACCCAGAGCGGTCACAGCATGACTGCCACCTGTTGCTGCAAGTAGACTGCCGCTTGGCGCACTGCTGCTTGGTGGGGTTCCCAGTCGTCCTTTCTCCTGCTGAGATAGCCATCCCGAGCACGGATCAGCACCTCGGCGACGGGTTCGGGCAGGCGCGGAATAGCCCATTCGGCGGCGTCCTTCGTCACGAACTCCCCCGTCGTCGCTGTCCGCCACATGCGGGCAAGGGTCAGCAGGACGTTCCGTTCGTCGCCTGTCAGGTTGGCGAGCGGTGAAGAAAGCACGTCGCGCATGGATTGGCGGACATGGGCATCCGGGATTCGGGGCAGCAGTCCCCCCGCGGCAGGACCGACCAGGGCTCTCGCTTCCTGCCGGGCCTGCGCCACCACCAGGGTGAGTTCGGGGTCCGAGACGAGCGTTGGAACTTCACCGGCCTCGAAGGCGTCCCGCAACCATTCTCCGTAAACGAACTCGCTGCGCGCCGGGTGGGCCGACGCCGAAAGATCGGATTTCAGGAACACCATCAGCTCGATGCAGCGCGGGCCTGCGGGACTGGCAGGATGGCGGCCGGAGATCCGCATCAGGGCGGCCACAAGGCTCCTCCGCATGGCATCCGTCATTGGCTGTTCCGTGACGACCAGTAGGTCCACATCGCTCTGTGGCCGCAGACCGCCCGAGACGGCTGACCCGTGCAAATAGACAGCTAGGAGGGAACCTTCGAACAGGTCCTCTACAATCCTCAACGCGGCCAGTGCCTCAGCCGGGGTTCCTGGTGTCTCTTCCCTCATGCCTTCATCTTCATCGTTCTCAGAAGTCATCCGAGCAGGCGACGCGCCATTGCGTTGATCGTGAGGTCGATAGCCGCGCCCTTGTCGTCAGCGTCGCCGATGAACCAGGCCGCCGACAACCCCGTCCACGCGACGATCCAGCGAAGGAGTCGCTCGGGCTCGACCCCGGTCTCGCTGACTACAATCGCCAGCCGAGCCTCTAGGCGGCCCGGCAAGGTGGCGAGCGGCCGGCCTGGATCGCTGAGATCAGGGTTCGTGAAGATGTTGGCATAGTCGAAGGTTCGTTCGCCCAGAAGCCCATGGGGGTCGATCGCCAGCCACCCGTGCTGCCCGAAGTCGAGGACATTCTCGTGGTGCAGATCTCCGTGGAGTGGACCAACCGCATATGGAGTGGCCAGAAGCTGGCGCGCGGTCTCGGCCGCCGGGACAAGTGCCGCATGTTCCGGCGCGAGTTGAAAGAGTGGCTGGAACCAGACCTCGAGCGGGTGCAGCACGGGAGGTGGGCTGCGCCGCGGCACGTGTAATCGGGCCGCCGTATCACAAAGGATCCGGCAGGCTTCGTCATCCCGGCCTGACCAAGCCATCTGTGCCAGGTTGCGGGTATCTATGGCCCGTTCCATGAGCAGGGCGCCTGGAGAAGAGGCGAAGACCTTGGCAGCGCCCTGACCATCCCACCACGACATAAGATGATAACCCGACTGCTCGTCGGGAATGCGGGCGACCTTCAGCATCGCGGATGATCCCTCGTGCTCGACCGGAAGGACCCAACTGGAACGCGTGGTCAGCAGAGGGCCGTCAGGTACGAGGTGCCACGCCTCCAGGAACTCTTCGACCGTCGGCGGGAAGGTGGCATGGACGCCCATTAGAACTCTCCTCAAGTGGTCCATCGAATCCGGTACAATTCTGGACGTCTACTCCTGGCACGGAGCTCGCTCTAGCTGTTCCAGCATAGTTCGCGTCTGCCACGGTTCCGTAAGCGGCCATACGCGAAATCCTCGCCATAAGACGTTGACCTATACATTCCTACACCTCCCTGTGC
>KI912037.1:4621-5092 GCA_000517005.1 Microvirga lupini
ATCGCGACGCCAGTGCTAAGGACGGGAAGAGCACGCGACGTGGCTATTGTCGGCGAAGCCACGTGACCTTGCGCTTGGTTCTGCTCTGTCCGCATATTGCGCCTCGCCAGGGACATGCCTGTACTCCCAGTTCCGGAGCGACGGAGCACGAGCCTGCTCGCCCCGCCCAGTCACCCCATTGGCTACGAAGGTAGTTTGTCCCAATCGACTTTGCGGGTAAAGCGGCAGCAGCGAAGCGCAACAACATGGTGCTGGCCGATATTTCTGGCGATTGCTATTGGCCGCTCCTACCAAGCGCCTGTGCAAGAAGGGGCTGCGCCAGGACGAGGAACTGATCCATGCCGCAGCCCTAAATTCGCTTGATATGCCGGAGGAGGATTTTGAGTATCCGAAGTATCTCGGAGATGATCAACTTGACCTTGGTTTTGGGCGAGAAGTCCAAAGGGATGAAACCTTCTATACAGAGGTTTA
>KI912037.1:5192-41549 GCA_000517005.1 Microvirga lupini
TATCTCATGGACATCAACGTGAATGCCAGCCCGATCACCCAAGTTGCCAACACCACCGCGGTCGGCGGCGTCGGCGTCTTCGGCGACGGTGGCGATGCCGTCGCGGCGACGAACCAGAACGCCGAGAGCACGACTGTGCAGCTGATGGACGACAACCACTTCCCGTGGGGTCCTGCTTACGATCTCGGCCCGGACCTCAACGTGAATGCCAGCCCAATCACCCAGGTAGCCACCACGACCGCTGTGGGCGGCGTCGGCATCTTCGGCGATGGGGGCGACGCCCTCGCGTTCACGAACCAGGACGCCGACATCTTCACCGTCCAGGGCTAACCACCGCCCCAAGGGAGCGTCATCGGCAGGCAGCCGGTGGCGCTCCATTTCCGTCGACGAGACGGACAGGCACGAACGTCTCGCCTCCCCCACCTGACGACGCGATCCGATCTCACGCCTGAGGCGCGGACAGGGCCTGTCGGAGCTGGGCGGGGTCGATCGCCACCTTCAGGACCGTTCCGCCGAAATCCAGGATGAGGACGGGTTTTTCGCCGCCCTGTTCGACTCGGGTGCTCAAGGGCTGCACCGGCACGCTCTTGGCGTGGTTCGGTCCCGCGCCTGCGGAAAAGGTCCGGGGTGGCTTGCCCTGGTGGGTGCGCACCATTTCGTTGAGCAGATCCGTCACGATGGGCGTGGAATCCACCGTGCCGAGAAGAACCTCATATTCGCGGCCCGTATCGGCGCGAACCCCCAAAGCCACGATGGCGCCGTCGTCCGAGACCCGGACCCGCCAGGCCGTTGAACCAATCCGCTTGACCAAAACCAGCTCCTCCCGATGCCCCATCCCCTGTGCGGGCCGGAGCATCTCCCTGTCAATCCCGAAGGCCCCACTTCCCGTGCCGGGTTGCGCCGTCAAGGTGCCGGTCGCCGGAGCAATGCATTCGTGAAGAAGACCCGCGGATTGACGCCAAATAGACTTATTCTCGCACTATGTTTTCATGCAGCGGCGATGCGTACTTACATGAAGCTTTTAAGAAATCATGCTTGAACTCAATTCAAATAACCAAAACGGATTATGAAGCAATCAAATAAAAACAGGAATTCTTTAACAAGACAGCATCACCGAAATCTGCATCTGTTCAATATATACTTATCGTGAGGAATGACTGCCGGTTACGAAAGATCACATACTGCAAAAGGTGTACCGCAGAATGTGTAGTAAAAGCCTGAGTTCTGTCTGAGCAAAAGTTCCCCATGACCGGGAGGATCGAATGGCACTCATATTTGGCAGCGGACGTCGCGAGACTCTGATCGGCACTGGTGGCGCGGACCGCATTTTTGGGAGAGGCGGCAATGACCGCCTGTCCGGTTTGAGCGGCAACGACACACTCGATGGCGGCAGCGGCAACGATCGTTTGTTCGGCAACAACGGTCCACGACCGGTTGTTCGGGCGCCGAGGCAACGATTCTCTCGATGGCGGCAGCGGCAATGACCGTCTGTCTGGCGGCGCCGGCAACGATACCCTGCTGGGCGGCAGCGGCAATGACACGCTTGATGGCGGCGAGGGCAACGATGTGCTGCGGGGCGGCGTCGGCAATGACGTCGCGTTCGGCGGAGAAGGCAACGACAGCTTCACCTGGAACCCCGGCGACGGCGATGACACCTTCGACGGCGGTGCCGGCACCGACACGCTGATCTTCAACGGCTCGGACGACGCCGAGCGGATGACGATCACGACCCTCGCCGGTGGCGGTTTCCTGTTCTTCCGCGATGTCGGCGACATCACCGTCAACACCACCAATGTCGAGCGCGTCGAGGTCGACGGCCGCGGCGGCAACGACACCATCGACGGCTCGGGTCAGACCGATGCCAATGTCGTGCTGGACATCAGCGGCGGGGCCGGTGACGACAGCCTGGAAGGCAGCGCCGGCAACGACAGTCTGGACGGTGGCGACGGCAACGACACGATGCTCGGCAATACCGGCAACGATACCGCGTCCGGCGGCCTCGGCAACGACAGCTTCAGATGGGATCCCGGCGACGGCAATGACGTCTTCGACGGTGGCGCCGGCACCGACACTCTGATCTTCAACGGTTCGGACGCCGCTGAGATCATGACGGTCACCACCCAGGCCGGCGGCGGCTTCCGGTTCTTCCGGAATGTCGGCAACATCACGGTCGACACGACCAATGTGGAGCGGGTCGATGTCGACGGATTGGGTGGCAACGACACCATCGATGGCTCGGCTCAGACGAATGCCGCCGTTGCGTTGGAAATTAGCGGCGGTGCGGGGGACGACAGTCTGACGGGTGGCGCAGGGAATGATGTCATCATCGGCAATACCGGCAACGATACCGCGAATGGCGGCGCCGGCGACGACAGCTTCACCTGGAATCCGGGCGATGGGAATGACACCTTCGACGGCGGCACCGGCACGGATACGCTGATTTTCAACGGCTCGAACGCCGCTGAGATCATGACGATCGCCGACCTCGGCGGCGGATTCCGGTTCACCCGCGACGTCGGAAACATCAACGTCGACACCACCAATGTGGAGCGGGTCGACGTTGATGGACTGGGCGGCAACGACACCATCGACGGCTCGACTCTGACGAATATCGCTGTTGCGCTGGAGATCAGCGGCGGAGACGGGAACGACACGCTGACAGGTGGTGCGGGTAATGACACCGTGGATGGCGGCGCCGGAAACGACACTCTGACAGGTGGTCTGGGCGCCGACACATTCGTCTTCGGTGGCGCGACTGCGAACGGTGTGACGGAGACGGACCTCATCATCGGCTACAGCGAAGCCGAGTTGGATGTGATCGACGCGGACGTGGCCAGCAGCACGGTCGTCGGAGGCAATCTCCAGCTGACTCTTGTCGGCGGCGACGCCGACATCGTGGTGGTCCAGGGCATCGGCAGCATCAATGACGTGACGATCATCTGACGTTCACGCTTGTCATGAGACGAAGCCGCCGCTAGGCATCCTGGCGGCGGCTTCAACGTCGATCGGCCGGCCGCGCAGAAGCGCGGGTACGGGCCGATGGACGATGGCGAGGCCTGCCCGCATACTCCACAAGCCGGTTGTCAGGATCGTGGCGCCTCCGTCATCGGGATGTCACGGGTTCAATGGCAGGTGACCGGTCCAGGAGGAACAGGATCCCATGAAGCATATTGCGATTTTGAGCGCGCTTATCGCCTCGCTGCCCGCCCTGCTCGGACCGGCCATCGCCCGGGAGAAGACGCTGACCGGCGGGCGGACGATCGTGGTCGCCCATAGGGGCGCCAGCGGCTATCTTCCGGAACACACCCTCGAGGGCTACAAGCTTGCCATCGAGATGGGCGCCGACTTCGTCGAGCCCGACCTCGTGGTGACCAAGGACGGCGTGCTGATCGCCCGCCACGAGCCGATGCTGAGCGGCACCACCGATGTTGCCAACCGTCCGGAATTCGCGTCGCGGAAGATCACCCGCAAGGTCGACGGAGTCGATACGACCGATTGGTTCGCGGTCGACTTCACCCTGGTCGAGATCAAGCAGCTGCGCGCCAAGCAGGCCATGGCGGACCGCGACCAGTCCAAGAACGGTCAGTTCCAGATCCCGACCCTGGAAGAGGTGATCGACCTGGTGAAGAAGGAATCGGCGGCGCGCGGGCGCACGATCGGCATCGCGCCCGAGACCAAGCATCCCACCTTCCACGCGGCGCTCGGCCTTCCCATCGAGGACCGCCTCGTCGCCGTGCTCACGAAGGCCGGCTGGACGGCCAAGGACGCTCCGGTGGTGATCCAGAGCTTCGAGACCGCGAACCTCAAATACCTGAACACCAGGATTGACGTGCGCCTGGCGCAGCTCGTCGACGGGGCCGATGTCGATAAGGACGGCAACATGGTGATGGAGGCTCCTTACGCGCAGCCCTACGACTTCGTGGTGATCGGCGACAAACGCACCAACAAGGACCTCCTGACGAAAGAGGGTCTGGCCGAGATCAAGACCTATGCCGACATCGTCGCCCCGTGGAAGCCGTATATCCTGGCGAGCCGACAGGTCGACAGGAACAACGACAGCAAGCCGGACGATCTCAACGGCGACGGCACGATCGACGAGCGCGACCGGGTGCTCGTGGAGCCGTCGAGCGTGGTCAAGGACGCCCACACGGCTGGCCTCCAGGTGTTCACCTGGACCTTCCGCAGCGAGCCGAAGCGCCTGACCTCCGACTTCAAGGGCGAGCCGGCGGCGGAGTACAAGGCCTTCTACGCGCTCGGCGTCGACGGTCTCTTCAGCGACTTCCCCGACCATGCGGTGAAGGCCCGCTGACCCTCAAGAACGGCATTGGCGAATTCGCCCCGGCTCCGTCATGGGCTGGGGCGTTCCCATTTGCACGCCCCGGCGCGACAATACGCGTCGTCCGAGACCAAGCCGTTATGATAGCCTGGCCAACAGGACTCGGGCTCACCCGGGCCGACCGAAATCATAACGGAACGAAGTCGGGTCGAATCCGGCTGAACAGGGGCATGTCATGGAAACCACGGTTCTCGGCGTCTTGAGGAAGGCTTGCGACCTCGTCGGCAGCGGACAGTCGCTCGGGATCATCGAAGCGATCAGCTCTCTCCGGGCGGAGGCCAGCGGCCGGACACGGGACCTTGCCTATTACGCCGTACTCGAAACCGCCATGGTGAGCCGTGGCGATGCCTCCCTGGCGATGCTCGCCGGCGATCAGAAGGAGCCCGCGATCGAGCTCCTCCGGTCGACCATCCGACGTCTCATGTCCGCACTTCACTAGCGCATCGTGCGGAAAAGTGGATCCGGTTTTCCGCACTCAACGATGCGCCGCATAAAGGATTGAGCATCGGAGTCGATCCCAAAAGTGCCTTCCACTTTTGGGTCCGATGCTCTAGAGCATTTTTCGGCGAAGTGGATCCGGTTCGCCGTTAAAAAATGCGGCGAACCAAGAAGAGAGATGATTCCACGCAAGTGGAAACAGCTCTAGAGCATCGATCCGATGTTCCTTCTTGAAGTGAGCGCATCGAATCCGGTTTTCTTCACGATGCGCTAAGGTGCTCTCACGGTCGCTTGCTTCCATCTGAATGACCCGGCCGGGTGGTGCCCGGCTGCCATTGCTCTATGATGAAGCCCGCATCTTGATCGGAGAGCTGATGGCTGAGCGCAAATATGGGGCTCCGGCACCTGAGACCGATACCATGGTCTCCGGCGCGGACTGGTCAGGGCAGGATATCTCCCGCCAGAACCACACCCGAATCCTGTTCGTCGACCTCGACATGACCGAGGCGAGAAATACGGGCGCCGTCTTCACCGAATGCACGTTCCGGCGCGCGCGCTTCAATGCGTCCGTCCACGAGAGCGCCGCCTTCGTGAACTGCACCTTCGTCTCCTGCAAGTTCTACGATGCCAGCTTCACGGAATGTAAGTTCGTCGGCAGCATGTTCGACGGCTGCAGCTTCGAGATCATGAAGATCGTCGGCGGAAACTGGTCGCATGTGGGACTGCCCGGCGCCGATCTCCGATCAGCCTCCTTCCGGGGCACGCGGCTGCGGGAGGCCGATCTGACCGGGGCACGGTGTCAGGGGGCCAGCATACGCGATGCCGACCTGTCCGGCGCATGGCTGCACAGCGCCGATCTCTCCCGCTGCGATCTGCGCGGCAGCGACCTGAGCGCCATCGAGCCGGAGAACGTCGCCCTCAAAGGAGCCATCATCACGATCGATCAGACCATTACGATCGCCCAGGCCCTCGGGCTGGATGTACGCATGGATTAGCGCATCGCGGTGAGATCCGCATCGCTCAGCAGGCGATCTGTGCTCCCGTCATGTGCACGGGCGTGATGGGCCTGACATCGCGACCAGCGACGGAACAGGTCAGGCGTGCCTCGGACCGGCACTGGGGCCCTTTCGGAGGACCGACTCGCGGACCGACGGCAAATTGAACCGTCACCTCTCCAGGCGCCGTCTCGAGGAAACCCTCGATGGACGACAGCCAGGTTTGGCCGACGAGATCTTCCGTGGCGCGCGCTTCGTTCAGAGCCTGCTCGACACAGGCTGCCGCTGCATCCTTCGGCAGCAGGGGCTCGACCACAGCAGGCTGCGTGATGGCTGCTGTCGTCTCGACATCCGGTGTTTCCTTCATCGTTGGCGCTGCAGGCTCGGAGACCTGCGGATCGCCACGAAAACCATTGACGGTCGCAAGCGCCAGAATGGCAAAGACACCGATCTGAATCGGAATGCGTTTCAGCTTGCTCAGGAGAGGAGTCCGGCTGAAGAGCACGGGCCCATAGAGATGGAGGAAGACGGCAACGAGAGTGAGGAGAATGAGGAAACGCAGCATAATGGATCGTGCCCGCGCGATATCGTGCGAAATGAACGTCTTGTCCTGGGAACGCCCTAACCTAACGCAGGATCCCCATCACCGCATGCGGCAAGTCCCGTTTCTCATCACTATGGTTAGTGATGTCTTAAAGACCCTCGCCCTGCCGTATCGACCATGAGGGAGAGGACGCGCTTCACGCGCGCTCCTCCCAGAGCCTGGCGAGTTCGACGATGGTCTTCACGGCCTTGTCCATGTCCTGGCTGCTGACGAATTCGAGCGGAGAATGGAAGGCATGGCCGCCGGCGAAGATGTTGGGGCAAGGCAGCCCCATGAAGGAGAGGCGCGAACCATCCGTGCCGCCGCGGATGCTGCCGCGCACAGGATCCATGCCGGCCCGGCGGATCGCTTCCACCGCGTATTCGACAATCCCCGGCTTTTGATCGAGCACGACCTTCATGTTGCGGTACTGCTCCTTGACCGTGAAGGTGTAGCTCGAGCCGGGATAGGCCTGCATCACCTCCTTGGTGATGTTTTCCAGCAGCGCCTCCTTGACCTTAAGGCCCTCCTCCGTGAAATCGCGGATGATGAGGCTTAAGTTGGCCTTCTCCATCACGCCGGTCACGCCGGTCGGATGGATGAAGCCGTCGCGGCCCTTCGTCGTCTCGGGCGCCATGTCCCGCGGCAGGCGCGCGATGATGTCGCCGGCGATCCTGATGGCGTTCTCCATCTTGCCATAGGCGAAGCCCGGATGAATCGCCACGCCCTTGATGGCGATCTCCACCGCGTCGGCGGAGAAGGTCTCGTCCTCGATGGTGCCGGCCGTCTCGCCATCCATCGTATAGCCGAAATCGGCACCGAGCTTTTTGAGATCAACCTTGTCGACCCCGCGGCCGATCTCCTCGTCGGTGGTGAAAAGAATGCGGATCGCTCCGTGCTTGACGTCCGGGTTGTTGATCAGGAACTCGGCTGCCGCCATGATCTCGGCGATGCCGGCCTTGTCGTCGGCGCCCAGAAGCGTCGTGCCGTCTGACGTGACGATATCGTGGCCGATCAGATCCTTCAGCACGGGATGATCGGCGACGCGGATGACTTGGGCAGGATCGCCGGGCAGTTGGATATCGCCACCCTGGTAGTTCCGGACGACCTGCGGCCTGACGTTCGTGCCGGAGAAATCCGGCGCCGTATCCATATGGGCGCAGAAGCAGATGACGGGTACGTTGTTCTTGTGAGTATTCGACGGGATGGTCGCATAGACGTAACCGTGCTCGTCGAGATGCGCGTCGGAGATACCGATCTCGAGAAGCTCCTCGACCAGCAGCCGGCCGAGATTCTTCTGCTTCTCGGTGGAGGGTTGGATCTGGGACTTGGCGTCGGACTGGGTATCGATGACGACGTAGCGAAGGAAACGATCGGTAACGCTGGCGGCCATGGGTCGTGATCCGGATTGCGAGGAGATGCAACAGGGTTGTAGCGGGGCAAAGCCGTCTCGTGAATGGGCTGTGGGAAAATTCTTCCCTCCGCGTGGTCCGATCGATCAGTGGCCGCGGTCCGGCAATCACATTGTCAACACATTGGTAGGCCAAGCGCGACCATGCATTCCGAAGACTTACAAGGTCGTTTTTGATCTGTCGGAATGTAAGCCTAAGAAGTTTATCCAAGGGGCATTACCAATAATGACAACACCAACCAATTTAGAAACGCTCTTTCTTCAACTCGTTAACGAGGCTCGTGCCAAGGCCGGGGTCAAGTCGCTGACATTCGACGGCGAACTTCTGAATTCGTCTGACGCTCACAGCGCCTAGATGGACCAGACCGACACCTTCTCCCATACCGGCGTGAACGGCTCCAGCGCCGGCGCCCGCATGACCTCGGCCGGCTACGGTTGGCAGGGTTGGGGCGAGAACATCGCCTATGTGAGCGGCGAACTGACCGAAGCGACCGTCCGCCAGCTGCATACCAACCTGATGAACTCACCGGGCCACTACGCCAACATCGTCAACGGTTCGTTCGAGGAAATCGGCATCGGTCTGAAGGAGGGCACGATCAACGGCTACAAGGTCGTGTTCGTGACCCAGAACTTCGGCACCCCGAATGCGGCGGAACGGGCCGAGGCGAACGACGTCGGCACCACGACGCCGACCACTCCGACGACGCCGACCACGCCCGCCGGAGAGTCCATCATCGGCAACAGCTACAGCAACACCCTGTATGGCACGTCGGGCAACGACACCCTCAACGGCAACGGCGGCAGGGACGTGCTCTGGGGCCGCTCCGGCAGCGACACCTTCGTGTTCGATACGGCATCGGAGGCCAACGGCGACACCATCAGCGACTTCGTCCATGGCGCCGACAAAATCAACCTGTCGGGCATCGACGCCAGCACCCGCACATCCGGCAACCAGGCGTTCAAGCTCATCGGCACGCAGAGCTTCCACAAGGTCGCAGGCGAGCTGAAGGCCTATCAGTCGAGCGGCAACACGTACATCGCCGGAGACGTGAACGGCGACGGCAGAGCCGATTTCACGATCAAGGCGCTCGGCGCTCATAGCTTCGCGAGCTCCGACTTCGTCCTCTAAAACTTAAGGCCCCTGGCTCGACCGGGGGCCCCCGACGACGGGCAGCATTCACGCCCAGCGACCAGGATCGGCGGCGAGCTCAGAAGCCCTTGACGATTACCACGCCGCACAGCCCCAACACACCCAGCGCCACAGCAACAAACGCCCCATCGCGTCCGTGAAACGCAGGAGCGTTCATGATCGTGCGTAGAGCATCGGGAGCGAGGCCCCTCGCCTCCATGGCGATCGCCGTGCGGCCGGCGCGGCGGATGGCTAAGGCGAGCAGCGGGATCACGAGGCTCATGAGTTCGAAGGGGCCTGGAATGCGCCGCGGGCGACGGCCGGATTTCATGGCACGGGCCAGGCGCATCTGCTGCGCTTCGCCGGCCAGATCGGGCACGAGCTGCATGGCCGCGAACAGCGAATAGCCGATCCGCGGCGGCAGCCTCATATGCTGCATCAGGGCGCGCACGAAGAGCCCGGGATCGGTGGTGAGAGCGAAGAACAGGGAGATCATGCCGCAGGCGAGCGCGCGCAGGAACAGGGTGATGCCGGCCGAGAACGCGGGCGAAGCGAGAAGGGATTCGCCCGCCATGCGCAGGGCGAAATCGCTCTCCTGGCGAAACAGCAGGCTGGTGGTGAGAAAGCCGAACCCGAACAGGGCGAACGGCACCATCAGGGCGAGCAGGACCAGCGGCGAGGTGCGGTTGAAGACCATCAGTGCAAACGCCGGCACGAGGATTGCCGCGAGCTGGAAGCGCGGATCGAAGACCAGCACGACAGCGACGAGCCAGACGCAGCAGACGACAAGTTTCGTGAGCGGATTGATGGATATCAGCATGCGATCGCGGCCTCCAGCCGCGGGGCAACAGCCTTCAGCCATCGCATCGCCGCAAGCGATGCAGGCTCGGCGAGCCCGGAGCGTGCGAGAAGAGCCGCATCGTTCATCAGCGCCTCCGTCGGCCCGTCGGCCAGGATCCCGCCCTCCCCGACGACGATGGAGCGCGGGCAGAGCTTCAACGCGAGATCCATGTCGTGCGTGATCAGCGCGATGGTGTGCCCGTTGTCGCGCAACGCGAGGATCTCCTGCGTTAGAAGCGCGGCACCATGGGCATCGAGCCCGGCCATGGGCTCGTCGAGCACGAGGAGCGGCCAGCGTTTGGAGATGGTGAGCGAAGCCAGCGCGAGCTTGCGCTTCTGGCCCTGCGACAGCTCGAACGGATGGTTCCTGGCGAGTTCCGCAAGGCCCCAGGCTTCCAGCGTCATCATCACGCGCTCGGTCTTCTCGCCCGCGCTCATGCGCGCCGGCAGCGCCGTGAACAATTCTTCATGCACGGTGCCGGCCGTGAACTGGTTCTCGGGACGCTGGAAAGCGTAGCCCCCCGGCGGCCCTTGGCGCTGGCCCGCCTTCAGCGGCAGGAGGCCGGCGAGACACAGGCCCAGCGTCGACTTGCCGGCGCCGTTTCTGCCCAATACTCCGAGGATCTCGCCTTCGCGGATGGCAAGATCGATACTGCGCAGCACGGTCGGGCCCAAGAAGGGCGCGCAATCCGCCTGTGCCAATCGTACGAGCACGGGCGTATCGTGCATGACGCTGGATGGTTTGGCGGAGGCAACGAAGGCCTCCACAGCCGGACGTGCTTTCTCGAGGCGATCGGGTGATGCGTTCTCAGGATCGAGATGCGCGAGCGCTTCTTCCATGGAAAGCGGCGCCACCGGCGCTGCGATGCCCGCCCGCATCAGCTCCGCATCGAGAGCGCTCGCACGGGGCACCAGATGCCATGCGCTTGCAGCAGAGCACGCTCTTCGCGAAAGATCATGCGCGGATCGCCTTGTGCGATGATAGTTCCATCTCGGCCCAGCACGACCATGCGGTCGATGGATTCGATCAGGCCGTCGAGTCTGTGATCGACGATGAGAATGGTCTGCCCACCCTCCCCGCTCGTCAGCAGCGCATGCAGGCGGCGCGCGGCTTCCGGCGCGAGATGCGCGGTCGGCTCGTCGGCGACGAAGAGCGGCGCTTCCTGCACGAGGGTCGCCGCGAGCGCCACGAGCTGGCGTTCGCCGCCCGAGAGCTGCGCCGAGCGGCGCTGGCGCCACTCCTCCGGCACGCCGACCTTCCGCATGGCCCGCGTCACCGCTTCGCTGATGCGCTCCGGCGGCAGGGCGCAGTTCTCGAGTGCGAAAGCGATCTCGTCTTCGACCCGCATGCCGCAGAGCGTCTGGTCCGCGTCCTGGAAATACTGCGCCACGTGACACGCCCAGCCCCACGGCTTCTGCGTGCCGACATCGGCACCGAAGAGATGGACATGTCCCTTCACCTCCGCAGGGATACTGTCAGGAATAAGCCCCGTCAGCGTCAGCAGAAGCGTCGACTTGCCGGAGCCGGAGGGCCCGAGCAGCAGAACCCGCTCGCCGCGCCGGACCTGCAGATCCACGGGCCCCACCGCAGCACGCTTGGCAAAGGGATAGAGGACCTCGGCCCCGCTCCACTCGGCGGCAATTTCAGACGGCAGCGGAACGCTTCTCGACATCGATCGCGAGACCTGCGAGCGCGCCCGTCTTGTAGAGCGCCTGCACGATGACATGGGCGAGCCACCCGCCGAGCAGCGCACCGCTTAAGGTACGCAGCACGAACATGGCGATGAGCAGCGTCGGCTGCAGCGCGCCGTAATCAAACCGGATCCAGGTATAGATGTAGGAGAAGATGGCGGCGCCCACGCCTGCGGCCATCAGCACCGGCAGCGAATAATTACGCCAGCGGGTCGCGGCGAAGACCGCTTCCGCGCCCGCACCCTGGACGATGCCGCTGACCACGAGCAGCAATCCGGCGGGGCTTCCCAGCAGCACCTGCACGGCTGCCGCCAGAACTTCGGCCGCGAAGGCAGCACCGGGTTTGCGGATGATGGCGGCAGCCACCATCGAGGCGACGAACCAGAAGCCCATCACCACATCCATCGTCAGAGGGCCGAAGGCTGCCTGCGCGATCAGCCATACCTGCACCCAGCCGAGATAGAGCACGGCGAACACCGCGCCGATCACGGTGACGATGAGGGTTTCCCTCAATGTCCAGCCACGGGTCACGGACATGACGAACTCCTTGTTGTGAGAAGAGAATGTTCGCGAAGAACTACGCTTTGCTCGGGCTGTTCGCCGAGACCTTGAGATCGAGCGCCACATGGCCCTGCGGCGCGCCGAAGCGCAAGAAGGCTTCGCTCAATGTGGCGAAGACCGGGCCCGCATCGCCGCGCAGCTTGGTGCAGAAATTCTTCGAGCGATCGAAAACGCCAGATTTCTTGAGGAAATCGATGCAGCCGTAGATCTCGTCCATGTGATGACCGCTGCCGAGCGGATAGAGCGAGAATTGCGCGGCCACGACCTGGCCGGCCTTGGGAGCCGCCTCCACATGCCTGACGGCAGCGGCAATGCGCGCTTCGAGTGGCTGATCATGGTTCGAACCGGCAATCGGCGTGCAGATCGGATCGTCGGACTCGCCCGGGCAGCCGCGCGAGACGGTTGCGGCGAGCACGCAATGGATGCCCCGGCGCGAAGCCGCGAGAAACAGGTCGCGCATGGCCGGAAAGAGCTGGTCGGGCGGGCCGACGATCAGCGTCGAGATGTCGTCGGTCTCGATCCGGAAGTTTTGTCGGTAAGGCTCAAGCGCCCCGATGGCGCCGAGGATGACATCGACGAAGTCGTCGGTCATCGGATAGAGAGAAATCTGTGCGCCGCAAAACATCGTCACCTCGCTCCGCTGGCATTACCCAGATCAGCTTGAGGGTCCAACGGCTTCGCGCCGTCATCTCAGCCCCGGCAATACGGAGCACCCCTGTCAGATGTGCCCTGCTTAGCACCTTTCGCTGCGGCATGGCAAGCCGGACGCGCACTTGCCGAGAGGCGGGCTCATCAATCCCCTCTAGTCCTGAGCGCCTGGCCGGGAAGGACACAAGGGCTCACCAACGTTTCATGAACAAACATCGGATGTCATCTCCTTCCCGTCATGGCCGGGCTTGTCCCGGCCATCCCGATCCCGTGAAGTGCTGCGCTTTTCTTAATCGGGATCACCGGCACAAGGTCGGTGATGACGAAAAGGTGAGTGTCCAGCCAGACTTTCAGGATGAGGGCCGCGGTCAATGCGCCGTCCCTTGATGACAGGCCACGGCACCTACTGCACGGTGACCTGATCCTTGATCCGCTCGAAGGCAGTGCGGCGCACCACCCTCTTCTTCACCAGGTCCTCCACGGACTTGTACGGACGGCCCCGGACGATGGCGCGCCCTAGGGAGCCGGCGCCTTTCAGATTGTTCAGCTGCTCGACGGAGGCCTTGTTGAGATCGACGAGGGTTGGAGCAGGATCGCCGGCCGGGACGTAAGAGCCCTCGAGGCTCGCCTGCTGAGTGACGGTGCCCGTCATGTTCATGTCGCTGGATGTGACGGGCTGCGGCTTGGCAGGCTTGCTCTTGGACGATTGTTGAACGACAGCCTCGAACTGTTTCAGGACGGCAAGGGACTGATCGCGAGAGAGGCCGATGGAGGCGGAATCGATAGCAGGCTCGTCCAAGTCCTCCTCGTCTATCTCGGGTGGAGGAGCGGCGGTCGTCCGCTCCCTTGGCAGCGCAATCGGCGCGGATGGATCCGCATCAGCGACCCGAACGCGGTCGGTTCGATCAGGCGGGGCTGGGGCTCTTGGCTCCACGGAGATCGTCTGCGGCGGCGCAACGGCCACCATGCCTTCCGTGGCGGGGCCGCTCCCCTGGAATCGCCATAAAGCAAGCCATCCGGCACTCATGAGGCCGATCACCAGGAGAATGCGCATAGCCTGGAGGGCCACGTTGTCGTGCGGCTCGCGGGGCGTATGGGGCCGGGACAAATCGCCAACCTGCATGGGATCCTCGCACATCTCAACGACGACGGAACCGTGATGGGTTACAGCTAGACAGGGGATGTGGCGCAGACGTGGCAATCAGCGCCTGCAAAGCGGCTTCAACGACAATTTCGAAGAGGGATGTGAATTTTTTTTGCGCCATCGGGCGCGCAAGCAACGTCATCACCTTGCAAGAACGGAGATCAGACCGGCCTCACCTGCGCGGGCACGCCGATGGCGCATTCGAGCGCGGCGCGATCCCAATGGCCCGCATCGGCCGCAGCATTGTAGGTTGTGACGAGGAAGTCGAGCAGCATCGCATCGGGGAGGGCGGCCTGGCGCACCGTGTCATAGGGCAGGATGAACTCGCCGAGCGTGGTGTCGAAGGATGCACCCGGCGTCACCGTCGCGTCGCGGAAGCCGGGCGGCTCGGGATAGGCATAGGAATAGAAGGCCGGTTGCGGAAAAGCATCGCTGCCGGGCCAGAATCCGGCGCTCGAGACCTCGTGCGAATAGGCCTCGCGGGTGACCGGATCCGGCAGGCTGGGCACCCCGCCGGGATGCAAGGGCGCGGGCCGCCCGGAAAAGCGCGTCACTGCGAGATCGAAGCTGCCCCAGAAGAAATGCACCAGCGAGGATTTTCCGAGAAACCCGCTGCGGAAAAGCTTGAACACCCGATCCACCTGCACGAGCGCCCGCCAGAAACGATGCGCAGTATCGCGGTCGTAGGACGCATGAATCCGATCCTCGGAGAAGCGGATGGGATCCGCCACCTCGTTCGGCATCTCGTTGATAGCAACCTCAATGCCGATATCGTTCAGGATTGCGAGAATGCGTGAATAGAAATCCGCGACGCTCTGCGGCCGCAGCGACAATTCCCGCTCCTCCCCGCTGCTCGTGCGCACGTGCAGCATATGGGAGATGAAGTCGAACTCGATTTCCAGAATCTCGCTGCCGATGGGAATGGGCGAGGTTCCCAGGCCTCGCGCGGTGACATAGAGCGGCACCTGCCAGCCGTGATTGAGCCAGGGCGAAAGCGACAGCCTGATCTTACCGACGATCTGCGTCCAGAGCTGGAGGGTCGCCGCCGTGTCCCGCCAGGCGTGATAGGGCAGTTCAGGCCAAGAAGCGTCACCCATCGAACGTCTCCCCGAAGAACGGAGATGAAGCAAGGCTAGAGCATGGTTCGGAGCGGGCAATCGGTCAACTTAAGAACAACGGCAACCAAGCGCAAAGTGCAACTGGAGCGGCTTGCCTTTCAACTGAAGGTCAGGCCGCTCCAGCGTTTCCGGTCATCATGCGGCCGGGCGCATGCCGGCCGCGATGGCGGACGGGATCTCGATATCGACCTCGAGCGTCGACACGGAGGCACCGCGGTCCATCTTGATCTGCACATTGTCCTGCGGCACCGCCATGTGCTTGGCGATCACCGCCATGATCTCCTCGCGTAGGATCGCCACGAGATCAGACTCGCCGCTCCCGACGATGGTGCGCTCATGGGCGAGCAGAACCTGAAGCCGCTCGCGGGCGACGGGTGCGGATGTGTTGCGCTTGAAGAAACTGAACAGGCTCATGCGGCCCTCCGTGAGAAGAGTTTGCTGAACAGGCCGCGCTGCTTCTGGACTTCGACGATCGTCTCGCCCTTGAGCTTGCGCACGGCTTCGAGATAGGCGCGGGCCGGTGCGGAATTCGGGCTGCCGAGCGTCACCGGCGCGCCGAGGTTCGACGAGCGCAGCACTTCAGTGCTCTCGGGGATGATGGCGAGAAGCGGGATGGAGAGGATCTCGAGCACATCCTCGACCTTGAGGATCTCCCCGCGCTGAGCGCGGGCTTGGTCGTAGCGCGTGAGCAGGAGATGCTTTTCCACCTGCTCGCCTTTTTCCGCCTTCTCCGTCTTGGAATCGAGCATGCCGATGATGCGGTCGGAATCGCGGATGGAGGAGACTTCCGGATTCGTCACGACGACGGCGACATCCGCATGACGCATGGCTAGCGTCGCGCCACGCTCGATGCCGGCGGGGCTGTCGCAGATGATCCAGTCGAACTTTTCACGCAGGCCGTTGATGACGCGCTCGACACCCTCTTCCGTCAGATTGTCCTTGTCGCGCGTCTGGGATGCGGGAAGCAGGGACAGGGTCTCGACGCGCTTGTCGCGGATCAGCGCCTGTTCGAGCTTCGCATCGCCCTTGATCACGTTGATCAGGTCGAACACGACCCGACGCTCGGCGCCCATGATCAGATCGAGATTGCGCAGGCCCACGTCGAAGTCGATCACGGCCACCTTCTGGCCGCTCTGCGCGAGCGCCGCGCCCAGCGCCGCCGTCGAAGTCGTCTTACCGACACCGCCCTTGCCCGATGTTACGACAAGTACTTTCGCCATCCTTGGTTCTCCTCACCCTACAAAGCTGCTCCTGCGACGGCATCACCAGCAGGTTCCCCGGAGGACCGCAGAACATGTTCGGAGAGCGGAGGCGGATCAGGCTGTCGCGGATTTCTAACGCTACGTGATGCAGCTTATTCGGCGCCCAGTATGGTTACTGGGCAGTTAATATTTCCTGCTGAAACCAAGTTTTTTGTTGAAAAACCAACGGTTTCAGTCGGCCCGGATACGATTTCAGGAATATTGTCACTTTGCCGGAAATAAAGCTGCGCCTGCCGGCACCCTCCAGCGCCTTGCCATTCCAGGCACGCGCGCATGACGGAACCCGCTTCGGACACCTTCTGCATGACGAGGTCGGATGTGAAAGAAGCATAGCTGGGCTGCGTTAGGGCTTCCTTGGCGTCACACATCTGTGAAACATTTCCCCTCCCTTGACGTTGGAAGCCGAATGTCCGGAGGAGTGGAGTCATGCCTGGAGTGAGGCGTAGCCCTGTTCTCATCATTGCCGCCATTCTCACGCTTCTGATCGGGGTGGCGCTTGCCGCCGGCGGCGTGTGGCTGATCACGCTCGGCGGCTCCTGGTATTATGCGATCACGGCCGTCGGCTTTCTCCTCACGGGCATTCTTCTCCTTGCGCAAAGGCCCGCGGCCCTGTGGGTCTACGCGCTCGTCGTTGCCGGTACGCTCGGCTGGGCCTTATGGGAGGTGGGTATCCATTGGTGGCCGCTCGCAGCGCGCGACGACGTGGTGTTTCTCATCGGGCTGCTGCTGCTCACGCCCTGGGTGACGCGCAGCCCCGATGATCGACCAGACGCTTCGGCATCGGACCGTGATGCCGCAGTGCGACGGGTCTCCGCCTTCCGGGGTGCAGGATTGCCACTGACCGGAGTATTGGCCATCGCGCTCGTGGTGGCGGTGGCCTCGTGGTTCACCGATCCCACGCGGATCGAAGGCACGGCTCCGGGGCCGCGGGCCGATGTCCCCGACGACATGCTCGGCGTTCCGCCCGGCGAATGGCATGCCTATGGGCGCACGGCCTTCGGACAACGCTATTCGCCGCTCAACCAGATCACCCCGCAGAACGTGGCCTATCTTCAGGAGGCCTGGACCTACCGCACCGGTGACGTGCGGGGGCGCCCCGGCGATCCGGAGGAGACCACTTTTCAGGTGACGCTGCTCAAGTTCGGCAATCGTCTCTACTTATGCACGCCGCATCAATCCATCATCGCGCTCGACGACACGACCGGGAAGGAGGTCTGGCGCTACGATCCGAAAATTCGCGGCGAACTCGTCCTGCAGCACCTGACCTGCCGGGGCCTCTCCTATTACCGCGGCAACGGCGCGGCCGCGGCCGCACCGCCTCCGGCGCCCGCGCCGGTCACGACCGCCTCGCCGCTTCCGGACCTGCCGGTGGCGGCAAGCGAGCGCCAGACGGCCGACAATTGCCCGACGAAGCTCTTCATGCCCACCGCCGACGGACGGCTGATCGCGCTGAACCCGGAGAACGGCGCTGTCTGCACTGCCTTCGGCGGCAGCACGGGGCAGATCAATCTCTGGGCCAACATGCCCAATGTGAAGCCCGGCGCCTATTATTCTACGTCGCCGCCCGCCATCGCACGCAATCTCATCATCGTCGGCGGCACGGTGCTCGACAACGTATCGACGAACGAGCAGTCCGGCGTCATCCGCGCTTTCGACGTGAACACCGGCGCGCTGGTATGGAATTGGGATTCGGGCAGGCCCGATGTAACCACACCGATCGCGCCAGGGGAAACCTATGTGCCGAATCCGCCCAATTCCTGGTCGATCTCCAGCGTCGACGAAGCCTTGGGGCTCATCTACGTCCCGCTCGGCAACCAGCCGCCGGATCAATGGGGCGGCAACCGCAGCGCCAACGTGGACCGTTTTTCCTCCTCCGTCGTGGCGCTCGATATCGCGACCGGGCAGCTGCGCTGGGTCTTCCAGACCGTGCATCACGACCTGTGGGATTACGACGTTCCCTCGCAGCCGAGCCCCATTTATCTGACCATCGGCGGACAGACCGTGCCGGCCCTCGTACAGCCGACGAAGCAGGGCGAGCTTTACGTGCTCGACCGGCGCACGGGACAGCCTGTCCTGCCGGTGACGGAGAAACCCGCGCCGCAGGGAGCGGCCGCGGGCGAGCGCACCGCCCCGACGCAGCCCGTCTCCGCGCTCTCCTTTGACCCGCCGCCGCTCACCGAGCGCGACATGTGGGGCGCGACGATGTTCGACCAGCTCGCCTGCCGCATCGCCTTCAAGAAGCTGCGCTACGAAGGCCGCTACACGCCGCCCTCTCTCGAAGGCACCTTGGCCTATCCGGGCAATTTCGGCGTGTTCAACTGGGGCAGCGTCGCGGTCGATCCGGAGCGCCAGATCGCATTCACCACGCCGACCTACATCGCGTTCGTGTCGCAGCTGGTGCCGCGCCAGGACGACAAGACGCTCTATGTGCAGGGCGGGAACCGGCCCGAAGGCAGCCTGCCGGCGCTGAACGAGAATTTCGGCGCGCCCTTCGCCGTGAAGCTCTACGCCTTCACATCCGTGCTGGGCGTGCCTTGCCAGGCTCCGCCCTGGGGCTATGTAGCGGCGGCCGATCTCACCACGGGAAAAATACTCTGGAAGCGCAAGAACGGCACGGTTCGCGACGCCTCCCCGATTCCGCTTCCCTTCCCGATGGGCGTTCCCAATCTCGGGGGGCGATGATGACGGCGAGCGGCGTCGCATTCCTGTCCGGCACCATCGATTACTTCGTGCGCGCCTATGACGTCTCCAACGGTAACCAGCTCTGGGAGGCACGGCTTCCTGCCGGTGGACAGGCGACACCCATGACCTATACCGGTTCAGACGGGCGGCAGTACCTGCTCGTGGTTGCCGGCGGCCATGGCTCGCTCGGCACCAAGGCGGGCGACTACGTGATCGCCTATGCCCTGCCGAAGACCTGATGGGAGGTTTCCATGCGCCGGATCGTTGCCAGCCTGATCACGCTGCTTCTCTCGGCATCTGTCGCCCTGGCGCAGGCCAGCCCGCCGGTGGAAGGCGCGCCCGCGAATACTCCCGGAGTCACGGATGACACCGGGAGCGTTTGGTGGTTGATCGTTGTGGTCGTGGTGGCAGTCGTTGCCCTCTGGTATTTCGCCCGAACGCGCAACCGGACTTGAGAAACCGATTACGGCGGTTGTTATCGCCCGTCGCGTTTCAGGGATCCCGTATCCGCGCCGCCCGTCTGAGCGCCGCCGGTGCCGGTCGCGCCCGCAGATGACGCCGGGCCGCCGGCTGGTAGTGTTCCGCCCGGCTGCAATGGAGTTGAGATCCCGGATGGCGCGTGCGGCGGATGGGCGGACGAGAACCAGTTGTCGTCCGAAGGGCTTCCGCCCGCCGCAGGAGATGTTCCGCCTGCCCCGTGCAGCAGCGCGTCGTCACCCGGCGCCGGAACCCGCCCCCGCTGGCCTCCCATCGTGCTGCGCCGTGAGCGCTCCAGGCTGCGGTCGATGACGCCGCTCTCGAGCGGGAACGGCGGCTCGGGGCGCCGGCGCGCCGCATGCATCGGCCTCGTCCGCCGCGAGCCGGCATGGCCGGACCGGGTCATGTTCCACAGGAGCGCACCGGCCCCGAGGGCGGCAAGGCCTGCAAGCGCGCCGAACACGGTTCCTGTCGGAAGGCCGTAGCGGCTCGGCATCATGGCTTGCGGCATGTGCCAGCGCTCCGCCTCATAGGAGGCGATCCGCTCGCGCTCGTAACGGCGCCACAGGTGCTTGAGCTCCTCCGGAGCAAAGGCGCCGCGGGCAACGATCATCACGCCGTTCTCCTCCAGCGTGAAGGCGTGCCGGATCGAGCCGGTGAGATCCTTGAAATCCGCCGCCCAATCGGCGCTGTTCTTGTCGGGGCGGGCGGCGAGCCGGTCGAGCTCGCGTAGGATCTCGTCCTGCTTGCTTTCGAGATCGGCCAGATAGGCGGCCGTGCGCTCGTGCGCAGACAGGGCCGGATAGAGCACGTTCTGCTGCGCTGCGATATGGCGCTCCAGCTCGTCCTGGAGATCGGCAAAGAGTTCGGCACGGCTGTTCGGTCCGCTGCCCGTGGCGTGCAAAACCTCGCGGCAGAGCTCTTCGATATTCGCGTGATCCGCCACCACCATCTGCCACAATTCCATCGGAGACCTCCTGTCATGCCTTGATAAGCATGAACGGCCGGAGCGGATGGGCTGTTCCGCCGACGACGGAGTTTGACCGGACCTAATCCCAAAGACCTCGCGGCTCTCAAAAAAGCCCCAAAGGTGACAAGGATTGTGCAAAGTTGATATGGACAAAAACGAAGCTGTGCCTTGCGCATATGGGAGGCGCGAGGGTTGCCCGAAGCTTCAAAGAAAGCATAAGTGACCGATGAACGTGCAGACCCCGCAAAACCTCGACCCCGTCGCCCCCGCCTCGGTGAACCTACCGACTTACGATGACGTCGTCACGGCGTCGTGGCGCATCAACGGGGTGGCCCATCGAACGCCGGTTCTCACGTCCCGCACCGCCGATGAGCGCACGGGCGGAAGGCTGTTCTTCAAGGCGGAGAATTTCCAGCGCGGCGGTGCATTCAAGTTCCGCGGCGCCTACAACGCCATCGCGCGACTGTCTCCCGATGCGAGGAAACGCGGCGTCGTCGCGTTCTCCTCCGGCAATCATGCCCAGGCCATTGCCTATGCCGGGCAGCTCCAGGACGTGCCGACCGTCATCATCATGCCGCAGGATGCGCCGACCATGAAGGTCGCGGCCACCAAGGGCTATGGCGGCGAGGTGGTGCTCTATGACCGCTACAAGGAAGATCGTGAAGCGATCGGGAGCAAGCTTTCGCAGGAGCGCGGCCTGACTCTCATCCCGCCCTACGACCATGAGGACGTGATCGCCGGTCAAGGCACGGCGACGAAGGAGCTGATCGAGGAGGTCGGCCCCCTCGACATGCTGCTCGTCTGCGTCGGCGGCGGCGGATTGCTCGCAGGTTCGGCGCTCTCCTCAAGGGCGCTTTCGCCGGATTGCCGGATTTACGGCATCGAGCCGGAAGCCGGCAATGATGCGCAGCAATCCTTCCGCACGGGCTCCATCGTCAGGATCCCCGTTCCCGCCACCATCGCCGACGGCGCGCAGACGACCTATGTCGGCAACAAGACGTTTCCCATCATGCGCGCACTCGTCGACGACATCCTCACTGTGTCGGACGCGCAACTGGTGGACACCATGCGCTTCTTCGTCGAGCGCATGAAGATCGTGGTGGAGCCCACCGGCTGCCTCGCAGCCGCCGCGGCGCTGCACGGCATCGTACCATGCAAGGGCAGGCGCGTCGGCATCATCATCAGCGGCGGCAACGTGGATCCGAGAGCGCTGGCGGGATTTCTCGCGGGGTAGCCTTCTAAGAAAGCCACTGTTTCAGTGTCATTCCCGGCCGAGGATGGCGAAGACATCGCAGGGAAAGGGAATCCATCAGCTCAGCGTGTGCGGGTGGATCCCCTTCCCGCACTTCGTGCGCCGGGGATGACACCTTCCGACGTCATGGCCGGGATTGTCTCGGCCATCCCGATCAGTAAAAGCACCTCATCTTATCGAGATCACCGGCACAAGGCCGGTGATGACGTGGGGAATGTTGCGCACTCCCACTGTAAGCACTGTACACGTCTTTGACGGCGAACCGGAGTCGCTTCGCCGAAGAATACTCTAAGCCTTCACCGCAATAACCGCATAGCGATGCTGCGTCGCGCGCTCGAGGCCTTTGAGCAGCGGCAGGTTCTTGGCCTGCGCACGGTGGATCGGCTTGAGATCACGGTCGATAATCGTTTGCGTGAAGCCTGCCTCGCGCAGCAGCGCCGCCACGTCCTGCGCCCGCGCGCCCTTGGAGAAGTAGACCCGGCTCAGGATACGCTCATGGGTCTCTCGCATGGCATTGGGCGCATGCGAGGCTCCGGCGAGCCCCGGCACCAGCTTCTCGACGAACCGGATCATGCGCTTGACGAGCGTATCCGACACGAAGTCCCCGTCGACAATGAGAAGCCGCCCGCCCGGCTTGAGCAGGGAATACCATTCGCGGAAGGCCGCCTTCGGATCGACGAGCGTCCACACCAGATGACGCGTGACGAGTACGTCGTAGCTCTCCGGCTTTTCCAGGGTGCGTTCCGCATCGCCCATGACGAACCGGATGTCGGCACCGCGCTTCGCCGCCTTTGTGCGTGCCTGGTTCAGCATCGCCTCCGACCAGTCGAGACCCGTGACGTCGAATCCAAGGCCGTGCAGCAGGTGCGAGATCACCCCCGTGCCGCTGGCGAGATCGAGTGCCCTGCGGCCTTCGCCGGGCCCGAGATGGCGCAGGAAAAGCTCCCGCCACGCCTGTCGCTCCGCCTCCGAGAAGATCTCGTGCCCTACCTGTTCGTCGAAGGTCGGCGCGCGCAGAGACCAGTAGTCGCGGATCTCGTCCCGAAGGGTGTAGTTCGAGTTCATCGAAGGACCATGAATGCAGATGATTTTCCGCGCTGCTCTAGGCACAAATCCGCAGGGCGTCAATTTATAATAGCTATAAACTATAGAATAGAATTATTATAAACTACTTCTATACTGTGCTTCCTTTTAGAAATTCTAAAAGATAGTTCTTGCACGGCAACTATCGGAGACATAGGGAATGCGCGCTTTCCTTAGATGCGAGGCGCGTCATGCAACTCTCCAAATTGATTCTCGGTGCCGCTCTGGCCCTCGTCGGGCTCCTGCCCGTTTCCTCTCATGCGGCCGACAAGATCAAGGTGACCGATATCACGGGTCGCCAAGTTGAAGTAAAAGCGCCCGTTGAGAAAGTAATCCTTGGTGAAGGGCGGCAGATGTACTTTGTCGCCACCCTCGACACGGATCAACCTTTCAAGCGCGTCGTCGGTTGGCGCGACGATCTGCAGAAGGCGGATCTCGACGGCTACAAGGATTACCTCGCCAAGTATCCGCAGATCGACAAGATTCCGACCTTCGGTGGCTTCAAGGAAGGCACCTTCGATGTGGAGCAGGCCGTCTCGCTCAAGCCCGACGTGATCCTCCTCAACATCGAGGCGAAGACTGCCACCGACGACGCCAAGCTCATCGAGAAGCTCGCCAAGATCGACATCCCTGTCGTCTTCGTCGACTTCCGCGAGAAGCCGTTCGAGAACACCGATGCGAGCATGCGCCTCATCGGCAAGCTGTTCGGCAAGGAAGCGCGCGCGGAAGAGTTCATCGCATTTCGCAAAGCACAGATCGACCTCGTGACCGAGCGCCTTGCCAAGGTCAATCCGACGAGGCCGGTGGTGATGGTGGAGCGTGCAGCCGGCTATTCCGACGATTGCTGCATGTCCTTCGGCAACGAGAACTTCGGCAAGTTCGTGGAAGTCGCAGGTGGGCAGAACCTCGCTGCCAAGATCATTCCCGGCACCTTCGGCGTGGTGAATCCCGAACAGATCATCGCGGCCAATCCGGATCAGATCATCGTCACGGGCTCGAACTGGGAGCTCTATGTTCCCGGCGGCGCCTGGGTTGGCGTCGGCTCCGGCGCCGATAAGGCCAAGGCCCGCGACAAGCTCGCCGCGCTGATGAAGCGTCCCGCCTATACCGGCGTGAAGGCGGTGCGCGACAATCAGGTCCACGCGATCTGGCACCAGTTCTACAACAGCCCCTACCAGTTCATCGCCATCCAGGCGATGGCCAAGTGGCTGCATCCGGACCTGTTCAAGGACGTCGACCCGGAGGCGACCATGAAGACGCTCTACGACCGCTTCCTGCCGGTTCCCTACAAGACCGGCTACTGGGTCTCCCTTACCGACAAGGAATAGCTCCTTGGCCCACTCGCCTGCGATCGCCGTGCAGAAGGGACGCGGTGCCTACCGCGTCCTCGTGCAGCGCAAGAAGCTCGTGCTTCTTGCGCTGAGCCTCCTTCTGGTCCTGTCCGTCATCGCCGATCTCGGATTGGGACCGGCCCGCTATTCCATGCGCGAGGTCGTGCTGGCGCTCATGGGTTCATCCGAGGTCTCGCTGCAGATCAGCGTGGTGATCTGGGACATCCGCATGCCGGTGGCGCTCATGGCCGTCGTCGTCGGCGCGGCGCTGTCGGCAGCGGGCGCGCAGATGCAGACGATCCTCAACAACCCGCTCGCGAGCCCCTTCACGCTCGGCATCTCGGCGGCGGCGAGCTTCGGCGCTTCGATCGCCCTCGTCTTCGGTGTCGGAATCCTGCCCTGGGCCATCGATTACGTGGTGTCGATCAACGCCCTTATCATGGCCATGGCGGCGGCTCTCTTCATCCATTTCATGAGCCAAAAGCGCGGCGTCACCGTCGAGACCATCGTGCTCCTTGGCATCACCCTCGTCTTCACCTTCAACGCTCTTCTTGCGCTGGTGCAGTATCTCGCCTCCGAACAGGCGCTCGCGGCCGTGGTGTTCTGGACCATGGGCAGCCTCACCCGCGCGACTTGGCCGAAGCTTGCCATCACCACCGCGGTGGTCGCGATCTCCCTTCCCCTCTTCATCCGTCGCGCCTGGGCACTCACTGCCCTTCGACTGGGAGACGACAAGGCCGCGAGCTTCGGCGTCAACGTGCGCTGGCTCAGGCTCGAGACGATGATGATCATCAGCCTGCTTGCCGCCGTGCCCGTGGCTTTCGTCGGCACCATCGGATTCATCGGCCTCGTCGGCCCGCACATCGCGCGCATGCTGGTCGGCGAGGATCAGCGCTATTTCCTGCCCGCTTCCGTTCTCTCGGGCGCGACGATCCTGTCGCTGACCTCTGTCATCAGCAAATCCATCGTGCCGGGAACGATCTTTCCCATCGGCATCATCACGGCCCTCGTGGGCGTGCCGTTCCTCTTCAGCCTGATCATGTCCAGCCGGAGGCGCTCATGGTAGCGACCCTGCAACTCACCGATGTCGGCGTTCGCTACGGCAAGCAGGAGGTTCTCTCCGGCGTCACCACGCCTGTACTGAAGGGCGGCGAGGTTACGGCGGTGATCGGGCCGAATGCCGCCGGCAAGTCGAGCCTGTTCCGGCGCATCGCCGGCCTGCTCGACGGTCCCGGAATCATCCGCATCGACGAGGCGGCGCCTCAGCCCGGTCCGAGCCATGTCTGCTACATGCCGCAGGACACCTCGGTGAACACGGTGCTGACCGTCTATGAATCGATTCTGCTCGCCCGCAAGCAGGGCGCGTCCCGAAAGGTGACCGACGAGGATCTCGAAGAGGTCGATCGCGTCCTCTACAGCCTCCAGATCGAGCCCATTTCCTTCAAGGGCCTGCACGAACTCAGCGGCGGGCAGCGGCAGCTGGTCTCACTCGCCCAGGTGCTGGTGCGCGACCCGAAGATCCTGCTGCTCGACGAACCGACGAGCGCCCTCGACCTGCACCGTCAGGTGGAGGTGCTCGCCCTGATCCGCTCCCTCGCAAAGGATCGCGGAATCTGCGTCATCCTCGCCATTCACGACCTCAACCAGGTCCTGCGCGTGGCGGACCGGGTGATGGTGATCGATGCCGGCACCATGGTGACCTGCGGCCCGGTGGATACGGTGATCACCCCTGCCCTGCTCCAGAACATCTACAAGGTGGAAGGCCGCATCGAGCAATGCTCCCGCCTCTGCCCCCACGTGATCATCGACGGGCCGCTCGGACGGACTTGAACGCGTTAGGAGAGAAATAGTTGGAAGACTGTGCCCTCATTGGAGCAGTCTGCAACAGACTAGCGCCTCCTGGCAGCAGGCGCTTGGGTCTCTTTCAGCGTCGTTTCGACCTTGTCGAGCTTGTCCTCGATTTTATCGAGCTTTGCGAGAATTTGGTAAAGCAGATCCGGGACGACACGGGCGTAGTCAACGTTCTCGCGGGCCGCCTTTGCGGCCGCTTGCGTTGCTTCGATCAGCTCGCGCATGTCCGCTCGACTTGCGGTCACGGCGTCATTGGCCGGCGCGGGACTGGTTTGACCCACAGCTTGGCTCGTTAAGCCGATGATGAGAATCGAAGCGATTGCCACATAGCGCATTGTCAGGCTCCAGGAGAATGCGAGTAGAGATCTCAAGATGTCGGCAGCATAGCAAAGACTTTCTTGATGGAATGAAGCGTTCTTTGTTGAAAGAGCTGAACCATAAGCCAACAGACCCCTCCTGATGGTTCGCCACCGCCACCGTCGAGCGCATCGGCCCAACCGTCATAACCGCTTATTCACTGTACAGCATCATTTCGCTCGCCATTGTCGACGTGAGTTTGGATCTGTCTTCATTACCGGCCATATGCCGAATAGAAAGGAGATGCCCTTGGTGTCGCAACTTTATTCCAGACTTGCAGCCGCTCTTCTCGCCTGCACCGTCGCAACCCTGCCTCAGGCCCTTGCCGCCGGCTCCGACCAGAGCGCAAAGGTGCGGCAGGCCGTCGACGAGGCGATGAAGCCGATCATCGAGCAATACGGAATTCCCGGACTGGCCGTAGCGGTGACCATCGATGGGCAACGCCATTTCATCGAGTATGGTCTCGCCTCGAAAGATCGTCGGGTTCCCGTCACGCGCGACACGCTCTTCGAGCTGGGATCGATCAGCAAGACCTTTACCGCGACCCTCGCGACCTATGCCGAAGTCGAGGGGAAGCTGTCCCTGAGCGACAGCGTCAGCCGGCACATGCCCGAGCTGAAGGGCAGCGCCCTCGACAAGGTGCGGCTCCTGGACCTTGCAACCCATACGACCGGTGGCTTCCCGCTTCAGCTGCCCGAAAGCGTGAAGGATCAAAAGCAGCTCATCGCCTATTATCGCGCGTGGGAGCCCAAACACGCTCCCGGCACCTATCGCAGCTATGCCAATCCGAGCATCGGCCTTCTCGGAATGATCACTGCGAAAACCATGGGCGGGAATTTCGCGTCTCTGGCGCAAGATCTGTTCCAGGAACTCGGCCTGCGTCGCACCTATGTCAACGTTCCCGCCGCGGAGATGAAGTCATACGCCTGGGGCTACAGCCGCGACGACAAACCTGTCCGCATGTCCCAAGCTCTGCTTGCGGACGAGGCCTATGGCGTGAAGTCGAACGCCGTCGACATGATCCGCTTCCTCGAAGTGAACATGGGCGTCGCGCCGGTGCCGGAGAAAGTGGCCCGAGCCGTTTCTGCGACACAGAAAGGCTATTTCCGCTCGGGCACGCTGATCCAGGATCTCATCTGGGAGCAATATCCCTATCCGGTTGCGCTGGACGCATTCATCGCCGGCAACACGATGAACCAGAAAGCCTATCCCGCAACCGCGATCGATCCGCCCATGGCACCGCGAAAGGACGTGATCATCAACAAGACCGGATCGACCCTCGGTTTCGGAGCCTATGTGGCCTTCGTCCCAGACAGGGAGGTCGGCATCGTCATGCTGGCGAACAAGGCCTATCCCAACGAGGCCAGGGTGAAGGCGGCCCATCAGGTGCTTTCGCGTCTCACGGAATAAGCCCGGCTCGGAGATGGAGGCAGGAGCGCATCCCTCAATGGGGCAAGGCAACGTGGAAAGCCTTTGTTCATGGCTGCATGCCATAACGCTCGCCATGACCTACTCCCGCGACACCAAAGCCATCTCCGAGTTCACCGGCGAACCCGTCAACACTTGGTCCGAGGAATGGCGGATCGAGACGGAGGCACGCACCGTCCTCAAGATGTCCAAGGAGCAGCGGGACGTCTTCTTCAACGGCCGGAAGGACGAGAACGGGCGGACCATCGACCGCGGGGTGATCGGCATCCGCGGATTGAAAGCGGCAGAAGAGATCAAGGCGACGATGGAGCAGCTACAAGAAGCCCGCAACAGGCCCAAGTAGCGGACCCTGTTTCCGAGGACCGCTGTTAGCAATAAATAGAAGCTATAGACATATATAGAAAAGGGTCGCGCCCAGTCTTTAGATGACTGTGTTCGCGACCCTTCGAACCGTATTTGCTCCTACGGCGAGGTCGAGTTAAATCATATGTTACGCTTAATCAAGCCCAAATAGTTCGCAAATGAACGATTCAGGGTGTCAGAATAGCGCAGATATTCTATTGACACGCCTCATTCATGTCACGAGCGGTCACAATTTGGCCAAATTACTCCATGAATAGGTAGGTTCACCGACCTTATTATTTGCCCCTACGGGTCGGACCTTAAAGCGCCCCTGGAAAGCGGGCGCTTTCTTTTTGAGGCTCCGGCCTCATAGACCCAGCGCATCGTACGGCCCCGAAGGATGCGACGCCCCGACAACCCGACAAGAAGCATCACGACGCTCCCTGTGGAGCGAAGAAGCAGATGATGGCTCTAGTCGTCGGCTCTTCGCAGATGTGGAATTTCGCGTCCGGAGACATCTTGGCAGAGTCCCGGTCGACAAGGCGTCCGTCCCAGAGCCTCCAGCCCTCCGCCGTCTCGGTCACGGTCTCGCCTCTGGCCTCAACCAGCGCGCGGCAATCATGATCGCTGCAGCACCAAGCCGGGTACCAGCTATGGGCCCGGGCGGGCATGCTGAGGAGCCAACCCACCACCATGAATGTTGTCCGCCACCGACCAACGGCCATCCAGGACAAGCCTTTCCCGAGAAGCCCCTCCCCGGTCGACAAGCTTATCCCGGATCCGATCTCGCGCCACCCTGCACCTCCGGCTGCGGCAACGATCCTTGAGAGGATGACGGGCTGCCTCTTCTAACCTCCCCGCCTCACTCCTTCGTCTGCAGATAAGGCTCGACCTTGCCCTTGAGCTTGATCGTCATGGGATTGCCGAAGCGATCCTTGGCATTGCCGGCCGTGACGCGGATCCAGCCCTCGCTGACGCAATATTCGTCCACATTGGTCTTCTCGGCCCCGTTGAAACGGATGCCCACCCCCTTCGCGAGCAACTCCTCGTTGTAAAAAGGGCTGTTCGGGTTCGAGGACAGGCGGTCGGGAAGCGTGTCGGTCATGCGAAGGTTTCTCCCATCAAAGGTCCGTTTAGGGCGGGCAACCTACTCTTAGCGCATCGTTCGGAAAAGTGGTTCCCGCTTTCCGAACCAGACGATGCGCCATTTTTAGGTGGGAGCATCGGATAGATGCGGTGCTTTTGGACCCGAATGCCAATTCCGACTTACCCGACGTGACAAGCCAGCCGCAATGTCCTACTTTCGTTGAACTCTTCTAAGGTAACGTAATAATCCGCGCCAAAGCGGAGCAGATCAGGGAGATGGCGTTGTCCGCAGCGACAGACGGGATTCACACCGATTTTTCAGAAGGCATGAGCTATGGGGACTATCTCCGGCTCGACACTCTCCTTTCCGCCCAATCTCCTCTGACGGCCGAGCACGACGAACTTCTCTTCATCACCATCCATCAGGTGATGGAGCTCTGGCTCAAGCTCCTGAACCGGGAGCTCGATACGGCGCTGGCCCGTATCCGGGCCGATGAGCTCCAGCCCGCCTTCAAATGCACCGCACGGATCAACCGGATCCAGGAGCAGCTGATCCAAGCCTGGACCGTGCTCTCCACCATGACGCCATCCGATTACCTGAGCTTCCGGCCGGCGCTCGGCAAATCCTCCGGTTTCCAGTCCTGGCAGTACCGCCTGGTGGAGTTCAAGCTCGGTGCCAAGGACCCGATCAAGATGGCGCCGCACAAGCATCGGAGCGACCTCGCGGAACAGCTCGCGGCCGCCTACCGGGCGCCGAGCCTCTACGATGAGACCTTGCGCCTGCTGGCGCGGCGCGGTTACGCGATCCCTGCGGAAGTCCTCGACCGTGACGTGACGCAGCCCTACACGGCCAACGCGAGCGTCGAGGCCGCCTGGGAGGAGATCTACCGCCATGCGGGCGAGCATTTCGATCTCTACGAACTCGCCGAGGAGCTGGTCGACCTGGAGGATGCCTTCCAGCAATGGCGCTTCCGGCACATGAAGACCGTGGAGCGTATCATCGGCATGCGCAGCGGCACGGGCGGCAGCACCGGCGTGACCTATCTGCGCAAGGCGCTCGAACGCTACTTCTTCCCCGAACTCTGGTCCGTGCGCGGCAAGCTTTGACGGAGGAGATACGCCATGCTTGACCTTCGCTCGCATTTCTCCCGCTTCCTCAACACCGAGCCGGACCGCCTGCATTTTGCTGCCCACAGCCATCATCCCTGGCCGGATGTGACGCGCGACGCTCAAGTTCAGGCCTGGGACGATGCTGCCCGCCTCATCGACGACAAGTGGGAGCATATTTTAGGCCCCGTCCTTGACGAGTATCGCGGCCATGTGGCCGGACACCTCAACCTGCCCGATCCGTCGACCATCGCGGTGGCGCCGAACACGCATGAATTCCTGAAGCGCATCCTCTCCTGCTTCCCCACGGACCGGCCGATCCGCATCCTGACCTCGGACGGCGAGTTCCACTCCTTCACGCGCCAGATCGCGCGCCTGGAGGAAGAGCGGATCGTTGCCGTCACGCGCGTGCCGGCGGAACCCTTCACGACCTTCGAGGACCGGTTCTTCACGGCCGCGCAGGGCGGCTACGATCTCGTTTTCGTCAGTCAGGTCTTCTTCAATTCGGGCTTCGCGCCGGACGGGCGCAGGCTCGCCGAATGCGCCTGCGACGGCGCGATGATTGTGATCGACGGCTATCACGGCTTCATGGCGCGACCGACCGATCTCGGCAGCATCGCCGAGCGCGTGTTCTACATCGCCGGTGGCTACAAATACGCGATGGCGGGCGAAGGCGCATGCTTCATGCATTGCCCGCCGGGATGGGGGCTTCGCCCGCGTGACACCGGCTGGTACGCGGCCTTCGGCAATCTCACCAACGCGCAGAGCGGACAGGTCGGCTACAGCGACGACGCCTGGCGCTTCATGGGCGCGACCTTCGATCCCTCGGGTCTCTACCGTTTCAACGCGGTGATGCGCTGGCTTGCGGAGGAAGGCATCACGCCCGGCATCATCCACGCCCATGCGAAGGCTTTGCAGCAGCATTTCCTCCGACACATCGGTGCTTCCGCCCTGTTCGAGCACGCCTCGCTCGTCGTGCCGGCCGACGAGATGCGGCGTGGCAATTTCCTCACCTTCCAGACGCCAGCGGCGCAAGCGATCTATCGCGACCTCGCGGAGCTGCGCGTGGTGACGGACGTCCGCGGCCAGCGACTGCGCCTCGGCTTCGGCATCTACCAGACGGAAGAGGAAGTGGACGATCTCGTGCGCCGCATCGATGAGGCAGGCGCACTGGAGTCTCTGCCCGTCAATACGTCTTCGGCGGCTTGAAGAAGATCACCGCCTGCGTTCATCGCCCCGGCAAGCGTGCCGGGGGATGACGTTCTATTATTACTTGCCCGAGCCTAGGCGATCTTGCTCCTGGAGATCGGACCTACTGGAGCATTGTTCAGAGCGGAAAACCGGATCGGCTTTTCATACGATGCGCGAGGCTTTTCGAATTGACATGATGCGGCATGGAGCAGAGCATTTGTCCCTGTTCTGGAGCATTGGACCTAACCTGAATGCCTCCTGCTTCCGACGATCACGTCGGACAGCCAGTTTCGGAGCCAGGCCATGCCGGTCGACACGCATTACGCCAGGAGCGGCGACCTCCGGATCGCCTATCAGGTGGTCGGCCAGGGACCGCTCGATCTGGTCTTCGTCCCCGGATTCATCTCCAACCTCGATCTGTACTGGGACGAGCCGAACATGGCTCACTTCCTGTCCCTCCTGAGCGCGTTCAGCCGTCTCATCCTCTTCGACAAGCGTGGCACCGGACTCTCGGACCGCTTACGCGGGCTGCCGACGCTCGAAGAGCGCATGGACGATGTGCGCGCGGTCATGGACGCCGTGGGCAGCAAGAGAGCCGCACTCTTCGGAATCTCCGAAGGCGGCGCGATGAGCATGCTCTTTGCAGCAACCTATCCTGAACGGACACAGGCCCTGATCCTCTATGGCACCTATGCCGATTTCCACACATGGGTGCTGCCGCCCGACCGGTTCGAGCTGTTCCTGGAGAAGATCGATCAATCCTGGGGGCAAGGCGACAGCCTCAGTGCCTTTGCCCCGACGAGGATCACGGACGAGCGCTTCAAACAGTGGTGGGCGCGCTTCGAGCGGCTGGGCGCCAGTCCCTCGGCTGTCATCGCGCTCATGCGGATGAACAGCCAGATTGACGTACGTCGCATCCTTCCGACGATCAGTGTGCCGACGCTGGTGCTGCATCGTGCAGGCGACACACGGGTCAATGTGGAGGGAGGCCGCTATCTCGCGACCAACATACTAGGGGCGAAATATGTCGAGCTCCCGGGCGTGGATCACGTGATGTGGGCCGGCAACGTGGACCCGTTGGCCGATGAGATCGAGGAATTTCTCACCGGCACGCATCATGAGAGCGAACCGGATCGGGTGCTGGCTACCGTCTTGTTCACCGACATCGTGGATTCGACCCGAAAAGCGGAAGCGATGGGCGACCGCAGCTGGCATGCTCTTCTTGGCGAGCACGACAGAATCGCCCGCGATGCGATCGATCGCTTCCGGGGACGCGAGATCAAGACGCTCGGCGATGGATTTCTGGCCATCTTCGACGGTCCCGCACGCGCAGTCCGATGCGCGAGCGCAATCGTCGACGCGCTTCATCCCTTGAGCCTGAATGTCCGATGTGGCGTCCATACCGGCGAGATCGAGATGAAGGGCGACGATATCGGCGGCATTGCAGTTCACATCGCGGCCCGGATCGCCTCCCTGGCAGAGGGCGGTGATGTGCTCGTGTCGCGGACGGTGCGCGATCTCGTCGCCGGGTCCAATCTGCCGTTGGAGAAGAGAGGCGAGTTTGCCCTGAAAGGACTGAGCGAGCGCATGCCCCTCTATGCCGTTGCAACTCTTCGGCGAATGGGAATGCGCACTTGATTTCGTGATCGTCCGGACTGCCGCAGGAGAGGCGGCAATGACAGAGCTTGGCAGGTGAGAGAACATGCAGGAGCCGACTCCATTGCCACGAACGCATCTGTGGAAGCCCATGCTGATCGATCCGCGCCTTGGCGATGCGGATGACGACGTTGCGAGCACCAAGAGCCGGTCCCTCGTTGCCATCGGTGGACGACTTCTGGCGGAGATAAGTCTTCCGAAGCTCGTCCTAGCCTGGATCATGCTGATCGGACTTCCTGCCATCCTCCTGGGACTTGCGCCATTGGTCATTCTGGGATGGGCGACCACGATCTCCGGACAGGTCGCAACCGCATTGGCAGGCTTCTGGTCGCTGTTGATCGTTGCCGGCCTCGTCACCCTCGCCTGGATCGGCGGCAAGCCTGTACTGCGTGCTGCCGAACAAAGCTTCTGGTCTCTCAACGCCCTGGCCGTTCAGCCGGTCTATGCCCTGTTTCGTGAAGGCCTGCGGCACATCATCGGCAAGCTCGCTCCCGATCTCAGACCACGTCGGCATGAGCACCTCTACGCCATCGCGGCAATCGGCGGCGGCATTCTGGTGAGCACCCTGTCGTTCCTGTTCGTCACCCTCGCCTGGCCCGCTTCGCGCTGGGTCGGCGAAGCGGGAGACATTCTGGCGCCGCACCAGCTGATCATTCCCGCCTTCGCCAATGCCGTGGTCATCGTAGGATGCTACGTGATGGGCGCGGCCCTCGTGTGGGCTCTTGCCGACGGCGCCCTGGGACGGCCAGCCGATCTCATGGCCTTCGCCGACACGCCGTCCGAGGCTCGGACCTGGCGTGTCGCACACCTGTCCGATCCTCACGCCGTCGGAGAGCGCTACGGGTTCCGGATCGAAAGCGGCCGGATAGGGCCGCAGGGCAATGAGCGGATCCGCCGTGTCTTCGATCGGCTCGACGCCATTCACGCAGAGCACCCATTGGATCTCGTTCTGATCACAGGCGATATGACGGATGCCGGCCGCTCGGCAGAATGGGCGGAGTTCATGGATGCCGTTGCGGACCATCCCGAGCTGGCCAAGCGCCTGTTGATCCTCCCCGGCAATCATGACGTGAATGTCGTGGACCGGGCCAATCCGGCTCGTCTCGAATTACCGATGAGTCCTGGGAAACGCCTTCGCCAGCTGCGCACCCTCTCCGCTATTGACGCTCTGCACGGGGAAAAGGTTTTCTGCTTCAATTCCGAGACCGGCCGCCTCGGCCCCACACTCACGGAAAGGCTAGCACCCTACCGAAGCGACATCGCGGCCTTTGCCGATACAGGAGGGATTCGCCACTCCCTTCGGCTGGCCCAGATCTGGGACGATGCCTTTCCCATGATCGTTCCACCAAAAACGGATGACGGAATCGGAGTCGTGCTTCTCAATTCGAACGCGGAAGCGCATTTCTCCTTCACGAATGCCCTTGGCATCATATCTGCGCTTCAAGCCAAAGATCTCATGGCCGCCATGGAGCGCTATCCGCGGGCCGGCTGGATCGTCGCGCTCCATCATCATCTCGTGGAATATCCCACGCCGGCGAAAGCATTCTCCGAGCGCATCGGCACGGCCCTGATCAATGGTTCTTGGTTCGTCAGGCAACTCCGCCCCTTTGCCGGCCGGCTGGTGCTGTTCCACGGGCACCGACACACCGAATGGATCGGAGAATGTGGAGGTATTCGGATCGTCTCCGCCTCCTCTCCCGTCATGAATCCGGCGCAGAACGGCCGCGTCTCATTTCTCATCCATACCCTTGCGGTCGGCGGCGGTGAGCTGGGGCTCGCAGCACCGGAGCGAGTGGAGGTCAGGCTTCCGGACGAGCGCGGTCGGGAGGAGGCAGATCTGCCTCCTCCGGCGGACCAAGCTGTATCGCCAGCCATCGGGTCGATGGATCCTGAGCACAGAAGGTGAGAATGGCGATCGTGATCGGGAGACCGATGAAGGTGCCCGGCAATCCCCACAGAAACGTCCAGAGAAAGATCGAGAACAGCACGACGAAGGGCGACATGGCGAGCACGGAACCGGAAAGGCGCGGCTCGATATAGCTCCCGACCACGAACTGGATCACGTTCAGGCAAGCGAACACCACGATGACCGTCTGCCAGGTGTCGAACTGGACCATCGCGAGCAATGTCGGAAACAGGGTCGCGATAAAGGGGCCGATGAACGGAATGTAGTTCAACGTGAAGGCGATCACGCCCCATTCCTGAGCCAGCGGCAAGCCAACGATCACTGCAAAGGCCCAGACGAGCGCACCGGTCAGAATGCTCATCAGAGTTCGCACAACCATGTATCGTCTGATCTTCACCGCCGTCTCCTCGCTTCCGGCGAGCAGGACCCGCGCGATGCGGCGGTTCGGGAGGGTATCGATCTTCCTCGCGGTCCCTTCGACCTCGAGCAAGCCGATGATGACGTAGACGAGAACGACGAGCCAAAAACTCAAGGTCGTATTCACCTGGCCGGTGAGCCTCTGCATGAGGCCCACGATCCAGGTGATGCTGAAGTGATCGGCCCAGAGGCTCGCCACAGCAATTCCTTGCTCCTCGAGCCAGAGAACCATCTGATTGTAAAGCGCCTGGAACCGGCTCAGATTGATGAGGATCCAACGGCCGACGCGGCTGAACGCCCAGACGATGAGGGAAGCGAAGCCGCTGAACGCCACCACGAGCAACAGGACGCTGATCGCCAAGGCGATCAGGCGCGGAATGTAGGTCTGGAGGCGGGCTTGCAGCGGCCACACGATGGCGATCAGGAACAGCGAGAAGGCAACCGGAGCGATAACCGCCTCGGCCACATAGATCGCACCGAGAAAAGCCAGGATCACGAGCGTGATCAGAGCCCAATGCGTCAAGCCAAAGTCAGAGGATAACCGGTGTGTTTCGTCCAAGGGAGCTTGAGGCCGATCCACGTCGTCTCTCCCGGTTACTTTGGCATCTAAGAGCTGTGACTCTATCCGTTGCCATCTGTCGCCAATTGTAGATCAGAAAACAGATTGATCTCATCAGCAACGCAATATTTATTCCTTGTCAAGAAGCAGGAAAGAGACCATAATCCGCACACATAATGACCCGCACAAGGGTCTTTTCGCCTGTGGGAGACTATGCTTTCTCCTGACAGGTTCTCGTTTCTATTTTAGAATTCCAAACCGTTTTTAGAAGATAGCTGAAGTAGGTTTACCAGTACCAATCATTGCTGGGCAACCGGCCAATCAATGCAGCTGTGTGTCTTGCCTCCTGTCGTGGGATCCTCATAGTTCAAGGGCTGGATATGACAAGCAGCACGGAAGTCGCGCCGAAGACGGTGATGCAGCGTTTTCTGGACGGGGTCGAGCGGGTGGGGAACATGGTTCCCCATCCTGTGGTGATCTTCCTGATCCTCATCGGCATCGTCAT
>KI912037.1:41649-42115 GCA_000517005.1 Microvirga lupini
ATCGGCAACTCGCCCTTCATGAACGGGCTGATCGCGCTGATCATGCTGATGTTCCTCGTCACGGGCTGGGCCTACGGCATTGGCGCGGGAACCCTGAAGACACTGCCCGAGGTGATTGCGGCGATCGAGAAGTCGATCAAGAGCCTCGGCGGCACGATCTTCCTGTTCTTCGTCCTGAGCCAGTTCGTCGCCTATTCACCTACACCAACATGGGCACGGTGATGGCCCTCAGTCTGTCGGGTGCCTTGCAGGCGGCGAACATCGGTGCCCTGCCGCTGCTGCTCGGCTTCATCGTCGTCGTCGCGATCATCGACCTGCTGCTGACCGGCGCCATCGCAAAATGGGCGATCTTCGCGCCGGTCTTCGTGCCACTGCTCATGAAGCTCGGGGTCGAGCCGGAGGCGGTGCTCGCCGCCTATCGCGTCGGCGACTCGCCGATGAATGCGATCACGCCGCTGAACGCCTA
>KI912037.1:42215-42680 GCA_000517005.1 Microvirga lupini
GGGCTCTCGGCCGTGCTCAGCCTGTTCGGCGCCGCGATCTCGTTCGAGCGCATCAACCCGGACACGCACCAGGTCGAGACCGCCACCACGGCGATCCGCAGCCTGCTGACCAGCGGACGGCATCCGCTTCATGTACGCCTCGCTGATCCCGAACTTCATGAGCTTCACGGCGGTCGGGCTTGATGATCGTCGCATGGTCGGTGCCGGCGTGGCCGAAGAATCCGGCCTGGTCACCGCGCTGATCCGCAAGCTCGTCATCGTCTCGCCCGGCTGGGCGCTGACCTATATCCTATCCTTCGTCGGCATCATTGCCAGCATCGCGGCCGATGCCGGCTATCTCGTCCTGATTCCGCTCGCGGGCATCGCCTATCTGGCCGTCGGGCGGCATCCGCTCGCCGGTCTCGCGCTCGGCTTTGCCGCCGTGGCCGGCGCCTTTACCGTCAACATGCTGATCAAGCCGCTCGA
>KI912037.1:42780-43169 GCA_000517005.1 Microvirga lupini
ATGCCGCCGCCGATGCCGCTCTTGCCCGGCAGGCCGATCTCATAGAGCCAGTCGCCGGAGGTCTCGTAGAGACCGGCCGTTAGCATCACGGCGAGGGTATAGTGACAGACATCGGGGCTGACGACCTGCTCCCGCGTCACCGGATTGAATCCGCCATCGGCCAGAGTGGCTCCCATGACGGCGAGATCTTTCGCGCTCACGTTCAGCGAGCATTGCTGGGTATAGAGATCGACAGCCTCGACCGGATCGCAATAAATCCGACCGACGCTTTCGAGCATCCAGGCGATGCTACGGTTACGGTAGTTCGTTTCCGAAGCAGACGCATAGACTTCCTCGTTCAGCGGCAGCTCCCGCCCTGCGAAACGCGACAATCCTTCGTGGATGAAGCG
>KI912037.1:43269-43853 GCA_000517005.1 Microvirga lupini
AGGATGGCAAGGCCGCGGGCGACGCCACCAATGTCGTGACCGACTACGTCTTCATCAAGGGCGAAGCGCGCAGCCCGAGCTCCGCCTTCGCGACGGCGATCGCAAAAGGGTTCGGGCAGGCGTTTGAGAAGGCCCGGGGCGCGGTGACGGATCAGGCGGGGGACATGGCCACGGTGCGCTTCAGGCACACGCCGTCCTACCCGCCGTTCACTCTGGACGAGGGCGCGCCCGTGGTGCGGCGCGCGACCCGGGCGATGACGATGCTCGGGCTGAAGCCCAACTACCTGTTCTCGAACGGCGGCCTCGATGCCAACTGGCTCGACCAGCACGGCGTTCCCACCGTAACCATCGGGGCCGGCCAGGCGGAGATCCACACCATCAAGGAATACGTCGACCTGCCGCAATTCGCCACCGGATGCCGCCTCGCGCTCGCCCTGGCCACAATCGAGGATTAGGTGGTCATCGATATCAGGCCAATCGCTTTATTCGCCAAGCGCCGGTTCATAAGCCGGCGTGTCTCTCTGTGTGTCTTCCGATGTCACTTCCCGACGGTCCCACGAGGAGATGAGTGATTGAGTCCCCTA
>KI912037.1:43953-44875 GCA_000517005.1 Microvirga lupini
TTTCGCCCTCGTGGTCGGGTTCGCGCAGAAATACGACCGGTCTGCGGGCGTCGGCACCGTGGTGTCGCTGATGCTGCCCTATGTCGTGTGGATGTTCGTGCTCTGGACCGCTCTGTTCGCCTTCTGGCAGATGCTCGGCCTCCCCTGGGGGCTGTGAGCCTGCGCCTTGAGCCCCTTGACCGCCCCCGGGAGAAGACCCCGGCAAGCAACGGAATGAGACGATGAGCAGCGCTGCAATTCCCCTCGATGTCGCCGCCGCCGAAGAGCACCTGATGCGGTTTTTATCCGTCGAGGGCGTGACCGGGCACGAGGCCAGGATCGCCGAGGCCGTCGCCGACGCTCTCAAGAAGGCCGGCGTGCCGGCCTCCGCGATCCGCTTCGACGAAGCGCACAAGCGCATTCCGGTCCCGACCGAAACGGGCAACCTGATCGTCGACCTGCCCGGGACGCGGCCCGGGCCACGCCTGCTGTTCTCGACCCATCTCGACACGGTGCCGCTCTGTGCCGGGGCCCAGCCGCGGCGCGAAGGCGACCGCATCGTCTCGGACGGCACGACGGCGCTCGGCGGCGACAACCGCACCGGCTGCGCCATCCTCGTCGTCCTGGCCGAGACGCTCTTGAAGCACGACCTGCCGCATCCGCCGATCACGCTGCTGTTCACGGTGCGCGAGGAAAGCGGCCTGCACGGCGCGCGCGAGCTCGACCCGGCCCATCTCGGCGGCGCCGTGATGTGCATCAATGTCGATGGCCAGGACCCGAACGATCTGATCATCGGCGCCGTCGGCCAGGAGAACTGGGAGGTCGAGATCAGGGGCAAGGCCTCGCATGCGGGCGTGGCGCCCGAGAAGGGCATCTCGGCGACGCTGGTCGGCGCGGTCGCGCTCGCCGAGGCGAAGCAGGCGGGCTGGTTCGGCAAGGTGGT
>KI912037.1:44975-47686 GCA_000517005.1 Microvirga lupini
TTTGCTCTTGTCGGCCTTCCGCTTCTCGCCGGCACGATGGCCATCATCATCCTCTTCGGCGAACGTCTTCTCCCCCAACGAAACGGGGCCAAGATGCCTGCCGATCTCAGTCGTCATGCCAAGACGCTGGTGGAGCAGTACGGTCTGGCCGACGGCGTCTTCCAGATGCGTGTGCGCGCGGCCTCTCCCTATGTCGGTCTTCCTCCGACCGAGATCGATCTCTCCGCCTTCCCGGATGTGCAGCTCGTCGCCATCCATGAGGGCGAGAGCGCCGCTCCGCTTCGCCGGCCCGTCATGGATGGCGATCACATGCTGTTGCGGGGAAGTGCCGAAGCCGCCGCCTCGCTCGCTGCGCAGATGCATCTCTCGCTGCGCGAGGACGTGACTTCGGGCCAAAGCGAAGAAACCCTGTTCAACCGCCGCTCCGGCCTAGCCGAAGTGGTGATCCCGCCGCGCTCAGGCCTCATTGGCCACACGGTATTTCCCGGAATGGTCACCGACAGCGGAGACCTCATCATTCTCGCGATTCAACGAGCCGGAACCGAGAAAGGCATCGACAAACCGAAGGTCACTCATGGCAGCATCACATTGCAGGCCGGCGACACCATGCTGCTTCAGGGAACCTGGAAGGCTCTCGATCTTCACCTCAGCGATCCGGATGTGCTGGTGGTAAACTCGCCCGAACTGGTGCGGCGCCAGGCAGTGCCTCTCGGGCCGGGAGCCTATCAAGCCATTGCCGTGCTGGTCGGCATGGTCATCCTGCTCGCGACCGGCCTCGTGCCGCCCGCCGTCGCGGGCCTCTTTGCTGCCGGGGCCATCGTCCTTTCGCGGATCCTGACCGTCGAGCAATCCTACCGGGCCATCGACTGGACGACCGTGATCCTCGTCGGCGCGCTGATGCCGCTATCGGTCGCGATGGTGGAGACCGGGGCCGCACAGTTCATGGCCGAAGGCCTGGTCCGCCTCATCGGTGACGCCGGTCCCCATGCCCTGCTCGCCGGCCTTTTCGTGCTGACCGCCATCATGGGCCAGTTGATCAGCAATACGGCGACCGCGTTGATCGTCATTCCTATCGGAGTGGCGGCTGCGACGAGCATGGGCATCTCACCCCGCCCCGTTCTCATGAGCACCGCGGTGGCCGCCGCCGGGGCTTTCCTGACCCCCATCGCGACGCCGACGAACCTGATGGTCATGGGGCCAGGAGGTTATGCGTTTGGCGATTACTGGAAGCTTGGATTGCCTCTGCTCATCTGGTTTTTCGTCATATCGGTCTTCCTCGTGCCGCTGATCTGGCGGTTCTGATCGGCCCGTCGATGGTCCGCATCAGCTCGTCCGTACCTTCCAGGCGAGATAGGCGATTGCCGAACCGACGCTAATCAGATTCATGCCGAGGAGAAATCCTAAAAGCCATACGGACGTTACCGGCAGGTAAGCCCAGAGGATGAGCGAAAGCACGATTCCGACCATGCCGCTTGCCAGCACCCAGCCCCAATTGGGGAATGGCCGGATCGTCAGCGCGAAAACGACCTTGGAGATGCCCTCCATCATGAAGAAGATGATGAGGAGGAGCGTGATCGTCGTCAGCCCCTGCGCTGGATCGCGCAGGAACAGGAAGCCGATCAGCATGGCAAGGCCAATGGAGATCAGCTGCAGCCAGAAATGCGGCACGTGCCGTGCGCTGATGAGGCTGAGCGCCTGCAGCAGGCCGCTGATCACCAAGAGCCAGCCGAGAAGAACGATAACGGCCGTCGACGAGAAGATCGGATAGACAATCGCAAGGAAGCCGGCTGCGATCAGAAGCAGCCCCTCGACGAGATACCACAGCGAATAACGCTTGACGGCATCCCGCATTGCTTCGCGGAATACTTCCGCCGCGGCATCCAACGATATTGCCATTGCACCCTCCCGGTCTCTCACCGTCTCCAAGAACGTACCTTCAATATAATCCTGACGGTTTCAAACGCACCGGAAAACTTCAGCCACCTCGACTTTACTTTTCGAGGTTGCGCTTTCTTCAGATCAGGGATCCTGACATGCGCCTGAATTAGGCCTTCCTGTTCGTGGGGAGGAATCCATAACCCAGCCAGGCCAGACCGTGAGAGATGAGGTCGATTCCCAGCAGCAGGCCGAGAACCCAGAGGCCCGTCTTCGGGAATTCCGCCAGGATGACGAGTCCGGCGAGGACACCGAACCCGCCCGATAACAGCATGAACCAACCGACCTCCCGCCAGTGGTTGAGAACGAAAAGGATTCTGACGGTACCCGACAGCATGAGGAGCAAGCCGAGCCCATAGGTGAGCAGCTGCGTTTCCGAGCCGTCCACCCCGACAAGCAGCAAGCCGAGCGCAATGTAGAGAAAGCCGAGGATCATCTGCCACGTAAAGCCGCCCCACCCTCTTGTCGAGATGGCATTACCGATCTCGAATGTGCCGACGAGGATCGCAGCGACGCCGATGAAGGTCGAGCCGATGAGCGAGGCGAAAGCAACGTCCGCAAGCACGGCCGCTCCGATCAGGATCATGACGGCTCCGAGCAGCGCGCGAATCCAGGCGGGGGGCCTTGTCCGATGGCCCGCAGAGATACTTGAAGCGCTGTCCTGAGCGGCCACGACCTCCCTCCTATTTTCCCGATGACACCCACACCAGCTTCCGTGCGGTTGAGGAACAATGGCTGCATGTCTCCAGCCTGGAGATCGATATCCGAGATACACA
>KI912037.1:47786-48247 GCA_000517005.1 Microvirga lupini
GCCGTCGTCCTGTTCATTTGGAACAAGCTACCGGTCGTCATCGTCGCCATGGGAACGGCGCTGGCTCTGTGGGCGACGCAGGTTCTCACTCTGGGGCAGGCATTGGGCGGCTTCGGCGACCCTGCCGTCATCTTCATCGCCTGCCTTTTTGTCGTGAGCGCGGGCCTCGAGACGACCGGCGTCACGGCCTGGGCCGGACAGCTTCTGATCCAGAGCGCCGGAAAGGAGAGCCGGACGCGCCTCCTCCTTCTGACCATGAGCCTCGTGGCCGTACTGACGGCGATGATCAGCGTCAACGGGGCGGTTGCCGCCCTGCTGCCGGTCGTGGTCGTCATGGCGGTCCGTCTCAAGCGCAAGTCCTCGCAACTCCTGATGCCGCTCGTCTTCTCCGCCCATGCGGGATCGATGCTCGCGCTGACCGGCACACCGGTGAACGTCCTCGTCTCCGAGGCAGGGCTCGA
>KI912037.1:48347-56165 GCA_000517005.1 Microvirga lupini
CGCCAACCGAGAAAACGCCGCCATCGGTTCCCACGACACAGATCCCGAACAGCTCGCTCGGCACGCGGGCGAGGGCCGGGTAGACCTGCGAGACCTGTCCCTGGTCGACGGACCGGAAGCGTTCGTGGGCTTCCATCACGAGCCTTTTCACGGCATCCGTTGATGGCAGACGCCCGGTGGAGACGAAGCTCGTGTCTGAATTGACGAAAGGCTCCAGCAACTCCATGCCTCACCTCTTTCGCACTGTGTCGCGTATCGGATCGGTCAGGGAGGTGCGCCGAGACAGCTGCGTTGTCCGAGGCAGTTCCACAGACCGGAGTGACGCAGAATCGCACTCTCCATAGCGTCCGTGAAATCCTACGGCGTTCCCGCCGCCACGGATCCTGCCGCCGCGACTCCTTCGCTGGGGCTCGGCGCATGCGCCTTCGACAGAGCGGCCTGGAGCTTGGCCTCCTGCTCCGGCGACAGCGAGGAACGAATGATGCGTCCTTTGAATCCTGACAGTTCGGCCAGCACCTTCTCGGGCTGCGATTTCCGGATCAGCAGGAACAGGGCGGATGTGTCGGGCTGAAGGGTCTCGCCGATGGATTTGATGAACTCGTCGTTAATGCCGTAGTCGATCATGCTCCCGGACAGGGCTCCCGAGCCTGCTCCGACGGCGCCGCCAATGGCAAGGCCCGCGAGAGGATTGAGGAAGAGCAATCCGATGAGGCTACCCCACATTGCGCCGGACAGGCCGCCGGAGGTCGCTCCAAGTCTCACGAGGTTGACGCTCTGTTTGACGCGCACAGCACCATCCGCCCCGCGAATGGCAACGACGGCGTCTTCCAGATCGATGAGGTATTCCTTTTGCATGCGGGTCAGTTCGGTCAGGACACGATCCGCATCATTCGGGTTATCGAATCCAACGACTACCAGTTCGGCCATGGGACACCCTCCTCGTTTTGCGATCCCTCGGAGAGTACTGTGCGATACCGACGCGTCCATCAGGTGTAACCCCGAGCCGGCGCGAGGATTGTCATGAGGCTGGGCTGAAAATTCAGCCTTGGTACGATTCAAAGCCTCATTCCGTGCAGCAGAGTTGCGTGAACTTCTGCCCATCACGTGAGAGGAATCCTGGAAGAGCGAGATTGCCGCAGACCCAAATCAGGCTTTGCACCACATAAACCCAGGGATTTCCCGAATAGCCAAATCCGGCCGATCAGGCGAGGCTATATCTGATCGTTGGTCCGTCGCGGGTCCAGCGCAACGTGCGGACCCGACGGGCCGCGTCAGTGAAAAGTGGACCCGGTTTTCTACACCAGACGATGCGCTATTTGAGAAGGGGAGCATCGGATCAATCCCAGAAGTGGATACAGCTTTTTTGGTCCGAGACTCCGGGGCCCAAAACTCAGGAGGGAAAGTGCGATGAAGACAATCATGACAGCCATCGCGGCGAGTACGCTCATGCTTTCCGTGACAGCCTGCACCACACCGGGAGAGCGTGCGGCCGGTGGCGCAGTCGTCGGCGGCCTTGCCGGTGCCGCAGTCGGCGGAGCTGCAACGGGCCGGACGAGCGGAGCCTTGGCCGGAGCGGCCGTCGGCGCTGCGGGCGGCGCAATCGTCGGCGCAGCGACGGCTCCGCGGACCCAATGTCCCTATGGCACCTATCGTGATGCCTATGGCAATCTGTATTGCCGTTGACGGCATGAGGCCGCTATATCGGGAGCGTCGTTCGCTTAGGCGTTCTGCATCGGTTTGAGTTTGCAACATGCCTGTGCAGCATCGGACGGCTGCGATTGTATCAGCCGGATAGTCTGCCTTGTGCGTGAATAATGTGCCAAAGCGGTCCTTCGAGTGCGAGCCCCAGCCCTTCCGTCATCGGCGAAGCGGCTGAATCTCCGCACGCATTGCATCGCCGCCAACGGCTTTGGCTTCTAATCTTGCAGGATCCTGTCGGCCGCACTTGAGACGGCGCAGGTCCGCGGCCGGCATGGGTCCCGTGGCCTTCATCGTGCGGAGATTGCCGACGGGATTCGCCCCTTCTGATAGGCCATTGTTGAGGAGCTCCCGCATGACCTGCGTCCGGGTCGCCGCGCTGGGCGCTCCGAGGACAACGCCGATGACGCGTCGGTTCCCGCGGAGGGCCGAGACGGCCACGTTGAAGCCGGAGGCGCAGACAAAGCCGGTCTTCGAGGCCTCGAGGCCGGCATAATCCTCGACCAGCTTGTTGGTGTTCTTGAGCAACCGGCCGTTGACCGTCACGGAGGGCGTCCTGAGGAGTTCCATGTAATCGGCATGATAGCTCAGGAGAACCAGCATGAGCAGGGCCATATCCCGCGCATTGGTCACCTGCCGGTCATCATGCAGACCAGTGGGATTGACGAACCGGGTACCAGTCATCCCCAGGCGCCGCGCCTCCGCGTTCATAGCCGCGACGAAGGCCTCCTCGCTGCCGCCGATGGCCTCCGCGATCGCGACCGAGACATCGTTGGCGCTCTTGACCATGATAACGGTGAGCGCGTCCTCCAGCCGGAGAGACGTGCCCGGCGGAACACCGAGCTTCGTCGGCGGCTGGGCGGCCGCCTTCGGGCTTAGGACGATGGATGTGTCCATGCTGACCCGGCCCGATCTGACGGCCGTCAGCGCCAGATGCGCCGTCATCATCTTGGTGAGCGATGCCGGGTGCCAGGAGCGGGTCGCCTCCTGAGCGGCGAGAACGTCGCCCGTGGACGCATCCACCAGCAACATGGGAGAGGCGCCGGCGGACACAGGCGTCAGGAGAAGGCCGGCAGCCAAGAGGATCGAGAGCGGCTTCATGCCCGGATCGTTGCCCGAACCGCGGCCTTACGCAAGCATCGGACGGCAAAAACAGCCCCGCTCTACCCCTTTCGGGTTACTGGGCGCTGGTTCGAAAGCGTTTCTCGCACCGTCAGACAGCCGCCTCAGCCAGCATGAGGATGATGCCCAAGGCGACCAGAGCAATACTGGGCCAGTGGTGTTTGGGATGCAGGGAACGCACCCTCTCCCGCGGTTCCAGCGTCGTGCCGGAACCCGCCGAGCCCATGCGATGCGGGTCGCTCAGGCGTCCCTTCCAGAGAACCTGGCCTGCCGCGAGCACGATCCCGCCGACGATGAGCAGCGCACCGATCCAGATGAGGACCATGCCCGATTGCATGAAACCCTCCCAATGAGGTCCACCCCTCGGGAGCATAGCACAGGGCCTCAGGGGAACACAGGCATCGTCATCGCTGGATCAAACCGCCTGTCCGGCGCACCAGCCCGACGACCAGGCCCATTGGAAATTGTATCCGCCGAGCCAGCCGGTCACGTCCACCACCTCGCCGATGAAGTAGAGACCGGGCACCGCCTTGGCTTCCATGGTCCGGGAATCGAGTTCGCGGGTATCGACGCCGCCGAGCGTTACCTCGGCCGTTCGGTAACCTTCCGAGCCGGCCGGCTTGAAGCGCCACCGGTTGACGGCTTCGTCGATGGCGCGAAGCCTCTTGTCCGAATAATCGGCCAGGTTGGCAGGCCCCTTCTCCGTCTCGGCTATCAGTTGCGCCAGGCGCTTGGGTAGGAAGGCAGACAGAGCCGTCTGGAGCGCCTGCCGGCCGTTCTGCGCGCGGGCGGCGCGCAGTTCCTCGTAGAGATCCACCCCCGACAGCATGGAAAGCACGATCTCGTCGCCCTCGCGCCAATAGGAGGAGATCTGAAGGGTCGCGGGGCCGCTCAGGCCGCGATGGGTGAAGAGCATGGCCTCGGCAAACGTCGCCTTCCTGCAGGCCGCCACCGCATCGACCGACACGCCCGCCAGAGGCGTGAGGCGCTCCAGCATCGTCGGCTCCAGGGTCAGTGGAACGAGCGCCGGCCGTGTCTCGACGACCTTCAGGCCGAATTGCTGCGCGAGATCATAGCCGAACCCAGTGGCGCCCATCTTCGGAATCGACTTTCCGCCCGTCGCCGCCACGAGGGAACGGCATTGCACGGAACTGTGCGAAAGCTTGAGCGCAAATCCCTCCGATGCTTTTTCCACGCTCTCGACAGAAGTCGAGAGACGAAGCTCCACATTCGCCTGCCGCATCTCGTTCAGGAGAAGATCGATGATCTGCTTCGACGATCCGTCGCAGAAGAGCTGGCCCAAGGTCTTCTCGTGATAGGCGATGCCGTAGCGCTCCACGAGAGCGATGAAGTCGCGTTGCGTATAGCGGCGCAAGGCCGATATGGCGAAGCTTGGATTCTGCGAGATGAAGTTTGCCGGCGCGGCATTGAGATTGGTGAAGTTGCAGCGCCCGCCGCCGGAGATGCGTATCTTCTCGCCGGGCTTGGCGGCGTGATCGAGGATCAGCACGGAACGCCCGCGCTTTCCGGCCTCCGCCGCGCACATCATCCCGGCGGCCCCGGCGCCAATCACCACAACGTCAAATGAATCCAAGAGAGGGTTTTCCTGAGAGACAGTTTTCGGCGCCACCGCTCAAGATTGCCTAGAGGATTTAGCTTGAGCACGAGCGAGATTGCGCCGCTCGTAATGAACCTGTGCGGAAGGTGCAAGTCTTCGGGCCAGAGGGTCTCTCCGAAGCTCGGCCGCAACCGGCATTTTCTGCCGCCGCGGCCTTCCGTCAATTGAAGCCGATCCGTCAGGGGTGTACCATCGGATGGTTTCCAAGCAACTGCGCATCCCGAAGCGACGGTGTGTCAGTTAAGCCGCCCTCCCGGCATGCGAGAGTCCTCGTCTCACAGGAGGTTGTCATGACGATCGCACCTACCCTTCAACGCTACATGTCCGATCAAGGCATCAGCTACGACCTGATACCGCACGAACCGGCGATGACGTCTCTGGGTACGGCTCATGCAGGGCATGTGCCGGGAGATCGGCTGGCGAAGGGCATCATGCTCAGCAACGGGCAGAACTACATGCTCGCCGTTCTGCCGGCTTCACATCACTTACGCCTGTCCGATCTCAAGATGGAGCTGGGCCAGGAACTGCGCCTAGCGTCCGAAGATGAAATCGTCGAGGTGTTCCGCGACTGCGATCGCGGCGCCATTCCGCCCGTCGGCGCGTGCTATGGCCTCGATGTCATCGTCGAGAACAGCATGGAACGCCAACCGGACGTCTATTTCGAAGGCGGAGATCACGCCACGCTGGTTCATGTGAAAGGGGACGACTTCTTGCGCCTCAACCCGCGGGCGCAGCACGGCACGTTCAGCGAGCGGATGTGACGTGCAGGCTGGTGAGGCATGCCGGCGAAAACACATGGGAACTGATGGCTGACCTGCTCCAGGACAGTTCAGCTCGGCAATATCCTGGAACCGTGATAAGACTCGCGTCATTCAGGCTTCAGCGCGAAGCCTGAATTCCTACGCCCTTTTCCATCCGGTTCCGATCGCCTCGCCTCATGTCGCATCTTGCCGAATACGGCGCCCTGTTCGCCGCCGCTTTTCTCTCGGCCACCATCTTCCCTTTTCAGTCCGAAGCAGTGCTCTTCGCCATGCTGGTGGCCGAGCATTATCCATGGTGGCTCCTCATTCTCGTGGCGAGCGTGGGCAACATCCTCGGCTCTATCGTGAACTGGTTCCTTGGCCGGTTCTTCGCCCATTTCGAGGATCGGCCCTGGTTCCCGGTGAAGCGCAAGCAGATGGTGAAGGCCGAAGGCTGGTATCACCGCTACGGTCGCTGGACGCTGCTTCTGAGCTGGCTGCCGATCATCGGAGATCCGCTCACCATCGTGGCGGGCGTGATGCGGGAGCCGCTACGGGTCTTCATCCCGCTCGTGGCGCTCGCCAAGACGGGGCGCTATCTCGCCATAGGAGCGCTGAGCCTAGGGTGGATCTAAGCTCGCACTTCCGGCCATCGCGGCGTAGATTGGTGCGTCAGCAGCAAGCTTTCGTCTCGCAGCACCTCACACCGGGAACTTGGCATGCAGCGCCGACTGACCGCGATCATGATAGCCGACATCGTCGGATACTCCTCCCTGATGGAGGTAGCCGAGGAACAGATGGCCGACCGTCTATCTGGGTGTCAGGAGCTTGTCCGGGAGAAGGTGGCCTCCCTGGACGGCAGGGTGTTCAATTCCTCCGGCGACGCATGGCTTGCCGAGTTCGCCAGCCCGATCAACGCCCTGCGTTGTGCAACTGAGATACGCAATTCGCTCGCCGGCAGCACTTCCGACGGCGATCCGCTGCACCTGCGCTTCGGCCTTCATCTCGCCGACGTGGTGATCCATGGCGACGATCTGATCGGCGACGGGGTGAACGTCGCGGCACGCATTCAGCAGGATGCCGAGTCGGACACAATTTGCGTCAGCGGCGTATTCTTTGACAACATCCGCCGGAACTCCCCTTTCGCCTTTGACGATCTAGGCGAACGGCGTCTCAAGAATTTGTCGGAGCCGATCCGCATCTATCGACTTCGCGACGAGGTCAATCGGTTTCGCCTGCAATCGGCGCCGACCCGCGTGCAGGCGGCCAGTGAAAAGCGGCCCTGCTCCATCGCAGTCCTGCCGTTTCGTGTCATGGGCGGGGGCGAGGACCAGCTCTTCCTCGCCGAGGGCCTCACGGATGAGCTGATCGTCGAACTCGCGCGCTTCCGGCGTCTGTTCGTCAGCTCGCGCAGTGCGAGTTTCGCCATCAGTGGGAACGGATTGGATCCGGTTAAGGTCGGCAATCTTCTCGGCGTCCGTTATGTATTGGAGGGGCAGGTCAGGAAGATCGCGGATCAGATCCGGATCAATCTTACGCTTACGGAAACCGAGGGTGGCTCCGTGGTATGGAGCGACAAGATCGCCCGACCTTTCGCCGAGCTCCTGGATTGGGTCGACAGGACGGTAGCAACCGTTGCGGCAACGGTGTTCGGACGCATGGAAGATGCGAGTATGATTACGGCCCGGCGTAAGCTTCCTGAGAACATGACCGCGTTCGAGTGCCTGTTGCGTGGAATCGATTGCCATCGGCTCGGCGGCGTCCTCGAAGACTATTCCCGCGAGGCCGTGACGTGGTTCACTCGAGCGATCGAACTCGATCCGAGTTACGCGGCTGCCTATGCCTGGCGGGTCTGCGCAGCGTCGGATCTTCCGGAGTTCAGCTTCCCCGAAAGCGAGCCCGATATCCGCCACGCTCTCGGACTAGATCCCTGGGACGCCGAAGCGAACCGGATTGCCTCCTTCTTCGAGCTTCTCAAGGGTGATTTCGACCATGCGGCGACGCTGATGCGACGCGCCATGGAGCTGAACCCATCGGACGCCTATATCAAAGCCCGCTGCGCTGCCGTCTCGACCTTCATTGGTGAGCCGGACGTCTCTTTAAAGCTGCTCGACGAAGCTGAGGCCCTCGATCCCCTCCTGCCCGTGTGGTGCATCGAAGAGCGCGGCATCGCCCATTACGCGCTGGGACGCTACGAAGAGACGCTCGATGCTCTGAGCAAGCTCGTCTTCCAGACTTTCCGCTCTCGCCTATACCGCGCGGCCGCGCTGATGGCGCTCGGCAGGCCGGACGATGCGTCCAAGCTTGTGAAGGAGGCCATTGCGAGCAAGCCAAGCCTGACTGTTTCCCGATTTCTGTTCCAGGAACGTTATCGCGACCCGACGTTGCGCCAGGAATTGCGCCGGCGCTTGGAGGATGCCGGTCTCCCTCCGTGATCATTGAAGGAATGTACGCTAGAGCATCGGACCCAAAAGTGGATTTCCACTTTTGGGTCCGATGCTCAATCCCTCAAGCGGCGCATCGTTCTTCGCGGAAAACCGGGTCCACTTTTCCGCACGATGCGCTCCCTGCCCAGGAGCTCTCTTTTAGACCGACACGATGCACATGACGGTGTTCGGGCACACATCGAGACCGAGGATC
>KI912037.1:56265-66485 GCA_000517005.1 Microvirga lupini
GCATTCATCGCCCCGATGGCGAGACCGACGATCAGGTCCGGCCAGGCCGAGAGCGTCACGGCCGTGACCAGCCCGGCCCCCACGATGGCGACATTAGCGATGGCGTCGTTGCGGGCGGACAGGAAGGCCGCCTTCGTCAGGCTGCCGCTGTGATGGCGATAGCGCGCGAGAGGACGGCGCAGGTGAGATTGACCGCGAGAGCACCTGCCCCGGCGAGCGACAGCGATACCGGATCAGGCGCGACCGGCGCCCAGAACTTCTCCCAGGCGGTCCAGAGGGTTGGGCGGCCTAGGACGAGGATGATCCCTGCCAGCACCATCCCGACCCGCGCCCGTATCCGCGGTCCCCAGCCGAGGGCCGCGAGAATGAGAAGATTGATCGAGGCATCCTCCAGGAAATCGACGCTGTCGGCGAACAGGGACACCGAGCCGATGGCGAGCGCGACCGCAAATTCGATCCCGAAATAGCCCAGGTTGAAAGCCGCCACGATGGCAACCACCCGGCGCAGGCCCTGGCTGGAACTCCGATAATCCATGGTTTTCTCGCTCCACCAGCCATTTCCCAATCTGCTGATGCCTCAGCAATTCCATTGCGGCAAAGCAGGCGCGACCACAAGGAATGGCAATTTTCCTTGCAAGTTACGCAATTTCAGTTGAACAAGGCGGCAAAGGTTTAGGGGAAAACATGCCAGCCTATCGTTCTCGCACCACCACCCACGGCCGCAACATGGCGGGCGCCCGCGGCCTCTGGCGGGCCACGGGCATGAAGGATTCCGACTTCGGCAAGCCGATCATCGCCGTCGTGAACTCCTTCACCCAGTTCGTGCCGGGCCATGTCCACCTCAAGGACCTCGGCCAGTTGGTGGCGCGGGAGATCGAGAAGGCGGGCGGCGTCGCCAAGGAATTCAACACCATCGCGGTGGATGACGGCATCGCCATGGGCCATGACGGCATGCTCTATTCCCTGCCGTCCCGTGAGCTGATCGCGGATTCCGTCGAGTACATGGTCAACGCCCATTGCGCCGACGCCATGGTGTGCATCTCCAACTGCGACAAGATCACCCCTGGCATGCTGATGGCGGCACTTCGCCTCAACATCCCGGTCGTGTTCGTCTCCGGCGGCCCGATGGAGGCCGGCAAGGTCGTGCTCAACGGCGTGACCAAGAAGCTCGATCTCGTCGACGCCATGGTGGCCGCCGCCGACGACAATGTAGCGGAAGAGGACATCAAGGTCATCGAGCGCTCCGCCTGTCCCACCTGCGGCTCCTGCTCGGGCATGTTCACGGCGAATTCCATGAACTGCCTCACCGAGGCGCTGGGTCTGTCGCTGCCGGGCAACGGCTCGACGCTTGCCACCCATGCCGACCGCCGCCGCCTCTTCGTGGAGGCCGGCCACCTGATCGTCGATCTCGCGCGCCGCTATTACGAGCAGGACGACGCGAGCGTGCTGCCGCGCTCCATCGCCTCGTTTGCCGCCTTCGAGAACGCCATGACGCTCGACATCGCCATGGGCGGCTCGAGCAACACCGTGCTGCACCTTTTGGCCGCCGCCCATGAGGCGGAAGTCAACTTCACCATGGCCGATATCGACCGCCTGTCGCGCCGCGTGCCGGTGCTCTGCAAGGTCGCACCTGCAGTGTCGAACGTGCACATGGAAGACGTGCACCGCGCCGGCGGCATCATGGGCATCCTGGGCGAGCTCGACCGTGCGGGCTTGCTCGACACCTCCGTGCCGACGGTCCATTCGGAGAGCATGAAGGCCGCCCTCGACCGCTGGGACGTGCGCCGCACCAACAGCCATGCGGTGCATGAATTCTTCAGCGCCGCTCCCGGCGGCGTGCCGACTCAAGTCGCTTTCAGCCAGGAAAGCCGCTACGACAGCGTGGACATGGACCGTGCGGGCGGCGTCATCCGTGACAAGGACCACGCCTTCTCGAAGGACGGCGGCCTCGCCGTGCTTTTCGGCAATCTCGCCCTCGACGGTTGCATCGTGAAGACGGCGGGCGTGGACGAGAGCATCCTGAAATTCTCAGGCCCGGCTATTGTCTTCGAGAGCCAGGACGATGCCGTCAGCGGCATCCTCAACGGCAAGGTCAAGGCAGGCGACGTGGTCGTCATCCGCTACGAGGGACCGCGCGGCGGCCCCGGCATGCAGGAGATGCTCTATCCCACGAGCTACCTCAAGTCGAAGGGCCTCGGAAAGGCCTGCGCCCTCATCACCGACGGGCGCTTCTCCGGCGGCACCTCGGGTCTCTCCATCGGGCACGTCTCGCCGGAAGCAGCCGAAGGCGGCACCATCGGCCTCGTGCAGGATGGCGACCAGATCGAGATCGACATCCCGAACCGACGCATCCACCTGGCCGTGGACGACGCCGAGCTGGAGCGTCGCCGCGCCGAGCAGCAGGCCAGGGGCTGGCAGCCGGCTCAGCCGCGCAAGCGCAAGGTCTCGGCCGCCCTCAAGGCCTATGCCATGCTCGCCACCAGCGCCGCCAAGGGCGCCGTCCGGCAGATCTGACCCGCATCGGCTAAAGCATCGGACCCAAAAGTGGATTTGCACTTTTGGGGTCTATCCGATGCTTTCTCTACTGGTGAGAGCATCGTTCTTCGCGGAAAAACTGGATCCACTTTTCCGCACGATGCTCTAGGGACGAACAAGAGCAGCGCCGGAGAGAGATCCTACCTTCCCGGCGCTGCCAAAGGTCTCAGTTGGGTGTTCGAGCCTTGACGAAACACTGTCTCCTGGAGTCCTGTGGGAACAGACCCAGATCAGCCGCAGGATCCTGAATGACCCGCCTCGCCTTGACCGTCAGCTTCCTTCTCCTTGCCGGCCCCGGCTTTGCCCAGGTCGCCACTCCGGAGAGCAAGGCCCTCCAGCTGACCGTCCGCCCTTCCGGCTATGAGGCCGAGGCCAACGAGGCGACCGAGCGGCAGCAGAAGCTGCTCAAGCGGCTCGAGCAGAGTAACCACATGATCCGTTCGATCTGCGTCAATTGCGGCGACGGGTGGAAGCATCAGATCTATGCGCCCTTCAATCCTCTTGCTTCGCTCGGCCGCTCCGGCCAACCCTCGGAAGAAGCCGGTAACTAAGCCAACGAACTGACTTTTGGCCGCGGCTCCAACATATTGAGAAGGTTTTCCGGACCCTCTATATTCCCAGGGGTGAGGACGACCTCGCGCCTTCATGACACCGGTAGGGACGGTCCTGCCAATGACGGAGGTCCTGTCATGGCATGGACTTGGCTCGGTCTTGCCGGCTTGTTCGAGATCGGCTGGGCAATCGGCCTGAAATACACGGACGGCTTCACCCGCCCGATCCCCTCGATTCTGACCGCTCTGAGCATGGTCATCAGCGTCGTGCTGCTGGGCCTGGCACTGAAACCCCTCCCCGTGGGAACGGGTTATGCGGTTTGGACCGGGATCGGCACGATTGGCACGGCGCTCCTGGGCATGTACCTCTTCAGCGAGCCCGCGACAGTGATGCGCCTGGTCTGCATCGGATTGATCGTAGCCGGAATTCTCGGCCTCAAGTTAGCCTCAGGCTAGCCTCGGCAGTTATGGTTGGGGGTCATGACTGCATTCGCTCACATCAGACCGAAATCGGCGGCACGAGGGCTCAAGGCCTTCGTCGCCGTGGTCTGCCTCGCCATCCTCGGCCTGGAGGGCTGGCGCGACTGGAGCGAGCGGGAGCAGGAGATCGCCCGGATCAGCGCGGAAACCCTGAACCTGGCCAAATCGCTGGTTCAGCATGCGGAGGACACCTTCGAGGTGGCGGATGCTCTTCTGGTGGATGTGGTGGACCGGGTCGAGGCGGGCGGCGCTCAGCCCAATACGATCAAGAGGCTCGATGGCTTCCTCATCGAGCGGGTTCAGTCCCTGCAGCGTATCAAGTCTCTTTCGGTCTACGAGGACGACGGATTTCTTCTGACCAGCTCCCTGCCCGGCCACCGCGGCAAGGTGAATGTCGTCAAACAGCCCTTCTTTCAGCACCATAAGGCGTCCACCAGCGGCGACTGGTTCCTCGGCCCTCTGATCCGAGATCCGCTCGGGGGCGATTGGGTCCTCACCCTCTCCCGCCGCATCGACAAGCCGGACGGCAGCTTCGGCGGCGTGGTTCAGGCCAGCATCCCGCCCCGGTATTTCGCCAATTTCTTCGGCCGCTTCGATGTCGGAGCGCAGGGCAGCATCACGCTCCTTCACAAGGATGGAACGCTCCTCTCGCGCTATCCTTACATCGAACGTGCGATTGGGACCGACATATCGGCCGAACCACGGTTCAAGGATCCAAGAAGCTCGGGCTCCTATGAGTTCGTCTCCCCCGTCGACGGGGTGGCCCGCATGGGCGGCTACCATCGCAATCACATCTTCCCCATCGGCGTTCTTGCGTCCGTCGGACGGGACGAAGCGCTGGCGGGGTGGAACCGGGAATTCGTCTTCCGCATCGTCGTCATCGGCCTGCTCGTCGCCACGATCGCCACCCTCGGCTGGAGCCTGTCCGCAGAGTTGCGCCGGCGCGAGGAAGTGGAAGCCGAACTCTCGGTGCTCGCCGTCACCGACGGCCTGACGGGTCTTGCCAACCGGCGCATGTTCGACAAGCAGCTCGAGACGGAGTGGCTTCGAGCCTCGCGCGAGAAATCGCCCGTTTCCCTGCTCCTCGTGGATGTGGATCAGTTCAAGGCCTACAACGACATCTATGGCCATCAGGCCGGCGACGAGTGCCTGCGCACCATCGCCAAGGCGATCGCGAGCGCAGCCCGCAGGCCGGGCGATCTGGTGGCGCGCTATGGCGGCGAGGAGCTCGTGGTTCTTCTGCCGGATCTCGACGAGGCCGGCGCAGCAGCCGTGGCCGAGGACATCCGTGCGAAAGTCGAGGCGCTTCGCGTGCGGCACGAGGCCAATATCCCATCGCGCATCCTGACCGTCAGCATCGGCAGCGCGACCCGCGTTCCGAGCCTGGACCGATCCCGCATCGGCCCGACGCACCTGATCACCCTCGCCGACGCAGCCCTCTATCGGGCGAAGCAAGACGGCCGCAACCGCGTCGCGACCGCAAAGGCGGCATGAACCGGAAGAGATTCCGCCTAGACCGTTGCGATCCCCTCTTCCGTCATCACCGGCCTTGTGCCGGTGATCCCGATACGGGAGGCGCAAAGCCTTTCCAATCGGGATGGCCGGGACAGGCCCGGCCATGACGTCTGCGGGTTGTCATTCCCGGCCGGAGCAAAGCGGAAGGGAAGGGAATCCACTCACACGCTCAACGATGCTTTAGAACGCGTATTCCTTGAAAGCCGGCAGCACAGATCCGCCCCATGCACCGTGATAGAGCTCCAACTGACGCTCCGCGGGCGTGCGGCCTGAGGCGACGATCTCCTCCGCGTAGACGAGATGTCGTGTCTCGTCCCGGCCAGCCTCGTCGAGATAGGCACGGCGCTTGAGGCCTTCGCGTGAGAGCTTGAGCGCATCGCGGGCGACATCTTGCACGGAACGTCCTGCGATGCTCGCTTTGAGTGCCAGCTTCGGCACGTCGGCACGCAGCTGCTCGCGCTGTTCGGCGCTCCAGTTCTTGACGAGCTCCCAGGCGCCATCGAGCGCCGTCTCATCGTACAGAAGGCCGGTCCAGAATGCGGAGAGGGCGACGATGTGCTCAATGTTGCCCACATCCGCGCCGCGCATTTCGAGATAACGCTTGAGGCGCACTTCCGGAAAGACGGTGGAAACGTGGTTGGCCCAATCCGAGCGCGTGGCATGCTCCCCGGGCAATTGAGGATGCCTGCCGGCAAAGAGGTCGCGGAAGGACGAGCCCGCAACGTCGTGATAGGTCGAGTCGCGCTTGACGAAATACATCGGCACGTCGAGCACCCAGTCCACATAACGCTCGTAGCCGAAGCCGTCTTCGAAGGCGAAGGCCAGCATGCCCGTGCGGTCGCGATCGGTATCGCGCCAGATCTCCGAGCGTATGGAGAGAAAGCCGTTGGGCTTTCCTTCAGTGAAGGGCGAGTTGGCGAAGATCGCGGTTGCGATCGGCTGCAGCGCCAGGGACACGCGCAGCTTCTTCACCATGTCGGCTTCGGACGCATAGTCCATGTTCACCTGCACGGTGGACGTGCGGTACATCATGTCGAGGCCGAGCGAGCCGACCTTCGGCATGTAGTTCGTCATGATGCGGTAACGCGCCTTCGGCATCACCGGCGTCTGGCCCCGAGTCCAGAGCGGACTCATCCCGAGCGTCAGGAAGCCGACGCCGAGCCCCTCTCCGACGGCCTTCACATCGGCGATATGCTGGGCCGTTTCGCGGGCGGTCTCATGGAGCGTCCTGAGCGGGGCGCCGGACAGCTCGAATTGTCCGCCGGGCTCGAGGGAGATCGCTCCGCCGCCCACTTCGTCGGCGAGGCCGATGGGGTGGTCGCCCTCCATGATCGGCGCCCAGCCAGTGCGCTCCTGCAGGCCCTCAAGGAGCGCACGAATGCCCTTGCCCCCGTCATAGGGAACGGGTGAGGCATCGGCCTTGTAGAACGGAATTTTCTCGTGTTCGGTGCCGAGCCGCCATGTCTCGCGTGGCTTCTCGCCGGAGGCGATCCATTCCACGAGCTCCGACCGTGCACCAATGGGGGTCGTATCGGATACGTCCCGCGCCATGCATCACCTCATCAAAAAGCGCGTTCAAGGCGCGCCGACTCAGGGTCGGGACTCAATAAGGGGCTTAAGGCCAAGGCGCAATGAGGGAGGAGGAGATAAAGGGAGAGGTGCAAGCAGCTTTCCTCCCGTACCGAGTGGGCCACCGGTAGGCGTCAGGCCAATTATAATTCTTTCAGCCAACACACCTGCGGTTTAGAAGTTTCCCTCGGTGAAAGTCGCGGAACGGAACTTGCCCGCGACCTCGCGCAACGCATTCCGCTCATGGGGCGGAGCGGGTTGAGCGATGACCCTCGCTGTTTGCGCTTCGAAGAAGCCGACGTCATCGCTCCGGATTTCGAGCACCCCTGCGTCAACAATCTCTCCCGGGCGAACATCGATCACGTTGGCCCCTTTCACGGGCGCCATGCGGCCGCTCTCCTTAAAGAGGAAAATCGGCTTATCGACACCGATCCATTCCGCAGAATTTCCGTGCCTGCAAGTGATCCATGTCAAGACATAGCGACCCGGAGCGATGGAGATGAGAGACTCCTTCAGCGGCTTGGTTTTCATGTCATCCATGAGCTTGGAGATATTCAAGGTGACCATGTTGCCTAACATTTGGGGCACATACTCAAGGCCCTCAGCATTGCTGAAGCGTCCCACTTCGACATAGCGGCTTGTATCGAGCTGACCGTCGCAGTACGGGCGCAGCCTGGCCCTGCCAGTCGGGCATTCCCGACCATCCTTCCAGATACGAACGACCATGGCCGACATTTGATTGCCGCCCTGCTCACTTGCAGCGGCTACCTTCTTACGCGGCTCCTTGGCACTCACGGTGGGAATCAAACTCACCGTCCCGATGGCAAGAGCAATGGAGGTGATCGCACAACACAAGGGCTTGGAGCGTGACATGATGAATACCCAATCACTGACATGTTATATCAATCATTTTCTATGAGTATTCAAGCCGGAGGCATTCCCCGGCTTTCCAAAAGTCTGGCTCATAAATTGCCAGCGGTTCGCTCTAAGATGCAGGTGCCTTCTCCCTCCCCTTTGTGGGAAGGACAAGGGAGAGGGTGTGAGCGACAGCCTATGAAGGTCAGGCGCTGTCTCACCTCTCCTTGAGGGAGAGGTCGCGCCGGAGGCGCGGATGAGGGGTTACAGCCTCATCCAGGGAGCGCTCTCCCCTCACCCTCGCTATGCTCAACCTCCCCCCACCAGGGAGAAGTAGGCTGCGGCGGCGCGGCACCAGTCTCTTATAGATTATCGCCGGCACCCTCATCTCTGACTCCTCCCCACGCAAGTCGGATGTTCCCGACTTGCGGCAGCCAAAAGCAAGTCTCAGGATTGCCCGAGACTTGTGGATGAGGAGGGTTCGGGAGACGCTCTTTAAGGATCGAACCTCAAGGCATGAGGTGCAATGCGAGCTACACTCGTCAATGCCGGATCGTCGTTTCTCCCATCGTCTCCGCACTGAGCCAGTCGACCACGCCGGCGAGCGCATCCCGGTTCGACAGGCCGCGGCCTACCGCTTCAGTATAGAGCGTCAGCTGCTGGTCGGCACTGGTGCCGCGGGCCACGATCCAGCGGGCGAGATCCAATTCCCGCTGGCAGCCGAGCGCCTTGGCATCCTGGGCCACGAGATCGAGAGTCTCGTCGAGGAGTTCGCGCACGGGCTTGGCGGTGCGGGTTTTCTCGTCGACGAAGCTGCCGTGGATACCGTAGCGCTGCGCCCGCCAGCCGTTCTCGTCGTTGATGGCGCGCGAGGCGCCGGTCTGTCCGGCATTGAGCGTGGTGTCCAGGCTCAGGCGGCGGACGAGGCAGCGGTAGAGCGCTGCGATCGCGATGGTGTCGTCGAGCCGGGTGCAGCTGTCGGCGACGCGCAGCTCGAGAGTCGGGTGCTTCAGGGACGGCCTGATCACCCACCAGACATAGCTCGAATTCTCGATGGCCCGAGCGGCCACGAGGGTGTCGATATAGCGCTGATAGTCCTGTGCGTTCTCGAACAGATCCGGGAATCCCGTGCGTGGCAGCTCGCGATAGGCGGCAAGCCGGTAGCCGAGAAGGCCCGTTCGCTGCGCCTGCCAGAAGGGCGAAGAGGTCGAGAGCGCGAGCAACAGCGGCAGGTAAGGCTGGATCCGGTTCATGATGTCCACGCGCATGGTCAAGTCGGGCACTTCCACATGGACATGCATGCCGCACAGCACGTTGCGGCTGCCGAGCATCTGCAGGTCGTGCATGACCTTGCCGTAGCGCGGCTGCGCCGTGGGACGCACCCGCGACCAGACGGCGAGCGGATGGGTGCCGGAGGCCATGATCGAAAGATCGTAGTCGCGGGCGACGGATCCCACGGAAGAGCGCAGCTCGGCGAGCTGCGCGCGGGCTTCGGAGAATTCCACAGCCGGCTTGCTCGCGACCTCAATCTGCGGCTCGAGCATTTCGGGCTGGATGTCGCCCGAGATGTTGTCCCGGCAGGCGGCAAAGAACTCTCTGATCTTCCCCTTGGCGATATCCCGTTTCGGCGCATCGTTGACGAAGTACTCTTCCTCGATGCCGAACTTGAAGTCCCAGCTCATTTCCTTCTGTCCTCTGTTCTTATCCAGAAGTGACCTCTCGCATGTGCGAATTGGCCTGCGGCGACGGGCCCCAAACTCCGGCTCAATGGGGCCAGAATGGGGCGAATCGACGCGAAACTGCTAAGCTTTTGAAGCTAGAGGCGGATCGGCTTTATTCGTTGTCGGACGATGAGGTCAGTTCCAATCGCCAAGCACGGCCTGAACGATCGCCAGCGCGGCCACAGCGGCTGTGTCAGCTCGCAGGATTCGCGGACCCAACGATACGCAAACACATCTTTCGTGGGCGGCGACAAGCGCTCTCTCCTGATCGGTGAACCCTCCTTCGGGTCCCACGATAACGGCCAGACCAGCTTGATTGTTCCCAAGCTCGGCCAGAGCCTCGACCGGGTTGGAGACGGGCGCATTCTCGTCGCAGAAGACGACCAGGCGATCCTTTTCCAACCCTTTGAGAAATCGCTCCAAATTCTCTTCCTCGCGCACCTCCGGGATCGTCAGAATCCCGCATTGTTCGGCAGCCTCGACGGCGTTGCTGCGCATGCGTTCGAGATTGACCCGGGACGCCTGCGTCCGGCGCGTCAGAATGGGCTGAAGGACGCCCGCTCCCATCTCTACCGCCTTCTGGACCATGTAGTCGAGGCGGGCATGCTTGAGCGGCGCGAAAGCATAGATGATGTTGGGAGCAGCCCCCTGCTCCCGGGTCCGCTCTGCGCAGATGAGATCGGCGGCCTTGCGCCCCTCGACCGCGATCTCGGCCCGCCATTCTCCATCCCGGCCGTTGAAGATCAGCACGGATTCGCCGGTTTTCAGGCGCAGGACGTTCAGCAGGTAATTGGCCTGTCCCCGATCGAGGGCGATCCTGGCCCCGGCCTGGAGCGGCGCATCGACGAAAAGACGAGGAGCATTGAAATCGTATTCGGCCATGGGAACCCTCTGAATTCCTTCCCTCTACCAAGTTCCTCCGCCCCGAGGGAGAGGTTCGGCCCTTCCCGTCACGTGAAATTCAGGTGCGGGATGGCACAGCTTAAGCTTAGAG
>KI912037.1:66585-81323 GCA_000517005.1 Microvirga lupini
GCGACCATTCGCCTCTTGGCCTGTAGGCCCTAAACCTGTTAACAGAACGCAGGCGCGCGAGACGTCGCGCGCTTTTTGAAGGAACTTTGGGCATGACGCATATCCGTTCGCACATCCTGGCTGCGTTTGCCGTCGCGGGCATCTTCGTGACAGCGCCTGCCTTCGCGCAGTCGAGCGCCTGCCAGGAAGGACAGAAGATTCTGCAGGAGCGCCAGGGCCTTATCCAGCAGATCAACAAGCTCACCAGTAGCGGCAAGAACAAGCAGATCGACCCGCGTGCCGCCTGCTCCATCTTCACAAAGCTCGTGACGAACGGAACGGCCGGTCAGAAGTGGATGACCGACAACAAGGATTGGTGCCAGATCCCCGATCAACTGGTCCAGAGCTTCGCCGAGGACCACAAGCGCTCCCAGCAGTTCAAGGGCCAAGCCTGCGGCGCCGCCGCGAGGATGGCCGAGATGGAGAAGCGCGCCAAGCAGCAGCAGACTCAGCAGGGCGGCATTGCTGGCAAAATGGGCGGTGGCCTGACCGGCACCCTGACTGTCCCGAAGGGCGCACTCTAGCCGGACAATCTGAGCAATGGAGCGACCTGTCGCGCCGACCCTGCCCGATGCCGTCAAAGGCCATTGGGCCGAACGCTGGGCGCCGGCGGGCCTCAAGCCCTACCTGCGCCTTGCCCGCATCGAGCGCCCCATCGGCTGGTGGCTGCTCCTCCTGCCCTGCTGGTGGTCGGCAGCACTCGCGGCCGTCGCGGCCGGGCAGTTCTGGCCGAACCCGATCCATTGCCTCCTCTTCCTGATCGGCGCCGTGGCGATGCGCGGGGCCGGCTGCACCTATAACGACATCGTCGACCGGGATCTCGACACCCGCGTCGAGCGCACCCGTCAGCGCCCGCTCCCCTCGGGCCAGGTCACGCTGAAGGAGGCCCTGGCCTTTCTCGCGCTCCAGGGCATCGTCGGCCTTCTGGTCCTGCTCCAGTTCAACGCCTTCGCCATCGCGACCGGCTTCGCCTCGCTGGGCATCGTCGCGCTCTATCCCTTCATGAAGCGCTTCTTCTGGATGCCGCAGATCGTGCTGGGCCTCGCCTTTGCCTGGGGGGCCCTGATGGGCTGGGCCGCCGCCTTCGGCTCCTTGAGCTGGGCCGCCATCCTTCTCTATACCGGCAGCATTGCCTGGGTGGTGGGCTACGACACGATCTATGCCCTGCAGGACATCGAGGACGACGAGATTGCCGGGATCAAGTCTTCGGCCCGGTTCTTCGGCGAGAACGTGAAGCTCGGCGTCGGCATCTGCTATGCGCTGACCATCGTCTTCATCACCGCATCCCTGATTCTGGCGGGAGCAGGCTGGCCATCCTTTACAGGCCTGAGCCTGTTCGCCCTTCACCTGGGCTGGCAGGTGGCGCGCATCGACCGGGCGGACGGCGCCGGCGCGCTTCGCCTCTTCCGCTCGAACCGGGATGCCGGCCTGATCCTGTTCGCCGCGATGATCGCCGACTGCCTCATCTAGACAAGGGCCACCCTTTCGAAAAGAAAGCTTTGGGCCAGCGGGATATGGTATCTCCTCCCAATGGTCCCCATTTTAGGTTCGATGCTGTCCCCCTTACTCCATCCAATCGCCACGCTCGCACCCGCCGTCCGTGATGCCGCCCGCCGGGCGGGAGAACTGGCCCTGCCCTATTTTCGGGCCGGCGCGCAGACGGCCGCCAAGCTCTGGTACAAAGGGCACAGCTCCCCGGTGACAGAGGCGGACATTGCCCTCGACATTTTCCTGAAAGAGCATCTCTCGGCGCTGTTCCCTCAAGCCGGCTGGCTTTCGGAGGAGACGGCCGACGATCCGGCGCGCCTTGAGCAGAGCTATGTCTGGATCGTCGATCCAATCGATGGCACAAGGGCCTTCGCCTCGGGTCATCCCGACTGGGCCATCTCCATTGCCCTGGTCAGGGAGGGAAGACCTGTTCTCGGCCTTCTTCACGCGCCGATCCACGACCGTCTTTATGAAGCGCGGCTTGGCGAAGGGGCATTCTGCAACGGTGAGAGGCTGCAGGTGTCCGAAGCCGAAGATATCCCCCACGCTCGGGTCGCAGGCCCGAAGCCTCTCGTGGACCGGCTCGAACGCCACATGGGCCCGGTCGAGCGCCTACCCAAAGTGCCGTCCCTGGCGCTCAGGCTGGCGCGGGTGGCGGAAGGCTCCATCGACATCGGCCTCGTCTCGGCCAATGCCCAGGATTGGGATATTGCCGCCGCGGACCTCCTCCTGCAGGAGGCGGGTGGCCGCCTGACCGAACTCGACGGCTCGACCCCCGCCTACAACAAGCCTCATCCTTCCCACGATGAGATGATTGCCGTTGCGTCACGGTTGCATCCTCGTGCTATTGGGGCCATGAGAGCCTGAACAAAGTCGGCTCGTAACAACCCGATCCTTCCAACCCTCTTCAGAAGAGCCCTATCACCATGACCGACACGCCTGGCAAGCAACTCCTGCATCTGGTTTTCGGCGGCGAGCTCACAAGCCTCGAATCCGTCGATTTCAAGGATCTTTCCAAGCTCGATATCGTCGGAATTTTCCCGAACTACGCCAGCGCTCACGCGGCCTGGAAGGCCAAGGCCCAGGCGACCGTGGACAATGCGCAGATGCGCTACTTCATCGTTCACCTTCACCGCCTGCTGGATCCGCAGAACGGTTGATTCCTTAAGTCGCAATGGGTCTCGTCAAGCGCATCATCCGGTCGCGAGTGGTCCAGGAAACCCTGGGCTTCCTTGTCGCGGGCTATCTCAAATTCGTGCAGCGCACGAACCGGTTCGTCACGGAACCGGCGGATGCCTATGGCCGGATCGAGATGCCCGTGATCGCCGCCATGTGGCACGGGCAGCATTTCATGATCCATTTCGCCAAGAGGCCGCAGGACCGCGCCGCGAGCCTCGTCTCCCGCTCGGGCGACGGCGAGTTCAACGCCATCGCGCTGCGCCATCTCGGGGTGCGGGCCATCCGTGGGTCGGGTGCCCGCGGCCGCGATATCCGCAAGAAAGGCGGGGCCCAGGCCATGCGGGCCATGCTGCGGGCCCTGAGCGATGGGGAGATGGTGGTGATGACCGCCGACATCCCGAAGATTTCGCGGATCTGCGGTCAGGGCATCGTCACCCTCGCTCAGCTGTCCGGGCGCCCCATCGTACCTGTTGCCGTTGTCACGAGCCGCCGCATCGACTTCGACAGCTGGGACAGGGCCAGCATCGGCCTGCCCTTCGGCCGCGGAGCGATGGTGCTCGGAGATCAGATCCATGTGCCGCGGGACGCGGACGAGCAGACGCTGGAATCCTTGAGAAAGACTGTCGAACGGGAACTCGACCGGGTGCACGAGCGGGCCTACGCTCTTGTCGGGTCGAGAGATCCGGGAGCCAAGCCCAGCCCCGTGCTCATGGGAGGCTCCCGGGCATGAGCTTCCCGATCATCTTTAAGACCTACCGCACGGTGGTCTCCATCCTGGAACCGGCCGTGCTCGGCCTCCTCTACTGGCGCCGGCACAAGGGGCGCGAGGACCGCACGCGACTCGGCGAACGCCAGGGCTATCCCAGCCGGCAGCGGCCCAAGGGTCACCTGATCTGGGTTCACGGTGCCAGCATCGGCGAGACCCTGTCCCTGCTGCCGGTGGTGGAACGGATGACTCAGCGCGGCCTTGCGGTTCTGGTGACCTCAGGCACGAAGACATCCGCCTCTCTGATCGCCCGGCGGCTTCCGCCAGGTCGCCCTCCATCAGTTTGTCCCGCTGGACGTGCCACGTTATATAAAACGGTTCCTGGAACATTGGCAGCCCGATCTGGCTCTGATCGCAGAATCCGAGATCTGGCCGAACACGATCATGGCATTGGCCGAGCGCGACATCCCGCTCGTCATGGTCAACGGCCGCATGTCGGATCGGTCGTACCGGCGCTGGCAGAAGATGCCGGGTACCATCAGGGGCCTTCTCGAACGGTTCGCCTTGTGCCTTGCCCAAACGGCCGAAGATGCCGAAAGGCTGGCCCGGCTCGGCGCTCCCCGGGTGACCGTGACCGGCAACATCAAGTTCGACGCAGCTCCTCCGTCGGCCGATCCGCGGGTGGTGGCGCATCTCTCGGGGCTGATCGCGGGACGTCCGGTCTGGCTTGCCGCCAGCACACATCCCGGTGAGGAAAGTGCGATCATCGCCGTGCACCGCGCCTTGGCGAAGCGCTATCCTCACCTGCTCACCATCATCGCCCCGCGGCACCCCCACCGCGGACCGGAAGTTGCGGCTCTTGCCGGGCAGGCCGGCCTGCGCGCAAGCCGGCGCTCCGAGGGCATTCATCCCGACCGGGCGACGGACGTCTACGTGGTCGACACGATCGGCGAGATGGGCCTGTTCTACCGGCTCTCCCCCATCGTCCTCATGGGCGGCACTCTGGTGCCCATCGGCGGGCACAACCCGATCGAGCCGGCCAAGCTGGGCGCCGCCATCCTGCATGGCCCCCATGTCCATTCCGCCACCGAGATCTACCAGGCCCTCGACCGCTCGCGGGGCGCCCTGATGATAAAGGACAGCGCCACCCTGGCGCGGGCCGTCAACGAACTGCTGAACAACGCGGCCCTCACGCGCGATATGGCTCGCAAGGCCGGGGAGGCCGTGCAGGCGCTCGGCGGCGCCGTGGAGCGGACCATGCACTCGGTCGAGCCCTTCATCGTGCAGGCGAAACTGGGAGCACGCCGCTGATGCGCGCACCGCGCTTCTGGTGGGCGCCTTCCCCCTCGCTGCAGGCCAGTCTGCTGCGCCCGGCCGGCATCCTCTACAGCACCATCGCCGCGCAACGGATGCGGCGGCAGGGCGAGAAGGCGGACCTTCCCGTCATCTGCATCGGAAATTTCACCGTGGGCGGCGCTGGCAAGACACCGACGGCGCTGGCCGTCGCAAGGATTCTCGATGCCGCGGGCGAGAGCCCGTCCTTCCTGTCACGGGGCTATGGCGGTCGCCTGCGCGGTCCGCTGCAGGTCCGGATGGATCACACGGCCTTCGACGTGGGCGATGAACCCATCCTGCTCTCAGGCACCGCGCAAACCATCGTCTCCCTCGACCGTCCGGCCGGAGCGCGGCTGGCCTACGAGACGGGATCGACCGTCGTCATCATGGACGACGGGCTCCAGAATCCGTCTCTGATCAAGGATTGCACCATCGCCGTCGTGGATGGACCAACCGGAATCGGCAATGGGCTGCCTTTGCCGGCCGGGCCGCTGCGCGCGCCCATGGAAACGCAATGGCCCTTAATCGACGCGGTTCTCGTCATCGGCCAAGGAGAGGCGGGGCAACGGATTGCCGAGGAAGCCGGACGGCGCGACAAGCGCGTGTTCGAAGCAAGGCTCGAACCGGCGAGAGATGCCGCCAGATCTCTTGAGGGTCGGAAGGTGCTGGCCTTTGCAGGCATCGGACGGCCCGAAAAGTTCTTCGACACTCTGCGCGCCTGCGGCGCCATCGTCGAAGCCGCGCATTCGTTTCCCGACCACCATCGCTACAGGGCAGCCGAGCTCACGGCTCTGCGGCAGGAAGCGGAGACACGCGGCCTTCAGGCCATCACGACGGAAAAAGATCTCGCACGGATCGCAGCCGTGAAGGATACACAGCCCTGGCCGGACCTGACGGTGCTGCCCGTGCGGCTTCGGATCGAGAACGAGGCAGGGCTGCGCAACCTGCTCCTGCGCCGCATCAACGAAAGGCGGCTGCATGCCGCCTGAACGGCAGTGCTATTGTCCGGGCACGCTCCCGCCGGTGATGCGCATCATCACCGCCTCGGGCGAGGCATAGGCCTCCTGCCTCTCGACGCTCCAATACTTCAGCTCGTCGAGGGGGATCTCGACGCCCGTCACGGCACAGCGCACATACGCCCCGGGCTTCACGACCCGAAGGTTGCTGTCGAGATATTGCACGACGGCTTCGCCGCCGCTTCGTTCGATCTTGTTCAACATTGATGACATCAAGGAATGCGTTGCGCCTTCTGTCACATAAGCAGGGCCAGGGAGGATTTCCAATCCTCAATCAGAACAACGCGCCCTGCTCTTCTCCCACCACAAGCTTCGGCTTGACCACCCTCGGCCTCGTCCCGATCCGTCCACCGGTCGCATCCGCCTTGCCGTCGGCGAATTCGAGCACGAGGGACTGGCCGTCCAGCACCGCCCCCGCCGAATTGAGCGGCTGCCCGTCCGCATCGCGGACGAGGGCGAAACCGCGCTTGAGCACGGATTTGTAGTTCAGGCTATCGAAGAGCTTGGACACTGCGTCCAGCTTGTCGGCCTTGCGGGCGATCTGGCCCTGGTACGCCGGACCAAGGCGCTCGGCGACCCGCCGGGTGAGCTCATGCCCTTGAGCAATTCGCGTCCGCTCAGCGCGCAGAAGCGTCTCGCGGGACACCACCAGGCGGCGACCGATCTGCTTCAGGCTTTCCTCGCGCAGCAGAATGGAGCGGCAGACCGCATTGTAGGGGCGTGGCCCCACCGCATCGAGCCGGGCGCGCATGCGGGCGACGTTGGCCACCGGTGAGACATGGGCCAGCTGGCGCGCGATCTTGAGCAGCCGCTCCTCGTGGCCGCGGGCGTTGCGGGCGAGCGCGGGATAGAGCTTGGTGGCCGCAAGATCGAGCCGTTGCCGCTTGGGCGAGAACAGGGCTTCGGGGCTCGGCAGGGCGCGGGCCGTGGCCCGCAGGTCCGACCGACGGCGCTCCACGAGGCGAAGGGCTGCCTCCACATGGCGCCGGGAGAGGTCGTTCACGGCGGCCATGAGCTCGACCCGCACCGGCACCACCATCTCGGCGGCGCCCGTGGGCGTCGGGGCGCGCATGTCGGCCGCATGGTCGATCAGGGTCCAGTCGGTCTCGTGGCCGACTGCCGAGACGAGCGGGATGCCGCTCTCGGCCGCGGCCCGCACCACGATCTCCTCGTTGAAGCCCCACAGGTCCTCGATGGATCCGCCGCCGCGGGCCACGATGAGCACGTCCGGCCGCGGAATCCGCCCGCCTGGCTCAAGCGCATTGAAGCCGCGGATGGCGGCCGCGACCTCCGCCGCGCAGGTCTCTCCCTGCACCCGCACGGGCCACACCAGCACCCGGCGCGGGAAGCGGTCCTCCAGCCGGTGAAGAATATCGCGGATCACGGCGCCGGTCGGTGAGGTGACGACGCCAATCACTTGCGGCAGGAAAGGCAGACGGCGCTTGCGTTCCTGGGCGAACAGCCCCTCTGCATTGAGCTTGCGCCGGCGCTCCTCGAGCAGCGCCATGAGCGCGCCGATGCCGGCGGGCTCGAGCGTCTCGATGACGATCTGGTACTTGGACGAGCCCGGGAAGGTGGTGATGCGCCCGGTGGCGATGACCTCCATTCCCTCCTCGGGGCGGATCTTGAGCTTGGCGAAGGATCCTTTCCAGATTACCGCATCGATGCGGGCATTCTGATCCTTCAGGGAAAAATAGGCATGACCTGAGGAATGAGGCCCGCGATAGCCCGATACCTCACCACGCAGACGCACATGGCCGAACGCATCCTCCAGGGTGCGCTTGAGAGCACCCGCGAGATCGGACACCGACCATTCGGGAGCATTCGAGGGAGCTTTTTCTGCGAACATGAGGAGAACCTAATCCGCCCACCCCAGACCTGCCAAGGGCACAGGCGCAACAGCCGTTCACAATGGCAAGCTATCCCCTGTGCATTTCGCCGCGCCCGCCAAACAGGCCTTGAACTCACACTTTCGAGACTAGGCGCAACAGCTCACAGGCGCTAAGAGCGCATGCGTCTTCAGGGAGAGCTCAGGCATGAACATCCTTCTCATCGGATCGGGCGGACGCGAGCACGCATTGGCCAGGAGCCTCTCGGCGAGCGCCCTGTGCGACAAGCTTCTCATCGCCCCCGGCAATCCCGGCACGGCGCAGCATGGTACCAATGTGACGCTCGATGTGACGGACCACCGGGCGGTGATTGATCTCTGCCGGGTGATGAAGATCGATTTCGTCGTGGTCGGGCCGGAGGCGCCGCTGGTGGCAGGCCTCGTGGACGATCTTAAGGCCGTAGGGATCAAGGCGTTCGGACCGAGCAAAGCCGCCGCCCAGCTCGAAGGCTCGAAGGCCTTCACCAAGGATTTCTGCGCCGAGTTCAACATCCCGACCGCCGCCTACCGGCGCTTCACCGATGCGGAAGCGGCTAAAACCTATGTCCGCAACTACGGCGTGCCGATCGTCGTCAAGGCGGACGGACTTGCCGCCGGCAAGGGCGTGGTGGTCGCCACGTCCTTCGAAGAGGCGGAAGAGACCATCGACATGATGATCGGCGGCGGCCTCGGCGCCGCGGGAGCCGAGGTGGTGATCGAGGCTTTTCTCGAAGGCGAGGAAGCGAGCTTCTTCGCACTGTGCGACGGCACGCACGCACTCCCCTTCGGCACGGCGCAGGACCACAAGCGCGTCTTCGACGGCGACAAGGGCCCCAATACCGGCGGCATGGGAGCTTACTCGCCGGCTGCCGTGATGACGCCGGAGCTACAGGCCCGCGCCATGCGGGAGATCATCGAGCCGACGCTCGCCGGCATGAAGGCGCGCGGCACACCCTATACGGGCATCCTCTATGCCGGGCTGATGCTCACCAAGGACGGCCCCCAGCTCATCGAATACAATGCCCGTCTCGGCGATCCCGAAACCCAGGTGCTGCTGCCGCGCCTGAAATCCGATCTCGTGACGGCGCTGCTTGCCGCCTGCGACGGCGTTCTGAACAGCATCTCCCTGCAATGGTCCGAGCAGGCGGCGCTGACCGTCGTCATGGCCGCACAGGGCTATCCGGGTGCAGTCGAGAAGGGCTCTGAAATCAGGGGCCTCGACAAGGCTGAAGCGCTGGACGATGTCATCGTCTTCCATGCCGGCACGAAACAGGACGGCGACAGGATCGTCGCCAATGGCGGACGTGTGCTCAACGTCACGGCATTGGGACGCACGATCTCAGAGGCGCAAAGAAAGGCCTATGAGGCTGTTGCCAGGATCGAGTGGCCGGAAGGCTTCTGCCGGAAGGATATCGGCTGGCGTGCCGTGGAACGTGAGCGGAGCTGACCTGAGCATCGCGTACTTCCAACGAGTGATAACGCAACGGAAGATTTTTCTCGTTAGAGTTGCATCTCATTTTCCCAACCGGCCGGATCCACTTTGGGAAGGAATGCTCTACCTTCTTGCAGCGTCCCTTCTACAACCAGCGAGCGGCCATCCATGAGCGACGATCTCTTTTCCGATTTCGAAAGTCACTGGATCGACACCGAGATCGGGCGCATCTTCGCGCGCTCGAAAGGAACCGGAAAGCCGCTGGTCCTGCTGCACGGCTTCCCTCAAACCCATGCCATGTGGCACCACCTCGCGCCGACATTGGCCGAGACCTACAAGGTCATCTGCATGGATCTGCGCGGCTATGGCTGGTCCGCTGCCCCCAATGGCGATCCGAAGCACGAGACCTATTCCAAGCGCGCCATGGGCCGGGACGTCGTCCAGGTGATGGAAGCGCTGGGACATGTGCATTTTGCCGTCGTTGGACACGACCGCGGCGCGCGGGTCGCCTACCGGCTTGCCCTCGACCATCCGGGCCGGGTGGAGCGGCTCGCCCTTCTCGACATCCTGCCGACCTACCATGTGTGGGAGCAGATGCGAGCCGGAAGGATTCCGGAAGTTCACTGGGGCTATCTTTCGCAACCCTATCCGAAGCCGGAAGCAGAGATCGGGCGCGATCCGATCCCCTATTTCGAAGGCCTGATGCGACAATGGTCGGCCGCGGGCGATCTCAGCGCCTTCGATCCCAGGGCGCTTCAATTCTACTGGCAGAGCTGCAACGAACCGAGCCGCATCCACGCCTTCTGCGAGGACTACCGGGCCGGAGCCACCCGTGACATCGAGGCTGACGAAGCGGATCTCGCCGCTGGCAAGACGATTCAATGCCCCACCTACGTGATCTGGAGCGATTATTATCTCGTCAGCGGGCCGGTCGGCGACAGGAAGCAACCGCTCGAGATCTGGCACCGGAGTTTCGCCCCCAAGGCAACCGGCATGGGCGTGACGTCAGGGCATTTCGTGGCGGAGGAAAACCCGAGTGCCACGCTGGAGGCGCTGCAGGCCTTTCTACAGAGTTGAAGGCGTTTCTTGCCGCCGCTCTTCGAAAAATTCCTTCAGAAGCGCCGCCGCCTCGCTTTCCCGGATGCCGCCATAGACCTCCGGGGCGTGGTGGCAGGTGGGCTGATCGAAGAAGCGTACGCCGTTGTCGACTGCGCCGCCCTTCGGGTCGTAGGCCGCGTAATAGACCCGCCGGATGCGGGCGAAGGAGATCGCCGCCGCGCACATAGTGCAGGGCTCGAGCGTGACGTAGAGATCGCAACCGGACAACCGCTCGTCGTCCAGAGCCTCGCAGGCGCGGCGGATGGCCAGCATCTCCGCATGGGCGGAGGGATCGCGCAGCTCGCGCGGACGGTTGCCCGCTGCGGCGATGATGCGGCCATCCTTGACGATGGCGGCACCCACCGGCACCTCCCCGCGCGCGGCCGCGGCGCGGGCCTCGTCGAAGGCCACGCTCATGGGATCCTGCCGTCCCGGATCAAGCGGCTCATGATCGGCGTTGTCCGTCAATCGGTTCGTTCCTTAATCCTCGCTTCTCTGACACTCCTCTGCTATCAGGCTCCCATGACCGACAGCAACGACGATAATCGCAGGGGCCGTTCCTCCGGACGCTCCGACCGCGGCCGTACCCCCGGTGACAGGCCCTTCCGCAAACCCCGCGAGGGCGGCGAGCGCCCCTTCCGCGCCAGAGGCGACGACGACCGCCCGCGCAAGCCGCGTGAGGGCGGCGACCGGCCGTTCCGCAGCCGGGACAACGCCGAGCGTCCCCGCCGCTTCGAGAGCGGAGACAAGAAATCCTTCCGGCCGCGCGGCGAAGGAGGCGACAAGCCCTTCCGCGGCCGTTCCGGTGACGAGCGCCCGCGCCGCTTCGACCGCTCGGCCGAGGATCGGCCACGCCGCCCCCGCGAAGACCGCCCCGAGGCACAGGCCGAGCCGCAGGAGCCCGCCGAAGACCGGATTGCCAAGGTGATCGCCCGTGCCGGCATCGCGTCCCGCCGCGACGCGGAGGTGCTGATCGCGGAAGGCCGCGTCACCCTCAATGGCAAGGTGCTGGAATCCCCGGCCGTCAACGTGACGGCGGCCGACACGATCACCGTGGACGGCGAGCCCCTGCCCGCCAAGGAGCGCACGCGCCTCTGGCTCTTCCACAAGCCGCGCGGCCTCGTGACCACGGCCCGCGACCCGGAAGGCCGCCCGACCGTGTTCGAGAACCTGCCCGAGGACCTGCCCCGCGTGGTGGCGGTGGGCCGGCTCGACATCAATACGGAAGGTCTCCTGCTCCTGACCAACGATGGCGGCCTCGCCCGCGTGATCGCCCATCCCGATACCGGCTGGCTGCGCCGCTACAAGGTGCGCGCCCATGGCGAGATCAACCAGGCGGATCTCGACAAGCTCCGCGACGGCATCAGTATCGACGGCATCGATTACGGTCCCATCGAGGCGCGTCTCGACCGGGTGCAGGGCGACAACGTGTGGATCACGATGGGTCTGCGCGAGGGCAAGAACCGCGAGATCAAGCGCATCCTCGAGCATCTGGGCGTGCAGGTGAACCGCCTGATCCGCATGTCCTTCGGGCCGTTCCAGCTCGGGGACCTCGAGGTCGGCCTCGTGGAAGAGGTCCGCACCAAGGTGCTGAAGGATCAGCTCGGAGAAGCGCTCGCCGCCGAGGCGGGCGTCGATTTCGAAAGCCCGGTGCGCGAGCCCATCGCGCCCTTCGGCTCTCCGAAGAATGATCGCCAGGAACGTGGAGAACGCGGAGAGCGTCCCTCGCGCTTCGGACGCGACCGGGACGACGAGCGCCCGCGCCGTCGCCGTGATGACGATGAGCGGCCGTCACGGTCCCGCGACGGCGACCGTTTCAGCCGCGACGAGGAAGAGCCCAGGAAGCGCCCCTCGCGCCTTGATGTGAAGACGAGCGTATGGCGCGCCGGTGAAACCGACGAGGACACCTCGCGCAGGAAGGCACCGCGGCGCGGTGCCGATCCGAAGAAGGCGCGGGCAGCCAGCGCCGAGCGCCAGCGCGAACGCGTCGGCGCCATTTCGTCGGGCGAGGGCCGCAAGGTCGTGGTGGAACGCCTCGTGCGCCAGCCGCAGGAAGAGGAAGCGCCTGCACCGCGCCGAGGCCGCGGCGCTGCCAGTGGCGAGGATCGTCCGCGCCGCCGTGACGACCGCGATGCCGCCCCGCCCCGCCGCGGCCGTGAGGGCGGCGAACGTCCTGCGCGACGCGATGACGAGCGCCCGCGCCGTTCTGCCGGTGACAGGCCCTTCCGTGCGCGTTCCGAGGGAGCCGAGGATCGTCCGCGCGCCCGTCAGGGTGAGCGCCCCTTCCGCTCCCGCGAGGGAGGTGACGACCGCCCGCGCAAACCGCAGGGAGACCGCCCGTTCCGCGCCCGTGGCGACGATGACCGTCCCCGTCGCGGCCCTCCGCGAGGAGATGGACCGTCACGCGGCGGCCCGAGGGGCGGCGGCTTCAAGAGCGGCCCCAGAGGTGCGTCCAAGGGCGGAGCCTCGAAGGGCGGCTTCAAAGGCGGTTCCAAGGGCGGCCCGCGCGGCCGCCGATGACAGACGCCTAACAGCATCCTGGTCCACCTGAGAGGCTAGCTCATCAAGCGCGGGAAACCCTCCTCCCCCTTGTGGGGAGGAGATGGAGGTGGGGGTGTCGGCGCCTGACTTTGATAGGCTATCGCTCACACCCCCCTTGATCCCTTCCCCACAAGGGGGAGGGAAACAGCGCCACGCTTTTATGAACCCGCCTCTCAGGTTAAGGGCATTTGGAGAGTTTCCTAGAACCAAGGATCAAGCCATGAGAATCGTGGGCGGGCGCTGGCGCGGCCGCTCGCTCAAGGGACCGAGCTCGGACGCGATCCGCCCGACCTCGGACCGCCTGCGCGAGACGCTCTTCAACATCCTCCAGCACTCTTACGACAACCCCATCGAGGGCGCACGCGTGCTCGATCTCTTCGCCGGTACTGGCGCCCTGGGGCTGGAAGCGCTCTCGCGCGGCGCCGCCTTCGCGCTCTTCGTCGATGACGGCGCGCAATCGCGCGGCATCATCCGCGAGAACGTGGAGGCCCTCGGCGCCGGCGGTGCCACCCGCCTCTTCCGCCGCGACGCCACCCGCATGGGCGAGGCCGCTCCGAACGCGCCTTTCTCCGTGGTGTTCTGCGATCCGCCCTACGGCAAGGACCTCGCGCCGAAAGCCCTGTGCTCCTGCGCCGAGGGCGGCTGGCTCGTACCGAATGCGCTCGTGATCGTAGAAGAGGCGCAGGACGCCGAGATCGCGCTGCCGGAAGGTTTCGAGGAGATCGAGCGGCGGGATTACGGGGAGACGAAGGTGGTGTTCGGGCGGTTCAGAGGGTGACATCGTCTCTAATGCCAGCGCTACACGTGCCCGCATTTGCCCCAACATCACCCGCCCGCTATACCGCCCCTTCCCTGTCGCTCGCATAAGGAAGGCTCATCATGAAAGCGGTTCTCTTCGAGCAGTTCGGTCAGCCGCCGCGGGTGCAGAACGTGCCGGATCCGGCGCCCTCCGCGGAAGGCGTTGTGATCAAGGTGGAGGCGACGGGCCTGTGCCGGAGCGACTGGCACGGCTGGATGGGGCATGACCCCGACGTTGTGCTGCCGCATGTGCCGGGGCACGAACTCGCCGGCACGGTGCTCGCCACCGGCACGCAGGTCACGCGCTGGAAGAAGGGCGATCGCGTCACGGTGCCGTTCGTCGGCGGCTGCGGGCATTGCCATGAATGCCATTCCGGCAATCAGCAGGTCTGCGAGCAGCAGTTTCAGCCGGGCTTCACCGCCTGGGGATCCTTCACGGAATATGTGGCGGTCGATTATGCCGACATGAATCTCGTCACGTTACCGGACGAGCTCGATTTCGCCACCGCCGCGAGCCTCGGCTGCCGCTTTGTCACGTCGTTCCGCGCCATCGTCGATCAGGGCCGCGTGAGGCCCGGCGAATGGGTGGCCGTGCACGGGTGCGGCGGCGTGGGCCTCTCCGCGATCATGATCGCGAGCGCCATGGGGGCAAACGTGATCGCCATCGATCTCACGGACGAGAAGCTCGCATTCGCGAGAGCGATGGGCGCTGTGGCGACCGTCAATGCGCGCGATGCTGCCGATGTGGTCGGCGCTGTGAAGGAGATCACCAAGGGCGGCGCGCATGTCTCCATCGATGCGCTGGGCAGCCCCGTGACCTGCTTCAACTCCATCGCGAACCTGCGCCGCCGCGGGCGTCACGTGCAGGTCGGCCTGATGGTAGGCGAGCATGCCCGCGCACAGGTGCCGATGGCGCAGATCATCGCGCATGAGCTGGAGGTCTATGGCAGCCACGGCATGCAGGCCTTCCGCTACCAGGACATGATGGCCATGATCCGCACCGGCAAGCTCGCGCCCCAGAAACTCGTCGGCAAGCATATCAGCCTCGACGAGGCGCCTGACGCCCTCATGGCCATGGACCGGTTCGAAGGACTTGGCATCAGCGTCATTACGCAGTTCTGAGAGAAACGGACGCAGCATGACTTGTGCTCGTCATCGCGGGCACGAGGCCGGCCCTGCCGTCCCATCGAGAATCAGCCGTCTCCTCCCATGCCATCACCTCCCCGGATTTGACCTGGG
>KI912037.1:81423-82511 GCA_000517005.1 Microvirga lupini
AGGGACTTGAGAAGTCGGTTAACAAATGGTTAATGCCAAGCTTCATTGGCCATTTGACCTAAGGTCGCTTCCATGGTTCCCGTCACCGCCATCGACAATCGTCGGCAAGCCAGGCGTTTCCCCACGCATCACCCGGCGAAAATCATGCTGGGTCCCGAGGCGATGATCTCCTGCATGGTGAAGGATATCTCGACCGGCGGAGCCAGGATCGCGGTCAAGCGGAACATGGACCTGCCGGAAACCTTCGAGCTGTACATCGCGGCCCACGACCTGCAGGTCCGCCGGGCACGGGTGTGCTGGCGCCATGGCGATTTCGCGGGCGTCGCGTTCAACGCCGAGGAAGCCGAGATGGCACCGGTCGTGCACGAATCCGAGGCGCTGCGGTTCGAGGATTGCCTCGATCAGGCCACCATGCCGGCCCATCTTGCGTCCGCTCCGGCGCGCAAAGATCTCAAGCTCTATCGCACAACGGTCTGACCGAGTCTCACCGCCTCGACTTGTCTCCTGCGCCGATTCAAGTCACCGGCGTGATGTCGATCTTGAACCATTTTTCGGACAGCTTCTTGACCGTGCCGTCCGCTTTCGCGGCCGCAATCGCATCGTTGAACATGGCCTTCAAGTCGGTGTCTTCCTTGCGAAGACCGGCGCCGACGCCGGGGCCGAGAAGACCACCGGTGATGGACGGGCCGACGATCACGAAGTCCTTGAACTCGGGCTTGCCCAGCGTTCCGCTTAAGGCCGTCGCGTCCGCCAGAACCGCATCGATGCGCCCGGCGGCCAGATCGAGATCGTGCTGCTCCGTGGTCTTGTACTCACGGATCTCGGCGACATCCTTCAGATACTTATCCGCAAAGTTCGAGTGGATGGTCGAGGTCTGCACGCCGATGGTCTTGCCCTTCAGCAGCGGCTTCAGGTCGGCGATGGCTTTCTCGGCCGCCGCCTGTTGCGTCGACAGATTGAAGGCCTGGCCCGTGCCGGGCATCTTGGCCAGCGGCGAGTCCTTGGGAACAAGGAAGCCGTTGGGTCCGGCGGCATAAGGATTCGAGAAGTCGATGGTCTTCTTGCGCTCGTCAGTGATGCTCATGCCA
>KI912037.1:82611-83925 GCA_000517005.1 Microvirga lupini
GAAGTGGAGCGCCGCGCTTCACAGGATCGGGATGGCCGGGACGAGCCCGGCCATGACGAGGAGAGTGTCTTTCTCGGACGGACGCGCAGCGGAGGGGATGACACGCGCCGGCTTGCCCCTCTCCCGCAACGAGGGAGATACGCGCATGCAGTCCAGCACCCATGTTGTTGAACACGTACCAGCCGCGCTATGTAAACTTCTGCCTCATTGCCCCGCTGGAGAGTTCGATGGCCTATCTGCCCACTGAGAACCGCTATGACGAGATGATCTACAATCGGTGCGGCCGCAGCGGGCTGTTGCTGCCCGCGATCTCGCTCGGGCTCTGGCACAATTTCGGCGAGGACAAGTCGACGGCGGCCGCGCGGGAGATCTGCCGGACCGCCTTCGATCTCGGCATCACGCATTTCGATCTCGCGAACAATTACGGCCCTCCCCCCGGCTCAGCCGAAACCCTGTTCGGCGAGATCCTGCGCAACGACTTCCGTGGACTTCGCGACGAGCTGGTGATCTCCACCAAGGCAGGCTATCGCATGTGGCCGGGCCCCTATGGCGAATGGGGCAGCCGCAAATATCTGCTGTCGAGCCTCGACCAGAGCCTCAAGCGTATGGGGCTCGACTATGTCGACATCTTCTATTCCCACCGCTTCGATCCGAACACGCCGCTGGAAGAGACCATGCTGGCGCTCGATTCGGCCGTGCGGCAGGGAAGGCGCTCTATGTCGGGCTCTCGTCCTACAACAGCCAGCGCACCCGCGAGGCACTCGCCATCCTGCGTGAGCTCAAGACGCCCTGCATCATCCACCAGCCGAGCTATTCCATGCTCAACCGCTGGATCGAGGAGGACGGGCTGCTCGACACGCTCGAAGATCTCGGCATGGGCTCCATCGTTTTCTCGCCGCTGGCGCAGGGCGATGCTGACGACGAAATACCTCGACGGCATTCCCGAAGAGAGCCGCGCGGCCCAGGGCAAGTCTCTGCGCACGAGCTTCCTCAACGAGGACAACATCGCCCGCATCCGCAGCCTCAACGGCATCGCCGAACGGCGCGGTCAGACCCTGGCGCAGATGGCCCTCGCATGGGTTCTGCGCGGCGGGCGCGTCACCTCGGCCCTCATCGGCGCGAGCCGTCCCGAGCAGGTCGTCGACTGCGTCGGCGCACTCAAGAACCTGTCGTTCACGGCCGAGGAGCTCGCCGAAATCGACCGGTTCGCCGGCGAGGGCAATCTGAACATCTGGGCCGCCTCGGCCGAGCGAAAGGGCCCGTCGCGCTGAATCGCGTGGGAAGGCTTAGCTTTTAGGCGAATACCTCTTAGAG
>KI912037.1:84025-110745 GCA_000517005.1 Microvirga lupini
AAGCCCTCGAGCTTGCCGCCCGCGCCGGTGAAGTTCCACGGCGCATAGGCGCCTTCCGTGGCAATCTTGACGGTTTCCCACTTCTTGCCCTGCGCGAAGGCGCCGCCGATGGCGAGGGCTAGGCTGAGAACGGATAGTCCAATGACTTTCAAGACCTTCATCGCCATTCTCCTGTCGCGAAGGTTGGCCTGAGTTCTGGTCCCGTTGCCTGCGAATGTCCGGAGCGTCTCATGACGGCTCTGGTGCCGAGGCGAGAACTGCGCGGGTGGCACGGGAGAACGTCTCGCTGACAATAACGTCTCACACCTTCACATCGTTGCGCAGAGCCTGCATCCCTGCCGAGGGGCTGTCGGACCAAAACAAGAGTGACCCTCTCAACGTCTTGGCAACTCATGGTTAGGAAAATATTTTTGAACCTAGAACCAAAATAAGACTGACCCGATCTATGCATTTCCCCAACAAGACTGACCCTGTGATGCAGAGTGCATTTCAACCAGTGGGGACCGAGCGGAGGGGATGGGCTTGCTCAAGGGCGAATGCAATAACCGCAACGCATGGGCATATTTTGTTGCGAGATAACGTTATAGGCGGATTGAAACCTGCTGCCCATCGCCCGTGCCAACCGGAGACGCAACAACGTCGCCAAATGGCTCGTCGTGAAGGCGAACGTCTAGCAGACTATCGTTACAAGCTGGATGAGAGCCGAATTCAGCTCAGCGTCGAGGCACAACAATGCAGGAGTCAGAAAGGACGTAATCTGATCGGCTTCGAGAGGTTCAAACGTCACTGCGACGCCAAACAAACCGCACGCCCGCCCGCAAGGCGCATACTGGCTCAATCCCGTTGCTTTGAAGGTACCGTCTGACCTCCCGGGGCGCGATCCCAAGTCGATCTGCCGTCTCGGTCGTAAACATGTACTCCTCATTGAACCGGAAAATCGCGGCCTTGGTAATCCGTCGGTCGTGATTACCGATCGATTGCAGCAGGCCAGCCGCAACCAGCCAACTTACGGTCGGATCAGACGTCCGGAGGAACAAGGCCGCCTCGCGGTAGGACAATGTCTGCTGATCATCCTCTTCAACATGCTTCTTTCCCGCCTCAATTACACATTGGAGACGAGCACTGTCCACGAGCAATCGGGAGAACAACGGCCCCTTACTGCCTCGCTCAATGACTGGCACGACTCCCGACGCGATCGCATCGAAGATTGCGACCCATGGCCTTTCACCTGCGGGAAGGCTTCTGAGGGTCGCATCAAATGAACGCGAGCCTTCAGGTATGTCCCCGCACTGAGCAGATTCTCTGATTTGACTTACAAATTGGCCGACACTGCTGTTCCGATAAAAGACGCGACCATTCACGAGAGCTAGCGCGGGTCCGACAACTCGGGCGATGCGGCCGGCGTCGGCAAGTGCTTCTAGTGCACCCAGCGGAACCCCAACCCAGCGAGCAGCCTTTGTCCCTTCGATCATGTCGGAGCGTACAGCGTAAATCGCCTCGACCTCGGATTTGAGGAACAGAACGGTGTATTTCCTCGCCGGTGTCCGGTAAACAGTGACAAGGCCGCTCTTGGCCAACTTCGCTACCTTCCTGGACGTCGTCGCCAGCATCGAAACGACCGTTTCACTATCAACCAAATCTGATCGACGCCAAGCCTTGTTTCGAGGAGCAAACGTGTCGTGGGCAGTGCTCTCCATATTCCTCCTGACTTCGGATCGCAGGATTTCCCGAACCCCGATCGGAAGACGCGCCTGGACGGTTGCCGCTTGCAATGCTCCAAGTTCCTTGAAGAGTCCCGAATATGCTCGTCGCTCCGCAGAAAGCCCGCGAATTGTTTCTGCAACCTCGTCAAAACCGCGACGCCAGCTCATCAGGATGCGACCCGAACGTGCCAGCACTGCGGGCTCGAAGATCGCAAAATCGTCAGAGCTCACGAGCCTGCTGATATGAGCGGGGAGCGCCGCAGGCGGAGTACTCAATGCGCGAATTAGCGTCAGCGCCAGTTCGAAAATGTTGCTGGCGCCCATGTCACGCAGTACAGGGTCGCACAGCCGAACGGCCATTTCACGCAGGGTAACGTCGGGGCTAGCGAGATTGGTGAGAAGTCGGAGCCCTGTGGGATCCTCAACCTCGATAAATGGCTGCTTGAAATCGCGCAAGTCTACGAGCGACTGTCCATCTGCGTCGGCGCAATGTTCGCAGAACGCGACGCCACGTGTCGTCTTCCAACCAAGCGCCTTATGACACACAGGGCAGGTATCAATAAGACGTTCCATCGTTTCTGGACAGAACGAGAATACGCGGAGATCATAACTTGCACGGTGATGAGCAGAGATAACCATGGCGCGTGGCGAAATCCGGCGGCGTGAATTCTCCAAGTATCGGAGGCGCACCCGCAGGCCAAAAAAGTCAATGTAGTCGCCTGCGGTATCAGCGCCTTTCACGTTCGCGTACATACGCGACCGAACCTCCTCTTCCGGAACCTTCAGGACATATGCGATGCGTCCCGCGAACTCGACCGGAAGCAGTGGCAGACGAACGGGAGTTCCTACCGATATATCCGCGAATCTCAAACACTTGGTAAGGCTGGGGAAGCCGTTCCTGACCATTGCCCGAGCAGCAAGCCCTCGTAGGCTCTCACCCGGAATCGCGTCCGGATTGGGCCGAAACGCGAGGGACCTCATGAGAAGTCCCCGCTTGCCCGCGATGGTCATTCTGTGTCGCGGGTATTCCACATTTTGGAGTGCGTTGCTCATGCGGCCACCTTCCGACACTGCAAGTCCCGTGGACCATGCCGGATTGGATTGTAATCGGTGACACCCAGAGGTATTGCCCACGAGTCGATCGCGTTAGCCACGTCATCGCGGGAAATGCAGGCTGCGCCACGACGGATTGCGATCTCCGTAGCGACTTCAAATACGTTCGATGCAACGCCGATCAGGCCTTGCGATACATCGTAGATGCAAGCAGGGAGATCGCCTGCAACGAGGCCGGAAATGCGATCAAATATCCCATGCTCGACGAGCTTCAGGTCGAACCCACCGCAATGTTCCTGAAACATTGTGTTCTGCTCTGGCACGGATATGTCCAGCGGTTTCAGGAAGATCGGATCGTAGCTACGATTTACGAGCTGCCGGTTGTTCACTAGGATCGGCTTGGCCTCCTCGGTGCCGATCAGGATGAGCGGCGCCCCACCTCGGTTCAGCATGTTCTTAATCGTTTCAGCGACACTCCAAGCGGTCTTTCCGCCACTGTCGTTGTGGATCAGATGGTGGATCTCGTCGAGGACGACCACCTCGGTCCTGGCCATGTCAAAGGCATTCGAGGCGCGACGCAACAGCGAGCCAGCAGTACCCTGCTCGAACTCCGGATCCTCATATTCGTCCAGGATATCGGAGCCAAGGCGCTTGGTTGTGGCCTGGGAGGACAGCGAGACGTGAACAACGGGCCGGATCTCATCGCCGAGGTCTCCATTGGCGATCAGGCTTTCGATATAAGCCTTGATGCACGTGCTCTTGCCGGTCCCCGAAGGACCTATGACGGGAAGAAACTTTTGTGCGATGCGTGGGCCCTTGCACCCATTCCGCTCCCATCGATCCCGACTGCCACGTCCGACCAGGCGAAGGACATCGATCTCCTCGGCGATCCGCTCAAGTCGGGGATTAATGATGCGGAACCGTCGAAACTCAATGCGCGCATGAGCGAGGGCCTCGGTAATGCTCATTTCTTCACTCCAAGGATGCGAAGGGGCTGTGACATGCGTTCTGCGAGGGCTTTCATGAACCCTTCTGGATCGTGCACCGCCAATAAGTCCGTTGTGCCGGAGGCGTTTGAAACCCCGGCATTCGGCTCAGGCCTGCGATCCGCGGCTGTCCGATCCGCCCCTCCAAGAGCCTTTGGTTTCGCGGTGGGCTTCTTTTTCCTTGTGCGGCCCCCTCGCCGCGGCCCTTTTTCCGGATAGCCGTAGTCATCACGCTCATGGGCGGCGATGGTGACACTGACGTTATTGGCATCGAGGCCAGAGACGCTTGCCACGCGATTCTCGAACACGACGACGTCGCCCCTGAGCACCGGATGCGGCGGCTCGAGCAATCGGCGCTTTGCCCGCATGGCATCGAACTTCAGGCTGGGCGCAGCCGCCTCCAGTCTGGCGCGGAACCGGTCCAGTGCGATGCACCTTTGCTCATCGGTCTGGAATTTCAGGTTCTCGCTTTCGGCGAACCTGCGAACTTGGGCATCATGCCAGAAGCCAAGGCCTGGAGATCTCGCGTAGTCCTCGTCCCAATTTGGAAGGAAAACGTATCCTCGCCGCGGCTTCATTTTCGGATTCCAGACGGCGATGCCCCGGAGATCTGCGGGATTGTATTTGATCTTCACTCTGGCCGTTGCGCTTCCCGAGCGCCGCCGACGCTTCCTGACCGGAGTCGTATTCGCCAAGTCTACCAGCAGCGAAGTCGTGATGTCAGGGTCGTGGAAGGTGTTCCCCCGAAAGGTAACGCCGGATCGCGACAGAGTCGCGGTATCCACGGCCCCGCAGGCATTCGCCAGGAAGCCGACGTCGTCTACGATTTCCCTACCGCCGCTGGCCAAGCCCTTGCGCCAAGCTAACAGCGGTGGCTGGCGAATGCCCGAATGAGGCTTCTTGTGGTAAATCTCGTAAATTGCCTCGTAAATGAATTCCTCGAGCTGTGACAGCGTAATGGCTGCTGTCTTTGCAGGATCAAGGCCGAGATCGCGCATGAAGGAGGGTTCGAAGGGGATGCCACCGGGCATCTTCTTGAAGAGGATTTCATTGAGTGTCCGGAAGAAGCGCTCGACTACCGCCTTGTATTGCGGGTTCTTGACCGGAGCCCACTCGACATTGATCGAGACATCCTCACATGCATCCTGGAAGCTCACTCCAGTCTGACGCCACGCGTTGTCAACGAGGATGGTATCCGGCTTCCCGTAGAGGTCTTCGATCAGTTCGCGGAATTGGGGTAGGCGCACGATGAGATCGTGCTTGCCCGAAACGACTTGCTGTAGGCAGGCCATGATCGCGAAAAGTGATTCGCCTTCATATGTTATGATCACCCCAAGCACAACGCGCGACTTCAGATCAACTGCGATCGTCAGCGTTGGGCGTCCGACTGGCGTCCGCGTCACGTTGTCGAGAACACACCAGCCGTCGACGACGGTACCGTCAATCAAAACGACGTCCAGGATCTTCCGGGCTTTAAGGCCGCGTTGAATCCCTTGGAACTTGTCCCGACCCAGCTTCTTGCCCCACTTTGTCGTGTAAGTCTCCAGGCTTGCCTTTGCCTCGATGTCAAGACGTACCGTTTCGTCAGACGGCGTGTTCACCTTCCTCCACGTGCTCGGATACTTGATCTGCATGATGCCATTGAGGCGCTTTACGAAGTGCACGACGTGGGCATGCGCATCGAGGACATTTCTTTCGCTCTTCGCGTAGTACCAAGCAGTGGCTCGCTGGACGATCTTTCGGAAGATCGGATCGTGTGGCTTGCGCGGCACTTTTCCACGCATGTCCTGCATGACCCGCAGCGGACGGCATCCGGCCTCGCCACGGCCGTTTATGGCTCGCTCCAGGGTCGAAGTACTGAGATCCCAGGTCAAACCCCGCCCGTGCGCCTCTCCGCGATGGCGGCTGATGAGGCGCCGGAGCGCGACATCGCCCGTGCCGCAGGGAGCCTCATCCCACTTCTTCACGTAGAACTGCCGTGTCCGGTCCTTTTCGGTAGCCCCATCGGGCGGCAGCACATCGGGGATGGTTTCTCGCAGAAGACGCCCGGCCTTGTGCCTGAAATGCCGTTGTCGTCGCGCTTGCCGACTGTCGCGGAGGCGGTCAAGTTCGGCCTCCTTCATCATGTGGAAGCCGATCCCCTCTACCTGTTTGAACAGCAGTTGGGCACCGGGGAGTTCCTGTAGGAACAGGCATTCACCTTGCGGCAGGATCCACTTCTCTCCCATCTGGTAGCGGTTTTTGAGGGACATGCGCTCACTCACCGCGATGGATAGGTTGCAACTTCTGTCGCATGGACTGCCGTCACCTCGGTGTCAGGCTTGAGCCGTGAAGTGATATCGACGGAAGCGATCCGCCGGACGATGCTTGCGCAAAGTCTCGCTTCACCCGCGGGACCCCCGCCTAACGCTTCTGCCACGATGGCAAACGGCGCGCTCCCGCCATTCCGCTCCAGGGCTTCTCGTATCGAGAAGTTTTCCCGTAACGAAACTCTCGCATGCCGGGAGCGCTGGATCGTCCAGACTGTCTCGAGCATGGAGAGGTGTTCAATGTCGGCTGCCTCGACGATCCGGAAACTCCAACCGATCTTCCGATAAATTGTTGCTGCAAGATTGAGTTTTAGGTCATAGTCGGGATCTTCTGCCGGATCGTATTCCCGTTTGACCTCGACTATTTCAACCGATCCGTCGGCCATGTTTCGAAGCGTGTCGGGGAAATAGATCAGGGGCATCGGACGGGCGATGTTGATCTCTAATCGATGTGGTTGTGCCAAATAGGTTTTGACTTTGGTATCAGCTTCGCAATGCCAAAAGAAGGCGCGCTCGCGTTTGTCTTCCCAGGGCATGGCTCGACGAGCTTTGGCGCTTGAGTACCTTCCTGTCGGCTTGTGGTGTCGCCCATTGATGATGCGCCGAATGGGCCCGCCACGAGGATCTACCACGATGCGAGCCGTGATGCGCATTTCGAGCAGAATGTCATCGAGATCGTGTTTCATAGGAGTCCGTCCACTTGCTGTCGGCAGGTACCTGTCGCGATCTGTGTGAGTTGGACCACCGGGGTGACTCAGCGCATCTGACTGAGCGCATCGGACGCCACGTACGGTGAAGAATGGCAGCGCCGCTCTTGACGAGGCGACGGACCTTAACGTGGTGACTGGATGCGAGCCTCGCTTGGTCGCGGCGGGCCGCGTGGCGTACCATTCAAGGACTTTGGCATGCTGCTCTCCACAGCATCATGGCAAGGGACCTTCTGTCCCGCCTTTCGGACATTTCAACACAGGAGCTCGAATTGCTAAAGGGCACGGGGAGTCGGCGCCCGGCATCAGCAATTGTTGACAGGAAGTGCAGATACCCTCGCGAGTCCTAACATCCAAGGCGCGACACTTGGATCGATGAGGACTCAATCCTGCTGGCCGTGACGGGAGTCCTCGACAGCGTCAGGGCCATCGTGGCCGCCATGAAAGGTGGGGGCGTGACAACCGGACGCAGGATGGACCCACTTTACTGTCGGGGAAATTAAGGAAACCCGACGTTCCTTGGCGCGAATCACCGCGATTGGGTCGAATCGACGGACACTTGCACAGCCTTGGTTGTCCGTTGCATCAGGGGATGATGTGACTTAAACGCGGTCTGAGCCTGCCTCAACACAAGCAATGCCGTCCGCTCTGTCGGTGATGGAAGCGGCTTCAATTATAGGGAGTTTACCCCAGTTTATCGGATTTTGATAAACTGGGGTAAACTCCCTATGACTTTGCATGGCCAACTGCTGCGGATACCGATTGGGCCAGCTTCAGGAGGGCCGCTCCTCCACCCGACGCGTCAGATACCTGTTGACGGTCGAAGCCGATGCAAGGATGACGTTCCTGATAATCGGCGGTTGGATCAATAGGTAGAATCGAAGTCGGCTTATTTGTGCTTCGCACGAGTGGTCCGTTGATTACGTTGACCTGACAGGGTCTCGATAATCGAGCACATCACAGGTGGAGCCACCCCATTGCCGAGCAACCTGATCTTGTCCCTTCGGCTGCCGTGTTCAAGGCGGAACGCCTCTGGGAGGCCCATCGCCGCTTTCAGCTCCGGCACCTGGAGCATACGCAGCATTGGCTCGCGGCCATCCCATGTCACAAGGCCGAACCTGTCCAGCGTCGTAAGGGTTCTGAGTGGGCGGTCGAGAGGCTGCCAACCGCCGGAGCCGTCGGACCCATAATACACGATAAGGAATGGCTCGCCGACGCCAAGTGCGGCAATTCCCCGTTCGGCCCGCTCCAAGGTCGCCTTGGCTCTTCTGTCGTTCCGGAGCGGTCTCGACTCCCAGGTGCCATCCAGATGAATGATGTCCCTCGCGAGAGGACGTTTTCTGGCCCTTGATCGGATCTCTGGGGGCGTACCATCGAGGCTTGCCATAACGAAGAGGCGCCGGCGCGTCTGCGGGACTGCGAATTCGGCCGCATCGAGTACCTGTGGGCGGATGCCGTACCCAAGATCCTCTAGCCCTTCGATTAGGGGGGAGTAGCCGTGCCAATTCCGAAGCTGAACAACATTCTCCAACACTATCCAGCGAGGCTTCAGACGTTTGGCGAAGGAGATCACATAATGCGATGTCTTCTTGCTCGCCTCATCCCGTTCACGGGCTCCCTTCGCAGGGGAATGATTGGTGCATTCCGGTGAAGCAAGCAGCAGATCAATTGACCCCTTGCACAAGTGGCGCCCTGGAAGGCTTTCCTCGTCAAGCCTCCGCGTCTCGGTAATCGCGCGACGAAAGTTGTCTGCAAAAGTGGCGGTTGCGATCGGGTCCATGTCGATGCCGCCCACGATTCTCGCGCCGGCCAACTTAGCCCCGGCACTCGACCCGCCCGCTCCGCAGAAAAGATCCAAGACCCTGATAGCCATGGGCCACCCCTATCATCCCTGCTGAGGAATGCCAGGTGGAATACCCAAATATCCAGTCCTTTTTCGCTGCGTCACTGGCTGGCAGAGACCAAGGCCCTGATCCTGTCGGCAACCTGCTCTGGGTTTTTCTTTAGTTGATGCTCCCAGACCCTGACCACCGTCCATCCTGTCCTCCGCAGCTTCGCGAAGTTCCGGCGATCGCGTGCTCGGTTCTTTCCGATCTTCTCAGCCCAGAAGGGACTAAGCTTGTGCTCCCAGGACGGGAACCGCCATCCGTGCCAGAAATCACCATCGACAAAGATGGCCAGCCGTAGATCCCGCAGAACGAAGTCTGGCCTGCCTGGCAGATCCCGGGGATGGGATTCGGGTTCGAGACCCATCACGGACAGCATGGCGCCAACGGCAAGTTCCGGCTTAGTGTCCTTCCCGCGGATACGCGACATCAAGGCGGACCGCTTTTCCACGGACATGACGTCCTCGCGGGGCGGCGGGATCTCGTCTTCCAGAGGATTAGCTTCTATCGTCGTGGGGACTGCCTCAACCTCCTTCCGTTTGCGAGTCCTTTTCTTTGCCAGCCCGGGACGTACCTCCTTCCGCTTCTGCACTCATGAACTCCTTGAGGGGTGTCGGATACTCCTTGGACACAGCCGTGGCTGACTTGGTGGATAACAGCATATCGGCGGGCGCGGTTCATCTCGAAATAGACTTCGACTGGAACCGGGGCGAGCCGGTCCTGACGATCCTTGATGATGGGGCCGGGATCGGACCTGATCAGATGATCGAGGCCCTCCGCTTCGGCGGAGCGGGGCCGCAGGTAGCTCGCGCCAGCAGCGACTTGGGGAGGTTTGGGCTTGGCCTCAAGACAGCGTCCCTGTCCCAGTGTCGACGTCTGACCGTTGCCTCGAAGGTCGGCGCAACATGCAACATCATGACATGGGATGTCGACCATGTTAATGGTGCCGGCGGACGATGGGAGATACTGGAGGACGAATATTCGGGTCCTGCACCCGCACTAGAAAAATTGAAGAGCAGGGACTCGGGCGCGCTTGTTCTCTGGGAGAAGGTTGATTTCGGCCGAGAGGAGGACAAGCCTAGCCGGGGCGCGTTCCTTCGCGACCTGGAGTTGCTTCATTTTCATCTTGAAATGGTATTTCAGCGTTTTCTTGACGGTGACGCCCGACGGATAGTGATCTCCCTTAACGGCACACCTCTGAAGGGCTGGGACCCGTTTCTCAGATCGCATGAGTCAACCATTCCCTCACCCGAACAGCCACTGCGGGCTCCTGGAGGTCTCATCAAGGTCCAAGGCTTCATCCTGCCGCACAGGGATCGGTTCAAGAGCGATAGCGATTTTGAGAAAGGCGGTGGGCCTGAGGGATGGAATGCGCAGCAGGGATTCTACGTCTATCGCGAGAAGCGATTGCTGATTGCAGGGGGGTGGCTTGGTCTTGGACGGGGAAGAGCCTGGACGCGGGACGAGCCGAGCCGCTTGGCTCGGATACGGGTCGACATCACAAATGCTGCCGACAGGGATTGGCGCATCGATGTCCGCAAGTCTACGGCTCGCCCACCTGATGCCGTCCGCCCTGAACTCCAGCAGATCGCCGAGAATGTGCGTAAGCGCGCACGGGAGATATTCGTGCATCGTGGCGCTTATGGGCCACGTGCGAAATCTCAAGTGGTTTCCAGGATCTGGGATGTAAAATCAGTCGACACGGGCAGCAGATACTTCATCAGGCGTGATCATGAACTCGTCGACGTCGTTCGCAAGCGATTAGGAGCGAACGGCCAAATGCTTGATACATTGCTCGGTCTTATCGAGCGGACGGTCCCAATTGAGCGGGTATGGCTCGACGTAACCGAACATGGACCACCCTCGGGTGCTGAAGGTGCTCCCGCCGACGAGGCGGAACTCATCGACCAAGCCGTGGCAATAATCAGGACATTCCACAAGGCCGGCATTCCATTCGAAGAAGCAGTCCCGATGATATCGAGGATGGATCCATTCGATCGCGTCGCCGACTTGAAGACCAAACTGGATCGCCATTTCCGAGTGAGAAATCGAACATGACCTCCGGAGAAGACATAGTCACTTCAGCCGCTCAGCAGATGCTGAGGCTCCGACAGCCGAACGGCCCTTATGAGCGGTCGGAGATCGAAACTGTGGTCGATGAGATGCTGAGAGCGTTCCAGACCCTCGGCCTAGTCCCTGAGGCAAGGGAGCGTATCGTCTCAGAGATCGAAACCAGGATGGCCATCACGATCGGAAGAGCAACAACGCTCATAGACCCGACGGGACACCAGGATTGGTACTTTGGCGATCGGAAGCAGGGGCGCCGCTTCTTCAGGCGGTATCGTGATTTCCTCGACCAGGAACTGAGATGGCCAGGCGCTGCCGTAACGGCGATTGATGAGACCACTGATATCGTAATGGAGCTTCTTGAGGATCCACTACGCCCGGGGCCATGGGATCGACGTGGGCTCGTCGTTGGCCATGTCCAGTCGGGGAAAACCGCAAACTACGCCGGGCTGATCGCAAAGGCAGCGGACGCAGGGTACAAGCTCATTGTCGTCCTTGCTGGAATGCACAACGCCCTTCGGGGACAGACACAAGCTCGTCTTGATCGCGACTTCCTAGGCTATGACACGTCCCGGGTTAAGCGCGGGCAAGTGCCTTCTCCTATCGGTGTCGGTGCGATCGACGGATCCTGCCATGCGGAGTACCTTACCACCAAGACGTCCGATTTCCGACGCTCGATTGCGGATCAGACAGGCACCGGAGTTCAGCAGCGACCGCTCCTTTTGGTGGTCAAGAAGAACGCCAGCATCCTGCGGAACCTGAATAGCTGGGTGACCGAAATCCTGGCGCCTCGAGGGGATACCTCTAGCGCCCCCCTGCTCGTTATCGACGACGAAGCCGATCAGGCTTCGGTTGATACTGGAGATCCAGAGATCGAGGATGGCGTGCCGGCAGAGGATTACGATCCAAGCAGGATCAACGGTGAGATACGCCGCCTTCTGAGGGCGTTCGATCGGTCTGCCTATGTCGGATACACGGCAACACCATTCGCGAACATCCTGATCCATGATGAGGCAATCGCACGAAAGTACGGTGAGGACCTGTTCCCGCGTAGCTTCATCGTGAATCTGCCCACCCCATCCGATTATATTGGCCCCGGGGTCGTCTTCGGGATAGACGCGGATGAGGATGGCGAAGTCGACGATCCTCTCCCATTGATCCGGTCCCTCGACCAGGATGGAGAGGGCTGGATCCCGGCAAGCCATAAAAAGGAGTTCAAACCACGATATCAGGGCGAAGATCGCCTTCCTCCGTCCCTCGAAACGGCACTGAAGACCTTCGTCGTGGCCTGCGCGGCACGTGCCGCCCGTGGGCAATCACGGAAGCACAGCTCGATGCTGATCCACGTGTCGCGCTTCAAGGATGTCCACCAGCGCGTTTATGACCAAGTGGACGAATGGTTGACGGAGGCGAAACGAGTACTCCGCTATGGCGTCGGCAGAGATCGTCTGACCGCCGAGTTGAAGGATCTCTGGACTGCCGATTTCGAACCCACAAGCGACGCCATCCGTCAGCACGCGATCGGGGCGTCTCTCCCCAATACCACGTGGGAGGCCGTGGACGCTTGTCTTCTGGAGGCTGTCGAAAAGATCAAGCCTCTCGTCGTGAACAGCGCATCGCCGACGGCGATCGACTACGAGGGCAATGAAGATAATGGGCTCAGTGTCATCGCAATAGGCGGGGACAAGCTTTCGCGTGGGCTTACCCTGGAAGGGCTGACCGTCAGCTACTTCCTGCGGCCCTCGAAAATGTACGACAGCCTTATGCAGATGGGGCGTTGGTTCGGGTACAGACCCGGATACATCGATCTCTGCCGCCTTTTTGTGACCCCCGACCTCCAGCTCTGGTTCCGGCATGTTGCCGGGGCCGCTGAGGAGCTGCGGAGTCGCATAGACACCATGTCGCGGCTTGGGGCCACACCCGAGCAGTATGGCCTGAGAATCAAGTCGCACGAGATCATGGCCGTAACCGCATCAAACAAGATGCGGCACTCGCGCGAATTCCAAGTAAGCTTTGCCGGAGAGGGCAAGATCCAGACGATCTTCTTTTCGGGCAGGGATGAAAACCTTGCGAACGCCACCCAGGTGATCCAGTTCCTGGATTCACTGGGCGACGCCAATCTCGCATCTAAAGCCAATTCACGTTCATCAGGATCGGCTCGCACCTGGAGCGGGGTAGACGGACCTTCTGTCGCGTCATTTGTCGGTCGCTTGACCTTCCCTGAGGAAGCCCGGGACTTGGTAGCCGATCGGCTCGCAGCCTATATCCGGGAGCAAATTGCAATCGGAGAGCTTACGACATGGACCGTTGCCGTCCTGGCCGGCGATGGCGAAGCCGTGCCGTTTGAAGGCCGGTCCTTCAAGACGATCGAACGCGTGCCTCGTAGCAGCCCCCGCTCCGATCGATACATCATCGGGACGATCCTCAGCCCTCGCGACGAAGCATTGGACCTGACCCCGGAGGAGTTTGCTTGGGCTCTTGATGCGACCAATCGGAAACGTGAGAGGATAGGAAAGCCTCACAAATCGAATCCTGACGGCCCAGAGATACGCGAGGCACGCGGGCGGGACCCACGGCGAGGACTACTACTGATCTATCCTCTGTCCCCGAAGAAGGCTGGTGTCGGGTTCGATTTCCCGATCTTCGGCGTCGTCATCAGCTTCCCTGACTCGCACAAAGCGCGTTCCGTCCGCTACAGATTCAACACTGTTGAGCTCCGGGTTGACGACGAATGACCAGATTGGACGAGATGCGGGCGCTCTGGGCCGATTTGGCGAACGTTCCGCTTGGTGGACGCCAGTGGCGTGCCCGTCGCATTGAGGGGGCGTCCCCCCTCCAGCGCTATGCGGCGCTTCGGCATGAGGATAACGCCCTGACCGTCATCTTCGAGTCCTCAGGACATGATGGCCCCTCGGCAAGGATACGCTTCGAAGCCGACGGGCTTTCGGTCATCGAACAGCGAGATTTCGAGCGCCGCAGCTATCGCGCGGTCGTATCGCTTGAGCGGGGCGAACTGCGGGAGGTGTTCGAGGTACTCGCTGCGGACCTCGTTGATGTTGTCGATGGCGGCGGACGGATAGAGGGCGCTTGGCACCTACTCACGACTCGCTTGGATGCTTGGCAGGCATGTCTACGGTTGCGTAGCAGAGGGCTCGGCCGCGAAGCGCAGGTCGGGCTGATGGGCGAATTGGTGTGCCTAACCCAGATCGCAGACGTTTCTGGATACGGACCTACCGTGCTTGCTTGGCAAGGACCGGCGCGAGGACTTCATGATTTCGTCTTCTCGTCGACCGACTTCGAGGTCAAGACCGCAGCCGGAGCCGATGGGCGGATACATGTATCCTCTGTTGACCAGTTGGATATCCCAGACGCCAGCCGACTCGTGATCCTGCGGCCCCGTCTGCTGCCCACAACGAATGGGCGGACATTACCCGAACTCGTCGCCACAGTTCGGTCATCCGTCGCCAAGCATGCGCCAACGGTATCCGCTGATCTCGAGATGGCACTTCTCCGCGCCGGGTATCTGGACGTCGACGCACACCTGTACGGCGAACGCTTCGACGTGGCCGAGTTCTACGGCTATGAGGTCTTGGAAGGCTTCCCGTGCCTGACCCGCGCGACGATCCCTTCGGCGGTGGTGGATGCCAGCTACTTGCTCGACGAACGCTCACTGATGCAATTCCGGCGGGACGATGCCTCCCTCCGGGCCCTCCTGACAGTATGAATGTGTGACGGCTATGGACACCTCAATCATCGATGCGGGTCTGGAGAGCGCGGTGCTTCGCCTCGAATCCGGCGTATCGTTCCAGGACGACCAACTCGAGGGTCTGATCGACGAGGCCCGCTTCGTACGTCAAGTGCTGAACAGCCTCCACGCTCGCTATGACCGCAAGGTGGTGGAGCAGGCGGCGATTGCCGGCGCGCTGCGCCCCGACGTGGTGGAGGACCCGCAGAAGGGTCCTGCCGCTGCTTCTTATATCGCCCAGCGTCTCGATGCGATCTCGGACGAACTTGAGCACGGCTGGACCGGCGAGGTCCGCGAGGGCGGCTATGTCTTCTCGCGCACCGTGCGCGGCGTGACGCAGAGCACTGTTCTTGACAAGGCACTCATTGCCAGCCAGAAGGCCAAGAAGCTCGACGAGCGCGCAACGTCGCTCCAGGACGTCTACGCTAGGCCGGTTGTACTGGTCCGCAACGGTGAGGAGACGCAGATCGACGGACCGCTGACCCTCCTCAGCGCCGTGCGCTCCTCCGGCCACGAAGACCTCGGCGAGATGACTGACCAGCAGTCCCGGGGAACGACCCCTGACCGCGACGTGCGGTCGCTCCGGAAGGTGACGGTGGAGGACGCCACGGAGTCGTTTGCTCGACAGCTTGCCGATGAGGTCGAGGCTGGCAGGACGTCGGAAACCGGAGAGCTGTACTCAGAGCGTGAGTTCACCAAACAGATGCTCGACAAGCTCGGTGAAGAAGGTGTCATCGAGAACGCAACCTATATTCCGGAAGGAAACGTTAAGTTCGGCAACAAGAAGTGCCGCATCACGGGTTTCGCGCTGCCTGAGGATGAGGAGAGATTACTCCTCGTGACCACTATCTATACTGGCGACTTGCCGCCCCGACCTCTCACCAGGGACGAATTGACGACGGCTTTTCGGGAGGCGGTAAACTTCTTCGATTGTAGCTGTAGGGGACTGCACGACCGGATCGAACCTTCCAACACGGATGCATCCGATCTGGCACGGCGGATATTCGAGACGCACGAAAAAATCAGCGTCCTGCGCGTAATTATCCTCTCTGATGCCCAAGCTGGACTGAGATCCATAGACATCAAGGAGACGCGTGACGGCACCAGGGTTGTCGTAGATTTGTATGGCATCGAGCGGCTTCACAAGATCCTCGGGGAAGGTCAAACCAGAGATGATATCTGGATCGATTTTGAGTCAGAGATGGGGGCGAGCCTGCACTGCCTGAAAACCTCGGGCGATGCCGCGGGCTACGATGCTTATCTCGCTGCCATCCCGGGTTCCGTCCTCGCGAGCGTCTATGAGAAGTATGGAACACGCCTCCTTGAGCTGAACGTTCGGGCATTCCTGGGACTACGGGGCCGAAAAAGTGTAAATGCCGGGCTCCGGAGGACGATCCTGGAGGAACCGCAACAGTTCCTGGCTTACAACAACGGCATCGTCGCGACTGTTGATGACGTTGACATAGAAGAGGCAGCACCAGGTGCCATAAGGATCCGTTCTCTTCGCGGGCTCCAGATTGTCAATGGAGGTCAGACGACCGCCAGCCTGCATCGGGCACGCAAGAAGGACAGTGCACGGCTCGACCAGATCATGGTCCCTGCGAAGATCATACGTGTGGCCCACGGCGATTTGAATACAATGGTAGCTGCGGTATCGCGGTCAGCGAACTCGCAGAACACTGTTCAACCTGCCGATTTCTCGGCAAATGATCCGTTCCACATCAAGGTTGAGGAGCTTGCCAACAACACGTGGCTTCCAGATGGTCGGGGCCGTTGGTTCTACGAGCGAGCACGCGGAAGCTACGCCGCGGCTGAATTGAAGGTCTCCTTCTCAAGGGAGCAGGGACGGAGATTTGCATTGGAGACGCCGAAGGATCGGCGCTTTGCCAAAACAGACTTGGCTAAGTACCTGAATGCATGGGATGGGTACCCGCATCTGGTCAGCTTCGGGAATCAGAAGAACTTCGCTTTCTTCATGCAGGCGCTAAAGGATCGCTATCCAGCAGGGTTCGAGCCTGATCAAGCTTGGTTCCGTGCTTTCGTCGCAAAGGCGATTTTGTTCCGCTCTGTATTAGCTATCGTTAAGAAGGCCAAGTTCCCAGCTTACCAAGCGAATATCGCCGCCTACACTGTCAGTATCCTGGCTTGGAAAACCGGAGGGAGGATCGATTTCGAGGCGATCTGGACCCAGCAAGACATCTCGAAAGCGCTGTCAGCAATGCTCTCGGAATGGGTCGTAGTGGTTGACCGAGAGTTGAGGAAGAGTGCTGAGCCGAAGATGCCAAGCGAATGGGCAAAGAAAGATAAGTGCTGGGAGTCTATGCGCGATATTGCCCTCGATATGCCCAGTGAACTCCCCCCTGAGTTGTCGACTCATTCGGTTGCTGTGGAAACGCGGGGTGGAGTGGTGATCGACCGCCGAGATGGTCTCACCAGCGAGGATCTCGTCTTGATCGCGGAGGTTCGGAAGATCGAAGCCACGACTTGGTTCAAGGTTGCCGAGTGGGGCAAGAAGAGCAAGCAGATCCACTGGAAACTGGCTGGAATCGCCAAGACCATGGGAGAGTATGGACTTGGTGATTGGGACCGGAGCCCATCTGCAAAGCAGGCGAAGTGGGCGATGGAGGCATTTCGGGCTTATGTCGATGGGAACGACGCAGCGTAGAGAGAAGCATTCTTCATGAGCTTCTGGCGCCTCGGTCTAAGCGATGAGCGACTAGGATTCGCATCGAGGGTCGAAACGCATAGATTGCTCCGTATTGGCATTCTGTTCGGTTTGGCAGGACAGATGACCGACTCAATCCGAATTGTTTGCTTCCGTGCGACCCGCATCCGATTTCGTGCGGTCGACCCGGCGGTCAGGAACCGGACCCACGCTTGGCAGGTGCGTTCCCGGACGAGCCCTGCCGCCTCGAGCGCGGCGCCTTCTCTGGATCGGGCGGCAGATAATAGAGTATACCGCCGGCCGAATCCTTTGATGCTCCGATGAACTGGACGCCCTCAGCTTCCAATGCTCTCTGGACGGCCTCCGTGACACGGATTGTCCGCGCCAATCCCCTTTCGAGCCGATCGACCGACGCGCGACCGACACCTGACTGCTTGGCCAACTCTTCTTGAGAGATGCCGAGCATCAGCCTCGCCGCCCTCAAAAGCTTCCAAGACACTGCCATCCCGGGACATTGGCTTGCCCTCTGATGTTACGCTATCCCCTTGTCAACAATTGGTGCTATGCACATCACGCCAGATGCAATCTGCATCAAAAATGATGGATCTTTTAGATTCCAATCCTTATGTTGTCCTCGCGGCTCAGATCCGAGCGGCACATTGATTCGGCCTCAAACGGGGGAGTTCAAGAAATGGAAGTCTTCGTCTTTTCCGGCGCGGCGAGCGGAGACACGCGCACAAGTTCGAGCATCCTTCTTGCGGCAGGAGCGCGCGTGCTAGGATTCGAGCCCCTCCATATCCAGGTGCTGACCCAGGATCGCCCCGGGGCGCTTCCGGCCTTCAGGCGCGTGCCATTCAAGACGGCATTCATCACGGCAGAGCGTGGTGAACGCATCACCGAGCGCATTCGTGCCCGCAGCCGATCCGGATATACCCCGGTGATCGTGGACATGCCCGCTCAGGACGTCCTCGAGACGTTGCTGATGCTGGGCGGCATGAAGGCACGGCTCCTGGTGCCGATGCCAGAGTGGACCACCGATCCCGGACAGGCGGTGCGGGATTATCGGAGGCTTCGGGACCACTGGGACCAATGGGAGGAGCTCGACAGGCAAAGCGGACGTCGATTGGCAGGGGATGATGGACGGCCGCGTGCATGGCTCTTTCCGGTTGGGTGGCCAACGGTCCTCGCAGGCGATGATCTCATGGCGCTCCTGCGGCACCGTGGCATTCTGCCGGACGACGGCCCCGGATACGAAGTCCTTTATCCAGGTCTTCCGAGATTCGATCCCGGGGAGATGGCTTTCACCGATGGGAACGATCGCTTCGCGTTGACGGAGCGGCAGCTTGATGCCTCGGCACGGACTGCTTGGTCCCTTTGCGGCAACATCCTTCGATAAGGATCATTCGACGCATCTACGACCAAGACCAACGGTCGGAGTCGATACCGCTGCTACCAGGATCGCGCGCGCCAGATGCCATACGGATGTCCTCCACAAACGCATGAAGGCGCAACTCCGTCTTCTCCAGCTCAGGGGATAAGAATCACAATGATCAGGCTCACCAACGAACGTAACCTGGATGACAGGGTGCTTTCCCACGAAATTGATCGCCTTGTGCGGCTGGCAGCGGACTTGAGAGCTATCCGGGATGGCCACGGCCCAACCACAGCCGACCTCAGCGAGGCTCCCATCCTCAACAACTGGGCTCCGGAGGTCCGGCCTGCCCGATGCTTGGTCGGATACGTGGCCGACCATCCGGAAATTCCAGGCGTCGGCCGTCCCATCATCACTTCTGACCTCTGGGTCCTGGCTGAGCACCATGGCTGGGCCAGGACGCTCTCGCGCTGGTACCTGCTGGGCCGACGGCAGCCCGCCAGCGGCCCGACATCCTGATGAAGGCGCAAGCCAATGGTCTCCAACGATCCTGTACAGAAGGAAGTGCAGCAGGCGGAGCGGGCCCGCCGACATTTCGAGCGACGCAAAAAGGCTGCTTTGGCTGGCCTTCACCTGCCCAGCGAGCACGAATTGCTCGCTGGGATGCCTTTCCTTGCGAATGACATACAGCAGGATATGCAGGCCTTCGCCGAGAGGTTGATGCCCCGGCTTCGCAGGAAGGCGGATCACGGTCATTTCGCAATAGTCCTGAACTGTTTGGGGCAACTTACTGTCAATGCAGGCGTGGACGAGGTCAAGGAACTCGTGGAAACGTTCGACGTGGCTGCGACCAGCCTCCCTGACAGCGCCCGATCGTGGCGATTGCGGTGTCGGATCTATCTCGCGCATCTGGGTGACCATCGTGCCGCCGTGGATCTCGCCCGCGAAGCGATCACGACAGCCGTCGCACTGGAGCCGTACCCGAACGAGTGGATAAAGGTTGTCCCATTGATCACGGCGAGCCTGGGGTGGCTTTCCTTTGCGGCATCCGACCCCGGATTTCTCTACCTTGGTGATGAAACCCGAGTTTTGCGCCGAGGGACTGCTGCGCAACTGGTGGCTCGCTACGGAAAGCTGCTGACTGAGGTGATCGAAATCCAGGCGCAATCCGTTCGAACGGATGACATGAAGTCTGAAGGCGGAAAGCCACCAGGAGATGGAACCAGACAGATACTGTCCGGTTCCATTCAGGACACAGCTATCGAAGCTGGCTCCGGGACTTCAGCAGTCGTGTTCAATCAGGTCGGGAATGCGAACACGGGTGAAGGAAAGAAGGTTGCAAGGGAACTGGACGGGCTTACTGGAAAGGCCCTACCGCTGATTCCGGTGCCGGATCTCACAATGGCCCGGGTGACCTTGCGAGCTGAGTTCCCCTATGCGACTGACGTGATTGACCGCATTCTCGTTGATATCGCGTCACGTTCGCATGTCCGGATCCGTCCTACTATCCTTGTTGGTTCGCCTGGATCCGGCAAATCCCGCTTCGCACGCCGTCTCCTCAACGTGCTCAATGTGCCCCACGATGTCGTTCCGTGCGGCGGGATCTCCGACGGAGCTTTCGCGGGTACGGCCCGTCGATGGTCCACTGGCGAGCCCTCCCTGCCGATCGCCCTCATCGCCCGGTATCGAATTGCAGGGCCGGGCGCAGTGCTGGATGAGATCGAGAAGGTTGGCACCTCCCGCTACAATGGGCAGGCGCACGATGCACTCCTCGCGTTCCTGGAGCAGGAGACGGCATGCCGCTTCCACGATCCATATGTGCAGGCTCCTTGCGACGTTTCTCATGTCACGTGGCTGATGACCGCCAACTCGCTTCACGATCTCTCAGGCCCACTGCGGGACCGTTGCCAGATCATCCAGTTTCCGGAACCAGACCGCGAGAATCTGCCGACTCTCGCTCGACTGCTCATGATTGATATTCTCGCCGACCGAGGGTTGGATCATCGCTGGGCTACTGCTCTCGACCCACACGAGATCGAAGCAGTCGCGCGGGTCTGGTCAGGAGGATCCTTGCGCAAGTTACGGAGCCTAATCGAAGTGGTGCTCAAATCTCGGGAGATAAGCCATTGATCAATAGCCCCACCCCCAAACTCCGGCGCACCGACTGCGGGAGCCGAACTAGGGCGCGTCGCTAATTCCGACTGCTATGATCGCCAGCACCGCAGCAGCGATGGTGAGCATGAGCGACAACGGCATCTTGTCGCGCCAAAGCGAGAAATTCTTCTGCTCGTCGATCCACTCGATCTGGTGCTGCCAGAAGAATTTGTAGTGGGCATACCAATCGCTGAACAGGATTTGCTTGGACTGACTGGCACTGAAAAATTCCGCTTGGATGGCGTCTAGGCGCTCGCGGTATGCCGTAAGATCATCACCATCACCCGTCGACTGAACATCGCGGTAGAGGTCACGCAGCCGGTAAAATAGCGCGGTGAGCCGCTCGCCCTCGTTACTGTAGCCGTCCTTGTTGTGGTCGTAATGCGTAACGTACAAGCTAGTGATCCCGAGAACGACAAGGGTTGCGGCGATCCACTTGCTTGTTAGCGGCTCGTAGACGAGCGCGTAGACACCTACGGCGAGCGAGAGAAAACCAATGAGGCCGGGGGCTTTCTGCACGATGTCGTGCGTTGCGAAATTCTTCTTCGCCCCGAAGCCGACATTGTAGCCCGTCTCGGCGATGCTCCTGAGCAGGCCCTCCTTATTCATCGTAGTCCTCTTGATTCGCTCTGATGGGGACGTGGATACGGTCGGTTGCCACCGCCACCCCGTCAACGATGGCGTAGCAGTCCACCACGTGGTCTCCCCTGAAGTTGGTGTGCTCCACCTTCCTCTTGTGCCCATCGTCCGCCACGATCTGCCCGCGAATGCAGTCGCGGTCTATTGCCTCCTGCCCCCGATTAAGCACTTTCCAAAACAGCCCGTAGGAGCCAGGGATGTCCGTCTCGACCACGGAGAACGTGAGCTTCTTGCGCGGCATCAACAGGGTGCGGTCGCGGAGCATCTCCCTGAGAGATGCCGGGCGGAATCCGTTCTGCTCCACCTTGCAGTCGATCCTGATGTTGTTCCTGATGTCGATGGCGGAGAAGACATCCTCTGGGAATTCTTCAGTCATTCGAACTGCCCGGCCCGCGCGCTCTACCAGCGCCGCCTTCTGCACCTTCTCAGCGGCGGGGAACAGCCGTCCATAGACGGCCCGCCACTTGTCGTTCTGGCTGTCCTTGCCCTCGGCCTCGATGGCCTTGAGGCACAGCTCGTGCGCCTTCTTCGCCTTGCGCTGGAAATCCTTCTTCACCTTCACACGCTGGCCACTGCCCAACGCCGCGAAGTAGTCCTGTTTGGGCAATTCCTTGAGATATGCGAAGAAGTCGCGGCTCATGTAGTCGTAGTAGAGATAGCTCTTCTCGTCGTACTCCTTGGTAGAACTGAGGAAATTATGAGCGAGAGTGTCGATCAGCAGACCGCCGATCCCGACGCCGTGCTTGTTCTTCCAAGCCCGCGCCATCTTGCAGAGCCTTCGGAAGTTCTTGTTCTTCTGGGTGTCGAACTCAGACATTGCCTGAATTTCTTCCCTAGGCTTGGTTATTCTCCAAGCGCTGCCGTTGTAAGTGTCAGGGTACTTGAAGCTCCCATCGTCTTGCTCAAACACGGGCTGCGCCTCCACTCGAAAATTCGAGTAGATCGCCTGGACGACGAGCCTATCCACCCGCACGGTGGTGTTGGGGTATCTGGCGCGGATGGCGGCGGCGGCATCGGACAGCAGCTTCGACTGACCATCGTTCTTGTAGTTGTCCCACTCGCCTTTCGGCATGATGTAGAGCATATCGAGGTCCGAGATGCCCTTGATGGCAGTATGACGCCCGTAAGAGCCGACTTGAAGCGTGTTCGCGGTCTTGGACTCGGTGTCACGAAATTTCTTGTTTAGCGCGCAGGTGATCTCCCCGTACCGATCCGAAATCGTTTGGGCATTATCGACCACAAGATTGTTGAGAAACTGCTTGAACGTGTCCGCGATACTCAAACTTTCCACCACCGGTCCCGCCGCTTCCTAGGATAGATGTAGATCAAATAGGGAACGATTTGAATGGCTCCCACGCGACGTCCACAAATATGTCAAGCGCTAGTTCAGCGGACGCAACCCTTCTCCGTGGTTTGGTCGCCCGGATCAAGCCCACTTGGCGTCTACTCCGCCACCTTCCCAGCACTGAAGCAGACCGTCCGTTCCCGGCCAGCTTCGGTTGTTCCAACTGAACCGGCGCAGTGCCCGAGGCGGGTCATCCGAGGAGGTTCCCCTGCATGGCAAGAGCGTCCGGTGTTTCCTGCTTAAGCGGACGTTCAGCTTACTTCCGAGAAGTGCCATTTGAAGACCTTCCGGGCGCTTGTGTTCGAGATGGCGTGGTCGGCGTCCTCGGCGATTACGGCGGCTGATAATCATCGAACCAGAATGATGAGTGGCGTCGCGAGATCGTTCCCACCGACGGCAAGGGAAAATGCGACGTCATGACGATGCGGCCATTGTCCGAGCAAGCCTCCAGGAACGCCCACCGCGTCCGACGCGCCTGTTCAGGGTCGGTGTCGTACCGAAAGTTCCAGTCGGGGTATATGCATTGCATCGGCCAATGCATGACATCGCCGGAAAACACCGCCCCGACGCCTCGAGATCTCAGTCCGATGGCGACGTGCCCCAGGGTGTGGCCTGGCGTCGGCTCAAGCCACACTTCGCCATCGAGCTCATAGTCCATATCGACAAGCACAGCCCGACCAGCCTCGACGATTGGCAGTACATTGTCCTCATAGGTCCGTGTGGCGTCGCCGGAGGCCGCCTGTGCGGCCTCAAACTCGCGCCGCGCCATGATGTAGCGGGCGTTGGGGAATGTCGGGATCCAACGCCCGTCCACCAATCGTGTGTTCCAGCCGCAATGGTCGGCATGAAGATGGGTGCACAACACATAGTCGATCTGCTCGGGGGCAACACCGGCATTCGCCAGCCGCTTCAAGAAGGTGCCGTCATTGCGGCGATGCCAATGCGGGAAGTCTGCGATCGTCTTGTCGTTGCCGACGCAGCCATCGACCAGAATGGTGTGGTGTCCGGTGCGCACCAGAAAACTCTGGATGGGGAGAATTATTCGGCCTGTCGCCGGGGCTATCGATCGGGGCATGAGCCAATGAAGATGTGGTTCGAGTGCCGCGTCGGTGCAGTCCGGGAACCATTCCGCTGGCGTCCGCAGAGGGTCGCACATCTCCAGGATTCTGGTTACCCAAATATCCCCGATTCTCCAGTCATCCATCGATGCGATCCTTCTCCGATCAAGGGACGGATCGATCAATATAGCACTTGCAGCCATCTGGCGTCAGATGTCGCGCCGAGAGAGGAGGCGCTCGCGATGTGGCTGCGCTTACGATCGGGTACCGAGCGTTAGATCCTAGCCACCCGGATGTGCTGTCCAAATGCTTGATCGGCCTTGTGCTTAAGCTTTAGGCGACCTAACCCTTGGAGGTGAAGGACTGGTTCGGGTCATCCAGCGTCCTTCAGCGGATTCGCGCAAAGGTCCGCTCATCCCAGCAGTGCGGAAGTACGGCGAAGGTCAGTCCGATGCCATACGGGGCCATACGCTACCAAGCGTTAGAATTTAACCGCGAGGAATCGTGACAAGAGCGTCAGTATCGAGGGTGCTGTTACGGCCAACGTACCGTTTTGAGACAATCTAATACTGCGACGGCAGCGAAGGTTAGGATAACAAACCCGCCAAGCTTGATGTGCGCCAGCCGAACGGTGCCAAATGGCCAATGGCTCGACAGGAATCAACGCAAGGCCCAGGCGCGCACGGGGAATGCAATCTAATGGGTATCGCCTCGACGATGCACAGCAATTCCTGCGGGTTGAGAGGCACAGCAAGGGCACTCTTACCTTGGATTCAGGGACAGTCTTAGTTTGAAATTGGGTCAGTCTTAGTTTGTCCCGACAGGTGCGCCGCGCCTAGAGAAGCCAAAACGCCAATAAATGTGGAGTGAAAGGGATTTTTCTATGTTGAAAAAATGGTGATCACGAGAGCTGCCTCTAAAAATTGCAATAATTTCCGTAGGTTATGAAGCACATCAAGGACACTCCTAGCACAGGTCAGGGTCAGTCTTAGCTTGGAATCGGGTCAGTCTTAATTTGGTCCGATAGGGGCGCTTCTATCGCCGCCCGAACAGGCGCTCGATATCCGTCAGCTTGAGTTCGACATAGGTCGGCCGCCCGTGATTGCACTGGCCCGAGAGCGGGGTCGCCTCCATCTCGCGCAACAGGGCGTTCATCTCCTCCGGCCGCATGCGCCGTCCGGCGCGGATGGAACCGTGGCAGGACATGCGCGAGAGAACGGCATCCAGGCGCTCCTCCAGCGGGCTCGCCGCCCCCTGCCCCCACTCTGCGAGGGCATCGGCGACGTCCTGCACCAGCGCCTTGATGCGCCCGCCTGCGAGCGCGGAAGGCACCTCGCGCACGAGCAGCGCGCCGTGGCCGAAAGGCTCGACCACGAGTCCGAGGCTCTCGAGAGAAGAAGCCTCCGCCAACACGCGGTCCGCATCGACGGGATCGAGATCGACCACCTCGGGGATCAGCAGCAATTGCCGGGCAATGCCCGAGGAGGTGCGCTCGCGCTTCAGGCGCTCGTAGACGAGGCGCTCATGCGCGGCATGCTGATCGACGATGACGATGCCATCTTGCGTCTGCGCAACGATATAGGTGCCATGAAGTTGCGCGCGGGCTGCACCGAGAGGTGCCGCCTCCGTTTCAGGATCGACCTCGTGCAGGGTCGCGCGGCTATCGGCCGAGGGGCTTGCAAGATCGGAAAGGCTCGCCTGCCTCTCCGCAAGACCGGAAGCGGGCGCATAGGATCGCTCCGGTGCATCGAGCGGCGCCTGCCAATTGGCGAAGGCGCTGGTCGGACGGATCGCATGGGTGCGGTGCGGATAGGCCGGGCGCGACGGCAGCGCTCCCTGCGGACGCAGGCTTTCCAGCGTGCGTGCGCCGCCGGTCGACGATGCGCGGAAGGCGTAGCGGGTGATCGCTTCCTTCAGCGCTCCCACCACGAAGCCACGGATGAACGCTGGATCGCGGAAGCGCACCTCGGTCTTGGCCGGATGGACGTTGACGTCCACGGCGCGGGGATCGAGATCGATCATGATGGCGAGCACCGGATGCCGGTCGGAGGCCATCACGTCCGCATAGGCACCGCGCACGGCGCCGAGCAGCAGCTTGTCGCGCACGGGCCGCCCGTTGACCACGAAATGGATCGAGGTTCCGGTGCCACGATGATAGGTCGGCAGGCTTGCAAAGCCGGTGAGCCGCACGCCCTCGCGCTCGACGCCGATGGCCATGGCGTTCTCGTGGAACTCCGCCCCCAGCACCCGCGAGAGACGACGCAGGAAACCATGCTCGCCGGGCTCCTCCGGCGGATAGGTGAAGGCGGTGAGGTGCTCGCCCGACAGGGTGAAGCGGATCGTCGGATGGGCGATGGCCAGCCGCTTGACGATCTCCGCCACCGCCTGGGCTTCCGAGCGATCGCTTTTGAGAAACTTCAAACGCGCGGGCGTAGCGGCGAACAGATCCGTCACTTCGACGCGCGTGCCCTTCGGCGCAGGGGCCGGACGCACCGGGCCCTTCATGCCCGCCTCGACTACGATCGAGGAGCCGGTCTCGGCTTCTGCCGTGCGGGTGACGATGGACAGGCGGGCGACAGCGCCGATGGACGGCAGGGCCTCGCCGCGAAAGCCCAGGGTGTTGATCGAGAACAGATCGCCGTCCGGAAGCTTCGAGGTGGCATGGCGCTCGACCGCCAGTTCCAGATCCTCCGGGGTCATGCCCCGTCCGTCGTCGACGATGCGGATCAGGCGGCGTCCGCCGGCCTCGATCGCGATCTCGATGGAGGTCGCTCCCGCATCGACCGCGTTCTCCACAAGCTCCTTCACGGCTGCCGCCGGGCGCTCGACGACCTCGCCCGCAGCAATGCGGTCGACGAGGATGGGATCGAGGCGGCGGACATGCATGCGAAGCGTCTGACCTTCAGATTCGGAGAAGGGAAGATAGGGGCTGAAGGCGGCGGAAACCAGAACGCGCGACGTTATTCCCCTGCTGACTTCGGGCGTCATCCCGGACGAAGCGCAGCGAAGATCCGGGATCGCAGGACGAGAA
>KI912037.1:110845-111125 GCA_000517005.1 Microvirga lupini
CGATGCGGCCATAGGTGGCATCGGCCAGGCGGCGTACTTCGTCCTCGCTCACGTCGCCTGCAACGACGAGAATGGCGTTCTCGGGCGTGTAGAAGCGACGATAGTAATCGAGCGCATTATCGCGATTGAGCATCTCGATTTCGTGCATCCAGCCGATGATCGGAATGCCGTACGGGTGATGCACGAAGAGCGAGGCCGCCATGGCTTCCGAGAGCTGAGCCGACGGATCGGTCTCGACGCGCATGCGGCGCTCTTCCAGCACCACGTCGCGCTCCGGACC
>KI912037.1:111225-114785 GCA_000517005.1 Microvirga lupini
TCCCCCACAAGGGGGAGAGGGTTCAAGCGCTTCATCCTGCATGCGATCCCGGATCGCCTGCGGTGTCCGGGATGACGCATGTCTCAACCCTGCGCCAAATACTCCTTCGCCAGGATCTTGGCTTCTTCCACGGCGGGCTGATCGAAGGGATCGACGCCCATGGCGTAGCCGGCCAGAATCGTCTCCAGCATGAAATGCATGAGGAGCTCGCCCAAGGCGCGCTCGTTCAGAGTCTCGATGTGGATCTGACGGGTCGGACGGCTGTTCTTGGCGAAGGTGTCGGCCATGGCGCGGCCCTGGGCGGCGACAAGGTCGCCGATGGTCTTGCCCGCAAAGGCCGGCTGGCCCGCGCGCTTGGCGAGCGCCTCATTCATGACCGGGCCCTTTCCGGCAACACCGGTGGTGAGCACCGTGAAGAGCTTGTCGTTGGGGCCGGCGAGATAAAGCTGCTGCTGGCTGTGCTGATCCACGGGCCCGATGGCGGCGACGGGCTGCGTGCCCTTGCCGTCCTTGCCCACGCTCTCGGCCCAGAGCTGCACCCACCAGCGGGTGAAGCGCTCCAACCGGTCCGCATAGGCCATGGTGACTGCGATGCCCTTGCCGGCTTTGGCCGCCGCAACATTGAGCGCAGCACCCAGGGCAGCCGGTACGTCCTTGGCCGCGGCGCCGCTGCGGAAGGGCTCATAGGCCTCCGCAGCGCCCTGGCGGATGGCTTCGATGTCGAGGCCGAGCACAGCGGCCGGCAGGAGGCCCACATTGGTGAGCACCGAATAGCGCCCGCCGATACCCGTATGGTGCTCCAGGAAACGCACGCCTTCCGGCTCCAGAAGATCGCGCAATGCATTCTTGCCGCCATCCTTGCGCGGCTCGGACAGGCCGAGGAACTGCTCGTGCGGATGCGCGTGCAGGCCCGCCTTCTCCAAGGCTGTCAGCACGGCGATGGTCTGCATCAGGGTCTCGCCCGTGCCGCCGGATTTCGAGATCGACACCCACTTGGTCGATGACAGCGGCAGCTTGTGCAGGACGCGATCGAAGGTGATCGGATCGAGGTTGTCGAGGAAGTGGATGCGCGGGCTTTCGGTGAAGCGGCCGGTGCCCGGAACCGCATAATCCTTCAGCTGCGCCAGGGTCTGCCCGCCGAGGCTCGATCCACCGACGCCGAGAATGACCACATCCGTCGCATCATCACGCAGAAAGGCCGCCGCCTCGTGCATGCTGGCCAGATCGTCGGTGGTGCGAGGCATGTGCAGCAGCGGCAACCGGCCCGAAGCATCATCCTCGGCCAACCGCTTCATGGCCTCGCCGACGAGCTCAAGCGCCTCGTCGAGCGCCGCCTGCGGCAGACCACCTCCCCCGATATTGGCTTCCAGGGCAAGATCGATCGATTGCTGCAGGGCCATAAGCGTACTCCGACTCGTTCAAAGTGGGAGCGGAAGATTAGGGCAGAGAGGGGCCTGAGGCTAGGGTCGCGGCATCGAACCTGAAGTCTCTGCCCTTGGAGGCTGATCAGGATCGGCACCCTCTTGGTTATGGCCGGCCTTGTGCCGGCCATCCCGATCCCGTGAAGCGCTGTGCTCTACCAATCGAGATCACCGGCACAAGGCCGGTGATGACGTCGGAGGTGAATTTCAAGCCAGACCCTCAGGCTTAAGATGGCAGCGTCACACCCCGGTCGGCCGTCCTGCAATCACGGTGAGCATCCTACCGTCGCCGAAGATGCGTTCGGCCGCCGTGCGGATGTCGGATTGCGTTACGGCAGCGACCAAGGCGTTGCGGCGGGCAATATAATCGATGCCGAGGCCCTCAAAGGCGATCTGCGCCAGGGTATGGGCGATCTTGGTCGAGGTATCGAAGCCGAGCGCGTAGGAGCCGATGAGATAGTCCTTCGCCTTCTGCAGCTCCTCGTCGGACGGCCCCTCGCTCGTCAGCTTCGCCATCTCGTCAGCGATGACATCGAGAGCCTCGACCACGCGCTCGTTCTTGGTGGCGGTGTAGCCCCAGGTCATGCTCGCCGAGCGGTAGCTCACGAGGGAGGTGCCGACGCTGTAGGCAAGGCCGCGCTTCTCACGCACTTCCTGGAACAGGCGCGAGGTGAAGGCACCGCCGCCGAGGATGTGGTTGAGCACATAAGCCGGAATGAAGCCTGGATCGCGCCAAGCAATGCCGTTCATGCCGAAGCGGATGACCGATTGCGGCACGTCGAGATCGACCACGATGCGCGATCCCAGCGTCTGCAGTGTTGCGGGCTCGACGACGCTGAGCGGCGTGGCTTCCGGCAGCGAACCGAATACCCTGTCGAGCAGGCTCGAAAGGTTGTCGCCGCTGACGGCACCCACGACGGCAATCTTCACACGTCCGCGGGCGATGAGCGCCTTATGCATGGCGACGAGATCATCCCGCGTGATCGCCGCGACGCTCTCCGGCGTGCCGGAGGTGGGGCGACCATAGGGGTGGCCGGCAAAGCCCTCCTCGAAGAAACGGCGCGTTGCCATGACGCCCGAATCGTTCTGCTGGTACTTGAGCCCCGCGATGGTCTGCGCCCGCACGCGCTCGATGGAATCCTGAGCGAAGCGCGGCTCGGCGAGCGCGAGGCGCAAGAGCTCGAAGGCTTCGTCCGCATGCTTGACCAGCGTCTTCAGAGAGCCGCCGAGAGCGTCATTGCCCGCATTGAAGGACAGCTCGATGGCACGCGCGGCCAGACGCTCCTGGAACGCATCGGAATCGTATTCGCCCGCACCTTCGTCGAGCAGGCGCGCGAGCATCTGCGCCACGCCGGGCTTGTCCGCAGGATCATGGGCCGAGCCGCCCTCGAAAATGAAGGAAACGGCGATCAGCGGCACGACATCGGATTCGACGTGCCAAGCCTCGACGCCGCGGGCTGAGGTCAGCGCCTTCACCGTGGTCGGAGACGAGGACATGGTTTCGACAGAAGCTGTCATGATTACCTCGGTTCTTATGCAGACGCTTAAGAAGCGGACTTCTGCAGATAGCCCGTCACGGAACGGCGGGGGATGAGATAGCGCTCGGCCGCGGAGGCAAGATCGTCCTTCAGAACGGTCTCGATCTCGACCGGCCAGCGACGCACCTCCTCGATGGTCTCGCCGATGGCGAGCGCCGAGCCGTAGATACGGGCGAGCGAGGATTGACTGTCGGTGGAATAGATCGTCTCGGCCACGAGACGCGTCTTGGCGCGCTCGATGGAATCCGCATCCAGCGCCTCGGCGGGGATCGTCTTGAGCACCTGATCGACGGCCTCTTCCAGTGCCTGCAACGAAACGCCCTCGGCTGGAACCGCGTAAACACAGAAGCGGGTGTCTTCCATGGCAGAGGACATGTACCAGGCGCCGGCATTCACGGCGACGCCACGCTCCATCACGAGCTTGCGGTAGAGATAAGATGTCGGGCCGCCGCCGATCACTTCGGCGAGAAGCTCGAGCGAATAGCAATCGCGCTGCGAGGCCGTGCGGCAGGACGGCACGAGGTAAAGCCGCTGCATGGTCGGCTGCTCGACCTTCGGATCGGCCACGATGATGTGGCGGGCCGCCACGGGCTCAGGTTCA
>KI912037.1:114885-121847 GCA_000517005.1 Microvirga lupini
GATGACGGATTCCTCGAGAAGGAGGTTCGTCATGCGATCGGCCTCGAACTCCATCATGATCTTGAGGTTCTCGCGCGCGACGCGCTGGAAATAGGCCGTGTAGTCGAAGGACGTGAAGGCATTCTCCTGACCGCCGAGGCCCGAGACCACCTTCGAGAACTCGCCGGCCGGATGCTTCTCGGTGCCCTTGAACATCAGGTGCTCGAGGAAATGCGCGATGCCCGATTGTCCGAGCGGATCGTCCGCCGAACCGTTGCGGTACCAGACCATGTGGGTGACGACGGGAACGCGGCGATCCGGAATGACGACGACATCGAGGCCGTTGTCGAGCGTGAAGGAAGACAGGTCCGGACCACTGCCTTCCGTCCGCCCGAAGGAGGCGGCGTCAGCGCGAAGAAGGGGCTTTGAGGCAGTGTCCATGACGTTTCAACCTTGGCGACATCAATGCGTTTCGCAGGGTGATTCCTACGGGATAGTCAAATTAGGGGGCTATGCAAGCGAAGCCGCTGATCTTTCCTGTGCGGCACTCTTTGTCGGGAGTCGCTGGGACAGGCTTGGCTTTTCACAGCCCCCATAACGTTTTCAGGCGAAGCGGGTGAACCCGTTCGCCTGAAGGAAGTGGGAAGAGACAATGCTTACTGCCTGCTCTGCTGCTGGCGGAGATAGGCCGATGGGCTGTCGGGATCGCCTGATGGGATCGGTTCGGCAGTGGCCTTGATGCGGCGGCCGCCCTGGGCCTTGAGCAGATCGCCCGGCGGATCGCTGAGATAGCGGCGGTCGAGGCCGTCGCCTTGCAGCTCCGGCTTGTCCTCTTTGGTGAAGGCGCGCAGTTCGTCGGGGCTCATGCGGGCGATGTCGGCCTGCCGGCCGACGGGGTACTGCTGGCCAGCCGAGGCATTGGGATTACGGCCGGCGCGCATTTCCTCGATGGAGAGGCGCTTGCCCTCGGTGTTCTTGTACAGTTCGGAACTGGTATAGGGCGTGCGGGCCTCGGCAGCGGCCTTGCGGCGGGCTGCCACGTCCGGATCCTTGGGCCAGTTGCCGTTGCGCGCCTCGGCACCGCCGCCGGGGGCCGGAGCCGGCAGGTCCATCTTGGGCGGAAGCACGAGCGGAGCACGCTCGTTGTAGGTGATGGGCGCCTTTTCCTTGGGAATGATGCCGATGGCGCCGAGGATGCTCTTCACGGCCTCGCCTTCCTGGGCCGAAGCGCCGGTGGCGGCGATCAGAAGCGCCAAGGCCCCCGCCCGGCCTATGATTTTCATTCCCTTCATGGCACCCACCATTCGTTTCTCGTTGTGGCCGGAAGGCCTGATCGCTCATTCTGGCGAACATATGGCAGCAGGCGGCATAAAATATCGTTATTTCGCCCGCCGCCCCTCCAGGACGAAGGAGTCATAAAGCAAACCGACCACCCCCGCAACGATGGCGGCATCCGCCACGTTGAACACGTACCAGGACCATGAGCCGACATGGATCTGGATGAAATCGAACACGGCGCCAAACCAGAGACGATCGATCACGTTGCCGATCGCCCCGCCTGCGATCAGGCCGAGGGAGGCCGCCAAGAGCTTGGCCGAGGTCCGGCGGATCCAGAAGAACAGGCCGATGGCAGCCAGGATGGAAATAATGATCAGCCCCCAGCGGCCAAGTTCCGAGTTCTGCTGGAACAGGCCATAGGAGATGCCCCGGTTCCAGACCACAATCAGGTTGACGAAGGGAGCGAATTCGACCGGCTCCTTTACCGGAAGATTGTAAATATAGAACGTATAAAGCTTCGTCGCCTGATCGAGGATGAGCGTGATCAAGGCAATGGAAAAGCCGAGGATGGCAGCGACGGACAGACCCTTCTGGGCTGCACGGCCCCTGCCCGATCCTTTCGCAGCTCGCAGCCGGCTGGCCGCGCGCGGACGCTGCGAGCCGGCTTGAGCCGTCACCCCCGCATCCGTCAGTGGTGCGCCGGTCTCCTCGGACTTGCTCATTCCGCCGCCGCCTTCAGCTGATCCCATTCGCGCAGAGCCGCCGCATCGCGGGGCGTCACGTCCGGATAGTCGGGATCGGTGCCGACATCCGGCGTGACCTTCCAGGAGCGGGCGCATTTGCGGCCCTGAGCGAGAGCCGGCACGACGGCAACGCCCTTCACGTCATCGAGACGGAAGGCCTCCGAAGGACCTTCACCCTGCACGACCTGGATGCCGGACGTGATGCAGATCTCGGCGAGGTCGAGGCCCTGCACGGCCTTGAAAAGGCTCTCGTCGGCGATATGAACGACGGGCGCTGCCTCCAAGCTCGCGCCGATGCGCTTCTGCGCACGCTCGATCTCCAGCGCGCCGGTGACGACACGGCGCACGCGGCGGACCTTCGCCCAGCGCTCGGCGAGCGCATCGTTGCGCCATTCCGCCGGCACCTGCGGGAAAGTTTCAAGATGCACCGACTCGGCCTGAGGATAACGTGCGAGCCAGGCCTCTTCTGCCGTGAAGGCGAGGATCGGCGCGATCCAGGTCGCCACGCAGCGGAAGGTCTGATCGATCACGGTGAGCGCGCTCTTGCGCACCTTGCCCGAGATCGGATCGCAATAGAGCGAGTCCTTGCGGATGTCGAAATAGAAGGCCGACAGATCCGTGGTCATGAACGAGTTGAGGAGAGCGATCACCCGCTTGTAGTCGAAGGTGCTGTAAGCCTCGCGCATCTCGCCGTCGAGCTCTGCGAGGCGATGCAGCACGAAGCGCTCCAGCTCCGGCATCTCGCCCACTGCGACCTTGTCGGCCTCGCGGAAATGCGCCAGCGAACCCAGCATCCAGCGGATCGTGTTACGCAGCTTGCGATAGGTCTCGACGAAAGTCTTCAGGATCTCCGGGCCGATGCGCAGATCGTCCGAATAGTCGGAGGCCGCCACCCAGAGGCGCAGGATGTCGGCGCCGGAATCCTGGATCACCTTCTGCGGCGCGACCACGTTGCCGAGCGACTTCGACATTTTCTGCCCCTTCTCGTCGAGGACGAAGCCGTGGGTCAGAACGATGTCGTAGGGTGCGCGGCCGCGCGTTCCACAGCTCTCGAGCAGCGAGGAATGGAACCAGCCGCGATGCTGGTCGGAGCCTTCGAGATACATGACCTGATCCGGCCCGCCATCCACCTTGCGCTTCACCTTCAAGTCCTCGCGCTTTTCGAGCGCGAAGGCATGCGTGCAGCCGGAATCGAACCACACATCGAGGATGTCGTTGATCTTGTCGAAATCGGCGAGATCGTAGCTGCCCGCCTTCAGGAAGCGCGATCCGTCATCCGCATACCACGCATCGGCGCCCTTCTTCTCGAAGGCCTCCGCGATGGCATTGTTCACGCGCTCGTCCTTGAGGACCTCGTTGGTACCCTTCTTCACGAAGACTGCGATCGGCACGCCCCAGGCGCGCTGGCGCGAGACCACCCAGTCGGGCCGGTTCTCGATCATGCCGGTGATGCGATTCCCGCCCGTCTCGGGCACCCACTCCACGGTCTTGATCGCATGGAGCGCGCGCTGACGCAGGGTGTCGCCCTTGTCATCGAGCGGCTTGTCCATGGAGATGAACCATTGCGGCGTGTTGCGGAAGATCAGCGGACCCTTCGAGCGCCAGGAATGCGGATACTGGTGCTTGAGACGCCCGCGCGCGATGAGCGCGCCGACCTCGACGAGCTTCTTGATCACCGCCTCGTTGGCGCCCGCATCCTTGCCCTTGTCGTCATAGATGCGCTCGCCCGCGAAGAACGGCACGTTGGGAAAGTAGGATGAATCCGGCGAGACCGTATGTGGCACCTCTTTCGTGCCGCAGGCGGCGAATACGTCGCGGTGCTTCACGTAAGTGTTGTAGTCGTCCGCGCCGTGGCCGGGAGCCGTGTGCACGAAGCCCGTGCCCGCATCGTCGGTCACGTAGTCGGCCGGCAGCACCGGCACACTGAAATCCCAGTAGCCGTTCGCGCCTTCGAGCCCGCGGAACGGATGCGCGCAGCGCTCGATCATCACCGGCAGCACGTCCTTCACACGCTCATATTCGGCGACGCGCGCGGCCGCGAACACGTCGGCGGCGAGCTTGTCGGCGATCACGAGACGGTCGCCCACCTTCGCCCAGTTGTCCTCGGCCGCTTCCGTGACCCTGTAGAGGCCGTAGGCGACATGCTCGCCATAGACGATGGCGCGGTTGGCCGGGATCGTCCAGGGAGTCGTCGTCCAGATGACCACGGACGCACCGTCGAGATCGCCGTCCAGCGTGTTGGTGATCTTGAACTTCACCCAGATCGTGGGGGAGGTTTTCTCGTGATATTCGACCTCCGCCTCGGCGAGCGCGGTCTTTTCGACGGAGGACCACATCACCGGCTTGGAGCCGCGATAGAGCTGGTCGCTCGTCGCGAACTTCATGATCTCGCGGGCGATCTGCGCTTCCGCGTCATAGGACATGGTCTGGTAGGGATTCGTCCAGTCGCCCTCGACGCCGAGGCGCTTGAACTCTTCGCGCTGGACGTCGATCCACTTCTCGGCGAAGGCACGGCACTCGCGGCGGAACTCGACGATGTCCACGTCGTCCTTGTTCTTGCCCTTGGCGCGATACTCCTCCTCGATCTTCCACTCGATCGGCAGCCCGTGGCAGTCCCAGCCCGGCACGTAGTTGGAATCGAAGCCCAGCATGCCCTGCGAGCGGACCACCATGTCCTTCAGGATCTTGTTGAGGGCGTGGCCGATATGGATGTTGCCGTTGGCATAGGGAGGACCGTCGTGCAGCACGAAGCGCGGACGGCCCTTCTGGACCTCGCGCAGACGCTCGTAGAGCCGGTTCTCGTTCCAGCGCTGCAAGAGCTGCGGCTCGCGCTGCGGCAGGCCGGCCCGCATGGGGAACTCGGTCTGGGGCAGGAACAGGGTTTCGGAATAGTCTCGGGCGGCGCTTTCGGGCTTATCGGTCATGACGGTCAATCGGTCTTGTGTGGCCCGTAATTCAGGCGGGCGCATCAGGCTTCTGTCAGGGGCGAACGGCTAGGATCCCGGACCTTCGCAGGTCATGCGAAAGCCGGGCCGATAATTCGCGCAGCGCCTATGCGGGCCGCCAGCTGAGCCTGAGAAACCATGGACATGATGAGCCTTTTAGCAGCGCCGGGCTGGATAATAAAGCGTGGTGATTGCCGGGGAGACTCCCTATTTAAGGGCAGAACCCAGCCCTATAGTCCTCTCAGCAATGCGACGGGCAGGAAGGATTGAACCATGGCAGACTCGACCACTACGGCCGAACGGCGCTCGAAAGCCGGCTTCGACCTCACTCCGCCCACGTCCGAGCAATTGCATGCCCTGGTGGCCAACCTCGATGACGAGGAGCGCCGGGTTCTGCTCGAACACGGGACCGAGCGGCCGTTCTGCGGCATCTTCAACGAGGCCAAGGAGAAGGGCACCTATTGCTGCCGCCTCTGCGGGCTTCCTCTGTTCAAGTCGGGCACCAAGTTCGAATCCGGCACCGGCTGGCCGAGCTTCTTCGACCCCATCGACCGCTCGCACGTCGCCTTCGTACGCGACACCAGCTACGGCATGGTCCGCATCGAGATCCGCTGCGCCCGCTGCGAGGGCCATCTCGGCCATGTGTTCAACGACGGCCCGCCCCCGACCGGCGAGCGCTACTGCATGAACTCGGTTTCCATGCGCTTCGTCGCCGAAGGCGATCCGCTGCCGGACGAACTCGGCCGAGGGGCGCCGGAGGGGGAAACCACAGGCTGACGGACCGTGGAAGCCGGGCAGCAGGAGAGAAATGATTGGACGGGAGCGGATTTCTACGCCCGCCTGCCCGTCTTCGACCATTTCTCCCAATTGACCGATCCCGGGCTCTACATGCCCGTCCCGGACGATTGGGTGCTCGGCCTCAGCGACATCGTGCGCTCGACCTCCGCCATCGCGGCCGGGCGCTACAAGGAGGTCAACACGGCGGCCGCCGCCGTCATCGCGGCCGTGGCCAACAAGCTCGGTACGAGCGAGTTTCCCTTCGTGTTCGGCGGGGACGGGGCGAGCTTCGCCCTGCCCGCCGCGCAATCCGGCCTCGCCCGTGAGGCGCTTTCCGCCGTCGCGGCCTGGGTGCGGGATTCCTTCGATTTCGAGCTGCGCATCGCCATCGTTCCGGTTGCGGACATCCGCGCCGAGGGCCATGACGTCCGGATCGCCCGTTTCGCGGCGTCTCCCGACGTATCCTATGCCATGTTCTCCGGCGGCGGCCTCGCCTATGCCGAGCGGCGGATGAAGGAAGGTGCCTTCGCCATTCCTCCGGCAAAGCCCGGCACCTTGCCCGACCTCAGCGGACTGACCTGCCGCTTCGACGAGATTACGCCCCAGCGCGGCGCCATTCTCTCCCTGATCCTTCTTCCCGACCCCAAGGCGAGCATGGAAGCCTTCAACGCTCTCGTCGGACAGGTTCTGTCCCTGGCCGAGGGCCAGGAGGCCGGCCGCCCCCTGCCGGAGGGAGGCCCCTCTCTGAGCACTCCCTTCAAGGGCTTCGACATCGAAGCGAAAACCGTCAAGAAGGGCGGGGCGGGCCTCGCCGCATTGGCGAAACTGGCGGCAGGTCGCCTGATCGCCTTCCTGATCTTCCGGTTCGGGCTGAGGGTCGGCCGGTTCGATCCGGCCCGTTATCGGCATCAGCTCGTCGAGAACACGGACTTTCGCAAATTCGACGACGGCTTGCGCATGACGCTCGACTGCACCCCCGCCCTCGCCGACCGGTTGGAAGCCCTGCTGGTGGAGGCACAGCGGAACGGGGTCGCCCATTACGGCCTGCACCGGCAGGACGCAGCCCTCATGACCTGCTTCGTGCCCTCGCCGACCCGCAGCGATCACATCCATTTCGTCGACGGCGCCATGGGCGGCTACGCCGTGGCCGCACGGGCGCTGAAGCCGGCTATCTGAAAAGGCGTCATCCCGGACAAGCGAAGCGAGATCCGGGATCGTCTATCAAATGAAGCGCAACCAG
>KI912037.1:121947-125880 GCA_000517005.1 Microvirga lupini
AGCCAATCATCGAAACCGTCTTGTCCTCAGCGAGCACACGCTTTGCCTCGACCGAATCCCGATCCATCTGGGCGATCAGGGCCTCGATCCCGTCGAAGCGTTCCTCGCCGCGGATCCAGCCGACGAATTCCACGTCCAGAATCTGTCCATAGAGATCACCGGAAAAGCCGAACAGATGCACCTCCAGCAACGGAGCGCCGTTGTCGAAGGTGGGGCGGCGGCCGAAGCTGGCGACGCCGTCGACCGGCCGGCCGGCCACCGAAGCTCTCGCCGCGTAGATCCCGTGCCGGAGGCGGCAATCGTCGGGTAGGCGCATATTGGCCGTGGGATAGCCGAGCACGCGGCCGCGCTTGTCGCCGTGGCGCACCTCGGCCCGGACGAACCAGCGATAGCCGAGGAGCCGGTTGGCCGTGGCGATGTCGCCCGCCTCCAGAGCGATACGAATGGCGCTGGAGGAAACGGGCTCCGTTCCCTCGACGATGGCCGGAGCGATCAGGCATTCGAGCCCCCGCTCACGGCAAAGCTCCTCCATGCGCGCGGGATTGCCCTCGCGCCCGCGGCCGAAATGAAAATCGTGTCCGATCACCACGCCCGAGAGTTGCAGTTCCTGCGCCAGCAGATCCACGAAGCCCGCCGCCGTCAGCGCAGCAAGATTCCCGCTGAAGCGCCTCTGGAAAACGCCGTCGAGTCCGAGACGCGCGAAGATTTTGAGCTTTACGGGTTCGGGCGTCAGACGGAAAAGCGGCCGGTCGGGCTGGAAGAACGTGCGCGGATGCGGCTCGAAGGTGACGACCGCTGCCGGCCGGTCGGAGCTCTGGGTCATCTTCAGGAGATGCTGGTGCCCCCGGTGTACGCCATCGAAATTGCCGATGGCGGCGACGGCTCCCCTGAGGTTCTCAGGCACGGGCTCGCCATCGCGGCAGATCGCGAACGGGGTGGGCATCAGGGGGAGAACCTCGGAACTCATCTCTGGACTGATCGGTGCGGCGCGACCCTGTCGAAAAGCACCCGATGGGTCAAGCCTGTTCGCTCCGACGTTCTTGAAGAGCAAGCCTACATTGTTGCATGCTCTCAAGAAACCGCTCTGGAATGCTTATGCTGAAAGCTTTTGCGCTTGTCCTCGCGACCTTCGGGCTCTTGTGGGTGGCTTTGTACATCTGGGACCAGACCGAGCATGGGCAAGTAGACTACTGCTTGGACGCAGGTGGTGTTTGGGATGACGAGCAGGGCCGATGCAAGGGGGCCAGACCGGGCTACGATGGCCCATGACCAAGCATTACCAGGACAGCACTTCCGTAAAGGCTGTCGGCCGGACCGGCTGCCGGTCGACCCAGTCCTGCACGTGGTCCGAGACCAGATCTCCCTTGTGCAGCCCCAACTCCTCCGCATGAATGCCGCGGGCGATCATCAGGGAGTCGATGCCGAAGCCCACGGCGCCCGCGATGTCGGTGCGGATCGCATCGCCGACGGCGAGCACCCTCTCCTTCGGAATGGGGCGACCGCTCAACTCGGCAGCAACCGCGAGAGCCCTGTCGTAGACGGGACCGTGGGGCTTGCCGGCATAGAAAACCTTGCCGCCCATCTCCTCGTAAGCCAAGGCGATCGTTCCTGCGCAGGGCAGGATCATGTGGCCGCGCTCGACGATGAGATCGGGATTGGCGCAGACCATCAGCAAATCGCGCCGGCGCATGGCTTCGAGCCGGACCCGGTAATCCTCGACCGTTTCCTCCTCGTCATTGTCGAAGCCGGAGCAGACCACGTAGTCCGCCTCGTCGATAGAGCCGAAGTGAACATCGAGACCGTGATAGATCGGCATGTCGCGGGGCGGGCCGATATGGTAGACGATCCTGTCGATGCGCTCCTCGATGGCGAGCCGCGTCAGATCGCCGGAGGTCACGATGGCATCATAGGCCGTGCGCGGCACGCCGAAGCCGTCGAGCTGCGTGCCGACCGATGCACCGGGACGCGGCGCGTTGGAGACGAGAACGACCCGTCCGCCCTTGGCGCGAAAGCGCGTCAGCGCATCGCTGGCCGCCTCATAGGCCTTCACACCGTTATGCAGCACGCCCCAGACGTCGCACAGGACGAGATCGTAGTTATCGGCGAGAGGCTTCAGGCCCTCGACGTGGACGGGGCGGGACAAAGCAGTCATGAGGTCTCACTTGTGATCAAATCGGGCGGGTAGGCCCTTGCGCGATCCAAGTCAACCTGTGCGCCGCAGAAGGGCTGGCGCATCCTCCAGGCCGAAAGGTCGGGGAGCCGTCTGCTCACCGGCAATCCCCGGCTTGACCGGACGCGGAGCTGCGAAGACGAAGCCCTGTGCCAACGGCACGCCGAGATCGCAGAGCATGGGCACCATGTCGTCCTCGTCCACCCGCTCGGCAATGAGCCGGATGCCCTGGCGGCGCAGGGCCGAGGCGAAATCGCGCACGTCGAGTTCCGGCCCGGCATAGCGGCCATCCGCCTGCTCGGCGGCCTTGATCATGAGATCGGCCGGCAGCTTCATGAATCGGATGCCGAGATCGGCCAAAGCCTCAGGATTGAACCGGAGATCGGCGGCGCCGTCGAGGGAGAACGGCACGCTCCGCTCGCGCAACGTTGCGAGCGCCGCCCTGTGATCACCATCGAGGTGGCGCCAGCTGTGCTGAGGCATTTCCAAGACGATCTTGCCGAGAAGATCGGGACTGGTGTCGAGCAGGCCGGCCAGCGACCACAGGAAGCCGGGCTCGGCGACGGAATGGGCCGTGAGGTTCACGCCCACGATGGCCTCGCTGCCCCGGGCGACGAGATGGCGGACGATGGTCATGGAGCGCATCAGAACCCGCTGGTCGAAATCCGACGCGCGGCCGGACGCTTCGAGAATGGGCAGGAATTCGGATGGAGCCAGCAGGGTTCCGTCCGCCAGACGCAACCGGGCCAGCGCCTCGTAGAAGCGGATTTTGCGGTGCGGCAGAGAGACGATGGGCTGCAGGTGCAGCTCGATCCGGTCGGCCTCGAAGGCCTGGTTGACCAGCCTCACGCGGCTGATCTCCTCGGTCGAGGGGCTGCGCATGGAGGGCAGCAGGGACGGCTCAGGGAAGCACGTAGCCTGCACCCGCTCGGGCGGCATCGGGCTGATCTCCGCACGGGCCTCCTGCGTGCTAGCAAACATCGCCAGCTCACGCAGAACCGTCGCCGGACTGCCTGAATGCATGGACCGGCGCAGGACCAGCGGAGCGGTCGGAGTCCGCTCCTCCTGCTCGAGGTCCGCCAGCTGCATGGCCAGACTCTGCCGCTCCGTTTCGGCCTGCCACCACAGGACGACGAGGCCGAAGAAGACGGCCATGATCAGGAAGCCGAAAACCGGCAGGACAAGACCCGCCTCCATCGGCACATAGGCCGACGCGACGGCCGTCAGAATGGCTGGCGTGAAGGCGAACAGCGCCGCCTTCCTGTCCCTCAGGACTGGAATATTTTTCTTGTTCGTCACCATGGGTGCCCCCGCTCCCCTGGCTCGGCGAATATGCGCGAATCAGTGTGTTAACAGACAATGAATCACGGCGAATCGCGGGGCAAGTTTCGCATTCCCGCAATGGACATTTTTTCGCAATCGCGCGTTGCCTGCGCAGAATACCGGTGAGATTTCAAATAGGTTGGCCGATGGGAGAACCACGCAAGGACCTGTTGATGCAGGTCGATGGCATGACCTGCCAGGGATGTGTCACCTCAGTCACCAAGGCGATTCAGCGCCTCGATCCGGGCGCCAAGGTCGAGGTGGATCTGGAACATGGGCGTGTGCATGTCACGACATGCGCTCAGAGCGTCGAAATAGCGCGCGCGCTCGACGCCGCCGGCTACGAAGCCCGCGCCATGACGGGATGAGCCGAGGGTTGCACCCGGCTCATGACTTCGCCCAAAGTTCTTTTTGCGGCGCCTGGAAACGGCTGCTAGCAT
>KI912037.1:125980-126085 GCA_000517005.1 Microvirga lupini
AGCATTACAGTTGCGGGTGCTGCTCATGGGCTCATAATCTCCTGATCTGACACGGGAGGCTGCCATGACTGGTGTGGCCATCGAGCAGATGCTCGAGCTCTGGTG
>KI912037.1:126185-127700 GCA_000517005.1 Microvirga lupini
CATCCAGACAGCCTAGGCTCCGTCCCGCCAGCCACTTTCGAGGAAAATGATGACCGCCCAGACGTCCAGAGCCGCCAACGACCTCATCGCACCCAATGATCTGGAGGCCTGGTGGCTTCCGTTCACGGCCAACCGCTCCTTCAAGCAACGTCCCCGGATGATCGCCCGCGCCAAGGGCATGTACTATTACACTCCCGATGGCCGGGAAGTGATCGACGGCGCCGCCGGCCTCTGGTGCTGCAATGCGGGCCACAATCGGGACGAGATCACGCAGGCGATCCAGGCTCAAGCGCAGGAGCTCGACTATTCGCCCGCCTTCCAGTTCGGCCATGCGCGCGGCTTCGCCCTCGCCTCGCGCCTGGCCCAGCTCGCGCCGGGCGACCTCAACCATGTCTTCTTCTGCAACTCGGGCTCCGAGGCGGTGGACACGGCGCTCAAGGTCGCCCTCGCTTATTGGAACGTGAAGGGCCAGGGCAGCAAGACGCGCCTCATCGGCCGCGAGCGCGGCTATCACGGTGTCGGTTTCGGCGGCATCTCGGTGGGCGGCATCGTCAAGAACCGCCAGTTCTTCGGCTCGCTGCTGGCGGGCGTCGATCATCTTCCCCACACCTATAACCGCGCCGAGCAGGCCTTCTCCCGCGGGGAGCCGGAATGGGGCGCCCATCTTGCCGACGATCTTGAGCGCATCGTCGCGCTCCATGACGCCTCGACCATCGCGGCCGTGATCGTCGAGCCGATGGCCGGCTCCACCGGCGTGCTGGCAGCTCCCAAGGGCTATCTCAAGCGCCTGCGCGAGATCTGCGACAAGCACGGCATCTTGCTCATCTTCGACGAGGTCATCACGGGCTTCGGCCGCCTCGGCACCGCCTTTGCCGCCGAGCGTTACGGCGTCGTGCCGGACATGATCACCTTCGCCAAGGGCGTGAATTCCGGCACCGTGCCCATGGGCGGCGTGATGGTGCGCCAGGGGCTCTACGATACCTTCATGAACGGCCCCGAGCACATGATCGAGCTGTTCCACGGCTATACCTATTCCGGCCACCCGCTCGCCTGCGCGGCCGCGCTCGCGGCCCAGGACATCTACCGGGACGAGAAGCTGTTCGAGCGGGCAAAGAGTCTGGAGCCGGTCTGGGCCGATGCGATTCATTCGCTCAAGGGCCTGCCGAACGTGCTCGACATCCGCACCATCGGGCTTGTGGGCGCCATCGATCTCGCCTCGCGCCCCGACGCTGTCGGCAAGCGCGCCTTCGAGGCCATGGACCGCGGCTTCCAGGAATTCGGCCTGATGATGCGCATCACCGGCGACACCATCGCCCTCTCGCCGCCCCTCGTCATCACCGAGGAGCAGATCGGCGAGATCGTCGAGAAGCTGACCAAGGTGATCAAGGCGGTGGCTTAAGGGCTCCACTGCTGTCGTCCTGGACGGCGCAGTCGATCCAGGATCGTGTGCAGAATAAAGCTCGTTTTCCCTCCCCCTTGTGGGGAGGGCCAGGGTGGGGGTGGCAGCGATCCCCA
>KI912037.1:127800-130209 GCA_000517005.1 Microvirga lupini
GGAGAGGGGGGTGGAGCGCCGGACTGGAACCAGCGAAGCGCCAACACCCCCTCCCTGGCCCTCCCCCACAAGGAGGGAGGGAATAGCGCCATTCCCGTCCAACGATCCCGGATCTTCGCTTTGCTCCGCCCGGGATAATGCGTTGAGCTACTCCGCCGGCTCCGCCTGACGCAGATCCACGGGGGTCGAAAGGCCGCTTTCGGTCTTCTTCATGTCGATGCGCCGGTCGTGATAGGCGGCGAGCGTCGAGCGGTGGCCGATGGAGACGACTGTCGTATTGGGCAGTTTCTCCCTGATGACGCGGTAGATCTCCTCCTCCGTGGGCTCGTCGAGGGCGGCCGTCGCCTCGTCCAGGAACAGCCAGTCGGGCTTGGCGAGAAGCGCGCGGGCGACTGCGAGGCGCTGCTGCTCGCCAAGCGACAGGGTCTGTCCCCAGTTGCGCTCCTCGTCGAGCCTATCCGCGATCTGCGGGAGCTTGGCATTGTGCAAGGCTTCCGCCATCTCGGCATCCGTGTAGGCGTCGATCTTGCCCGGATAGGTCACGGCATCGCGCAGCGTTCCGATGGGAATGTAGGGACGCTGCGGCAGGAGCATCATGCTCTGCCCCTCGGGCACGAGGATCTGCCCTTCGCCGAACGGCCAGATGCCCGCGATGGCGCGGAAGAGGGTCGATTTGCCCGAGCCCGACGGACCCGTCATCAAGGTCCGCTCGCCCGGGCGGAAGGCAAGCTCGTCCGTGTGCAGCAGGGCGCTGCCATCGGGGAGGCGCACGTCCAGATCCTCCAGACGCAGCTCCCGACTCGCTTTCTGGTTGATCGCCAGCTTGCTCTCGCTGCCGACGCGCTGCGCCGATGCGATCGCGCCCTCGAAGGTGGTGAGACGGTCGAGAACGGCCTTATAGTCGGCAAGCGTCGTATAGATGGTGATGAAATAGGTGAGCGCCGATTCCACTCGGCTGAACGCGCCGACCACCTGCTGCATCTGGCCGAGCGAGATCTTGCCGACGAAGTAGTAAGGCGCGGTCAGGATATAGGGCACCACCACGTTGGCCTGGAAATAAGCCGACGTGAAGGTATTGAGCTTGATGAGGCGGAACACGATCCGCATGTAGTTGTCTACGATCTGTCCGAACCGCCGTCCAAGGCCCTCCCGCTCGGCCGGCTCGCCGGAGAGAAGTGCGACCTGCTCCGTGTATTCGCGCAGGCGCGCCAGGGAGAAGCGGTAATTCGCCTCCACGCGCTCCTGCTCGAAGTTCAAGGCGATCAGGGGGCGGCCGATGAGGTGTGTGACCCATGTGCCGAGAATGGCGTAACCCGCACAAACCCACACGAGCAGACCCGGTATTTCCACACTCGTCCCCGGAAAGGTGAAGCCGGCCGAAATGGTCCAGAGGATCGCGACGAAGGAGACGAGGGTCGCAGCCTGGTTCATCAGACCGACGGACAGGGAATAGGTACTCTCGACGAACTTGCGCAGGTCTTCCGAGATACGCTGGTCCGGGTTGTCCGCGCCGCGGCCCATGATCTGCATCCGGTAATGCGCTCCATCGCCAAGCCACTCGCGCAGGTAATAGGTGTTGAGAAAGGCGCGCCAGCGGATGGTGAGCACGTTCTGCAGCAGCACCTCGGTCAGCGCGATCGCGACGAACACCGCCGCCAGGGGCGTGAAGATGACAAAGAGCTGATACCAGAAGGCCGCGGCATCCTTGGCTTCGAGCGCATTGAACATGTCGCGCGAAAAGAAGCTGAGGCGAACGTTGAGCGCGACCTGGGAAAGGTTGGTCGCGATGAGGATGCCGATCATCCAGGTGCCGATGGTGCCTTCGCGAGCCCGCACGAGACCGATGAAGGGAATGCGGATGACGCTGTCGGCCTGGGAGTCGAGATAAAGATCGGTGATGCGGCAGATGGTACGGACGACGGGGACGTAGGACAGGCCGTAGATGATTGCCCCGAAGGCCGTGGCGCCAAGCGCGGCAGAGGGTGGCGGGACGTAACCTGTGTAGTCGCCTGTGATCGCACCCGCAGCTGCGCCGAGGATGAGCGCGACGAGAACAAGGTGGGTTGCCGACAGCATCACGACGAAGATGCGCAGGAACTTGGGAATATCCCGCCCGACGAATACGATCCCGGCCAAGGCCAAGGTCGAGAGGGGCAGGTAGAACGGAACCCCGACCGCCCCGGACAGGGAAGCCGCTAGAACCCCCAGCCCCACGAGTGCCAGCGCAATGCTCGCCTTGATCATACACATCTCCTGCCGAAATTCCGGCCCGGCTCTTAGAGCATCGTGCGGAAAAGTGGACCCGGTTTTCCGCACGAACGATGCTCTCATCCAAAGAGGAAGCATCGGATGGATCCCAAAAGTGCAAGTCCACTTTTGGGTCCGATGCTTTAGAAACTCGAAGCAGCC
>KI912038.1:0-1278 GCA_000517005.1 Microvirga lupini
AGCAGCAATCAGGTTTGTACGGATTGCTGTATGACCTCAGCCATTTTTGCTGCAACTATATCCCAATTATACTCACTTTCCGCGATTGAGCGCGCATTGCGGCCCATACGCCTGCAAGTCTGTGGTTTCCCAATCAGCTGAAGCAGAGCATTTGCTAATGCCTCGGGGTCTTCTGGTGGCACCAAGAGCCCCGTTTTCTGATCCCGAACGATTTCAGGTGTTGCGCCCAAGGATGTTGCAACAACCGGTAATCCCGCCATCATGGCTTCGATGTAGGAGATTGCGAACGGCTCCCTTAAAGAAGGCAGACAGAAAACTGACGCTTGCTGATAATACTCAGCGACTGCTTGTAGCGGTTGTTTGCCAGCCACTGTGATTCCAGCCTCATCGATCTTTGGCGAGCATCCAACAATTACGAGACGGACATCTGGGTGCTGAGACCTAACCCGACGAAATGCATCCACGAGCACAGGGCCGCCTTTCCGTTCCCATTCTAGGCCTACAAACAGGATTGTACGGCCATCATACTCACGCCCTTCGGAATAAGGGATTGACTCCACATTAGGCCCAGCTCTTACACAATGGATTTTCTCTTGTGGCACATCGTACTGCATTTGCAAACAGCGAGCGACATTTGCGCTGCGAATGAAAACCTTTTCAGCATTTCGATAGATCTTTTGCTCATGTTGTAGAAAAGAGCCCTGCACTGGGGCCCACCTCTCGTGCCCCGGATAATTGAGATTCTCCAGCATAACGTGATCCGTATAGACGAAATGGGGCAACCCGTCTGAAGACCCATCAAATAGTGACTGCATCTGGAACGTAAACTGGTAGTTACCAGTTTGCACCCGCTGAGCAACGAAGCGTCTCACCCAGTCTTGGACGATTTGGGTTCTATCAAGTGCAAGCCGCAGCGTCTGGCGATTCCTCAACGTTGCTGAACCGCCCTTCCAGAGTGCTTCCATCCATGTTGCACCTAGATGAAATGGACGCCGGTTTAACTCGGACCTAATGTCGATCACATCGACTGCGAAATGAGGAAAGCGCCTGGCGAGAGCTTCCGCAACACGATGGTTTGCAAAAGGCTTAGGTGCAGGCCTTAGGAAAAGGATGCGTGGTTCGGAAGCCATAAAGAACCCTCCCATCGTCAATGCTAATAACCTATTAGGAAAGCACAAAACCAAACGCTAATTCGGCGCAACCAATTCTTGGTCCAGAACTAAAAATTCGCAAGACACGGCGCCCCAAGGTTCTCTGCAATTGGTAGCACATCTGCCA
>KI912038.1:1378-1526 GCA_000517005.1 Microvirga lupini
CGCTACGCGGACGACATCATCTGCCCCTGCCGCAGCGAAGAGGAGGCTCGCACGCTGTGGAGTGCCCTGGCGGTTCGCTTTCGGACCTGCGGGCTGGTTCTCCATCCTGCAAAGACGAAGATCGTCTCCTGCCAGGACACGAACCGGC
>KI912038.1:1626-3699 GCA_000517005.1 Microvirga lupini
GTCGCATTGCCTCAAGGAGAATGTTACCGAGCCTGTTCGTTGCCTCACCTAAATTGTTACCCGTGAAGGCGCATACTGCATGATGCCTTCACCAGAGGGAGGCATCATGACGAAGAAGATGACCCATGCCATGCGCATGGAGTTCGCCAATGCGATCCGGGATCGCTATGCGGCCGCCGCGAACAAGGACAAGCGCAGGATCCTGGAGGAGTTCGTCGCGGCAACAGGGTATCACGAAAAATCCGCGATCCGTGTCCTGAACAGCCACCCGGGGCCGAAGCGCCGGCAGACCCGTCAACGCCCGTCGTTCTATGATGAGACCGCTCGGGGTGCTTTAATTGTGCTGTGGGAGGCTTCCGATCGCGTCTGCGGCAAGCGCCTGAAGGCATTGCTGCCCATTCTCTTGCCGGCGCTGGAACGCAATGGGCATTTGAAGCTCGAGGAGGGGATCCGCTCCAAGATCCTGTCGATGAGCGCCGCTACGATCGACCGCTTGCTCCAGATGCCGAGGCGTGCCACCCGCACGAAAAAGCCCGCACGGGCGGTGCCAGAGCCGCGGCGGCGCATCAAAATGCGCACCTTTGCTGACTGGAATGAGCCGCTCCCCGGCAGCATGGAAATGGATCTGGTCGCTCATTGTGGGGAGGTGAACCGTGGGAGCTACGTTCACAGCCTGGTGCTGACTGATATCGCAAGCGGGTGGACGGAGGCCGCACCCATCGTGGTCCGAGACGGCACCCTTGTGGTCGAGACCCTCGATCGCATCCGCGTGGGCTTGCCCTTTGCCCTGAGAGCCCTGGACGTGGACAATGGCAGTGAGTTCGTCAACAACAGGCTAATCGAGTATTGCCTTGGTCACGGCATCGAACTCACTCGCTCACGGCCTTACCGGAAGAACGACCAAGCCTGGATAGAGCAGAAAAATGGCGCCGTTGTGCGCAAGCTCTTGGGCTATCGGCGCTTGGAAGGCTTGGCGGCGGCCAGGGCGATGACGCGTCTTTACGCGGCATCCAGGCTGTTTGTGAACTTCTTCCAGCCGTCGTTCAAGTTGGCTGCCAAGCAGCGCGACGGGGCGAAGGTGTCGAAACGCTATCATCCGCCGCAGACGCCCTGCGAGCGTCTCCTGCAGGCCGAGAGCACCCCGATGGCTGTCAGGAGCAAGCTGAGCGAGATCGCCACCGAGCTCGATCCGCTGAAGCTTTTGGAGGAAATGCGAGCTGTACAGGCGTATCTGGCAGCGTTGGCTGACGGCGAAACACCGCCACCGGCGACATCCGAGCCGCCCAACCTGGCGGCGTTCGTGGCAAGCCTATCGAGCGCCTGGCACGCCGGCGAGATCCGTCCGACCTTCTCTGTGGAAGCCAAACCGCGTTACCTGCGAAGCCTCCAAAAGGTCTCTGTACAGGCCTCTATAGCAAGTCCAACAACCGCGCTCGAGCAGGCGATCCCACCCGCGCCCGCCGCACCGCCAGCGATGACACCGGACAAGCCGAAGCCGGTCTATGCGGAACCTGGCCAAGCCCGCATCCAGGCGCTGCGCATGGTGTGGCCGATCGCGTGCCGCCGGTTGGAAGAATTCCCCACTATCAGCGCCATGCAGCTCTTCGAAGAGTTGTGCATCCAGTTTCCAGGTCGATTGACCCGCAAGCAGTACAAGACACTCGCGCGACGGGTCAGCCTCTGGCGCCAGGCGGCTCGCGCGCGCGGCGTTGTCATCGGACCCAAAACGTATCGTCGGTTCAATGACAAGCCGCGTGGTCGACGGCCTGATATCTTTAAGGACCATTGGGACGAGATGGCAGCGTGCCTCGAAGACCAACCAGATCAGACTGCACTTGAGCTTCTCGTCGAGTTCCAGGCCCGCTATCCCGGACAATACAGCTTGCGTCAGCTTCATACCCTTCAGAGGCGCGTAAGGGCTTGGCGACAACAAGCCGTGCAGCGGCTCATCGGCGAAGCCATGAGCCCAGCGCCCTTTATCCCCCAAGTACCTCATGCCGGGCAAGCGGGTAACATTCTGGAACATTCTGGATGAGGCAGACGGTAGCAAAATTACGTGAGGCAACACGTTCA
>KI912039.1:0-497 GCA_000517005.1 Microvirga lupini
CCGTCGATCAAGGATCGCGTCGTTCAAGGCGCGGTCAAGACACTTCTGGAGCCAATCTTCGAGGCGCAGTTTTGGCATGTCTCCTACGGGTTTCGACCCGGACGGAGCACGCATGGCGCCTTGGAGTATATCCGACGAGCTGCCTTGCCGCATAAACGCGACAAGGACACGCGGCGGAACCGGACGGTACTGTCAACTTGAGGCCGATCGGCACAGCTGCCGCAAGTGCAGCCCTCAAGCCAACCCAGATCAGCCTACGAGGGCAGCCCTGCAACCTCGCGCCACATGGCGAAGGCGCGATCGCGGGCAGCCCGGTACTCACTGGCTGGGAGGCGATGGCGTCGGAGCTGGAAATGGTTGTGGATCGGGCTGTGAGTGGCGAGAAATTGCTGGGCGTGCCGGACTGACTTGAACTGCCTCATGTGGCGTTCGCGCCGTCGGGTGGGTTGGTGCGACACCTCACAGCGGTTATTCAGGTATCGGCTCTGCCGATGCTC
>KI912039.1:597-1117 GCA_000517005.1 Microvirga lupini
GGATGGTCGCGTGGTCGACTGAGATGCCGCGCTCAGCCATCATCTCCTCTAGGTTTCTCAGGCTCAGATTGTAAGCCAGATACCACCGAATGCAGAGCAGGATTACCGAACGATCAAAATGCCTGCCTTTGAACATCATGCACCTCCGGACCATGCCGGAGGCTTAGGCCGAACTGAGTTACCGAAGAGTTTGCAACAGATCCCTCATGGCTCCTGAGGCGCAATACGTTTCAGCTGTAACCCGATTTAGGTTCAGCGGATCACGCCGATATGGTAGCCAGAAAGCCGTAGAAGCACCGTGGGAGCCTGATCAATGGATCGTGACAGACAGCAGACCCATGGCCCTGAGACTTCTGAGAGCGATGGCGGGGCCCAACAACCACGGCACCTGCCACCGGACATGTGGCTCGAAGTGGAGCAGCGCTTGCTCCGCGCCAGCTTGGTTGAAACGGCCACCAGCCCGGTTGAGGCGGCCAAGACCGTCACGGCCTTCGAGAGCATCGACCGATTTGCGAAAGAA
>KI912039.1:1217-2388 GCA_000517005.1 Microvirga lupini
ACCGGTAACTCGCTAGCCGCCTACTCTACATCGTGGTCGGCTTTGAGCACGAAGGCGACGCGCGGCAGTTCCGGGACGCGATGCGTGAGAGGCTCGAGCAGTTTGGGCTCGAGCTTCATGGGGACAAGACCCGGCTGCTGGAGTTCGGTCGCTATGCGAGCGAGCGCCGGCAGCAACGGGGCCTTGGCAAACCGGAGACGTTCCAGTTTCTCGGGTTTGTGTTCATCTGCGGCAGGTCACGGCAAGGGCGCTTTCAGCTCCAGCGCCGGACCAGGGCGGACCGGATGCGGGAGAGATTGCGCGCGATCAAGGACCAGCTGCGGAAGCACATGCATGCTTCCATCCCGGAACAGGGGAAGTGGCTGAAGTCCGTGATGACGGGCTACTTTGTCTATCATGCGGTGCCCACCAACATGCGATCGTTACAGAAATTCCGTCATCGGGTGATGGTGGCGTGGCGCCGAACGCTGCGCCGACGGAGCCAGAAAGACGGGATAAACTGGCAACGGATGATGCAGATTGCCGACGCATGGCTGCCGATGCCCCATATCCTTCATCCTTGGCCTGACCAGCGCTTTGCCGTCACACACCCGAGGTGGGAGCCGAATGCCTGAATAGGGCACGTTCGGATCTGTGCGGGGGGTGCCTGGTAACAGGCATCCCTACCGCGAACAGTGGTTCTGCGGCTGCGAGTACTTTCAGCATGAGCTGCCGTGCGATCCGAGTTCGCTCACGCGCTGGCGCAAGCGGCTTGGACCAGACGGGTTGGAGACGCTTCTGGCCGCCACCATCCAGGCCGGGCTCGACACGGGCACGGTGCGGCCCTCCAGTTTGGAGCGGATCAGCGTCGAACGACCGTGCAGCCGAAGGCCATCACCCCTCCCACCGACGCGAAGCTGTACCTGAAGGCTCTGCTTGTCCTGGTGCGGCAGGCCAAGCGACATGGCCTCAAGCTGCGGCAGGCTCACACGCGTCTGGCCAAACGGGCGGCCGTGCAGGTGGGCCGCTATGCTCATGCGCGTCAGATGCGGCGCATGCGGCGCGAGTTGAAGCGGCTGAAGACCTATCTCGGGCGGGTCTACCGCGATGTCGCCCGCAAAGTCGCTGCGGATGAGGGCCTCGCGCTTCGCTTTGCACGTCTGCTCGGCCTGACGGAGCGCCTCCTGGGGCA
>KI912039.1:2488-4173 GCA_000517005.1 Microvirga lupini
GCCGATACGAGAAACGCTCGACCATCGTCACCACCAACAAGCCCTTCGCGCAATGGTCGGAGGTCTTCCCCAATGCCGCCTGCGTCGTCAGTCTGGTCGATCGCCTTTTGCACCATTGCGAGGTCATCGCCATCGAAGGCGATTCCTACCGCTTCAAGGAAGCCTCCGAGCGCTCGAAGGCGCAGCGTCAACAGCGCGCCAGCCACGCCGCCAGCGAAAAGGAGCCCTCAGCATGACCGGAAACCTCTACCACCAGCCGTCGGGCTTCAATCGCGGCATCCGCTTCCTCATCAATCCCGAATGGACACCCGAGCAGGCATGGGCCGTCTTCGAACTTCTCGATGATCTGCGAGACTGCATCTTGAACCATTACGCTCTCCAAATCCACGACATGGCCCCCGACGACCGAGCCCATGACGACAACGACCCTTCCAGCGACAAGCGGACAGGGCAAAAGCCACATCCTCTCGATTCCTCCTGGTAAAAACTAGAAAGCGGCCTCATCGGGCCGCTTTCTCCTTCACGATCCTCGGCACCATTTGTCCGCGCTTTCTCGCAGCCGTTAACAGGTATTGAATGTTCCAACAGGTGACAGGCCCGGCAGCGGAAGCGTAGAGTGGTTCATGGCGGGTGAGTTCTCCCAGAAATGACACGGATCGGGTTCGACACCCAAACCTAAGTCATCTCAGAGACTTGAGCTACACCAGCCAGCCCTCCATGAATTTTTCGGGCTGGATCGGAGATAGAATATGACGGGCATTGACCGAATTGGGCGATCACACGTTGGGTATGTTGGAGACGACAGCACGTGGAGATCGAGCAGTTCGCGCTCGGAATCAAGTCGTGCCCCTGGGGAAGACAGCCAATCGTTCGATCCGGCCGCGGAGCGGATGCGCTCTGCTCGCAATGCGCACGGTGCCGATGAGGCCCCTGGCAACAGGTCTTCCGGTCCCTTAGCTGGCGCCCATCGCCTCCTGGGCAATGGGCCCCGTGCAGTCACTACGCGGCGGCTCGGTTTTCCTTTAGTGTCGGAGGGTAGAGCGCCAGCTCGGGAAGATAGCTCCTTGCGTTCAGAGGGCAAACCCTGGCTCGGCGATCAGGGAGCCGGAACATCGCAGCCAAACGCGCTCCCACCCCATAGGCAACCCGTGTCCAACCTGGATCGAGGCGCAAAAAGATGGCGGGTCGACGATGTCGCCGCGCGGGGTGTCCACGGCGCGAGAACGCAAGGCAATGACGCTTGGCGCGATATTCAGTTTGCTCGCAACATCGATGAATTCTCAGACGCTGTGGTGGGCTATGACCGGAAGCTGCGCGGCCAAGCGACCGCGTCCACAGAATTCCTGCAAAGGGCCGCTGCCGAGTTCACACGTCGATTTGTCCCAAGATGGGGGCAAGATGTCCACGCCGGGAATTCCTGGGCGTATGCCAGGATATGCAACGTAGTAAGCCGCAAGGGTGGAGGTGAGGCGGGCTTGCAGGCTTGCAGGGCCATGGCGGCTCAGGTGTCGAAGCACGCCAATATGCTAAACAACGTGGAAAGCAGATCGCTTGCGCTCTTCGTATTGTCGTTCAGTCACTATCCCGGACAGGCAGCATGCCGCCAGGGAATGATCAGCATCGCCAAATTTTTGTGTGAGCAGGGCGGAGCGCTTCGGGAGGCTAACAGTCAAAGTCTGGCGCTG
>KI912039.1:4273-4492 GCA_000517005.1 Microvirga lupini
CTGAGTCTCGGCATCAAGGTCGGTACCGACGCCTACAAATCCAACACTGGCGCTCGGCTCTTTTCCAGGAAGAGCCAGGACCTTCAGCGGCTGCTGCATACGACGCCTGGCTTGAGGTCCGTGCCCTACGTCAAGGGCCTGGCAGCGTCTCTCAACCATGGAACGTTCGACGTCGATGCAGCCTTGAAGGACCTGGAGGACAACCCCACGCTGACGGCC
>KI912039.1:4592-7284 GCA_000517005.1 Microvirga lupini
TCAATCATGGAAGCCTCGATCAATCTCGCAACGAAGCATCGCATTTTGCCCGAGCCCTCCCGGCTCCGGCCCGCCGCCGAGGATTCCGACGAGACGATCACGCTGACCCGCGAGGAGGCGTCACGGCACGCCCAAAATGAGGTTGCCCGCGCTAAAGCCGAAGAGAGGAAAATCACCGAGGCGGCAGGCGGGGTTGTCGAAATCCTTCGGGAAGCCGGTATTCAGGTGAATATGCCCCATTTCAATCACCGCTTGAAATCGCAAGCCTCCATGACAGACCAACTCACCGGGATGAGCGTCCCGATCGGCAGCGTCCCACAGCTGATCAGCAACGCCGTCCGCCACGTCTTCGCAATTCCTGACAAGGATTTTACCCGTGCCTTCAAGGCAGCCATTCTGGCCTTTGAGGAGCAGGGCTACACCGAACACCAGACAACCAACTGGTTCAGATATGGAAGTCCGACTTATATCGGCATCCACACGGTGCTCGCCACAGCAGAAGGCTACCGCTTCCAGGTGGAATTCCATACGCCAGCCAGCTACCGCGCCAAAGTTGACGATCACGACACTTATAAAAAGCTGCAGAAGCTGAAGCAGGAACCCGGCCGGGATGCTCTGGAGGAGGCAGAGAAACTCGAGCAAAAGGTAAGAGAGAGCTGCAGGGCCGTTGCGATCCCCGATAACGTCCTGAGCATAGCGCACTGGAGAGCCGAAGGGGATCATAGGGGTGGCGCGGCTGCGGCATCTGGATTGCGAGCTGTCGGACAACCAAGAATGCCCGAGATCGCCCGGTCAGCGGAGGCAAGGGAGATTGTCGCGGCTCTCGGCGAGCGGCCGATCGTGCTCGTTGGCATGCCGGGCGCCGGGAAATCCAGCATTGGCCCAGCCCTCGCGAAGCGGCTGCGGCTGCCCTTCATCGACACCGACAAAGTCATCGAGAACAAGGCAGGCAAGAAGATAATCGAAATTATCAACGGCAATGGCGAGCCGTGGTTCAGGGGTTTTGAAGAGGATGAGATCCTGCAATTGCTTGAGCGAGGCCCCGTCGTGCTTGCAACGGGTGGCGGCGCCTTCATAAGTGAGAAGATCCGCGACCGCGTGCGCGAGAAGGGGATCTCGATCTGGCTCGATACTGATCTGGACATAATCACGAAGCGTCTGGCCAAGGACACGACCCGACCGCTGCTGCAAGGCCCCAACCGGAATCAGAAAATCACCGAGCTGATGAGGGAGCGCAAGCCGTTCTATGAACAAGCCGATCTCAGAGTCGTCCCGACCCACAAAAGGGATAACAAGAACGCGGATCCATGTGTGAGTGCGCTGCACACGTATCTATGCCCCGTGGTGGCCGGCGCTCAGTCGCCTTCTAAGAGGCTGTCGAGCCAAGTTATTCTGCCCTCTACGAATGTGATTCAGATGGCGCAAGCCGGGCTATCGCCGGTTGCCCGGCCTCCGGTATCGTCCTATGCTCAGGAGCCGTACACTCGGTCCGAGGCTCCCATCGGGGCTTTGGATGCGAGCGCCTCGTCCCACGATCGCGCGCCGGCACGCGCGGACGCATCGCTGCCTGAGTTTGTTGTCGGCCCGTTGAGGTACACGCTCGAACCGTTTTTGGAGCAATTCAAAGCCGACGTGGGGCACGCCAGCGGCCAAGGACTGAATTGCCTGCTGGACACGGTTCTTCAATTTGTTCACAACGCGAGGCGCCAGAACCACGAAACGCCACAGACCCGGCAACAGACTTTGCAACTTCAGCAACAGGTTGGGTCGTTGCGGACCAACCTGGTTGAAGTCGGCGCGGTCGATCCGCAGGGCGAGATCGACCTTTACGGCGCTGAGGGTGTCGGGGTCTTGCTGGCGACCAATTTTAACGTGCGCATTCAAGCCATCGAGGCAGATGCGAATGGCACGCTGACGGTGCATCCTGTTCTGGGTCAACAAGGTCCACTGGTGCACATTCTGCACACGCCAGGGCATTTCCAGCCGCTGTGGCCTCGGAGTTGCGCGGCAATCGGAGACCCCGAGCCAGCGACAATCAGGCATGCAAGCTATGATTGCAGAGAGGCTCGCGACCGCGATCCGCGTCAAGCCCGATAGCCACCGAAGGTGGGGGCCGAAGGTCAGGCTTTACGCGGACAAGGTCGTAGCCGTCGCACTCGCCAATAAGATGGCGCGCATCATCTGGGCGCTTCTCACCAAGGGCGGAACATATCGAGGTCTCGACGGAGCGAACAGCACGGCAGGTGGGCGCTGTCACGGGAATTGAAGCGAAGCAGCAAAAGGGCTGATGGGCGACCTCATTCAGGCGGCGACAGTCGCAGCTTGCCATTGCTCCGCCGCCTCTGCCCTGAAGAGGCGCAGAGGCCGGCGGGAGACCAGATGGCGTTGAAGATTGAAGGTATTGTAAACGGCGAAATGGAGAGACAGGAAGCGCTGGGCTGATCCGGGTGACTTCAAGCCCTGCATCTTCCGTTCGCGTCGTCGCACGACCTGGTGGGAGTTTTCCGCCCGATTGTTCCTGCGCAAACCTTGCTCATGATGAGCTGAAAGCCCCAGCTCGCGTTTGGCTGCTCCATAGGACAGCAGCTTGTCGGTCACGACTACGTTCGGAGCAAAGCCCTGCCTCTTCAGCAGCTTGCGCATGAGCTTCAGGGCCGCGGCTTTATCCCGCTTGGGCTGGACGAGGATGTCG
>KI912039.1:7384-14198 GCA_000517005.1 Microvirga lupini
AGGAGGTCTCGCATCCAGACAGTTAGTAGAAAAAGTAGGCTTGCTGTGTTTTCAGATCAGGACAGAATCGATGTCCGAGAAGGAGTCAGGGATGCATTCATAGAAAGAAACGTCCTCAGCCCACTTCTCTGAAAGATTGATCCTCGGTCGGTCCGTTGCCGGATCGATGACCTGGACCTTTCGGAATGCTCGTTGTCATGATGATCCCTCATTCGAAGTGCTTGCGTGGATTTCGTGGCGGCGCTTCCGACCGCTCATTTATCTGAGGTGCAGCGAGGCGATCATTGTTCGAGGGTCGGTCACCGTAAATCAGCACCGGAGCCTGTATCGCCATGCGAATGACGCCAGCACAATCGATCCTCACGGCTTATAAGGCTGGCCTGAGCGACGGACGCGTTGAGGTGCCACGTTATCAGACGCAGGCACCATCGGATGCCCAAGAGCTTGACGACAAGGCCGCTACATATTTTCGGGATCTGTTAGGAATAGCCGCCCCGAACCCAAGACCGCCTGCAATCCAGCAGACACCTGCTCGCCGCTGGCATCCAGATCCAGTTCGGCCTTCCAACAACGTTGAAGTGCGTATTACTCATCGCCATCCTGCACTTGACTTTGCGCTCGATGGCGTTCCGCTTATGCGAATTGGGCGTTCGCTCAGCGGGCCCCATCGTGGGCGTCAAAGCAGATTCCATAGTCTCAAGACAGGACGGACGTTGAGAGCTGCATCACGCCCGGAGTTTGAGAACTTTCTTCATAATGAGTTGGACCCACGAGTTGTTACCTTCGTTGAGCAACCCGTGAGGCTGCAGTACCGCGATCGGCAAGGGCGGATTCGCCATTATCGCCCCGACTGCCTTGTCGTGCGGGACAGGTCTTGGGAGTTCCAGGAGATCAAACTGGAGGACGATGCACGACGTGAGGAGAATGAAGAGCGCTGGCCGCAGATCGCTTCTGCATTCAACGGATTGGGATATGCGTTCTGTGTCCTCACGGAATATCAGCTCCGCTCTGAACCACGCTGGAGCAACATCAAGTTAATATGGCGAGACCGCCTTGCAGCCAGCCCGCCGCCGGATCTTCTATGTGCCATTGCAGCAGCATTGCAGCAGTCGGAATTTCTGAGTGTAGGCGAGGTACTGGCACGCTTTCCTGACCTCCGGCGCAAGCACATCTACGCGCTCGTGCGGAAGGGCCTCCTTGAAATCGATTTCACTTCTCATTCCCTCGGGCCCGGAACTTTCGTTCGGCTCGGGCGCGGACTGAGACCATCCAATGGCTATGATGGGGAGTGGAGAGATGAGAGGATATAGGTACGCTGCGGGAGTATTTGTCTATATTTTTCTCGTCCGCTACAAGCTGGTGACCCGAATCTGGCAGGAAGGATCCGAGTGGTGGATCCTTAAGAACACAAAAAGACAACGTTACGGAGCAAAGGTCTCGAACTGAACTTGACCGCTTGTATGACGAAGGCTCCTTGCGTTTTGACGGAGACAAGGACGAGGATACGCCTGAGAAGCGCAAGGAAAGGCGGAAGAAAGCAACGGTTCCTCTTAGCGACCTGGATCTAGAGAAACAAACCCGCATCAAGTACCGCAGAGCCGTTATCCGGGCTGTGGATGAGCGGACGACACCAGGGACGAAGACGGCAAAGATTGTCGAGGACGGCATTTGGAAGGACCTGACTGTCCTTCAATCCCTTCTTGATGAACTTGGACGCACCCTCGGGAAGGAGTATTTTGGAGAGGAGCAGACTATCGATACCTCAACCTACTATCGCTGGTGTGCCAAGTATTCCGAGTACGACGATCATATGGACCTTGCCGGAAAATTCGACAATCGCGGAAATCGTAACCAACTCAATCCAACAACAAAAAGAATCCTCCGGGAGGAAATGGCGGCTGAGATCGAAGCAGCTAAACATCGCAATGATCCAGGGGGCAAGGCCCGCCCTGTCATGCAGGACATCATGGGAAGGGTTTTGAAGCGCCTTAAGGCTGAGCGACTTCGAACGCCGGGCGTAGAGCTTCCTATGCCGCAAAGGAGCACCTTCTACAATCACTGGAATCAGTTTCCTGCCTATCAGCGACACCTTGCAATTTACGGTCCCACGCGCGTCAGGCAGATGTATCGCTTTCCGAGTCCCATCGATGAGCCTCAACACAGCCTTGCACTCGTGCAGTTTGACGAAACTCGGCTTCCCATCTTCGTCGTTGATGAGGTCCTCGGCGTTCCCCTGGGACGCCCCTGGCTCGCGTGGCTGATTGATGTTTTCTCCGGAGCAATTATCGGATTTTATTTAGGATTCGAGCCGCCAAGCGACCTGGTCCTCGGCAGCGCATTGCGTCACGCGGTCTCGCGAAAGAGTTATGTAGCGCAGCATTATCCGGGTCTCCCTTCCTTCCCTTACGGGGGAATTCCACACCAGCTTGTATTTGACAACAGCTTGCCCGCCCATAGTCGTACGTCTCTGACTAATACCTTCAACTTAGACGTTCCTTACGACTTCACGCCAGCCCGCATGCCTTGGGCCAAAGCGGAGGTAGAGGGTGCCTTCAACGTCGCCAATACCCAATGGCTCCAAGGAATGAGCGGGTTTGTCCTCGACGTGAAGGGCGGGATTGATCGAGTAGATTATAACCCTGCAGAAAATGCCGTCATGGGCTTCCGCCAGCTCTTCTATCTTCTCCATTGCTGGCTTCTTGAGGTCTATCATCACAGCCCCACGCCTGGGACACGGTTAACACCCCACCAGCGATGGACTGCCGGTACGGCCGAAGTCGACCCCGAATACCCGGAAGCGAGCACGGACATGGACGTCATGTTCGGCATCGTACGTGAGGGAAGAAGGGTAGATCATCGCGGTGTCGTTTTTGAGAATATCCGATACTACTCGGACGGCCTCCATCAGCTGCGACAACAGCGCGGCCATGAATTAAAGGTGAAGGTCAAAGTCAATCCGCTTGACCTCGGCAAGATTCATGTTTGGGAGCCAAAGGAAGGGCATTGGATCTCTGCGACAGCCAAGGAGACCGGTTATGGTGACTACGCCGAGGGTCTCGAGCTTCACTGCCACAAGTTGTACCAGCGGCACGCAGAGCGCCTTTCCGGAAGCAATTCGCTTGAGTACCTCATAGAGTCTCGTTTGCATCTCCACGAGATGATCGCGCACGCTCTACCCGACGCCCTCAGCATCAGGGCGAGCAGCTTGATCGCACGCTCATTGGGGATCGGATCGCAGCACGTCTTCACCAACCTCGATCCCAACGGCAACCTGCCCACGCTAACAGGACTGTTTTCCGGCCAGCCGCTGAACCCATACCCGGCCTTGCTGGCGCCGAAAGCCGCACAGGATGCGAGCGCATCTGCTCCCGTGGCGGACACCCCGGACAGCGCACCGCCGATCGCGCCGCAACGACAGCGCGCCATACCGGCCTTCAAGGCAGACCATTCTCTTCGTCGCCCCTGAGTCTCGGAGATTATCAAGATGGACAATCTCGCCGTTCCAGCTGTCCGTCAGACCGGATCGAACCCCTGGGCTCAGTTACAAACGGTGTTCGTTGCTCACCCGATGTTTGACGAAATCCTGGAGGAAGTCGAGGATGTGCTCGCACTCTACGGTTCAGCCCACGATGTTCCTTGCTTGCAGATTACTGGCGAGACCGGCATCGGGAAGACGACGCTGTTCGAAAAGCTCCGGGCCAGGTTCCCGGTGGTCCCCAACGGACGGCGGACAATCCTTCCCTCGGGCCTCGAGATGGTGGCAGATCATGTACCTCTCCTGGCCTTCGAAATGCCTTCGCGGCCACGGGTGATACCCGTTGCAAAGGCGATGCTCAAAGCCCTTGGCGACCCATTCTGGAATAAGGGCCGGCGGGAAGATCTCGAAGTAAGGGTGGACCTTTACCTGAAAGCATGTGGAACGGTTGGGATTCTCATTGACGAAGCTCAGCGTGCGGTCGATCGAAATGGTGTCCTTACGGCAGCGGATCTCATCGACTGGATCAAAACCCGCCACAGTGTCTCAGGCGTGTCGTTCATCATGTTGGGTCTCCCTCGCATGCGGGTTCTCGTTGAAGAGGACAGTCAGTTCGAGCGTCGGTGGGATAGCGACATCCCAATGAATCCTTACGACTGGGGTCCAGATGGAAATGAAGAGCCGGAGAGCCGCGCATACTTCATCGGTCTTTTGGCAGCATTCAGGGATGCAAGCCCGATCCCGTTCGCGCGCGAGGTTGATGTGCTCGATGACCGCGTAGCGAAGCGCTTCTTCTACGTAAGCCGAGGCGTCATCGGCAGATTGAAGAAGCTGCTTCTCATGGCAATGCGAGTGGGGATGCGTAGCGCGGAGACAAAACACATCGACTTTCCAACCCTAGAAAAGGCCTTCGACAGGGCATTTCGGAAAGACAAGGCTTTCGAGAAGTTGGTCAATCCGTTCGGCCCAGAATGGAGAGGGCAATTGCCCCCGAAGCCTCGCGATGAAGAACTGCCGCTTCGCAAGTCACGCCGGAGAGCGAACCAAGTCAAGCTACGTCGCGCAGAGCGCAATATGGCTGTAACGGCCGCGCTCACGAAAACGGGATAGAAGTTGAGCTGCTATGCGTTTGCTGGTGCGAGCCTCACCCAACCCAGTTGAAGAGAGCCTACATGGCTACCTTGGTCGATTGACTGGTTACAACGGGTACAAAAAGATGGCGTGGTTACTGGGGCCGGCGGGCGTGCCCAGGAGCTTCGTCACACGGCCGTGCGATCTTAGCGGGATCGCGCGGATCCTTGATGGGATCACGGACGCGGACAGCCTCGCAGCAATGGCATTCTGGCCAAATGGGGCATCACAGAAGCATTTGCGATTTGGCCCGACTGCCGTATCGCCTCGCAACCTTTCGCTACAGAGGTCTAAATTTTGCCCAATCTGCTGGACTGAAGGTCGCGTGACGCCTCGTGTTTGGGGCTTGGTCGGCTACATTGCCTGTCCGCAGCATGGCTGCCTACTCAGAGATCAGTGCCCAAGTTGCGGTGACCTCGTCCCCCTCTTTCATCCATACCAGCTCCGCTGCCGCTGCGGCGGATCATTGATGGAGCGACCTGCAGAGCAAGCGAGTCCTGCCACCATTGCGCTCGCACGACTGCTTGATAACCTAGTGCTTGGGGCTTCGCTGCCCGCCAGTGCGGCGCCTGCCAAAGATGTCGAGAGCGCCCTGCACTTGATTCGCTTTTTTGGCGTACCAGACGCCAGTCGCAATTGGCGCTCCGATTATATTTCTAAACCGCCAGTGCGAGAGATGGTAGGCTGCATCGAGCAAGCTGCATCCGTGCTGCTCGATTGGCCTAATGGGCTCTTCGCATTCATTGACGCTCAACGCCGCCGGCCGACAGAGGGCATCAGCCTTGCAGCCGAGTTCGGACCATTCCTGAGTCGATTGCGCGGAGCCTTGGATGATCCACGCTTTGAAGAGATCATCGGGGCAGTTCGGCAGCATATCGCTGGGCCTGCCCATCGTATAATCACTAAACCTGTATCATTCTTTCATACGGCACCTGAACAACCCGAAGTCCTATCGGGCTCAGCTGCGGGCAAATTGCTTGGTCTCACAACGGCGATGGTCGCTCGCCTGATTGCCTCAGGCGAGTTGCGAGGCGAAATTCCGCGAATGGGACGCCGGCGCGCGTATTTCGTTGAAGTTCGTTCTGTCGATGATTTTATCCGGAGACGAGCGAGAGCACTGACTGCCGGAGACGTCGCAGAGGGCTTTGGGATCTCAGAATTCCAAATCGAGCGCCTGCGTCAGAATGGCTTCATCGCAAGCGTAACAGGAATCGGCAATAGCCCACAGGAACACCGTTACCTTCCAGAAACTATCGCAGCTTTCGTCGAGCAGCTAAAAGCTCGGGCCATTGAAGGTTCGGATTTCGTCAATAGCTTTTCTCTCTCCTTTGTAGCTCGTATGCGATCCGTCAGCTTGAGTGCGATCATCAAGCAGATTCTGGCAGGATTGATACCTGTGTATTGCGGCCCGCACTTCACTGAACCTCAGCTCGATTGTTTCTGGATTCGGCGAGACGACCTGTCCAAAGTGAGAATAGATCCATCAGGATGTCCCCGCATGAGCGTCCGACGCGCAGCGAAAACACTCGGGGTAGCAGTTCGGATGGTACCTCTCCTCGTAAAGAGCGGCTGCCTCGACGGATCGTCAAGTGCAAAGTCTTTATCACGGCATGGTGTGAGCCTGCATTCCGTCGAGCAATTTCCGAAACTCTATGCAACATCTGGACGGTTAGAGCACCGGACTGGAAATTCGACTCCCCGGGTTTTTGGCTGGCGCGATCTGTGATTCACTGCCTGGAACGGGAGGTGGATCATGGGTCATTGCTACTCCCTGGATCAGCGGGTGCGCGTCGCCGACTTTGTCGAGGCAGGCCATTCCTGCCGGGCGGCCGCCCAGCACTTTGACGTCAGCGAGAGCTTCGCCATCAAGCTGGTGCGGCGAACGCGGGACACCGGCTCGCCGGCGCCGGCCCGGCAAGGCCGCCCGCCCGGATGCGGCAAGCTGGTGGCTTACGAGACCTTCCTGATCCAGACCGTTGAGGCGAGGCCCGCCATCACCATGCCCGAACTGGCGGCCCGGCTGCTGGAGGAACACGGAGTGGTGGCCGCCCCCGCGATGCTCTCGCGCGTTCTGTGCCGGTGCGGCTTCACGTATAAAATCTAGGGACCGGCCGTGCGTTGCAAGAGGGCTGCTTCTGGTTGGATGAGAGACGGTTCGCATCAATCTATCCGGCCTCCGTGTGGAGCTCGTGCTCCGGGCCACCATGG
>KI912039.1:14298-14850 GCA_000517005.1 Microvirga lupini
GAGCGCTGGCAGTGATCACGCCCACGCCTGGAATGCCCATCAGCCGCTGACACCCCGCATCCTGCCGGGCCAGACCCGTGATGTCCTGCGTGCTCGCGGCAATGCGCTCATCGAGTTGGCGCCAGTCTGCTGCCAGATCCTCAAGCAGATGGACCATGCGTGGCGAGAGCACATCCGTGCGCTGGGCCAGGATCGTCGGAAGAGCTTCTCGCAAACCAGCCAGTCCTTGGCGCACTGGGATGCCGCACTCGAGCAGAAAGCCGCGGATCTGGTTGATGACGGCCGTGCGCTGCCCGATCCGTCGGCTTCGCACCCGGTGAAGAGCTTGGAGATCAAGTTGCTCGGCCGACTTCAGCGGCACCGGACGCATGGTTGGACGTTGTGCCGCCTCGGCGATGGCCTCGGCATCGCGATAGTCATTCTTATGTCCTTTGAGGAAAGGTTTGACGTATTGGGCCGGCAGCAGGCGCACGTCATGCCCGAGCGCCGCGAGCTGACGGCCGACGTGATGGGCTCCGGTGCAAGCCTCCATCCCGATGAGACAGGCCGGCA
>KI912039.1:14950-15709 GCA_000517005.1 Microvirga lupini
TGGTTCTGGACGAGACCTACGTCAACACCACGATGACGCGCCTGCGCGGACGTTCTCGCCGCGGCCAGCGCCTGCGCATGACGGCTCCCTTTGGACACTGGAACACCCATCCCTTTCTCGCTGGGCTACGGTGCAACGAGTTGAGCGCGCCGTGGGTGATCGATGGCCCGATCACCCGCTTGGCATTCGAGGCATACATCGAGACGCAGCTTGCCCCGACCTTGTCAAATGGTGACGTGGTGATCCTCGACAACCTCGCGGTCCACAAGAGCGAGAGGGCCGCGGCATGCCTGAAGCAACGGGGCGCCTGGTTCCGGTTCCTGCCGGCTTATTCGCCCGACATGAACCCAATTGAGCAGGCCTTCGCCAAGATTAAATCCCACCTGCGCAAGGCCGAGGCCCGAACGTTTGACGCGCTCTGGCGCGCGCTCGGCGACATATGCAATCTCTTCGAGCCACAGGAGTGTTGGAACTTCCTCAAAGCTGCCGGATATGCGTCTGTTTAACCGTCCGATGCTTTAGCAAAGCGACATCGGACGAGTTCTCGTGTTGTGATTTCGAGACTCACAGCTGAGAGGGTTAACCCAGTTCTCATTCGGATCCAAGACGAGGGATCTCGGCAGTCTGGAAACGAGACGATGTTGATAAAGTGAGTGCAAAGGGTCGATTCAAAGCCGCTGTCTCCTCAAAGGCAAAGCCCCGCCACAGCGTGCGCTGACCTCGAAGGACGGTTCATTGTTCAGCTGTTATAGCAGGTCC
>KI912039.1:15809-24310 GCA_000517005.1 Microvirga lupini
TAATAACTTCTGATTATCTTTTTTGGCGTGAACGCAGTTTTGCCGCCGGCTCGGAACGACTCTGAAGGCTCGTATTTCCCGGGCTGTTAAGCCTCAGGGCATACTATCGACAGTTGCCAACAGCTGTAACTCCCTTACGGCGGCGTCCCGCGTTTCATTTAGAGCTTGACCACCAAGACGGTATGGCTTTGGCTCTAATGCGAAGCGTGTCGCAGCATTTGGCAAAAAAGCTTAGGAAATTCGCACTGTTTGGCGCCAGGATTCGCGTCGGCTCACGGACATTTGTCGCGTAAGTTATTGATTCAGGCTGGGTTCATTTCGCGTTATTTGAGTGACTGTCCATGCCAATTGCCAACTACGAAAAGCAGTTCGGCAAAACCATTCACCGCACTCTCACTGTGCTCGAACGCGCCGCTAAGGGCACTCCGTACGAAGCTGCGGCTGAGTACACTATGGGCCGTTGCCTTTCGGAGCACTTCAATGAGCCAATCATCCTGGAACCCGGGCAATGGCGCTTGCCGGCGGGAGCCTTCGGCGAAAACGCGGGGCCGACTTAACGCTCTCTATAGGCTGAATGCTGTAAAATACGTATGTACGGACCGGGAGGAGATTCTCGGTCCATCCGTCCGAATCCAGTAGGAGTGCCGATGGCTAAGGAAACTGCCTTGCTGAAAGCCTACGAGCGTATGCTGGAGACCCAAGATCACAAGAAGCGCCTTGCTCCCGATCGCCTCGTCACTTTGATTGCTGATGCACCCTGGATCGAGGCAGTCAGCGCCCATACAGAAGCGCGTCAGGCCTTCTTAGAGGCCGCAATGACCTTCTGCGCCTCTATCAAGAATCCCCAGCCTAAGGGTCCCCGGCGCACCGCTCAGAAAGCTCGCTTCACTGAAAACGGTCGAGAAGAGCGCGTATCTTGACCGCGATGTCGCGGTCTTCCGGTCGTTCACATGGATCGAAGGACCGCCGGCGTCCGTTGCCATATTGAACAGCAAGGATGGGATCCTCCCCGTCCGGATCCGCCTGTAGGAAGAAGTCCGACCACTCGTTGTCCCTATGCGTCGTGACCTTGATCCAAGTGATGTGGTCCGCAGCCATCCGATACAATCCAAATCTCTGGAAGCCCGCTGACTCTTACCAGAGGTCAGGCCGCTTCAGAATATCTGCTCCCTTTATTTCCGCGGATTGATGAACCGCCGTTAGCCTCTGACTGGCTTTCCCAGCACAATAAACCCCAACAAACACTGTTGGGAACACGCGCACTGCGCACCACACAGCAACGACCCGCGAGGGACTTTCAATGATCACCAGATCTTACCGTGTCCACGTAAGGGATGCAGACAAGCAACTCCACGACCTCACCGTGGAGATTGAGACCGAAGAACAGAACTCGATGCTCGATGATGCTCTCGAGGCGGGCCAGGAAGCATGCAAGAAGGTCGCCGCGAGCTATACTGATTACGGTTCCTTCGACAGTGAGAGCGCCTATCTGGACACCCTCGACCGTCGGGCAGGGACATACGTGGTCGAAGGAATTGCAAAGGTTGGTGATCCCCTGCGCTACAGCGTCTATGGGCTCTACAGTAATGACGGAGGCTCCTGGTCCGACTGTGTCTTCGGCGTCGATTACGAAGACGCCAAGTTCGATGCCAAGTGGCAAATGGCCGAGAACCAGGGAAGCTCGGTTGAACGGGACGGACTTGAAGACTTCCTCGACACAATGGACGGGATCGAGATCACGGACTGCGTCCGAGAGCCGGTCACCAAAGATGAACTCGCCGACGCCGCCAAGGACGTGGTTGTCGCCTTTGACGCCAAAATGACCATCGACGAGGCTCTCGGCCGCCTCCGCGACATGCTCAAGGAACTCGGCGTGAGCCTTGAGATCCCAACGGTGGCCCATGCCACGTAAGAAAGCGGAACCCCAATCTCCGCCACCAACGCCACGCAGGCCCGACATCTTCGCCGACATCCTGATACGCAATCAAATCGTCACGGAGTTTACCCTCGAGCTCAACTGGGGGGCGCTCAGGGATCCGGAATGCAAATCGAAGTCCCGGCTCCTGCAGTGGCCACTCACCTATATCAGCATTGCCCGCGGTGGCCCGCTCTTGAAGCTCGCCTCTCACCACCTGACGGAACACCCTTTCGTCCTGAAGGTCGCGGAGTTGACAGGCCTCGGGCCTGTTCCCGACGAGGATGACAACCACCGCCAGTACCATCACGCCGTCGATCTCGCCAACGATGAGGATTGGCGCGAGTTGCTCGACACCCGCCATCTGACGACGACTGAGCATATTGCCGGCGGCGTCAACTATGGGGTCTCGTACGGCTATCTCTCGACCGTGAATGCCCGGCACGTTCTGAAGACGGCCCAGATCCCGGAGCCCTCAGGCCGCTCAAAGGACCTCATGCTCGGAAACGGCATGAACCCGTCCAAAAATGAGCGGCGCTATACCCCGAATTTCTGCGGCCACGCCATTGATCGCCTCTGGATGGTGATCCACGGCATTGAGGACGGCTGGCTCTGCCACGACCAGGGCGGCAACTTGAAGCTCACGACCAAAACGATCCAGGCGCGGGGCCTACCTGCGCTCCCCTGATCAAGCTCACACCGGCAGCACTCGATCTCGGATATCTCCCATTTGCTTTGGGATATCCCGACCTAACGCCCGAACCTGTTGCCCGACCATCCCTTCCACCCATCTCCGTGTACAGCTGGCAATGCCAGCGGGAACGCGGACCATTGCCTAAAGGTCGATATTCATGTCGAAGCTGACGAAAGAGGAAGCCCGGCGCCATGCTGAGGCCGAGGAGCTTCTGAAGAAGGACACACTCTCCCTCGACGAGCGCCTGTTTGTCCTCGAGCATTGGCACGAGGGCGCTCGCCATATCAATTCCGTAGCCGGTGCCTTCTTTACACCATTGGATCTCGCTCGCGATTTTGCCGTGGAGGTCCCCGGTCGCAAAATCATCGACCTTTGCGCGGGAATTGGCCGCTTGGCCTTCATGGTTCAACTCGGCTGCTCCGAAGACTTTGAAATCACATGCATCGAGCAAAATCCGGACTATGTCGCTGTTGGGCGTAAGCTGCTGCCGAACGCGACCTGGATCTGCATGGACGTGTTCGACATTCCCAAGAAGGCGTTGGGTCGCTTCGATGCTGCGATCAGCAACCCACCCTTCGGGGCCACTCCGCGCGGACGGTCCCAGAGCCCGCGCTATACCGGCTCTCTCTTCGAGTACCATGTCATCGACATTGCCTCGGATCTCGCTCGCTTCGGCACCTTCATCATTCCTCAGGGATCGGCCTCCTTCCGCTATAGCGGCTGCCAGAGCTTCCGGCAGGAGGAATCGGAATCCTACAAAGTTTTCCAGCGGACCACGGGCATCACGCTCGGAGCCAACTGCGGGCTGGACACCTCAAGCTACCGCAAGCAGTGGCGCGGCGCTTCGCCCATGGTCGAGATCGTCACCGCGGATTTCGGGGAAGTCCAGGCCGCCCGTCAGGCCAACTCGCAGGATCTCTTCAGCCTCGCCCCAGAGCAGCCGATCGCTGCCTAGGGCCTAACAGCATCGAAACATACCCATGATTAAATCATTTCTCGATCTTTCGACCGCGCACGTGTCAAAGGCGACCGCAGACTGGCTGGACGCTCAAGGCGGGCTCGCCGCCGCATACCGCACTGACACCGACCGAGCTCCAGCCTTCACGATCGGCAGCACGCCATATGGCTGGTTCATCTCACTGCCTGCAGCAGGTGCTGACCAGGGCAGGGGAGTGCCGGAGGATCTGCGCAAGGTCTTCGATTACGCCCGAAGGCACAACGCATTCTACGTCCTCTTCGACCAGGCCGCTGACTCCATCGACGACCTCGAAACCTTTGAGTGGATTTAACCGGAGCGCCTATGACGACCGCAGCAGATATACGCCAGGCGAAGCTCGAGGAGTTTATCGGGCAAGCCCTCGACCAGGGACTCCATTATAATACCGACCTGGACGCCTATGTGATGCCAATGATCGCGCCCTATGACGATGCCCGTGATCTCCCGCTCGGGAACTTCACGAAGCCCTCGGAATGGAAAGAGCAGCGTGCGTTCAGTCAAGATCTCGCAAAGCGCGTTGGATCGGGCCCACGTGGCACCTGGGCAATCGTCGTCACAAACTGCCACGATGGCAGAGTCTTCTATAGCACTCTCATCAGTGACGGAACGGGCGAGATCGCTACCGGCGGCAGTCACGACAGTTATGACAGCCCACCTGACTATCCGGAGATCTATGAGCGGATGATCGGATACGAGATTTATCTCGCCCGCAAAGTCGTGGAGGCGCAGCGCCAGCTCGAGAAGGATCAGGCTGCCATCCAGGACTATCGGCTCCATACTGGGATGACCTTCAAAGATTTGATGGTCGATCACACGAAGTTCTCGACGGCCGTCATCCAGCAAATCGATACCGGCACGGGCCGGGTGAAGCTGTTCATGACCAAACGCGGCAGCCGCCAGCGTTATAGCGGTGAGGTGAGTGCGAAGAGCCTTGTTGAGAGGGCCGGGCTCACGAGACCAGAGGATCTACTTTCGGCAGCATAAGGAAAGACGAGGTCAGCCAAGAATCTCAGGTGACAAGGGGCAAGTTCAAAACCCCACAAAGGATAGTCTCATGGAAAACGCTGGCCTCGCTCATTCCTCCCAGAAGCTCTACAACCGCGTGCTCGTGGTCCAGGATCTTTCAGTCAAAATGGACCGGAAGGGCCGGCCCTATGCCAATTTCCGCGGCGCCTTCACTGACCGGAAATCCGGAAAGCCTGTCACAATCTTTGCCCAGGCGCTGGGCTCTGCCTACGAGCGTGTGAAAGACCATTTGATCGAAGGCCAGGAGATCCGCGTGCTCGGCGCCCACGAGCAGCGCGCGGCTGATCCCGCCAACGGTATCTCCCCGACTCGGTCATTCCGCATCGTGAAACTGTCCGAGACCAAGGCGAAGACACCTGCGCAGCTCCCGCCAGCGACCAGCCCGGTAGAATCTCACACCGCCGAGCCAGCAGCCCAAGACACGGCTGAACCTGAGATCTCTGAGGAACAGCTCGCTACCCCCGAGCCACAGGCCCCCTCCGTTGTTCCGACCGGCGCCTTCGCGATCCCGCTGCCGGCAGCCTCCGAAATGTTTGAATAGAATCGCGTCACCGCCCGGAACCTACGTTCCGGGCGGTTTTCCATGGAAAACCGCCACTTAGAGCAATCCCCACCAAAGCCATTAACCACTTGTGAGTTTCTCCTGCTGGGTTTTCCAAAAACGCCAAGCTTTGCTGTATTCTCCTATCCGTCGACGAGAGCGAATCTCACTGACACGGCGGCCCTGCTTTATTGCCCCCTAAACTCAGGGCCGCCGTTTTCTTTTTCGCTCAATGGCATTCTGACCCTGTTTCCTGGCATTTGTAGGGTTTCAGCAAGTCGCTCGAACCCCATCTCACGTGCTATTCTCGCGTCATCATCTCCGACCAGGAATTTGGAATCTTCCCTTGTTCAATCGTCGCTTCTTTCTCGTCGCCGGCCTTACGCTTGGACTTAGCGCATGCATGTCAGATGGTGCGACCACCATCACGACCGTCAGTCCCCATCACTGCTTCTACGATTCTAACCAGGCGCGCACCCGCTGCAGTGCGGCAACCTCCGTCACCGGCTTCGCCCCTAACGAACGGCGAGCCTATCGGCACCGGCCGGACTACGGACAAAACCCAATGGCGGGCCTTGGAGCCGCCATTGACCCGTCCCCCTCACCGCCGAGGGGTTCTGACTACACGTTTGGGTACAACGCCGGCTTTGAGGTTGGCTTCCGCTATCCCCGCCGCTTTGTCACGACAATCTACGAAGGCACGGAGGTCATTGAGCCCGCGCCGGAAGTCCGCACTGTCCAAGCCAAACGCACGTCACAATCCAGGAAGGCCGTCACAGGCCCGGTATATAAGGACTGAGTACCCTCATGCGGTTTTGCTCGATTGCAACCCTTCTCTGCGTCACAGCCTTCCTCGGCGCATGCAGCGGCACTCAGACGGCCGGTTTGACCGTACCGGTTTTCGCCGAGTTGGAGGGTCATCCTCCTGGAACACACTTCGATCAGGGACTGTCTTCCTGGCACACTGTCCAGACCCGCCCGAAGACAACGGTCATTCTTGAGCCGTCTCCGGCAGTCGCTGGCCCGGTTACGGTCCATGACACAGCCACTCGCGTTCCTTCCCGCCCAGTAGTGACCGGCCCGACCTCAACTGAGTGCCCTTCCTACATGTCCCGGCTGGTCTGCGAGGACTGGCTCACACATAAGCGCCAGAAGCAGTCTTAAAGGGCGCCATGCTCACCCAACGGCTCATCCTCGAATACCCCCTTGGTACCCTTGTGCCTGTCGTAGTCGTAGGGCTGACCCTTCTCGCCCTTCTTCTCGGTCTAGTGGGGCTCTTCCGCAAGGATCGCTATCGTCCCCGTTTACTCCTCACCGAGAACGAGCGGGAGTTTCACCGTCGGCTCCTCTCCGCTTTGCCGAGCTATGAGGTTGCGCCCCAAGTCAGCATGCTTGCCTTGCTGGAGCCCGATTTGAAGGCCAGGAACAAACGCTACTGGCGCTCCTTTAACGCCATCGGCAATGCACGGGTCGATTGGGTCATCCTCAAGGATCAGACGCCGATCGCCGTCGTGGAGCTGGACGACAGCACCCATGACCCAGCACGAGATCGCAAGCGGGATGCCATTCTCAATTCCTGCGGTTATCGAGTAATCCGGTTCGAATCCCGCCAAAAGCCCACCATCAGCCAGATCAGGGAAATCTTCACCCAGCTATGAGCGCAGAACATCTCCATGATCCCGGCGGCAAGGTTCGCATCAAGATTCAAGATGGCATCAGAGGCTCCGCCACCTTCAGCCCGTGCGGACGGTACCGGACCGTCCTCGCCCGGGAATGGACTGACAAGAAGGAACCGCGGTTCGCCCTCTGGATTGGCATGAACCCTTCCACGGCAGGTCCGGAGGTAGACGACCCTACTTGCCTTCGCGAGGTCAAACGCACGATCGCCCTTGGGCTTGAGGCCTACATCAAGTGCAATGTCATGGACTTCAGGGCCACTAAGCCAAAGATGCTTCTCGACCCAGGGGTCCAACCCTGCAGTTCGGAGAACATCAGCAGCATCCGGGCATTAGCCGCGAAGGCCGAGCTCATCATCCTGGCCTATGGTACCCTGCACAAGAAACTCTCCCACTACGGAAGGGACGTCGTTCAGGCGCTCCATGCCGACGGCCATAAGTTATGGGTCCTCGGCACGACGCAGGACGGCTCCCCGCGGCACTCCCTCTATGTCGGCTATGAGGCGGAGTTGATCCCTTATCTGCCCGCATACCTTCAGGGTGGACTCTCCGCTTCCTAGTCTGAAACTACGGCCGCCAGCCGCACCAGCGAGAACCACACGATGCTTGCTCTCGAAGAAATCGCCCGCCCTAAAAGCAATCCTATCCCGCTCTGGATCTCGGAGAAGATCGAGGAGGAGAAGGGGAGGGGCTATGGCTTCTGCCTCATCTACGCCACCGCCCAAAACCACGATCCACTGGTCAAGGAATTGAGCAAATGCGCTCTTGAGCAGCAGGGCATCAGGATGTTCCCAGCCCGCGGACCGGATCAAATTCGTCTGACTCAGGGCAACCCTCAGAACATGCCGATCGTACTCAAATGGGCGGATCCGATCGTACGCCAGGTACCGAGCGATGCGGAGAACACCAAAAAGCCTGCGAAAAAGGCACCTGGTAAAGGGTCACGGAAGAGCCAAAAAGCGGCTTAATGGGGTTGCAAACAGCTCAGCCCTTCCATGATCCAGTTTCAACTTGAGAAACTGGAACAGAATCCTAAGTCTCTGCTCTAGTTCAGATTAATCTCGCATCTAATGGGATATTCATGAACAGACGCAGAGCCGGAGAATACGATCTCCTCATTGGCGAGCAGATCCGGGCGGCCCGCCTTGCGGCAGGACTGTCTCAGGAAGCTCTTGGCGACCTTATCGGTGTCACGTTCCAACAGGTTCAGAAGTACGAAAGGGGCACCAACAGAATCTCCGCCGGAAAGCTCTATGAGATCTCCGACGCACTCAAAGTTCCGATCACACGATTCTATGAGCCGCTGAAGACTGCCAGGCGAATGTACTGAGGCCTCGGGCCTCAGTTTAGCGAGACATCGTCGATTTCGCACGAGGCAGTTGAGACCGAGGCTTTATAAACTTCGTCGAAGCCTGAGAAGAAGTACGAGAGCTGCATCGTCTCACTCTCGCTATCATTAGCATAGAGTGTGTGAGATTCATCGTCCTGGGCCATTTCAAAACCAGAGAATCCCTGGCGCTTCTTAGTGTCGATCGATGCCTCGCACTCGACATCGACATCGAGTGACGATTGACCCCGGTAGTCAGTGTTCAGTTCATAAGAGATCGACAGAGCGCAGGAACTATAGCTTTCCCCGGAATGCCTCGTCCCAG
>KI912039.1:24410-25768 GCA_000517005.1 Microvirga lupini
AGAGCCAGTCCTCGTTGGCCAGCCCTCTCCAGCGCTTCGGACTGCCCGTCAGGGTCGAATATGTAGCCCGCGTCTCGTATGGTCTTAATGTATTTTGGATTGGAGGCGTCTTCTTCGAGCTTTTTACGGAGCCGAAAGACAAGAATATCAATGGCCCGATCCTGGATCCCCACGTAGTGCACATGCGTTGCCATCAGCAGTCGTTCGCGCGAAAGGATTTGGCCGGGAGAACTAAGGAAAGCCATCAGCAAGCTGTATTCAGCCGCTGTCAGGCGGACCTCTTTGACCGATTTGTCTAATAATCTCCGTGTGATTCGACGAAATTTAGTGTTAAATCTCTGGTTGCCGAAATTGTAAATCTTACCCTCGCTCTTTCCTTGCATTCTATCCTCTCTCTTAGCGCAACCCGAATGCGGGCGAAGGAACTCCTGGAGTCCAAATGGTTCGTTATGTAATCTCGGGGCCAAGCTCCAGTGTACTAACGTAGGGCACAGTTTCCGATGCGTCTCGATCTTCCAAAGCCATCCCAACAGGGTATCTGACCTGACTAGTTGTCACCACCATCATCCACTGGAACACAATCTATACCGGCCGCGTCGTTAATGCCTTGCGCGACAATCCACTCCCGAGCACCCGCTTTCCAGCCTATCCCCGACACATGAGAGCATGCAAACTTGACCGGCGATTACCTTTGGGAGAACAAGCCCTCTCTCGATGAAAACCGTTTCCATGAAATCCCGTTCTCCATCTGACCCGCCTACCGTATTTCCGTGCCCCTTCAATCTTCAGGGGGCGTGAATCACGATTCGGCTATTGCGAAAACCGAATTCTGAAATCGCAAGGGAACAGAGCGCAAAGTCCTCGTTTCCTGCAAAATCAAAATCTAACCTTCAGACTTCTTCAAAATATATCAATGAGATATGAATTCTTCACAAGGGACGGATTACACATGTAACGCGATATTACGGTGCCGTCTGGGATGTGGTGGACTTTTGAGTGGGTGGCGTAGTCTCCGGGTGCTGCAACCCACGCAGCGGACTGGTACTGTCATATCTGGACGCTCCCTGCCGGCAAGGGTTTTGTTGAACGTGAGTGCAAGGGGTCGGGGCAGTCATATCTACGGCCTATCGGTGCGGCTTATGTGGCCGCGGGCCCTGATGTCAGACCGCGGATCAGATCTCTCACAAGTTGACGAGCTCGAAGCTCTGACAGTACCTCGGGTTTGCCTGATCCCCCGGCTCGACCGGTTTGCATCACGTCATCGTCACCGTTCCCAAACTGAGAACTTCAATCCCTAGCCCATTGTATTCACCAGAGTTTGTTTCGGAGGCCTGATTGGTAGCGCGGACGTGCTGATC
>KI912039.1:25868-26091 GCA_000517005.1 Microvirga lupini
CTGTGGCCCGCCGCAGACGAACATAGCAAGGCGCTTGTCTCTGCAACATGAACCCTTCTCTCATTCGCTGGAGCCTGCGCTCACCTGAGGTTTCGAAACTCTGGCTTTGCCGACGCCTTTTGCAACAGATCGGATAGGGCCAGCGGCTTCCTGTACCGAGAGGGTAGCCCAGAGGCCGGCCGCGAGCTCTTAATGATCTTCACGGGATGCCGGTAACGGAGAG
>KI912039.1:26191-27781 GCA_000517005.1 Microvirga lupini
GGCGGCAGGAGGTCCGGTCGGAGGCGAGTTGCGCTTTGTGGAACTTGATCCAGAACCCATGGGATGGATGACGGCCACCATTGTTGCAGAATGAGAGGTCGTTCAACCAACCACGAATTCTGAGGCTCCGATGTTTAAGACCGAACGCCCGGCGACCGCCATCCACACCAACCTTGCCGCAATTTTTGTTTCTTTGGAGCTCAGCCGCTCGACGTGGCTCGTCACCTCCCTGTCGCCAGGGAATGGGGAGAAGATGTCGAAGTATAGCGTACCCGCTGGAAACATCGTCGGCTTGTTCGATCTGTTTTCGAAGCTGCGGGAGAGAAGCCGGGTCAAAACCGGACATGATTGGCCGATCATCACGATTCAGGAGGCCGGCCTCGACGGCTTCTGGATTCATCGGGCGCTTGTGCAGGAGGGGGTCGAGAGCCATGTGGTGGATGCGGCATCGATTGCGACGCCACGCCGTTACCGGCGGGTGAAGACGGATCGCGTCGATGGCGAGGTGCTGCTTCGCGTTCTGATGGCCTACAAAAGAGGTGAGCCGCGCGTGTGCTCGATGGTCCGTGCGCCATCACCCGAGGATGAGGACCGGCGGCGGATCGCCCGGGAGCGCAAGGCGCTGACGGTCGAACGCGTCGGTCATGTCAATCGCATCAAGGGCCTCCTGTTCTCGCAGGGCATCACCGACTATGAGCCCTTGCATAAAGACCGGCGGCGGCTCGAAGAACTGAAGACCGGCGATGGACATCCCCTGCCTGGGCACATGAAAGCCCAGATCGGCCGGGAACTGGATCGACTGGAACTGGTGCTCGAGCAGATCAAGGTGGTCGAGGAGGAACGCGATGCGCTCATCGCGGCGCAGGCTGCTGAGGTCGGGAAGCCATCGCCGGTCACGATGCTGCTTGAGATCAAGGGGATTGGTGCCGAGTTTGCCAACATTCTGTGGTCGGAGTGCTTTTTCCGGCATTTCGACAACCGCCGCCAGGTCGCCGCTTATGCCGGACTGGCACCGACACCGTGGCGGAGCGGGTCCATCGATCGGGAACAGGGCGTCTCGAAAGCGGGCAATCCGAGACTACGCGTGATGCTCATCCAGTTGTCCTGGCTGTGGGTGCTGCATCAGCCGAACTCGACGCTGACCCAATGGTACAAAGCACGCGTTGATCACAAGGGCGGCCGCATGAAGAAGTCGAGCATTGTCGCATTGGCCCGCAAGCTGCTGGTCGCCCTTTGGAAATATGCAACCTCAGGTGTCGTGATTGAAGGCGCGATCATGAAGCGGGCCTGACCGCCCACACCACCTTTTCGGAAATCTACCAGGACTGATCAATCCTGGCGGATCCAGGCTGGCGAACCGACGGAGAACATGGCCAAACGCCGTGATCCAGAAGGGTTTCGCCGTCCTGAGCTCAGCCCGCCGCAAGCGGGATCATGGTGCGGCCATCGTCAGCGCCGACCGGATATGAGTTTGATCAGGCTTGGCGAACGAGCTGCGTCATAGAGTCGGGCTTAGGAACTGGAACCGGTATTTTGGAGGATGTCGATGCTCTGCAACTGACCGACTTGACAAGCGCCATCCCATATGAG
>KI912039.1:27881-28424 GCA_000517005.1 Microvirga lupini
CGGCATGGGAAAGGCTGGGTTTGTCGCCCAGAAGTTTGCCGCTGTCCTGTGCTCCACGGGCACACCCGCGGCCTTCATGCACCCTGGTGAGGCGGCTCATGGGGATCTCGGGCTAATTGGCCCAGGCGACTGCCTGGTGGCGTTCTCGACCTCCGGCAAGACGCGGGAGGTGATCGAGATGATCGAGCTGTCCCGGCACCTTGGCCGCATAAGATCATCGCGGTTACATCCCATCCCGACTCCGAGATGCGCCCCTTATGCGACATCGTCATCGACATGGGGATCATCACCGAGCCGTGCTCTCTCGGACTGACCCCAACGGCCAGCATGGCCGTGATGTCGGCCATCAGTGATGTGCTGGCTTTAATCGTGATGGAGCGTCGAGGGTTCACGAAGCGGGAATACGGCCTGCGCCATCATGGTGGCTATCTCGGCGCTCGTGCCCGATTGGACAACACCTAAGGGCAGCGAGCCAATCCCAGGACAATTTTGCAGAATCCCCCTCATATGAGGCATATCGCGTCAAGGCTGGTGCGCGGCAAT
>KI912039.1:28524-30994 GCA_000517005.1 Microvirga lupini
TTCTTCCCTCTCCCTGATCATCGTTGCCCGCTCAGCCTGCAATTCGAGCAGACACTCGATCTTGGCCTTCGCCTTAGCATACGTGTAGTCGCCTTGCTTCGCTTCGATCTCCGAAATCTGCCGGTCGACGGACGCAAGCAAATCTGCGAGCGTCTTCACGAGAGCCTCCGATGGAGGAGTGGCACCTTGCTGCCACTCGGAAACCACCGTTCGATAGATTTCCAGGTCGGCCTTCAGGGACGGTTCGGTGTCGCCTAGGAGTGCGGCCAGTCCCGGCAAAGCGGCTGCCAGATGGGCGTGAGCCTTCGAGGCGGACGTGCGAGCCTCATCGAGCTTCCTCTTGGCGGTTGCGTAATCGGACAGTTCCGCGAGATGCTTGGCGATGTGTTCCCGGATTGCAGTCGCGGTGCCGGCGGCCGTAGCAGTGATCGGTGTGGTGCAGATCGGGCAACTCTCCGGGACAGGGACGCCTTCCCGAAAGAACGGCTCGGCTTCTCGCCAGAGGGCCGCGAAAGCGGCGCCGGCGGCTTTGCTGCGCTCAGTGGCTTCGGCATCGATAGCTGCCATCAGCGCCGCCACGGCGGCCTCGAAGGCTGGGACAGACCCGGCCGGAGAAGAGCCTGGGAGGCTCGGATCGCTCGCCGGCGCCCACAGTGCCCGGGCGGCGGATCGCATCTGCCGGAGACTGGCGAGCCCGACCTTCGTCTCCTCGATCTTCGCGCGCGCTTCCACTTCCCGAAAGCCTTGATCGGTCGTAGCTAGGGTCGTCAGCGTCAGTTCCGGATCGAGCGGATTGAGGACTCTGGTATTGATGTATTCCAAAATCGGCACAGCGTCCCAGGCCTTGATCGTCTGGCCCGTTTCCTTCGCGAGCTGTGAGTCAATCCGGCGTTCTTCCGTCTCATCCGCGGCCGCCTGATTCACTTGCATCCGAAGCAGGCGAAGGTTTCTCTGAACGTTGACCAGGGGATCGAGCTGTAACCATCCCGCAACGCTCGCGTAGCGATCCTCGAGGGTATGGTTCTCCACGAACGTCCGAAGCGCATGACCCCGAATGATCGGGCTGACGGCAAAGCATCCGTTTAACGTCGTTGCGATCTCCGGCATCGGCCGCTTCGCGCCCGCCGCGGCACGGGTTCCATAGAGAACTTCCTTGCCCACCTTAACCTCGATGGAGACCTCCGGCTTAATCTTTGTCTCTTCGGCAAGGTTGTGCGCGAGAGCTGCAACGCCGGCATTGTTGTTGGCCGCCCGGGTTCCCAGACGCGCCAGCGTCCCGTCCCCAGAGAACATAAACTCCAGAGCGTCGACCATACTGGATTTGCCGTTGCCGTTCGGCGCGAAAATCGCCAAGCATCGCTTACGTCGGAAATCGAAGGTCTTTGGATGAAGGTAGGCTCGGAAACCGGCGAGACTTAAAGAGTGAAGATAATAGGGCGCGTCAGCCACCGACCTTCTCCGTCAAGGAACGAGCGCGGTCGCTTGCCAGCTTCAGGATCGCATCTTTGGCTTGAGTGACGGCGCTCTCGCCCGGCGCCGGCGTTAGGACATACCGCTGTAGAACTGCCGCGAGATCTCTATCAAATCCATTTTCTGAACCGAGCCGCAGCCCCAAAGCCGTCAGGAACTCCTCGGTGGTTCCCTCTTGAGTCTCGTTGTCCGTCATGTCTATGCCCCAGTGTTCTCGCCACATTGATACTAGCCCACTGTTTTAGAGAATATTTCCGTTCGCGACATAGCTGTGAATAACGCCTGATCGCCTTACGGTCAGCAACTTGAGGCTCGAAGACTGGGACGGAAGCGTCGAATTCAAAGACCGTACCATCGGAAATCGATCGACTGTGCGTTAACGGAAAGCAGGTTTGCCCTCCACAGACGCAACGGCATCGTCACATTAACGAGCGTTGGACGGAATTCGGGCGGAGAAGAGCATAGATTTCAAGCGGCGAGTGCTGCAGAGGTGATGTCCGCCCATGTCTCGAAGGCTGCCCTTCGAGCTTCGCGGTAGCTGGCGGCAGTCAGCTGATGGCGCCACAGGTGAAACAGGTTGTTGATCGGATCATGGCTCGAGAGGAAGCGCTGCACCTGTCGGGCTGACTTGAAGCGCCTCATCTGGTGTTCCCGTCGGCGGGTGGGTTGGTGCGAGTTTTCCGCCCGGTTGTTCAATCCTTTGTGCTGCCGATGCTCGATGCTCAGGCCCATGTCCCGGCGAGCAGCGGCATAGGATCCGAGTTTATCCGTAATCATGACGCGCGGGGCCATAGCATTCTTTTTCAGGAGCTTGCGCAGCAGGCGTTTGGCGGCTTTGCGGTCACGGCGGCTCTGAACCAGGACATCAAGGACAAAGCCATCTTGATCAACCTCCCGCCAGAGCCAGTGCCTCTTCCCAGCAATGGTGATCACCACCTCATCGAGATGCCAGCGATCACCCGGTCGAGGAGCACGTCGGCGGATGCGGTTAGCAAATTCC
>KI912039.1:31094-33679 GCA_000517005.1 Microvirga lupini
GACGCAGTCGAACGCGACATGATCCTGAAGGTTTTGGCCGACACCTGGCAGATGTCGGACAACCGGTATGCCAAATTTTTCTAAAACCGACTGATCGCCGATTCCAGATTGCATCAGGATCTTAGGCGTGTGAACCGCCCCGAGAGAGAGTATAACCTCGCAGGTGGCGCCAATCCTCAGTGTGTCACCCTGCCAAACGAACTCAATGCCTGTAGCCTGCTCACCATCCAAGGTGACACGCGTGACTAACGCGTTGGTGAGCACCGTCAGATTCGGTCTGTCCATGTACGGATAGACGTACGAGCGAAAAACCGACTCCCGTAGTCCCGCCCGAGCACGCACATCTGTGATGGATGCCCCACCCTCGCTTTCCATCATGCGACCATTGGCGTTCTCATACGTCGGGATACCAATCGATCGTGCGCCGTCGACTGTAGCGAGGGCGAGCGGATTGGGATCCGGGGCCGGCTCAACGAACACCGGTCCTGCAACGCCTCGGTACTCTGGGTCAGGATCGCCATGCCAGTCTTCGACCCGTCGGTATACTTTGAGCACAGACTCGTAGTTCCATGCCGGGTCTTCTGCCTCCGCGGCAAATAAGTCCCAGTCTCGTTTGTGACCCCGAGCCCAAACCATAACGTTGATGCTGGACCCGCCACCAAGAACCTTTCCCATTGAGAACGGGATTGAGCGACCGTTGACACACGGGTTTGGTTCACCCCGAAAGCCCCAGTCCCTCTCGCTTCCGATGATTAAGCGCCATTGAATTGCCTGGGTGACTGCAGGATCGTCGTCGCTAACTCCCGCCTCGACCAAGAGCACATTAACATTAGGATTTTCGGCGAGTCTCCGCGCAACTACGGATCCGGAGGAACCAGATCCACAGACGATGAAATCGTATCGCGGCTTCAGTTCCGACCGAAGTTGAGCCTGATTGCGCGCGACGCTCTCAGCAAACGCGTCAGGTTTAGGCATCGCTGATACCTTCATTCTCTCTGAACTAAGTGGTAAAGATCGGCCGTCGAGGCGGCTACTTGGCTAGCCGCCTCCGGCCACAGCAGTGGCAGCTACGGATGCCTGCAATCCTGCTGTTCTATTTCGCTGTCGCTGCGGTCTCGACCAACCTTGCAACAGGTGCTGGGTTGGATACCATCACTACGTGAGAGGCACCTTCGACAACAACGGTCTGTTTCGAATGCGCCCGGGAGGCCATGAAGGCGATTGCTTGGGCCGGAATGTTCTTGTCTTTGTCGCCATAGATGAACCACGACGGCAGTTTTTTCCATGCCGCTCCAGTCGAAGCCTCGTTCAGCGCCGCTTCGGTTATCGGACGTTGCGCTGTTGCCATCAACCTAGCCTTCCTTCCCGGCACATCAGCTGCAAACTGCTCGTGAAACTTGTCCTGCTGTATGTAGAGATCGTTGCCACCACCCGTGAGGGCTACGGGAGGCGCAAGCGTAGGGCCGAGGGTGCTTCCCGGGAACTTAGCTGACAATTGTGCTGCAGTTTCGCCGATGTCAGGTGCGAAGGCGGCGACATAAACAAGCGCCTTGATGTTCGGATGACCTTCCGCCGCCTCGGTGATGACTGAGCCACCGTAGGAATGTCCCACGAGGACAACAGGAGATTTGATACTTGACACAATGTCAGCGACATACTCCGCGTCGATACGTAGCCAACGCAGGGGATTGGCGGCAGCCACGACGCGATAGCCGTCCTTCTCTAGGATTTCGATGACGCCGTTCCAGCTGGAGGAATCTGCGAATGCACCGTGAACCAGAACAACGGTTGGCTTATCGGACGACTGCGCAAAAGCACCTCCACTTGCCCCGATTACGAGCGCCAGTGCGGCAAACAGGTTTCTCATTGGATTGATCCTTTCTATGATTGGAGCAGGTAGGCTTTCGAGTGTACCCTCCGGTCACCTGAACCATTTCACAGCCAATGGTTGGTTGGCCTCAGAGGGCGGATGGTCTCACGACTACCCTTACTCGGTACGTCGGGGTTTATACTCGGGTCGGGGTGGCTTAGTTGCCGGTAGCTGCCAACACAATCACGGTGCGTAGCGGGTGAAGACGTAGTCGTGCCCCCGAACCTGTGCTTCATGACAGGCGAAGCAGGTTTCATGTTGCGCCTGATCGACCGGTTTACCGTTGATGAAGCGCCCGAAACCCCAGCCGCCAGTGGACTCATATCTCGTGGAATCCTTTACCATAACCTGAACCGTGGTTGCGGCTCCCGGAACAGAGGCTGGCTCAAACTCAGGGGATTGCACTCGCTTCCATGCAAGCTTCACAAGCACCGTACCGTCGGGAAACGGCAAGGTGCCGATGCGATACGCATCCATTGCGATTTTATTTCCCACGACGGCTCGAAGCTCGTGCAGGGGATCGCCCTCTAGCGCCGGTGCTACAAGCTCCCAGTTGCGATAGCCGTCTGGCAGGGTTACGCCGTAGATCGGCGACGCATTCGTGGGCACGGCATCCGTTTCGGCGCCCAGCACGGCCGCAGCTGTCGCAGCTGAACCTATTGCGAGCACCACGAGTGCAGGGACAATGTACTTCATTATGACGCTCCTCGCCTAA
>KI912039.1:33779-47225 GCA_000517005.1 Microvirga lupini
GTGATCATAACCGGTCAACGTCGATGATTGCTTTCGCGAAGGCTTCGGGGGCCTCCTGTGGAAGGTTGTGACCGATCCCGCCGGTGATCAGCCGATGTTCGTACTTCCCTGAGAACTTCTTGGCATATGCGGCTGGATCCGGATGCGGCGCACCGTTGGCGTCACCCTCCAACGTGATTGTGGGAACATGAATTACTGGGGCTTTAGCGAGAGCTCTCTCCAACTCGTCGTACTGGCGCTCACCTTTAGATAGGCCGAGGCGCCAACGGTAGTTGTCGATAACGATGTCGACGTGATCGGGATTCTGGAACGCCTTGGCACTACGGGCAAACGTCTCTTGATCAAAGTTCCAGCGAGGAGACGCAAGCTGCCAAATCAGCTTTGCGAAGTCAGCCGTGTACTTTGCGTATCCCGCACGGCCGCGATCGGTCGCGAAGTAATACTGATACCACCACTGCAATTCTGCCTGCGGCGGAAGCGGCGTTTTGTTGGCCTCTTGGCTTCCGATCAGGTACCCACTGACAGAAACCAACGCTTTGCAGCGTTCCGGCCAGACTGCAGCAACAATGTTGGCAGTGCGAGCGCCCCAATCGCAGCCGGCAACAAGCGCCTTCTGAATGCCGAGAGCATCCATAAAAGCAATTGTGTCCACCGCAAGTGCAGCCTGCTGACCGCTTCGCGCTGTGCTGTCGGACAGAAACCGCGTCGTGCCGTAACCGCGTAGGTAGGGCACGATCACGCGATAGCCCGCTTCTGCAAGACGCGCCGAGACATCGACATAACTGTAGATGTCGTAGGGCCAACCGTGCAGCAGAATAAAGACAGGTCCACTGGAGGGACCTTCCTCCGCGAAGCCAATATTCAAGAGGCCGGCGTTAGCCTGCTTCAGAGCACTGAACGACGAACGCTGTGGGGACGGCGCTGCACTTGATGTTTGTGCCCTCCCGCTCTGGGCAGCTGCAGCTGCCGCGCCTCCTAGCTGCGTTGCCGCGAGGCTCGCCGCGACAATACCGAAGAGGCGTCGGCGGTCATGGTCGATAAAGTCCGAAGTTAAGGTTGTGTCCATCTGATTCAATCCCGTTTGGTTTTGTGCGCTTAAGAGGTGAGGATGGTCGGGTAGAGAGCGAGCCTACCTAAGATTGATTTGTGCCTCGATGTTGCCGCGTGTCGCCTTTGAGTAGGGGCAGGTCTGATGTGCAACATCCACGATCCTGCGGGCCACGTCAGGATCAAGTCCCGGCAGGCTTATGTTCAGACGTGCGCTCAGGAAGTAGCCGCCGTCGTCTGTGTTGAGATCCACCTCCGCCTCTATCGCTGTGCTATCGGGTAGAGTGGCGTTCAACTTGCGCGCCGCGATTGCCATTGCGCCCTCAAAGCAGGCCGACCATCCCGCTGCAAACAACTGCTCCGGATTGGTCCCAGGGTTAACACTCCCTGGCGTTGATAGCTTGATATCCAGGCGACCGTCGGAGCTCTTGGAAGTACCGTCCCGTCCACCTGTCGTTCGCACCTTCGCTGTGTAAAGCTTTCTTGCTTGTGAAGTCATAGCGTTCATTCCTTATGCCAACAGATGTTTGTTTAGCGCAGCGTCCTGAACGCAGCTCTTACCTCTTGGGTGAAGATTTCTGGCTGTTCCCAAGCCGCGAAATGGCCGCCGTTACTGGCATTGTTGAAATAGATGAGATTGTGGTAGCAGCGCTCAGCCCAGCTTCGAGGAGCACAGTAGATTTCGCCTGGGAATACGGTGACAGCAACGGGCATTTCGGTGATGTCAACGGCGTTGAAATTGTTGGAGTGGGCTTCCCAATAAATTTGCGCGGCCGAAGCTCCCGATGCCGTTAACCAGTACAGCGAAATGTCATCGAGCATTTCATCTCGTGTTAGAACCCGCTCAGGTTCGCCGCCGCTATAGCTCCATTGAGCGAACTTCTCGTAGATCCACGTAGCCAAGCCGACGGGAGAATCCACGAGCGAGTAGCCGATGGTCTGCGGCCGCGTGACCATCATCGCGGAATACCCGGAACTGTCCTTGTAGAAGCTGTCGAGCGCATCGAACGCTTTCTTCTCATCGTCCTTCAGGTTGGCTGGCGCCGCTCCACCCGCAGCAAGTACGGTTGAGATCTCCTTGGGAACGACGCCTGGCATGTTGACGTGAATGCCAGCCAGTCCCGGCACCTTCTGCAGCGCCATGCGATGGGAAATCACAGACCCGCAATCCCCACCTTGCGACACGTAGCGGCTGTATCCCAGACGCTGCATCAGTGCTGCCCACGCGCGACCTATACGATCCGACCCCCAGCCTGTTTGTGTCGGCTTGCCCGAGAAGCCAAAGCCGGGGATTGAGGGCACAACCAGATGGAAGGCGTCGTCTGCGCTTCCGCCGTAAGCAACCGGATCGGTTAGCGGACCGATCACCTTCATGAATTCCAGGATCGATCCGGGCCATCCATGTGTCATGATCATCGGCAGGGCATTTTCGTTCGGCGACCGGACATGGATGAAGTGTACGTCTAGTCCGTCGACTTCAGTGATGAACATCGGCAACTCATTCAGCCGGGCCTCGACGGCCCGCCAACTGTAGTCCGTCATCCTATAGCGAGTGAGTTCTTGGATCTTCGTCAGTTGCACGCCCTGTGACTGGTCGCCAGCCGTCTCGCGGTTGGGCCACCGTGTTGCGGCGAGCCGCCGACGAAGATCTACGACCCCCTCTTCAGGGATGGCAACGCGAAAGGGACGAATGACGTCGTTTGAGGACGTTGCGCTCACCTTCGTCCCAAAGACACTGAGAGCACCTAATGCCGCTGATCCAGCCAACAAATGGCGCCGTGAGAGTGCTGGCGAGGGTACGAACATGATCATTCTCCTGAAGGCTGCAGTGATTGTTCCTGCCTGTTTGAACTATAGGGAGAGATTTTCTGACGTACCCGTTATGCCTTGTGATGGAGTGTTAGCGCCTGTCAGGTGCCAAAGACTTGGATGTTACATCCATCCTCTTGTGGATGCGCATTCTGGAACGCTGCCGAGGTCTGGAGAGACGGCACATCGATCATTGCGCCAAGACCACTGACCGCATGACAGTGCAACCCTATGCGGCAAGTGGGGCCTTATGGGAACATGGCGCGATATAAACGGCTCATGAGTTTCCCAGGAAAGGCCACGGCGTCATGGCACTCCAGGGGAAAACGGCACGCATCCCGACGGTCCTGGCGGTCGCGACCCTCGGGGTCTGGGCCTGGTTGCCTGGGGAGAGAAGGAGCATGCCTCAAAAGCGGTGCCGCCTGCGATGGCTTCTCGAGCCGTTGAACTCAGAGGGCGAACAGCGCCTGGTCAGTCGCGAGGCTCTGTTTGCGCCTCAGTGCGGCGCCAACATTCCACAGGAACGGCCGTTTCCTGGAACAGCGATCTTCACGCCGATATTGGCGGAGCTTGATTGCCAGATCGCTCAACTCCCATTTAGGAAAGTGAGACACGGCACAGTAGGAACAATGTGATTTCCAGGCGTCTATTTTTCCAGCACTTGGAGCAGGTCCGAAGGGTTTCATGCTCCAATCACTGCCTTAAGCTCTAAATGATCCTCAATGCCGTATAGCCCGTACTCACGTCCGACACCCGATTCTTTGAAGCCTCCGAATGGCGCGATCGGCTCATGGCGAAGCGTATTGATAGCCACGCGCCCTGCGTCAAGACGCGATGCAACGCGGCGGGCGCGTATCTTATCCTTGCCGATTACATAAGCGTGCAATCCGTAAGGTGTATCGTTCGCGAGGGTGACGGCATGATCCTCATCGTCATAGGCAATGATGCAGAGGACTGGCCCGAAGATCTCTTCCCTTGCAATGACCATGTCGTTGCTGACGTCGGTAAAAATGGTCGGCTTGGCAAAGAAGCCGCGGTTCAAACCGTCGGGACGCCCCTCTCCGCCGACAAGGAGGCGCGCGCCCTCCGCGATGCCCTTCTGGATATAGGTTTGGACGCGGTCAAACTGCCGCCGGTTGACGAGTGGTCCAAGCGTCGTCAGCGGACTACGCGGATCGCCGACAACGACATCGCGCATCGCGTTCTGAATCGCTTGGCAGAACGCCTCGACCTTCGGGCGAGGAACAAGAATTCTCGTTCCGGCGATGCAGGACTGAGCATTGTTCAACAGGCCAAAGGACAGCGCTGAAGTTGCAGCATCGCGCAAATCGGCATCATCCATGACAATGGTCGGCGATTTGCCCCCAAGTTCGAGTGTCACGCGTTGCAGGCGGGGCACAGCTCCACGCAAGATTGATTTTCCAACTGCCGTCGACCCCGTGAAGGAGATCTTGCGGACGTCCGGATGGCTCGTCAGAGCCTCTCCAACCACATTGCCTAGCCCCGTCACCACATTGATCACGCCTGCGGGCGGGCCTGCTGCATGCAGGCACTCGGTGAACAGCTGGCTCTGCCGGGCGCTGTATTCGCTCGGCTTGACGACTACCGGGCATCCAGCTGCGAGCGCCCCTGCCATCTTCACGCTGATGGCGTTGTATAGGCTGTTCCACGGGACGATATGCACCGCAACGCCAACTGCCTGCGCGACAACCTCAGCCTCTCCGACCCGCCGTGTGAATGCAAACTCGTCGAGGAGCCTCGCGGCGTCTCTGAAGTTGCTGGCCGCAAGACCAGCCCGCCACCGCGCCTGTTCAACAGGGCCGCCATACTCGGCGATCGTTGCCTCTGTCAGTTCGTCTGCGCGCGCCTCGACCGCCGCGCTGAGCGCATGTAAAAGATCAATCCGCTGTTTTCTCGTTGTCTGCGAGAAGGTCGGAAATGCCCTTGACGCACTCTCCACCGCGGTTTTGGCATCGCGCTCGTCCGCCAGCACCACGATTGCGCTGGCTTCCTCCGTCACAGGGTCGAATAGCTGGAGTTCTTCGCGTCCATGTGTTTGCTGGAACGCGCCATCGGTATACATCTGGTCAAGCTTGTCCATTGCTTTAGCTCCCTATCCTTGAGTTCGCCGGCAAGGCGCGCCGTGGGAGAGCGCCGGCACATCGAAATCACCTTCGCTGTAATGACAGTGCATGATCCGACGATCGATCCGCCACTCGTCACCCTGACGAACAAGACCGAGATCGTAGCGACCGCCGATTGTGGCACGCCGATGCCGTCCGTCAGCATCCGAGTATGCTATTTCGACCACCACATCGATCAATGCAGATGCATTGGCACCACACGCATCAATGCTGATCACAGGGTTGGCGAGCTTGTGATGGGTCCAGTCAGCGCGGGCGAGACGGGTCATAGAGGCACGGACATACTCGTCCGCAGGAATATCGCGTCGCTCGCCACCTACGTCCGTCCACACGCATGGTGCAAGACAAGCCCGATAGGCGGCCTCGTTGCGATCGTCGGCCGCTTGAGCGAGGCGTGCGACGAGATTAAGAATAGCAAATTCGTTTACCGCGGCGTGCCACACTGCACCTGCACTCGAGTTAGCCATTTCAGTATTCCATATCGACGTAAGTCCTGGTGGCGGTCGGCCTGGTCGCGATAGACGGGCAGTTCGATCATGGACCGGAGCTGGCGCGACGGGTCATCTGAGGGACCGGGTCGCAGTGGAGCCAGCTCAACCGCAAGCAGTGAGAACAATGGTGGCGGAGCATGAGATTGTCTCCTGACGTCAATTCAGCAAGGAGAATGCAGATGGCATCGGCTCAAATCAAATTTGACTGTGAGAGCAAGTATGAGGTTCGGTTAGCAAACCGCATGCCAAGCTTACATGGAATTACGCTTTGGGTTGAAGCCTTCTCAGGACCTCGTCAGCCAACTGCAGGTCCGCGGTGTCTGCACCTTCAGTAAACCCCTGGCGAAGTGGCGCAAGCAAAGCGACGCCCTCGCCAGCACGTCCGCTGGCACCAAGGAGTTCAGCAAGATCGATTGCGGCGCGCAGCTCCCACGCACGCGCACCTTGATCTTGGCTGATGCCCAGCGATTGTCGCAGCAAGGCCTCGCACGCGTCGATGTCGACAGGAACGGCTCGCGCGACCACAAAGGCCTTGATCCGCAGCAACTCGGGTAGCGCGAGGAATTCGCCGTTTCCGTTGCAACGCTGAATTGCGGCGTCCACAAGCTGAAGGGCCTCGCTCTGCCGACCGTTTGTGGCGAGCCCCTCCGCAAGCACCATTTCGAATGAGGTGGTCAAGAGCTCGTAGCGTGCCACATGGAGCCGGGCAAGGCTCTCCTCGACAACACTCAATGCGTCGGGCGCCTGGCCATTGCGGATCGCGAGCCCTTCCCTGAGCCCGGGCGTTGCGACCACATAAGGTTCAAACGCGTTAACTTCGGCACATTTGGCGAAGGCGGCGAGCGTATCCGTCGCCCGCCGAAAGTCACCCGTCCAGGTGTAGACCGAGAGCGCCCAAATCAGGGCGATGCAATAGGTCGCGGCATGCTCGAGCCGCGCTGCCTGGTCGGTTGTCTCCTCGGCATGCACTCGTGCTTGATCGGGATAACCCAAAAGCCAGAGGGTTCGTGCGAGTCCGATACGCGAGCGATTACGATGATCGAATCCATAATGAATTGTTCTTGCGCGTTCAGAGGGCAAACTATGACGAATTGCCTTCTCGAACTCGCTTCGTGCTTCGATCTGCCGTCCGGCCAGATGCAGCGATATTCCCGCCAGGGATGCGGCTACGGCAATGGCTTCAGGTTCATCGATTATCGCCGCAACTTCGACCGCCATCGCTGCCCAATTCTTCGCGCTCGCATAATCGCCGATGCGTTCATGGAAAATGTGCAGCCTTCCAAGGATACGCAGTTGGCTCCAGCGGTCGTCGAGATCCGTCGAGAGTTCTAGTGCTCTTCGCAACGCCGTCTCAACGGCTTGACCGTTTCCGCGAGTGAACATGAGGGCCAAGCCAAGCGCGGCCTGCAATTCAAGTTCCGCTGGCATTGCCCGGAAGCCGTCGGCTAGATCTGCGATGGCGCGCGCGCACCATGTGCGGCACTCGACGAGCAGGGAAAGGTGAAGAAATGCTGCCGCGGCCTCTGCCGCGAGAGGAACTGCAATCGTCCGATCGCCGCCGGGCCCGAAACTCCATTCAAGGGCGCCACGAATGTTACCAATTCGCCCCGTACCCTTTGCAACCACGTCACCGATCTGCTGATCCGTTGTTTGCAACAGTTTAAGAAAATACGCCGCGTGCCGCCGGTGGACCTCACGCACAAGGTCCGGCTCCCGGTTTTCGAGCTTTTCGCGGGCATGGGCGCGGGTCATTTCAAGGAGGCGATAGGAGCCCGAGTGGCTGGAGCGATTTGGTGAGACAAGTGACTTGTTTGCGAGCTCGTCGAGCGCCGCGGCCACCGTAGCCTTGCTGAGCGTCTCATCCTCCACGACACTGATTGCTGCATCGGTATCGAAGGGTCCGATGAATACCGAGAGACGCTCAAGAGTGGTCTTCTCGCTTTCGGACAGAAGTTCGTAGCTCCAATCAAGCGCTGCCTGCAACGTCTGATGTCGTGGCCTAGCGGTGCGCCGTCCCATCCATCCTAAGCTGAGTCGCTCACCGAGCAGGCCCGCGGTGGCCCGCAAACCATGCGATGCTACCCGGACCGCAGCAAGCTCGATGGGAAGCGCCATGCCGTCCAAGCGCACGCACATTTCAGCGATTAGCTTTGCCGCCTCAATATCGACAACGAGGGCACTGTCTGCCGCCCGGGCGCGTTCAACAAAGAGCTCTACCGCCGAATAGGCGAGCAGGTCATCAAGGCACGCACCATCGGTGTCGCTGGGGAAGGCAAGCGGCCCCAGCCAATGGATATGTTCGCGCGATGTCCGCAGCGGTTCTCGGCTAGTGGCAAGGATATGGACAGCTGGTGCGCAGGCCGAAATGCGTTCGACGATTGATGCGATGGCATGGATGACATGTTCACAATTGTCGATGATGAGCAAAAGCCGCTCATCGCGGATATGCCGCAGCACCACCATTATTGGATCTTCGACCTGGACCGGAATGCCCAATGCACTTGCGATGGCGGATCCGACGAGAGCGGGATCTTCCAGCAGCCCGAGGTCGACAAAGACGGCGTTGCCGCCGAAGGCGTCGAGTGCGGCGTAGGCTGTTTCGATGGCAAGCGTAGTTTTACCGACTCCAGCCGGACCGACGATAGTAAAAAGCGGCGTATGGCCTATGCGCTCGACAAGCAGGAGTACGTCCTCGGACCTCCCCACCAGGCGCGAGGGACGTGGAGGCAACCGCCGCGACATGAGACCCGGATCGCAACCATCTGTGGCACTGGGACTCGACCCGGTATCGGGCGTGGCGGCGCTCAGACTAACGGGAGCGACAAAAGCATATCCCACTCCTACTTGCGTACTAATATAACGCGCACCATTCACGCCGTCGCCGAGGATTTTGCGGAGACCCACCATATGGAATCGCAAGCTTCCGTCATCGACGACGACGTCAGGCCAAACCCGTTTGAGAAGCTCGCGTTTCGATAGTACCTGTCCCGGCTGTTCGGTGAGCGCTGCGAGCAAATCGAACGATCGTCCTCCAATATCTACAGGAACACCGTCTCGCGTCAGCAATCGCGCCGAAGGGATTAGGCAAAAGGGTCCAAAACTGATCCGGGCCGGTCGTTCAGATGTGGTCATGTCTACAGCCTGTCGCCTTTCCCCAACGGCAGTCGTTCCCGACATGGCAAACTCTTGTCAAACCCGTACTCTCCCGGCAATACACAACAAGCGCCCTGGCGCTGGTCAATCTAACGTGTCCCCATCGCCGGCCTCAAGTTAGCTGCTACGAGACTTTATGAGCTGACCGCGATTTCAGCGATGAGTTTCTATACAGGAAAGCATTCTTATGGTCTATCGGCACTATGGGCCGCGATGGTATCGCACGATGGATGGAAACGTCCGTCGTGCGTTCTGGACATCGTACGCCGGGTTCGGCCTCGATGCGATGGACGTGCAGATCTATGCCTTTGTCCTGCCGGTTTTGCTGAGCATTTGGGGACTGAGCCACGGCGAGGCAGGATTGCTGACCACCGTGACACTTATCTCATCCGCACTTGGCGGCTGGGCGGGCGGCTTGCTCGCTGACCGGTTTGGGCGTGCGCGGATGCTGACGGTGACCATCCTTTGCTTCGCGACTGCAACTGGTCTGTGTGGACTGGCGCGCAATGCAGAAGAACTGCTCGTCGCGCGTGCATTGCAGGGTCTCGGCTTTGGTGGCGAATGGGCAGTAGGTGCGGTCTTCATCTCAGAGATGGCATCGAGCGAGACCCGCGCCCGCGTCGTTGGGATGGTCCAGAGCGCCTGGGTCGTCGGATGGGGCCTCGCGGCGGCCGTTTCTGCCATCGCGCTGGCTAACTTTGGGCCTGACCTAGGATGGCGGCTCGCCTTTATCGCGGCCAGCCTTCCAGCCATTATTCTCTTTGCACTCCGACGCAAATTGGCTGAACCGAAGATATTTGAGGGCGCAAGACGTAAGGCGCCATGGCACCACATTTTCACCAGCAAGCTGCGTCGGTCGACCCTGCTCGGTTGCCTGTTGGCCACGGGTGTTCATGGCGGTTATTGGGCTCTGGCGACTTGGTGGCCCACGATGTTGCTGGCAGAACGCGGAATATCGCTGACAGGCGATAGCCGGTATTTCGTGTCGCTCCTTGCTGGCGCGCTGGGCGGCTACGCGTTCGGCGCATGGTCGGGCGACCGAGCTGGTCGACGAACCACGCTCGCGATTTTTGCACTCGGGGGGACCGCCATGGTGCTTGCTTATGCACAATTTGGTGCCTCCGACCGGATGCTATTGTTCTTCAGCTTCCCACTTGGCTTTGTTGCGCTGGGTATGTTCAGCGTTACCGGTCCTGTGCTGTCCGAACTGTTTGCCACTGAGGTGCGTGGTTCGGGCCTCGGGTTCTGTTACAATTTCGGTCGGGGCATAGCAGGCTTGGCCCCCTTGCTGATCGGCACTACTGCCGATCGAATCGGGATCGATCATGCGCTCGGCATCGCCGTGGGCAGTGCCTATGGCCTTGTTATCCTTGCTGCGGCGCTTCTGCCCGAGACACGGGGCCGGGTGCTCGACTAGAGCCCAAGTTCGAGCAGTGTCGGATAATCCGCCGGCCGGATTCCTGCGTCCCAGCGCAGCTTGCGCTCATACTCCTCGATGGGATGTTCGTTTGCATTCGTCAGACGGAGGCTGACGAGGCCATGGTCGTCGCATAGGCAATTTTCATTGCCATAGACCCGGTACCAGATACCGCTGTCGTCCCGAAACTCGTAAGCAAAGCGCATTGCGATCCGGTCGCTGCTCCACGCCCAAAGCTCATTCAAAAGACGAAACTCAGTCTCCCGACGCCAACGGCGCCCGATGAATGCACGCACCTGATCGCGACCCCAGATGAAGTCCGCGCGATGCCGCCATTGGCAGCTGATCGTGTGACCCAGGACGACCGTGTCGAGGTTCCTCAGGTTCCAAGCATCTTCCGACGCACGTACCCATTGGCGTGCCGCCACTTCCAACATTGTTCCATCCCTCGTTCTTACCTGCGAGCGCTCTACTCGCTCTGGCGCGCGTGCATTGCTCGCTGCTCCTTTAATCCGGTGAGCTCCATTCACCGGGCCTGAGCTGGGAGGGTCTGCTGTTCTCCGACGGGCGTCCAGTTATGGCGCGTTAGATGGTGTGATATATACCGAACGGCCTATGTGCTCCGCACTCTTGCCGATAAGCGATTACGCGGGATTGCGACATATAACAGGCGCCGCTGGTGAGTGACCATTAGCTTACGAGCTATGGCGGGCGTGTCGCCTACTTCGTTGCTCGAAAAGCTTCTTTGATGTCCCAACTGAATCCACCAGATCTCGTCACCGTCTTTATGAGTCTTGACCCGGAAGAGGCCTTAGAGGGCGTTGGGACGTTGTCAACGAGGTTCGATGCTCCGATTATGATCAACGGGGAATGGACTCGGCGAAGCAGATAAGGAACACAGCCCAGCGTTGATCAAACAGTTGTTGCTCCGTCTGCCCTTCGGATAGTGGTTGATCCTGAAGACGCACGCGATTGTTGGCGCCCTCCAAGAGATCGACCAAGATTTCGCAGATCGGAATGGGCTCTCCAGCCCTAATAGCGCCGGCTGCTTGTGCTGCGCTGATAGTGTCGATCAGCGGCTGAAGAGCCGCCCGTGACCACTCCGAAAGTCGTTTTCGGAGTGCGAGCGAGAGAGCAGCCTCTGCAGTAACAGAGAGATAAAATGCTGCGTAGTCGCGTGACGATCCGAACTCGAAATAACGCTGTGCAGTTCGTCGGACCGCATCGAGGGGATCAGCCGTTGCGGCAGCCGCTAGCTCCAACTCGGAGCGAAATCGACGGATGTCCCGCTGAACCACAGCATCAAGGAGAGCTGCCTTGTTCGGAAACCGTCGATAGATCGTGTGCTTGGAGATGCCAAGGTGCAGGGCAATCTCCTCCAGAGAACTGTGTGACACGCCCTTCCGACAGAAGATTGCTCGGGCGCCATCGAGAACAAGATCATCGAGAGCTGCCGCTTGTTCCTTGGTTGGCCGCCCACCAGTTTTGCGCCCAATTGCACCCATCACCACCCTGCATCGCAACCCTATTCTACCTAAAACAGCACGACAGTGTTGCGTTTTCTGTTTGCCTCGAGTAACAGCACGTTACCGTGCCGATATATAAAATTCAACAAGGATCCGTAGGGATGGCGTCCATCACTCTCTCCCACCTCATATGGACAACGCCGGATAACCATCCGGTCTTCTCGGATCTTAATCTCAGCTTTGGTCGAGAGCGCGCCGGGATCGTTGGCAGAAACGGTGTCGGTAAGACCACATTGTTGAAAATCATCGCTGGGGAGCTCCAGCCGCTCGCCGGCAGCGTAGCCGTGAGCGGAACCATTGGCTTGTCAAAGCAGGTGGTTCAGGTCGCTCCACAAGAGACGATAGCCGATCTTTTTGGGGTGTCCGACACACTCGCAATCTTGCGCCGGGCAGAAGCAGGTGAAGCGACCATCGAGGAGTTGGCCAGGGCGGATTGGACAATTGGGGACCGTATTGCGGCTGCGCTCGCGCGGGTTGGTCTTGATAGTAAGCCGGATCAGCATCTGGCGGACCTTTCCGGTGGCCAAAGAACCCGTGCCAGTCTCGCAGCGGCAATCTTCTCACAGCCGGACTTCCTGCTGCTGGACGAGCCGACAAACAATCTCGATCGTGAAGGGCGTGAGAACGTCATCAATCTTCTCGTCACTTGGCGGGCCGGTGCGGTCATCATCAGTCACGATCGAGAACTGCTCGAGCAAATGGACGCGATCATCGAACTGACGTCCTTGGGCGCAACCCGCTACGGCGGCAACTGGCACCAATACCGTGAGCGCAAAGCCATCGAATTGGAGGCGGCGCACCATAGTTTGGCCTATTCAGAGAAGCGGTTGACCGAGATCAATCGTAAGGCTCAACTGGCAGCTGAACGGAAGGATCGTCGCGATGCAGCGGGTGCGCGAAAAGGCGCCCGAGGCGATCTGCCTCGAATTTTGGCTGGAGCGAGGAAAAGCAATGCTGAAGCGACCCAAGGCGAGAGCGTCAGAATTGCTGAGCGCCAGCGGAGTCAGGCCTTGGCAGCGGTAGCAACTGCCCGCGCCCGCATCGAACGCTTACAGAAGCTGTCGGTCGTCCTGCCTCCAACAGGTCTTGCGGCAAACCGAACCGTCTTGAGCTTGGACGGGATCACTGCGGGCTACGATGTCGATCATCCTGTCATCCGTGATCTATCGCTTTCAATCGTTGGGCCCGAGCGGGTCGCTCTCGTCGGGCCCAACGGATCAGGCAAGACGACCCTGCTGAGAGTCATTGCCCGTGAAATGATGCCTTTCCAAGGGACTGTGTCGGTTCCGGTTAAGTTCGCGATACTTGATCAGCGCGTCAGCATCCTTGCGTCCGACACATCAATCCTCGACAACTTCATGCGCCTCAACCCCGACTCCAATGAAAACACATGCCGAGCCGCGCTCGCTGGCTTCCTGTTCAGAGCGGACGCAGCGCTGCAGCGGGTCAGCACATTGAGTGGTGGACAGATACTGCGCGCCGGACTCGCGTGTGTTTTGGGTGGATCGCAGCCCCCCCCGCTGCTCATCCTCGACGAGCCGACCAACCATCTGGATCTCGACTCGATCCAGGCCATTGAAGCCGGCCTCACGGCGTACGATGGTGCACTGCTGCTTGTCAGTCATGATGAGACGTTTCTCACAAACGTGGGTGTCACCAGGCGGCTAGGGTTGTGCAACATAGCACAGTAACTCTTGCTTTCCGCGCTGACACGGCCCTGGCACCGCATCAGGCTCCTCCCCATGCCATTCCGTCTGCGCCCATCTTGCATCGGCTGGACCTCCAGCGGCTGGGGGTGCCGCTACCCGCGATGGCAGTTGCTATTGTGTCTCCCGGAGAGTTTCAGCGCTCCCGCACCT
>KI912039.1:47325-59775 GCA_000517005.1 Microvirga lupini
AAGAGGACATAGCCCCGTCAATCGTATGCCATAGGCCGGTGACAGTACTGATCAATCGCGCTCTCGCAGAGGCGCCCTCGCCCTGATGAGCAGCAAACTGTCAGGAGAGGTACAATGAGAGTTTTGATCGTTGGTGCTGGTATAGCCGGACTGTCACTCGCGCGCGCATTGGAGCTGCGCGGCATCATCCCCGATGTTGCGGAACGGCAGCCTACATGGAATGCTGGAGGCACCGGTCTTTTTCTTCCCGGCAATGCCTCCAGAGCCTTCACCCAACTCGGGCTCTTTCCAGAGATCGCGCGGGTTGCTATGCCAATTCACTATCAGCGATTCCTTAGCCGGACCGGAAAGGAATTGAGCGCTATCAACACGGCGAGCTTCTGGGACGTGTGCGGTCCGTGCCTCGCAATGAGCCGTGCCGAGATGCATTCGATCCTTCGTAATGGCTTGAAGCAAACGTCCGTCGCCATGTTCAGATCGGTCAGTCACATCCAGTCATCATCTGACTCATGCGATGTCACGTTTGCGGATGGGACCACAAATCGCTATGATCTTGCGGTTGGTGCGGACGGCGTTCGATCGCGCGTGCGCGATTTCGCATTTCCACACGTGAAACCAGCTTACGCGGGATATATCTGCTGGCGCTTCCTGACGGAAAACACCGTCGGCGCCGATAGCTGGACCGCCATGATTGGCAAACGCCAGACGCTCCTCGCTATTCCGGTGAGTCCCTCGCGAGTTTACGTCTATGCGGATCGTTCGGTGTCTCTGGATGAGGCACGGCAATACTCCGACAGAACCAGCCTCGAGCGCCATTTCACGGGATTTGCAGGAGCGCTCGTTCCCCTGGTAAAGAATTTACACCCTGAAACGGAAGTGCATTTCAGCCATATCGAGACTGTGCCGAGCGGGACTTGGCGGCGGGATCGTATCGTTCTCATCGGTGATGCCGCACATGCGTCTTCACCCAGTATGGCTCAGGGAGCAGGCCTGGCCTGTGAGGACGCGCTCCTGCTGGCCGAAGTCGTCTCAGAATCATCCAGTATAGACGAGGCGTTGAGCGTCTTTGTCCAGCGGTGTGAAGCGCGTGTAGCTTGGGTTCAGAAGCAATGTTTGGCCCGCGACAGGATGAGAACTCTACCGGCGTTCGTGAGCAGTCAAATATTAAGGTATCTTGGAAAATCCCTTTACGAGAAAAGCTATTTACCTCTGCTCGCGCCGATCTGAATCCATCTCATCAGCCTCAGGCTCCATGGTATAGCCCATCTTCATTAAACCGAGCATGCTCGCCGGCGCCTTATGGCAAATTGGCATTCCGAGGGAAGACTCCTAGGACGCCAATCTCTCAGAGCACAGAGATTGCGTCAGATTGTGACCAAGAGGTTCTATCGTGGCCAACGAATATGGTTTAATGGGACAATACCTGCTCGGATCCGTTCGGAAAATGGATTTATTGTCACCAGCCTTGCTGCGTTTTGATCGCCTCTCGTTCTGGCTGGTTGCGCCTGCTCTAGGCGCGTTGGCCGGCGTTTTGTACTCGACGATATTCCAAGTTGAGACGCTAACCAACTCGCCCATTCGCGCTGTCCTGATCGGCTCACCCATTCTGCTCTACGAGCGTGGTTTCCTCTTCCCCAGATGGCGCAATCGGGTCCGCGGTGCCGCGACGCCAATCTTCGCACTGGTCACTATCACGATCTACGCAGCCATAATCGTGCTCGGCAATGCTGTGGCTGGCACTGTGCTGCATCACTTCTTCGGATACATGCTCAACTCCCGTGACGCGATGATGATGTCCCGGTCGGGCTTTGTATATTCCCTCAGCGTTGCGACCGTAACTGTGTTTGTGTTCCGCTTGCGCGACCTAATCGGCCCAGGGTTGTTCATTAGCCTACTGCTCGGCCGTTATCACCGCCCGACCAAGGAAGAACGCATCTTTCTGTTTCTTGATGTCTCAGGGTCAGCGCGTTTCGCTGACCGCCACGGGGACCTGGCGGCTCAAGCTTATCTCGGACAAATCTTCAATGCACTGGCTGTCCCGGTACGGCGCTCGGGTGGCTCGATAGATGATTATGTCGGCGACATGGCATTAGTCACGTGGACAGTCGCACGAGGCGCGCGTGACGCCGCATGCGTTCGCTGTGTGTTCGATTTCGCCAGAGCTATCATGGACGACGCTGCGACTTGGGAGGAGCGCTTCGGAGAGGTGCCGCAATTCCGTGCGGCTCTCCACTGTGGCTCTGTCGTTGTAGCCGAAATCGGATTCGAGCGGCACAAGATCTCCTACTTCGGCGATGTAGTGAACACCACGGCGCGACTAGAGGCTTTGTCCAAGACTCTCAATGTTTCGGTACTGGCGTCAGGCGACCTCCTGGATCGCATCGGCAAGCTGCCCAGGGAGCTTGCAACTCAGGATCTCGGACTCCATGCGATCAGAGGTCGTAGCGAACGGCTCGCGGTCGCAGCAATCCACCTCCGCTGAAGTTCACGCAGCACAAGTTGAAGGAACCCAGGATGCGAAGTGCGAGGCGGTTCGAAGTCGATCGGGTCTTGGATGAGATGATGGGGTGCGGTCCCACGCCTCACACAATAAGGGGGCACAGATTTGATCTGCGCATCTACTCATCAGCGCTAGCAACAGGCGAGTGGACTTAATTTGCTTCCATATCTCAAGGCAACCGCAACCGCCTTTGATGCCCTACCCTAGGCATTGGGATTGATGGCGCTTCCGCGGATCTGGTCCAGCCAAACATATCTGCTGCCGAGGCTGTGGCATTGGCATTGCGGGCGCACCGGAAGGGCAAACCGATCGTTTCTGCATTCATCGTGTGCATAAGTTCGACCACCTCCCATTGAGATTACATGAGGCTACCCTCTCGGTGACCTACTCTCTCGATAAAACCGTCTTGCGCGTAGAGACTTGCCAGCACTCCGTTCCGACGGATGGTGTAACTAGCCAGAACCGTCGTTACATTGTAGGTGAGGCTTTCCGATAGGCGGCCCCGTTGTTAAACGTAAGGTTTTGTGAGCAAGCAATGGGCTTCCCGCGGCCGAAATTTTGTAAACTCGGTCGGCCCCGTAGCCCTGAGAGGCTGATTGGTGTCGTGCGACCGCGCAGTGTGTGTAGACCTAGGTCTACGAACCTTTCTGCCAAAACCACGCTGCCCTCCGCATGAAGCTCGGCGATCACCGCTGCGGTGATAAGCAGATCGAAACCAAGATTGCGGCAGTAGGATTCGACACGGCTCGCAACGTTCACGGTGTCCCCAACCACGGTGAGTTCAAGTCTGCTCTCGCCACCGATGTCACCGTGGACTACATGCCCGTAATGAATGCCGACCGCGATCCGGAGGGGCTGCTCCCCGGCGCGAGTGCGCTGCCGATTCCATCTATCGACTTCACGGAGAATATCGAGTGCACATTGAACTGCGTCGGTGACGTCGTGAGCGCCTGGGTGTGGCAGGCCGAAGACAGCAATCAAACCGTCGCCCAGGAATTTGTCAATCATGCCATTGTTTGCGAACACCCGACTGCCGAGGATACTCTGCAGATCGCGTAACAGCGCGATCACCTCTTCAGGGGACCTGTTCGATGCATAGTCGGTAAAACCGACTATGTCGGCGAACAGCACCGCCGCCGGCTGGTTCCTGATGACGGATAGAGGCGTGTCGATCGCGGCAAGCTCGTCGACGAGCTGTGGGGAGAAGAACCGTGCAAGATTTTTGCGTTGCGATTCAATCACGGCCAGCCGCTCACCGGCTGAAAGATTTCTCAGAGTAAGAATAGTCGTGATCGCAATGGCAGCCAGGCTCATGGAGGCCCTCAGGATAGCCGCATCCGGGAACGCCATCCGGTGGACGAGAACCAAGCTCAGGACTGTGAGTGCGGAGCAACCCAAGCCAGCCAGGATCACAGCCGACCTGTCACGCGACATCGACATGATGAGCACCACGACGACGTAGAGAACGGCCACAGCAAACTCAAGGCGGACAAATGTGTCGACCACGAAGACTGCGATAACTAGCCAGATAGCCGAGAGCATCAGGAGCACATCCCTGTCGTTAGCTGTGCGTCCTGAAGACTGCCTACGTGCCGAGCTCATTCTCCACCTTAGCCTATTCATGGTCGCGATTGCTCAAGCACCGACCGTGCCGCCTGCGGCGCAGTGGGCGATCCTTGCCTCGAACGCCACGCATCGGGACTGATGCCGAGGTCGTGATGCGGGACTTTGCAGGGACACGATTGGCCGGCGGGCCTGCAGCGGAGTGCGCTCTGGGACTGATAGACGGTTCGCGTTAGCGACCGTTCACGTTGCTGCATCAACTGGATCACATGCGCGCAACACATCCTGCGGGACACCCGATGAAAGTAGCTGGCATTTTGCCCCGCCCTTCTAGCCAGGTGATTGGCCTGCAGTGGCCCGCCAGGATTGCTCTTAAGGTCCTGTTCGGCCGCTCTCTTCTGCGAGTGTGTCGGGCCTCCAAGAGCGGCAGACCGCTCTTCAAGCACCGCTGTTCTCAGCAGAGCTGCCAGCTGTGATACCATAACACACACATGATCTGGATCGCACGTCGTCAACCAACGGCTCACCTCGACAAGCCGCGCAGCTTCCGCTGCAGACGTCGAACACTTCCATCCCTCCGTAGCTGGGGCGGAAGCGCTCCTGAAAAATGGCCTGCAAGGCGATAAGATAGCACCACCGATGGCATCGTTGGCTCTGATAGGCCGCACCAAACGTGAGCCACAGCTCTCAGTATGGATACTGGTGCGCATCCACATACAGTCACTCCGCAACAGGGGGCCAGCCACCTAATCAATACGACCCGCAATAGGACATACCGGAAGGCCACGGCGCAGGCCTGTTAGGGCCTGAAAGGAGTTGTGAGGAGTTGAAGGTCGCCTTCGCGTCGCCGGCTAAAGGGAAGTCCGTTGGCTCTCAAAGCCGTTGCTTTCCTTCAAGGAGCTTCGCCTAATAAAATATGAGCAGATTGAGTGAGGCGGCTATCGATAGTAGCGCCTCACTCAACATCATACCCGCTTGTGGGAGCGTTCTCCGCAAACCCGGGCAGCCCCGGCGTTTGCCATCATTGCTGAAAATTGCCGGAGATCGCTAACAGCGCAAAGAGACCTGCGAGCGGCGAGGGCTCTGGCGAGAATGCGTCATAAACACAGGGTGCCGCAACAATGGCGATTGCGACCATACCGACAATGATACGCCTCATCGAAACCTCCATAAATGGTGAATAATGGTCACGCAACATTCAGCTCGACATAGATGTTGCCGCGTGTTGCCTTGGAATAGGGGCAGGTTTGATGGGCTTCCTCGACGAGCTGACGGGCGAGTTCCTTGTCAAGGCCCGGCAGGCTGACATTCAGGCGCGCTTGCAGGAAATAGGCATTGTCTGTGGTGCCAAGATCGACTTCTGCATCGACGGCAGTGTCCGTGGGGAGCCTAAGCTTGCGCTTGCCCGCAGCGTGGCCCATTGCGCCAATGAAGCAGGCTGACCAGCCGGCCGCGAAGAGCTGTTCGGGATTGGTACCCGGCTTGGCTGTGCCTGGAGGAGACAATTTGACATCGAGCTGTGCATCGTCGCTGCGCGCGAATCCGTCGCGCCCGCCAGTCGTGTGAGTCTTTCCGGTGTAGAGGACTTTCTCGATCTTCGTCATGGAACACTCCTTCGTTCTGTCGCTCACAGCGACCTCCGCTGACGAGGAGTGGTTTGGAGGGTCGAAGTATCCGCCATATTTCCCGAAACGTCGAAAGTGTATCAAAGTGTAGCACCGGGCCGGAGGGACATCTTCTCATACAACGTGCCGGAATTTCCTATCAGCGAACGGTAACTTCCGCCGCCAGCCCGCCGTCGGCACGGTTATAGATCCGCACCGAGCCGCCAATTGACAGGACCAGTTGCTGAGCGATGGCAAGTCCAAGCCCACTGCCGCCGGTCTCACGATTGCGGGATGGCTCCAGCCGAAAGAAGGGCTGCATGACGGCTTCCAGCTGGTCCTCCGGGATACCCGGCCCGCGATCAAGCACTGTGATGACGGTGCTGCCATCCTCCCTCCGCTCGACGCCGATCTCGGCACTGCCGGCAAACTTCAGGGCATTGTCAATGAAGTTCGTCAGAATACGGCGCAACGCATGCGGCTTGGTCACGGCTGTGCCCTGCACGACACCGAGGACAGTGACCGCTTTCCCGGTGTCTTGGTAGTCGTAGGCGATGCTGTCAATGAATGACGCAAGATCTATACGAGAGGTTTTCTCGCCATTACCATGGGAACTGCGGGCATAGGCTATGCCGTCCTGCACCAGCCGCTCGACCTCGCCGAGATCGCTAACAAGCTTGTCCTTCTCGGGTGAGTCGTCCGCCAAGTCGGCGCGCAGCTGCATTCGGGTAATGGGCGTCTGAAGGTCGTGAGAAATTGCTGCGAGCATCTGCACCCTTTCTTCCAGATAGTGGGCGATGCGTTCGCGCATGGCATTGAAGGCCCTGGCTGCATGAGCGACTTCGCTCGGCCCCACCTCACTGAGGGCTGGTCCTGGCCGGTTCGGATCGAGCGCATCGGCGGCGGCGGCAAGGGCGCTCAGCGGCCGGATCGTCTGCCGGACGGCGAGCCAAGCGCACAGGACAAGCAGCACCATCTGCAGGACAAAGATGTAAGGCAGCCAGTCCGCAACGGGCATGACGCCTCGCGGCGTAATATCGATCGTCAGCGGACTTCCGTCACTGAGCGTCAGATGGGCTTGAAGCCGCACCACGTCTCCGGGGATGGCTTCGATCCGCAAGGGATAGCGGTGGTCGACCGCCTCCTCAATCCTGGCGGCAATTTCGGCACTCCGAGGTGACGTGTCCGGCACGCCCTTCAGCCCTTCGCCCAGCACGAACCGGTAGTTGCCGCGGCTCAGCCAGTCGATGAAGTTTGCTCTCTCGTTCACCGGCAGCCGGTCGAGAACAGCGATCGAGGTTGCAACATCCCTCTCGAGCGTTCCGAGCATCACTGCCTTAGCCGACATGTAGCGCTCCAGGTAGAGCACGCCGAAAGAAAGGCCGTAGGCGCCTGCAAGTCCGACGAAGAGAATAAAGAAGATGCGGGCACGCAGCGTGCTCGGCCACGCCAACAAGCGGCCAGTATCTCTGTCCTTCATGGCCGCGGCTCCGAAATCTCGACCGGCACCGAAAATACATACCCCTCGCTGCGAACTGTCTTGATGTAGGTCGGCTCGCGCGCATCATCGCCGAGCCGCTGACGCAAACGGCTAACCAGAAGGTCAATGGAACGGTCGAACAGCTCGGCATCACGGCCTTGAGTCAGATTGAGGAGTTGATCTCGACTAAGAACGCGCTGAGGATGGTCAATGAAGACTCGCAACAGGCGGTACTCCGCGCCGCTCAAAGCGATCGCCGTGCCTTGCCGGTCGAGGAGATGGCGGCCGACCGTGTCGAGCCGCCAATCGCCGAAAGCCAACACCTGCCCGGCCCCGCTGATCTGAAGATTGGGCGGGAGCATGCGCGTCCGGCGCAGCACAGCCTTGATACGTGCCAGCAATTCGCGCGCAGCAAAGGGCTTGGCGAGATAGTCATCGGCGCCCATTTCGAGGCCTATGATGCGATCCATTTCCTCGCTGCGGGCCGTCAGCATAAGGATCGGGATTGCCTTGTGCCTGCCGGCGCGCAGTTCGCGGCAGAGCACAAGGCCGTCGTCACCTGGCATCATTACGTCGAGGACAATCAGATCGACGGCGTTGGCTTCCAGGAAGGTGCGCATCTGACGGCCATCAGCGGCCGCGATCGCCCGCAAACCGTTCTTCTTCAAATAGGACGACAGCAACTCGCGGATCTCGCGGTCGTCGTCCACAATCAGTATATGGTCGACATGCTCCATTGACGACACTTCAATTTCCTCGCTTTCTAGGGCAGCGTACTCCGCACTTCTTTACCCCTGGAAGTGATCGCCGCGAAGCGGAGAAATGTTCTCGCCTCTGCCGGTCATGGCCTAAAACTGGGCAACGTCGAGGACCGCCTGGGCAAAAGCCTGCGGCGCCTCTTGTGGCAGGTTGTGGCCTATGCCGCCACTGATCGTGCGATGTTCGTACTTCCCGGAGAACTTCTTGGCATAGATTACCGGATCAGGATGCGGCGCGCCATTGGCATCGCCCTCCATCGTGATGGTCGGTACGCTGATGATTGGAGCTTTAGCGAGCGCTTCTTCATAGGCGTCGTACTTTGCCTCTCCATTCGCAAGACCAAGCCGCCAGCGATAATTGTGGATGGTGATCGCGACATGATCCGCGTTGTCGAAGGCGGCAGCCGATCGCTCAAAGGTCGCGTCGTCGAATTTCCAGGTCGGCGATGCCGTCTGCCAAATCAGCTTGGCAAAATCGCGCGTATTCGCCTCATAACCCAGACGGCCCCGCTCGGTCGCGAAGTAGAACTGATACCACCAGGAGAGCTCTGCCGCCGGCGGTAACGGCCTTTTGTTCGCCTGCTGGCTTCCAATTAGGTAGCCGCTTACCGACACCATTGCCCTGCAGCGTTCCGGCCACAGCGCTGCCATGATGTTAACGGTGCGGGCCCCCCAATCGTAGCCGGCAACAATCGCCTTTTCGATACCGAGCGCGTCCATCAGCGCGATTATGTCGGCGGCAAGTGCTGATTGCTGACCGTTGCGCGGTGTATCCTTGGATAGGAATAATGTCGTGCCGTAGCCGCGAAGGTAGGGGATGATGACGCGATAGCCGGCCAAAGCGAGGATCGGCGCGACGTCGACGAAACTGTGGATGTCATAAGGCCAGCCATGCAGCAGCAGGACGGCTGGGCCATTTGCAGGACCAACTTCCGCGTAACCTACATTCAGCACCCCGGCATCGATCTGCTTCAAAGCCTCGAATGACGTATGCGTACCGGTTTTGACAGCGGCCGACGGCAAGGCCGCAGCGGACTGCGCCTTAGCCGAGGAGGCGACACCGAAATGGAAGGCTGCGGCGGTCATGGCGGCCGCGCCTAAGAAGTGGCGGCGCTGGTAATTGATGTCGTTGCACACGGGCTTCTCTCCGACCTGCGTTGATCACGGTCGGAAGAAAGACGGCAGGATGTATCCCTGATGTGTCTCATGCGATCCGCTATTGAATATGGATGTAGCATTGGGCCCCCAAGATACATTCCGATACAATTCGGCAACCGCCGTGCAGGCGGGACCACCTTCCTTAACGGCCGGCTGTCTCACTCTCTGGCGTCAGAGACAAATCCTACACTGAGATACACTTCACCCCGAACCCGGACACATCCGGGATACGTCACGTAGACTAGATAGGCCCGACCGCTGGTCGAGCCGCATCGCCGTCCAGAGCCTGGACGTCGGTTTTAAAGGAGACGATGATGACGCTTCTTATCATTGCATATCTCGGAGGGGCACTGACCATCCTCAGCCCCTGCATCCTTCCCATCCTTCCCTTCGTATTCGCCCGTGCCGGACAACCCTTCGTCCGAAGCACCTTGCCCATGCTTTGCGGCATGGCCGGTACATTCGCACTTGTCGCGACGCTTGCAGCCGTCGGCGGCAGCTGGGCAATTCAGGCCAATGAATACGGTCGTCTCGTGGCGCTCCTGCTCCTTGGCGTCTTCGGCTTGAGTCTGCTTTCACCGCAGGTTGCGAGCACCATCACCCAACCGGTTGTTGATCTCGGCAATCGGCTGCTGAATGCCACCGGAGGATCCCGTTCCGCTCCCACGGTGGCAAGCTCTCTTGTACTTGGCATTGCGACTGGACTGCTCTGGGCGCCCTGCGCTGGACCGATCCTCGGCCTCGTGCTGACGGGTGCTGCGCTGCAGGGAGCCAATCTCGAAACCACATTCCTGCTCACCGCTTATGCAGCTGGCGCTGCCACCTCTCTTGCCGTCGCGTTGGTTGTCGGGAGCAAGATCTTTGCGGGCATGAAGCGCTCGCTCGGTGTCAGCGAACGGATCCGCCAAGTGTTTGGTGCTGCTGTCCTGGCGGGCGTAGCCGCCATCGCTCTTGGCCTTGATACCGGTCTTCTGGCACGGCTTTCCTACGCCAGCACCGCCTCGTTCGAACAGGCTGTGCTTGACCGGCTGCATGCAAAGTCCGATGCCGGCGCGCGGTCCGAAGTCGCCAGCGCTAGCACTATGACGACTGCCGATACAAAGCAGCCGTTCCGCAGCGATCTGCCTGTCGAAGGCCGCGCGCCGTCACTGAACGGCGCAGTCGAATGGCTGAACTCGCCGCCGCTCACGACCGAAGGTCTGCGCGGCACGGTTGTACTCGTCGATTTCTGGACCTATTCCTGCATCAACTGCATTCGGACAACGCCCTATGTCCGCGCTTGGGCCGAAAAGTACAAGGACCAGGGCCTCGTCGTGATCGGCGTGCATGCTCCTGAATTCGCCTTCGAGAAGAAGATCAACAATGTCCGACAAGCCGTTCGTGACTTCAAGATCAGCTATCCGGTCGCGATCGACAACGACTACAAGATCTGGCGCGCTTTTGAGAACAGTTACTGGCCGGCTCATTACCTCATCGATGCTAAGGGGCAGACCCGTTACCACCACTTCGGAGAAGGCAACTATCGTCAGACCGAGCAGGCGATCCAGGACCTGCTGCACGAAGCAGGCAACGAGATGGCGCCAGGCGCACCGGTGACGCCTGATGCGAAGGGCGCTGAGGCCAGCCCGGACCTGAAGAACATCCGATCGGGTGAAACATATCTCGGCTATAAGCGTGCCACCAACTTCGCTTCGCGGGAGAACCTGCGCGCGGACACCGCCCGCGAGTATTCGATCGAGAAGCCGAACCTCAACGAATGGAGCCTTTCCGGCACCTGGACCGTCGGTGCGGAGCAGGCCACGCTCGACCAGCCGGACGGCAGTATCGTCTACCGGTTCAGCGCCCGTGACCTGCATCTCGTTCTCGGCCCCGGTGGGTCCGGCAAACCGGTCCGCTTCCAGGTGACGATTGACGGCAGGGCACCTGGAGCCGACCGTGGTGCAGATATCGATGCCGACGGCAACGGCACAGTGAGCTCAACCAGGCTCTACCAACTCGTCCGCCAGTCTGGCGACGTGGAGGCGCGGAACTTCGAGATCCGTTTCCTCGACTCCGGCGTGGAGGCCTATGCCTTCACCTTCGGCTAAACCAACCACTTATCTCAATCCCAAACCCTAGGAGTTGAACCTATGAGTCACCGTAAGGTCGCCACCCTCGCACTTGCATTTGCTACCAGCGTGATTGCTTTCGCGGCTCAGGCCGCCGACGTGAAGAATATTGTCATCGTGCACGGCGCGCTTGCCGATGGCTCCGGCTGGCGCAAAGCGACCGAAATCCTTGAGAAGAGGGGCTTCAACGTCACGATCGTGCAGGAGCCGATCACCTCGCTCAGCGACGACGTCGCTATGACCAACCGCGTACTGGACCTGCAGGATGGTCCAACGCTGCTCGTTGGTCACAGCTATGGCGGCATGGTGATTACCGAAGCCGGACACAATCAGAATGTCGCAGGCCTCGTTTATGTCGCGGCCTTCCAGCCGGACAAAGGTGAAAGTCTGCTTAGCCTCGCCAGCTCAAAGCCAGCCGGCGGCATGAATATCCGCGAGACGAAGGACGGAGAATACCTCTATCTTGATCCCGCCGCCTTCGCCAACGACTTCGCCGCCGACCTGCCGAAGGACGAGGCGGCATTCCTCGCGAAGTCGCAGGTCTTCGCATCCAAGGAAGCATTCTCTGCAAAAGTCGGCGATCCCGCCTGGAAGACCAGGAAGAGCTGGTCGGTCGTCGCCACCGAGGACCGCGCGATCAATCCCGACCTTGAACGGCAGATGGCGAAGCGCGCTGGCAGCGATGTAACCGAAATCGCGGCTAGCCACGCTGTCTTTGCCTCACAGCCGGAAAAGGTTGCCGATGTGATCGAGAAAGCAGCGAAAGCGGCTGGTCGTTAACTCCATGGCTGCGGATCGCTGCACCCCAGCGGTCCGCTTAACCAGACCATATTTCATTCCCGCATATGAGGCCTAACGACCGGGTACGTGGGCCTCTGGCGCACTGGATCGCAGTTCGCTGCGATCCTGGCATACCGCGATGTATGATTTAGCTTCGGAGCCGGATAGACTCGTTCCCCGACGCACCTCAGCCGTTGTTTGCTCCGACTCCAACCTTTCGAGAGTTCTACAGAGAGAACCATGACTAGATTCAGCCTCATCGACCCAGCGGACGCAAGAACTTCCACGGTGAGCACGATCACGTCGTGGACCAGAGAATTCTCAGCCAGTACCTGTGAAGCTCCTCTAGCGTGGCTGCCACGGAACCCAGGTGGGGCAACGCGATGACAAGGACCGCACTTGTGCTTCGACACGTTCCGTTCGAGGATCTCGGCACCTTCGGACCTGTGCTGAACGAGGCAGGCTACGCGATCCGGTATGTGACGGTCGGCGATCCAGG
>KI912039.1:59875-70832 GCA_000517005.1 Microvirga lupini
GGGAATCCAGTTTCATCCCGAAGCCGAAACCGGGCCGGGATTTGAACGCTGGCTTGTAGGGCATGCGGCAGAACTTGCCGGGGCCGGTATCGATGTTCCGGGATTGCGTCAGGATGCTCAGAGATACGGCAAGAATCTTGAGTTAGCCGCTGGCGCACTGCTCGAGGAATGGCTGGCAGGTCTTCAAGGCGCACGATAATGCCGAATTCATCATTTCCTCTGATCGGATTGCTGATTGGCGTCGTGAGGCGGCTCGGGAGGCGGGCAGCGCCGAGTGGGATTGCGAAGGCTCCGGTTACGGCTCCCGTGCTCCTGCGCCGCAGTGGGTTTCAGGGGGACGCCCAGGGAGATACGGTGCGTCACGGCGGGCCGGAGAGGGCCGTACATCATTATCCTTTCGATCATTATGCCTCATGGAAGTCCGAAATCGGTCCTCATGCTCTTCTCGATCAACCCGGAGCCTTCGGGGAGAATGTCTCGACCACCGGACTAACCGAAGCCGACGTCGCAATAGGCGACATTTTCCGCTTAGGCCATGCCCTGGTTCAGGTCAGCCAAGGCCGGCAACCGTGCTGGAAGCTGCATGAACGCTTCGCCGACACCCGAATGGCCCGACGCGTGCAGGTCTCAGGCCGAACAGGCTGGTATTACCGCGTGCTGGAGGAAGGGATCGTGTCCCCGGGTGACGGTCTGAAGCTGGTGGAGCGCACAAACGAGTATTGGACGATCAACCGGGTGTGGCATCACTTCTACATTGACACCATGAATGCAGGCGCCCTTCGTCAAATTGGGAAACTGCCAGCCCTCGCTCGGGGATGGCGGGATCATGCCGCAAGACGACTCGCTACCGGAATAGTCGAGGACTGGAGCAGGCGACTGGATGGGTGAGTTTCGGGGACCAGCCCACTTTACGATGTTCGAACCAGCCAAGGGACTGCATTGGGTCAGAATCGGTCCGAGAGCCGGACTGCCTAAAGTTCCGCTTTGCTCCTGGTTCAAGACGATCCAGCCCCATTAGGATCTGGAGATTGGAGCTAGCACCGCAGTCTCCGTCAGGTAAGCCCAAGACGCAATGCGCCATAGCCACTGCCTCAACCTGATTTGCGCCCAAATGAAGCAAGTGCCTCCAGAGTCGATGCCAGCAACATTTGCGCACCGGCGATACTGTGAGCGGGCTCAACATACTCGGCTTCATTATGGCTGAGGCCGTCCCGGCAAGGCACGAAGATCATCGCAGCAGGTGCAATTCGGTTCACAAACAGTGCATCATGAAAAGCCCCCGAGAGCATGCGCTTGGTGGTAAGCGCTTGTCCCTCCGCCGCTCGGTCAAGACAGGCAAGCAACTCTTCCGGGAATGCGGCAGGAGGCATGTCGAAGAGGCGGCGGCTCTGTGCCTTACACCCAGCTGAGGTCGCGGCCTCTGCACATGTCTTCACAATCAGAGCCTCCAGTTGATTGAGGCTTTCGGTGTCGGGATGTCGTAGATCCACTGTGAAAGTGACAGAGCCCGGAATGGCGTTCACGGATCCCGGCTCGACGGCGAACCGTCCAATCGTGAAGCGAGCCTCTTCGTCCTGTGGCATCACCGTATCGAAGAGCGTCTTCAGGGCGGCGACCGCTGCCGTCATCGGATCGCGGCGGAACGAAAGCGCCGTCGTGCCTGCATGGGACGCCTGCCCTGTGATGGTCACTTCAAGCCAGCGGGTACCCTGGATACCGTAAACGATGCCGATTGGAATGTTCTCGCGCTCGAGCGACGGGCCCTGCTCGATATGCAGTTCGAGATAACCTGCAATGGGAAAACCAAGAGGACGCATCTGCACTTGTGGCAGCGCTTCGAGGGTCGCCTGCAATTCCTCCGAGAACCTCTCGCCGTTGCTCCCGAGCAGGTCACCCCACTCGTTCGGAATCTCCTTCAGGGAGAAGGCCATGGAGCCCATACAGCCGGGGGAGAAATGGCTCCCCTCTTCGTTCGTCCAAGCGACGAGCTCCAGTGGCGCGTCGGTCTCGATCCCGGCATCTTCGAGGCTTTCGAGCACCTCGAAGGCGGCGAGCGTGCCGAGTGCGCCATCAAAGCGTCCGCCCGTGGGCTGGCTATCGAGATGACTGCCGATCAGGAACGGCGGCAGATCGCCTCGTGTCCCGTCCCGTCGGATGAAGAGATTGGCGATCGGGTCCTGGAACACCTGAAAGCCTCGCGCCAGGGCCAGTTCCACCAGAAGGCGCCGCGCCTCGCGGTCTTTCACCGACAAAGCCTGCCGGTTCACGCCGCCTGCGGGGGTGGCGCCGATGGCGGCAAAATCGTCAAGGCGCATTAGCAGCCTCTCGCTGTTGACCCGCGTTTGATGGGACATGGAATTCTCCGCACAATTCAAAGATAGGGCGCGTCGTGAAAGGCGACCTCCAGGCTCTGAACCCGCCCGAAGATCCGACTAAGCTTAATACGCCCGGCTACATCCAGCGTCGCACCTGCCTCGTCGAGTCGGTCCCTCAGCCATAAGGCCTGGGCGGCAAAATCCTCATGGGCATGGAGATCGACCCATTCCTTTAAAAGAGGATCACTGATCCGGCAGGTGGCGGCTTCTTTCGACCAGGTCCAATACATCCACTCCGCCGCGAACATGGCGGCCACGATATCGAAAAACGTGCCGTCGCGGGCGATCTCAAGCATGCCTGACCGGAAGGCCACTACCTCCGGCCGGCTCACGTTGAAGTTCGCAGGGTCAATGCCACGCGCTGCGAAGGTCTTCTCGAAATAGGCGATCTGCTGGTTGGCGAGCGCATCGAGGACGGCGATGAGCCAGCGCTTATGCTCGATCCGCTCGGCCTTCGCGACCGCATAGGCGAAGATGGAGATCGCGGTGTCGACGAAGGCGCCCTCATAGACGAGATAGCGTTCGAAGACGTCCGTCGCCAACCTGTCGTGCTTGACGTCCTCGACGAAGCGATGGCCGATCATGGCGTCGAACACGGCGCGGTTTTCGCGGACGGTCTGTTGCGAGAGGGTTTCCGTCATGGTCTCATCCCTCCAGCGCCGGCTCGGCTGCGGCACGGAAAGCACGCACACGTTCCGGATCGACCGGGTTCCACCACACGCCGCCCTGCTTGAGGGATGAGGCGACGATCACACCGTTCGTGCGCTTGAGGATCTCCGCCACGTTGTCTTTGTCGACGCCGGATCCAACCAGAAGCGGCAGATGCGTGGCTGACCCGATCTCTTCGATTTCCGTAAGGGTAGCCGTGTTGCCGGTCCGCTGTCCGGTGGCGATGATGGCATCGGCATCGAAAAAGGCAAGATCGCGCGTCAGCTCCTGGATCGACCGATCCGCCACAATCGCGTGGCTGCCATGCTTCACGTGGCTGTCGGCGAAGACCTTGATGTGCTCCGCCCGCAGCAGGGAGCGATAGCGGAGAGCTTCTCCGGCGCGTCCTTCCATAAAGCCCTCGTTCGCCACATAGGCATTGGCCCATTGGTTTACCCGGATGAATGTCGCGCCGCCCGCCAGGGCGATGGCAAACGCAGGAATGGGCGCATTGGCCAGCACGCTGATGCCGAGCGGCACGCCCGTCGCGCGCGCGACCCTGTCGGTCACGACGGCCATGAAAGCCGAGGTTTCCGGTCCGATATCCTCGGGCTTCAAGAAGGGAATATCACCATGGTTTTCAACCATGAGCCCATGTATGCCTCCCTCGATTAGCACTTCGGCATCCCTCATGCAGGCATCGTAGACGCTCTCCATGCTGGCACCCTGATAGCGCGGCGATCCCGGAAAGGCCTGGCAATGGATCATGCCGATGAGAACCTTGTCAGTGCCGAATATTTCTCTTATGGCGGTTGCAGGCTTGCCTGAGATGTTTTTCATTTCTTATCCTTTTTGGAAGTGAACCCATGGATGCTTACGTCATCGGCAATGTCGCCATCGACGAAACCCTCGCGGTCAGCGCCATGCCGAAACCGGGCGCTTCCATTCTCGGCACCGAGCAGTCCCGCGACCTCGGCGGCAAGGGTGCGAACCAGGCAGTTGTCATGGCCCGATGCGGACTGCGCACGCATCTTGTGGCCGGCCTGGGCGATGATCTGCGCGGCAATCTGGTCCGCCAGCGGCTCGCTGCGGAACCGGTGATCGAGCGTCTCGTATCGGTCACCGGCCGGTCGACAGACTTCTCCATCATCCTCACCACACCGGATGGCGAGAACGCCATCGTCACCACGACCGATTGCGCCCAGAACCTGGGTGTCGCGCAGGCCGTCGCAGCATTGGAAGACGCACAGCCCGGCGATCTTGCAGTGCTGCAGGGAAACCTGACCGATGCGGTCACGCACAGCGTTCTGGAAGCCGCCCGCTGGCGCAGGATGGTGACGGCTTTCAACCCCTCGCCCCTGCGGCCCTTCTTCGGCGCTCTCTGGAGTCTCATCGATATCGCCTTCCTCAACGAGGGAGAAGCTGCCGCCCTTACGGACGCCACCGGCCAGGAGGCAGCGCGCAAGTTGCTCGCCGCCGGGGTGAAAATGGTCGTGCTCACCTTCGGCCGCGACGGTGCGATGCTGGCAACCGAAGGCGGCATCATCCGCGTTCCGGCCGTTATCTGCCCGGTCGTCGACACCACCGGCGCGGGTGACACCTTCATGGCGACCGCGCTTGCATCAGCTGCCTTGCGCGGCGCGACTCTCGACCGAACCGCCATCGAGCATGCGAGCAAAGCGAGTGCCCTCACAGTGAGCCGCCCCGGAACTCAGTCGGCCTTTCCAACGGTCGAGGAGTTCGCGGCTATCCTCGACCGGTAGGGACCCATCTCACCGGACCTCGGTGAGCCAACCGAGCAGGTTCTTCCAGAGGCGGCCGTAGCCTTCCCACGCACAGAACGCCGGCGACAGCCAGTGTGGACCAATGTCCGACGTCCAGGCCGCCGTGCGGCCCTGCCCGTGGATGCCGAGAACGAGCAGCGGGTGGCCCCCCTGATCATCGGGGAGGCGTGCCAGAACCTCGACGTCCGCACGGTCGCGCAGTTCGACCTCGTTGACGCCGAGCAGCAGCGGCCAGTCGCCCTCAAGGCCGGCTAGGACGGGATGATCCGGACGGACAATCGACGCCACCGCGCCTTCAGGCATTTCGACGCGGTCGTCGTAAGGAAGGCACGCGACCGGCAAAGTGTCCTCTACCGGCGTGCGGCGCCAGCGAGCCTTGCCGTCGATGCCCTGGAACGAGAAGTAGCCCCCTGCCATGAGCAGGCCTCCGCCCTTTTCCACCCAGGCCTTTATCAGCTTCAGGCGGTTGGGAACCGTGCGCGAATGAAGCCACACGTCCGGGGGCAGCAAGAGGGAGTTGGAGCCGATGTCTGACAGGATGATCGCGTCGTAGGCGTCTAGCCCCGCCATATCATAGGGGAATTTTTCGACTGCATCGTGGGCGGTCATGTAGGTCAGCGCGAACTCGCTGTCCTCCAGGGCCTTCACCAGCGGCTCGGCGCCGAGATGAAAAGTGACGCTGCCGAACTGGTCGAAGCCCTTGTAGTGGGTGGCGGAGCTGACCCAGCTTTCGCCGACGAGCAGAACTTTCTTTGTCATAGCATAACCATCGTCAAGTTGATCTGATCGGGTAAGGGCACTCAGGACGCACGGAAGACGCTGCGGGGATTGTCCTGCATCATCTGATTGAGAATGGCTTCGTTCAGCCCGTGGCGCCGCAGACGCGGCAGGAAGTGGCGGGGGATATAGGCATAGCCGTTGCCGCCATACCGGGTCAGCATCATCTTCAGAAAAACATCGTGCGACAGGAGGATCCGATCGGTATATCCCGCCTGCACGAGTTTTACGATCGCCCGCGCCGCCTCTTCATCGCTGGGGCATTGCACCTGCTGATCGGCATAGAAGAAATCCATGCCGATCATGTCGTATTCGATGAAGGCGCCCCGCGCGGCGAGCTCCTGCTGGTAAGGCTGATCGTCATGGGACGGATTCATGTGGCACAGCACCGTATGCCGCAGATCGCCACCCTCTTCGGCCACCACGTCGAGGACCCGGTGTCCGAGCCTGAACCAGCCGGGCAGATGCACCATAAGAGGCAGGCCAGTGCGCACCTGGGCCTGTGCCGCACCCCTCAAAGACTTCTCCTCCCCCGCCGTGAAGTCGGATGAAACACCGATCTCGCCGATCAGCCCGATTTTGACGTCGCTGCCATCAACTCCTTGCGTCGCCTCGCGAACGATCTCGTCGGCGATCTGCTCAGCGGTCATGGCGGCGACCTTTTCAGGGTGCGACGAGCCGAGATAGTACCCGGCGCCCATCACGATGTTGAGGCCTGTCGCCTCCGAGACGCGCCGTAGCGCGCGCGGATCGCGCCCGATGCCCTGGCAGGTCGGTTCGACGACCGTTCGCCCGCCCTCCGCCGCGAAGGCTTTGAGCTCGGCGATGGCGAGTGGTTCGTCGTCAAGCGTGATGTTGTGCCTGTTGACGAAAGGATCCTGCCTCAATTCGCCGAGGATTTCGATACAAACGAAACTCTCGGCCAGATATTGCCGCTCACGCGTCTTCGGTGCGTGCCACCAGCAGCGGCAGTCGTTGAAGATATGCTCGTGCATGAGCGTCATGCCGAGCTGATCGACCGGCACGGGTCCCCTGACGGTCATCACCTTCCCGGAGCGCACATGCGCGTCGGAGAGTTCCTGGCTCATCCCTCACCTGGCCTTTCTGGTAGCGAAGCGGAAATTCGCCGTGAAGATGCGGGTGTTGAGCCAGATCGCCAAGAGAATGATCGCGCCGGTGACGATCTGCGTGAAGAAGGGTGAGATGTGCATCAGGATGAGTCCATTGCCGATCACCGCGATGGTCATGGTGCCCAGCACCGTGCCGAGGATCGTACCGCGCCCGCCCATCAGGGAGGTGCCGCCGAGCACCACGGCAGCCACCACCTGCAGTTCGAAGCCGACGGCGGCGTTAGACGAGCCCGACCCGAGACGGGCGGCGATCAGCAAGCCCGCGAGGGCCGAGGCGATCCCCGCGATGAGATAGACCGAGGCGACGATCCACTTCGCCGGCATGCCGACCCGGCGTGCCGCCTCCATGTTTGAGCCGACTGCCACCACTTGGCGACCGTATTTGGTCGTGGTGATCACCGCATAGCCGAGGAGCGCAACACCAATGGCAATCAGCGCCGGAACCGGAATGCCGAGGATCTCGCCGCGGCCGATCTTGAAGAAGCCCGGCACATTGTTGATGGGAATCGAGTAGCCCTGGGTCAGATAGAGCGCCAAGCCGCGCAGGATCGACAGGCCCGCCAACGTCACAATGAAGGAGGGAATCGCCTGATAAGCCACAAACCACCCTTGCGCAAAGCCGATGAGCGCACCGAGCGCGAGCATCGCCACGACCACCAGGGGCCAGGGAACGCCCATGCTCAGAACGATGGCCGCCACCGCGTTGATGAGCGCAACAAGTGAGCCAACGGACAGGTCGATGCCGCCCGTGACGATCACAAAGGTCATGGCCACGGCAACGATGAGGATCGGCGCGGCCTGGCGCACCACATTGAGAATATTGCCCACCGTCATAAAGGTGTCGGTTGTGACGGCAAAGAAAGCGCAACACGCCAGAAAGAAGAACGCGATGGAAAGGACCTGCGCATGTTCGGCGAAGAAATCCGCGACGGGCGAGCCCTTCTGTCGTTCCGTATAGGCACTCATTGTCTGGCTCCCTCGCCAACGATCAGCTTCACGAGATCTTCCAGATTGGTCTTGCCGATCTCCCGCTCTGCCACCTTGGTGCCCTCGTACATGACGGCGATCCTGTCGCAGACGCGGAACAGGTCTTGCAGCCGATGGGTGATCAGCACGACCGAGACGCCGCGGGCCTTTACGCGGTTGATCAGCGCGAGCACCGCCTCCACCTCGGCCACGGCGAGCGCGGAGGTCGGCTCGTCCATGATCAGGACCGTTGGATTGAAGGAGGCTGCGCGGGCGATGGCAATGGCCTGCCTCTGGCCGCCGGAGAGCTTCTCGACCTTAGCGGTCAGGCGCGGAATACGGATCTCCAGCGAGTCCAGCATATGGCGCGCTTCAGCGAGCATCCGTTTCCGGTCGAGGAACGGTCCTTTGGTGAGTTCGCGCCCCAGGAAGAGGTTCCCGACCACGTCGATGTGATCGCACAGGCTCAGGTCCTGGAACACCATATCGATGTGACGGGCGCGCGCATCGGCAGGACCGGAGAAGCGCACCGTTTCGCCCTCGACGGCAATCGTGCCCTCGTCCGGAATGTAGGTGCCGGAGATGATCTTCGTCAGGGTCGATTTGCCGGCGGCGTTGTCGCCGACGAGCCCCAGGCACTCGCCCGGATAGAGATCGAGATCGACGCCGCGAAGCGCCTGATGCGATCCGAATGTCTTGCGGATGCCGCGCAGCGAAATGCGCGGGGATCGAACTGTCTGATCCCCGGTCGGCCGAGGAAGCGCGGCTTCCTCGGCGCCGGCGACAGCCTGCTGGTGCTGTCGTTCGATCATCATTTGAACACGGCTCGGTAGGGTTCGACGTTTTGCTTCGTCACGATCGTGACGGGAACCGAGATGGTCGGCTCGACACTTCCGCCGCTCGAGAGCGCCTTCAACGCCGTGACGGCGGCAGCGCCCATGCTGGCGGGGTCCTGCTGGATCACCGCCGCTACATAGCCCTTGTCGATCCCCGCAATCGCCTGTGCCGCGAGATCCCAGCCGAACACCTTGACGCTTTCCTGCTTACCCTGGCTCTCCACGGCCGCAATCGCGCCCATTAGTGCGGGTTCGCCGGTGGCGTAGATCGCCGTCATGTCCGGATTGCCGGTGATCAGGTTCTCGGCGGCTGCGAGAGCATTGTCCTGAATGTTCTGACCGTCAACAACACCTGCCTTGGTGATGCCCGAGGCGCCGCTCACGGTCTTCTCGAAGCCCTCTTGACGCACGTTTTGGATGAACGAGTTCAGAGCGCCGACGACCCCGACTTTCGCTTTGCCGTTCATGTTCGTCTTCACATAATCGAGGAAGAACTTGCCCATGTCCGCTCCAGCCGCCGCGTTGTCGACGCCGATCTGCGCCTTTTGCGGCCCCTTTGGCAGGATCGCGTCGATGGCGACCACCGGAATGCCAGCCTGTGCAGCTTGATTGACGGCCGGCATGATGCCGTTGACGTCAATGGCGACCACCGCGAGGCCGTCAACCTTCTGCTGAATGTAGGTCTCGATGGCGCTGTTCTGCGCCGCGGGATCGTTGTTGGCATTGAAGATGACCAGGTTAGCGCCCGCGGCATCCGCCGCCTTCTTGGCCCCCTCGTTCATCTGGTTGAAAAACAGCGCCTGCTGATTGATCTGCACGAGTGCGAAAGTCTTCTTCTGCTGGGCATCGGCCTGCGAGGCGCCGAGAGCGAGAGCCGCAACGGTCGACAGGCCTAAGGCGGTGAAGGTTCTGCGTTTCAAGGTCATGGTCAAATCCTCTGTCTGGTTTCCATTGCGGATTATTGTTTCGACGGCGGCGCAACGGATTTCCGCACGACGATTTCGACCGGCAGGATCTCCTCGGTGGTGTGAGGCTCCCTCTCCTGCCCGTTTGTTTCGAGAAGCAGTGACAAGGCCCGCTGTCCGAGCGCCCGAACAGGCTGGCGGATCGCCGTCAACGGCGGCGCGAACAGATGCAGAGGGCCCACATCGTCGAAGCCAATCATGGAAACATCGTCGGGCACGCGAACGCCTTCGGCCTGGAACACCTCCATCAGCCCGACGGCGATTTCATCAGAGGTCGCAAAGATCGCGGTCGCCCGGCACTTCTCCGCGATGAAGCGCTGGGCAGCCTGGCGTCCGAAACGCGCAGTGTAGTCGCCTCTGTAGGCCTCGACAGTGGCGTCAGACCCAAAGGCCCTGCGCATGGCACGCTCCAGCCCACTGAAGCGCCGGCGGGTGCTGACCATCTCCTCCGGACCCCCGACAAAGAGAACATTCCTGTGACCATGCTCCGCGAGGTGCCCCCCGGCGAGATCGCCACCTGCCTCGTTGTCGCCGAACAGTTTTGGGGCCTTCGCACCGGGAACGTCCTCATCGACGACCACCACCCTGCCCGTCCTGTTGATCAGGTCTGCGAGGCGTCCGTCATCGGGATGGTTCGTCAGGAAGATGAGACCATCGATGTGATTGCGTGCGATCGACTGAAGATACGCGATCTCACGGCCGGGTCTGTTCAGCGTCGCATTCAATGCCACTGAGAGCCCCCTCCGATCCGCCTCTTCTTCGACCGCCGCGACGAGCGTCGCGAAAAAGGGATTGGCGATATCGGGAACCACCAAGCCGATCGTTTCCGACCGGCCCAGGCTCAACCGCCGCGCATGCGGGTTGGGGTGATAATTCAGATCTCGGATAGCGTCCTGAATGCGCTTCTTTGTTTCGGCCGGTAGATCAAGCGTCCCGTTCAGCATGCGGGAGACAGTCGCGACAGACACGCCAGCCGCACTGGCGACATCTTTCAGACTTGTGACCCGGCCATTGCCCACACCAGCCTCACCGTTTTGTAAACCGGTTTACAGGCTGCGCGAAGCTGGGTTCGCTGTCAACCAAGCGCCTGGTGAAATAAGCGGCACATTCCCGGAGTGCTGCACTCTGATTGGTCGGAGCGGCAACGCACTGTCCTTTGATCCTGGTGATGTGGACGGCCCAATGACCTGCAGACGTGCAGCAGAGATCAATGTTCAGCCCGCAATGCCACTTATAGCATCCGCGGTGTAGATACCGATCACGATTCCTGCAGAGCGCTGCCCGTAGGCGCGCCCGGCACGCCTCGAACGATCGGTCCAAATTCCATAGTCCAGCGAGCTATCCAGCCGCAGCATGGGCCTTGCTGGTCCTGCCACGCTCACGGTGCCTTCGAGAACGGAACAGACTTTCTGGCGGGTCCCCCTTGTTGCGCGCGAGTGAAAGCTCCTTAGCCCCTCGAGCCTCTAGTGCAATAAC
>KI912039.1:70932-71694 GCA_000517005.1 Microvirga lupini
TAAAAAACCGTCGCGGACTGGGTCCGCCTGTGGGGATAGAAACTGCGTGCTGGTAGTCTGCCCCAGGAGGGGAGCGGCCGTTAGCTTATTGGTGGCGCATGACCCCGTTAAAAAACATGGTCCATGGACTGTTGCGCGCTTGAGAGTGGTGACGCCTGAGAGCGATCCCGGTTAGGAAGTTGAACTTTGGCGCAGTCCAGCCCCTCCCAACCCAAGGAGGAGCCGATGAGACGCAACCGAACAGCCGGCCAAGGTCGGCAGAGCCTGCCGGTGGTTCATCCCCATGCCGCAGCCATCGATGTCGGGGCCACGATGCACATGGCGGCCGTGGGACCTGACTGTACCGACGAACCCGTGCGCAGCTTTGGGACCTTCACGGCCGACCTGCACCGCTTAGCCGACTGGTTCGAGGTCTCTGGCGTCACCTCCGTCGTTATGGAATCGACCGGGGTTTACTGGGTCCCGATCTTCGAGATCCTGCAGGACCACGGCCTTGAGGTGTTTCTGGTCAATGCGCGGGACGCCAAACAGGTGCCCGGGCGCAAGACGGACGTGAAGGATGCGCAATGGCTCCAGCGGCTCCATGCCTATGGCCTGCTGCGCGCCAGCTTCCAGCCTAAAGCCGAGATTGCGGAACTGCGCGCGTATTTGCGTCAGCGCGAGCGGCTGCTCGAGTATGCCGCCTCGCATATCCAGCACATGCAGAAGGCTCTCACCGAGATGAACCTGCAGCTGCATCACGTGGTCAGCGACATCACCGGA
>KI912039.1:71794-72335 GCA_000517005.1 Microvirga lupini
CCAGCCTAATGAGCCGAGCTTCGACCTTCGCGGTGCCCTCTATGCCATTCTGGGTCAGGATCTGACCCGGATCCATGGCCTGGGGCCCTCGTTGGCGCTCAAATTGGTCGCGGAATGCGGCGCGGATCTCGCCGCCTGGCCCAGCGCCAAACACTTCACGTCTTGGCTCTGCCTGGCACCTGGTAACAAGATCTCCGGCGGCAAGGTCCTGTCCTCCCGGACACGCCGGTCAGGGAGCCGGGCAGCAGCGCTCCTGCGGCTGGCGGCGGTGACGGTGGGAAAGACGGAGACGGCGCTGGGCGCCTTTTACCGGCGCCTGTCGACGCGGATCGGCAAGGCCAAAGCTGTGACTGCAACCGCCCGCAAGATTGCAGCGCTGTTCTACAACGCCCTGCGCCACGGCATGGATTACGCTGACCCGGGAGCCTCGTACTATGAGGAACGGTATCGGAAGCGGGTGATCGATAATCTGCAGCGCCGCGCCAAGGCGTTTGGCTTTGTGCTGCAGGAGGTCACTGCTGACACTTCCGCGGGGGCTGTT
>KI912039.1:72435-76174 GCA_000517005.1 Microvirga lupini
AAGTAGGTCACGCTCGTTTCCTTGAAGAGGATTGTCTATAAGAGCGAACGATCGGCTGCGGCGCGGCTCAAGAAGACTGCTGGATGAACGTGCCTTTCGTAGGGGAATGGGTTTCGTCTGCGGTGTGGTCGCGCATGAAGCACTTGGAGGGGCCGGAGATGACGGCGAGGGTGTCGTGAGGGATGTGGCCATCACCACGCAGAATCGCTTCAGGCATCCTGAACGAGCATCTCTCCTGATCGCAACCGCGAGGCCGGGCCGGCTTGCGGAACCGGTGCCCGGCCTCGCGTTTCGTCATGCCCGCCCCTGCCCTCGGCGATGCAGCCATTCCCGCGCGATCAGGACGATGATCGCCATGGTTGCGGCGTAAGCGATCAGTGGCCAGGCGGTGTCGCCCTTGAACCCGATCACGGCGAGCGTTCCGGCGATGCCGACGATCAGGCTCTGGATGCAGAAATGGACGGCGACGGCCGTCCCGGCGATGTCTCCGAACTCTTCCAAGGCACCGTTCGCCGTCACCGAGACCGCGAACACGATGCCGATTGCCATCGCCCACATGGGGACGATGAAGGTCCAGAACGACGGTGCGCCGAAAACCTGACCGACGATCAGGAGTCCGGCACCAAAGAGCAGCATCGCCATGCCGCGCATGAGCGCGCCGGCATTGCCCCGGCGGGCGACGAAGAGCTTTGCGAAGCGCGTCGTGAGGATCATCGCAACGGCCACGGTGGCGAAAGCCAGGGAGAATTCCAGCTCCGAATAGCCCGCGCGGTCAATGAGCACGCGCGGCGCGGTGGAGAAGAACACGAAGAACGTGCCCATCGCCGCAGCAAAGCCCAGCGTGTAGGTCCAGAATGCGAAGCTGCAAAGCACGGGCGTTACCGAGCGGCGCGTGAGGGCGGCGGAATCCGGCCGGGTTTCATGCCAGCGCAAAAGCGCGTGCAGCAGTGCTGGAACGGCGAGAGCGCCGAGCGTGATGAAGATCGCGCGCCATCCAAAGCTCTCCGCCAGGAGCGCGCCGGCAATCGGCCCCAGGGCCGGCACGAAGGCCAGCATGGAACTGAACAGGCTGTAGATGACCGCGCTCTCGGGCCGTCCCGCATAGACGTCGCGCACGGTCGCAAAAGTCGCGACCAGCGCAGCCGATGCGCCGACCGCCTGCACGAACCGCAGCGCGACGAACGGAAGCGCCGTCGAGACAGCGGCAAGGGCGAAGGACGAGGCCGCGAACAGCATCGCGCCGCCGATCTGGACCGGCCGCCGCCCGATGCGGTCGGAGATCGGCCCGAAGACGATCTGCCCCAAGCCGAGCATCACCATGTAGAGGCTCAATGTCAGTTGGATCGTCGCCGGGCTCGTGCCGAGCAGGCCAGGCATCGCTGGCACCACGGGGAGATAGATATCCATCGCCAGCGACGCGAGGAGATCGAAGGGCGCCATCAGCAGCAAGGCCGTCGGCAGGGAATAGGCCCAGATATGGGTCTTGGAAGACATGGGAAGGCATCCGCTCAAATGAGTGACATTCGGTGGCGATCTGCCTGTCAGCATGGGCTGGGATTTCAGTTCGACAGACGCCGCAACAACAAGAGAGGGTTGTTGCGGCTTAGTGGTCTGAGGACTTCTTGGCTCCCATGCGTCGGCTCCGGACTGAAATGAATGCGCGAGAGCCGCTGAATATCACCGCGCACGGGATCGGGCAAATCGGGCGGGATGCGCCCCATCACCCACAGGGCAACTCGATCCTGCTGTCACAATCCGTCAGCACCTCATGCTAAGCTCGGCCCATGTCCCGCGCCGAACGTCTTTTCGATCTTCTGCAGATCCTCCGCCGTCACCGCCGCCCGGTGAGCGGGGCGGTGCTGGCGCAGGAGGCGGGGATTTCGCTGCGCACGCTCTATCGGGACATCGCCTCGCTCCAGGCCATGGGCGCGCAGATCGAGGGCGAGCCGGGGATCGGCTATGTGCTGAAGCCCGGATTCCTGCTCCCTCCCCTGATGTTCTCCGCCCAGGAGATCGAGGCGCTGGCGCTTGGCCTGCAATGGGTCGGGCGGCGCACCGACGAGGACATGGGACAGGCGGCCCGCAACGTCATGGCCAAGGTCGCCGCGGTCCTTCCCGCCGACCTGCGCGAGCGCATGGAGGACGACGCCATGGTGGTCGGTCACGGCTGGGAGCGGCCGCAGGCGGTGGATCTCGCGCTTCTGCGGCGCGCGCTGAACGAGGGGCGCAAGCTGTCCCTCGCCTATACCGACGAGAAGGGTGCGCGCACCGAGCGGATCGTCTGGCCCGTGTCGCTCGGCTTCTTCGAATCGACCCGCGTGCTGGTGGCCTGGTGCGAGCTGCGCGACGGCTTCCGGCATTTCCGCGCCGACCGGATCGAGGCGGCGGAGATCCTGCCCGAGCGCCTGCCCCGGCCGCGCCGGCAGCTCATGAAGGAATGGCGGCAAACGCTGCTGCCAGAATCTGACAGTACCATGCGCTATCACATCTCCCGTTCAGGCAACACCAGGGAGACACGCATGAGCACGGATACCAAGAGCGCAGACCTCGTCTTCTACACCAATCCGCAATCGCGCGGGAACATCGTGCACTGGATGCTGGAGGAGATCGGCCGTCCCTACACCCTCAAGGTGCTGGATTTCACGACCACGATGAAGGCGCCGGAGTACCTCGCCGTCAACCCCATGGGCAAGGTACCGGCGATCAGGCACGGCGAGACGATCGTGACCGAAGCCGCCGCCATCTGCACCTATCTGGCCGACGCCTTCCCCGAGGCGAACCTTGCGCCGGAGCCTCGGCATCGCGGCGATTATTACCGCTGGCTCTTCTTCACCGCCTCCTGCCTGGAGCCCGCCACCTCCAACCATGTCATCGGCTGGGATCCCTCCCCCGACATGGAAATGCGCTTCGGCTACGGCTCCTATGCGCGCGTGCTCGACACGCTCTCCGCCTGGCTGGAGGGCAGAACCTTCGTGGCGGGCGATCGCTTCACGGCCGCCGACGTTCTCCTCGCAAGCCACCTACAATGGGGCATGATGACGGGCATGATCGAGAAGCGCCGCGTGTTCGAGGCCTATATCGAGCCGCACGTCAATCGCCCGGCGGCGAAACGGGCGGACGAGCAGATCGAGAAGCTCACGGCACAGCACGCGTGGAAAGCGGCGTAGGAGCAATCGCTTCGGTCCAGGAGCCTTCCCGCCCTCGTCGTCGTCCCCGGACTAGAGCATCGGACCTAAAAGTGGAAACCACTTTTGGGATCAATCCGATGCTCCTCTTGGAAGAGCGCATCGTTGGGTGCGGAAAACCGGATCCACTTTTCGCTGACGCGGCCCTTCGGGTCCGCACGATGCGCTAAGTCCGGGGATCTCCGTTTTCCCGGTGAGTGGGTCTAGGCGGGAACGGCCGCAACGAGTGCAGCCGTGACACGGTGGGGTGCTTCAGTGTCATTCGCTGCCTCCGTGTCATTCCCGGCCAGAGATGGCGAAAGCCATCGTAGGGGAAGGGAATTCACTGCTGCGTGCCGCGCTCTGGATCCTCTTCCCTCGCCTTCGACTCGCCGGGGATCACCCGCTCTGACGTGATGGCCGGCCAGCCCGATGACCCTCTGGCCTATGTCATCCGAGGAGCCCCTCACCGCCGTCATGGCTGGCCTTGTGCCGGCCATCCCGCTCTGGACAGGCGCGACGCCTCTCCCTCTCCCGGGCGGGAGAGGAGATGCGGAGCTGTAGTAATGTTCTTA
>KI912039.1:76274-76527 GCA_000517005.1 Microvirga lupini
AAATGCCCCGGTTACCTGCAACAACCATGCTGCATGTTCTGCATAAACCCTTAAAAATAAGCCTTTCTAACAGATTACATGTACCTATAACGGCGTTCACTACTCTGAGTAAGAACGCGTCCCGTGACCGGTCCTCACTCCCGATAACTAGAAATATTTGCCCGTTCCGGGGTTTACATGTAGGATCGATCTTCGCAGCGCTAAGAAAAATTTCATTTATATTCATCACGCAGTCTATTCTATTAACCTAGAG
>KI912039.1:76627-112608 GCA_000517005.1 Microvirga lupini
TCATAGACATCGAGCCGGGCTGCTTCTCGCGCCACCCTCGATCAACCGTCAGCTCAGGGCTCTCCAGCCCTGGGCCACACGGCGCTGGCTCTGTGACAGATCTCTCCTCCCAGTCCGCCCTATTTGTTCGACCAAACGGCTCCATTTCATCGCAAAGATGTTCCAGATGGCCCCTGCTCAGGGCTAATCATTCGGGCGGCGCTTCCGGCTGGCCCGATGCCTCCTCCTGGCAAGGGCGACGAACAGCAGCGCGCCCCCGGCGGCAAAAACCGCCATCTCGGTCGCGATGTGGATGTATGGATCGGTCCCGTCGAACCAACCGGCGAAAACATCATAGCTTTCGAGCACGAGGGTCAGTGTCATTCCCGCCATGGCCCCGCAGAAGGCAGAGGCCGTGGGATCCCACGTGTTGCGACGTTTCATGCCCGCGCTCCTGTGCGTGGGGCTACCGCCCGGGCTCCGCGTCGGCCGTCATGGTCAGTTCAGGGTCTGGTAACGCTGCTTGGCCTCGCAGATGAAGTCCACGATGGCCTCTAACTCGTCTTCGTCGAATTCGAAGCACCCGATGCTGTCGATGGTGACCCCACGCACGAGCGAGTGGATCTCCAGCCAGAACGGCGGCAGGTCGGAACGCCCCTACTGGGGCACCTCCGTCAGGCGCACTTCGAGGCCACCGAACCGGGCGAGCGTGACGGTGCGGGAGCCGTCGGCGCCGTCCGGCTCCGTCGCGAGCCGCACATAGGCGCGGATGATCTGCTGCTCGATCCGGTCACGGCACGTATCGGACTTCATGGCGTCGCTCCCCGACGCCGGGCGTGGCTCCGGCATTCCAGTCTCCATTGACGCAGGGACGACCAGCGGGGCGGGCCTTCCTCGAACCGTTGCGGGCTGCTCGCCCGCGCGGATTTTCTCCTCACCGCCTCCGCTGGAAGGGCGTGGTGATACCGGAGACGCTGCACACCGGTCTTGCTATTCTCAGCCAAAGGCTTGCCCGCCCTAGTCGATGCCCTGGCTACGAGGAGCGTGCTCGATGCGACGATTGCCCAGGAAGCCGCCTGCCATGCCTCCGGGTGCGTCCGGCACCATTGCCCGTCTGGCGGCCGTCCGCGCCAGCGAGGCAGGTCTCGATCTCGCCCCCCTCCTGCGCAAGGCGGACCTGACCGAGGCCCAGATCCGGGACCGGGAAGCCCGGATGGAAGTCGCGGATCAGATTGCCTTTCTGAACCTGGTGGCGGATGCCCTCCCGGACGCCCTGCTTGGCTTTCATCTCGCTCAGGGCTTCGAGCCGCGGGAGGCCGGTCTGCTCTACTTCGTGCTCGCCTCCTCCGCCACCCTTGGAGAGGCTCTGGCTCGCGGCGAGCGGTACAGCACCATCACCAACGAGAGCATCCGGTTTCGCTGCCTGGAAGGGAGCGATTTCTGCATCAGCGCCAGCTATGACGGCGTTGCCCGGCATACGGACCGCCATCAGATCGAGTTCTGGGTCACGACGCTCGTCCGGATCTGCCAGGCCGTGACAGGAACCGGCCTGCGCCCGGTCAGGGTCAGCCTTGCCCACCCGCGCTGCGGCGCCTCGGGCGAGCTCGAGGCGTTCTTCGGGTGCGAGATCATGTTCGCGGCCGACCGGGATGAGGTCGCCTTCGCGCGGGGCGCGTCGCAGCTTCGGCTCGTCGGGGCCGAGCCCTATCTGAACCAGCTTCTGGTCCGCTACTGCGAGGAGGCCCTGGCCCACCGGCAGAATCCTGTCAGCCCGATCCGCGCCAGCGTGGAGAATGCCCTTGCGGCACTCCTGCCCCACGGCGGCGGCCGTGCGAGCGAAGTGGCCCGGACCTTGGGGATGAGCGAGCGGACGCTGGCCCGGCGGCTGGCGGCGGAAAACCTGACCTTCCTCGGGATCCGGGAGGATATGCGCACGGATCTGGCGCAGCACTATCTTGCCGACCCCACCCTCTCGGTCTCCCGGATCGCCTGGCTTTTGGGTTTTCAGGAGGTCAGTGCCTTCACTCATGCCTTCCGGCGTTGGACCGGTCACTCGCCGAGCAGGATGCGCTCCGAGATCGCGACACAGAATCCTCCGGCCGAATCGCCATAAGCGACCTGAACCATCGGCGCCGCGCTCAGCCGAAGGATCAACTCACGCTCCGATGCTCTCCCGGATCCGGTCGTAAGCCAGGCGAACCGTCCCCCTGCCGTAGGTCCGCTCCAGCCGTCGCACGGTGAAATGTCCGTGGGCGAGCGTCTGGAAGTGGTCGACGAAGGCGGCATTGACGGCCGCGCCGCCGATCGCTCCGAGAACCGGAACGGCCTGGGCTGCGACCTTCTGCGAGACGACCACCCCGAACCGGGATCCGATCTGAGCGAGCAGGCGCACGATCGCCGAGGCACTCTCATCGACGACACCGCGCCCGGCCATCTGCTGCAGGGCGCGGGTGACGGACTTCGCCATCGCGGCCCGCACGGCGAAGTAGCCGGCCTCATGGAAGTTGTCCGAACCGGAATGCCCGCCCAGGGCGAAGACCTGCAGGCAGGCCAGCGCCGTCTCGGGATCCTCGAGGTCCTCGCCTTCGCTCTGGGCGATTCGGGCGATCGACCGCAGCATGATCGTCGTGGAGATGGGAAGCTCCACCAGGACCGCCGAGATGCCGAGCGCCCCGCCCATGGCCCCGGACAGTATCGCGAGCGCCTTGTGGGCGCGGGCCTCCGGATTCCTGCCGTCCTTCGGGATCGTCCGGAGCGCGTAGCGCAAGGCGCGGGCAAGCGCCCCCTGCGTCGCCTTGGAGATCACGCCGGAGACCGGCGCGGGAAGCGCCTGCCCGAGAAGCTCGATCGGCCGACCCGCCAGAGCCGACAGCCGGGCCACGTAACTTGGCCCCTCAAGCGCGAGGACGGCCTGTCGCAGCGCCTCCCGGTCCTCGTCCGAGATGGCGATCACGGGCGCCGCATGATCGCCCTGGGTCAGGTGTGACTTGTCCTGTGTACGGAGATCCTGGCTCATACCCTCTCATCTGGGTATCCGGTGCCGACAGCAACAGGTCCGTCACTCCCAGTGGCTGATTCAAACCCTACGGCTACGCCGCCGTGAGGATCTCGTCGGCCGGCCCGAAGAACTCATAATGAATGCGGTTCGAACGAACGCCTGCCAGGGCCAGCCCGCCCACGAAGGCGCGCAGGAACGGCCGCGGACCGCAGAGATAGTAGCCTGCCTCCTCCAGCGGCGTGTTGGCCTGCAGCCAGTCTACGGTAATCAGCCCCTGGTGGTCGTAATCCTCCCCGGGCCTGTCCTCAGGCCGCGGCTCGACATAGAAGGTGGCGGCCTTGATGTTCGGATACGCCTCCGCCAGGGAGCGCACGCGGGCCTTCATGGCATGGGTCGAGCCGTTCAGCGTGCCGTGCACGTAATAAGTCACCTTATTGGGGTGCCGGGCCGCGATCGTCTCCAGCATGCTCATCATCGGCGTCAGGCCGACACCGCCGCTCAGCAGCACCACCGGCCGCGGCGACTCCTCATTGAGGAAGAACTCGCCGGCGGGCGGAGCTACCTTCAGAACGTGGCCGACCTCGGTCTGATCATGCAGCCAGTTGGATGCGACGCCCTGCGGCTCACGCTTGACCGAGATGCGATAGGTCTCGCCATTGGGCGCACTGGAGATGCTGTAGTTGCGCTTGAGCGGGTGCTGGTCCGGCACCTCGATCCAGAAGGTCAGGTATTGCCCGGGCTGATGACGCAAGATGGGTCCCCCATCCTCAGGTCGCAGCACGAAGGAGGTGATGATCTCGCTTTCGCGCTGCTTGCTCTCGATCCGGAAATTGCGCCAGCCGTTCCAGCCTCCAGGTGCGGACGCCAGGCTGGTGTAGATGGCCTTCTCGCGTCCGATCAGGACATGCGCCAGGAACCAGTAGGCCTCGCCCCAGGTCGCCAGGATCTCGTCGGTCGCGACATCGCCAAGCACATCCTTGATCGCCCCGAGGAGCGCCTCGGCCACATGCGGGTAGTGCTCGGGCAGGATGTTAAGACCCACGTGCTTCTGGGCAATGCGCTCGACGGCCGGTGCGAGGGCTCCCAAATTGTCGATGTTCTGGGCATAAGCGAGAATGGCGCTAGCGAGCGCCCTGGGCTGAGATCCCGTCTCGCCGTGGTGCGACTGATTGAAGAGGTCGCGGATCTCCGCGTTCTGGAACATGCGCTCGTACATGCGCCTCGTGATCGCCAGCCCATGCTCCTGGAGGGCGGGAACGGTAGCCTTCACGAGATGGATGGTCGTGTCGCTCAATGTGTTCGTCATGGCATCACCCTTGAGGCTGTTTCGCGAGAGAACGGGATGGCAACGTCGTTCGTGCACGGGTAGGCCGCCGGAGGGCACCGGAAAATTCAGGTCATCTCCCTAAGTGTTTTCCCTGAGCACCTTCGGTCGCAGGCGAAGTGTCACGGCAGGTCACACGCCTGTGGCGATGTCCCGAAGTCTCGAGATGACGCACTCCAACCATTCAGGGAGCGCATTGTTGCGACCGGGTATCGAAAAGTCCGGCCGGGTGTTCCCTGGTCCTGCCCTGGCAAGGCCCCGCCTGCGGAGCCTTCCGTTGCGACTTATTCCTTCACTGCACCGGTCATGGAAGAAACATAGTAGTCCACGAAGAACGAGTAGAGCAGCACGACCGGCAGCGACCCCAGAAGGGCACCCGCCATGAGGGCCCCCCATTCGTAGACATCGCCGCGCACGAGTTCGGTCAGCACGCCCACGGGCACGGTCTTGTTCTCGGACGACTGGATAAAGGTGAGCGCGTAGATGAACTCGTTCCAGGAGAGGGTGAAAGCAAAGATGCCGGCCGAGATGAGGCCCGGCACCGCGAGCGGCAGCATGATCCTCGTCAGGATCTGCCAGCGGGAAGCTCCATCGACGAGAGCGCATTCCTCCAGCTCATAGGGAATGGAGCGGAAATAGCCCATCAGCAGCCAGGTGCAGAAAGGGACCAGGAAGGTCGGATAGGTGAAGATCAAAGCGAGCTTCGAGTCGTAGATCCCGAATTTGAAGATCATGACCGCCAGCGGAATGAAGAGGATCGAGGGCGGCACCAGATAGGCCAGAAAAATCGCCAAACCCGTCCAACGGGAACCGGGAAAGCGGATCCGCTCGATGGCATAAGCCGCGAACACCGATGCCACAAGCGAAAGTAAAGTCGACCCTACCGCCACCACCATCGTGTTAACGAGCCAGCCAGGATAGGACGTTTCGAACAGAAGGTAATAGATGTTCTGCAATGTCGGATTGGACGGCCAGAATGGGTTGTAGTCACGGAAATTGTTGAGTTCCGCATTGGGCTTCAGGGCCGTGATCGTCATCCAGTAGAAGGGAAAGAGGAGGACGAACACGAAGACCGCCAGGGGCAGGTACACCGTGAGCAATCTTTGCGGCGTACGGTTGAGATAGCTCATGCCGACGCTGTCGTCGGCCACGATGGGATCCACAGGTCTGGCGCTCGAGGTCATGAGTCGGTCCCTCCCTGCTGCCAGCGGCGGCGCTGCAGCCCGAAATAGCTGAAGAGGATGGCGGCGAGAAGGAACGGCACCATCGCCACGGCAATGGCCGCGCCTTCGCCGAGCTGGCCGCCGGGAATGGCCCTCTGGAAGCTCAAAGTCGCCATGAGGTGGGTCGCGTTGAGCGGCCCGCCCCGGGTCAGCACGTAGATGAGCTGGAAATCCGTGAAGGTGAACAACACGGAGAAGGTCATCACCACGGCGATCAAGGGCGAGAGCATGGGCAGCGTGATGTAGCGGAACCGCTGCCAGGAGGTCGCGCCGTCGAGGGTCGCCGCCTCATGAAGCGAGGGCGAGATCGTCTGAAGGCCGGCCAGCAGCGTGATCGCCACGAAGGGAATGCCGCGCCACACATTCGTGAGGATCACCGTGGCACGGGCATTGTTCGGGTCGCCCAGGAAGTTGATGGGAGAGTCGATCCATCCGAGCGACATGAGCGCCCAGGAGATGATGGAGAACTGCGTGTCGTAGATCCACCAGAAGGCAATGGCGGACAAAACCGTCGGCACCACCCAGGGCAGGAGCACGATGGCGCGGATGAAGGCCTTGAAGGGAATGTGCTCGTTGAGAAGAAGCGCGAGCCAGAGCCCCAGCATGAATTTGAGGATCGAGGCCACCACCGTGTACAGGATCGTATTGAACACCGAGAGCCAGAAGATGCTGTCTTCCCAGAGGAGCTGGTAGTTCTCCAGCCCGACGAAGACGCCGGAGCGGCCGATGCGGGTGTCAGTGAATCCGAGCCAGACGCCAAGCCCGAGCGGATAGGAGAGAAAGACCAAAAGGAATATGGCCGCCGGCAACATGAAAAGCAGGCCGAGAAAGACCTTGCTCTGCAGCAGGGGCGTGCGTGCAGGCGCAGCCGTTGCGCCTGCACGAGGAAGGGCGGCATCGACCATGAAGCGTCTCCGACGTCGTCGAGAGGTAAAGGGGGCGGCGCTCGCGCGCCGCCCGTACACGTTTGTCAGACGCGATAGTAGCGGTTGGCCCGCTGCTCTGCGCGCTTCGCGGCTTCCTCTGGGGTGCGCTGTCCTGTGGCGGCCTCGGCCACCATGTCGACCATGACATAGTCCGCCATCGTGGCCGCCGAGGCATAACCCAGTGGACCGGCGTAACCGTTGGGCCGCAGGGTCCCCGAAGCACGCTTGTAGGGCTCGTGCACCGGATCGGAAGTCCAGACCGGGTTGTCGATCAGGCCCTTCAAGGGCGGGCAGCAATAGGCGCTCGAAGCGGTGATCCAAGCGTCCATCTGCGGCTTGTCGAGCATGTATTGCAGGTAGGCCCGGGCCGCGTTCGGGAACTTCGTGTATTTGAAGATCACCGCCGATGTGGTCTGATGCAGCTCGACCGGCTGGCCGATCGGTCCGGTCGGCATCACCGTCGAGCGGATGTCCTTTGCGATCTCGGCCATTTTCGGATCGTTCTTGGCTGAATAATAGAGCGATACGCCGTTTGCGGTCACCGAGATGTCACCGGAGAGAAACACGCGGTTGTTGTTGATGTCGAGCCAGCTTTCGGTACCCGGAATGAAGGTCTGGTAGAGTTCACGAGCGTATTGCAGCGCCTTGATGGTCTCTGGCGAGTTGATGACCACCTTCCCGCTCTCGTCGACCATCTTGCCGCCATGGCTCCAGACGATCCAATGCGCGAAGTTGTTGCCATCGCCCACAGTCTTGCCCATCGCAAAGCCGGCCGGCTTGCTCTTGGCCTTCAACGCCTTGCACAGCTCCAGAAACTCATCGGATTTCTCAGGGAATTTCGTCCAGCCTGCCTGCTGAAGCATGCTCTCGCGATAGAGAATCCCGTTACCGATCGCCGCCAGCGGCAGAGCAATGAACTTGTCGTTCTGCTTGGCGTAGGATTCCGGGCCCGGGAAGTAGCCGCCGTACTTGCTGGCGAAGCTGTTTCCGATGTCGGTGACGTCGAGCAGCTTGTCCGGATACTGGAATGGATCATCGAACCAGACGAGCATGACGTCCGGACCTGAACCGACATTGGCCGCGACAGCTGCCTTGGGGCGAATGTCCTCCCAGCTTTCCTTGTCGACACGCACCTCGACGCCGGTGGCTTCGGTAAATTTCTTCGTATTGGCGAGCCAGGAATCCTCGTCGCCCTTCACGAAGGGCGTCCAGCGCAGCACGCGCAAGGTGGCGCCTTGCTCGGGCTTGTATTGCGGGGCGGCGGCCTGCGCGAAGGCCGGCCCGGCATTCAGAAGCTGGGCTCCCGCCGCGCCAGCGGCGAGGCCCGCCGTTCCAAGAAGCAGATCACGTCTAGACAGGGTCATCGTTCGCTTCCTCCATTAATCCGGGATCTCTGGTGACATGCGTGGCCGCCCCGGTTGAGCCGCGCACTTGAAGTCAGTCCGTACCCGGTCCTGTCCTCCAATCGGCGCGGACGAGAGCGGGATCGAATGTGATGAGGATGTATTCGCCGGACCGTTTCATGGCGAAGCCGCTTGCCCGGATCTTGAAGGAATTCATGAGCATGCGACTTTAAGCTGGCCGGATATCGACTTGTCCGCAGGATGGTGTGTCCGGATGAATTCATCCGGATCGGCGGCAGACCTATGGAACGTCCAAGTCGCGCGCTCGCATTCAAGCATGCGCTTCCTCCCGGCCCCCGTTCATTCCTCATGCCTGTCTGACGCAGGCTTCAGAGTTATTGGAATGAATATTCTAGGAAGAACCGCTCCATATCAAGCAGTGACATCGACAGCTTTCACAGCGGATCATCTGTCACTGTACATAGGTCAATGAACCTGACCATTATCGAGAATGTCGAAGCTGCATCGCCTGAAGCGAGGGGCTCAGATTCCGCCGAGGGGAAGTTGAGCCTTGATCTCGAGTTCGGCTAGAAGCCACTCGGCAAAAGCTCTCAATGGGCGGCGTTGTCGGACATAACGGGGAAAGACCAGATTGTGGCCGACATACCGGACAGAGTTGGACTTCCCTTCCAACGGCATGACCAGCCGTCCCGTGGCGAGTTCCCTTTCCGCCAGACGCGTGGACTCCAGTGCGACGCCGAGCCCCTCCGCTGCCGCCGCTATGGCCAGAAAGCTGCGGTCGAACCGGCTCCCGTTCGGAGACGGTCCAACGAGCCCATTTGCCGCAAACCAGTCCGCCCATTGAATCTGCTTGCTGTCGGTCTGGATCAGGACATGATTGAACAGATCCGCCGGGGTGTTGATCGTCGATGCGAGTTCAGGTGCACACAGGGGGGTGATCGTCTCCTCCCCGAGGGGCACGACGATCAGCCCTTCCGAGCGCGGGGCGCCGTAAACGATGTCCGCATCGAACTCGTCTGAGCTGAACCGCGTATAATCCGTTCCCGCAGCGAGACGGACGTCCATCCCTGGATAGTGTTTCAAAAATTCGGCAAGGCGTGGCGTCAGCCATTGAGCGGCGAAGCTCGGCGCCGAGTGCAGGCGCAAGAGCATGGGACCACGGGTGGACACGACCTCCATGCCACGTCGCAACTCGTCAAACGCCCGGCTGACATGGCGCATCAGCGCCTCTCCCTCATAGCTCAGCCGCACGTTGCGGGTATCGCGGTCAAAAAGAGGGATCCCGAGAACCTGCTCGAGCTTCCGGATCGCGTGGCTGACCGCGCTGGGGGTCAGGTTGAGCTCAACGGAGGCCGCGCGGAAGGACCCGGTCCGGCCAGCCGCTTCGAAGATCCGGAGGAAGGAGAGCGGAACCTGCTGAAGCATCCGATTAGTGAATCAGATTCAACAGAGGGTGTAAACGGCGCGTTTGTCCAGCGGCTCGATGCAGAAAATAATTCTTCAACACAAACAAGAACGACAATGTCCGTTGGAGGAAACAATGCTTCTCGAAGGCAAGACCGCCGTCATTTCCGGCGCGGCGAGCCCACGTGGGATCGGACTAGCGACTGCCCGCCTCTTTGCAAGCCATGGCGCAAAGGTGGCCGTTCTCGACATCGATGAACAGGGGGCGAAGGAAGCGGCTGCCTCCCTGGGCCCCCATCACGTCGGCATCGGGTGCAACGTCACCGATCTTGACGACTGCAGGCGCGCCGCCGATGCAGCCATCACGGCATTCGGGCATGTGGATGTCCTCCTCAACAATGCCGGCATCACTCAGCCGGTGAAGATGATGGACATCGACGAAGCCAGCTGGCGCCGCATCGTCGATGTGAATCTGACCGGCGTTCTCTATCTGAGCCAGGCCTTCATTCCGCATATGCGCTCCCGCCGCAGGGGCTCGATCGCATGTATGTCCTCCGTTTCGGCCCAGCGCGGCGGCGGGATTTTCGGTGGCCCGCACTACTCGGCCGCCAAGGCCGGCGTTCTCGGCCTTGCAAAGGCTATGGCCCGGGAACTCGGGCCGGATGGCATCCGCGTCAACTGCGTCACGCCCGGCCTGATCCAGACGGATATCACGGGCGGCAAGCTCACCGAGGAGATGCGGATGGACATCCTGCGGGGGATTCCGCTCAACCGTCTCGGCAATGCCGAGGATGTCGCGGGAACCTACCTGTTCCTCGCGTCAGACCTGTCCGCCTACATCACCGGCGCCGTCATCGATGTGAACGGCGGAATGCTGATCCACTGACCGGTGTCATGGGGCGCCACTCCGCTTGCGCCCTCCAAACCTGGAGAGATCAATGACCACGAGCACGAGCCAAGCGATGCCACGGGCTCCGCACCCTGCCCTGTCCAACGTGTCCCTTGCAGATCGGGCCTATCGCATTCGTCGCAATGCACTGCGCATGGGCGAGGTCCAGGGCCAGGGCTATATCGCCCAGGCTCTCGGTATCGCCGACGTTCTGGCAGTGTCCTATTTCCACGCCATGCGCTACCGGCCCGAGGATCCGGAATGGGAGGGGCGCGACCGGTTCCTGCTCTCCATCGGCCACTATGCCATCGCTCTTTATGCCGCCCTGATCGAAGCCGGGATCATTCCGGAGGACGAGCTCGAGAGCTACGGGACCGATGACAGCCGCCTGCCCATGTCGGGCATGGCAGCCTATACGCCCGGCATGGAGATCACCGGCGGGTCTCTCGGACACGGTCTCGGCCTCGCGGTCGGATTCTGCCTTGGCTTGAAGCGCAAGCAATCGAACTCCTTCGTCTACTGCCTGTTCTCCGACGGCGAGCTGGGCGAGGGCTCCATCTGGGAAGGAGCCTGGTCGGCAAGCCATTGGAAGCTCGACAACCTGATCGGCATCGTCGACGTCAACAATCAGCAGGCGGACGGCCCCGCGTCCCAGGTCACGGGCTTCGAGCCGCTCGACGCGCGCTTCGAGGCGTTCGGCTGGCACGTGCAACGCGTAAACGGCAACGACATCGATGCCCTGGTGGCGGCATTCGATGCAGCACGAAATCTCGCCGAGCCGAAGCCCCGCATCATCATCTGCGACACCAAGATGGCCAAGGGCGTGCCGTTCCTCGAGGAGCGGGAGCGCAACCACTTCCTGCGGGTGGAGCCGCACGAGTGGCGACAGGCTATCGAACTGCTTGATGCCGGGAGGACATCATGAGGCGCTCGAAATACACGCGACCGACCTGGCTCGGCGAGCAGGCCGAGGGAGGACAAGGCACGGCGGACAAGCCGCGACCGACGACCTCGGCGATGATCGCGTCGCTCGCCGGTCCGGACCAGCGCACGAAGCCTGCTCCGTTCGGTCACGCGCTCGCGGCTCTGGCCGAAAGCCGGCCGGAGATCGTGGGGCTCACGGCGGACCTCGCGAAGTACACGGACCTGCACGTCTTCGCCAAGGCGCATCCCGAGCGCTTCTACCAGATGGGCATGGCGGAACAGCTCCTGATCAGCGCCGCCGCCGGCATGGCGCGGGAAGACTTCATGCCCTTTGCCACGACCTACGCGGTGTTCGCGGCACGCAGGGCCTACGACTTCATCTGCATGGCGATTGCGGAGGAAAACCTCAACGTGAAGATCGTCTGCGCCTTGCCCGGCCTGACGACCGGCTACGGGCCGAGCCATCAGGCCACCGAGGACATCGCCATCTTCCGGGGCATGCCGAACATCGCCATCATCGATCCATGCGATGCCCATGAAATCGAGCAGGCCGTTCCGGCCATCGCAGCTCACAATGGTCCCGTCTATATGCGCCTCCTGCGTGGCAATGTCCCGCTCGTTCTCGACGAGTACGGCTACACGTTCGAGTTCGGGAAGGCCAAGACCCTGCGGGGCGGCAATGACGTACTGATCATCTCGTCCGGCTTGATGACGATGCGCGCGCTCGAGGCCGCAGAAGCGCTCTCCCATGACAATGTCGATGTCTCGGTGCTGCACGTGCCCACCATCAAGCCGCTGGACGAGGCAACGATCCTGAAGGAGGCGTCGCGGACCGGCCGCATGGTGGTCGTGGCGGAGAACCACACGATCGTCGGCGGCCTCGGCGAAGCGGTTGCTGGACTCCTGATGCGCTCCGGCGTGTTCCCGACCGCCTTCCGCCAGATTGCCTTGCCCGATGAATTTCTCGATGCTGGAGCCCTCCCGACTCTGCACGATCGCTACGGGCTCTCCGTCGGCGCCGTGACGCGCAGCATCAAAGGCTGGCTCTAAAACGATTTCCCTCGGAGCGCTCATGCTGCTCCGAGGGTTCGGCAATGTCCTTGAGGCGATTGCCAAATACCACAACGGTCAAAAAGCCCGGTCTACGGGCAGGATCCAGAAGGAGAACGCACATGAAGAGCTCGATTTCACGCCGTACCCTGATTGCTGGAGCCTTCGCGGCACCGGCCGTTCTGACGCTGCCCCGCGGCGCCCAGGCCGCAACAAATCTGACCCTGGGCCATAACGCGGCTCCGGGCAACCCGAGAAGCATCGCGACCGAGCGTTTCGGCGAGATGGTCAAGGAGCGCTCCGGCGGCCGCATCAGCGTTCGCGTTGCCGGATCCGAGCAGCTCGGAAACGAGCAGTCCCTGCTCACGAGCCTGCGGACCGGCGCGGTGGACATGACCGTCAACAGCCAGGGCTCCAGCTCGGCTCTCGTGCCGGAGATCGCCGCCCTCGGCCTGCCGTTCCTGTTCGAAGACAGCGCTGCGGCCTTCAAGGTCTTGGAAGGACCGATCGGCGAAGAACTCGCTCAGCGCTTTTCCAAAGTCCAGATGGTCCCCCTCGGCTGGTGGGACAACGGCATCCGCCACATCACCAACAGCAAGCGCCCCATTGCCAAGCCCGCTGACCTGAAGGGCCTGAAGATCCGCACTCCGCCGGACCCGATGACGATCGACATCTTCCAGGCTTTGGGAGCCGGAACCGAGCAGATCAGCTTCGGCGAGCTCTATGTTGCCCTGCAGCAGGGCGTCGTGGACGGCCAGGAGAATCCGCTGACCAATATCGCCAGCTCGAAGCTCTACGAGGTGAACAAGCTCATCAGCCTGTCGGGCCATAAATGGGAGAGCTCTCCCTTCCTGATGTCGCAGATCACCTGGACACGGCTGCCCGCCGCCGACAGGGAAATCATCAAGGCCGCCGCCAAGGAGGCCGGCGATCTGCAGCGCAAGCTGTTCGCCGAGAACGAGGCCAAGTACAACAGCGAGTTCCCAGCCAATCCGAAGCTCGCGGTCAACGAGGTCGACAAGGCGGCCTTCCGGGAAGCATCCGCCAAGGTAATCGATACCTGGCGTGCCAAGCCCTTCGGCGACTTCGTCGACCGACTTGCCAAAACGGCCCGGAGCTGACGTCATGACGCGTGTCGCCCCGATCTCCCACCACGAACAGGAGCTGGCTACGGGGGGCGGCACGCTCGCCGTGGCCAATGGCATCGACCGCGCAGTTGCCTTCACGTGCCGGGCGGTCATTCTGCTGACGGGAATCGCATTGCTTGCGATCCTCACGGCGAATGTCGTCGCCCGCTATGTCCTGGAGAGCGGCGGCTTCCGCTTCGCCCAGGAGCTTCCCGAGCGCCTCTTCCCCTGGTTCATCATGGCAGGCGTGGCGCTCGCCGTTCAGAAGGGCGGCCACATGGCGGTCGAATCCATTCTCTCCCGTCTGAACCGGAACGGGGCCCGCATCATGCTCCTCGTCGGTCATGCCATCATCATCGCCTCCTATGCCGTCCTGGGTTGGGAAGCGATGGGTGTCGCCGACATCGTGTCGATCGAAAAGAGTCCCGTGCTCGGCCTGTCCAGCAGCTACAGCTACTACGCGCTCGTCCTTGGCTGCATCGCGGTCATTCTGACGACCTTCGCCCTTGCGCTACGGGTCGCCATGATCGGGCCCGAGGCCTTGCCGACCCCTGATCCGGAGGAGACCGGCATATGAGCATCGTTCTCGTCATCGTCTTCACGATCCTGATGCTGCTGGCGATTCCCGTCGGGCATGCCCTGGTCATCGCGGCCGGCGCGACGCTCGCCTGGCAGGGAGAGCTGCCCCTGATGATCGTCGCGCAGCAGATGTATCAGCAGACGCAGTCCTTTCCGATGCTCGCCCTGCCCTTCTTCATGATGGCAGGCAGTCTGATGCTCGGCGGCAAGCTGGGACAGGAGCTTCTGTCCTTCGCCACCAAGGCGATGCAGCGCTGGCGCGGGGGGCCGCTCTCGACGACCGTCGTGGCGTCGGTCGTCTTCGGTGGCGTCTCCGGAAGTGCGGTCGCCAATGCCAGCGCTCTTGGCTCGGTGCTGATCCCCTGGCAGAAGCGTCAGGGTTACCCGGCCGGCCTCTGCGCCGCCAACAATGCCACATCGGCGGTTATCGACATTCTGATTCCGCCCTCGATCCCCCTGATCCTCTATTCCCTCGTCAGCGGCGTCAGCATCGCCGATCTGTTCACGGCGGGAATCCTTCCAGGCATTCTCATGGCGGGCGGGTTCATCCTGACCTGCAGCTGGATCGCGCGGCGGCGCGGCATCCACTCGGAGGATCCGGCCGTCAGCCGGATGGAGCTTGTCAAACTTGCGGTGCTGAGCAGCCCTGCCCTTCTGATGCCGATCCTGATCCTGCTCGGATTGCGCTTCGGCATCGCCACACCGACCGAGATTTCGGTTCTGGCCGTCGTCTATGCGCTTGGCTTAAGCGCCCTCTTCTATCGCGACCTTACGTGGCAACGCTTCTATCACAGCCTGATCGAGTCCGGCATCGCAACCGGCGTCGTCATGCTCGTGATCATGGGCAGCGCCATCGTCGGCTGGATCCTGACCTTCGACCAGGTGCCGACGCGCTTCGCCGAGTGGGTCACGGCCACGATCAGCAACCCTCTCCTCGTGATCCTGGCCATGAATATCCTGCTGCTCATCGTCGGCATGCCGCTCGATCTGCCGCCCGCCATCCTGCTCCTCGGGCCGATTTTCGTTCCCCTGGCGGCGACGATCGGGCTCGATCCGGTGCAACTCGGGATCATCATGGTGCTGAACCTCGGCATCGGGCTCTACACACCACCGATCGGCACAACGCTGTTCATCTCCTCTTCGATTGCAAAATCGTCATTGGCAGACACCACCCGCGAACTCTGGCCATTCTTCGGGGTCGCCATGCTGGTCCTTCTTGCCGTAAGCTACATTCCCGCGCTGACGATTTACTGAAGCAAGGCGCGTCCTACTTAAGAACCAGCGGGACGCTGCCTGCTCGACTGTCAGGTCAGCGAACGAACAACAACCATGACGCGAGGGATGAACGAAATGACCCGTGTTGCTTTTGTAGGCCTTGGCGCCATGGGACTGCCGATGGCTTCGAACCTCCTGAGGAAAGGATACATGGTCACAGGGTTCGATCTGAATGCCAGTGCCCTCGATACGCTCGAAGGCGCTGGAGGAAAGCGCGCCGCAAGCGCGAGTGAAGCGGCCACCGAGGCTGATACGCTGATCTTGATGGTGGTAAACGCCGCACAGGCCGAGGCCGTGCTCTTCGAAGGCGGCACCCTGGAGAGGCTCCGCGAGGGCGGCGTGGTCGTCCTGATGGCAACCTGCCCTCCTGCTGCCGTGGAAGCCATCGAGGAGCGGGTGCGGCAGGCCGGAAGGCGTCTGATCGACGCTCCCGTTTCGGGCGGGGTCGCGGGTGCCAAGGCCGCAACGCTGACGATCATGGCGGCCGGACCTCGCGACATGTTCGAGACTGTGAAACCCCTCTTCGACGCCATGGGCGACAAGGTCTTTCACGTGGGCGATCGTCCGGGCCAAGGCGCCATGGTCAAGACCGTCAATCAGCTCCTATGCGGTGTGCATATTGCTGTTGTCGCTGAGGCTTTCGCCCTGGCCTCGAAGGTCGGCGTCGATCTCAATATCCTACTGCAGATCATGAGCGGGTCCGCCGCCTCGAGCTGGATGCTCAAGGACCGGGGACCACGCATGCTTCAGTCACATCCTGAGGTCACCAGCGCCGTCGACATCTTCGTTAAGGATCTCGGCATCGTTCTTGATGCGGGCCGGCACACGAAGGCGGCACTTCCCTTGGCCGCCGCAGCCCATCAGATGTTCCTTGCCGCCTCCGGCCGTGGAGACGGCAAGGAGGACGACAGTCAGGTCATTCGGTCTTATTATGCATTGAACGGAATTCGATAACAGCAGCCCCACGTCAGTCCGACACGGCCTCTTGGCACATCCTGCGGCCCTCCGGATTCTCATGCTCCAAACAAGCACCAATATCAGGCTGGCGAATACCGCGCTTGTGACTGAAGCCTCACCCATCGCAGCGATGGACCATAGCATCGATGTCGGGCGATCAAGGTACACTCTCCATGCCGCAGGATTGGATACCGCGCCGTCTCCGGCTTTACACCTCCTGAACTCAGGGTTTTCCCCGATAGCCAGACCGATCGGCACAGGTGATGCTGCAAGTCCTTACACTCGCGGAATGGCACCAGGGCTCCTCGGTAAATTTCTACATCCGAGGTGACATATGACGGAGCCTATAAGAACAGGTTGATCGCAATGTCCAGCTGCGCAAGAGTTGCCGATCTGAACCCTAGGCCATCCTGGCTGCTTCTCGCGGTTGGAATTCTGTCCATCGGCTGTTCCTCGCCGGCTACGGCACAACCCCCCTCACCTTCCGCTGCCGGCAATACGGCAACGCTCTTCGAGAATGTTCGGATCTTCGACGGTAAGACCTCAACGCTGTCGGCTCCTGCCCATGTGCTGGTGCAGGGAAATGTCATCGGGCGCATTTCCTCAGACCCGATCGACGTGAAGGCAGCGGCCGATGTTCAGGTGCTCCCCGGGAATGGACGCGTGTTGATGCCGGGCCTGATCGATATGCATTGGCATGCAATGCTGGTTCGGCCAACCCCCGCGATGCTTCTCGCGAGCGACATCGGTTATTCCACCCTCCTGGCGGGGGTCGAGGCCACGGCAACACTCATGCGCGGGTTCACCACCATCCGCGACCTCGGTGGACCGTCCTTCAGCCTCAAGCGCACCATCGACGAAGGGCTGCTGCCGGGGCCGCGCATCTATCCGTCCGGAGCCGTCATCACGATAACCAGCGGCCACGGCGACTTTCGCCAGTTCTCCGATCTGCCGAGGACCATCGGTGGGATGCTCGCTCGTGTCGAGCAGCTTGGCGGAAGCATGATTGCCGACAGTCCGGACGAGGTCCGATTGCGCACGCGCGAGCAGCTTATGCAGGGCGCATCGCAGATCAAGCTCACGGCCGGCGGCGGCGTGGCATCCCCGTTCTCCCCGCTCGATGTCGCCACCTTCTCCGAAGCCGAACTGCGCGCCGCGGTCGAAGCTGCCGAGAACTGGGGAACCTACGTCTGCACCCATGCCTACACACCGGTTTCAATCCAGCGGTCGATCGCGGCCGGTGTGAAGTGCATCGAGCACGGACACCTGATGGACGACGCTACGGCGCAGCTGATGGCCGAGAAGGGCATCTGGCTGAGCACGCAGCCCTTCCTCGATCTGAGCGCCGCCAGCGGCCTGGGCCCGGCCGAACAGGCCAAGTTGGCACAGGTGGTCACCGGCACCGATAGGGTCTACGCCCTGGCGAAGAAGCACAACATCAAGACGGCCTTCGGCACCGACGTCCTATTCTCCAAGGAACTGGCAGAACGGCAGGGCGCCATGCTCGCGGCCCTCACCCGCTGGTACACGCCGGCTGAAGCGCTGATCATGGCGACCTCGACGAATGCCGAATTGCTAAAACTGTCCGGCCTGCGCAATCCCTATCCCGGCAAGCTCGGCGTGGTGGAAGAGGGAGCGCTGGCCGACTTGCTGCTGGTTGATGGTAATCCGCTGGAGAACCTCAACCTCGTCGCGGATCCGGCCAAAAACTTCCTCGTCATCATGAAGGACGGTAGGATCTACAAGAACACACTGCCGAAGTGAGACCCTGCTCTGACGACGCTCTGGAGTGATGGGATACTCGGAAGGCTCGGACCTTCGATGGGCCAGAAGCGATACTTCGCTCTCCCGAACGAAACCCTGACACAACCCGACGGCAACGCGCACGCTTTTGCTGAACACCAATTATGTTCAGTGGAAGCTGCACCTCTTTTTCCCTATTGACCTCGGTCCTTTGCTCTCTCACTATGACATAACTAAAGCAAATAATACATAATTATAGAGCAAGAGGGTGAACATGAGGATCAGAGAAGCATTGCTGTCCGGCTTGGCGATACTCGCAGCAGGCCCAGTTCTCGCTCAGTCAGGTGGCGGGGTCATCAACGTGGCGACGATCGGCGAGCCGCCGACGCTCGACCCGATGGTTTCCACGGCGGACCTGGTTGGAATCGTCACTCAGCATTTCTTCGAGACGCTGTTCACCTTCGACAAGGATTGGAAGGTCACGCCGCTCCTCGCGGCATCGCTGCCCGAGGTCACCGAGGGTGGCAAGATCTATACGATCAAGCTGCGGGACGGCATCAAGTTTCATGACGGCTCGGACATGACGTCCGAAGACGCCGTCGCCTCTCTCAAGCGCTGGATGGAACAGGCCTCGCGCGGCAAGCAGGTCGCCGGCAATGTCGACAAGCTGGAAGCTGTGGATCCGTCGACGGTGCGCATCACCTTGAAGACGCCCTACGCCCCGCTTCTGGCACTTCTGGCCTTCAACAACTCCGCCGCGGTCATCATGCCGTCGGAGAAGATGGACGTTCCGATGAAGGAGCCGGTCGGCACGGGTCCTTACAAGCTGAAGGAGCGCAAGCCAGATCAGTATATCCAGCTTGTTCGCAACGACTCCTACAAGCCTCTCGAAGGCACCGGAAACGGCTATGGCGGCGCGCGCAAGCCGATCCTCGATGAGATCCGTTTCGTTCCTGTTCCGGACCCCAATACCCGCGTCGAGGGGGCAATTTCCGGTCAGTTCGATTATGTGGATTCCCTCCCGGTCGAGTCCTACGACCGCATCAAGAACCTGCAGACGTCGAAGCCCGTCATCCTCAAGCCCTTCGGCTGGCCCGTCTTCGTGATGAACACGAAGCAGGGCGTGATGGCCAACAGCGATTCCCGCATGGCCGTGCGTCTTGCCCTGAGCATGGAGGACATGCTGGCTGCGGCCTTCGGTAATCCCGAGTTCTATTCGCTCGACGGGGCCATGTACCCCAAGGGCTATGTGTGGAACACGGATGCCGGCGTCGAAGGCAAGTACAACGTCGCCGATCCGGACAAGGCCAAGGCGCTCCTGAAGAAGGCAAATTACAGCGGTGCGCCGCTGCGCATTCTCACCAGCCGCCAGTACGAGTTCCATTACAAGATGGCTCAGGTGGCGGCTGAGTACCTCAAGCAGGCTGGCTTCACGGTCGATCTGCAGGTGGTCGACTGGGCGACACTGACCCAGCGTCGCGGTGATCCGGCCCTGTGGGACATCTACATCACACACAGCCCGTTCCTGCCAGAGCCGGCGCTCATCGGCCAGCTCTCCGAGAGCTCGCCCGGCTGGTGGTCCACTCCCGCGCGCAAGAAGGTCGTCGACGCCTTCAATACGGAGAGCGATCCAGCGAAGCGACCTGCCCTCTGGGCTGAGGTTCAGAAGGTCATCTACGATGAAACCCCCAGCATCAAGATCGGCGACTTCAATGCCCTGTCGGCCCAGTCTCCGAAGCTGGAAGGTGTCGTGCCCGCGCCCTGGCCTTACTTCTGGAACGTGTCGTTGAAAAAGTAGGCGCACAACAAGCTGGGGAGCGCTTCTCTCCGCGCTTCCCAAACATTCTTTTGATGCAGATCGACACATGAGCCGCTACATCCTCCAACGCTTGCTCGGCATGCTGGCCGTGATGTTCGTGGTCGTCACGATCGTGTTCATCATCGTGCGCATCGCCCCCGGCGACCCGGCCGCCGTCATGCTCGGCCCCGACGCGACGGCCCAGGACGTGGCGGCCCTGCGCACCCGCCTCGGCCTCGACCAGCCGCTCATCGTGCAGTACGGCATCTTCTTCGGGCAATTGCTGCAGGGAGATCTCGGCGAGTCCATCTTTCTCAACCGCCCTGTCCTCTCGGCCCTGGCGGATCGTGCCGAGCCGACGTTCTTCCTGACGCTGTTCTCCATCGTCATCGCCGGGCTGATCGCCATTCCGGTCGGCATTCTATCGGCTTACTGGCGTGGCTCGCTCTTCGATCAGGCCTCCACGACGCTCGCCATGCTCGCTGCGTCCGTCCCGAGCTTCTGGCTCGGTCTTCTCCTGATCCAATTCTTCGCTGTGCGCCTCGGCCTCTTCCCGGTTTCCGGATATGGCGGACCTGGTGCCGGGATCGGGACGCGACTTTCGCACCTTGTGCTTCCGGCGCTATCCCTCGGCATCGTGTCGTCGGCCCTAATCCTGCGCTTCACGCGGGCGAGCATGCTCGATGTTCTCAACGATGATTACGTCCGCACTGCGCGTTCCAAGGGTATGGGTGAATTCCAGGTCGTCATGAAGCATGCCTTCAAGAATGCGCTCATTCCGGTTTTGACCGTGATCGGCCTGACGGCTGCGCTTCTCGTCTCCGGTGCCGTCGTGACGGAAACCGTGTTCGGCCTTCCCGGCGTCGGCAACCTCGTGGTCTCGGCCGTGTTGCGACGCGATTATCCCGTCATCCAAGGCGCCCTCCTGATCGTGGCGGCACTCTATGTTCTCATCAACTTCCTGATCGACATGCTCTACCTGCTCGTCGACCCACGGGTGCGTTACTGATGGCCGCCGTCAGCTCCCCTGTCGTCACCGAAGCAAGTTTCGTCTCGCGGCTGGTGACCCGCAAGACCGTCATGGTCGGTCTTCTCATCCTCGTGATCGTCGCGGCATTGGCCATCCTGGCGCCATGGATCGCGCCCTATTCGCCCAGCCGCCTCTCCGTGGTGAACAGATTGAAGCCGCCGAGTGGGATCTACTGGTTCGGAACGGACGAATTTGGCCGGGACGTGTTCAGCAGGACGATCTATGCGGGCCAGCTTTCGCTGCTCGTCGGCGCTTCGGTTGTGGCTTTCGCGGCCGTTTTCGGCGTGACGCTCGGACTCGTGGCCGGCTTCTTCCGCCGTCTCGACACGCCGATTGCCCGCATCATCGATGCCATGATGGCTTTCCCCGACATCCTCCTGGCGATTTCGCTCGTTGCGGCCCTCGGTCCATCCCTCGTCACGGTCATCGTTGCGCTCGGGATCGTCTACACGCCACGTCTCGCCCGGATCGTGCGGGCCTCCACGCTCGTGATCCGCGAACTGCCTTATGTTGAGGCAGCCCGCGCGCTCGGGGTGCCGACCTGGCGCATCATGTCCCGCCATGTGCTGCGCAACCTCGTGTCGCCTATCCTCGTGCAAGGCACCTTCATCTTCGCCTATGCCATGCTGGCGGAAGCCGGATTATCCTTCTTGGGCCTCGGCGTGAGCCCCGAAGTACCGACCTGGGGCACCATGATCGCAGCTGGCCGGCAATATATCGGACAGGCCGACTGGATGACGCTGTTTCCAGGCATTGCGATCATCCTATCCGTTCTTTCACTTCAAATGGTCGGCGACGGATTCCGGGATCTTCTCGATCCGCGCCTGAGAAAGGATCTTTGACCTCATGACTTTCCACGCAGACGCATCGCCTCTTTTGATCTCAGGCGTGAAGCCGGTCGGTTTCGGCAGGGGCGTGCCGCAGGAGGCGACAGATATCCTGATCGGCGGCGACGGAAAGATTGTTGGCGTCGGCAGCTCGCTCCAGACCCCGGAAGGTGCCCGCCGCATCGATGCCAAGGGGGCTTACGTCTCCCCCGGTTGGGTCGATCTGCATGCCCATGTCTGGCATGGCGGCACCGACATCTCCATCAAGCCGCAGGTCTGCGGCATCGAGCGCGGCGTCACGACCATCGTGGATGCGGGCTCGGCTGGCGAAGCCAATTTCCACGGCTTCCGCGAATACATCATCGAGCCGGCCAAGGAGCGCATCAGGGCCTTCCTTAATATCGGCTCGATCGGTCTCGTCGCCTGCAATCGCGTCAGCGAGCTGATCGACATGCGGTCCATCGACATCGATCGCACCATCGCGTGTGTCGAGGCGAACCGCGACATCATCATCGGCATCAAAGTGCGGGCCAGCGGCGTCATCGTCGGCGCCTGGGGCATCACGCCCGTGAAGATCGCCAAGAAGGTGGCAAAGATCCTGAAGCTGCCGCTGATGGTGCATGTGGGCGAGCCGCCTCCGGTCTTCGACGAGGTCCTCGAGGTCCTAGGCCCCGGCGACGTGGTGACCCACTGCTTCAACGGCAAGGCCGCAGCGAACATCATGGAGGACGAGGACCTGTTCCAGTTGGCGGAACGCTGCGCCAGGGACGGCATCCGCCTCGACGTCGGTCATGGCGGCGCCTCGTTCTCGTTCAAGGTGGCGGAACTGGCCATCCAGCGCGGCCTGCTGCCCTTCTCGATCTCGACGGATCTGCACGCGCGCTCCCTCGACAATCCCGTCTGGGACATGGGCACGACCATGTCGAAGCTTCTGTCGGTCGGCATGCCGTTCGAGGACGTCATCGACGCCTCGACACGGGCGCCGATGGAAGTGATCGGCCTCCCGACTGAGAACCTTCTCTCCCCCGGCACCCGAGCCGAGTTCACGATGTTCGAGGTCAACGACAGCGATCTGCGGATCGTCGATTCCATGGGCTACAACGCGCACCTGCCGCGCCTGATCGAACCCGTCTGGACCATCCTCGGCCAGGAGGCCATCAAGGCGAGCCGCTACGTTCCGCCGAGGAAATCCGCCCTGGAGAGCTCCGCCTGTCCGCATTGCGGGTGGATCAACGCCCGATGACGGAGCTTCCTGACGATACCGTGCTCAAGGTTTCGGACCTGCACACTCACTTCGAACTCGGCAGCCGCGTCGCCAAGTCGGTCGATGGCGTGAGCTTCGATGTGAAACGCGGCGAGACGGTCGCGGTCGTCGGCGAATCCGGTTCGGGGAAATCCGTCACGAGCCTGTCGATCATGCGTCTTCTGTCATCTCCGGGCCGAATCGTGGGAGGCAACATCCTCTACCGCACGAGCCAGGGCCAGGTGGTCGACCTTGCGACTCTGCCGGAGCGAAAGATGCGCGCGATCCGCGGCCGGGAGATCGCTATGATCTTTCAGGAGCCGATGACGAGCCTCAACCCTCTCTATACGGTCGGCGATCAGATCGTCGAGATGATTAGGCTTCACGAGCCGCTCTCGACCGCCGAGGCCCGTCAGCGCGCTAAGCGGATGCTGGAACTCGTAGAGATCCCCGCAGCCGATCGCAGGTTGGATGAGTACCCGCATCAGATGTCGGGGGGCATGCGCCAGCGCGTGATGATCGCGCTCGCCCTGTCTTGCAATCCCAACCTCCTGATCGCGGACGAGCCCACGACTGCCCTCGACGTGACGATTCAGGCACAGACCCTCGATCTGCTCCGCAGATTGCAGCGCGAGATCGGCATGAGTATCCTGTTCATCACACACAATCTCGGCGTGGTGGCGGAGATCGCTCATGACGTAGTCGTCATGTATACCGGCCGCGTGGTCGAGAAGAGCCCGGTCGCCAGTCTCTTCGAGCGCCAGAAGCATCCTTATACACGCGGTCTTCTGGCCTGTATCCCGAATGCATCTCGCGATCGCGGCGCCGACGGCCAGAGGCTGCGCCTCAATCCCATCCCGGGCAATGTGCCCCCCGTGACCGCACTCCCGCCGGGATGCAGCTTCGCCCCGCGCTGCTCCTATCGCATCCCACTCTGCGACGAGGCGCCGCCGCTCATGACGGCGGGCCCATTGCATCTCAGCCGATGCTGGAGGCACGAAGCCTTATGAGCAGTGAAACCCTCCTGAGCGTCCAGGGGCTCACCAAGCAATTCCAGACCCGCAGCGGCACGGTCAAAGCCGTTGATGGCGTCAGCTTCGACGTAAAGCGCGGGACGATCGTCGGCCTCGTCGGCGAGTCCGGATCGGGCAAGACAACGGCCGGCCGCTGCGCGCTTCGTCTCGTCGAGCCCAATGACGGGAAGATCGTCTTCGACGGCGTCGACCTGCGCACGTTGTCCGAACGGGAGATGCGAGCCTACCGCAGCCGGCTCCAGATCATCTTCCAAGATCCCTATTCGAGCCTCAATCCCCGCCTCCGGATCGATCAAATCATCGGCGAAGCGCTCGACATTCACCGGCCCGTCAAGGGGAGCGCCCGGCGCGACCGGATCTCCGAACTTCTCCAGCGGGTGGGTCTCAATCCGGATGCGGCACGTCGCTACCCGCATGAATTCTCCGGCGGTCAGCGTCAGCGCATCGGTATCGCCCGAGCCCTCGCGGTAGAACCTGACTTCATCGTGGCGGACGAGCCGGTCTCGGCTCTCGACGTGTCGGTACAGGCTCAGGTCCTCAACCTGATCCAGGATCTGCAGCAGGATTTCGGCCTGACGATGCTCTTCATCGCGCACGACCTGTCCGTGGTGGAATACCTCTGCGACGAGGTCGTGGTGATGTATCTCGGGCGCGTCATGGAGCGCGGTCCCAGCCGCGAGATCTACGCGATGCCGCGCCATCCCTACACGCAGGCGCTTCTTTCCGCGGCTCCCCTGCCCGATCCCAAGGCGAGCCGCCAGCGCATCGTTTTGAAGGGCGATATTCCGAGCCCTCTCAATCCGCCCTCCGGTTGCGTGTTCCGGACACGCTGCCGTTATGCCGTCGAGGCCTGTGCCGAAATCGTTCCGCCATTGGAAGACGTCGGCTCGAACCATCACGTCGCCTGCATTCGTCACGGCGATTCTGAAGTGATTTCCCAAGGACTGACATTGTGAACGAAGTTCAATATCTGACTGCGTCGAACCCTTACGAGCGTCTGAAGGAACTGGGCATCGCGTTGCCTAAGCCTCCAAGCCCGATCGCCAATTTCGTGACGCATGTTCAGGAAGGCAGTCTTCTGTTCCTGTCCGGACAAGGACCACAGGAAGCCAGCGGTTATCTCCATACCGGCAAGGTCGGCCTCGATGTCGATGCGGAGGAGGCCTATGAACACGCCAGGTTGACCGGGATCAACCTTCTCGCCGTCATGCAGGACGCACTGGGCGACTTGTCTCGCGTGAAACGCATCGTGAAGCTCCTCGGCATGGTGAACGCGGCGCCCGATTTCGGCGAACACCCCAAGGTAATCAACGGATGCTCCGATCTCATGATGGCCGTTTTCGGAGAGGCGGGCCGTCACGCCCGCTCCGCCGTGGGCTTCGGATCCCTGCCGAACAACATCACGGTCGAGATCGAAGCCATCATTGCCATCAAGGAATGAGGCGTTCCTTCATGCCTGGATCAGCGCCAGCCCAACGTCGCCTCGATTCGCTCGGCCGCCTTGCGGACGGCGTTGGTATAGCGGTCGCGATCCTGCACGACCCGATGTTCCGGCAGCACGATGGAAATCGTCGCAACGCACTCCCCAGACGGTTGGCAGATCGGCGAGGCGATGCAGGCGACGGAAAAGTCCGATTCGTTGATCTGGATCGACAGGCGTTCCCGCAGGGCAGCCGCCGAAGCCTCGGAAAGCGCCTCCGGGTTCGTATTGGCGCGCCCCGTGGGCGACACCTTCGAAGCGTGCCTGAAGACTTCCAGCCGCTCCTTGTCGGGAAGATGACCGAGAAGAAGACGGCCCGAGGCCGTCCAGTTCAGCGGCACGCGCGAGCCGACCTTGGACGTGACGCGGAAATGTCCGGGGCCGTCCGCCATGGCCATCACGACCATATGGTCCCCGTCCCGTCCGCAGATCTGGATGGTTTCCTCAACCTCCCGACACAGGTCCTGCATCTCGTGCGTGGCAACGTTCAGGAAATCGAGGGATTCGGCATAAGCCAAGCCGTAGTGATAAAGGCGCGGTCCAAGCCAGACTGTGCCGTCGCTACGCCGCTGCAGAAGCCTCTTCTCCACAAGGTCCTCGATGATCACGTAAACCGTCGAGAGAGGTGCTCCGACTGCCTTTGCCACCGCATAGGCACCGGCCGGCTTCATTTCCGCCTGAAGGAAATCCAGGATCTGCAAGGCACGATCGATACCGCTGACGCGCGCACCGCGACTGCGCTTCTCGGGAACGGGCGCACCCGCAGCCTCGGAAAACTTGGTGTCCACTGGATCTTCTCCCGGATCTTCAGAAATTGCGGCCCACCGTTACGATTGGCAGCGAACCATCATGCAATTCCCCAATAATGGAATATAAGCTATTCCGGCAACATAAAACATAGAGACAAACAGCCCCATGACTCAGAAAGACATCCGCCCGGACCTCGGCCTTCGTCCCATTATCAACGTTTCTGGCACCATGACATCGCTCGGCGCGTCCATCGTCGTGCCCGAAGCCGTCGCGGCCGTCTCGGCGATCCTTCCGCAATTCGTCGAGATTGGCGATCTGCAGAAGAAGGCCAGCCGCGTGATTGCGCGCCTCTGTGGCACCGAGGCCGGCTTCGTTACGGCCTCCTGCTCGGCCGGGATCACGCTTGCCGTTGCCGGTGCCATGACCGGATGTAATCTCGCTGCGGTCGAGCGGCTTCCCGATACAGACAGCCTGAAGAACGAAGTGTTGCTCATGACCGGCCACATGGTCAGCTACGGGGCCCCTGTCGAGCAGGGCATACGCCTTGCGGGCGCGAAGGTCGTGCCGGTCGGTCAGGCCACTTCGGCTTATGGATACCAGCTCAACGGCGCCATCAACCAGCGCACGGCCGCCGCGGTTTGCGTCGTCTCGCACCACACGGTGCAGTACGGCCTGATCCCGCTCAAGGAATTCGTCGAGATCTGCCATGCGCGAGGCGTGCCCGTGATCGTCGATGCCGCCTCCGAATACGACCTGAGAGGTTTCCTGGCGACCGGCGCCGACATCGCACTCTATTCCTCCCATAAATTCCTCGGCGGCCTGACGGGCGGCATCGTAGCCGGCCGCACGGAGCTCGTCCGCGCCACCTACATGCAGAACATGGGCATCGGCCGCGGCATGAAGGTCGGCAAGGAAGGCATTCTCGGCACTATCGCGGCTCTCGAAGCCTGGGAGAAGCGAGACCATGCCGCTGTCCGCGAGCGGGAGACGCGGTACCTGGAGCTCTGGGAACAGACTCTGTCCGGTCGCCCCGGCGTGACGCCGATCCGCGAGGCGGACCCGACCAACAATCCCCTCGATCGTCTCAAGGTCGCCATCGAGCCCAAGGGCGCCCATATCACAGCCTGGGACTTCGCCGACGCTCTCGCATCCGGGCGCACGCCGATCATCGTCCGCGATCACGAGGTCGAGCACGGCTACTTCTACCTCGACCCGTGCAATCTTCATCCGGGACAAGAAACCGTCGTTGCAGAGCGCCTCGTCGAGGAACTGGAGAAAGCCCGGCAGTCCAACGAGATCATTGCAACGCCCCTCGAGACGCGTCGCAACCGCTCCTCTCAGGCGATCATGCGCTGGCCTGATTGATCGGGAGAACGAAAGCAAAGGCGGCCAGCCAGTAACCGGATGCTCAGAGGACCTGGCTCGCCGCTCACGATGCTCAACGACTGACTGACGCCGTCCTTCAGGATCAGGCGGCCTGACGAGTAAAGTGGTTCGGCCCGACTTCGACGATGCGGTCCTGGAGGTGCCGGGCTTCTCTGCGGATGGCTTCGACTGCGCGAGGGTCCAGTCGCGCCCCCGGATTGTCGAAACGGATCTCGGGATTGGGCACGGCCGACAGGAGAAGGCGCGTATAAGCGTGCTGCGGATTGGTCAGCACCTGATGAACATCGCCCCATTCGACGATCTGACCCGCATACATGACGAGAATGTCTTCGGCCACATAGCGGGCGGTCGCCAGATCGTGAGTGATGTAGAGCAGCGCAACGTCGAGGTCCCGCTTCATGTCATTGAGCAGGTTCAGGACACCCAGACGCACTGATACGTCCAGCATCGATGTCGGCTCGTCGGCGACGATCACCTGAGCACCCATGGCGAGAGTCCTGGCGATGTTGATGCGCTGGCGCTGCCCGCCGGAAAGCTCATGCGGGTGCTTGCGCACGACGGTACCGGGATCGAGCTCCACACGACGCAGAAGATTGGCGATCGTTTCGTCCACCGCTTTGCCCTTGAGATCCGGCTGGCCGAGCGCGAGCGGGCGCCTGAGGATGAAATCCACCGTGTGAGCAGGATTGAGCGATGCGAAAGGATCCTGAAAGATCATCTGGACGGCACGCCGGTACTCCTTGAGACCGACGGCTCCCGTGGCGTTCAGGTCCTTGCCGCGAAACAGAATCTGTCCGCTGTCCGGCTGATACTCGCGCATGACGAGACGTGCGCAGGTGGTCTTCCCGCTTCCGGACTCACCGACCAGCGCCACAGTTCGACCGGGGTGCAATGCAAGGGTGATGTCATGAGCTGCCCGCACGGCCTTCCCGCCATGACCGAAGCTCTTGCTCACCTGTTCAAGTGCGATGATCGGCTCCTGAACCATCATCCCAATGCCCTTTCCAGCCTGACCGGATCCCCGTGCAGCGACGGGAACGAGGCCCAGAGTTGCTTCGTGTAGTCATGCTGCGGCCGGTGATAGATCTGTTCGGACGTGCCCTGCTCGACCAGATTGCCACGCAGCATGATGCCGATCCGGTCGCAGAACTGCACCATCAACCCCAGATCATGGGTGATGAACAGGACCGAGAACCCGCGGCTGCGGCGCAACTCGTCGATCCTTTGTAGAATCTCGCGCTGAACGACCACATCGAGCGCGGTCGTCGGCTCATCCATCACCACGAGCTTCGGATCCAGGGCCATGCAGATGGCAATGACGATACGCTGGCGCATGCCGCCCGAGAACTGATGCGGGTAGTCGCGCATGCGCTCCGGCGGTATATCGACGAGCCTCAGCATCTCGGCGGCGCGCTCCCGCGACTGCGCCTTCGAGTAGCCGCGATGCCGCTTCAGCACGTCGTGGAACTGTGCTTCCACCCTCAGGACAGGATTGAGGGAGTTCATGGCGCTTTGGAACACCATGGCGACCTTGTGCCAGCGGAACTCCTTTAGGGCCCTTTCGTCCAAGTCGAGCACGTCCTGCCCCTCGAAGAGGATTCTGCCCTGACGAATGAGGGCGGGCGGCTTGTGCAGGCGGTTGATCGCGTAAGCGATCGTGCTCTTCCCGCAGCCGGACTCGCCGGCAAGTCCGAAGACCTCTCCGGGCGCAATATCGAAGCTGACATCGTCGACAGCCCGGAAGTCGGTCTCCGCGCCGATGTAGTCGATGGTGAGATTTTGGACGGAAAGCAGAGGAATGGCTGTCATAGACGGCCCTCCCCTCGTCGCATGAGCAGAGACCAGCGCGACAAAGTATTGCCCGTGCGCAGGCGGGGATTGGCGATCTCGTCGACTGCGAAGTTCAGCAGGGACAGGCCCGCCCCCAAGGCGATCAGAGCAAAGCAGGGGCTCAGGATGTCCCACCAGGCTCCCACCTGCAGAGCCGAAGCATTCTGAGCGTTGAAAAGCATCATGCCCCAGGAGACGGTCTTGGGATCGCCGAGCCCGAGGAATTCGAGGGTGGCTTCCGTGATCACCGCGAAAATCATGCTGCCGACGAAGTTGATCCCCACGATTGAGATCACGTTCGGAAAAATCTCGAACAGCATGATGCGCCAGGACGGCTCGCCCAGCATCTCGGCCGATTTTACGAAATCCTTCTGCTTAACGGACAGGGTCTCCGCACGCGTCACGCGTGCGCCCCAGGCCCATGACGTGGCCCCGAGGATCAGGGCGATCACCCAAGGACTGGCTTGCCCAATGAAGGCCGCGAGAACGAGAAGCAGCGGCAGGTTCGGCACCACGAGCACCATGTTCGTGAAAAAGCTGATGACCTCGTCCGTTCGTCCGCCCTTGTATCCAGCAACGATTCCGAGGGTGGTTCCGACGGCCGTGATCAGTAGCCCGGCGCCGAAGCCGACCGCCAGCGATGTGCGGGCCCCGTAAAGAAGACGGGCGAACACGTCCTGTCCGATGCGCGTCGTTCCGAGCCAATGGTCCCAGCTCGGCGGCTGGTGAGGCCGCCCCACGCGCCGGGTCGGATCGTATTCCGTCAGCCAGGGCGCCGCGATCGCCAGCGCCACAATGATCGCGACGATGACGAGCCCGGTCAGAGCCTTCCTGTTATGCGCGAAACTTCTCAGGATGGCTCCCATGTCAGGCCCTCCGCAGCCGCGGATCCAGCAGGACATAGCTGACATCCACGATGAAGTTGGCCGTGAGCATGGCAAGCGTCATGATCAGCAACTGCCCCTGAATCACGGGGTAATCCCGGGCGAGGATCGCCTGATATAGGGTGTTGCCAAGCCCCGGATAGTTGAAGACGACTTCCGTCACGAGGGAGCCGCCCAGCACGGTGCCGATGGCGATGGCCAGACTGCTGACCGTGGGGAGAAGTGCATTACGCGCGGCATACCAGAACATCACGCGGCTGTCCGACAGCCCCTTGGCCCGGGCCATGACGATGTAATCCTCTCCCAGAAGATTGATCATGTTGTTGCGCATGGTCACCAAAAACCCACCCGTCAGCACGATCGACAGGGTCAGGGCCGGCAAGATGCCATGCCGGATAACACTGGCAACATATTGCCAGGAGAAGGCAGGATCCAGCGCAGGGTCGGCCGCATAGCCGGTCGGAAACCAGTTGAGCTCGAAGCCGAAGATGAACAGGGCCACCAGCGACAGGACCATGGCCGGCATGGACGTGGCCATGATGGCGCCGACCGAAAAGGCGACGTCGAAGGTGCTTCCGCGTCTCCAGGCGGCCATGATCCCGAGAACCGTGCCCAGGGTGAAGCTGATGAGCGTCGCGGTTCCCATGAGCCCCAAGGTCCAGATGAGGGCTCGGCCCAGCAGTTCCGTAACGGGCAGCGGAAAATACTTGATGGATTGGCCGAGATTGCCCGTGAAGACACTCTGCAGATAGGTCAGATATTGCTGCCAGAGCGGACCATCGACGAACCCAAATGTCAGCTTCAGGGCTTCAAGGTTTTCTACGGAGAGATCGCTCCCGGCACTCGAGAACATGATCTCGATCGGATCGCCGGGCATGAGCCTGGGCAGGAAGAAGTTGACAGTCGCAGCGGCGAGAAAGGCTGCAAGATAGAATCCCAGGCGCCTGAAAAGAAATGCCATAGAAACCTCAAGCTGGGGAAGCAGACAGGCCGCTTCCCCATTGTGCTAGCTCACTTGACTGGCTTGAGCGCCAGGAGATGGAGCAGTCGGGCCGGGTTCTGGCGTGAGATCGTCGGGTTGACGAAGGGGTTCTCACCGCTGGCCCAGCCCGTGAAACGCTTGGTATTGTACTGATACCATGTGGCGCTGTTGTAGACAGGGAAGATCGGGAGATTTTCCGCAACAATCCGCTGAGCGCTGTTCATAATAGTCTTCTGCTGGACCTGATCCGGCGTCTGGGCGAATTTCACGAGCAGGCCTTCGAGCTCGTCGTTGAACCAGCGCTGCGCCGTGAAGCGCGTCTTGCCGGCATCCGCCTTGGTGAAGGCGCGCTGATACAGATAATACGGCGAGGCCGTCACCGAGATGCTGTTGATGGCGGCGTCGAAGGATCCGCTGATCAGGTTCTGCGACCAGACAGCCTCCTCGGGCGTGCCCATGCTGGCATTGATGCCGGCTTCGCGCATACCCTCGATGGCGATCTGCACCGTATCTATCCAATCGCTCCAGGAGTTCGGCACGATGATGTTGAAGGCGATCGGCGTACCGTCCGGGTTGTCGCGGAAGCCGTCCTTGTTCTTGTCGACATAGCCGGCCTTTTCGAGAAGCGTCTTGGCGTCATCCAGATTGTAGGTCGTGTACTTGCCAAACTCGGCCTTAACCTTCGGATCGAGCCACATCTTGTAGACGTCCCCGAAGGCCGTTGGGTCCTCATTCAGAGTCGGGTAGCCATAGCCCGCCACGTCGACCATGGCCTTGCGATCCAGGGTCATGCTGACCGCGCGGCGGAAGTTAAGATCCTTGAAGGCCTTGCGGTTGTTTTCGTTGGATGTCTCCTGATTGAACAGGAATTCCACCATGCTGCCTGCCACATACCAGTACTTGTGATGCTGCGGGTCCTTGGCAACGAAGGTCTTCTCCACATCCGGCAGGAAGGCGACGCCCCAGTCGAGCTGGCCGCTGGCGGAGGCGGCCAGGATCTGATTGTTGTCGGCAAGCTGCGGGAAGCGCATGCAGTCGACAGACAGGTGCGCGGCGTCCCAGTAATGCGGATTGCGGCACTGATCGTAGGTCTGCGGCGTGAACCGCGTCACTTCCGTCATCGGGCCGCTGCCGACCGGATTCTCGTTGGTGAAGGTGACCGGCTCGGTGATGCTCTTCCATGCGTGCTCCGGCACGATCGGCAATGCGATCAGACGGTCGACCGCCAGCGCGCTGGGCTGGCGAAGCGTGAAGCGCACGGTCTGCTTGTCAACCTGCTCGACACCGCTGATGAACTGCCAGATCGAGACGAAATCCAGAGCCGGATATTGCTTGATATAGTTGTAGGTGAAGACGACGTCGGCTGCCGTCAGCGGCTGCCCGTCCGACCATTTCAGGCCGTCCCGCAGTTTGAATTCGATGCTCTTGAGATCCTCAGCGAGCTTGTAGCTCTCGGCGAGACGGTAGTTCGGCTTGTTGTTGTCGAGGCGGTTGAGGACGATCAGCTGCTCGTAGATGAAGTCGAGCGTGCTCTGCCGCGCCGACGTCTGGTTGAACGGGTTGAAATTGCGCACCCATGTCGTCGCAGGCTCGATGTTGACCGTGAGCACGGTCTGGGCGGCGGGCAGTGTCAAGGCTCCCAGCATGGTCATGGCCAGGAGCGCGGAAGATGATTTCATTGCAGTTCCCTCTTTTTATTGAACTTTTTACGCACGCGGACAGCTCTCCTACAGAAGCCGGGCGAAGATATCTTCGACCTCCGCATGAAGCTGGTGGACATCGACCTTGAGCGAACCGAGGCGTCGCTTTCCGGCCTCGATCCGCTCCAGGGATTGTTGTGACAGCGGGCGGGCCGCCCTTGCCGCCGCGAGGCTTTCCGCCGTCGTGCCATGGCTGTGTAAGGCGATGTCGCATCCGGCATCGAGCGTCTGGCGGACGCGCTCCGGCAAGGGGCCGCGGAGCGATTCCATGAATAGGCAATCGGAGATGAGCACGCCCTGATAACCGAGTTCGCCCCTGATCACATCGTTGCAGATGACGGGCGAGATCGATGCCGGCCGCTCCTCGTCATAGGCCGCATAGACCACGTGGGAGACCATGGCCCAGGGGGTGTCGATCAGATCCAGGAACGGCTTGAAATCCGTCGCCGCAAGGACGTCACGGCTTTCGCGCACCACCGGTCGCTCTTTGTGGCTGTCGGTCGTGGCGCGCCCGTGGCCGGGAATATGTTTCATGATGGGCAGGTTGCCCACCTCGAGCAGGCTGTCGACGACGACCCGACCAAGAGTTGCGACCCGCTCGGGATCCGGGCCAAACGAGCGCGCTCCGATCACGGCACTCGTCGTATCGAAGACGAGATCGAGGACGGGCGTGCATCCGCTCGTCAATCCGAGTTCCGTCATCATGGTGCCCATGGCATGGGAGGAGAGGCGCAAAGCGTGCTTGGCGAGATCCATGTCATGGTCGGCAAGACGGGAGAAATCGCGGAAGGAGCAGAACAACGGCCACGGGCCGGCGTCGAGATGCTGCACGCGCCCTCCTTCCTGGTCGGTGAAGACCGGCGCATCGTCCCGCCCGACCGCCTCGCGGAACTGTCCCACCAGTGCCTTGACTTGGTCCGGCGTCTTCAGGTTGCGGCGCCCCACGAAGAGGCCGTACGGATTCGTTTCACGGAACAACGCGACTTCATCGGCATCGAGAACCGGATTCGGAATGCCGACAAAAAGAGCAAGTGGAACGTTTTGGGACATCGGACTCTGCGTGTTGGGGGTGAAAGGTCTTTGTCGGCAACGGCGCCTATGTAACGGCGGCTGGTTTGGGTATTCTCAGCATGTCGGCGTAAATCCCCTTGCCTGAGGCTGGGATCTCGATTGCACCGACGGTATCGATATAGAAACGTGTAGGGCCAGGATCACCAATGATGGCATAGGCATAGCCCATGTTCTTCATGGCGAGGAGCGTACGATGCAGCAATGCGGCGCCGATGCCTTGTCCGCGCGAAGCCTCTGAGACCCCAGTAGGCCCAAAGAAGCCGCGAGCAATTGCATCGTAGCATGCAAAGCCGACAAGCTCGCCGTTGCTCAAGGCGATGAGACAGGAGGACGGCTGATGCCCAATGACAACAGCGGCTTCGCTCGCCCAGTTTTGGCTGAAGTGCCGCTAAATCCAAGCCAAAACGATGTGCCGTTCAGGAGCAAGGGCCGGCCGGATCGTCAGGTCCGGTCGCTCAGTTCGGTGTCCAAGATTTTCAAATCCTGGAGCATATAGACTGACAAGCAGGTCGCCCATGAATATTCCATAATAGGGAAATATCTAGCTTTATAGTGTATTATATTTGGGTCAACTCTGCTTGGTCCGTCAAGCACGTTCTCCATGTGCAACAAGGAAACGGCGTGCCGTGGCGTTTCGTGTGCGGTAGCGCTGCCCAAGATTGGGGCTAAGATTGAGGGTTTAGCCCCGCTGGGCCAAAGTGGAATCCAGACGGTAGCTAGGGACTGCTGTAATTGACTCATGAATCTCCGAACCAAGCCGGTGTCGGAGCCTTGAAGATTTCGCATGCGTGCGGCTGATGCCTAAGACCGAAAGATCCCTTGGGCGACGTTCCTTTGGAGCCGATCCGGCCATGGCATCGACGGAATTGCGGCTCTTAGAGAGGGATGACCTGCGATGAACGCGCCATCTCGTCAATCTGACCGAAGTCCTTCATGGGTAAGGAAGGGCCTGATCATCGCCGCCGCCCTTCTCGTCATCTATGCTCTGATCGCATACTTGGCGCTGCCCTCGGTATGGGCGCACTACGAGCACCAGCACGGCCTCCAGGGTCGTCCCATGGTGACACATACGGCACAGGGCATTCCCGGCGATCCGCTCAATGTCGGTCTTGTCGGGTCAAAGGGGGACGTCCTTTACAGCATGCATGCGGCAGGCTGGTATCCGGCTGACCCGATCACGTTGCAAAGCAGTCTCGGGATCATCGACAGCGTGCTTCTCCACCGGCCCTATCCACATGCGCCGGTGAGCCCCCTCTTCTACCAGGGTCGGCGGGAGGACCTTGCCTACGAGAAGCCCGTCGGATCGAGCGCCGACCGGCGCCATCACGTCCGGTTCTGGAAAGTCCTGGACAGTGGTCAGGAGGGGCGACCTGTCTGGCTCGGATCGGTAACGTTCGACCGAGGCGTCGGCATGAGTCGATACACTGGGCAGGTCACGCATCATATTGCGCCTGACATCGATGCCGAGCGTGACGGCCTGATCGACGACCTTGTGCGAGCTGGAATGGTCACAACGCGCTACGATGTGTCCGGCGTCGGCCCGACGTTGAACGGACGCAACGGAGAAGGCGACCCCTACTACACGGATGGCGAGATCTGGATGGCCGTCCTTGTCGTGGTAGGAGAGAAACGGACCCAACCTCCAACCGAACTGGCCAGCCCAATGCTGGTCACAGCAAAGAATAACATCTGGAATGCCGTTGCGGGCACATTGCGGGACTGATTGAAAGCCCCTCGGAGATTCTTTCTGTTTCAGAGCTACTGAAGCAATGACTTCAGCGGGATGGACAACAGCACGCAGCCCGAGGCATCTGCAACATTGAGCTGCCAACCCTCCCACAGCTCGTCAGCCTCATCACCTTCCTGGCGGAGCTCCTGGATTGCCTTGTGGGCCTGGATCTCCGCGGCTTCAAAGCTGGCCACCTCAACCCCGGTTTCGTCCTCGATCCTGAAGACGATGATCTGGCTGCCACCCCTTTGAACTGATGCCTCCTGCACGAGACCGCCGAGGCGAAAGCGTATGCCCGAGGCAACGCGTTCGCCCGAACTTCGCTCGGCGTGTGGAAGAACACGATGGTATCACGCATGGCGAAGGATACGAGTCCGAGCGCGGCGGCGATCATGGCCAGTCCGCTCCCGATGAGGGTCAGTCGCCGCTGCTTGCGGGTCCTCCGTCATGTCTCCGGGCCTGCAATCGGACTCTT
>KI912039.1:112708-118249 GCA_000517005.1 Microvirga lupini
CACCGATGCGGCGATCCGGATTTGACCGAGCGCAAGATCACCCTCGCTCTGCTCTGATAGAGAACCCTGCAAGCTAAGTCATTCCGCCGCAGGGTTGAGCCCGGCTTTGCGCAGCGCCTCCGGCGAGTCCCGGAATAGCCAGAGCGAGATGCCCAGGGCGAACTTGCCGAGAACTGGCGCTTGCCAATGCGAATATAAACTGGAGATCTTCGTGATCGTCTGCTCTTGCAATGTCTTTTCGGATAGCGAGGTGCGAACCCTGGCCCAGGCTGTCCAAACACGCCAGCCCAGGTCTATCGCTGCCTTGGTTGTAGCCCCCGATGCGGCCGGTGCGCCATCACTATCCGTTCCATCATGGATAATGCTCTCGCCCAGAAGCATGCCTGCTCGGCAGATTGTGAAACAGCCTGTCCGTTGACCCAGCAAGCCAACTCCAATGAGCCTAGAAAGCATCAGGCAAGGAAGTGGTCTGCGCGCCGGTCGTAACGTGTGACCTAGCGATCAACGAACATGCTCAGGATCGAGCCCGCTCCGATGAACTTGACCGATCAGGCCCCCGGCGTCAGTCTCGCGACCAACATGCTCAGGTGAGAGGTCAGCTGACGGACTTTCCCGCTATCAGGTTTCGCGTCTACTTCGACGCCGACACGATGCTCGGCCCCGGCAAGGCCGACCTGCTCCAAGGCATTCTCGAGACCGGTTCCATTGCCGCCGTGGGCCGGCGCATGGGCATGAGCTACAAGCGCGCCTGGTATCTCGTCGACACACTCAATCGCTACTTCAGCGAGCCCCTCGTTCACTCGGCCAAGGGCGGCAAGGCCGGCGGAGGGGCGAGCCTGACGCCAACCGGCCATCTTGTCCTGGAAGCATATCGCCGCATGCAGGCAAAGGTTGCCCATGCAATTCAGGATGACGTCGCTCACCTGGGGACCCTGATCGCACCTGCGCCCCAGAATGGCAGGCCAGCCCGCCTCGACGAGGAGCAGATGCCACCGGCGCCGTTGCCGGTCACGATCCGGAAACGGGCTGGTTCAGAACCGTGAAGCCCTGCTTCTCGAAGGCCGGCCTCGCAGCAGGGGAACGCAGATAGCTCAGGAAGGCTGCGGCCTCGGGGTGAGTGGTCTCCTTGAGAACCGCCGCCGGATAGACAACTGGTGGGTGCATGTCCTCCGGGAAAGTTCCGACGATCCTGACATTAGGCTCGGAGATCGCGTCCGTCTGATAGACGATCCCCAGCGGAGCTTCTTCGCGCGAGACCAGCAGAAGGGCCGCCCGCACATTGTCGGCTTGGGCGACGGAGCCTTTCACGTCTTCCCAGACACCCAGCTTCTCCAGCGCCGTCTTGCCGTACTTGCCCGCCGGCACCGCATCGACATTGGCCATCGCCAGCCTGCTGCCCTTGAGGGCGCCGGCAAGATCGAGACCAGGCGTCAAGGTCACTGTGAGGCCCGAGTCTTTCGGCCCGACCAGGACAAGGCGGTTGGCGAGCAGATTCACTCGGCTCTCGGGCCGGATGAGATTCTTCTGGGCGAGATAGTCCATCCAGTCGAGATCGGCCGAGACGAAGACGCTGGCCGGGGCTCCTGCCTCAATCTGCTTCGCGAGAGCATTGCTGCCCGCATAGGAGATCTTCGGGGCTGGCTTGCCGCTCTCGCGCACATAGCCGGCGGCCACCTCATCCAGAGCATTCTTGAGGCTCGCTGCAGCGAACACGATCAAATCCTGGCCTTGGGCTCGTGAGTCTGAGACTGGCAGAGCAGCTCCCGGTCCAAAGGCGAGCCAACCGGCTCCCATCAGCGACAGCCAGAAACGTCGTGTAGTGCTCATCTTGTTCTCTCTCGCCGATGTAGCTCATCGGCTATAACGATGGACATGATAGAGATGAACGGCTGCGTTTCAAGCGCGGGCGGCGGGAGGATCCCCATGCCGATCAGGATCCGACGTCGGGCCTATGCGGGCTGCTCAACTCGACTTCTGCCAACCATCGTCGCCACCACGGGAGCCGCTCATGAAGCTCCGTGCCAGCAACGTCATCACAGGATGGCCTCACTTTGTGTGAAAGACGTTCGGTGACTCCGGATGCCTAGCTACGAAAGTCGTACTATAAACACCCTGCTACAGGTGCAATCGTGGCTCGACAATGCCGCATCCAAGACGGCTTCTCAGTGATCTTGAGGCCGAAATCCTTCGCGCCTTGCTCCATCACACTTGAGCCTCTGGGTGGAATGTCAGCCCCATGACTGCCGAAAAGCACCTATGATCGACAAGCTGAACTTCCTGATCGCCGTCGCCCGTGAAGAGAATTTTGGGCGCGCCGCAGAGGCATGCAACGTCACGCAGCCAACCCTGTCGGCAGGCATCAGGCAACTGGAGGAGATCCTTGGTGTCCTGCTCATCAACCGGACATCGCGCTATCATGGTCTGACACCCGAGGGGGAACGCGTGCTGGAATGGGCCAAACGGCTCGTCGCCGACGCGCGCGCCATGCGGCAGGACATCCAGACTCTGCGGCAGGGATTGATCGGCCATCTCAAGATCGGCGCCATCCCGACGGCTCTTGCCATGGTTTCGAGTCTGACGACGCCTTATCGCGCCAAGCATCCAGGCGTGCGCTTCTCGATTCTGTCCCGGACGTCGGCCGAAGTGCTCGATATGCTGGACAATCTGGAGATCGATGCTGGCCTGACCTACCTCGACAACGAACCACTCGGCCGTGTGCGCACTGTCCCACTTTATGCGGAGCATTACTGCCTTCTGACATCGGAGAGCGGAGCGCTCGGTGACCGGACGACCGTGACCTGGGCGGAGGTCGGACGAATCCCTCTCTGCCTGCTCACGCCCGACATGCAAAACCGTCGCATCATCGACCGATTGCTCCGCAACTCCGGCAACGAACCGGCTCCGACATTGGAGTCGAACTCGATGATCGTCCTGTTCTCCCATGTCAGGACAGGCGAATGGGCGACGATCATGCCGGAGAAACTGGCCAATACCCTGGGGCTGACCGAGAGATTGCGCTCGATCCCGATCGTCGAGCCCGATGCCGTCTACCGGATCGGATTGGTCGTGCCGCAGCGCGATCCGATGATGCCTATCACTGCGGCTCTCGTGAACGAGGCCAAACGGCTGGCTGCGACACTCGGGACTGATTGATAGATTTTTTCTATCGCAGCATGGGACAACTGCCTTGTAAAAGCGGAATCTCTTCGTCACCCTGGACAAAATAGAAATATTCCAGGGGAGAAAATGCCTAAGAATCCTCAGTGGGATAGCGCTCGCGCCAGCGAGATCGTGTCGGCCCATGCCGGCCGTGACGGAGCAGCCCTTCCCATTCTCCATGCCCTCCAGGATGAGTTTGGTTTCGTGTCCGACGAAGCCATCCCCATCATTGCGTCGGCCCTCAACCTCTCGCGCGCGGAAGTGCATGGGATCGTGACATTCTATCATGATTTCCGCAGCAAACCCGCAGGGCGCCACGTCCTCAAGCTCTGTCGGGCGGAGGCCTGTCAATCCATGGGCGGCCCGGATCTGTCGGAAGAACTCCTCCGGCGGGAAGGTCTGCAATGGGGCGAGACGACACCGGACGGAGCCCTGACGATCGAAGCCGTCTATTGTCTTGGGCTCTGTGCCTGCGCACCCGCAGCCCTCTACGACGGCGAACCGATTGCCCGACTGAACCATGCGGCTCTGGAATCCCTGTCCCGGGAGGCACGCCAGGCATGACCCGGATCTTCATATCGCAGGATGCAGCCTCGATCTCGCTCGGCGCCCACCGCATCGCGCGCAGCGTTACCGAAGCCGCAGCACAGCAGAACATTGTGCTGGACATCGTCCGGACCGGCTCTCGCGGCCTGTTCTGGCTCGAACCGTTGGTGGAGGTCGAGACGCCGGAGGGCCGGATCGCCTACGGCCCTCTGCAGCTCGACGACATCGCGGGTCTGTTCGAAGCCGGCTTCCTGACGGGCGGAGACCACCCTCTTCGCATCGGCCGGATGGAGGATGTCCCTTATCTCTCACGTCAGCAGCGCCTCGTCTTCCCGCGCTGCGGACTAATCGATCCTCTCTCAATCTCAGACTATCGCGCCCATGGCGGCTTCAGGGGATTGGAACGCGCCCTGACCTGCACGGCGCAGGAGATCGTCGACACGGTGAAGATGTCCGGCCTGCGCGGGCGCGGCGGGGCGGGCTTTCCGACCGGCATCAAATGGGACACGGTCCTCCATGCCGAAGCGGATCAGAAATACGTCGTCTGCAACGCAGACGAAGGCGACAGCGGCACCTTCGCCGACCGAATGCTCATGGAGGGTGATCCCCTTGCCCTGATCGAAGGCATGATCATCGCGGGCTTGGCCGTCGGTGCCACGAAGGGCTTCATCTATATCCGCTCGGAATATCCGCACGCCTTCCGCACGATGAACGCCGCAATCGATGCGGCCAAACAGTCCGGCTATCTCGGCGCGTCCATCATGGACTCGGGTCGCTCCTTCACCCTGGAGACCCGGCTCGGTGCCGGCGCCTATATCTGCGGCGAGGAAACCTCGCTTCTCGAAAGCCTTGAGGGCAAGCGTGGCACGGTGCGGGCGAAGCCTCCCTTGCCCGCCATACAGGGTCTCTTCGGCAAGCCGACCGTCGTCAACAACGTTCTGTCCTATGCGAGCGTGCCCTGGGTTCTGGAGCACGGCGCGAAGGCCTATGCGGATTACGGCATGGGCCGCTCCCGCGGCACGCTGCCCGTGCAGCTCGCCGGCAATGTCAAGCGCGGTGGACTGATCGAGGTCGCCTTCGGTGTCACGCTGCGCGAGCTGATCGAGGATTTCGGGGGCGGTACCTTCACGGGCCGCCCGGTGAAGGCAGTGCAGGTGGGTGGACCGCTCGGAGCCTATTTCCCGGCCCATATGCTCGACATTCCGATGGATTACGAGAGCTTCGCGGCCGAGAAGGGTCTCGTCGGACATGGCGGCATCGTCATGTTCGACGACAGTGTAGACCTCTCCCGGCAAGCCCGCTTCGCCTTCGAGTTCTGCGTCAAGGAAAGTTGCGGCAAGTGCACCCCCTGCCGCGTAGGCGCGGTGCGTGGCGTCGAGGTGATGGACCGCATCATCGCTGGTGTCGAGCCTGAAAAGAACTTCGAGGTTCTCGAGGATCTCTGTCGCCTTATGACGGACGCTTCGCTCTGTGCCATGGGCGGATTGACGCCCGTGCCGGTCATGAGCGCGCTCACACATTTCCCCGAAGATTTCGACAGAACAAAAACCCTGCCTGCCGCGGCTGAGTGAGGAAGGTCAGATCATGGCCCTGATCCAGGAAATCGATTACGGCACGCCGCTTCGCAAGACGGACAAGCTCGTCACACTGACCATCGACGGACAGTCTGTCACCGCCCCCGCCGGAACATCCGTCATGGCAGCCTCCATGATGATCGGCACAAAGATTCCGAAGCTCTGTGCGACGGACTCGCTGGAGCCCTTCGGGTCCTGCCGCCTCTGCCTTGTGGAGATCGAGGGGCGCCGCGGGACGCCGGCCTCCTGTACCACGCCAGCC
>KI912039.1:118349-121869 GCA_000517005.1 Microvirga lupini
TCCGACTGGCAGGCACGCTTCTACGAGGAAGATCTCGCGCTGAAGCAGATTGGGACGCGCCTCGATGCCGCCCAATAGGCGGTCCCATTCCGGGCCGGAGGCGATGGAAGCGGATGCTTCCGTCGTCTCCTTCGAGACGGGGGCCGTCACCGCCATAACGAGGCCCCTGCCCTCGGAGGAGCCTGTCGGCATCATCTATGGAGGCGTGCCCTTTGCCGTGATGATGGTAACACCCTCCTGCCTTGAGGACTTTGCCTATGGCTTCAGCCTGACGGAAGGAGTCATCGAAGATCGGCACGATATCCGTGACATTCGTATCGAGCAGACAGAGAATGGCCTCCGGTGCTCCGTCAATCTGATCCCTGATCGACTGCACCAGCACTTGGCACGCAAACGTGCGCTCTCGGGCAGAACGGGATGTGGCCTGTGCGGGATCGACGATCTCGCATCTCTCCCCAGCGCGAAACCGCCCAAGGGAGAGGCGCCCCGCATCTCCATCGGAGCCATCCGGCGCGCCCTCGCCGAGACAGAGAAACAACAGCCGCTCAACGACTGCACCCGAGCCGTTCATGCCGCCGCGTGGGCCAACCTCGAGGGGAAAATTGTGGCTCTGCGTGAGGATGTCGGACGTCACAATGCGCTCGATAAACTCATCGGCGCCCTTCTTCGCCGCGGCGAGGCTCCGGACCAGGGCTTTGCCCTTGTCACAAGCCGCTGTTCGTTTGAACTCGTGGAGAAAATTGCCGCCTTCGGCGCACGCACTCTAATCGGAGTCTCCGCTCCCACCTCACGAGCGCTCACCCGCGCCCAGGATCTCGACATTACGCTCGCCGGAATCGCAAGACGCGACTCCATGACGGTCTTCCACGGCATCGAGCGTCTCCTGCAACAGGAACCCACCACATGAATATCGAGAAGCTGACTCGCATGGCCAACCAGATCGCGGGCTTCTTCCGTTCTTACCCGGAGGATAAGGCTCTGGCCGGGATCTACGACCACCTCGCCGCCTTTTGGACCCTGGGCATGCGCAACGCCATTCTGGCGCATGCACGGCAGGGAGGCGCTGGGCTGGATCCGCTCGTCATCAAGGCATTGCGAGCGGCTCAAGCGGGTGAAAGCCCGATCGAGAAGGAAGTTGCCGGCCCAGAGAAGGTCGGCCAATTAGGGAGTGACGCCGGATGACTATATCGACGACGCCGACGGCCGTGCCGGTCGGAGCTGCACCGGGCCTTCTGGACCGGGAACGGATTATCGCGCAAGCGGGCTTCAACCGCTGGCTGGTTCCGCCTGCAGCCCTCTGCATCCATCTTTGCATCGGCATGGCCTATGGATTTAGCGTCTTCTGGCTGCCGCTGTCGCGTGCCATCGGCATCACCCAGCCCGTTGCCTGCGCCGATATGACCCTCGTCAAGGCTCTCTTCACCACCACCTGCGACTGGCGCGTGGCCGATCTGGGCTGGATGTACACGCTCTTCTTCGTATTTCTCGGTGCCGCGGCAGCTGTTTTCGGAGGCTGGCTCGAGCGCGCGGGCCCGCGCAAAGCCGGTGTCGCGGCGGCGGTCTGCTGGTGCGGCGGCATGGTAATCTCCACCATCGGCATCCTTACCCACCAGCTCTGGCTCATGTGGATCGGCTCGGGTATAATCGGCGGCATCGGTCTTGGCCTAGGTTACATCTCCCCAGTCTCGACCCTCATCAAATGGTTTCCGGACCGGCGCGGGATGGCGACCGGCATGGCCATCATGGGCTTCGGCGGCGGCGCCATGATCGGAAGCCCGCTGGCCGACATGCTCATGAACTACTTCAAATCTCCGACCGATGTCGGCGTCTGGCAGACCTTTCTGACGATGGCTGTCATCTACTTCGTCTTCATGATGGCCGGCGCTTTCGGTTATCGCGTTCCCCCAGCCGGCTGGCGTCCGGACGGCTGGAAGCCGCCTGCCGCCTCCAAGGCCATGATCACGACGCGCCATGTCGATCTGAAGGATGCGCACAAGACCCTGTCGTTCTGGATGATCTGGGCTGCGCTCTGCCTGAACGTGTCGGCCGGCATCGGCGTGCTCGGCATCGCATCGCCAATGCTGCAGGAGATCTTCGGCGGCTCGCTCATCGGCCAACCGGGCGTCGGCTTTGCGCAGCTCGACGCAGGCCAAAAGGCCTCCGTCGCGGCGATTGCGGCAGGCTTCGTCGGACTTCTGTCCCTGTTCAACATCGGCGGGCGCTTCTTCTGGGCATCGCTGTCCGACAAGATCGGCCGCAAGAACACTTACTACACGTTCTTCCTGCTCGGCATCGCGCTTTACGCTGCGGCTCCATGGGCGGCGAACCAGGGCAGCCAAGCCTTGTTTGTGCTCTTCTTCTGCATCATCCTGTCCATGTATGGCGGTGGGTTCGCCACCGTCCCGGCCTATCTCGCCGACATCTTCGGCACCCAGTTCGTGGGAGCGATTCACGGGCGCCTGCTCACGGTTTGGTCGACGGCCGGCATCGTCGGGCCGGTCGTGGTCAACTACATCCGCGAAGCGCAGGTTGCTGCCGGTGTGACGGGATCAAACCTCTATGACGGCACCATGTACATTCTGGCCAGCATGCTGGTGCTAGGCTGCATCGCGAACTTCTTCGTGCAGCCGCTGGCCGAACGATGGTTCATGAAGGATGCCGACGTGGCCGCCCTTCAGGCCAAGAGCAATGCCGCAACTGCAATGGGAATGACCGGCTCTTTCGGTATCGGCAAGGGTGGGCTCGATGCCAAAGCCGCCGCTGCCTGGATTGTGGTGGGAATTCCGATCCTGTGGGGCGTGTGGATCACGTTCTCGAAAGCGGCCATTCTCTTCCGGTAGTTGTTATGCCGGCGTGGTAACCCCGCGCCGGCACCTTCATTAGGTGTGGGCGACCCGCTTGGCCTGATCGAGGCACCACCCAGCAATCTGATCAGCGTCCGCTGCAACATAGGTCGCATCCGGTCCCGCGAAAGCGTGCCAAGCCGGTAGAAGGGACCTGTTCACGGCAATCACGATGGGCATCTCAACCGCGACTGCCAGGGCAATCTCGTCCAGAAGGCCGCGTCGCTCCACCTCCTGCCGCCCGAAACGATTCACGAACAGGATATCGGGCTGATCCTCGACGGCCTGCCGCAGCCAGGTAGCCGCCGTGGCGAGCCCGGATGCATCGAGTCTGCATCCGCGCGCATCAATCTCACGTTGTTCGAAGGCTTGAATGCGCTGCCCCGTCCCGATGTCCTCCAGGAACAGCATGGCACATTCTGTTGCGTTGCCTGGTCGCCCATCCTGCAGAAGACCGCCGAGCCGAAGCCCTGCTGCTCTTAGGCGAGCAACCACCTCTCGCACGACGGCGTCGGGTCTGGAGAATGAATCATAGGTGATGACGCAGATCCGGCTTGCGGCCAAAGCGGTCTCCTGCAGAACGGCCTGATGGTTGGGCCTATCAAGATGCGGTTCAACTGGTGAATGCCGATTGTCGAACGCGCCGAAGTCGAGCAGGCTTACCCTCTAATGATCTT
>KI912039.1:121969-123960 GCA_000517005.1 Microvirga lupini
CCATCCTCTCGACTGTCTGACCTGCTCGGCCAACGGCGACTGCGAATTGCAGGGCATGGCCGGCACCGTGGGCCTGCGCGAGGTTCGCTACGGCTATGACGGGGAGAACCACCTCAAGGCACCGAAGGACGAGTCGAACCCCTACTTCACCTTCGAGGATTCGAAATGCATCGTCTGCTCGCGCTGCGTTCGTGCATGCGAGGAAGTTCAGGGAACCTTTGCACTCACCATCCAGGGGCGTGGCTTCGACTCTCGCGTGTCACCGGGCGGGCTCGATTTCTTCGGCTCGGAATGCGTCTCATGCGGGGCCTGTGTGCAGGCCTGCCCGACCGCGACCCTCAACGAGAAGAGCATCATCGAACTCGGCACGCCTGAGCATTCGGTCGTGACCACCTGCGCCTATTGTGGCGTCGGCTGCTCATTCAAGGCAGAGATGAAGGGTGAAACCGTCGTGCGTATGGTCCCCTACAAGGGCGGCAAGGCGAATGAAGGCCATTCCTGCGTCAAGGGCCGCTTCGCCTGGGGCTATGCTACGCACAAGGACCGCATTACCACGCCGATGATCCGCGAAAAGATCACAGATCCATGGCGCGAGGTCACATGGGACGAGGCTCTGGCTTATGCCGCCAGTGAGTTCAAGCGCATCCAGGCCAAGTATGGTCGCAATTCCATTGGTGGCATCACCTCCTCTCGCTGCACCAATGAAGAGACCTTCCTGGTGCAGAAGCTGGTCCGCGCTGGCTTCGGCAACAACAACGTGGACACTTGTGCTCGGGTTTGTCATTCGCCGACCGGTTATGGCCTGAAGACGACCCTCGGGACCTCAGCGGGCACGCAGGACTTCGCATCCGTGGCAGAGGCCGACGTCATCGTGGTCATCGGCGCAAACCCCACGGACGGGCACCCCGTCTTCGCATCGCGCATGAAGCGGCGACTGCGGGATGGCGCGCACCTGATCGTCATTGACCCGCGTCAGATCGATCTCGTGAAGTCGCCGCACGTCGAGGCCGAATACCATCTGCCGCTGAAGCCCGGCACCAATGTCGCCATGATCAACGCTATCGCTCATGTGATCGTGACAGAAGGATTGATCGACGAGGTTTACGTGCGTGAGCGCTGCGACCTCGACGACTTTGAGGTCTGGGCCCGCTTCATTGCCGACGAACGGCACTCACCGGAGGCCACGGAGGAGTTCACCGGTGTCCCGGCCGCCGATGTCCGAGGGGCAGCGCGCCTTTACGCGACCGCCCGCAATGCGGCGATCTATTACGGCCTGGGCGTCACCGAGCACAGCCAGGGCTCGACGATGGTCATGGGCATGGCGAACCTTGCCATGGCGACCGGCAATATCGGCCGTCCGGGCGTGGGCGTGAACCCGCTGCGCGGTCAGAACAATGTGCAGGGTTCCTGCGACATGGGTTCCTTCCCGCACGAATTCTCCGGCTATCGGCATGTGTCCGACGATGCCACCCGGCAGATGTTCGAGGCCTTCTGGGGCGTGTCGCTCGACAGCGAGCCCGGCCTTCGCATCCCCAACATGCTGGACGAGGCAGTGGCTGGCTCCTTCAAGGGACTCTACATCCAAGGCGAGGACATCGCGCAATCGGATCCCGACACCCAGCACGTGATAGCGGGCCTGGAGGCCATGGAATGCGTGGTGATCCAGGACATCTTCCTGAACGAGACCGCCAAATACGCCCATGTCTTCCTGCCCGGCTCCTCCTTTCTGGAGAAGGACGGTACTTTCACCAATGCCGAGCGGCGCATCAACCGGGTGCGCAAGGCCATGCGGCCGTTAGGCGGTATGGCCGATTGGGAGGTCACCATCGCCTTCGCCAAGGCGCTCGGCTTCCCGATGTACTACAAGCATCCGAGCGAAATCATGGACGAGATCGCCCGACTGACGCCGAGCTTCGCAGGCGTCTCCTATGAGAAGCTGGAAATGCTGGGCTCGATCCAGTGGCCCTGTAACGAGACGGCTCCTTACGGAA
>KI912039.1:124060-134374 GCA_000517005.1 Microvirga lupini
GGACCATGCCAGTGGGCCCGGTTCTCCGCTCGGTGCGCCGGCATCATTATCGCCATACGCACGCTCTTGCCTCGCAGATTATCGAAGTGGGTCGTTCGCGAGCAGGATCGGCTGACCGTGAGGCGTCGCGTGCGCGGCGCGATCCCACGCCTGCCGCCGGGCCGCCAGAGCCGATCCGCTCGCAATCCCCTTGACGGTGACCAAATGTTCGATCGCGGAGAGCCAATGCTGGTAGTAGGTCGATCCGTCGTCACAGTCGCCTGCAACCTGAGCCTGCTTGATCGCAGCCGACAGGGCTGCTGCCCACTCCGTCCAGGTAAACAGCCCACGCTCGTACAAAACCAGTGTCATTGCGAAGGCCTGCGCCTCCCAAGGTTCGCGGAAGACGGGCTCACCGTCATCGCCGCGAGGGATCGGCGTGACCCCGGCCGCCGCTCGGGCGAGTTCCTCATGCGGGCTCAAGATAGCTCTCCCATGCATCGATGGACACGGCGAGGGTCGGATCGGCTTCCTCGCCCCACAGCTCCCGGCCTGAGAAGCAGATGGTGTAGAGCCATTGTGGGTTCTCGCCATCACCTCGAGCATTCGCGTCCGGGAAGACATGTGCGCCGTGCACCCGTTCAACCACTCCTCTCTTGCCGCGGGCATAGCGGGGCAGACGGGTGTGGCCTGTTGGGTGCATGATGCGGGTGAGGACATGGTCTCCAACCGCAAAGCGCGCCGGCTGCTCGATCGGGCGCTCCGTCGGGCCGCCCCGGGCCAACACGGCTGGAACGTCTTCCGCCTTGAGCACGCGCTTGACCGGGACAGGCTCGGCAAGAACCTTTCCAAGCTTCAGCTCTTCCGGCGAGACGAGCCCTGCCTTAACGACCAGCTTCTCAACACCCTTGATCCAGATCTCATAATAGCTCGAGGCGAGATATTCAGGAGGTGGCAGGGACTCGCGGGCATGCCGGCTCATGTCGAGGTTCCAGCTGCCCGTAGCTCCCATGGCCAGGGTCACACCAAAGGCACGCCGCTCCCACTCGGCATGGAACCAGGGTTCGTCCTGTTCGATTGCGATTGGCCCAAAGCCCATCGTGCCGCCGAGGTCTTGAGCGCCGTTCATCAGAGAGCCTCCGGACGCAGGGCCAGACCAGTGCCGATCATAGAGTCACGGGTCACGAGGTCAGCTAAAGCCTCCTCGCTCATCTCTTCGGTTCCCTCTGGCCGCATTGGAATCACCAAGTACCGGACCTCAGCGGTCGAGTCCCAGACGCGAATACGGGTGGTCTCCGACAGGCTCACACCGAACTCGGCCAGAACGCCGCGCGGGTCGAGCACAGCCCGGGACCGGTAGGGTGCGGATTTATACCAGACCGGGGGCAGTCCGAGAACAGGCCAGGGGTAGCAAGAGCACAGGGTGCAGACGACCATGTTGTGCTCGTCCGGGGTGTTCTCCACCGCCACCATGTGCTCACCCTGGCGCCCGATGAAGCCTAGCGAGGCGATGGCGGCTGTCGCATCTGTCCGGAGCCATGCGCGGTACGCTGGATCGGCCCAGGCCTTGGCGACGACCTTGGCGCCGTTGCGTGGACCAACCTTGACCTCGTAGGTTTCCACCAGAGCGTCGATCGCTGCCGGATCCACATATCCCTTCTCTACGAGAATAGATTCGAGCGCACGGACGCGCAGCTCGATGTCTGACAGATGGCTATGGTCGTCATGATCGTGATGGTGATGGTCGTGTCCCATGCGTACAACCTTGGCCTGCCAGCGTGAATCACGAGACATGTTAACTATGTGATGAGGGCGAAGCCAGCCATAGAGTTGTCTAGCAACTTCAAGGCAGCGGCCTCATGATGAAAGCCTTTACGGCCGCAGAGCCTATCCAGCGCTTACTATGCGACGACCGAAGCTGGAACGCGCGGCCCGCCGAACGTCCGTACCTAAGCTAATCCTTTGAAAATTATGGCGAGCGCGCTGGGGCTCGAACCCAGGACCCTCTGATTAAAAGATGCGAGCTGTGGCCGAATTCACTCATGAGATTGAACATTGTCTCAACCTCAGCATCGACATCAAGTGGATCCGCCCCTGGGTTGGAAACGATCCTGATGGCCAGATCCTCGGACGGCTCATGGGAGCTCACCAGGGATTGGCTTATTGGGCAACGGCATCAAGGGTGAAGCAGAAGTGCCACGAGCTGTAATCAAGTTCTCACCGGCATCCAGAATACGATCGTGGCAGGATCCAGGGCCGGGAAAGATTTGAAATCCACGACCACCATCTTGATCGGATCGCGCGCCTGGTGAGGGAGCACCGGAATTAAGCCACAGCCAGCCGCCTCAAGGTTCCGGTAAACGCCATGGTACTCGTCCTCTCGCGGCCTCCTAGCGGTGGAAGACGAGGCTCAGATTGTTGGCAGGCATTGAAATGCGTTCGGAAAGCTTCAGCCCGTGACCTCCCGCGAGTTCCGCCACCTCTTCGAGATCCCGAACACCCCAATCGGGATTTCGGCGTTTGAGATCGGCGTCAAAGGCTTCATTGCTTGGAGCCGTATTGGCGCCGTTCTCCCGGTAGGCTCCGTAGAGGTAAAGCACGCCTCCGGGTGAGAGCACCCGCCCGGCCCCAGCCATCAGCCCCTGCGTCGCCCGCCAAGGGCTGATATGGACCATGTTGATCGCCACAACCGCATCGACCTGTTCGACAGGCCAATCGGGGGCAGCAGCATCGAGTGCGAGCGGAGTGAGAAGGTTGGGCAGCCCTGAGGCCGCCCGGTGGGCAGCGATGCTTCTCAGAGCCTGCTCGTCCTGATCCGACGGCTGCCAGGTCAGTTGCGGCAGCGCAGCCGCGAAGTATACCGCGTGTTCGCCCGTACCGCTGGCGATCTCCAGAACAGTCCCAGCCGGAGGAAGAACCCTACGAAGTACCGTCAGGATTGGATCCCGGTTGCGCGCCACAGAAGGCGAAGACAGTGCGTCTTGGGAGGCGAATGTCGTCATCATGTGAGGAATATAGCGCAACTCAGGAGAGTGTCCCGCAGCTGCAATGGGAAGATCGTGGACGGATCAAACCTGGTGTTGGAAGGCGATCTGTAAAAATCCGCTCGCAACTGCATTACCGAAGTCCGTCCTACTTCTTAGAAGTGTCATTACCGGACCTTGTGAACCGAGCCAAAGTACTCTTCGGCGTCTGCACGCCGCATCCGCAAAGGCCATTCAGGCTTCCTCGCATTCGGAAACAACACCGTGTTGGGAACGCGCGTCGGGAAAGATGCTTTTGTCCTCGAGAATAACCTCAGCCGTCGCCATATAATGAGTGGCCAGAAGATCCGCCGCTTTGTCGGCATCGCCACTCAGAACGGACTCGAGAATGGCCTGATGTTCATCGGCGACATGCCGCGACGGGAAAGCCTTATTGATCGACAGACGCCGGTAACGGTAGAGCTGATCCGCAAGCTGATCGCAGAACCCGACCAACGATTTTGAGCCGCATTGGCTGATGAGGGTGCGATGGAATATCCGGTGGAGCCGCTCCCATTCCGGATTGTCCTCGAATCGCTCAGCATTGAGGGATCGCGGGGTCCGGCTCAGCCTGTGATGGGCCACAACAAGAGCCTCTTCCCATTCGGGGGTCGCAGCTTGCATCGCCTTCCGCAAGGCCAGGCCTTCGACCCAACAGCGGGTCTGAGTCAGTTCCCTCAGTTCGGATTGGCTTACGCCAGTGACATAGAAGCCGCGCTGCTCCCGCGACTCGACCAAGCCTTCGGCCGTGAGTCGGTTGAGAGCCTCCCGTAGCGGCGTCTGTCCGGCTTGGTAGGATTCCATCAGGAACCGCATCTGGAGCTTCTGGCTAGGCTTGAGGCGGCCCGACAGCAGATCCTCCCGCAACCTATCATAGAGATTGGTGGCCTGTGTCGAAGGGGGCGGCGCAGCAAGCCGAACGGAGGATGCTCTGGTCATTCTGTCAGATCCCGGCGAACTGGGTCGCCATCGTGCTCATCGATGGCCTCTTTATACACTTTAAGCAAAGAGGATAAAATTTATAAATTAATGTTTACAGTCACGATAATATGCAATACAAGCTCTCATCAAGGAGAATTATATAATCAGGGCATTGGCTCAAATATACCGCCACCTTTAAGGAAACAGCACCAGATGAGACGCAGCTCGACTTTCTTCGGGTTTGAACAGGCTGAGGTCGTCAGCCTTGAACCCGTGTGGGGCTGCCGATGAGCTCCGGGATGCGATGCCGGTGCGGCATTGACGTGCATGCCCATGTCGTTCCAGCCGCGTTCCCAGCCTATTTAAAGGGCCCGACCCCGGCCGAATGGCCTTCGATGGCGCCGGCCCAGGCTTGTCATCGGCATGTCGTGATCTCGGGGCGAATCTACCGCACTGTTTCGGACCGGTGTTGGGACGTCCCAAGGCGCGTGGCCGACATGGACGAAATGGGGCTCAGCCTCCAGGCCATCTCACCAATGCCGGAGTTGCTGTGCTACTGGATGGACCCGGAGCCCGCCGACGAACTCCTCCGCTACATCAATGACCAGATGGCCGAGATGATCTCCCATTCCGGAGGGCGTCTGGTCGGTCTTGGGGCCGTTCCCTTGCAGGACATGAATCGCGCCATTGCAGAACTCCGCCGCATACGGTGTGATCTCGGCTTTGCCGGTGTGGAAGTCGGCAGCAATATCAACGGCAAGCCGATTGGATCACCGGACTTTGACCCATTCTTTGCCGTGGCCGAGGAACTCGATGCTGCGATCTTCGTCCATGCGCTCAGGCCCTGCAGCCGCGAGCGCCTGGTTGGCCCGCCGCAGTTGCAGCAGGTCCTCGCCTATCCGAGTGACATCGGCCTCGCGGCAGCCTCCGTGATCTGCTCGAACGTTCTCCTGCGCCGGCCTGGGCTGCGGATCGCTTTCAGCCATGGCGGAGGCACGCTGGGACTTCTGCTTCCGCGTCTTGAAGAAGGCTACAAGGTCTTTCCGGCGCTTCAGGATAGCATCCAGCAATCCCCGACCGAGCAGGCGCGCAAACTCTACTACGACGCCCTTGTCTATGACGAGCCGACCCTTCGACACCTGACATCCCTATTTGGCGAGACGCAGGTCATGCTTGGAACCGATTATCCCTTCGCATTCCATGACATGATCCCAGTCGAACGTGTCCAGGCCGCCTTCGCGGACGAGCACATCCGCAATCTTCTTTTGCACAAGAACGCCAAAACCTTCCTTCGCCAACCGGGAGGTGTCCAGCAATGACCCGTTTCCCTGTGACTGCCCTGCACAGCGTCGCCATCGGCACGCCTGATCTGGCGCTGTCGGAGCGCTTCTACACATCCACCTGGGGGCTCGACGTCGTCGCCAGAGATGAGGGCACTGTCTATCTTCGCGCGACCGGGACGGATCACCACGTCCTCGCGCTCCACAGGAGCGACAGGCCCGAGCTCCTCTCGGTGACCTTCCGGGCTGCATCGGCCGAAGATCTCATGGCGATCGCCGAAAACGTTGTCCAGCATGGAGCGGAGATTCTGTCCGGCCCCTGCCCGAACGATGGCCCCGACGGCGGCACGATCCTGACGATCCGCGAGCCGCAAGGCGGCATCCTGCGCTTCGTCCATGGCGATCAGCGGCACGAGACCGGCGAGGAAGTGACCGATCGGCCGTTCCGCCTCGCCCACGTCAATCTCAACAGCACCGATGTCGACGCGGAAGCGGCATTCTACGAGAAGGCTCTGGGCTTCCGCCTGACCGACCGCTCCAAGATGATGGCCTTCGTGCGCTGCAACAGCGACCATCACGCCGTCGTTCTGGCGGAGGCCAAGGTCAATGGCCTCAACCACATCGCCTTTCTCGTGCCGGGTTGGGAGTCGGTCATGCGTGCCTCGGGCCGCATGATCGATGCCGGCTATCCGATTGCATGGGGCGTCGGTCGCCATGGGCCCGGCGACAACGTCTTTGCCTACTTCATCGACCCCGTCGGATTCGTGATCGAGTACACGGCGGAGGTTCTCCAAGTTGACGACACATACAGGGTGCGAGGTCCCGACGAATGGGTCTGGCCGCCGGGCCGCACGGACCAGTGGGGCATAGCCCCACCGAAAGCCGATCACGTGAAAGCGGCGCAGACAGCCATCGCCTATGCCGCCTCCGCGCCCTCCCGAAGCCCGCGATAAGCCCCTACAAGGGCGGAGTTCCATGGTGACCTTATCAAGCAATCCAAGCCGCAATGACTATCAGGTGGTCGTGGTTGGCTTCGGCCCATCCGGCGCCGTCGCAACGAGCCTCCTCGGGAGCTACGGCATTCGCGTTCTGACGATTGATCGCATTCGTACCGTCTACGACAAACCCCGGGCGATTGCGATCGATCACGAGATCCTGCGTCTCTTCGACAATCTCGGCGTGGCCGATCGCGTCCTGCCCTACGTGGCCCCCTTCCCGGCATCTCAGCATTTCGGGGCCGAGGGCCAGTTGATCCGGCGCATCGACATGGTCCCGGAGCCCTATCCGCTCGGCTACACGCCCAGCATGGTGTTCACGCAACCGCCGGTCGAGGAGGCCTTGCGCCAGCATGCGGCCTCCTACGGCAGCGTCAAAGTCTCACTTGGAACGGAATTGCTGAACCTGGAACAATCCGAGACGGGCGTCACGCTCAACCTGCGTAGCGATGATGGCCAGATGCGGACGGTGACGGCGGAGTACGTGATCGCTTGTGATGGGGCATCGAGCGGTGTTCGCGAACAACTCGGAATCGTTCTCGAGGACCTTGAATTCGACGAGCCCTGGCTCGTGGTTGACGTCCTTGTGAATGAAGGGGCCCTTGGCAAGCTGCCGCAGACGGCAGCCCAGTACTGCAATCCGGCACGCCCGACAACGTTCATCATCGGCCCCGGCAATCATCGACGCTGGGAGATCATGCTGCTGCCCCACGAGGATCCCCGCGAAGCGCAACAGCCAGAGCACGTCTGGAATCTCCTGTCGAAATGGCTCACGCCGGACGACGCCACCCTGTGGCGCGCAGCAAGCTACCGCTTTCACGCTCTCATCGCCCAGGAGTGGCGGCGCGACCGGGTCTTCCTTGCCGGCGACGCCGCCCATCAGCAGCCGCCCTTCATCGGCCAGGGCATGTGCCAGGGACTGCGCGATGTCTCGAACCTGATCTGGAAGCTTGATCGCGTTCTCAGAGGCCGGTCCGACGATGCTCTCCTCGATACCTATCAGGAGGAGCGCAGCGAGCATGCCCGCCAACTCACGACCCGGATCAAGGCCATCGGCAAGGTGATCTGCGAACGCGATCCCGAAGCGGCGCGCGAGCGCGATGCACGCATTCTTGCCGAGGGCGGTGGGCAGCCCCGGACGATCACGCGCCAGGAGATCGTGCCGCCCTTACAGAAGGGGTTGCTCGCATCGCAAGACGATAAGGCCAAGGGCACCCTATTCCCGCAGCCCTGGGTGCAAACCGAAACCGGCCGCCAACTGCTCGACGCCGTCGCTGGAGCCGGCTGGCGCCTGATCGCCGATGGCCGGAATTCGCCGGATATCCTGCAGACCGTGCGGCAGAAGGCAGAGGATCTCGGCCTGCATGTCATCAGGGTCGGCGCCTCAAGAGACGCGTCCTCCGGTCAGGACAGTGCTGCGCATGGCGCCATCATCGAACTGGATGACGTGCTCGCCCGATGGTTCGACACGCATGGATGCCACGCCGCCATTATCCGGCCCGACCACTACGTCTTCGGCACAGCTGCGAGCGAGGAATCCCTCTTCGAGCTGATGAGGGATCTTCAAACCCGTCTTCGGCAACCGGCAGCGGGAGGCCCGAATTCAGAGCACTCCCCTGTTTATCATCATGCAAGGACCGCCTCATGAAGTTCGCAACGTTCAAAGCCAATGGGACCACAACCTGGGGGGTGATCGATGGTGACGAAGCCGTCGATCTCGGAACTGTCTTCCGAAACCGCTATCCGGATCTAAAGTCTGCAATCGCCGCCAATGCTCTCCATGAAGCCGCCGGGGCGATTGTAGATGCCCCGCGGCACCTGCTCTCGGACATCGAGTGGCTCCCAGTCATACCCAACCCTGACAAGATCCTGTGCGTTGGGCTGAACTACGAGATGCACCGCAAGGAGACCGGCCGCGCCGAAGTGGACAACCCCACGATCTTTGCCCGCTTTGCGAACAGCCAGACGGGACATCTGGCCAATATCATTCGTCCGCGTGTCTCGCACGAGCTCGACTTCGAAGGCGAGCTTGCGATCATCATCGGCAAGGCCGGACGCTATATCTCCAGGTCGGACGCCTGGAGCCATATTGCGGGTTATGCCTGCTATAACGACGGCAGCGTGCGGGACTTCCAGCGCCATACCCACCAGTTCACGCCAGGCAAGAACTTCCCTGATACCGGTGCGTTCGGGCCGTGGATGATGACGCCCGATGAACTGGGCGAGTTGGGACCGCTCAGGATCCAGACGCGAGTGAACGGCCAAGTGGTGCAGGATGCCACCTTCGAGCAGATGATTTTCGATATCCCGCGCATAATCGAGTACTGCTCGTCCTTCACGCAGCTCGAGCCAGGCGACGTGATCGCGACCGGCACGCCGGGCGGCGTCGGCGCGAAGCGCACTCCCCCCTTGTGGCTCAAACCCGGCGACACAGTTGAAGTCGAGATAGATCGTCTGGGTACCCTCCGGAATGGGGTGGCGGAAGAATCTTGACACTCCACCATGCAACCCGGCGCTGTCCGCCGGCCTCACTAACTCTGCCTACGGCAAGGCGTCCGAAGAAGGCGCCGATCACCAATCAATCCACCGAATGCCCAATTTCAAGGAGGAAACACATGCTGAAACTATCCCGGCGAATGCTGCTGGCGGGCGCCGCGCTTCTGGTCTCGGTCTCGGCTCATGCCGAGACATGGCCCCAACGGCCCGTGACAATCGTCGTGCCTCAGGCCGCGGGAAACAGCCCCGATGTCCTTTGCCGCATCATTGCTGACAAACTCTCCCGTTCCCTTGGGCAACAGTTCGTCGTCGAGAATCGACCCGGCGCGGCAAACGTGATTGGGATGCAAGCGGTCGCGAAAGCTGCTCCCGATGGCTATACATTGCTGTTTGCGACTTCGGCTGGCCTGCTAACCAATCCCTACACTTTCAAAAACCTGTCCTATGATCCCGTGAAGGACTTCACACCGATCGCCATGGTTGCCAAGAGCAACCACATCCTCCTGGTAAATCCGGACGTAAAGGCTAAGACGCTGCCTGAGCTGATCGCTCTCGAGAAGGCAGCCCCTGGTTCATTGAGCATCGCTGTTGACGGACCGAGAAATCTCTCCGGCATCATGGCTCAATCGATCAACAAGCAGGCCGGCACCAAGTTCGTTCTGGTCCCTTACAACACAATTTCGAACGCTGTGCAGGACAGCATCACGGGCCGGACCCAGGTGACGATCCAGTCAGCCTCAGTCGTAGAGCCATTTATCAAGGAAGGCACTCTCCGGCCGATAGCAGTCGCCGGAACCAAGCGGATCTCATCGCTCCCGGACGTGCCAGCCATTTCCGAGACCTTGAAGAGCGTTGATCTTCAGGGCTGGTTCATGGTCATGGCTCCATCCAACACGCCCTCTGACATCGTTCAGAAACTGAGTGCGGAAATCGCAAAGGCTCTCAAGGAGCCGGATGTCCAAGAGCGAGCTCCCACGCTCGGCTTCGAGATCGATCCAGGCGAGGCTGTGACGCCCGATGGCGCCAAGAAGTTTCTGGAAGCAGAGCTTGCGTCAACCGGCAAGGTCATTCGCGAACTTGGAATCGAGCCCCAATAGCACAGAGCTGATCCCTGCTGATGCAATGCAAGATGGAGGAAACGGTGCGTAGAGAGATCAAGTTCGCATTTGCGGCACTACTCGCAATGACCCTAGCGCAGTCTACTGAAACACTCGCGCAAACCGCTGCTCCCAGTGATTTTCGAGTAACCTTGCTCGGTACGGGGACGCCCATTCCAAGACCCAATCGGCTTGGCCCAAGCACACTTGTAGAGGCCGGTCCGGAGAAGCTGGTTTTCGACTGTGGGCGCGGATGTACCATTCGTCTCTTCCAGAAACACATTCCCCTTCGCGACGTGAAGTTGTTTGTCACTCACCACCATTCCGATCATACGAACGGAATTCCAGATTTATGGTTATCAGGTTGGCTTCCACCAGCATGGGCGAAGCGCGAAACCCCGTTCATGGTTTGGGGGCCTAAGGGGACGGTCTCGATGATGGCCAACCTCCGAGAAGCATTTGAGGAGGACATCCAGATTAATGATCTTCACGGTAGTCCGGTAACGGATAGACCTGCATGGCG
>KI912039.1:134474-148101 GCA_000517005.1 Microvirga lupini
TAGAAAGGCCGACGAGAAGCTTTCAGAAGAAGGTATTTCCTCAAAGGCAACGGACATCGCACCGGGTGTTATCTACGAAGCGAATGGAGTAAAGGTTACAGCCTTTGAGGTCGATCATGGTGACGAGATCAAGCCAGCATTCGGCTACAGAATAGATTACAAAGGAAAATCGGTCGTCATCTCGGGTGACACTCGCTACAATCAGAACGTGCTTGAGGCGAGCCGAGGTGTGGACCTGTTGATCCACGAAGTTTCTATGGCTCGCCCTGAACTCCTCGAACGTTCCGAGGCTGCTCGCCGCATTCTAGCTCACCATACGACGCCGGAGGAGGCCGGGAAGCTGTTCAATGAGGCTAAGCCGAAGCTTGCTGTATTTACCCATTTCGGCACGGCCGGTGGATCAGGCCCTGACGCACCGAAGGAAAGTGATTACGTCCCAGCTGCACGAAAGGTCTATTCAGGCCCTCTCGAGATGGGTGAAGACCTAATGAGCTTTGTTATCGGCGAAACTGTAAAAGTTGAGCGTCCTGATCGTCAGTAGTGGCTCACCTTAGCTAACTGGCCCTTGGAATTTTGCCCAGAGGCCAGAAGTGCACGTCCCATGGAACTGTCCGAGATATGTGACCTCAGTGACCCGGCAGACCGCATCAGAGCTTAAGGACGTGACAGGACCGAAGGCTGACGCCATGGCATTGCGCCAGCCTTTTCGCTCAAGTGCTACGACAACCGAGCGACCGACACCGGCTGATGCTCCCGTGACCACGACAACCTGGAGTTCGACCTCTCTATCCTGTATCCTGGTATCAACCCGACGTTTGTAGTTACAATTTCCAATCACATCGGGCTCTTTAGTATCAATGAGAGGATGTTTCCTACATATAAGAGCCGCCTACAAGGCGGGTTCCATGCACGAGGAGCCCGCCTCTCAGCCTGCCAGTCGAACATCATGGAAGCTTACCTCGTCGGATCTAGGCGCAAGCTGGAAGAATGAAGGCCGGTACGCCACTCCAGAGGATTGCGACAAGCGAGAGGCCGTTGATCAGGACACCTGCCTGACTCAAGAAAATGTCCGTCGCCGAGGTCGACTGATCTCTCTGTTGTCGATCCTCGCGAAGCGAGACGATCAGCAGGATGACAGTAGCCGTCAAGGTTGCGAGGGTGGCTGTGAGGATCGTGAATTGGACGACGCCTATGCCGAAAAGCATCGCATCTGCCCACCCACGGCCGCACAGGGTCGATGTCACTCCGTAGATGACCGAGAACTGCACCGCCCAGGCAACCAAGCCGCCAAGCGTCAGCAAAGCTCGCGCTGTTCTCCGTCCGGTCATGCTAGGTGCTCCCGGTCAGCCGCGGAAATCCATGAACCACCAGGAGGCCGACCAGTCCCTGTCCCACCGTGTAGTACCAGAACAGCATGGTGTTATCGAAGGTCGTCCGGCGCACGCTGTCGAGCTTGCCGGCCAGCCAGCGGGCAATGGTGTAGGGGCCCATGATGAGGGTCGTCAGAACGAAGAAGATTTGCAGGGACAGGATCGCGTAGACGGCAGCCCCATAGGCATGGGCGGATGGGCTGAGGCCGGTCTGCCATTGCGCCCATAGGTCGATCGCGGACGCGTCAGCGAGGAGAAGCAGCGCTGCGCCGATCAGGATCGGCACCGAGCGCGGGCTCCGACGGTCATCCCCCTTCAGCAGCCGGCTGGCGCGTGCGATCAGGACTGCACTGCCGACGTAGAGAACGGCAGCCAGCGACGGCCATATCCATTGCGGCAGTTCGACACTCTGTGGAGGCCAAGCGCCTGGATTGACCAGCCACAGGAAGAGATAGGAGAAGATCAGGCAGGTGAAGACCATGCCCGAGACCACCATGAGGACGATCATCGCCCACCAGGAATGATTCATGGGACCGGTGACGTAGACCGGAACGACGATGCCGTCGCCGATATCGGCTGGAGGGCGGACCGGACCGGGATCGGTTTCCCAGAGCCACCAGATGACGCATCCGATCGCGAGGACGCCGCAGATCACCGATGCGAACACGAATTTTACCGTCAGGAGCAGAAAGAACGCTGCCGTGAACACCGCGGCCAGCACGGGCTGCCATCCTGGTCCCGGGATCTGCAGGATGTATTGCGGCCGCGCGTCGAACGGGCTCGTCACCAGCGCCTCGCGTCCTCCCGTAGCCGTTCCAGGCAAATAATAGCGGCCGTCCTCCACATCCTTCGACAGTCCGGGCTGATCCCATAACGGCTCGCGGCTGACGACGGACGGGATACTGCGCGTCGCGTAATTGCCGTTCGGCAGCCATTCGAGGGTTCCAGCATTCCAGACGTTGCCGGCATTGTCTTCGCTTGCAAAGCGGAAATTGCGGGCGAGGTCGAAGAGGAAGATCGCAACGCCGGCTGCTATCATGAATGCGCCAATCGTGGAGACGAGATTGAGTGCATCCCATCCCATTCCTACAGGATAGGTATAGACGCGTCGGGGCATGCCGATGAGACCGGTGATGTGCATCGGCAGGAAAGTGACGTTGACACCGAGAAAAATGAGGCCGAACACCCAGCGTCCGAGCAACTCCGACAGGGCATGTCTGCTCGCTACTGGTACCCAGTAATAGAAGGCGGCGAAGAGCGGAAACACCATGCCGCCGATGAGCACGTAGTGCAGATGCGCTACCACGAAGTAGCTATCGTGAGCCTGCCAGTCAAAGGGCGCCATGGCGACCATCACGCCGGTCAGACCGCCGAGGGTGAAGATGAACAGGAAGCCGATGATGAATAGCGATGGTGTCGTCAGCCTCATGCGACCGGCCGCAATGGTAGCGATCCAGGCGAAGACCTGAATGCCGCTTGGAACCGCCACCGCCGTGCTGGCTGCCGAGAAGAACCCCAGGGACATCTTTGGCAGACCCGTGGCGAACATATGGTGCACCCAGAGTCCGAAGGAGAGAAAACCCGTCGCAATGAGGGCGATCACCACGAGGCGGTATCCCACAAGCGGTGTCTGCGCCATGGTCGGCACAATCATTGAGACCATGCCAGTCGCCGGCAGGAAGATGATGTAAACCTCCGGGTGGCCGAAGAACCAGAACAGATGCTGCCACAGAAGCGGGTCCCCGCCTCTCTCGGCGATGAAAAACGGCCAGTCGAAAGCACGCTCCATCTCGAGCAGCAACGTGCCAAGAATGATGGCCGGAAAGCCGATGACGATCATGACGGCGAAGACCAGCATGGCCCAGGAATAGATCGGCAGTTTGTCGAGGCTCATGCCGACTGCACGGGTCTTCATGACGCCGACGATAATCTCGATGGCACCCGCGATGGCTGATATCTCGATGAAGCCGATGCCGAGGAGCCACCAGTCGGCATTCTCCCCAGGCGAGAATTTGGTGCTGGTGAGCGGTGGGTACATGAACCAGCCGCCGTCCGGGGACAGGCCAAAGAAGATCGTGCCGAAGAACACGAGGCCTCCGACGAAGTAAGCCCAGAAGGCGTAGGCCGACAGGCGCGGGAACGGCAGGTCGCGCGCTGCCTGCATGTTCGGCAAGAGATAGACACTTGCCGCCTCCACGGCCGGAACGGCGAAGAGGAACATCATCACCGTACCGTGCATGGTGAAGAGCTGGTTGTAGAGATCGTGGCTGACGAAATCGCTTTCCGGAGCAGCAAGCTGGACGCGCATGATCAGCGCGAGGATCCCGGCCAGGATGAAGAACAAGAGGGCCGTTCCGACATACCACAGGCCCACATAGGTGTTGTTGACCGCCGTGATGAAACTGAGGCCGCGCGGCGCCTTCCAGGCTTTCTTGAGCGCATCGAACTCGCCTTCCGGTCGCGGCAGCGCGTTGGGAAGCTCCGCCCCCCGGCGCTCGAAGGATTTCGGGAGCTCGGGTACGTTCATTTCAAGCTCTCCAGATATCCGGCCATCGCACGCAAATCCTCGCCTGTGAGCGAACCGTAGGATGGCATCCTTGCTCCCGGCTTGATGTGCTGCACGTTGGCGATCCAGCCCGCCAGCGTGCCGACATTGTTCGGGAACTGGCCAGCGCCGATGGTACGCCGGCTTCCCACATGGGTCAGATCGGGGCCGAATTGCCCGTTAGCCTCTGTGCCTCTCACCACATGGCAGGAGCCGCAGCCGCCGCTGCGGAACAGGTCGCGGCCTCTCGCCAGGAAAGGAAGCGCCGGCTCTTGGGCGGGCTGCGCCTGAGCCCTGCGCCACGCTTCGAACTGAGAGGATTCCAGCGCCATCACGTCGAAGGCCATGCGCGCATGCTGAGCGCCGCAGAACTCGGCGCAGACGCCGCGATAGATGCCGGGCCGCTCCGCAGTGAAGTTGAAACGGTTGATCCGCCCCGGGATCATGTCGATCTTGCCGCCGAATTTCGGAATCCAGAAGCTGTGGATCACGTCAGCCGCCGCCACCGACACGGTGATCGGCCTGCCGATGGGAACGACGAGTTCGTTTGCGGTCGAGAAACCCGCCTGCTCACCCTCGGCCGGATAGCGCACCCGCCACCAGTACTGCTCGCCGATCACCTCGATTTGCAGCGCGCCAGGTTGTGGGACATCGGTATCCCGCATCACGATGAGACCGTAGGGAAGAAGCAGGGAGAGGGTCACGATGGGAAAGGCGAGCCCGCCATAGACGATGGTCCTGCGGGTTCCAAGCCAAGCGCGACGCTCCGGAGGGGCGAAAACAACATAGAGCAGCAGGGCTGTCACGAGGAGAAAGATGAGGACAGCCCCCACCGTCATGACAATGGTGAGCCGATAGAGCCCCCAAGCGTTGTTTCCAGCCGGATCGAGGGCCGATTGCACGCCGCTGCAGCCTGCGACCGGAACAGCCCACAAAAGCCCGCCTGCGCACCTCGCAACGGAGTCCAGCCGCCATTGGAGGCGCGTCAGGGTCGTTTCGTGGTCCATCCGCCCTAGGTCATTTCTGCATGCATTGAACGGAAAAGCTTAGCCGTGAGACTTGGTTCCCGAAAGGCATTCCCGAACAGATCCCTCAGGACCGAACTAGGTCTCGCCACAGGATTGGCCACCGTCCTGTTCGAGATCCCTGCTTTCGCCCACGGGGCAGTACCACACGACGTGAGCAATCTCTGGCACGAATGGCATGCAGATCCGCTGGTTTCGATCCCGCTGCTCGCATCATGCGTGCTCTTCATTCGGGGCGTCTGGCATCTGCAGCGTGAGCTTGGGCGGCTCCTTCCCGGATTTGGCCTTCGGCAGATCGCCTGCTTCGCCTTGGGGGTGCTCCTTCTCGTCATCGCGCTGCTGTCGCCGCTCGAGGCGCTGTCCTCGGCCCTGCTCTCGGCCCATATGGTGCAGCACATCCTGCTGATCGCAGTCGGACCGCCGCTTCTTGTCCTCGGCAAGCCTGAGGTCGCATGGCTTTGGGCACTGCCAGCGCATTGGCGGCGTGCCATGGCGCGCCATGGCACGCTGCGATCCACGCTCGCGATCCTATCGCCCTGCGTGAGGCCTATCCCGGCGGCTCTGATCCACATGGCGACCCTATGGATCTGGCACAGCCCGATGCTGTTCGATGCGGCGGTCGCCTCAGACAGGCTGCACTGGCTGGAGCACGTCATGTTCTTCGGCACGGCGTTGCTGTTCTGGCGGGCTGTGATCAAGGCGCATTCCGGCCGGGAGGCGGCCGCTGCCTCACTCATCGCCTGCTTCCTCACCTTGCTTCATAGCGGCCTCCTGAGCGCCCTCCTCAGCTTCGCGCGCGAAGCGCTGTATCGTGCCCCCGATACGATAGATTGGGGTTTGACAGCTCTGGAAGATCAGCAGCTGGCAGGAGCTATCATGTCTCTTCCCATGTGCGCGATCTATCTTGCGGCAGGGCTCATCATGGCTCTTCGGCTCCTGACACCGCACGGATCGGAACGGGCACGGCCTTCGCCGATTGCCACGACAGATGTTCTGAAGCCGAGCCGATGATCCTCCGTCCTCTCCTCCTGACCCTGATGCCAATCCTCCTGACTGGACTTGCCGCCTGCCGCGACACCCAGGACCAATCCTCGCGTCTCACGATCGCAGACGGCGAGCCCGAGCAGGGACATGCGTTCATTCAGGCCTATGGCTGCGGCGCCTGCCATACGATCGAGGATGTCCGAGGAGCGAGGGGCAAGGTGGGGCCCCGCCTGGAGAATTACGCCCAGCAGCATCTCCTCGCCGGATTCCTGCCGAACACACCGCGGAACCTGATCGCCTGGCTGATGGATCCCGTGGCACTGAAGCCCACCACCGGCATGCCCGCACAGGGGGTAACCGAGGCGGAGGCACGGCACATGGCCGCCTACCTCTATTCCCTGGGGCGCGACGGGATGCGTGTCTATCCACCCGATCCGCCTCTCCCGCTCCGCGCAGAGGACGAAGTGGCCGCGGACATCCCGGCCCCTCCGGCGATTCCCTCAGAAACCGATATCCGCACCCGCCGCATTGTCCCCAGCCCCGATGGAGGCGCGCCGAAGCGTTAAGGCTCTTCGGCCGCCTCCTCAGCATAGGTCGGGCGAACGCGCATGATGGCCCCATACACACCGATCCAGAGACCGGCAACTGCGAGGATCAATCCGAGTGCGAACCAGGAAAGGTCACCGCGCGGCTGCAGGATCCAGATCATGTGCGATCCGTGATGTAGAAGGGCGAGCGCACTACCTGCGAGCATCGCCATGCGACTCACGCCAGAGGGCACGAGGACGATGATGGAGGCAAGCATCAGCGCATACGAAATCCCGAGAATCGTCAGGTTTCCGTCATCCGAGCGTTCCAGATACCACGCGACCTCGTGCGGCAGGTTCGCAAGCCATACGATCAGGAACTGCGTGAACCATGTCCAGGCGGTCAACAGCAGCAGGGTCAGCAGTGCACGCTCGAGGCTTGCCATGCGTCTGGGAGAGGTAGGTTCCGTCTTGAGAAGGGTGATCAGGATCGCGCCCGCGAGGGCCGCGAGAACCTGCCCTAATCCAAAGGTAAGCCCAAACAGGCTCGACCACCAATGCGGCTCCCGCGACAGCACCCAGTCGTAAGCCGAAAAGGTCATGACCGGCGTCAGCAGCGCGAGGCCTATGGCGCTGGCACGGCGCAGGTGACGGGTGTGTGTCAACCAATGAGCCAGCCCTATGCAGATCAGAAGATAGATGGCGCTCCGGATCATGAAAAAGCCCGGACTCAGGTAACTTTCCCGTGCAGACGGAAGATCGCCTGGATTGCCGACCCAAGGGAAAATCTCACCGAGGCCAAACGCCAGCACGAGACCCAGAAGTAGGAGCAGAGGCAGCGTCAGGGCGGCAGCTTCCGCTTCGGCACGCACCGGCGCGAGCCAACGCTCGTTCATGAGATGCCCGATCATAAGGACGATGAGACTGCCCATCGCAATCCCCGACAGGGCGACGAAGACGATGTAGAGAGCTTCGATCGCGTTCATGGAGTTGCACTCTCCTGCCCTGACACGGTTCCAACGCCACGTTCCTGCAATTCCTTGACGTAGTGCGCGATCGCCCAACGGTCCGCCGGCGGAACGCGGTCGGCGTAAGGGAACATCCGCCCTTTGCCCTGTGTGATCACCTGCACGATCTGCTCGGGCGTCAGCACTCGAAGACGTTCGTCATGATAGGAAGGCGGTGGGGCAAAGCCCCGCGAGACAACAGGACCGTCGCCGCGACCGTTCAGGCCATGGCAGGGGCTGCAGAAGATCTTGAACCGCTCCCCGCCATGGGCGAGCAGGGCCGGCGTGCGCTCCGGTCCCGGAGGTGCGAGTGCGGCTACCTGCGCAGAGGTTCCCCTCGGGACAGTACCGGGAGGCACGGGCACGTAGCCACGCTGCACGGTGTGTGTCGAGGCAACGGCATCGCGCTCCTCCGTTCCAGTATCGCAAGCAGCAAGGAAGATAACGCTGGCAATGGTTGCCGCTAGCCGCACGCTGGAACCTCCTGTACGGCTAGGGGCGAGAGCGCTCCGAGGAACTCGCGGACGGTTACACTGTCGAACATCGGATCATTCTGCATGATGCAGAGGAAGAACCGGTCTTCCGATGCTCGTTCGAATTCCGGTACTGCAAAGACAGGATGGTGCAGGCGTGGCAGCCGCAGGATCAAGAGCAGACCGATCAGGGTTGCTGCACCTGCCCAGAGAATGGCGACGATCAATGAGGCAGGAATGAAGGCCGGCCAGCTGTCGAGTGGGCGCCCGCCCACATTCAACGGATAATCGACGGCGTTCATCCAGTACTGTGAGCCATATTGAATGGCCGCTCCAATGAGACCGGCGACAAACGCAATCCAGGGGATCACGCTTGTGCGAACGCCAAGTTCCCTGGCGAGGTCCGGCAGGGGAAATGGGCTGAATGCATCGAGTTTCGTATAACCCGTGCGCTTAGCCATCCTGACCGCCTCAATGAGAGCCTCGGGATTCTTGAACTCTGCCATGATGCCATAGGACTGCTGCGTCATGAGGATTTCTCCTCATGCTCGTCATGGCGCGTCTCGAACATGGAGACCACGGGCAGAAAACGGACGAAAAGCAGCAGAAGAGCCGCGAACAACCCGATGGTTCCCAGGAAGAGGCCCGTTTCCGGCAGCGTCGGGCTGTAGCTGCGCCCGATGGCGGGGAGGTAGTCGGTCTGAAGGCCTCCGACGATGATGGAGAAGCGGTCGAACCAGATGCCGACGCCAATGGAGACGCCGACGAAGACTCCCCCCACGGAGCTCAGTCGAGCGCTCCTGAACCAGAACAGCTGTGGGATCAGGACAGAGTAGACGATCGCCGTCCAATAGAGCCCCGCATAGTCGCCGGTCATGCGGGTGAAGGTCGCCTCCTGCGCCAGTCCTCCCGAAAGGAGTGCCGCGGCGATCTCGTCGATGTAGAGATAACCGGAGACCAGCGCGCTCGCGAGCACCAGCTTGCCCAGGAGGTTGATGTCTCCCTCGTCGATATAGCGCCCGAGCCGCAGGCCCCAGCGGAGGAGCACCGCGACGAGGAGGACGATGGACAGGCCCTGCGCAAGCCCGGTTGCCACGAAGTGGAGCGGCTGGCGCGTTTCATGCCAGTCAGGCACCAGGGTCACTGCGAACTCGAAGGCGACGGTACTCTGCATGATGAGGATCAGGGGCAGCACCAGGATGGCGACGAGGCGATACGCGCGCTGGTGATAGGCCCAATGGCGCATGGAGCCACGCCAGCCAAGTGCCAGGATGCCATAGATCCGCTGCACGATCCTGCGTCTAGCCCGATCCCGCAGCGTCGCCAGATCGGGGATAAGGCCTACGTACCACAACAGACTTGTAACGATGACATGGGTGCTGATGGCCCAGAAATCCCAGGTCAGGGTGCTGCGAAACTGCGGCCAGACCTCGAAAGTCGCCGGATAAGGAAAGGTCCAGTAGAACAGCCAGGGGCGCCCGAGATGAAAGATCGGGAAGATGCCGGCGCAGATGACTGCAAAGAGAGCAACACCTTCCGCAAAACGGTTGACCGCCGTGCGCAGATCGTGCCGGCGCAGGACCAGGATGGCGGCAAAAAGGCTCGCGCCATTGGCGATGCCGATCCACCAGGCATAGTTAATGAGATCAAAGCCCCAGACATATGGGATGTTCACGCCCCAGATGCCGACGCCGATGATCGTGACTGAGATCAACGTGAAGCCCAGGAGCACGACGAGCCCACCAGAGGCCAGGAGCGCGAGCCACCACGCCCAGCCGAAGTGCGGGGAGAGTGGGATATCGGCCACCCGGCTCGTTGCTGCATGGGCGTCGCTGCTCATCCGCTACCCATTCTCCTTCCGCCCCTCGACGCGCGCTAGATAGGTGGTACGCGGCTGCGTGTTCAGTGATCCCAATAATGCGTAATTGCGCGGGCCCCGCTTGAGACGACTCACGGCGCTGTCGGGATCGTTGATATCGCCAAACACAATGGCCTGTGTCGGACAGGCCTGCTGGCAGGCGGTTATCACCTCGCCGTCCTTCAGGCGCCGATCCTCGACACGGGCATCCGCGCGGGCCGCCCCGATCCGCTGGACGCAGAAGGTGCATTTTTCCATCACGCCGCGATCGCGCACCGTCACCTGCGGGTTCATGGCCTCGAACGGGGCCGAGACGTCGGTGCCCTGATAATCGACGAAGTTGAAGCGCCGCACCTTGTAGGGGCAGTTGTTCGAGCAGGTTCGCGTGCCGATGCAGCGATTGTAGACCATGTCGTTGAGTCCCTCTGAGGAATGCACCGTCGCGTTGACAGGACAGACGACCTCGCAAGGAGCCTGCTCGCAGTGCATGCAGAGGACCGGCTGGAAATAGATCTCTGGCCTTGCAGGATCGCCGGCGTAATACCGATCCACCCGAAGCCAGTGCATCTCACGCCCCTTTGTAACCTCCTCGGGGCCGACGACAGCAATGTTGTTCTCGGCTTGGCAGGAGATCACGCAGGCATTGCAGCCGATGCAGGCGTCGAGATCGATGGCCATGCCCCAGGCATGTTCCTTGTAGGGCCATTCGGGATAAATGGATGGATGCACGGGTTCAGGGGGTACGGCCTCTCCGGGCGCCATCACGCGCACGATGTCCCGTCCCCGCAGCGAATGGTGCTGCTGCGTTGAGATGACGGGGATCTTCTCGCCTGCGCGCCGTATCTCCCCGGTCGCTGCCCATCGTGCATCGGAGGAGCGGACGGCATAAGCATCGAAGCCGATCCCGTTACCGATCCGCCCGGCTGATAGGCGGCCATAGCCGAGGGGCAGCGTCACGGCGCCCGGTGCATGGCCTGGCAGCAGCCATATAGGTGCCCGCACGACGCGCCCGTTGACGGACAGGTCGACGGCGTCACCCGAGGCGAGCCCAAAGATCTCCGCCGTTTCCGGTGCAATCAGAGCGGCATTGCCCCACACCTGCTTCGTGAGAGGCTTCGGCAATTCCTGCAGCCAGCCATTGTTGGCAAAAGAGCCATCCCATACGGACGGATCGGGCGCGAACAGGACATCGATCCCCGTGGATGAGGCTGGCGCAGCGGACTCCAGTATCCAGTCCGGTTGGATGGCAACATCGATGGTCGGCGCCGCAGAGCCTTCGACCACTCCGTCTTCCAGGGATTGCGCCCAGCGCTCGTCGAACGCGTCGGTCCAAACCTCCCGCCATGCAGCCTGAACCAGTCCGCGTCCATCCACGTTTTGTCCTGCCATGAGGCCGAGGAACTCCTCCGCGCTCAAGCCCGGCTTCAGCCGCATCGTTGCCGGCTGGCGCAGACCGATCGTTCCGTCGAAGGCCCGCAGGTCGCCCCAGCTTTCGAGCGGGTGGCTCTCGGGAACGTGCCAGTGGCAGACGGCAGCCGTCTCGTCCTGGTACTGGCCGAGATGAACGGATAATGGCACGCGCTGCACGAGCGGGCCGAGGTCGATGTCCGCGGGCGCGGTGTACACGGGATTGCCGCCGAGGACAACGAGATGCGAGACCTGTCCGGCTTGCATGGATTCTGCCAAGTCTGCGAGCGTCCGAATCTCTCCCTGTGAAGCGTGCGGGGGCTCGATAGCGCGGATCGTCGTGCCGAAGGAGCCGAGACGGGCATTGATGGCGAGGGCAAGCGCATGAACGCGGGCAGGCTGCTCGCGGCCCGCCGCGACGAGACTGCGGGTTCCGGCGCGGCGCAGCGCATCAGCCAGAGAGGGAATGGCGGGATGGGAGCCGGATGGTGCAGCCCCAGTGTCGAGAGCCGCCGCGAGCGCCTCGGCGAAGGCTTCGAAGTCCCTTGGGCGGAGTGGGATTCGCTCGTCCGCACGGGCACCCACGAGGCTCGTGCGCGTTTCAACAGCGAAGAGCCGGGGAAGTCCCCGGTCCGATATCCGTCTTCGCGCTTGGTAATCGGCCGCGTAGCGGATATGGCCTGGCTCCTCGGCAAAGAGATCGCCTCCCAAGGTCACAATGACATCGGCCTGGGTCAGATCGTAGACCAATTCCACATCGCGCCCGAACACGGCCATGGCCGCAGCCTGACGATTGCCATCATCGAGCGGTGAGAACACATGCCATTGGGAATGCGGGAAAAGCTGGCGCGCCTGCCCGATCAGCCTGTGCAGGGTCGGCGAGGAGGTTGGTGGCATCAGGACATGCAGTCCCCTGCCCTCGTCGAATACGAGCTGGTTGCGCACGGGGCGGATGAAGTTCGTGAGCGCGTCCCATGACCTCGGCACGCCGTCCTGGAACGGAGTTTCGGACCGGTCCGGATCATAGAGGGACAAGATCTCGGCCTGAGCGAACACGTCGGTCGCGCCAAGACTGGCCGGATGAAGCGGATTCCCCTCGATCTTGATCGGGCGCCCTTCCTGCGCCTTGACGAGCACACCCCTGCCATAGCCGTTCAGAGGCAGAGAGGTGGCGATCGTCACCGGCACGCCCGGCACATAGTCGGGAATGTTGTGGCTCTGTGACAGGAGCGCTGCTCTTGAGCCGGCATCATTTCCATTGCAGGCCGTCAAACCTCCCAACGCCAAGGAGGCGCTCATCAGCCTCAGCAGCGTTCGCCGGTCGATATGGGTAGCCTGCATGATGTCGGGGAATTCGGCCTCTACGTAACGGCGCACCTCCGGCACATCGGCGAGTTCCTCCAAGCTGCGCCAGAGACGCGGCCCCTCCTCCGTCGCGAGGCGGGCCCTCAGGGCTCCGAAATCGGTTGTCGTCCCCTCGCCCATCGAACCTACCGGTGGCATGTGTTGCAGCTGGTGAGCCGCCGGGAAGCCTCCCGGTAGAACTCGCGAATATCTGCGGGCAGTTCATCACCATGAAGCTCGTAACCCATGGCAAACACCGCGTCGCGGGAACGAAGGTGTGGCACCGGATCGCGATGGCAGTCCAGGCACCACCCCATGGAGAGAGTCTGGGTCTTCACCATCTTTGGCATCTGGTCCACACGACCGTGACAGGTTTCACAGGCGACGCCCTTCGTCACATGGGCCGCGTGATGGAAATAGGCATAGTCCGGCAGGCGGTGAACGGAAGTCCATTGGATCGGCTGCCCGAGCGTGAAGCTTGAGCGTACAGGCTCGAGAACGCTCGCCCCCACCCAGACCTGGGAATGGCAGGACATGCAGGTCTGGGCCGATGGCATGCCCGCATCGGCCGCGTGTTCCACGGCTGAATGGCAGTAGCGGCAGTCGATATTGAGCTGGCCCGCATGCAGATCGTGCCGGAACGGGACTGGCTGTGGCGCTGGGTTGCCAACGTTCCAGGTGCTAGCCGCGTGAGCCCACAGATAGGCGGTCACGCCTGCTCCCACGAGCCCAAGTCCCGTGAGCACGATCACCACCCGGAACAAGGTGGTTGCTGCCGGTGTGAAAAGCTGCGCCATCGCCCGTGCTGTGCATCCCTCGTTGTGTCAGGCTCGGCGCCCGAGGTGAAGCTTCGCTGTTAAACAATCGGTTCGGGGCTAGATCGTTCCCTGAAGGCGCGCGTCACTTACCGCCAAGGTTTCAGACGCTGAATGCGCTCAGGATAGGTCCCATGATCGGCCCTCAACTGCTTGTGTCCCACTGACCGGTCAAGCCATTGAGAGTGTTCTTCTAAGCGCTGATAACAAGCGTAGTAACGAGGATAAACGTCTCAGGAGACTCTCTGTACGGTTTCATACAATGGGCACTA
>KI912039.1:148201-148334 GCA_000517005.1 Microvirga lupini
CTCTAGGGTGTGTGGACATTTATTTGATCCATAGGACGATTGCTGCGAGGGTGATGACGGCGAGATAGTTTCTGGCGGTCTTCTCGAAACGGGTTGCCACACGCCTGAACTGCTTGAGCTTTGAGAAGCAGCC
>KI912039.1:148434-148564 GCA_000517005.1 Microvirga lupini
TCCCCGCGGTCGAGGGCCATCAAGGTGCGCATCAGCGCCGCGGCATCAAGCCGATCCGTTTTGGCGCGGCGCGACCGGCGGTCGACCAGAATGCGGGCTGCATCCAGCACCCGGTTGTCGAGGCCGGACG
>KI912039.1:148664-213773 GCA_000517005.1 Microvirga lupini
GGCGTGTTGATGGGCGCGGACGGCGGTGGAATCGACCGTCAGATACTCAACGTCGGGATCGTCTGACATCGCCGCGAAGATCCGCCACCCCGATAGTTCGTCGCAAGGACCTGATTTCATCAATTCGAAAAAAGTTCCATAACAAGCCATGTTTTTACTTCCTGGCTGGGTTGTATTCCACGGTGAAGCTTAAGGGCTCCTGATCTGATCGGATGATGGATGCGCCGCCTGATTTGCCGGCGCCAATCGGAAGACCCGGGAGGATTTCATGAAACATGGTCTGCTGCCCAGTCTGCTACTCACCGCCCTTCTCACGACCACCGCGCCCGTCCTTGCCCAGACGGCCGAGCAGAATGCCGCTCTCGTCGAACGCATCTCGGAGCTGAAGAAGCAAGCCGTCCAGGGTGTGGAGGCCCGCGCCAAGCTTGCGCAGGAGATGAACGACTCGATCTTCAGCTTCGGCGAGCTGGCATTTCAGGAGTTCGAGACCTCCAAGTACATCACTGACATTCTTGAGAAGAACGGCTTCACGGTTCAACGGAATGTCGCGGGCCTGCCTACAGGCTGGGTCGCCAAGTGGGGTTCAGGAGGCCCAGTCATCGCGTTCGGCAGCGATATCGACTGCATTCCAAAGGCGTCCCAGAAGCCAGGGGTTACGTATCGTGAACCCATGATCGAAGGAGCCCCGGGGCACGGGGAAGGGCACAACTCCGGCCAGGCGCTCAACGTGGTCGCCGCGCTCGCCCTGAAGGAGATCATGGAGCGGGAGAAGATCCCCGGCACCCTCATGCTCTGGCCGGGCGTGGCCGAAGAGCTCCTCGGGGGCAAGGCCTACATGGTCCGCGACGGGGTGTTCAACGGGGTGGACGCAGTCCTCTTCACCCACGTCGGCAATAACCTTCAGACCTCCTGGGGCCAGCCCAACGGCACGGGTCTGGTGTCGGTCGAGTACACATTCAGCGGCGAGTCCGCCCACTCGGCCTCAGCTCCCTGGCGGGGACGCAGCGCGCTTGATGGCGTCGAACTCATGAACATCGGCTGGAACATGCGCCGCGAGCATCTGCGCCCTGAGCAGCGCTCCCACTACGTGATCCCGGACGGCGGCGATCAGCCCAACGTCGTCCCATCGGTCGCCAGTGTCTGGTACTTCATCCGCGAGCAGGACTTCGAGAACATCCGCAAGAACTTCGAGATCGCCAACACCATCTCGGAGGCCGCAGCAAAGATGACGGATACCACCGTCACCCGAAAAATCATCGGCACAGCGGCGCCACGACACTTCAACAAGCCGATTGCAGAAGCCGCGTACGCCAACATCCAGCAGGTCGGGCTCCCGCAATGGACGGCGGATGAGCAGGCCTTCGCCAAGGCGGTGCAGCGTACGGTGAAGGGCAAGGAGGAAGGGCTCGCGATCGAACTGAAGAAGCTTGAACCTCCGCTGGAGAAGCCTGAGAGCGGCGGATCCGACGACATCGGCGACATCTCCTGGACGGTGCCGACGATCACGTTGAACTACCCGTCGAACATTCCCAACCTACCCGGTCATCACTGGTCGAACGCCATGTCGATGGCGACGCCGATCGCGCATAAGGGCGTCGTTGCAGGGGCAAAGGTGATTGCCATGACGACGATTGATTTGCTGTCCAAGCCGGAACTGGTGACGCAGGCCAAGGAATACTTTGCCAAAGAGCAGCAGAAGAACCAGAAGTACGTTCCGATGATCTCGGCGGAGGACAAGCCGCAGGTGCAAATCAACGCCGATATCATGGCGAGGTATCGGCCCGAAATGAAGAAGTACTACTACGACCCGTCGAAGCATGCGACGTACCTTGATCAATTGGGCATCAAGTTCCCGGTTCTGGAGAAGCCGAAGAACTGAAATCTGTAACCCCACAGAAGTCCCTAGCAAGGAGAGACGCCGAAACAGACGGCGGCCTTCCAGAGACCGCCGTCACAGCCTTCTCACAAGGACTGGTTCAAAGGGCGAGAACGTTCCTCATCTCAAGAGGATCGTCCTCTCCCGTGCGCCGCCGATTTGGAACGATAAAGGAGGGAACTTCCAATGCATGCAGCTTCGAGAGCATTCTTGTCCGCGCCGGCCATCGGAACGCTGGCTTCATGTCCGGCCTTCGCGCAGGACGTCGCGCCCGCCTACACCGAGACCGTGAAGCGCATCATGGACAGCCAGTCGTTCAAGACGGCCGTCGATGCACTCCAGAAGGATCACGAGCGCTGGATCAGCGAGGTAATCAAACTGACAGAGGTCCCGGCTCCGCCGTTCAAGGAGCAGGAGCGGGCAAGGCTTACGCGGAGATGCTCAAGGCCCATGGCTTGAACGACGTCGAGATCGACGAAGAGGGCAACGCCATGGGTGTGCGGAAAGGAACCGGAGGCGGGCCGCTGGTGGTCGTCTCCGCTCACCTCGACACCGTCTTTCCCGAAGGCACGGACGTCAAGGTCAAGCGAGATGGCACTCGCCTGGCCGCCTCCGGCGTCGGCGACGACAGCAGTGGTCTTGCCACCCTGCTCAGCATCGTTCGCGCGATGGATGCCGCCGGGATCAAGACGAAGAGCGATATCGTGTTCCTGGGAGACGTCGGTGAGGAAGGCCTCGGCAACCTGCGCGGCGTGCGGTATTTCTTCACGAAAGGCAAATACAAGGATCAGGCCAAGTATTTCTTCTCGCTCGACGGCGGCGGGACGACCCGGATCACGAACTGTGGCGTCGGATCGAAGCGATACCGCGTGACCTACAAGGGACCCGGCGGACACAGCTTCGGTGCGTTTGGCCTTGTCAACCCCATGACGGCCATGGCTCAGACCGTGGTTGAGCTTTACAAGGTCCAGACCCCGGCCAAGCCGAAGACCACCTATTCGGCAAGCGTCACCCAAGGGGGAACATCGGTCAATGCCATCCCGAACGAAGTCTGGATGGAGTTCGACATGCGCTCTGAGGACGCGAAGGAGCTGGATCGTCTTGAGAAGCGCTTCCTCGCGGTCGTGAATCAGTCCCTGGAGACGGAGAACTTCGCCCGGTCCACCAAGGAGGGGACGATCACGGCGGACCTCAAGCTCGTGGGTGATCGGCCTGCAGGACGCACGGACGAGAAGACAGATCTCGTTCAACTGACGACGGCGGCCTTCCTGGCGAATGGCAGCAAGCCAACGTACGAATGCGGCTCGACCGACTCCAACATGCCGATGAGCCTGGGCATCCCGGCACTGACGATCCCGCGCGTCGGAAAGTCCGAGCGTTCTCACTCCCTCGACGAGTGGATCGACACGGAACCGGAAAGCAACCATGCCGTGAAGAAGACGGTTCTCACGACGGTTCTGGCCGTCGCAGGAGCGCAGTAACGATGGCTGGACCGGGTGCATGCGCCAGGTCATTTCCTACCATAACTTCAAGCTCCGCTTAAGTTTCGCGAGTGCCATCGCGGCATATTCATGATAGTTAATTGGGCTGACATGCCAGCCGGCAGCGGCGGTGACGAGCACCGATGTCGCGTGGTCCATCGTATAGATATCGCCCTCGGTTGGCACCTTGCGATAGGAGACGTGGAAAACCCTGGGAGCCGCTACGGTTCATCCCGTGAACACCGGATCATGCATTTGCAATGACTTAGACAGACGCCACTCGATGCGGCAACGCCCTGCCATTCCTACTCACCGCCTTGAATCAAGCTGGATACCGCAAGTCTAAGCCCGCGTTCGAGCAGAGTGGCTGATGCATCATTCAGAAAAGAGCTTGCAGATCCGCATCGACGGCAATGGCCTGCCCCGAGATCGCGCGTCCCAGCGGTGAGCACAGGAAGACGATCTGGTCGGCAAGCTGCTGCGCCGTCACGTACTCCTTCAGGGACGTGTTCGCGAGCGCTCTGCGCTGCATTTCCTCGAAGGATACGCCAAGCTGCTGGGCCTTGGCTTCAAGCACGCGACGCTGCCGGTCGCCGGCGACGATGCCGGGCAGGATGGCATTCACTCGGATGCCGTTATCACCCAGCTCCCTCGAGAGCGATTTCGTGAAGCCGATCACGGCCCATTTGGCAGCGGCGTAAGGCGAGCGCAGGGGAAAGCCAAACCGTCCTGCGGCGGAGGAGAGGTTCACGATCGAAGCGTTCTGGCTTTTTCTCAGATGAGGCACTGCCAGACGCGTGCAGTTGAACTGCCCGGTGATGCAGACCTCAAGGCAGCGGTCCCAATCCTCCGGGTTGATCTCCTCCACCCGGGCGGTCGGCCCTGCGATGCCGGCATTGTTGACGAGGACATCCAGTCCACCGAGAACTCCCAGAGCCTCCTCGAAAACCCGGGCGACATCGCCGCGATCCGCCACATCGCCAAAAGAAGAGGTCAGGTCCGGGTCAGTCGTGGCCGCCGCCTCGAGGGCGGCACGGTCCACGTCGCAGACATGCACGCGCGCGCCTTCGCGGCGGAAGGTGCGGGCGATCTCGAGCCCGATGCCAGCGGCGCCAGCCGTCACCAGCACACGCAGCCCGGCAATGTTGAGGTCCATCTTCGTCGTCTCCATCCCTGAACCGGTCGCCTTGCATTGAGCGCCTGCTCATCTTGTGATGTCCGAGAGCCCGCGCATCGGCCTAGTCCAGCAGACGTCCGGTGCTCTCGATGAAATTGGCCGCGCCCTCGACGTCGTCGACGAGCGCCCTGCGTGCAGCGGCTCCGTCACCGGCATTCACTGCCGCTACAAGATGGCGGTGATGCTCGGTTGCTCCGCCCGTGCGCAACCGTTCGGGAGAGGCCTTGAGATCGAAATTCGGAACTGGCCCGATCTTAAGCCAGAGCCCCTCGATGATCCCCACCAGCGTCGGCAGACCGGTCGCTCGGTAGATGGCGAAGTGGAGTTCCTTGTTGGCCCGGACCGCCCTGTCCGCACGAGGATCGGGGCGTTGAGCCTCGGCGAGGAACGCCTCTTCAAATCGCCGCATGGCTGCGAGGTCGGATTCCGCGCGGCTCCTGGCCGCCTGCTCCGCCGCGAAGCCCTCGACCGCGAGTCTCACGGCCGTCAGCTCTCGGAAGCGTGCGCGGGTCATCAGCGGAACGCGCACGGCGCGGTTCGGCAGCACCTCCAAGGACTGATCGGCGACAAGCCGCGAGACCGCCTCCCGCACCGGCATCATCGATACACCGAGGGTTTCGGCAACGCCGCGCAGGGACATCTTCTGCCCGGGGGCAAGCTCGCCGCTCATCAGCAGTTCCCGCAACTCGGTATGAACGCGTTCGCCTAAGGTGACGCGCTCCAGCCGGCCGATCTGGGCGATAGCCGATGGCGTCTTGGTTGGGCGGGGGCTCGACAAGTTGCTCATTTTCCGACAGTCTAACTGTGATCACAGATCGCGGCAAGTAACCGCGACACCCTTTTCGAGGAAGGAAACGGCCATGGTACATTCTGACGACTTGACTCGCCGTACGCTCCTGAAGGGAGCTGCCAGCGCTACCGCGCTCGTAGGCATCGGGATGCCTGCGATCGTCAAGGCGCAATCTGACGTGATTCGAATCGGGCATCTCACACCCATCACCGGCTTCCTGGGACCGCTCGGCGAGTTCGCCCAGATGGGCGTGAAGCTCGCCGCCGAGGAAATCAACGCCGCCGGTGGCGTTCTGGGCCGCAAGATCGAGCTCGTGATCGAAGATTCCGTGAACCCGCAGACGGCTTCGGCCAAGGCTGAGCGCCTGATCGAGCGCGATAAGGTCGCGATGATCATCGGCGAAATTTCTTCCGCCTCGGCTCTCGCCATCGGTCAGGTGGCCAACCGAACCAAGACGGTGTTCATCAACACCGGCGCCAATTCCGACGCCCTGCGCGGGGCCAGCTGTAACCCGTTCATGTTCCACATCGAGGCTGCGAACTCGATGATGGTCACGGCGGTCGGCACGTATCTGAAGACCGAGAACATGATCAAGGGGAAGAAATGGTACTCCCTCACGGCCGATTATGCCTTCGGCCATGACCTCTTCCGGGTCGCCAAGAAATTCGTGACGGAGAACGGCGGCGAGTTCATCGGCGAGGAACTCGTCCCCACCGACGCCACCGACTTCAGCCCTTACCTCCTCAAGATTCGGCAGGCCCAGCCCGATATCGTCGCCTCGAATCTCGCCGGAAACCAGATCACGAACTTCATCAAGCAATATGCCGAATACGGGCTCCAGTTCCCGATCACCGGCTTCGGCTTCGACACGGCGGTGGCCTGGGGCGCCGGCAAGGGCAACTTCTCTGGCATCTGGCCGCTGATTTGGCACCACATGGTCGATACGCCGTCGTCGAAGAAATTCGTCGAAGCTTTCACCAAGAAATACGGCAAGCCGCCTGAGAACCAATGTTGGGGCGACTACAACTCCCTCAAGATCGTCGCGCAGTCCTTCACCGAGCTGAAATCCGCAGACCCGCAGAAGATCGCCGAGCACCTGCGCAAAGGCGCGAAGTTCGACGTCCTGAAAAGCCGTGAAGGTTATTTCCGCGCCTACGACAATCAGATGGTGCAGGAGATGTATGCCGTGCGTGCCAAGGATCCGGACAAGATGAAGGACCAGTGGGATATCTACGAACCGCTGGGCTCCGTACCCGGTCCGAACGAGGATCTAGAGGTCTTGGCGCCCCCGAAGGACGGCACCTGCAAGATGCAGGCATGATGCGACAAGCATCGGTCAGGCCGGACGGTTGAATGCCATTCCGGCCGCCGAGAGCATGGCATTCCGTTTTCCCTCAGTTCCGGCTCCTCGCGGGAGGACGCCTTCAATGACCGGAAAGGGAGTCTCGCGTGGCGTTCGTCTTTCTTCTTGAGCAGGTGCTGAATGGCCTTCTGGTCGGCGCTTACTATCTGCTAATCGCCCTCGGCCTCTCGCTGATTTTTTCGCTCGGCGGAATCGTGAACCTGTCCCATGGCGCCTTCTATGCGATCGGCGCGTATCTTGCCGTGACGCTGACATCCAGGATTGGATTTGCCGGCGCGTTCGTCGCGTCTCCCTTGCTCGTCGCGCTCTTGGGCGTCGTCATCGAGCGTCTGTTCTTTCGAAGGTTCTACCGCTCAGACCCTATTCTCAGCCTGCTTCTGACCTTTGGGCTTGCAATGATCATCGAGCAGAGCCTGCGGATAATCTTCGGGGCGGCTCCCCTGCCCTTCTCGATCCCGTCAGCCCTCCGGGGGCAGGTCTTCCTCGGCAATTTCATCTATCCGCGCTACCGCCTCATCATCTTCGGCGTGGCGCTCGCAGCCGTCATCGCGACCTGGTTCCTGGTCTACCGCACCGCCTTCGGCCGTGTGGTCCGGGCCGGAGTACAAAACCCGGACATGGTGGGAGCGCTCGGCATCTCGCTTCAGCCGTACATGACGGCCGTCGCCGCGCTCGGTGTCGGCTTGGCAGGCCTTGCCGGAGTTCTGCTGGCCCCGATCTCGGGAGTGCACCCCGCCATGGGGGCCGAGATCCTGACAGCCGCCTTCGTGGTGGTGGTCATCGGCGGGCTTGGTTCGTTCTGGGGTGTGATCGCGGCAGCAGCGCTCGTGGGCGTGGTGCGCGGTCTCACGATCTACTTCTTCCCGCCCGCCGGCGAAGCCTCGATGTACCTGCTGATGGCCCTCGTGCTGCTCCTGCGGCCGCGCGGATTGCTCGGCGAACGTATCCAGAAATTCGAGTAGGTCGATGCGCACGAATTACTGGCCTCTCCTCATCGCGGCAGCAGCGCTCATTCTGCTGCCCTTCGTTCTCGATCCCGTTGGTCTGCCGCTTCGCTCGTCGATCGACGTGGTGGTGTTCGCCATCGCCTGCCTCGGCCTGAACGTCCTGGTCGGCTATACCGGTCTCATCTCCTTCGGGCATGGCGTCTGGTTCGGGCTTGGAGCTTACGCTGCGGCATTGAGCCAGCTTCACTGGTTCCCGGACGGCATCGTTCTTCCAGCTCTCTTCGCCATCGTGTTCATTGCCGGGGCGTCGTCTCTCTTGGGCGCGCTCATCCTGCGGCGTCGGGGCGTCTACTTCTCCCTGTTGACGCTGGCATTGGCGGCCATGCTCTTCGCTATCGCCTACCGCTGGACGGCGCTGACGGGTGGAGAGAGCGGGCTCGGCGGCGTCGTCCGCGCACGTGCGATCGGCCTCGACCTGAGCTCGGACTGGACTTACTACTGGTTCGTAGCGGCGGTGGCGTTTGCCGTCTGTTTTGCCCTGCTGCGCTTCCACAACTCGCCCGCCGGGAGCGTCCTGGTGGCGATCCGGGAGAACGAGCAGCGCGCCCGCTTCCTCGGCTATCCGACCAATCGCTACAAGCTTCTCGGGTTTGTGGTGTCTGCCACCGTTGTGGGGATCGCAGGCACCCTTTCGGTCTTCAATCATCGCTTCGCCTCCGCCGAGCCCCTGTCCGTCGCCTTCTCGGGTGAGTTGATCGCCATGGTGGTGATCGGCGGAATGCGCAGTTTCCTCGGGCCTGCCCTGGGAGCGCTCTTCTACATCCTGTTCCGCGAGTTCCTGTCGATCTGGACCCCGCACTGGCTGCTCTATTTCGGCATCCTCTTCGTCGGGTTCATCGTCCTCTCGCCCACAGGACTTATCGGGATCGCACAGCGGGTCGCGGCTCCATTCCGGGCCAAGGTAACGGAAGAGGCCGCCATGGCGGGCCGCACCCTGACCGACGAACCCCTGCCCTCATCTCTCAAACCTGCCGACCATGTGGACGGCGTCATCCTCGAGGCTCGCGGCATCACGAAGAGCTTTGGGGCGCTCAAAGCCGTGCAGTCGGTCGATATCGCCGTGCGCGACCGCAGCCTCCATGCCCTGATCGGCCCGAACGGCGCCGGGAAGACCACGGCCTTCAACCTAATATCCGGATTCTACACGCCTGATGAAGGCGATGTTCTTCTCCAAGGTCGCTCCATCGCCGGTCTTTCTCCTGAAGCGATCACGCAGGCTGGAATCGGACGCTCGTTCCAGATCACGAACCTCTTTCCGGCCTTGACGGTCGAAGAGAATGTCCGCCTCGCCGTGCAGGCTCGCCACCCGCAGCGTTTCAACCCCTGGACGGCCGCGCGATCAATCAAGCAGATCGAAGCCGAGACTTCAGCGGTGATCCGCTATCTCGGCGTCTCCGGCATCGAGAAGGCCGAGGCGGGCGCCCTCTCATATGGGGGACAGCGCCTCCTGGATATGGGCTTGGCGCTTGCCACGAAGCCGAGGGTGCTGCTGCTCGACGAGCCGCTTGCGGGCCTTGCGGCCACCGAGCGTCAACGCATCGGCGACATCATCAAACGTATCTCCGCGGATGTTCCGATGCTGCTCGTCGAGCACGATATCGACCGTGTGTTCCAGATCGCCGATGCCGTTACGGTGATGAATGCAGGCCAAGTGATAGTTGACGGAACGGTGGAGGACGCACGCTCAAGCCCGAAGGTGCAGGAGATCTATATCGGCTCTGGCACGGCCAACGTTGCCGCGAAGCCTCGGCAGAGCGCCGCCGAGGCGGCGACCTTGCTCACGGCCGAGAAGGTCAACACATTCTACGGCAAGAGCCATGTGCTGGCGGACGTATCCTTCGACGTGCGTCAACATGAGATCGTGGCTCTTCTGGGCCGCAATGGCGCCGGCAAGTCGACCCTGCTCAAGACGTTGATCGGCATTGCGCCGCCTGGTTCAGGCTCGATCAGGCTCGACGGTCAGGAGATCGCCGGACGGCCTTCCGCCGAGATCGCTCGCCTGGGGATCGGCTACGTGCCGCAGGGACGCGGGCTCTTTGCCGGAATGACCGTGGCTCAGAATCTTGAGCTCGGGCGCCTCAAACGCGAGACCGGCCACGGCGTCCGGTGGGATCTGGATAGGATTTTCGAATACTTCCCGCGCATCCGTGAGAGGCTCGACACCCCGGCGGATTTCCTCTCCGGCGGCGAGCAGCAGATGGTGGCGGTCGCACGCGCCCTTTCGGGCGATGTGAAGGTGCTGCTCCTCGATGAGCCCTTCGAGGGTCTTGCTCCGGCCATCGTCGAGCAACTCTTCGAGAGTTTCGACAAGCTCCGCCACGAAATCTCGATCATCATCGTCGATCATCATCTCGACCTCGCTCTCGCCCTGTCCGACCGGACAGTCGCACTCGAACGCGGGCGGGTGATTCATACCGGCCCATCGAAGGACCTGCGGGATGATCTTTCGCTCCGCCGCAAGGTCCTGTGGCTGTGAGCCTTGAGGGAGATTAAGGATGCCGAGTGCTGCGATCATTGGTGCGGGGCTGATCGGCCGGTCCTGGGCAATCGTCTTCGCGCGGGCCGGCTGGGATGTGCGCATCACCGACCCGAACCCCGAGACGCTTGAAGAGGCGCCCAGCCTCATCCGCGAGGGGCTCGAGGAGCTTGCAAGGCATGCCCTCGTAGCCAACCCTGAAAATGCATCCGGGCGCGTCGCCGCCGTGCCCTCGCTCGCGGAGGCTGTGAGCGGAGCCGATCTCGTTCAGGAAAACGGCCCTGAAGTTGTCGAGACCAAACGGACCATCTTCGCAGAGCTCGACCGACTTGCGCCGGCAGACTGCATTCTTGCCTCGTCGACCTCCGCGATTGTCGCGTCCCAATTCACCGAAGGACTGTCAGGCCGCGCCCGTTGCATCGTGGCGCATCCGGTCAACCCCCCTCATCTCGTGCCGGTCGTCGAACTCTGCGGGGCTCCCTGGACCGCGCCCGAGACGGTCTCACGCGCGCGGGCGATCTATGAGAGCGTCGAGCAGGTGCCCATCGTCGTGAACCGCGAGGTCGAGGGTTTCGTCCTGAACCGGCTCCAAGGCGCGCTCCTGGCAGAGGCGTTCCGGCTCGTCGGCGAGGGCGTGGTGAGTCCGCAGGATCTCGACAAGACCCTGAAGGACGGTCTCGGTCTGCGCTGGTCCTTCCTCGGTCCCTTCGAGACCATCGAGCTCAACGCGCCCGGTGGCATCGCCGATTACTGCAACCGCTACACGGGCTTCTATCGTCGTCTCTCCGAGGATCCCGCCAAGCCCCATGTTTGGGACAAAGAGAATGTGAGCCGCATCCTGGAGGCCTGGGGCAAAGCGCCGGGATCCGATGCGCTCGCACGGCGTTCTGCCTGGCGGGACAAGCGCTTGGCTGCCTTGAAGGCCCACAAGCAGTCACAACCGGATTCATGATCTCCTGAGAAGGAACCCAGTCCATGGCCCGCAAAGTCATCATCACATGCGCTGTGACCGGCGCGATCCATACACCCTCCATGTCCCCTCACCTGCCGATTACCCCTGAGGAGATTGCGGAAGCCGCTATCGGCGCCGCGGAAGCAGGGGCTGCGATCGTGCATCTGCACGCGCGTGATCCGAGGAACGGCAAACCTGATCAGTCGCCGGAAGCCTTCGCCCCGTTTCTGCAGGTGGTGAAGCAGCGCAGCAACTGCGTCATCAACATCACGACAGGTGGGGCGCCGACCATGCTCGTGGAGGAGCGGGTGCGCCCAGCGGCATATTACAAGCCCGAGGTCGCTTCCCTCAACATGGGCTCGATGAATTTCGGGCTCTACCCGATGCTCAACCGGTTCAAGGAGTTCAAGCACGATTGGGAGGAACCGTACCTCGAAGGATCGCGCGACAGGATCTTCCGCAATACGTTCTCCGACATCGAGTACATCCTGACGACCTGCGCCGAGAACGGCACTCGTTTTGAGATCGAGTGCTACGACATCGGCCACCTCTACACGCTCGCCCACTTTGTGGACCGTGGCCTCATCAAGCCGCCTCTCTTCGTCCAAAGCGTCTTCGGTCTCCTGGGCGGCATTGGTCCGCACCCAGAGGACGTAGCTCATATGAAACGCACGGCCGACCGGCTGTTCGGGAATGAGTACCAATGGTCGGTGCTCGGCGCAGGCAGGAACCAACTTCCCATTGCAGCCCAAGCGGCGGCTATGGGAGGCAACGTCCGCGTCGGCTTGGAAGACTCCCTTTGGATTGGTCCTGGCAAGCTTGCGGAATCGAATGCGCAGCAAGTGAGAATGGCACGCCAGATTATCGAGGGTTTGGGACTGGAGATCGCCACCCCGGACGACGCGCGCAACATGCTGTCGCTCAAAGGCGGTGACCGTGTCAACTTCTAGCGCATCGGTGCTGCTTGGGTGGCTGGGGTCATACGGCTTGTCGTCCAATTGAAACATGCGATGAGACATCGAAGCAACGCAGTCACTCACCGGGTACGAGCCACAGGACATTGTCCGGAAGTGCGTCACCAGAGATTACTGCATCCTTTGAATGCGAACTTATTGGAACTGGACTGTTTGCAAATGGAACAGGTGCTGTCTTCTGAAGTCTTCGCTGCCTTGGCGGCTGTCGATACGCCGACGGTCTGCAACGCCATCGAGCTCGTCCTAGGCCGCCGGACGGCGGAGCGCTTTACGACTCAGCCAGTGCTTGCCGCCCATCCGAGCCTCCCTGCATTCGTGGGCTACGCCCGGACGGGGTTGATCCGAAGCTCGCAACCGGCAGAAGAATCGCCCGAAACCCTGAGGGCGCGACGGATCGCCTATTACAGATATGTCGCGGCTCAACCCGATCCTGCCGTGGTGGTTCTGCAGGATATCGACTCCCGGCCCGGGCTCGGCGCATTCTGGGGTGAGGTGAACGTGGCGATTCACAAGGGCCTCGGAGCCCGAGGTGTTCTGACCAACGGCTCGATGCGCGACCTTGGCGCCATCGATCCCGGATTCCAGATTCTGGCCGGCTCGCTCAGCCCGAGCCACGCCTTTGTCCGTATTGAGGCGTTCGATTGTCCGGTGGAGATCTTCGGACTGAAAGTCAGGCCCAATGATCTGCTGCATGCCGATCGCCATGGCGCAGTGATTATCGATCCCCAGATTGCCCCCGAACTCCCCCGCGCTATCGACCTTGTGACCCGAAAGGAAGCCCCTGTCCTGAAGGCTGCCCGTGCTCCAGGATTCACTGTGGAGAAGCTAATAGAGGCTTGGAGTGAGGTAGAGGACGTCCACTAGCGCCTCGGTCCAACAGCGGACTCGAGCTCCGACTAGGCTATAATGAAATGTGGAGCCAACTTAAAGCAAATGAGTTGCCCCGATGAGAGCGTCACGTAGAATACCTTTAGGTCAAGCGCCGGGAACAGGCGAGGCCATGGTTGGGGACTATCTGGGAGGAAATGCATGACTTCATTCACGAGACGCGGTTTTGCCGCGTCGGCGTCTACTATTCTGGCAAGCTCAGTGGTTGGGCTCAAACCAAGCTTCTCGCAAGCCAATTATCCCAATCGACCGATAACGCTGATCTGCCCATGGGGTGCGGGTGGCGGCACAGACGCAACCGCGCGCATCATCGCTCAGGTGATGGAACAGAAAATCGGCCAGCCCGTCAATGTGGTGAACCGGACAGGCGGAAACGGCGTGGTCGGACATGCGGCGATCTCCAGCGCGTCTCCGGACGGCTACACCATCGGCCTCCTCACGGTCGAAATTGCCATGCTGCATTGGCAGGGACTGACCGAGTTGACGCCGAGAAGCTACGCCCCCCTGGCCCTCATGAACGTCGATGCGCCTGCGATCCAGGTGAAGGCGGACAGCCCTTACAAGAACATCAAGGAACTCGCTGACGCCATCAAGGCAGCACCTCCGGGCAAGATGAAGGCATCGGGAACCGGTCAGGGCGGCATCTGGCATTTGGCGCTTGTGGGTTGGCTGCAATCGCTGGGTCTTCAACCTAATCACGTGGCTTGGGTGCCGTCGAACGGTGCCGCACCAGGAATGCAGGATCTGGTCGCGGGCGGCGTCGATATCGTGCCTTGTTCGCTCCCCGAAGCTCGTCCGATGATCGATGCGGGACGGGCCAGGAGCCTCGCCATCCTGGCGCCTGAGCGCAATCCGCAGTTCCCGAACGTGCCGACGCTCGACGAGCAGATGGGCCCCCACAAGTCCGTTGGCGTGTGGCGCGGCATCGCCGGCCCCAAGAACCTTTCGGCAGAAGTTCAGGACAAGCTGGCTGCTGTTCTCAAGGAGGTTTACGACTCCAAGGAATACCAGGATTTCATGAGCGGCCGTGGCTTCGGCGTCAAATGGGCCCAGAAAGCCGAGTTCGGTCAGTTCATGGATGAATCCGACCGGCAGATGGGCGAGGCCATGAAGGCCGCAGGCTTGGCGAAGGCATAGGCAGAATGAGAACCGGGCGGTCTCTCTCCTTGCAGTCCCGACAACAAGGGCAGGTATCCACCTTGCCAGTTGAGGCGGCTCCGATTCGGCAGAGCCGTCCGTCTTCATCCTATTCATCGGCCTGAAGAGAAGTCAGCCCATGCACCTATCAGACCGGATTACTGGCTCGTTCGTCGCTACATTAGGAGTAGCGGCTGCCTATGCGAGCTCACGGCTTCCACCCGTTCCGGGGCAGGATGTCGGCCCCAGCGCATTTCCGATGGTAATCGGCGTTGGTCTCATCCTGTGCGGGCTCTTGATCGTTCTCGGAGTCGGACACAGCTTTGAGGAGGAGGCGGAGGCTGATCTTGCTGCCGTCGAGGGGCCCCCGCAAGACACACCAACAACGGCGCCCCTGCTATACAGGCTACGCGCATTGCTACCGCCAAGCCTGCTTCTGTTTTATGTCGTTGCTGTGGATCGCTTCGGATTCGTCCCGACGGCAGCCATCATCATTTTTACGGCGGCTGTCGCGTTCGGTGCCAAGCTGCGCCTTGCATTCCCGCTGGCGGTGATCGCCTCCATCGCGATCCACCTGATCTTCTACAAACTCCTGCGTGTTCCGCTGCCTGCCGGCCTACTTCCGACGCCGTGGTGATCATGAACGAACTCATAGAAGCCTTCCGCCTCGTCCTCGCGCCCGATGTGCTAATCGCGATTCTGCTGTCGTCCATCTATGGTCTTGTGATCGGATCCCTGCCCGGCTTGTCGGCCACGATGGCGACCGCCCTGCTCGTGCCTGTAACCTTCTATCTCTCCCCGATCGCTGCGGTGGCCTCGATTATCGCAGCGTCCGCCATGGCGATCTTCTCCGGGGATATTCCAGGGTGCCTGCTGCGCATTCCCGGAACACCGGCCTCTGCCGCCTATACGGACGAGGCCTATGCACTCACGCGAAAAGGCCAGGCGGAAGTCGCTCTTGGAGCAGGCCTTTGGTTCAGTGCTCTCGGAGGAATTGCCGGAACGATCTCTCTCGTCGTAATGGCTCCTGCCCTCGCGGAGCTGGCGCTGAACTTCTCGACATACGAGTATTTCTGGCTCGCCTTCCTAGGCCTGATGTGCGCCACGCTGGTGGCACGCTCATCTCCCGTGAAGGCGATTGCCAGCATGCTGCTTGGGCTTCTGGTCGCCTGCATCGGCATGGAAAATCCCGGCGGTGTGCCTCGCTTCACATTCGGGATTGCGGAACTCCTAGGCGGTGTCGAGCCGATTCCGGTCTTGGTCGGCGTCTTTGCCGTGTCTGAGGTGATCCGCGCTATGGTGTCACCCGAACCTCCTCCCCTGCCGCGTCGCAAGTTTGGAAGCATCCTGGCCGGTCAGCTTGAACTGACACGCAAATACTGGCGTCAGATGACACGCGGCAACATCGTCGGCATCATCATAGGCGTTCTGCCGGGCGCCGGCGCCGATATGGCGGCCTGGGTCAGCTATGCGATGTCCAAGCGGTTCTCGAAGGAGCCGAAGAAGTTCGGCACGGGCCATCCGGAAGGGCTTGTCGAAGCGGGAGCGAGCAACAACGCCAGCCTGGCGAGCGGCTGGGTGCCATCGCTGCTGTTCGGTATCCCCGGCGACACGATCACGGCCATCGCCATTGGCGTGCTGTACATGAAGGGCCTCAATCCCGGCCCCACTCTCTTCACCGAGAGAGCCTCGAGCATGTACGCGCTCTACATCATCTTCATTCTTGCCAATATCATCATGATTCCCCTTGGGATCGTCATGATCCGCGCGGCAAGCTCCATTCTGCGAGCCCCCCGTGCAGCCGTGATGCCGGTGATCCTTGTCTGCTGCGCTGTAGGAGCTTTCGCGACCGGCAACAACCTGTTCGCGGTCGTTCTTGTCGCGGTGTTCGGAATGGTCGGCTACGTGATGGAAAAGAACGGCTATCCCATCGCCGCGATGGTGCTCGGCATCGTGATGGGCACGATGGTCGAGCAGAGCTTTGTCACCTCGCTCATCAAATCTGACGGAAGTCTGCTGCCGTTCTTCGATCGCCCCGTCTCAGCCGTTCTGGCAGCGATGACCATTACCTCACTGCTGTGGCCCGGTTTCATCTGGATCTGGAAGCGCATTCGACCTCGGCAGCCGGAGCAACCCCGCATACGGGAGATTTGAGTGAATGGCCGGCATGATGGATACCTTTGCGCCAGGACTGTTTCACGACAAGAAAGTTCTAGTCCTTGGCGGCACGAGCGGGATCGGGCTCGGGGCTGCGCGGGCATTCTCCCATTTGGGCGGACAGGTCGTGGCAACCGGCGCCACGGAGGCCGAGTGCATCGGCGCTGCCAATGCGCCTGGTTCGCTCGGGATAGAGTTTACCCCACTCGACGTGCGTGACGGCGCTGCCATCGAGACGCTCGTTGCGGAGTTGGAGCGGCTCGCCGTGCTCGTCAATGCCGCGGGGGTGATCCGGCGGGATGCAGAACACGATCCGGAGATCTTTGCCGAAACCGTCGCGATCAATCTGACCGGTACCATGCGCGCCTGCACGGCCGCGAAAGCCAAACTGACATCGGCCCGAGGCTGTGTTGTAAACATTGCCTCCATGCTCACCTTCTTTGGTGGAGCCCGTGTCCCGGGCTATGCGGCATCAAAGGGCGGTGTGGGCCAATTGACCAAGAGCCTGGCAGCCGCATGGGCGGGCGATGGCGTCCGCGTGAATGCCGTTGCTCCCGGGTGGATTGCTACGCCGCTGACGCAGGCTCTCCAGGATGATCCGGAGCGGGCAGGCCCGATCCTGGCAAGGACTCCCATAGGCCGCTGGGGCACGCCGGAGGAAGTCGCTGCCGGCATCGTCTTTCTGGCCTCGCCTGCCGCGCAATTCGTGACTGGTACCATTCTGCCGATTGACGGCGGCTACCTGACGGTCTGAACCTGAAGCCCTTCGGAGACTACCATGAGCCAATCCGATTCAATCCGCCCATCTGCGAATGACAAGTGGATCCCTTACCGCCACCCGCAGCCGAAGGATTCCCCGCCGGAACTGGTGATCCCGAACGCAATTCCAACGGACGAGCGGATCTGGGTGCCTGTCGAGGAGAATGTTTGGTTCCGCCCTCTCCTCTTGGCGGCCTCTCGGGGCTATTGGATGAACCTCCTGAGGGTCCGGAAATCGGGCGTGCTCTCACGCCACCGACATCCGCAACCGGTCCATGCCTTCGTGCTCAAGGGTGAGTGGCGTTACCTCGAGCATGATTGGGTTGCGACGGAGGGTTCCTATGCCTATGAAGCGCCGGGCGAGACTCATACCCTCGTGGTCGATCCTCACGTGGAGGAGATGATCACCTTATTCCAAGTGAATGGCGCCATGATCTATGTCGAGCTAGATGGTCAGGCGATCGGGTTCGACGATGTGTTCACGCGTATAGAGAAGTGCCGCACCCATTACAGTCAGAACGGGCTTGGAGCAGACTACATCGACCAATTCATCCGATAAGAATCACCAGTCTTCATGCAAGCTCGTCCGGCAATCACATCTGAGCGGTTTTCAACAAGACCTCGAATTGTGATCCGGCTCCAACTATCACTGGCGAGGAACGCTCACTACTTTCCGGGGCGACCAGTTCGTTCCGAAAGGGCTGCACTGATCTGTCCGACTAATTCCGTGATGAGCCCGGTATTTTCCCAGGCATAGATAGAAACCATGAGCGGGGCTGCGTCGCGGAATGGCGCGTAGGGCCTAAGATGGCGCCCGAGCGTCGAAGCGATGGGAAGGAGCGTTATGCCGAGCCCGCCTTCAACGGCGACGAGCACATTGTTGAGGCTACTACCCGAGAAGGCGATGTACCATTGGCGGCGCTCACGCTCGATGCGCTCGAACATGGTTTCGCGGTAAAGGCCACCGGGAGGAAAGGTGACAAGCGGGACAGGATCCGGCCACGTCGCCGGAGCGTCTTTGCTCTCGAACCAGCCCATAGCCTCAGGGAAGCTTGCCTGGCAATCGTTGCTCGGTGCGGGCTCTTTGACGACCACGATGTCAAATTCGCCGCCACGATAGCGCCGGGTCAGATCACGGCTCAGCCCGGCGCTCACGTCCAAACGGATCTCTTGATGACGTTTGGAGAATTCGCTGAAGAGCCGTGCCATGGGGCGGCTGAAGATATCCTCCGGTAGTCCGATATGAACGGACGTCGTGCCGGCAGGGTTGCCGAGTGCGGCTGTTGCCTCCTGCTGAAGGCTCAGGATGCGGCGGGCATATCCCAGAAGGCGCTCTCCCGCAGCGGAGGGCCGGACAGGGCGTGCATCACGGTCCACCAGGGTCTGCCCGACTGCCTCCTCTAGCCTGCCAAGCTGCTGGCTCAAGGTCGATTGCGTCATGTGCAGGCGTTCCGCTGCCTTGGTGAAGCCTCCCGCTTCAACAATCGCAACGAAGGTACGGAGAAGACGTGGGTCGAGCATGTGTGCTGTCTTTGACGGGAAGTACCGACCATTCACAATAGCAATAACTATCATCCAAACATTTAATTTCCAGATGGAAGGTGCCTGTCTTATCTTCAAGGCATTGCAGGCGAAGCATTTTGACAACTGAAAGGGGCGTCTTCCGAGCGACAGGGCCGATTACCGCCTTGTAAACGCCCCATCCGGATCCGGACTGGAAACGCAACGATCTGAATGCCGCCGAACAACCCTCGATGACAGGTAGGGAGGAGCGAAACATGGAAAACACGTATCAACAAAGCCGCAGGGCTTTTCTTCGCCGTTCCGGTGGGCTGGTGACGGCGTCCACCGTGCTAGGCCTGAGCGCCGGTCAGGCCGAGGCCGTCTCGGCGGCTACTGACGTCGACAGGTCCAAGCAGCAGGTCACCGCCCTCGCCGACAGCCATTTTTATCTGACCGATGTACGCCTCGAAGAAGGCTTCGAGCGTGAGGGTGATGTGGTGATCGGCACGAAGACCGGTATCTACACGCTGGAAATCCAGAATGGTCGCATCAAGGCGCTGCACAGCGCGAATGCGGCGTTGGACACGGCCCTGCCGCGCTACAAGGCGCAGGGCAAGCTGCTTCTGCCCGCGTTTCGGGACATGCATATCCACTTGGACAAGACCTACTACGGCGGACCCTGGCAAGCGCCACGCCCGCGTCAAGGCAAGACAATCATGGATATGATCGCGCGAGGAGATGCTCCTGCCGCAGTTGCTGCCCACCTCGCAAGTACGCGCGGAGAAGCTGATCGCCCTACTCCTCTCGCAAGGCAGTACGGTGGCGCGCAGCCATTGCAACATCGATCCGGTCAGCGGATTGAAAAGCCTGGAGCATCTGCAGCGTGCACTGGCGAACCATCGCGACAGTTTCGAATGCGAGATCGTCGCCTTCCCACAGCACGGGCTGCTGCATTCCAAGGTGGATGGGCTGATGCGCGAAGCCATGAGCATGGGTGTGCACTATGTCGGCGGACTCGATCCCACCAATGTCGACGGCGCAATGGAAGCTTCGCTGGATGCGATGTTTCAGATCGCGCTCGACCACGACAAGGGCGTCGACATCCATATCCATGAAGCCAACCCTGCCGGCGTGGCGGCCCTCAACTATATGATCAAGACTGTCGAAAAGACTCCGGAGCTGCGCAACCGGCTGACGCTCAGCCACGCCTTCGCCCTTTCCATTCTAAAACCTGAGGAACTGGATGACATGGCCGAGCGCATGGCAGCGCAAGGCGTCACCGTGGTCTCGACGGTGCCGATCGGCCGGCGGACGATGCCGCTGCCGCAGCTGCGCGCGAAAGGCGTCAAGATCATGACCGGTACCGACAGCGTGATCGACCATTGGTCGCCGTTCGGTACCGGCGACATGCTGGAGAAGGCCAACTTGTGCGCGCAGTTGTATAGCGGGAGCGATGAGTTCCATCTGTCACGCGCTCTCGCGATTGCCACCTGCGATGTTCTGCCGCTGAGCGACGACGGACAAGTCGCTTGGCCGAAACCGGGGGACAAGGCTGAGTTCGTGCTGGTTGATGCCAGCTGTTCGGCCGAGGCCGTTGCTCGACGCTCCCCGCGGTGGGCAACGTTCCACCAGGGGCGTTTGGTCTACGGGGCTATAGAGCGTGCTTGAGGCCGCGACTTTTACGGATGCGACACTCAAAGGACGCCTGCAAGAAGTATGGCTCATTCGCAGAAGTATCGTGGTTCTGCTATTTGTTACACTAGGCGTGATGAGCCATTCGATGACAGCTGCCGGACAACCGAGAGATGGGAAAGACTTGCTGAGCGCTGTGATGAACAAAGACATCGATGCCGTCCAGATTCGAGATCTTCTGTCGGACGGAGCCGATATCGATGCGAGAGATGAGGCGGGACGCACCGCTTTGCTCATCGCGACACATGGCAATAGGATCGATATCGCGAAAGCTTTGATCGAGGCCGGGGCTGACGTCAACGCGAAAGACCGCATCAACGACAGTCCCTATCTCTACGCCGGAGCGCACGGCTATCTCGAAATCCTCAAGATGACGCTCGCGCACTGCGCCGACCTCAAAAGCACCAATCGCTATGGCGGCACCGCTCTCATTCCAGCTTCGGAGCGGGGCCATGTTGACACCGTCCGGACCTTGATCGAAGCGGGCGTCGATGTCGATCACATCAACAATCTCGGTTGGACGGCTTTGCTGGAGGCTATCATTCTGAGTGATGGAGGCGAACGCCATCAACAGATCGTCGGGCTCTTGGTAAAGGCGGGTGCCGACATCAACTTGGCGGATCGGGATGGAGTGAGGCCGCTGCAGCACGCGCGCAGCCGCGGCTACGGGGAGATCGAAGCGATTCTTGTCGCGGCTGGCGCCATATGAGCCTCCCCTACCGGCGCTTCTATTTGAAATGTTAGTGGGATGTCTTTGATTAATAATATCGACTGACGTTATGAAGAACTCAACGGTTCTGTCGCAAACTCGAAGTATAGGAATTTTTCAGCTCCATTTTCAGTCATGGCAGCCGCGCTAAGTCGTTGATTCTACAACAGCCAGTCAGCACAAACTCGTCAGTATAGACAAGTAAAGACCGAATTTTGCGATAGGACCGTACGTTCTGTCGTGGGAGAAATCAAGGGACACACGACATGGCAGGCCTAACAGGACCTTGTCGTATGAACGTCCGTTCTCCAGAACTCGTCCGCACCAGGGGGTAGCTCGCTCAAGATCTGGTCGAAAGCTGCCTCATCGACCCGGCGGCGCAGCGCGACCGCAACATCACGGATTGCGGTGTCGGGAGCGAAGTTGTGGTGGCGGCGGAGCGATTGCGCCTCACGGGTCATCTCTGCCCGATCTGCAAAAGCCAGTTTGGGCTCTTCCGGGTCCCAGTCGGTGATGAAGAGGGCTCGCAGAACGGGTGGGAGCACGCCGGCGAACCGGATGGTGTCCCGGACCTGAAGGCGCCGCCGGAAGGTTTGAAAGACGCCTTGCACCATCGTGTAGGTCTGGTTGCGTGTCGTGAGGCCGGACGCCTCCCGTGCGTCGTGCAGGAACGCCTCAAAGTCCTCACAGGCCCTCCGGAACTCCATCGGGATCGTCATGATCCGCCCCTCGCCGCCTTCCCTGCCCTTTGTATACTGACAATTTCTCGCTTCCATTGTCAAAAAAGTATCGGTGCTGGTTGCGAAACGTGCTGGCACTCGCTGGCAGGGACAACTACCGTGGTGCTCTGATGAGAGCTGAAGGGAATTCGGCCGACTGGGAGAAGGGTCGTTGCGAGGATCTGCAACCGACCCGGAGGAAACGGACATGGAGCCGGATCTCGAGGTTGTTCAGATAAGGCCTGGCGAATCATTCGCCGCCTGGTCACATGGCTATCCCTACCGAACTGTACGCTGGCATTTTCATCCCGAGTACGAACTCCACTTGGTGGTCGCCACCTCCGGCCGTTACTTCGTCGGTGACTTCATCAGCGAGTTTAGGCCCAGCAATCTTGTCCTGACCGGACCGAATCTTCCGCACAACTGGGTCAGTGATATTCCGGAGGACATGAGCGTTCCACTGCGCTGCCGCATTATCCAGTTCAGCGAAGAGTTCATCAGCGGAGCCATAAAGGCCTTTCCAGAGCTCACTGCCCTTGTGCCCGTGCTGGAATCATCGCGGCGCGGCGTGTTGTTCAGCGAAGAGACCAGCCGGCAACTGGCACCACTCATGGAGGAGATGATGGGTGCGCAGGGTGTGCGCCGCATCGAGCTGTTCATGTTGATTGCCGGCCTGCTGAGCCGCGCACAGGGATCGCGGATGCTCGCCAGCGCCAACTACCTGCCCGATCCGTCCGGCTACATGTCGGCAGGTATCAACAAGGCGCTCGCCTATATCCGAGAAAACCTGACTCGGCCTTTCAGCGAGTCGGATCTAGCTGCAATCGCAGGCCAATCGACGAGCGCCTTTTCGCGCGCGTTCCGCCAGCACACCGGCATGTCGTTAGTGCAGTATGTGAAACGCCTGCGCATCAACCTCGCCTGCCAAATCCTCATGAGCGATGAACAGGCTTCGATCACCAGCATCTGCTACGAGGTAGGCTACAACAACCTATCTAATTTCAACAGGCAGTTCCTGGCAGAGAAGGGCATGACGCCATCTCAGTTCCGGCGACTCCTGCTCGACAACATCAACACGACCGATACCGCTAAAGGGAGGACCCAAAAAGGAGTATCTCAGTTGCTGAAGAAGAGAACGGACCGCGCAAGTGAGCTCGCTAGAGGAAGAGCTTCGATCTGAATCCGCCCTCGGCGAGGGTTTCGATGCTCATGTCTCAGCTGCCCACGAACCGGCGCAATCCAGTTTCACGATAAATCCAAGGGAGAGAAGCAAATGACGAAGTCTTCGTGGAAACTCACTGGCCTCGCGGCACTGACGCTATCCCTGCTCGCCGGCACGGGTGGCGTCATGGCTCAGGGCGCGAAAGTCTCCAATGCAACCGTCGCGTTCCTCATGCCAGACCAAGCGTCAACGCGCTACGAGGAGCACGACTATCCCGGCTTCAAAGCCGAAATGGAAAAACTCTGCCCGACTTGCAAGGTCATCTATCAGAACGCCGACGCCAACGTGTCGCGCCAGCAGCAGCAATTCAACTCCGCAATTTCACAGGGCGCGAAGGTGATCGTGCTCGATCCTGTCGACTCCACCGCGGCCGCCTCGCTGGTCAGGCAGGCGCAGAGCCAAGGCATCAAGGTAATTGCATATGACAGGCCCGTGCCGGACGCCAAGGCCGACTTCTACGTCTCCTTCGACAACCAAGCCATCGGCAAATCCATCGCCGATTCGTTGGTGCAGCACTTGAAGAAATCCAACGTAACCGCCGCCAGTGGCACAGGCGTCCTGCAGATCAACGGCTCGCCGACAGACGCGGCTGCGGGCCTCATCAAGAAAGGTATCCACGAAGGACTTGACAACAGCGGCTATCCTATTTTGGCCGAATACGACACGCCGGATTGGGCTCCTCCGAAGGCGCAGCAATGGGCCAGCGGTCAGATCACCCGTTTCGGCAAGAACATCCTTGGTGTCGTGGCGGCCAATGACGGCACCGCCGGGGGCGCGATCGCTGCTTTCAAGGCCGCAGGCGTCAACCCGGTTCCGCCGGTCACCGGTAACGACGCGACGATAGCGGCGCTGCAACTCATCATTGCGGGCGACCAGTACAACACCATCTCTAAGCCGAGCGAGATCGTGGCGGCTGCCGCGGCCAATGTAGCCATCCAACTCTTGGCCGGCGAAATGCCGAAAGCGGAGACGACGCTCTTCAATACGCCGTCGAAGCTGTTCGTTCCCGCGGTGATTACGGCCGAGAATCTGAAAGCCGAGATCATCGACAAGAAAATTGCTACGGCGGACCAGCTCTGCTCCGGTCGTTACGCCGAAGGCTGCAAGAAGTTGGGAATTACCAAATAATCGGTAGGGTTCCGTCCGGTCGCCTGTGGGCGGCCGGACATTCCCATGGTTTGGGAGGACACCACCGAGGCATGTCACATGACGAATGTTAATGAAGTGAGAGGCGACGGGCGCGAGCGTGTGCTCAGCCTGCGCGGTATATCGAAACATTTCGGCGCGGTATCCGCCCTGACCGACATCGACCTGGATGTACATGCCGGCGAAGTTGTTGCGCTCGTTGGCGACAATGGTGCCGGCAAGTCTACGCTGGTCAAAATCCTAGCCGGGGTGCACCAGCCGAGTTCAGGGTCGATCACCTTCCGCGGTAAGCCGGTGACGCTTGACGCTCCGAGCACGGCACTTGGTCTCGGTATCGCAACAGTATTCCAGGACCTCGCGTTGTGCGAAAACCTTGACGTAGTCGCCAACATCTTTCTCGGCCGAGAGCTCAATCCCCTCCGCCTTGATGAAGTGTCCATGGAAGTCAAGGCCTGGACCCTGCTTAACGAGCTGTCCGTACGCATCCCGAGTGTACGCGAACCGGTTGCTTCACTCTCCGGAGGACAGCGCCAGACCGTTGCCATCGCACGGTCGCTGCTGCTTGAGCCGAAACTCATCCTCCTCGACGAGCCGACGGCCGCCCTGGGCGTCGCCCAGACGGCCGAAGTGTTGGATCTGATCGAGCGCGTGCGCGACCGTGGTCTCGGCGTGATCATGATCAGTCACAACATGGAAGACGTGCGCGCGGTCGCGGATCGCATCGTCGTGCTCAGGCTGGGCCGGAACAACGGTGTCTTCGCTCCAGACGCCTCCAATCAGGAACTGGTCAGCGCCATCACGGGGGCTGCCAATAACTCGGTCTCCCGCCGCGCCAGCCGGCGCCAAGCGAAGAGCGAGCAAACCCACGATCAGCAGGCCCATCGCCCGGAGGCACGCCGATGACCAAGAGCGTGGATCAGGACACGCAGGTTGCCCCGATGCTTGACCGCAGGGACGAACGCATCAAGCACGCCGAGTCCCTCGACGGCTCGATCCGCGCTTTCCTAGACAGGGTCCGTTCAGGCGATCTCGGCTCTCTTCCCGTGATTGTCGGACTCGCGATCATCTGGACGGTGTTCCAGAGCCTCAATCCGGTCTTCCTGGCACCGAATAACCTCGTTAATCTGCTGTTCGACTGCTCCACGATCGGCGTGATCGCTCTAGGCATTGTCTGCATTCTGATGGTGGGCGAGATCGACCTGTCGGTCGGATCGGTCAGCGGCTTCGCGTCAGCGCTGGTGGGCGTGCTGTGGGTGAACCAAGGCTGGCCGGTCGGGATTGCCATTATCGCAGCGCTTGCTTTTGGGACGCTGATCGGGGCGATCTATGCATTCCTGTTCAACCGCTTCGGAATGCCGAGCTTCGTATCGACCCTGGCCGGTCTCCTGTCCGTGCTCGGCCTGCAGCTCTATCTCCTCGGCTCGACCGGTTCGATCAACCTCCCCTACGAGTCGCCTCTGGTCAATTTCGGCCAGTTGCTCGTCATGCCGGATGTGGTCTCATACATTCTTGCGGCCCTTCCCGGCATCGTGCTCCTCGTGCTCGAATACCGAACCGCGGCTCGTCGGCGTGCCGCGGGACTGTCCTCGCATCCGCTGGGCAGGCTGCTCGTGCGCGCTGTGGTCCTCACCGTCATTCTGGAATCCATCGTCTATTACCTCAATCTCGACCGCGGCATTCCCTGGATGTTCGGGCTCTTCGTCGGCCTCGTGGTGGCAATGGACTATGCGCTGACGCGGACCAAGTGGGGCCGCTCGATGGTCGCCGTAGGTGGCAACCGCGAGGCCGCGCGCCGGGCTGGCATCAATGTTCGCTACATCTATACGACCGCCTTCATGCTGTGTTCGGCGTTGGCTGCCATCGGCGGAATTCTGTCCGCCGCACGCCTGGCTTCCGCCAGTCAGCAGGCGGGTACGGGTGATGTCAATCTCAACGCCATCGCGGCTGCCGTGATCGGTGGAACGAGCCTGTTCGGCGGCCGTGGCAGCGCCTATTCCGCGCTGCTTGGCATCATCGTCATCCAATCGATCGCCAGCGGCCTGACGCTGCTCGATCTCTCCTCATCGCTTCGATACATGATCACCGGCGCCGTGCTTGCCATCGCGGTCATCGTCGACTCGTTGGCACGCCGTTCGCGTGTTTCGCATGGTCGGGCTTGAACCAATTTAGACAAAAGGGAAAGTTATGGGTGAAAAGTTATCCGGGAAAGTCGCCGCGATCACCGGAGCAGCCTCGGGCATCGGCCTTGAATGTTCCAGGACTCTGCTTTCCGAGGGCGCTCGGGTTGTGCTCGTCGATCGCGACGAGGAGGCGCTGAAGACCGTCTGCACCGACCTCGGTCCTCAGGCGATCCCCTTGCAGGTGGATTTGACCGATCCGGAAAGCGTCGCCCGTATGATGCCGCGGATCCTGGAACGGGCCGGGCAGCTTGACATCTTCCACGCGAATGCCGGCTCCTATATCGGTGGCGAGATCCTGGAAGGTGATCCCGATGCCTGGGACCGCATGCTGAATCTCAACATCAACGCTGTCTTCCGATCCGTCCACGCCGTGCTGCCGCATATGGTGGAGCGCAAGACCGGCGACATCATCGTCACCAGCTCGATTGCCGGCCTGGTTCCCGTAGTCTGGGAGCCGATCTACACCGCCTCAAAGCATGCCGTGCAGGCCTTCGTGCATACGGTGAGGCGGCAGGTCGCGAAATACGGACTGCGCGTCGGCGCCGTAGCGCCAGGCCCCGTGGTCACAGCCCTGATCAAGGACTGGCCCAAGGAGAAACTCGAGGCTGAGCTGGCAGCAGGCGGGCTCATGCAACCTGCCGAAGTCGCGGAGGCCGTCCTGTTCATGCTGACGAGACCGCGCAACGTCACCATTCGGGACCTCGTGATCCTGCCGCAAAGCAACGACCTCTAAGACCTGCCGGATGCGCTGCGCACCGCGGCATGTCTCTCAACCTTCCTGGATATTTGAATAGTCATGGCAAGCTACTTTCTCGGCATCGATGTTGGCACCGGCAGCGCGCGCGCCGGAGTGTTTGACGCGCGTGGAGCTTTGCTGTCCTCGACCAAGGGCGACATTGCACTGTGGCACGAGACCGGCGGCATTGTGGAACAGTCGAGCAATGATATTTGGCGCGCCGTCTGCGCGTGCGTGCGAGAAGCCGTGCTTCAGGCAGGCATATCTCCTGAGTCCATTGCCGGCATCGGCTTCGATGCCACCTGCTCCCTCGTAGTCCTCGGACCGGATGGTCAGCCGCTGCCTGTTAGTCCGTCCGGCAATCCCGAGCGCAACATCATCGTCTGGATGGATCACCGTGCGAAGGAACAGGCACGCCGGATCAACAGCACGTGTGAGGCGGTCCTGAGCTATGTCGGCGGTACCATCTCGCCTGAAATGGAGACACCTAAGCTGCTGTGGCTTGCCGAGAACATGCCCGAGACATTCGCGGCGGCATGGCAGTTCATGGACCTAGCCGATTTCCTGACCTGGAGGGCTACGGAGAATCTTGCACGCTCCGTCTGCACGGTGACGTGCAAGTGGACCTATCTTGCTCATGAGAATCGATGGGACGCGGGCTACTTCAGAACTGTCGGACTCGGCGTTCTGGCAGATGAAGGCTTTCGCCGTATCGGTACGGAGGTTGTCCCAGGTGGCAGCCCGCTCGGCGGGCTGACGTTGCATGCGGCAGCCGATTTGGGGCTAGCGCCCGGAACCCCGGTCGCTACCGGCCTGATCGATGCGCATGCCGGCGGCGTGGGGACGGTTGGCGCACGTGGCGATGTCGGCAGTGTCCTCACCCGTATGGCCTACGTGTTCGGCACCTCCGCCTGCACGATGTCAACTACGGCGGAGCCCACTTTCGTTCCGGGTGTATGGGGTCCCTACCACTCGGCCATGCTGCCTGGCCTCTGGCTCAATGAAGGCGGCCAATCGGCAGCGGGTGCCGCAATCGATTATCTGGTGCGGATGCATCCGGCTTCGAAAGAAGCGGAGACAATGGCCCGGGACAACGGCATCAGCCTCAGCCCGTGGCTGTCGCTGGAGGCGCAGAGACGCGGCGGCGCGGCGGCAGTGCCCGGTCTCGTCGGAAGCCTGCACGTCGTCCCGGAATTCCTGGGGAACCGGGCACCGTTCGCTGATCCCGATGCGCGCGGCCTGATCGCTGGACTTGGCATGGAAACGAGTCTCGACAGTCTGGTGGCGCTCTACCTGGCCGGCATCTGCGGGTTAGGCCACGGAGCCCGGCAGATCGTGCAAGCACAGCACAAGAAGAGCATTGCGATCGACACGATCGTCGTCAGCGGCGGTGCAGGTCAGAGCCCGCTCGTGCGGCAGCTTCTTGCCGACACCACGGGAAAGATCGTTGCAGCTACGACCTCGCAAGAGCCCGTGCTCCTTGGTTCCGCGATCCTCGGCGCCGTCGCCTCGGGTCAGTGTTCCGATCTCACACAGGCCATGCTGTCCATGTCGGAGATAGGGGATACCTATCGCCCCAATCCGGCATTAGCTGAATGGCACGAAAAACGTTTCAAGGCATTCGAAATGCTTCAGCAGGCGGCAAGGTCCATCCGGTCCGTCGCCTGAGGAGAACATGCCTCCTCGCGAATCCACCGAGCGGTGATCGGAAAATCCTGTGTCGGGGTCCAGCGTGCCTCGGCTTCGCGCCGGTTGCGCCTGTATCTATCAGAGCCGAGCAACGGCCTCGGCTACCGCCGCTCCGAGTCTGCGATGCGCCTCTGCCTCGAAATGGATCCCGTCCACCGGGCTCACTTCGATCACCGATCCTGCATCGAGGAACTCAACTTCCCTCGCCTGGGCTAGCGCCGCGTAAAGTCCAGGGAGCTGAAGCGACACCTCGCGCGCTCCGCTGAATTCAGAACGAATCGGTCCCTGCTCCAGCACGGGCGGAGGACAGATCACCAGGATACGAAAACCGCCGTGTCGCGCCTGCATCTCAAGACTCATGGCAATATCAAGGAGCCCGGCAATCCCTGCCGTGATCTTTTCGGGCGTTGCGCCGAAGCGCGTCTTCGTATCGTTCGTCCCGAGCATGATGGTCAGCGCGTCGATGGGCCCGTGACTCTGAAGTGCGATCTTCAGTCCCTCGCGCCCATCCATGTGTGCGCCCATCACTGGGTCCGAAAACTGCGCCGTTCGGCCGGGCAGCCCCTCCTCGGCAACCTCCCAGTCCGTGAGTATCGACGCGGTCACACGCGGCCAGCGCGTATCCACCCCAAAGCGGCGATAGGTCTCCCCCCGGGTCATGATGGGCGGGGTACCGTGAGTGTTGCTGTCGCCAAAGCAGAGAAGTGTGCGCATCATGGAAGCTTCCGTCATAGATCGCGTCACGCTAGGGCTGAGCCTATGACCCGTCAACGTTCATTCGCCCTTCGTTTCCGACGGAACTCTATCAGCATCCCTCCAGTTCATCATCAGCAAGGCCATGGATAAGGCGTTATGCCGTCGTATGTATCTCAGAAACCATGATCAAGAGCGATCGGGACAGCTACACATCATGATCTCAGCCCGTGATATCGGTTCTGACCCGCAACGCGAGATCAGGGCGATCCGTGGTAATCTGCCGAACTGGCTGGCTTAACCAATGCCGGAGATCAGCTTCATCGTTCGGCACCCAAGTGCCAATCCGGTCAGCCCCGAAGGTCTCAGAGAACCGCTGTATGGTATGGATCAGCAAGGACTTCTCAACCGCCACGAAGATGCCGGGAATAGCCTTGAGACGATCAATCGCCCGATCCAGCCCTCCCAGCATCTCGGACGAGCGCCGGTCGAGGGATGCGAGTACCGGAACTGTGGGATCGAGCGCTCGAATGGTCTCGAGCACCTCCAGCATGAAGCAGGTCAGGATCGATCTCTTCTCGAGTCCATGCCGACGAACAGTCTCTAGAACCTTAGCCTCCATGCCGGCATAGGCGCTCCCTGTCGCATTGGTCTTCAGCTCGATATGGAGTTCAAGCGAGCTGTCGCCGAGCACCTCCAGGACTTGGTCGAGGCTCGGGATGCCTTCAGCACTGTCCCGCAGTGTCGTTGCATGGAGCTCAGCCAATGTGCAAGCGCTGACCGGGCCCACTCCTGTCGTCGTCCGTTCGAGCATCGGATTATGGATAACGGCGAGTTGCCCATCCGCCGTCATGTGCACGTCGAACTCGACGCCTTCGACGCCGAGCTCGGCAAGCCTGCGGAAGCCCTCCAGGCTATTCTCGGGCCACAGATTCCGCGCCCCGCGATGACCGATGATCATGACCATGAGGAGATTACCTTATTTGCTGCTGTCGACGAGGCCACGCACGAACCACCGCTGCATAATGAGAATCATCAGAACGGGCGGCAGCATCGCCAAGAGCGCACCGCTCATCGCCACATTCCAGGTCGGCTCCGTGTCGGACCGCGGAATGAGGTGTTTCACCCCGATGACGGCCGTGGCCATGTCCTTGTCGGTGGTGAAGAGCAGCGGCCAGAGATACTGATTCCACCCGTAGAGGAACAGGATGATCGACAAGGCGATGATGTTAGAGCGCGAAAGCGGGAGCAGAATCGTCCAGAAAAAGCGCATGGCAGACGCACCGTCGAGACGTGCTGCCTCGAGAAGCTCCTCGGGAACGGTGAGGAAGAATTGCCGGAACAGGAAGGTCTCCGATGCCGAGGCGATCAGCGGCAGGATTAGGCCCTGATAGGTGTTCAGCATGTTCCATTCGAGCGCGATCTCCACCCGGTTGCCGGAAATCCACTCCCAAAGTCCTTGGATGTTGAGGACATCGATCAGCCATTGGATCGGCAGGGCCGCGTTCGCAACCGCCTCGTAGGTCGGCACGATCCGTACCTCCACGGGCAGCATCAGGGATACGAAGATCAGCCAGAAGGCCAGGATGCGGAACCGAAACCGGAAATAGGTGATGGCGAATGCGGACAACAGCGAGATCGCCACCTTTCCAATCGTGATCCCGACCGCGACGATGAAGGAGTTCACGAGGAGCTGACCGAAATCGACCTTGCTCCACGCAGTCGCCAAGTTTTCAAGGAAGTGGCCGCCCGGCAGCCACGGCATCGGGACCTGCTGCACCTCCTCCATCGTCAGGGAACCGGCGATGAAGGCAAAATAGAGCGGCAGGCACACGAGGACGATCCCGCCAATGAGGAGCAAGTGGCAGATCGCCGTGAGAATAGGTGAACGTTCAACCATGGTCAGATGCTGTAACTGACCTTGCGTTCAACATACTTGAACTGCAGCAGCGTCAGGAGAAGCGCGAAGGCCATTAGGAGGACGGATTGGGCCGCCGAGGATCCGAGATCGAGATTGATGAAGCCGTCCTGATAGACCTTGTAGACCAGGATGTTCGTGGCTCCGGCCGGCCCACCACGCGTGACCGCATCGATAATGGCGAAGGTCTCGAAGAATCCATAGACGAAGTTCATGGTCATGAGGAAGAAGAGCGTGGGTCCGAGAAGTGGCAGTGCGATCTGGAAGAAACGTTTGATCGGTCCGGCACCGTCGACGGCCGCTGCCTCCATCAACGACCTGGGCACGGCGAGAAGGCCAGCGACGAGGAAGATGTAGTCGTAGCAGATATGCTTCCATGACGCCGCGAGCACTACGAGCAGCATTGCGTCGAAGCCGTTGCGGTTCGGGTCCCATGCGATACCCAGTGACTTGATGAAGAACGCGATGGGGCCAACCGCCGGATTGAACAGGAACGCCCACATGACGCCCGCAATGACGGGTGCGATCGCGTAAGGCAGGAGGATCACGCCTTTATAGGCGGACTGGAAGCGCACCACCCGGTCCGTAGCGAAGGCCAGGATGAGCGCGACCACGATCGTCACCACGTTCTGCGCCAGTGTGAACCAGATCGTCACCCAGACGGAGTTGCGGTAGCTCTCGCTCGCGAAAAGTGCCGTGAAATTGTCGAACCAGACGAAGTGGACTGTCGCCCCGAAGGGATCCGTCAGCAGGAACGCCTGCATCAGCGCCCGAATGGAGGGGATGAAGAAGAACAGGAGGAGGATGAGAAGCTGCGGCAGAAGCAGCAGAGCCGGAAGGCCGGCAGTCTGGAAATGGGCGTGCTTCAGCCCCGGTTCGTGAGTGGTTGCGACCACGTCAAATCTCCGCTCGACAGATGGTGAAGCGGCACTGGCCGAGTTCCTGGCCAATGCCGCGTCGTTTGATCAATACTTGCCCTTGTTGAGCCGCTCGTACTGGCGGAGGATCTCATTGCCGCGCTTCACGGCATCGTCCATCGCCTGCTGAGCGTCCTTCTTGCCTGCAAACAGGGCTTCGACCTCCTCACGCTGGGCGAACATGGCCTGGGTGAAGTTGCCGAAATGGAAACCGAGCGAATTGTCCGTCGGCGTGCCGCGGTTGAGCTGCTGGATGGCGATCTCGCGGGTCGGGCTCTCCTTGTAATAGCCTTCGGCCTTCGCCAATTCATAGGCCCTGTTGGTGAGTGGGACATAACCCGTCGCCTTGTGCCACCAGAGCTGGGTCTCGGGTTTCGCGAGATAGTCGAAGAAGGCCGCAACCGCCTTCTCTTCCTCCGGCTTGTGCCCCTTGATCACCCACAGGGCGGCACCGCCGATGGTGCTGTTCTTCGGCTGGCGTCCCTCCTCCCATGGTAGGAAGGTTGCACTCCAGGCGATCTTCGCGTTGCGCTCGATTCCGCCATGCGCTGCAGTCGATGCAAAGTAGGTAGCGCATTTTCCGGAGGTGAAGAGCTGCTCCGGGCTGAATCCCTGGCCGGCGATCTGAAGCACGCCATCGTCGAGCCATTTCTTCAGGCGGGCCACTTGCGACACCACGAGCGTCTTGTTGTAGACGAACTCCGTATCAAGCCCATTATAGCCGTTCGCCTTTGTGGCATAGGGCTGGTCATTGATGGCGCTGTAGTTCTCGATGAGGCTCCAGTGGTAGTCCGTCGCCAGCGCCGTGCCGCATTCGGCAGAGCCGGATTTCTTGATGGCATAGAGCTGCTTTTCGAACTCACCCCAAGTCTCCGCCGTCTTGTCGAACCCGGCCTTCTGGAACTGCTCTTTGTTATAGAACAGGATCGGCGAGGACGAGTTGAAGGGCATCGCCGCGAGCTTGCCCTTGTAGGAATAAAACCCGGCCACCGGCTTGATGAAGTCGGCCCACTCCACCTTGTGGCCGGTCTTGTCCATGAGATCCTGCACCGGGATGATCGCGTCCGAGAGCAACATCGTCATGAATCCGCGCTCATAGATCTGCACGATGTGGGGCGGACGCTTGGCGCGATAGGCAGCGATGGTGCTGTTGATCACCTCATCGTAGTTGCCCTTGTTGATCGCGACGACCCTGTATTGGTCGTTGGACTCGTTGAATTTCTTGACCAGCTCGTCCACGCGCTCGCCATTGACGCCGGTCATGGCGTGCCACCACTGCACCTCGACAGGATCAGCCCAAGCTGCAGCGCCCGACATGATCAGTGCCAGCGCTCCAGCGGCGGCAATGCGTGGTATTGTCAACTTAATCTTCATTATGCTTTCCTCCCTATCGATCCTTGCCCCTGGTCTTAGGCCAGCGCGCCGCGCCGCCCCTGCTCTTTTGCACGCCTTCCCCAGAAGCCGTCCTCGGCCATGAGAGCGGCGATCCCTCTGTCGAGCCATCCTAGATCGTCGAGAAGATCCAAGATGGTGAAGCGCCGGCGGATCAACCGCGCGCGCCTATACTCCATCGCCAGCTTCGCCAGTGGCACCCCGAGGTCATCGGGATGCGCGGCGGCGCCGGCTTCACGGAGCCAAGCCTCCATCTCGTCCGGCGAAACGAAGTACTGACGCAGTTCCGAGCGCAGCGTCGGCCAGTCCGCCGCAAGCGCCGCCAGCCGATCGGTCCGGCGCATCGCCCGCTCCAGCTTGACGCGCATTTCGGTGCGCGCACTGTCAGCAATGTGCCGATCTGGGAAAGCCGCTGCGATCTCAGCCTCGATCTGCTCAGGCGAGGACGCGTTGCCGTTCGCCTGCGCGATCACGTCCTCGTTGATGTCCTGCGATAGGAACCATTCGTACAAGGCCAGGATCGCGACTGTTCCGATCCCAACGCAGGCGCCGTGCGCAGCAGGCTCTCCTTGATAGGTCAGACGCTCCATCTCCCAAACGTGGGAGACGAGATGCTCGGCTCCGCTCGCCGGCCGTGAATTGCCATGGGCTTGCATGGCGAAGCCGGACACGAGAAGACCATTCATGAGGTCGCCCAGGGCAGCCGGGCTGCTGCGGCCGATCGCGTCGGGCCGCGACAGCCATCCCCGGACATTGTCCTGCACAAGGGCGAAAGGCTCGGGATCGATTGCTTCCTCACCAAGCGCATCGGCCAGCTTCCAGTCCGCGCCGGCGACCATCTTGCCGGCGAGATCGCCATAGCCCCAGCCGGCCATGCGGCTTGGAGCCCGCGCAATGATGTCGAGATCGGCAACGACGCTGACGGGCGGCGCACAGTCGAGCGTGCGCTTGAAGCCGTCGTCGAGCAATGCGGCGCCCGAGGCAGCGTAGCCGTCCATGGAGGCAGCCGTCGCAGCGCAGACATAAGGAACGCCTGCAAGCTCGGCCGCATATTTCGTGAGATCGTTGATAACACCCGACCCAACGGCGACGGGAAGCGTCCCCCGATCCCTGACCACACCGGCAATGTCTCTCGCAAGGCTGGCTTGAGGTTTCACGCGCGGCGAAGCTTCGAGAACGATCGGCGCGCCGGGGGAAAGCCCGGCCTGTTCGAGAATCGCGAGCGCATCCCGGCCCGCAGCTTCCATCGTGTTCTGGTCGGCGACAATCATCGGCGAACGGCTTCCGGCGGCCCGCACTGCGTCGGGCAAGAAGGCGAGTGCCGAAGAGGCGACGAACACGTGACGTGTGGTCGTCGCCTTCCGTATCGCCTCGCTGAGAACCTGCGCCTGATCTGCCATCGACCCCTCACTAGCGATACATTTGAATATTGTTTATTACATCTGTATGACGCTGGCAACGGGGTCGTTCTCACGGCCCCTTGTTCTCACCGGAAGATTTGGCGGATGATTACTCTGATCTCTCGTTCCTTCCCTAGTAAGTGCCCTGGCATGATCGAAGTGCATCGCGACAAAGAGCTCAGTCAGGTCGCCCGCAGCGGCCCCGCATCGAGGACAGGTGGCGCAAATGCCCGTTGCAGCCTCTGGATGACCGCCCCAGGTTCGGTCCTATGATGAACGCGGCAGGCAATTCGCTCGAAGCTCGGGTCGCCTGGCTCTACTTCATGGAGGGCATGACGCAGGCGGAGATCGCAGAAAAGCTCGGGATGACGCGGCTGCGCGTGAACCGGATGCTGGTGGAGGCACGCACCAGCGGTCTCGTCAGCATTGCGCTCAACTCGCGTTTCGCCACCTGTGTCGAACTCGAACAGATCCTTGTCCGCGAGTTCGGCTTGAAGGATGCCGTGATCATCCCGACACCGGACAATCCTGATCTAGTTCCGGTCCTGCTCGGGCAGGTGGCGGGTGAGTATCTCTCGAACTTCCTCGAAATGAATCGCGTGAAGGGCCTCGGATTAGGCTGGGGTGCGACCCTGCGCGAGACCATCCGCAACACGCGCCCAGGTCGCTATCCTGATTTGTGCATCAACTCGATGATGGGCGGCCTGACGCACGGTCTGGAGCTCAACACCTTCGAGACTGCGAGCAGCCTCGCCAACCGCCTGAACGCTGAATGCCAGTATCTGGCTGCCCCCATCTATGCGGGTAGCCCCGCGTCCCGAGACATTATCCTGGCGCAGGACGTGTTTCGCGAGGCATTCGAGCGCATTTCAGCCAACGACGTCGCGGTGCTCAGTATCGGAGATCTTTCGTTGCGCTCCCTACTGATCCGCTACGGCCTGCCGCGGGATGTGACCACTGATGAGCTGGTAGCACTCGGCGCCGTCGGGGATATCTTGGGGCAGTTCTATGATGCGGACGGTCGGGTCATCGATCATCCACTGAACCTTCGCGCCATCGCGTTGCCGCTCAGCGAGCTCTCACGCATTCCGACCGTCGTTCTTGCATCCGGCGGGCAGAACAAGATCCCTGCGATTGCCGGAGCCCTGAAGGCCCGCCTCGCCACAGTGATCATCTGCGACGAGGACACTGCCAAGACCGCCCGGGACTTGGCCCGTAATGGTGAAATATCAAGAAAGGCGCAGCCGAGTGGACGCCCCAGCCGCCAATAAAGTGAGCGCTAGCATTACGTCGCCCACCGCTTATGTCGGCACTAGCTTCTCAGCCTGGACCATCCCATTAGTGGACCTATGTCGAGCAACCGTTGCCATTAAAGTCGCGAACGAGAATTAAGATCTTTAAGATTACTATGTTGGATTTTCCGATGTAAGCGCATTGGATTTGGCCGCCTCGCGCTCGCTACAATCGAGGGTTCACCGAATAACTCGAATGAACTTGTCGAGACTGTCTTCCTAAATAACAAGCAGCGACCGCTTCAATCGATTACAAGGCTCTGAAGTGGATCTGTGGCCTTCACATTCTTCGTTACCACATACGTAAAATAGCGCTCGATTCCCAAGTCGAGCTTCAGCAGCCTATCAATCAATCTCTGGTAGGCATCTATATCTTCAGAGACAATTTTAAGAATATAATCCACCCCACCACCGGTCGCATCGCAGGAGATGATTCCAGGCTCCTTGAGAATTGCCGCCTCGAATCGCTGGAAATCGGCCTGCTGATGACTCTTGAGCATGATCTCTACAAGGACCGTGGTCCGGCGCATGAACTTGTCCGTGTTGATACGGACCGTATAGCCGGTAATCACCCCGCTCTTCTCAAGGCGGCTGAGGCGCTCCCAGCATGCGGTCGGGGACAGATTGACCGCTTCGGCGAGCCGTAGCTTGGTCATCCGGCCGTCACTCTGGAGAGCCGCGAGAATTTTCAGGTCAATTTTATCGAGCTTCATGGCTATCCCGGATGTTCAGCACAATATAATGCTTAGTCCATTACAATCGCTTGAGACAATCCTATGCGCGAGCTCTCTCGCCCTCTTCCTGACCAGAACGGCTTTGTCCAATCCATCGAAGTGCCTGTTGCGGACTGGCGGCCCACGCTAACCAAGCGGAAGGGTGTTACGAAGCATAAGCTCCTGACTGAGCGGATCATTGCGGACATTGATGCGGACATTCTGCCGGCGCATGCGCGCATGCCCACCCACCGCGATCTGGCACGGCAGCTCGGGGTGTCCGTTCAGACGGTGAGCCTCAGTTACAAGGAAGCCGAGCGGCGCGGCTATCTGCGGGGCGAGGTCGGCCGGGGGACTTTCGTCCGCAGCCGTGTCACGGAGAAGGCCGACCGCTTCATGCTCGACCGCGATCCCGGCGAGACCGTGGACCTCTCCATCATCCGGGCGATCTACACCGAGGCGCACGAGGACGCATCACGCGCGGTCATGAGGCGCCTCGCCCAGAGCGACAACAGCGCCTTCATGCGCCCGTGCCGCCCCATTGCGGGGCTGGAGCGCCATCGGGCGGCGGCGCGGGCCTGGCTGAAAGGCCTTGGTGTCGAGGCGGCGATGGACCGCATCCTGATCACAAACGGTGCAGCCCACGGCCTGTTTCTGGCGGTCGCGGCCATCGTCCGTCCGGGCGAGATCGTGCTCACCGAGAACCTGACGGATCATGGCATCATCGGCCTCGCCAATGTCCTGGGCTTCACCCTGCGCGGCCTGCCGACCGATCAGGAGGGCATCTTGGTGGAGGCTTTCGAGGAGGCCTGTGCCGCCGGCGGCGTGACCGCCCTGGTGCTCATCCCGTCGCTGGGGAATCCGACCAGTCACGTGATGGGAGCCGAGCGGCGGCAGGCCATCGCGGAGGTTGCGCGCCGCTACGGCGTCTATGTGGTGGAGGACGAAGTCTATAAGCCGCTGCTGGAGACCCCGCTTCCCTCCTTCACCGAACAGCTGCCCGACCTCGGCTTCTTCGTCACCAGCTTCACCAAAACGGTCCTGACGGGCCTACGGGTCGGATATCTCGTGGTTCCGCCGCAATACTCAATCCGCGTCGCCAGCATCATGCGCGTGACGAGCTGGAGCGCCACGAATCTTCCTGCCGAAATCGCGACCCTGTGGATCGAAGACGGCACGGCCCTGAACCTGATCGACCTGCAACGCCGGGAGGTGCGGGCGCGCCAGGCCCTGGTGTCGGAGATCCTCGGAGCGCACATCGCCCAGGCCCATCCCTTATCTCTCTGCGCCTGGCTGAAAGTGCCGCCTCGGTGGACGGAAGAGGGCCTCGTGCGGGTGCTGGCCCAGAAGAACATCGCCGTGACCCCATCCGATCCCTTCATGGCAGGAACTGACAGCGAGGGTGGCATCCGCATCTGCATCGGCGGCCGCCTGTCCCACGCGACCCTGAGCCGATCCCTGCGGATGATTGCTGAAACCTTTGAGCAATTGCCGCCCGTCTTCGATACCAGTTCCATTGCGTAGACAGGAAGTTGACTGGAAGGAGCTTCCATTCGGGATGGAAGATCTACCAGGTAGGATCTTCCAATGATTGTTTCATGACAATATAAACATTGACATGAAATTTTGTGCATCACACCATCGCTTTGCTCTGGCAGGAGGTGATGGATGCACTCGGTGCCCGCACGAGGACTTGGCATTGTATCAGTGCAATTTGACAACCGGCGGGGTCCCGCGGGCAGCGCCCATCGAGCCCCGACCGTCCGTACCCTGGCAGGCTCCCGCCCATGAGCGCAGTTGGGCTCGGCAGGATCGTGCAGGCGCAGGAGCGCATCTCCGATCGCGTTCGGCATACGCCCCTTGCCTTCTCCGCCAGCCTTTCCACCCATTGCGGCGCTCCCGGCCACCTCAAGCTCGAAAGCCATCAGCCGACCGGCAGCTTCAAGCTGCGCGGCGCCACGAATGCCGTCCTGTCCTTAAGCGACGAGGCGCGCAAACGCGGCCTTGTCACCGCCTCGACAGGCAATCACGGCCGTGCACTCGCTCATGCGGCGAAAGCCGAGGGCGTGCGGGCTGTCGTTTGCATGTCCGCCCTCGTCCCGGCCAACAAGGTTGACGCCGTACGGGCGATCGGAGCGGAGGTGCGCATCGTCGGCCGCTCCCAGGACGACGCGCAGGAAGAGGTCGATCGCTTGGTGCGCGAGGAAGGTCTTACAGCCATTCCGCCCTTCGATCACGCCGACGTCATTGCGGGCCAGGGAACGATCGGCCTCGAGATCGCCGAGGCTTGCCCCGATACCGAACTCGTTCTCGTGCCCCTCTCCGGCGGCGGGCTGGCGGCAGGCGTTGCCGCGGCGATCAAGGGAAGGCTTCCGCAGGCGCGCGTGATCGGCATCTCGATGGAGCGCGGAGCGGCCATGCATGAGAGCCTCCGCGCCGGGAAGCCCGTCCTGGTCGAGGAACTGGAAACCCTGGCCGATTCCCTCGGCGGCGGCATCGGCCTGGAGAACCGCTACACTTTCGCCATGTGCCGTGACCTCCTCGACGCCGTCGTGCTGCTGTCGGAAGAGGAAATTGCCGAGGGCATTCGCCATGCCTTCGTGGCGGAAGGCGAAACGGTGGAAGGAGCAGGGGCGGTCGGCATCGCAGCCCTCCTGGCGAAGAAGATCGAAGTGAGAGGCCCAACGGTCGTCCTGGTCTCGGGCCGCAACATCGATGAGGCCCTCCACCAGAAAATCGTGAACGCCGCCGGCCATGCGGCCCTGTCCGCAGGAGGAGGAGCGCGATGACTCATATGCTCGTTCTCACGGAACCCGATCTTCGCTCTATCGTGCGGCTCGACGCCATCGCTGTAGAATGCGTGGAGGATGCGTTCGCGGCATTGGCCACCAAGCCCGTCGTGATGCCGCCGATCCTTCGGCTCGATATCGTCGAGAATCGCGGCGAGGTGGACGTGAAGACCGCCTATGTGCCCGGTCTCGACGGTTTCGCCATCAAGGTGAGCCCGGGTTTCTTCGACAATCCGAAGCTCGGCCTGCCGAGCCTCAACGGTCTCATGATCCTGTTCAGCACGAAGACCGGCCTCGTCGAGGCTCTGCTGCTGGACAACGGCTATCTCACCGATGTACGCACCGCCGCCGCCGGCGCGGTTGCCGCGAAGCACCTGTCGCGTCCCGATGCGCAAAGCGCCGCCATCTTCGGTGCCGGCATCCAGGCCCGCCTTCAGCTCGAGGCCCTCACGCTCGTACGGCCGATCAAGCGCGCCCGCATCTGGGCGCGGGATTTCGCCAAGGCTCAAGCGGCGGCGCAGGACCTCACGGCAGCGCTCGGGATCACGGTCGAGGCGGTGCGGAATCCGGAAGCAGCCTGCGACGGCGCCGACATCATCGTGACGACGACTCCGGCCGAACAGCCCATCGTGAAGGCTGAATGGCTGCAGTCCGGTCAGCACATCACCGCCATGGGCTCCGATTCCGAACATAAGAACGAGATCGACCCTGCGATCCTGACCCGGGCCTCCTACATCGCCGACAGCCTGACGCAGACGCGCCGCCTCGGTGAGCTGCACCATGCGATCCAGGCCGGATTGATCGAACCGGAAAGGTCGTTCCCGGAGCTGGGGCAGGTCATTGCCGGACAGGCTCCCGGCCGCGCAAGTCCGGACGCCATCACCCTGTGCGACCTTACCGGAACCGGTGTGCAGGATACCGCCATCGCCACCCTCGCCCATGCACGCGCGCGTGACGCCGGAGCGGGCAGATCCATCAACACAAAAGAAGCAACTGGAGGTCTTTCGTGAGCGCGCCCAATCTCAATTTCAGCAGAGCGGAATATGCCGAGCGTCTCGCGAAGACCCGCAGGGCGATGGAAAAGGCCGGGATCGATCTCCTGATCGTCACTGATCCTTCCAACATGCATTGGCTGACCGGCTATGACGGCTGGTCGTTCTACGTGCACCAATGCGTGCTCGTGCCGCCGGAGGGCGAGCCGATCTGGTTCGGCCGCGGCCAGGATGCCAATGGCGCCAAGCGCACCGCCTATCTCGCTCACGACAACATCATCGGCTATCCCGACCACTACGTTCAGTCGACCGAGCGTCACCCCATGGATTTCCTGTCTGGCATCATTGCCGAGAGGGGCTGGCACAAGGGCACCATCGCGGTCGAGATGGACAACTACTACTTCTCTGCAGCAGCCTATCTGTCGCTGGTCAAGCACATGCCGAATGCCAAGTTCCAGGATGCCCTGTCGCTCGTGAACTGGCAGCGTGCGGTCAAAAGTCCAACGGAAATCGAATACATGAAAGTGGCGGGCCGCATCGTCGAGGCGATGCACCGGCGCATTCTGGACAAGGTCGAGCCTGGCATTCGCAAGAACGATCTCGTGGCCGAGATTTATGATGCAGGCCTTCGCGGTGTCGATGAATTCGGCGGCGACTACGCCGCCATCGTCCCGCTTCTTCCCTCAGGCGAGGAGGCCTCCGCTCCACATCTGACCTGGGACGACAAGCCGATGCGCAGCGGCGAAGGCACGTTCTTCGAAATCGCGGGCTGCTATAAGCGCTATCACTGCCCGCTCTCTCGCACTGTCTTCCTCGGAAAGCCCACGCAGGCATTCCTCGATGCGGAGAAAGCCGTTCTGGAAGGCATGGAGGAAGGTCTCGTGGCGGCCAAGCCCGGCAATGCCTGTGAGGACATCGCCAATGCATTCTTTGCCGTGCTCAAGCGCTACGGCATCGTCAAGGACAACCGCACCGGCTATCCGATCGGCCTGAGCTATCCGCCGGATTGGGGCGAGCGCACCATGAGCCTGCGCCCGGGCGACAGGACGGAATTGCAGCCCGGCATGACGTTCCATTTCATGACGGGTCTCTGGCTCGAAAACATGGGCCTGGAGATCACCGAGAGCATCGTGATCACCGACACCGGGGTCGAATGCCTCTCCAACGTGCCACGACAGCTCTTCGTGAAGCCATGAACATCATGACGCCCATCCAGCGCCCCTCTCCCATCGTCTCCAGCGTCGACTTCGATGTGGACGGGGTGCAGCACGGTTTCCTTCGTCTGCCCTACAGTCGGGACGACTCGGCTTGGGGTTCGGTGATGATCCCAATCACGGTCGTCAAGCGGGGCGACGGGCCGACGGCGCTTCTCACCGGCGGCAACCATGGCGACGAGTACGAAGGTCCGGTGGCTCTCTTCGACCTCGCCCGCACGCTTCATGCCGAGACCGTTCAAGGCCGCGTCATCATCGTGCCCGCCATGAACTATCCGGCCTTTCGTGCGGGCACCCGCACCTCGCCGATCGATCGGGGGAACCTCAACCGCAGCTTTCCCGGGCGTCCCGACGGCACGGTGACGGAGAAGATCGCCGATTATTTTCAGCGCATGCTGCTGCCCCTCGCCGACATCGTCCTCGACTTCCATTCGGGCGGACGCACCCTCGACTTCCTGCCCTATGCGGCGGCCCATGAGCTGCGGGACAAGGAACAGGAAAAGCGTTGCTTCGAGGCGGTTGCGGCTTTCGCAGCACCGTACTCGATGCGGATGATCGAAATCGACGCGGTCGGCATGTACGACACCGCCGCCGAAGAGATGGGCAAGGTGTTCGTGACCACGGAACTGTCAGGCGGCGGCACGTCCTCGGCCAAGACCGTGGGGATCGCCAAGCGCGGCGTGATGAACGTTCTCAAGCACGCAGGCATCGTCTCCGACGCGCCGGAGACGGGACCGACCCGCTGGCTCGACATGCCCTCAAGTGATTGCTTCCGCTTCGCAGAGGATGATGGCCTCGTCGAGCCTTGCGTCGATCTTGGCGATCCGGTGCGTGCGGGAGACGTGATTGCACGCATTCATCCTGTCGGACGCACGGGCCAGGTCCCAGCCGAATACCGGAGCGCCCTCGACGGCGTTCTCGCCGCCCGGCATTTCCCCGGGCTCGTCAAGACGGGCGACTGCCTCGCGGTGGTCGCAACCGTGGAGGATAAGATCTGACACAAAATGCCGCCAGCGGAAAACGCTGCAAGCCGGATCAACCGGCACGCGGTTCGTAAACACCAGAGGAGAAGACCACATGAAAATAATGATCCGTTACGGCATTGCCGCTCTCGCTCTTGCCGCCAGCATCGGGGGCGCACAGGCTCTGACGCTCGATGAGGTGAAGAGCGCCGGTTACATTCAGGGCGCTACCGCCAACGAAGTGCCCTACGGCTATATGAAGGAAGACGGCTCGGCCGCCGGCATCGGACCCGACGTCGCGATTGCCGTGCTGAAGCGCATGGGCATCAACGAGGTGAATTGGACGGTGACGCCGTTCGGAACGCTCATTCCCGGCCTGAAGGCCCGTCGCTTCGCCTTCGCGGCAGCCGAGCAGAACATCTCGCCCGAACGCTGCAAGCAGGTGTCGTTCACGGAGCCGAATTCCAGCTACGGCGAAGGTCTGCTGGTGAAGAAAGGCAATCCGAAGAAGCTGACCACCTACGCGGATATCGCCAAGGATCCTTCCCTGAAGGTCGCCGTCGTATCGGGTGCCAACAACATCGACTTCCTGCGCGCCGTCGGCGTGAAGGACAGCCAGATCGTCATCATCCAGGCTAATGCCGATGCGCCTTCGACCGTGCAGTCCCGCGTCGACGCCTATGCGGCGACCGAGCTCACCGTGTCCAAGCTCGCGGAAGGCAGCCAGGGCGTGGAGCAGGTAAAGCCCTTCACGGATCCCATCGTCGAGGGCAAGCCGGTGCGCAATTACGGCGGGTTCGCGTTCCGCCCCGAGGACAAGGAGCTTCGCGACGCCTTCAACAAGGAGCTGGTCGAGTTCCGCAAGACGGAGGACTATAAGAAGATCCTCACGTCCTACGGTCTGAGCGAAGAGAGCATCAAGGCGGCTGCCGCCAAGAACGTCGCCGATCTCTGCGCCGGAAAGTAATCCGTTGCATCGTTTGAACCACCCGGCCGGAGCGAGGCGCTCCGGTCGGGCGGAACGTCCGTAAGGAGGGGTCGACGATGACATGGACGCAATATCTGGCTCCCCTGCTGAAGGGGGCGCAGGTGACGGTGATGATCTCGCTCGCATCGATCTTCTTCGGTGTGATCCTGGCTTTCGCGGCCGGCATCGCCCGCACGTCGAGCAACCGGTTTCTGTCGGGCCTCGCCTTCGTTTACATCGTGCTGTTTCGCGGCACGCCGCTGCTCGTGCAGCTGTTCTGGTTCTACTATGCCCTGCCGCTGATCGGCATCTCGTTCGACCCGATCACGACCGGCATCATGACATTGTCGCTGCTCACCGGGGCGTTCGGAGCCGAGGTCGTGCGCGGAGCCCTGCTCGCCGTGCCTCCTACGCAGCTTGAGGCCGCACGGGCACTGAATTTCAGCAAGAGCTACACCCTTTGGCATATCTCGATGCCCCAGGCCATCATCGAGATGATGCCGCCCTTCGGCAATCTCGCCATCCAGAACCTCAAGGACACGGCCCTGGTCTCGCTGATCTCGATTGCGGACCTGACGTTTCAGGCGCAGTCCATGCGCAACATCACCCTGGACAGCGCCACGGTCTATACCCTGACTCTGCTCGGCTATTTCATCATCGCTCTCTGCCTGATGTTGATCGTGCGATTCATCGAGATGAAGCTGAGGCGCGGGCCGGCCTTTCCGAGGAGCGCCCACTCATGATGTACGGTTATGCCTGGGATACATCGACGCCGCTGACCTTCGCGCTGTCCATTCTGCCAATTCTCGGCATCGGATTGCTGGTCACCCTTCAGGCTGCGGCTGTGGGCTATGCCATTGCGCTCGTTCTCGGTCTCGTGCTGGCGCTACTGCGCCGCAGCAAGATCAAGATCATCTCTTGGACGGTGGCCGGCTTCACCGAGTTCGTCCGCGATACGCCGCTGCTGGTGCAACTTTTCTTCCTCTATTATGTCTTGCCCGACTTCGGAATCGTCCTTCCTGCCTTTATGACAGGAGCCCTCGCGCTCGGGCTGCAATACTCGGCCTATACGTCCGAAGTCTATCGCGGCGGCATCGACGCGGTGCAGCGCGGCCAATGGGAGGCGGCGACCGCTCTCAACCTGAGCCGGCTGCAGACCTACCGTGACATCGTGGTCCCGCAAATGATCCCGCGGATCGTGCCCGCTCTTGGCAACTATCTCGTCTCGATGCTCAAGGAAACGCCGGTCCTCTCGGTCGTGACCGTGCTCGACATGCTCGGCCTCGCCAACATGATCGGCGAGCGGACCTTCGAGTATCTCGTGCCGCTCTCCCTGGTCGGCCTGATCTTCCTTCCCATGACTCTCATCTGCTCGGCTCTGATCTATGCGGTCGAAAGAGCCCTGCCCAAAAGTGGGATCCCCCTGCGATGAACCCGATTATTCGCTTTCAGAATGTCACCAAGCGCTTTGGGGCGCTGACCGTGCTCGACAACTTCAATTTCGAAGTTCAGCGCGGCGAGAAGGTGACGCTCATTGGGCCATCAGGCTCCGGCAAGTCCACCGTTCTGCGCATTCTGATGACGCTGGAGCCATTTCAGGAAGGCCAGCTGGAAATCAACGGCATCAGCTACCACGAGCCCAATGGCCGCGGCGCGTTCAAGGCCAGCGAGAAGCATCTTCACAAAATCCGCAGCAATGTGGGCATGGTGTTTCAGAGCTTCAACCTGTTCCCGCACATGACCGTGCTGCGCAATGTCGTCGAGGCCCCGGTCGCGGTTCTGAAGCTGAAGCGGGAGGAGGCGGAGAGCCGCGCCACCGAATTGCTGCGCATGGTCGGTCTCTCCGACAAGAAGGATCACTTCCCGAGCCAGCTCTCCGGCGGCCAGCAGCAGCGCGTCGCCATTGCGCGCGCACTCGCCATGCGTCCGCGCGTCCTTCTGTTCGACGAGCCGACTTCCGCGCTTGACCCGCAGCTGGTCGGCGAAGTTCTCGGCGTTATCCGCGATCTCGCGCAGGAGCACGACCTGACCATGCTCCTCGTCACGCACGAGATGCGTTTCGCCCGCGAGGTGTCGGACCGGGTCTGCTTCTTCGACAAGGGGCGCATCGTGGAGCAGGGCGAGCCGGATCGCCTGTTCAGCAACCCGCAGCAGCCGCGAACCCGGGAGTTCCTGAGCTCCATCCTGGGCGAACAGGAGCCTCCGCGAGAAAGTCTCAGGAACGCTCTGTAAAAACCGAGATTTTCTCTGCCCTGATGCCGAAGAACCGAAATCTTCTCGCCGCCTGAGACGATAGTCTCTCTCCATCCCGTTCCGAGGAGGGCGACACATGAACGCGATGACGCAGACCACCGCTCCCGTACCCGTCAAAGGGGACACCCACCCGGCGCTGAGCCGCCTGCGCGATCCCCGCCTGCTGCGCGAGATGGCCTATATCGCCGGGCGCTGGACTGCGGCCGGTGGCGATGCGCGCTTCGCGGTCAATGATCCGGCCACGGGCCTAAACGTCGCCCGCGTATCGCGCCTCGGCGCAGATGCTGCGAGCCAAGCGGTCGATGCGGCCGCCCGTGCCCTGCCCGCCTGGAAGGCTCTGCTGCCGCAGGAACGGTCCGCGCGCCTTCGCGCCTGGCATGCGCTCATTCTGGAAGCACGCGACGACCTCGCCCTCATCATGACGCTCGAGCAAGGAAAGCCCCTGTCCGAGTCGCAGGGCGAGATCCTCTATGCGGCCTCGTTCGTCGAATGGTATGCGGAAGAGGCCAAGCGCCTGAACGTCGAGAGTGTGACGAGCCACCTTGCCGGCGCGGAGATGCTGGTGCGACGCGAGGCCCTCGGAGTGGCGGCTCTGCTGACGCCGTGGAACTTCCCGTCGGCCATGCTGACGCGCAAGGCGGCGGCGGCGTTTGCAGCAGGCTGCACGGTGGTAGCTCACCCGTCCTCCTACACTCCGCTTTCCGCGCTCGCGCTGGCGGAACTCGCAGAACGTGCCGGCCTGCCGCCTGGCGTCCTCAACATCGTGACGGGTGATGCCGAACCTATCGCCAGCCGCTTCTGCGATGATGAGCGCGTCCGCATCGTCAGCTTCACCGGCTCGACGGAGATCGGACGCAAGATCGCGGCGCGCTGCACTCCCACGATGAAGCGGCTCGTGATGGAGCTGGGCGGCCACGCACCGCTCATCGTGTTTGACGATGCCGATTTGGGCAGAGCGGTCGAGATCGCCATGGCGGCGAAGTTCGCGACCTCGGGCCAGGATTGTCTTGCGGCAAACCGCATCTATGTCCAGCGCTCGATCTACCCGGCATTCTGCGGGGCCTTCGGCAAGCGCATCGCAGAACTGAAAGTGGGTCCTGGTCTCGACCCTGATACGGAGATCGGCCCGCTTATGCACGCCAACGCCGTATCCAAGGCGAAGGCGCAGATCGCCGATGCGCTTGCGCACGGAGCCCGGCGCGTCACACCGGATAACGTCGCTCCAGGCCCGCTTTATGTCACGCCGACCCTGCTCGCCGATGTGCCGGACAGCGCGCTGATCATGCGTGAAGAGACCTTCGCGCCGATTGCCGCCGTGACGCCGTTCGACACGGAAGACGAAGTTGTGGCACGGGCCAACGCGACCGAATATGGCCTCGTCGCCTACGTGGTGACCGAAAACGGGGCGCGAGCCCTGCGGCTCGGCCGATCCCTCGACTACGGAATGGTGGCGATCAATCGCGTGAAGATCACCGGTGCCCCCATTCCATTCGGCGGCATGAAGCAATCGGGTCTCGGCCGCGAAGGCTCACGCCACGGCCTCGAAGCCTTCACCGACCTGAAATACCTTTGCCTCGACATTCATTAATTCGGAGCCAGCCATGCTGAATCAGACGAAGATCATCGACAACGAACTCGACGCCTGGGACCGGGATCATTTCTTCCATCCCTCCACCCACATGGCCCAGCATGCACGCGGGGAAACGCCCAACCGCATCATCGCCGGAGCCGAGGGCGTCTACATCGTCGACCGGAATGGCAAGCGCAGCCTCGATGCCTTCGCTGGCCTCTATTGCGTGAATGTCGGCTATGGCCGCACCAAGATCACCGATGCCATTGCCGCTCAGGCGGCTGCCCTGCCCTATTATCATGCCTATGTCGGTCACGGCTCCGAACCTTCGATCCGTCTCGCGAAGATGATCATCGACCGTGCTCCAAAAGGCATGAGCCGTGTGTTCTTCGGCCTGTCGGGCTCGGATGCCAATGAAACCAATATCAAGCTCGTCTGGTACATGAACAATGTGCTCGGGCGGCCCGAGAAGAAGAAGATCATCTCCCGTTGGCGCGGATATCACGGCTCCGGCCTGATGAGCGGCAGCCTTACCGGGCTTGCGGCCTTCCATAACCTGTTCGACCTGCCCCGCCCGCCGATCCTGCACACGGAAGCACCCTACTACTTCCGCCGCCCCGATCGCAGCATGAGCGAGGAGCAGTTCTCCCAATACTGCGCCGACAAGCTGGAGGAGATGATCCAGGCCGAAGGCCCGGAGACCATCGCGGCCTTTATCGGTGAGCCGGTGCTCGGCACCGGCGGCATCGTGCCCCCGCCGAGGGGATATTGGGAGAAGATCCAGGCGGTTTTGGCGAAATACGATATTCTCCTCATTGCCGATGAGGTCATCACCGGCTTCGGTCGTCTCGGCAGCATGTTTGGCTCCGATCACTATGGCATCAAGCCGGACCTCATCACCATCGCCAAGGGTCTGACCTCGGCCTATGCGCCGCTTTCCGGCGTCATCGTGTCCGAGAAGGTCTGGCGCATCCTGGAACAGGGCTCTGACGCTTACGGTCCCATCGGCCATGGTTGGACCTATTCGTCCCATCCGCTTTGCGCCGCCGCCGGTGTCGCAAATCTCGAAGTCGTCGATGAGCTCGACATCGTAAACAACGCAGGCGACGTTGGAGCCTACTTCAACAATACGCTCCGGGAGGCCGTGGGCTCAAATCGCTTCGTCGGCGAGGTGCGCGGCGAAGGCCTGATGGCAGCCATTGAGTTCGTGCGCGACCGTGATGACCGCGTGTTCTTCGATCCGTCCGAGAAGGTGGGCCCGCGCATCACGGCAGCCCTGCTGGAGCGAGGTGTCATCGGCCGAGCCATGCCGCAGGGCGACATCCTGGGCTTTGCCCCGCCGCTCTGCCTAACGAGGGACGAGGCCGATATCATCGTGACCGCCACGAAGGCTGCGATTCTATCGGTGACCGATACGCTCTGAGGAGGTTTCGTGGGACGGGCGCAAGAAAAATGCCGCTCGTCCCACACGTTCGATCACGAGCATTCATATGGATGGGAGAAGAGATCTTCATCGTGGCTCGGCTCGGCCATTCTGGAAAACCCTGCGTTTGTCGGCTGCATTATATCTCTATGGAGGCGGTAGATAGTATAAAACTGGGTAATTCTGATCCTCCGACAGGATTTATCCAATCTAAAACAGCCATATTCCCAAGAGGTTACTCACGGGCCGGCTGCTAACGCGATTGAATCTGCAACTTCCTCGTAGCGATCCGACAAAGTAGCCGTTGCGACCCGCAGATAATATGTTGGCAGAATGGAGAACTTGGCACCCGGATGGACCGCAATTCCATGGGCGGCAAGCGTCACCATGGCGAATGGCTCCGAGGCCACCGGGACCCAGGCGCACAGACCCGCCCCATGCATGGCATGGATCCCTCTCAGCTGCAGAGCGATGATCAGGTTGTCGCGCCGATTTTGATAAACTGTTCGGGCGCGATCGACCAATTCCTGCGTCGCTGGATCGCGTAACAACCAAGCCGTGGCAGCCTGAAGGATGCGGCTTGTCCAGCCAGAGCTGAAGCTTCGGTAGGACTGGATCTGATCAATGATCGTGCGAGAACTTGAGAGGACAGCAAGACGCAAGTCAGGTCCATGTGTCTTCGAGAACGATAGAATGTGAATGACTCGGTTGGGAAAGTATCCTCCTAGAGAATGACGTGGAGCTGCCAAGATGTCTCCGATGCCATCGTCCTCGACGATCAGCATGTCGCTGTCCCGCAGCACCGCGGCGAGAGCTTCTAAGCGATTTCGGCTGACACTCTGGCCGGTGACAGAATGCAGCCGCGGTTGGAAGATGAAGGCAGCAGGCTTGGACTTCATCGCTGTCTCAAGCGCAGCCGGCAGAGGTCCTTCGCTGTCGCACTGCACCGGGACGATCCGCACACCTCGGTCTTCCAGGATATCGAGGAGACGCATGCCGGTCGGATCTTCGATTGCGACGGATGCACCCGGCGGCAACAGGGCGTGGACCAACGTATAGACCGCGTTATAGCCGCCGTTTGTCGCCAAGAACGCTTCCGGCTCGTAAGGCCATGTTTTCCTGACCTCCCCCTCCAGTTCCGGCAGGATGCGGTTGCGCTCGTAACTGTTGAGGTTCTCTGCCGAGGCGCCATAGGCCATGGCTTCGGCCAGCGGCGGCAATAAACGAATGTCGGGAACGGCTGCAGTCAAGTTCAGGATGCCCTCGCCGTAATTGCCGGAGCTTCCGAGGCGGTGAGGCTTAGCGACGAAACGGTCACCGCTCACCCACGTGCCGTTTCGCCCTCGCCCGCTGATGATCTTCTGACGGCGCAGCTCGCTCCAGGCCTCGGAAATGGTCGCGGGGCTCACTCCGAGCGCGAAGGCGAGATCACGGATTGGAGGCAGCTTTGTACCGACCGGAAGTACGCCGGCGCGGATCAGGGCTCTGGTTTCCAAGGCAATTCCGCGGATTGTTCTGTCGGTGAGCTTCTCCGCGAACCAATGAGCATCTCTGTTCTCAGCCATACCGCCCCAATTTTAATGTTCAATAACATAATAGGGTTTGATCAGAACGATATGAACATTTTAACTAGGAGGGAAGACAAGTTTGTTGCGAGTGAATGCTGATGCCACTGACCCTCCGACTTGCCCTGCGCGATTGGGACTACATGACGCCGCTAGTTCTGGGCGACGTTCAATCCCCTCGCCTCGATATCAGGGTCGACCGTGTCGGCACCCTCATCTCCAACGTCGCCCACGACCCATCGTATGAAGCGGCGGAGATGTCGTTCAGCCGCTATTCGCAACTGCGACATGACGGCGATGACAGTGTGGTTGGCATGCCGAACTTCATCATGCGCGGGTTCCGCCATCGGTGTATCATCACGACGAAGGAAAGCCCGATCCGCAAGCTGTCGGATCTCGCCGGCAAGAAGATCGGCGTGACGGGCTGGCGCGATTCCGGCAATACCTGGACCCGCGCGGCCGTCCGTCGCGAAGGCGTCGGGATTGAAGATGCCATGTGGTATGCAGGCCGATTGACAGAGGCCCATCCGATCACGGATCGGCTGGACGGTTTCGGCCGCCCAGGTCGCATCGAAGCGGCGCCCGGCGAGCGACCCATGGTCGATCTTCTGAAGGACGGTGGTCTGGACGCTGTTTTCACCCCCTTCATGCCGCAAGGGTTCTTCGACCAAGACTCGCCTTTCCGCCAGGTGCTTGACGATTTCCGGGCGGCAGAGGTCGCTTACTTTCATGAGGTTGGCTACGTGCCGGGCATGCATCTGATCGGCTTCAAGGCGGAGTTTGTGCAGGAGCATCCATGGGTCATGGACGAACTCAGCGAACTGATCGACGCATCTCAGCGCATGTGGCTGCAGAAGCGCGAGAAATACGCGGACACGACGCCATGGATGATCGACGAGCTACGCCGTTGCGCCAGCGATTTGCCTCCCTCCTGGAATATCAGTGGACTTGAGGCAAATGAGAAAATGATCAGCGACTTCGCCACTGAGCTTTACGAGCAAAAGATTCTGTCGCGAGTGCTTACGCCCGCTGAGCTCTTCCCCTGGCATGCAAATGCCAAATGAAAATTTTTGTCAGCGTTACCCATGAACTGAAGCAACTTCATCAAACCGAAAGGGTCCATCGCATGCATTCGAAATTGATCGCTTCCGTCACCGTCGCTGTCCTGATGCTTGCAAGCCCTGTTCTTGCCCAGGAAGTCGCTATCCCGAAGCAGAACGTGAATGAGCAGTTGCGGGCGCGCCTCCCGGAGAACATCCGCGCTGAAGGCAAGATGATCTCTGTCAACAATGGCTCGTTCCCTCCCTATGAAATCGTCACCGGCACCGAGATGACCGGCGCCAGCGACGACCTGACAGAAGCGATCGGTCAAGTTCTAGGCGTCAAAATCGAGCATGTAACGGTTGGCGGTCTGCCGGCCCTGCTCGCTGGCGTCAATTCAGGACGTTACCAGTTCGCCTTCGGTCCAGTCGGGGACTTCAAGAGCCGCGAAGAAGCCAATGACTTCGTTGATTGGGTTCAGGAATTCGTTGTCTTCGCAGTTCAGAAGGGCAATCCCAAAGGTATCACCTCGCTCGATACGGCCTGCGGGAATCGCATCGCCGTCATGGCAGGCGGCTCTGCCGAACGTGTGATCCAGGTCCAGGCCGAGAAGTGCAAAGCCGATGGTAAGGAGCCCCTCACGGTTCAGTCCTATACGGATCAGCCAAGTTCGATCCTCGCCGTTCGCTCCAAGCGCGCAGACGCCTTCTTCTCCTCCCAGGCCCCCCTTACCTACTTCGTTGCTCAAGCCAATGGTCAGCTTGAGCTGACCGGCGTCGGCCAGAAGAATGGCTTCGAAGATCTCTATCAGGGTGCTGTCGTGCCCAAGGGTTCGCCGCTCGGACCGCTGCTTCTCGATGCGATCAAGCTCCTGATGAGCAACGGAACCTATGCTGCGATCATGAAGAAGTGGGGCCTTGAGAACAACATGATCAAGGAGCCCGGCATCAATCTCGGTGGAGCGCTCCCGAAATGATTCAGCTTGGTGTAACGAGCGCATCGCCCTCCGGCGATGCGCGTTTTCGGGATGTGGCGACAGCCCATGCCCCCTTCCGCACAGGCCGACTGATCCTCTGGACCGTCGTCCTTCTCATAGCCGTGAACTTCGCCTGGATCGTCGCCCATAACGAAAACTTCGGCTGGCCCGTCGTCATTGCATATTTCTTCGACCCGACAGTTATCAGCGGTCTTTATGTCAGCCTTGGCCTGACTGTCGTTGCCATGACGCTCGGCACGATCCTCGGATTGGCGCTGGCCATCGCCCGTATGTCCAAGGACCGGCTCGCCACCTCATTTGCGTCTCTTTTCATCTGGTTCTTCCGTGGCACGCCGCTGCTCGTGCAGCTGATCTTCTGGTACAATCTCTCCACATTGTTCCCGCGTCTTTCGATCGCGATCCCCTTCGGACCCACGCTTGCAAGCTGGGATACGAACTCGGTGATCACACCGATGACTGCGGCAATCGTCGGATTGGCGCTGAACGAAGCCGCCTACATGGCGGAAATCATTCGCGGCGGCCTTCTCTCTGTCGATCGCGGCCAGACCGAAACGGCCGAGGCCTTCGGCATGACGAGGGCTCGGGCCCTGTGGCGCATCATCATCCCGCAAGCCATGCGCTCCATCGTGCCGCCGACCGGCAATCAGCTCATCAGCATGATCAAGGCCACCTCCCTCGTCAGCGTAATCGCGATGGCCGATCTGCTTTACTCCGTACAGTCGATCTATAACCGCACCTTCGAGATCATCCCGATGCTGCTTGTGGCAGTGATCTGGTACCTTCTCATCACTTCGATCCTCAATGTCGGGCAGAGCTATATCGAGGCCTATTATGGCCGAAGCGACCGCAGAACCGGAGCCGCCGAGAAGCCGGTTCTCACCGGCGCCACTGTTCAGGAGGCAAGCCATTGAGCGCCGTCCAGACCATGAAGCCCCTCGTCCAAGTCCGTGATGTTCACAAGTCCTTCGACCAGCTTGAAGTGCTGAAGGGCATTGATCTCGATATCATGCCGGGAGAGGTGGTCGTGATCCTCGGGCCTTCCGGCTCCGGAAAGTCGACTTTCCTGCGCTGCATCAACCACCTGGAAGCCATCAACAAGGGGTTCATTGCAGTCGATGGCGAGCAGATCGGGTACCGGCTCCGCAACAATCGTCTGGAGAAGCTCTCCGCGAACGGCATCGCCCGACAACGCCGAAAGATCGGCATGGTGTTCCAGCAGTTCAACCTCTACCCGCATATGACGGTGCTGCAGAACATCATTGAGGCGCCTGTGGGCATCCACGGCGAGAGCCGTCAGGAAGCGACCCGAAACGCTTTGAAGCTCCTGGAGCGTGTCGGCTTGTCAGAAAAGGCGAGCAGCTACCCCCGCCAGCTTTCCGGCGGCCAGCAGCAACGTGTCGCAATCGCCCGCGCTTTGGCAATCAAACCTAAACTGATGCTGTTCGACGAGCCGACATCAGCGCTTGATCCTGAACTGGTCGGTGAGGTGCTGGCAACTATGCGCGATCTTGCCAGGCAGGGGCTAACCATGATCGTCGTCACCCACGAGATCGGCTTCGCCCGTGAGGCGGCCGACCGGGTGGTTTTCATGGACGACGGCAAGATCGTTGAGATGGGCAACCCGGAGGACGTGATCGGCAACCCGCAACATCCTCGCACAAAGGCTTTCCTGTCACGCTTCTTGTAGCCCCTAGTCACCTGCCATCCAGCAAAGCCAATCCTCCACTGCCACTGCGGTGAATTTCATGCTCAACGACAATGTTTTTGCCAGGGTTTCCGATTTCGAAGCCATGGAAGCGGAGCTCATCGGCATCCGCCATCATCTCCACGCTCATCCGGAACTCTCCTTTGAGGAGGCCGAAACGGCGCGCTTCGTTGCCGAGAAGCTTGAGGGTTGGGGCTATGAGGTGACCCGCAATGTCGGCGGCCACGGCGTCGTTGCGCGCCTGAGCGCCGGGGACGGGAAGAAAGGCATTGCCATTCGTGCCGATATGGACGCTCTTCCGATTGCAGAAGAAACCGGCCTCACCTATGCAAGCCAATCCCTCGGCAAGATGCATGCCTGCGGCCATGATGGACATACGACCGTGCTGCTAGGAGCAGCCGAATATCTTGCTCGAACCCGCCGCTTCAACGGCACTGTGACGCTGATTTTCCAGCCGGCCGAAGAGGCTGGCAAGTTCAGCGGCGCTCAAGCGATGATTGCCGACGGTCTTTTCGAGCGCTTTCCTTTCGATGCAATCTTCGGCCTGCACAATCATCCTGGCGCGCCGGAAGGAAACATCCTTCTGCGCTCCGGCCCAATGATGGCCTCGTCCGATACCGTCAATATCACCATCACGGGGGTTGGCGGCCATGCCTCATGCCCTCATCTCACCATCGACCCGGTGGTGGCCGCCTGCAATCTTGTCGTCTCGCTGCAGACCATCGTGTCGCGCAATGTCGACCCAACTCAGACGGCCGTCATCACTGTGGGCACGATCCATGCCGGCAATGCCGTCAACGTCATCCCAGAATATGCGAAACTCGCACTCAGCGTTCGCTCCTTTGATCCGAAGATTCGTGATCTCCTGCAGGAACGCATCATCAAACTGACGCAGTCAGTCGTCGAAGGCTACGGCGCTACTGCTGAGATCGACTATGAACGGGGTTACCCGGTTGTCGTCAATTCCGAGGCGGAAACGACTTTCGCCCGTGCCGTAGCAGAGGAGTTGATCGGAGCGGAGAGAGTTTCGACTTGTCACATGATTCCGGGAAGTGAGGATTTCGCCTATTTCCTTGAGCACAAGCCGGGAAGTTTCCTGCGCCTCGGCAACGGCATGAATTCCGCCATTCTGCATAGCGCAAAGTACGACTTCGCCGACGGTAGCTTGACTACCGGGGCCGCATTATGGGCGCGCTTGGTCGAGCGTTATCTCACCCCGTAACCGGCGAATGCCAAGTGCGGGCCTATGGGATCGTCTTTCAAGACTAATCGGCCCGTCGGCCGGCACCGTCGAAAAAGTGCAATCGGTCCGGCGCGATGGTGAGCCCCAAAATAGTATCCGCACCGATCGCCTGCCCGTCGTGCGCCACGAGGAAAATCTCACCGCCGGGCAGTTCCACGTGCAGCAACGAGGACGCGCCGGTATATTCGCTGAGGAGCACCCTCCCGCTGACAAGACCCGAACCGGGATCGGTCAGTTGGAGGTCCTCAGGCCGCATGCCGACGTGGCTCGTGCGGTCGGGGCGGCTGGGCAAAGCTTTGGCAATCGAGCCGATCGGAAGAATGTTCATTTTCGGACTGCCAATGAACTGCGCCACGAATAGATTGTCAGGTCTCTCGTAGAGTTCACGCGGCGTGCCAACCTGCTCCACGAGCCCGTCCCGCAGCACGACGATCTTATCGGCCAGGGTCATAGCCTCGATCTGATCATGCGTCACATAGATCATGGTGCTGCCAAGACGCTTGTGCAGCGAGGCGATTTCGGAGCGCATATGGACGCGCAGTTCCGCATCGAGGTTCGACAGGGGTTCGTCGAACAGAAACACCTCCGGGTTGCCGACAATCGCGCGGCCAATGGCGACGCGCTGCCGTTGCCCGCCGGAGAGCTCGCGCGGATAGCGGTCGAGGAGAGATTCCAGCTTGAGAGTGCGGGCGGCCTCCGCGACGCGGCGGGCGCGCTCGTCGGCTGGCACCTTCCGCACCTTAAGGCCAAATCCCATGTTGTCGCGCACGTTGAGATGCGGATAAAGCGCATATGACTGGAACACCATCGCAACCCCGCGGCGGGCTGGTGGCATCTCGTTGACGATCCGATCCCCAATCCTGAGCACGCCGGAGCTGATGTCCTCCAAGCCCGAGATCATCCGCAGCAGCGTGGACTTCCCGCAGCCGGAGGGTCCGACGAAGACGACGAACTCACCCTCGTCGACCGAGAGATCGACGCCGCGAATGACCTCGACCCTGCCGAAATGCTTCTTGACGTTGCTAAGGGAGAGACTGGTCATGGCAAGGTCCGATATGCGCTGGGATTGCAGCTTAGCCCTTCACGCCGGAGAGCGCGAAGCTCTCGATGATCTGGCGCTGGGCGATGAGATAGACGACGAGGATCGGGACGACCGCAAGGCTGGCGGCGGCCAATTGAAGGTGCCAGAGAGGCATGCCATAGGGGTCGGTGAAGTTTGACAGCGCCAGCGGCAAAGTGAACTTCTCCAGCGACGAAACGAAGATCAGCGGCTCCAGAAAGAGGTTCCAGGAGTTGAGGAACGTGATGATGGCGACGGCGGCAAGCGCCGGCCGGGACATGGGCAGCGCGATACGCCACCAGACGCCTAGCCGCGATAGACCATCCATCTTGCCCGCGTCCTCGAGTTCTTTTGGCAATGCGAGGAAGTACTGCCGCATGAGGAAGGTCGCCATGATGCCCTGCGGTCCGAAGGTCGGCAGCAGGATCAACGGCCAATGCGCGTCCACGAGGCCGGCCCAACGCATCATGAAGAAATTGGGAATGATCGTCACTTCCTCGGGAACCATCAGCGCGGACACCAGGAAGAGCGCAATCAGCGCTGTCCCGGCAAACCGCATGCGCGCCAGTGCGTAGCCGGCGAGCGACGAGACGATCAGTGTCAATCCCGTTACGGTGACGGCGATGTAGAGCGAGTTGAAGTACTGCCGCGCGAAGGGCTGATGGTTGAAGACATCAATGAAGTTCTGCCATTGCCATTCGCGTGGAACGAGGCTGGGCGATCCGAAGATCTCAGCCGCATTCTTGAAGCCGGAAGAGACCATCCAGAGGAAGGGGAAGACGAAGGGAATCGCGACGACGCAGAGAGAGAGCGTCCAGCAAATCTGATTGAGAATACGGGTTTGACGTCGAGTGAGAGACGCAGTCACGTGTCCCTCCGGCGCAGCGCGAGCTGGAAGAGCGTTAGAACCATGACGACGACGAACATGATCATGGCGAGTGCCGACGCGTAGCCGACGTCGAAGAACTGGAAGCCTTGCTGATAGATGTAGAACGCGAGAACGAGCGTGCCGTTCTCCGGGCCGCCGCCGGTCATTTGATAGATGTGGTCGAACACCTTGAACGACCCAATCGTGGTGATGACCATGATGACCAGCGTCGTGGGTCCAAGCAGCGGCCAGACGATCCAGCGGAAGATCTGCCAGCCCGAAGCACCCTCCAGCCGGGCGGCCGCCTCGTAGTCGCGCGGGATCGCCTGCAGTGCGGCGATATAGAGGATCATGTTGAGTCCCACCATCTTGATGACACGGGTCACGATCACGGCTGCCATTGCCCAATTCGGCTCGCGCAGCCAGTTGGGCCCATCGATGCCGATCTGAGCAAGGATCTGGTTGATGAATCCTGCCTCCCCCTGAAGCAGGAACTTCCAGACGATCGCCCAGGCCACTGCCGATGTGACCACTGGCGCGAAGAACAAGGTGCGGAAGATGACTGTGCCCGCGAAGCGACCGGACAGGGCAAGCGCCAGCGATAGAGCCAGCGCCATGTTGAGGGGCACCAGCCCGACCGCGAAGATCACCGAGTTGCGGATAACGTGCCAGAAATCCGGATTGCGAAGCAGCGCATCATTGTAGTTGTCGAGACCGACGAAGGTGGCCTGCTGGGTGAGCAGGTTCCACTCGGTCAACGAATACCAGACCACCGCGATCAGGGGCCCGACGAAGAAGATGAGGAAGCCGGCCAGCGTGGGGCTGATGAAGAGCCATGCCTCCATCGCCTCACGCATCTTCAAGGTGAGCCACGGCGCATCCTTGTGGCGCGCCGTGCTCTGCATTGATAGCGTCTTCGCCACTGTCCAGTCCTCAGAGCAGCGGCTGGATGGCGGTGCAAACGGCCTTCAATGAAGCCTCCACGTCGGCATTGGCGCGCCACAGGGCATCGACGCGCGGCTTCATCGCGGCGAGAATCTGCGGGCTTTTCTCATGGGCCGGCAACACTTTGCCCTTGGAAATGGCGTCGGCGACGACTTTCATCTGCTCCGGGGGGATAAGGTTGTTGGATTTGATGAAGGCGTCGCTTTCGAGCACACTCTTGCGGGCTGGCGGGAAGAACTGCGCCGCGATGGCGACATTTGCCTTGTTCGTCATGTGCGCAACGAATGCAGCTGCGAGCTCTTTCTGCTTGCCGGCAGAGAACACGACAATGCCAGCCTGGCCGATGACCGGCGACTCGCCGCCCGCGCCTGTAGGCAGTGGAGCGATACCCCACTTGAAGCCCGCCTTTGGCATGAGCGAGGCGCGCGAGATCTGGTTGATGGTCATGGCGGAACCGCCTGAGAAATAGTCACCCTGCTCGCCGGGCGGCACGATCGACTTGTCCTTGAAGACCATGTCGTGCAGCTGCTTGACGGCCGCCACTGCCTCAGGCCTATCGAAGCCGCACTGCTTGTTGGCCCACACGTCCCCTCCTGCAGCGCGGATCGGCGGCATCAGCGCGTGCATGATGCGCGTGTCGTAGCCCTGCCCGTCCTTGAACTCGAAGCCCCACTTGCCGGTGGCCTCTTTGAGCTTTCTGGCAACTTCCTGGAACTTCGCCATGTTCCACTGGCCCTTCGCTGCCAGCGCATTCGGATCTTCCAGACCCGCCTTGTCGAAGAGGTCCTTGTTGTAGAAGATCACGAAGGGCGAGGTTGAAAACGGCACGCCGTAGACCTTGTCGCCTGCCGTCCACAGACCGAGCGCAGGCTTGGAAAAGTCCGCGAAGTCGTAACCTTCGGCTTTCCTCAACGCCGGAGTGAGATTTTCCAGCACGCCCGCCGCGGCGAAGGTCGGTGCGGCATCCTCCATCAACCACCCGGCATCCGGAGGATTGCCGCCGGCGAGCTGGAAGGTCAGCTTCTGGGTGTAGTCGCCTGGCGGAATGGTCTCGTACCTGACGGTCACGTCCGGATGCTTCGTCTTGAAGCTCTCCGCGAACCCGTTGAGCATCTTGAGATGCGCCTCGTTGCCCGTCCAAATGGTGAAACGGAGTTCGGCGGCGCCGAGAGAGCCTGACATCATTCCGAGCGCCAGCACCGTGATCGTCATTCTCTTCATTGTGGCTTTCATCGTTCTCCTCCCTGCAGTATTTATCTGTATAGGGTCTCGCCCGGGAGCGAGCCCGGCGCATCGCCAATCGTCCAACCGCCATCGACCGGAATATCCACGCCGGTCAGATAGGCCGCTTCGTCCGAACAGAGGAAGATCGCAGGACCGACACAATCCTCTGGCCGGCCGGGACGCCCGATGGGAATTTTGGCCGCGACGGCACGACGGAAGGAAGGATCGGCATAGCGATCGGCCATGCGTTCCGTCGCGATCGCGCCCGGGGAGATCACGTTCATGGTGACACCGTGCGTTGCAACCTCCCGGGCGATGGCGCGAATAGCCGTGAGCTGCGCTGATTTGAACGCTGCATAGGCAACAGTCTCGGCCCGTGGCCGGGCCGCCATGACGCTGCCTGTGGCCACGACGCGCCCCCATCCACGCTCCGCCATTGCAGGAACCAGCGCGCGGCAGAGCGCCACGAGCGAGGCGAAATTCGCGGTGAAATGGCGCGCAAGATGGTCATCCGTCACGTCCTGCCAGGGCGCGCGGTGCTCAATGGCCGCATTGGCGATAAGAATATCGACAGGTCCGAATTCGTGCGTCACCTGACGCGCAAGCGCTTCGGGCGCAGAGGGGTCCAGGAAATCCGCTTCGAAATCCATCGCGGCACGGCCAATGGCGCCGATCTCAGAGCAGACCGACGCCAAACCGGTCCGGTCGCCGTAACCGTGGACTGCCACATCCGCGCCCTGCCTCGCCAAGCCTAGCGCGATCGCGCGCCCAATGCCCGAGTTAGCGCCGGTCACGACCGCGCGGCGGCCAAGGAGGGAGAAGGCGCCAGTCATCGCGGTGTATCTCCGCCTTTGCCGAGCTTCTCAGCGACTTCGAGCGACGCGATATCCGCCGCCTCAAAGTGAGCGATGATCTTCTGCTCGGCGAGATCCGGCTCGCCGGCCGCAATCGCTTCGTAGATGGCGCGATGACGCTCGACGGTCGCGTTCCAATCGGCATCGGTGCGGTTCGCGCGGCGAGAGAAGAGTTCCGAGACCTCGCGCTGGACGGAGCGCATGCCCTCCATCTGGACGCGGATCATGGTGTTGCCCGTGGCAAGTGCGATGCCGAGGTAGAAAAAGGATATCGGCCTCGGTGAAGCCAGCCGGCTTCTTTATGGAGCCAACCATGTCATGCAATGCCTGCTTCATGGCGGCCAGCCCCGCCGGATCGCGGCGCTCCGCCGCCAGTCGGGCGATCCCCGTCTCGATGACGCGGCGCATCTCATTCGCCTCGCGCAACCGCTCAAGGCTCGATCGCGCGGCATAGCCGTAGATGCGCTCCATCGGTTCGCCGTTCATCGCCTTGGCGCGCGCGACCTTGCCCTGCTGGGTGAAGATCAAACCTGCTGCCGCCAGTTGGCGCAGCGCCTCGCGGGCGATCGGCTTTGAGACACCGAACTCGCGGGCAATCTCGCCTTCGGCTGGCAGCGCCTCCCCGGGGGCAATGCGACCATCGAAGAGGGCCGCCGCGATCGCATCAGAAACGGTATCCGCGAGCCGGGCAGGCACAACCGGCTTGGAGGAAAAAAGTGGCTTTCTGGCCGATCCAGCGCTCATAGGGCTCTCGATTTTCCTTATCAGTAACATAATGGCAGCCAACCTAGCAACTATGTTTTTTAGTTGCCAAGCAACTGTGATCTGCTTTAGGGTTCTGTTGTCGAGATAAGGGGGAAGCGGTGCCGACGGGAACGAACAGCGCAGAGATCCGCATCACCGACGTGATCGCCCATCCGCTGAAGCAGAGCCTGCCGCGGCCAACCGTGACCTCGTGGGGGACATACACCGAAGTCTCGATCGTTCTGGTCGAGGTACGGACCAACGCCGGCATCACCGGCGTGGGCGAGGCACTGGCGCGCTTTTCGCCGAAGGCCTATGCCGAGTTGATCGAGACCTCGCTGAAACCGCGCTTGGTCGGCGGCAATCCCACGGATATCCAAGCGCATTGGCGCACGATGCGGCGCGCACTTTCCGGACGCGCCGGCGGCATGCTGTTCGAGGCGATCGCCGGGGTGGACATCGCTCTCTGGGACATCCTCGGCAAGGTGGCCGGCCTGCCCATTCATCGCCTGCTCGGCGGCATGGGCCGGACGGAGGTGCCCGTCTACGCGGCTTCCGTGAACTGGGGCAGCGAGGAGTTCATGGACCGTGAACTCGACAACTACCTGGAGAAGGGATTCCCGCGGATTAAGGTGAAGATCGCCAATCCCGTCAAGGACGCATGCCGGCGCATCGCGCGCCTGCGCAAACGTGCTGGCGATGGCATCGAGCTCTGTGTCGATGCCAATTGGGCCTACACGCTCGAAGAGGCGGTCGAAGTGGGCCGCGCCTTGACCGACAACGCCTATTTCTGGTTCGAAGAGCCATTGCGGCCCGAGGACGAGGCCGGCTACGAGGAACTTCACCGCCGGTGCGCCACGCCGCTCGCGGCAGGCGAAAGCAACTATACGCTCGATCAGGCGATGCGGCTCGTCTCCAATCGTACACTCTCTTACCTCCAGCCCGACGTTGCCCGTTCCGGCGGCATCAGTGAGACACGTCGCATGGCCGAGTTCGCTGCAGCGCATGATGTTCAATACGCGCCGCATATCGGCATGTCGGGCATCGTTTGTGAAACGGCAAGCGTGCATCTTGCTGCGGCGATGCCGAACATTCGCGCCATGGAATGCGAGACCGATGCCAGTCCGTTCAAGACCGCTCTGACGGGCGCCGCGCCCGGTGCCGACCGGCAGAAGAACGGCATGCTGCCGGTACCGACCGGCCCTGGACTCGGCATCGAGATCGACTGGGATGCAGTCGCGCGGCTTCGCGCATAGCGGAGCATGGAGACAAGGATGACGTCGAACGTGCCAATGAACGATATGATCGAAGCCATGCGGTTTGCGCTGCTGCGCTCCGATCCCAAGCTCAGCCGGTTCGATCCTCTACCGCGCATCATCAGTCTTGACTGTTTTTCCACCGGTCATTGCGGCTGGTCTCAGCTCGTCGGCAACTATGAGAATGATCTCGACACGATGCTGCCGGGCTACGCTCAGCACACAAGCGCGATGCTCTCGACGCTGCCGCATTGGGATGCCGGCTCTCATGGCGGCATGGGATCGTCCTATGCCCTCAAGATCGCAACGCGCCCGCGCAAGGGAGCGCAGAACGTCGCCATCAAGCGTCACACCTTCCGCCACCGCGGAAAGATAAGGTTCGAGGTGTATTTCACCTTCAAGCCGGAAGCGACGGAGCTCAAGCTCAGCGAAACGGATGTGCGTTCCGTTGGCTTCCTATTCGATCTGCAGTCGGGCGACCAGGACGGCGGCGGCCAACGCGTGATGCCCCATTTACGCTTCCTCAACGCGCTGGACGGTCAACATGTGCAGAAGTGGCAGTTCAAACGCCGGACCACCGAATTCAAGCCGATCGGCGACAGCGACAAGACCCTCAGCCATTATCACCTGGCGCCTGAAGGTTGGGAAGACTTGCCTGGAGGCGCGCAGCGCCTCTGCTACAATGAGATCCCGACCAAGATAAATTGGACCTATTTGGCATTCGACTTCGATCTGGCTGAGATGAAGGCGCTGTCCTTCCGCTGTAACGATCGCACCTTCGACATGTCGACCTTCGAGTCCATCCGTATGCCGGCGATGAAGAATCTCTGGTGTATGCTGAATTTCTGCCTGTTTGCCGAGACCGACACGGACAAGCGTGCTTTCCTCTATGTCGATTCCGTCTGCATCTCAGGGGACTTCTGATGCTGCCCGAGAACATCACCCTGGTTGTCGCCCGAAACGAGTGCTGGTCGGGCCGTGCGGCGACGGAACCCTTCGAAGCAGGTTGGGCACGCGAGGCCGTTATCTTCGTCCGGGCATTGAAGGAGCCCAAGGGCGAACAACCCATGGCGAGGATCGAGATCTCGCCCGATGGCATGCGCTGGGTAGGCGAAAGCACCGAAGTTCCAATGCCTTCGCAGAAGGATGGAATCGCCGTTCTTCGTGTGAAGCACTTCGGCAATTGGCTGCGCGTTGCTGCGGACTATCCACCCGGTGCCGAATGTACCGTGCTTGTGACGGTTCACTTGAAAGCCTGAGCCTGAAGAGAGAAGCCGTCGGCGGGCTGCCTCGGCGAGACCTGAGACGGCATGCCGTTGATCTCGACGCGCAAAGCATGCTGCGTTGCTACCGCGCGGTGTTCAGGCACTCCGACATCCTCTGCCGGTGATGCTGATCTCCGAGCGGTCGGATAAAGTCAGAATCAACCCCTAATCAGGTCCACCACAGCACCGCTCTTCCTTCGAAAGCGGACCTCAGCCTCGCGTCCGAAACGTGCCATAAGCAGCCATTCGTATCGCCCTCAGAAATTGGGGCGGCACAACCCCAGCGCGGATTGAACAGCGGAGCCCGTTATGGGCATAGCCCCAAAAGCTCGACCCTTTCCAGATAACTGGTCAGCCCCTGATGCGGGCCTGCAACTCTGGACTGACAGTACCAGGGACGAGGAGATTGCCGGCTGGGGAGCAGACGAAGCATCAGGCCAGGGGAAGAGGCAGCGCCCTATCAGGGTAGCCGAGCATTGTCGGCTACATCGAGCTTAGGGGAGCCAGAACGAGTACGCGCCGTGAAATACCGGATGTGACTTGCGAGGCAGTGAACTGCCGTGCAATCCTTGGTCACCGGCATTCTGACAAAATCTTTCGCGCGGCGCGGGCTGATGCAGGGTCTCGGATAGGCCCCTATGGAAGGGGCAGCCTATTCAGGACCACCAACGTCACCGGGCAGATCCGGCATTGCAACCATCGATCCGCGCGGGATCGGGCTCTGGGTGAGCTCAGCCTCGACATAGTTCGGCGGCTGGCCGCCTGAAGGGCCTGACATGCAACCGGAAACCAGGGCCGACAGGATCAGGAAGAGTGGCAGTCTGACGAGCATCGACTTCTCCTTTGCAGATTCACGGTGGGAAGGGGTGATCGCGTGCCTAGCCGCTCGGAGTTGGGGAGGCGGCGGCCCGACGACGTCAGCCATGAGCGCCACCGCTTTCCGCCCCGGACGTTTGCTCATGCGGGCTGGCGGGGACCAGGTCGGAGGGAGCGAGCATTCGCACCGACCCTGATCGGCCCCTCGGAGCCTCACGCCCGACCTCCTGCCATCCGCCGGCCTCGCCGGCCCGGACGACCGTGGCCTCAGTGGCCACCAGGGACGTGCCGAACCGCTTCGTCATCTGCTCGATGCGGGCAGCCACGTTCACCACGTCGCCCAGGACCGTGAACTCCAGCCGTTCCTGAGCGCCGAGCACCCCGCAGAACGCCTCGCC
>KI912039.1:213873-218087 GCA_000517005.1 Microvirga lupini
GTGCCGATCCGCTCCATGTCACGTCATCCTGCCTTCGGCGAAAGTGCGCATCGGATGTCTCACCAGGATGCGATCCCCGTCCGGGTCGTGGTGTGTACTCTCATGGGAACCTCCTATCCTTGTGCATGTCGATCCAGCTCGGCCGCGAGTTCAGCGACGAGATCCCTCACCAGTTCCCGGTACTCGGCGCAGCGTGCCGACCTCACCGGAGTGTCCGAGCGCTCCCAGCGCGCGAGGGCCGCCTGCGCCGCGGCGAGATCCTCGCACAGCGACAGGAAGCCCTCGTCGGCCTTGGCCAGTTCCTCGATAGCGTGCCCCCGGTCCGGGAAGCGGGCGATGGCGGCCTGGACGGCGTAATGCATGGCGTAACCCCGTGGCCGGGTTCGGGCAGCGCGGTGGCGCTGTCTCATGATTGTCAGCATCGGCCCGTACCGTGCGCCTGGGGAGTATGTTACAGTAGGTTACGGGAAGAGGCGTCTCGTGCGCCCGCGGATGACGGACCGATCCATGCTCGGTGGAAGCGACGGCACTGTCGGTGCCTCGCCGCAGGCGCTGCCTGCGGTGGAGGACGTGCGCGCCCAGCTCGAGATTCTCCTCGCCAGCTCCGACCTCGACGCGCCCGCGCGGGCGCGCAGGTTCCTGCGCTATGTCGTCGAGGAGACGCTCGCCGGCCGCGCCGAGCGCATCAAGGCCTATGCCATCGGCACCGAGGTGTTCGAGCGCAGTGCGGACTTCGATGCCCAGAGCGACCCGGTCGTGCGCATCGAGGCCAGACGGCTGCGGCGGGCGCTGGAACGCTACTATCTCTCTGATGGCCTGTCGGACCCGGTGGTCATCACCATCCCGAAGGGGGCCTACATCCCGCACTTCGCCTGGCGCACGCCGCAGGCCGCGGAATTCCATCCTGTCCCGGCCGCTGCGCCGCCCGAGCCTCCCGTCGGGTCGCCGCCACGGCGCAGGACGCCCTGGCTTGCCGCGGCTCCCATCGCGATCGCCTGCCTTGCCTTCCTTGCCGGGCTTGTCCTGTGGAGCCCGTGGCGCGACGGCGCGTCCCGCACGCCCCAGGTATCGGCCCCTTTGCCTCCCGGCGGGCCGACCCTCGTCGTGATGCCGTTCGCCGCCCTGGGCGAGCCTTCGGCAGGCAGGACCTACGCGGACAGCCTGACCGAGGAGGTCCTGAGCCAGTTCGCCCGCTTCAAGGAGATCGCCGTCCTCGGGCGGGAGACGTCGCGCAGCATCCCGCCGGGTGCGGATGCCGCCCGCATCCGCCATAACCTCGGCGTCCGCTACGTGCTCGAGGGCAGCGTCCGGGCCGCAGCGCACCGCCTGCGCATCACGGGCCGGCTCCTCGATGCGGAGACTGGCGCCGTCCTGTGGTCGCAGACCTACGACGAGAACTTGCAGGTCCGTGATCTCTTCACGATCCAGGACGACGTCGCGCGCAAGGTCGCCACCGCGGTGGCGCAGCCCTACGGCATCATCCAACGGGCCGACCAGACCAGACCCGAACCGGCACCCGCCCACCCGACGACCTCGAAGCCTACGGATGCACGCTGCGGTTCTACGATTACAGGGCCGCGCTGTCGGAGGAGAGCCATGCCGCGATCCGGACCTGCCTGGAGCGGGCCGTCGCGCTCCATCCGGATTACGCGACCGCCTGGGCGATGCTGTCCGTCCTGTATCTCGACGAGGATCGGTTCGGGTTCAATCCGCGAACCGGGCCCGCCGCGGCGATCCAACGCTCGCTCGAGGCCGCCCGCCGGGCAATCCGCCTCGATCCGGAGAACGTGCGCTCGCTCCAGGCCCTGATGATGGCGCCGTTCTTCGCCCAGCAGCCCGACGAGGCGCTGGAGGTCGGGGAGCGGGCGGTGGCGCTGAACCCGAACGACACCGAGCTGCTCGGCGAGTTCGGGACCCGTCTGGGCCAGGCGGGGGCCTGGCAGCGCGGCGCCGAGCTGCTGGAGCAGGCGCTTGCCCGCAACCCGGGCCATTCCGGCTACTACAGCGGCACGCTGGCGGTCTACGCCTACATGCAGCACGACTACGCTCGCGCCGAAAGTCTGATCCGGCAGGCGGCGTTGGAGAAATTCCCCCTCTACCATTTCGTCGCCGCCGTCATCTACGGCCAGCTCGGCAAGGCTTCGGAAGCCGCCGAGGCCCGTGACGAGTTCCTGCGCATGCGCCCAACCATCTTCGAGCGCTGGGACGACGAGATGGCCAAGCGGAACTACCGGCCGGAGGACGCGGCCCATTTCGCCGAGGGAGCCCGCAAAGCCGGCTTCCCGGTGCCGACCTGGACGGCGGCGGAGGCAGCCCTTCAGGCGGCCGCTCACCCGCGCTGACCCTCGCCACCACCACGTAAACTACACGATGCTACAGGCGCGAACGCTCCGCCGTTGCTAGCGTCCGGGCAGTGGGCATGGTGGACCCAGGGGACTTCGCTCACGGGTACCGTCGGGGCGAGGAGCCGCAGGTCAGGACCGTCCGCCGTGCCGGGTAAGTGTCACGCAGTCCTCAGAACCCACACGCAACGGAGATTTGTCATGACGATGAAACTGACCCGCCGCCAGGCAACAATTGGTGCCTTGAGCCTGCTCGCCGGGACTACGATGAGCACCGTCAGTGAGGCCCATCTGGGCGAGTTGTTGGGCATGGACGAAGGGCTCGAGGACTTCTGGCTGGCAACCGACGCCTACATCTATGGCTATCCGCTGGTCACCATGGAGATGACGCGCCGGGTCATCACCAACGTGGCCGCCCCCGAGGGCACCCGGGCGCCGATGGGCCAGATCATCAAACTGCGGCACTATCCGGACGCCACGTTCCGTGACGTGACCGCACCCAACGCCGACACGCTCTATACGACTGCGTTCTTCGACGTTGGCCGGGAACCCTGGGTCCTGAGCCTGCCGGACATGAAGGACCGCTACTACCTCATGCCGATGCTGGACGGCTGGACGACAGTGTTCCAGGTTCCGGGCAAGCGCACCACGGGCACCGGCGCCCAGACCTATGCCATCACCGGACCCGGCTGGAGCGGCACGCTGCCGGCGGGCGTCAAGGAATACAAGTCGCCGACCAACATCGTCTGGCTGCTCGGCCGCATCTACTGCACCGGCACGCCGGAGGATTACGCCGAAGTGCACGCGCTCCAGGACCAGGTCAAGCTGGTGCCGCTCAGCGCCTACGGGAAACCGTACACGCCGCCTGCCGGCAAGGTCGATCCCTCGATCGACATGAAGACCGCCGTGCGCGACCAGGTGAACCGCATGGACGCGGTGGCGTACTTCACCCTGCTGGCGGAGCTGATGAAGACGAACCCGCCGTCGGCGGCCGATGCTCCCGCCCTCGCAAAGTTCGCCAAGATCGGGCTCGTTCCCGGCCAGGACTTCGACGCCAGCAAGCTGCGGGCCGACTTCGTCAAGCGCATCCCGGAGATCGCCAACGACCGGATCATGATCCAGTTCAAGATCAACAAGGACGTCCACGACATCGACGGCTGGGGCTTCACGACGAAGACCGGCATCTATGGCACCGACTACCTGATGCGGGCTCTCGTCACGGCGATCGGCCTCGGGGCCAACCGCCCGCAGGACGCGGTCTATCCGACCTCGCAGAAGGACGGCGACGGCAAGGCCTACGATGGGGCCAACAAGTACGTGATGCGCTTTGCCAAGGGCCAGTTGCCGCCGGTCGAGGGCTTCTGGTCGCTGACGATGTACGACGGCGCCTATTTCTTCGTGCCCAACCCGATCAACCGCTACTCCATCAGCGCGCGCCAGGACCTGAAGACCAATCCCGACGGCTCGGTCGACCTCTACATCCAGAAGGACTCGCCCGGAGCGGACAGGGAGTCGAACTGGCTGCCGGCTCCGGCCGGCAAATTCATCCTCATGCTGCGGATGTACTGGCCGGACGAAAGCAACCCATCGATCATCGACGGCACCTGGACGATCCCGCCGGTCAGGAAAGTCAGCGATCGGGCATAGCCACGCCGATACGCGTCCGCAATGCTTCATCGGCTATCGATGCAAGGACGGCTCCGACGATTTCTGATTACACCGGAGCGAACCGTCCCCGAGATCGCGGATGACCCACACCTGCGATTCCGGGGACGGCGGCCGTCACGACACAGACCCTGGAGGACGATCATGCAGACTGCTGCCCTGGGATTTCATCGTGCCGTGCTCGCGTCGCTATGTGTCCTCGTCGGA
>KI912039.1:218187-233315 GCA_000517005.1 Microvirga lupini
ACTCCTGGAAGACGGACTTGGCGATGTCCAGACCAACGGCGGTGACCGTGCTCATGGGCTGCTCCTGGCTGCTCGAAGCATCCATGCTACCTCACCACGGGGTGAGAACCGTCCACAGCATCATTTCCTGCGCGGCTGCTGCTCCGGATTAACGGCGCGCTCACTCCCCTGCCCGATAGTGTCAATTTACGAGCGGAAATCCGGATAAGCACGGGACTCAGCAGTGCCCTTTCCAAAGCTCATGCTTCCTTTATGCCACCTCGACGAGAGACTGGCCGTTGCGCGCGACCACGCGTCCGCCCTTGATGACAACGCGCCGTTGCGCGCGGCTGACGACAGCTTCCGCAAGGGTCTCGCCATCGAGCAGGACAAGGTCTGCCTTGCAGCCGGGAGCAAGACCATAATCCTCCAGCCCCATAAGCCGAGCACCGCCAGTGGTGCAGGTGTCGAGGGCAAGAGCCACCTCATCGTCCGGGCGGAAATTGTTGCGCAGGCCCACCAGCACCGCACGCTCCAGCATATCCGCATTGCCATAGGGCCCCCAGGTATCGCGCACCCCGTCGGAACCTGCCGCTACCATGACGCCCGCCTCCACGAGGCGCTTCACGGGCGGGACCGGCCGCGAGGCCGGGGCCGTGGTGAGGATATGGACCCTCGCCTCGGCAAGGGCGTCGATGAGGCTCGCAACATAATCCTGATCGGCCATGCCGAGGCAGAAGGCATGGCTGATGGTGACCTGTCCCTGCATGCCGAGAGCCCGCGTGCGCTCGATGATCAGGTCCATGGAGAAGGCGCCCAGCTCCGCTGGTTCATGGAGATGGATGTCCACCGGAACACCGAAGCGCTCGGCAAGGTCGAAGATGACGTCGAGATGTCCCTTGGGATCCCGGTCGATGGCAGAGGGATCGAGGCCGCCGACCACATGAGCACCGAGCCTCAGCGCTCCCTCCATGAGCTCAACGGTGCCGGGCCGGATCAGCATGCCGCTCTGTGGAAAGGCTACGATCTCGATGTCCACGATGTCGCGATAGGTCTCGCTCGTGTGCAGAACCCCCTCGATTCCGGACAGGCCGACCTCGGTGTCCACGTCCACGTGCGACCGGATCGCCGTGGAACCATGAGAAACCGATAAGATCGTCTGACGGGCGGACTGCCGGGCAGGATCGATCCCGAGGCGCTTCTTTTCCGCGCGCTCGTTCTCGATCTTGTCGATGAGCCGCGGACCCACCTCATTCCGGTACCAGCCCATGCCGAGCAGGGTCTTGTCGAGATGGGTATGGGCTTCGACGAGGCCGGGAATGAGGATTGCATCGCCACCATCGATGGCCTCGATCTCGGGCGACGCAGCCTCCCCATAAGCGGCAATGCGCCCGTCGCGCACAGTCAGGCTCGTGGCCGCTTGGCCCATAGGCCGAACCCGGGTGATATGCAGATCGCTGGTCATACCTCTTATCCTCAACTGCTCTGCCGAGGCCCCACGTTCACTCCTGAGAATGGTGCAGCCAGCCTGAAAGAATTGCTTCCCAGAATGAGCTTACTGTATACAATAATGAATGCAATCAGATTTGCAGATTGGCCCTTGGTGCGAGATCGAAATGGATACTAAATGGTGGCGAGCCCACCTTGCCCCGTCAGTCCCGTCGAGCATGCCCAATCGTTCCTCGAAAACAGCCGGATCACGGAGCGAATCCGTTTATTCCGGTTTGCGCCGCGCCATCATCGAGCAGGCCCTGATGCCTGGGGATAAGCTGACAGAGGACGTAATTGGCGAGCGGTTTGGCGTCAGCCGGACCATCGTCCGCACCGCCTTGGCCAAGCTTAATGCGGAAGGGCTCGTCGACCTTCAGCCCAACAAAGGCGCCACCATAGCCCAGCCGAGTCTGTCGGAGGCGCACGACGTGTTCGAGACTCGGATGTGCCTCGAGCGACAGGTCCTTGCGCGCTTGGCCGGGCGGATTACCGATCGGGACATTGCCATACTGGAGCAGCATGTGGCCCTGGAAACGAAGGCCAATGCTCATGACGGCCCAGCCGCAATTCGCCTTGCTGGCGAGTTCCACATCCTCCTGGCCGAATTGTCGGGCAATGGGGTGCTCGCCCGATTTGTGGACGAGGTAGTGTCCCGCTGCTCTCTGATCCTGGCTCTCTACAGCCGTCCCCATTCCTCGGACTGCTCGATCAACGAGCACCAGCAGATCATTGAGGCTCTGCGCGCCCGTGACGCAGCTCGCGCCATGAAAGCGATGGACCATCACCTGCAGGCAGTGACCGACCGGGCCCTTCTCTCATCGAACTCCGACAAACACCGCGACATCCGCTCCATCCTCGACCGCTACGCAAGCTGAGGCGCCGCCGAGCCGCGCCGACCGAGGATTCCCCTCTCAGTCCTTCCTGAGATCCTGCTCCGCTATGGCGGGCGGGGCAGTTTCTGCGCGCCATTCTGAGGCTGCCGCCGATTTTCTACCGAAGCAGAATTGACGCTTCTCTGATTGTATGCAACTTTTCAGGGGTATTGGATACAATAAATCCAAACTAGAGGGTTCAAACGGAGGCTTACGATGAGACGACGTCTCGCTTTCGGTCTCTCCGTCGCGGTCGGAGCACTGATGGGCTTCGCCGCGGAGGCGAAAACCCTGCGGTGGTCATCACCGACGGATCTCACTACGCTCGACCCATACGCCCACACAGAGAGCTTCACGACGAGCATGCTGCACCACGTGTTCGATCCACTGGTGCGCCGCAGCCGAAGCCTGGAACTGGAGCCGGCCCTTGCGGTGAGCTGGAAGACGGTAAAGCCGGATACCTGGCGCTTCGAGCTGCGCCGGAATGTGAAATTCCACAACGGTAATCCCTTCACTGCGGACGACGTGGTAGCTTCGCTCAACCGGCTTCTCGACCCCGGCGCTCGGGCGCGGAGCAACATCTCCACGGTGACCAGCGCGCAGAAGGTCGACGACTATACCGTCGATATCACCACCAAGGGGCCCTATCCGCTCCTCCTCAATGACCTTGCCGGCGTCTACATCATGGACAAGGAGTGGATGGAGGCGAACGATGCCCTGAAGCCCGGCAATATCGCGACCGGCGTTACCACCGCCGCATCCACAACGGCTGTCGGCACCGGCCCGTTCAAGGTGGAATCCTATAAGCCGGACGCCGGCACCGTTTTCGTGGTGAACCCCGATTGGTGGGACAAGCCCCAGCACAATCTTGACCGCATCGAGTTCAAGCCGATCAAATCGGACGCGACCCGGGTTGCCGCCCTGCTCTCCGGCGAACTCGATCTGATCGCGCCTGCGCCCCTGCAGGATCTGCAGCGGATCAGCGGATCCTCCGGCTTCAAGGTGATCGAGGAGCCATCGCTGCGCCTCATCATGCTGTCCTTGAGCTTCCGACCCGAGCTCAAGGCAATGTCGGGACAGAAAAATCCGCAACTCGATCTCAAGGTGCGCCAAGCCATGTGGCATGCCATTGACATCGAGGCGATTAAGAAGCGCGTCATGCGCGGCAAGTCCCGCAATACGGGTACCCTCGTCGCACCGCCGGTACCTGGCTATTCCAAGGACAACGACAAGCCCTTCGGCTATGACCCGGACAAGGCCAAGAAGCTTCTCACCGAAGCCGGCTATCCAAACGGGTTCAAGACAAAGCTCAATTGTCCGAACGACCGCTACATCAACGACGAACAGATCTGCGTCGCCATTGCGTCCATGTGGACCAAGGTCGGTATCCAGACCGAGCTGCAAACGGAATCCCGTGCCACCTACTTCCCTCGTCAGGACCGAGGCGAGTTCGACGTCTCGATGGTGGGCTGGGCGACCCTGCCGCCTATGGATGGCTTCAGTGTCCTGTCTTCCCTCCTGACCGAGCAGAAGGAAGGCTATGGCGGCTCGAATTCGGGCGCCTACAGCAATCCGCAGATCGAGGAATTGACCCGCAAGGCGGCGGTGGAGCTCGATGAGGAGAAGCGCCGCGCCATGTTGATGGAGGCCCTGAAGGTCGCACGCGACACGGTGGCCTATATCCCGCTTCATCAGCAGCTCGTGGCCTGGGCCATCCGTGATGGTGTTGAGGTGCCCCAGTTCCCGGATGAATATGTGCGCCTCTGGTTCGCCACCGTGAAGTAAGCCTTCCTTCGATGCTTGCGCGGCCCGTCCTCGCGGCGGGCCGCAGGAGGCAGCCATGTTGAAAGTCCTTCTCTCTCGCCTCGGGCAAGCCGCACTGGTGATGCTCGTTGTCTCGGCACTATCCTTCGTGATGTTCCGCTATGTGGGCGATCCGGTCGCATCCATGACGCGCGAGAATGCCAGCGCCGAGGAAAAGGCGGAGCTGCGCCGCTCGCTCGGTCTCGATCAGCCAATCGTGGTGCAGTACGGCCGCTTCCTGACGCGGACACTGTCGGGTGATCTCGGCATCAGCTATCGCAATCAGCGCCCGGTGACGCAGATCATCGCGGAGCGGTTGCCCGCGACCCTCGAACTCGTCTTCGTTGCCACGATCCTGTCGCTTGCGCTCGGGATACCGCTCGGCGTCCTGTGCGCCCTGAAGCCCAACGGAGCGGCGGCGCGATCGTGCAGGCCTTCTCGCTGATCGGCATTTCCACGCCAACCTTCGTCGCCGGTATCGTGCTGATCCTCGTCTTTGCCGTCAGCCTCGGCTGGCTGCCCTCCTTCGGTCGCGGCCAGGTGGTGGATCTCGGCTGGTGGAGCACCGGCTTTCTTACCTTAAGCGGCCTCAAAGCCCTGATCCTGCCCGGCATCACGCTCGCGCTCTATCAGCTCACTCTCATCATGCGGCTCGTGCGTGCCGAGATGATCGACGTGCTCTCCAGCGATTACATCCGCTTCGCGCGGGCCCGCGGCCTGCCGAAGCGCTACATCCATTTCCATCTGGCGCTCCGCAATGCGCTGATGCCGGTGATCACCGTGACCGGACTGCAGATCGGCTCGCTCATCGCCTTCGCCATCGTGACCGAGACTGTGTTCCAGTGGCCTGGCATGGGCCTGCTCTTCATCCAGGCCGTCAGCTTCGTCGATATTCCCGTTATGGCCGCCTACCTCCTGTTCGTTGGCTTGCTCTTCGTCCTCATCAACACCGTGGTCGACATCCTCTATGCGGTCGTCGATCCGCGCCTGCGTGCGAGGCCCGCATGAAAACGGTCGCTTCCTCCCCTCGTCCTGTGTCGCCGAGCCTGATAATGCGGATCGGCGCCCCGATCTCCGTCATGATCGCCGGTGCTCTGGCGCTCCTCATCGTCGGCTGTGCGCTGATGGCCTCATGGATCGCACCCTACGATCCGACGGATCTCGCCAGCTTCGAACTGATCAATGCCGAACTGCCGCCAGCCTTCACCGCCGAAGGTGACAGCCGCTTCCTGCTCGGTACGGACAACCAGGGCCGCGACCTCCTCTCCGCCATGCTCTATGGCGCGCGCGTCTCCATCGCCATCGGCGGTGGAGCGGTGCTCGTAGCGGCGACGCTCGGCGTAATCCTGGGTCTGCTCGCCGGCTATTTCGGCGGCAAGGTCGATGCTGTGATCATGCGCATCGCCGATGTGATTTTGAGCTTCCCCACCATTCTGCTCGCGCTGCTTGTGAGCGGCATTGCCCGCGCGCTCTTTCCCGGCGCGGCAACGGCCGAATGGGCGCCCGTCATCCTGATCTGCGCCATCGCCATTCACGAATGGGTGCAATATGCGCGCACGGTCCGCGCCGCGACCATGGTCGAGACCGCCAAGGATTATGTCCGCGCTGCGAAGGTGATCGGCCTTCCGCCCTCACGGATCATGCTGCGTCACATCCTGCCCAACGTGATGAGTCCGGTGCTGGTGATCGCCACCATCAACCTCGCGGCGGCGGTGCTGACGGAAGCGACGCTTTCATTCCTCGGCGTCGGCATGCCGCCCACCTATCCATCCCTCGGGACACTCATCCGCATCGGCAACGAATTCGTCTTCTCCGGGATCTGGTGGATTGCCCTCTTTCCTGCCCTGGCCCTCGTGATCCTGGTTCTGGCGGTCAACATCGTGGGCGACTGGCTACGCGACCGCTTCAATCCCAAACTGCGGGTGAAACGATGAGCACGCTCCAACCTCCCGTTCTCGCCATCGACAATCTGCGTGTCGAATATCCGCTCGCCAACGGCACCACGTTCATTGCCGTCGAGAATGCTTCAATCACAATCGAGCCCGGCGAGATCCACGCCCTCGTCGGTGAATCGGGTGCAGGCAAGACCACGATCGGCAATGCGGTGATGGGTCTTTTGGAAAAGCCTGGCCGCATCACCGCGGGCACGATCCGCATCGGCGGGAAACCGTTTGATCCCGTAACGGGATCGGCGGAAGGCGTCGTGCTCGGCCGTGATATCGGCGCGGTGTTCCAAGACCCGATGACGAGCCTCAACCCGCTCTTTACCATCGAGAGCCAGCTCACCGAAACGATGAGAACGCATCTCAAGCTGGACAAGGCGGCCGCACGCGCCCGCGCACTCCAACTGCTGAAAGCGGTCGGCATTCCCGAGCCGGAACGGCGCCTCAAGGCCTATCCGCACCAGCTTTCGGGCGGTCAGCGCCAGCGCGTGGTAATCGCCGCTGCCCTGTCCTGCGATCCAAAACTCGTCGTCGCCGACGAACCAACCACTGCACTCGATGTGTCGGTGCAGGCGCAGATCCTCACGCTTCTACGCGATCTCGTCGACCAGCGCGGCATCGGCATTCTTCTCGTGACGCACAACATGGGCGTCGTGGCGCAGATCGCCGACCGGGTGACAATCATGCATCGCGCCAAGGTGGTGGAGACGGGCCCGACGGCCGAGGTCCTGCGTCGCCCGAAAGCTCCCTACGCAAAGGCCCTGATCGGCGCAGTCCCGCGCATCGATACACGGCTCGATCGCTTCCCGGTACTCGGCGAAGAGGGCAAGGGCAGCGCGGCGGAAGCCCGCGCCGCCTTGCGGATGAAGGCGGAACGAACCGATGCAACCATCGATGGAACGCCGATCCTCGCCATCGAGGATCTCTGCGTCGATTACGTGACCGGCGGCTGGCTGCCCGGATCGACGGGTCATCGCTTCCGGGCGGTAGATAAGGTGAACTTCACGGTGCGCAGCGGCGAGGTCTTCGGCCTTGTCGGCGAGTCCGGATGCGGCAAGACCACCATCGCCAATGTCGTCTCCGGCCTCGTGCGTCCGACTTCCGGCCGAGTCATCTATCGCGACACGGTCATCGCAGGGGACGGGGCTGCGCGCCGGGCCGGCCCCTTGCGGCAAGCGATCCAGATGATCTTCCAGGATCCCTACTCCTCCCTCAACAGCCGTCTGCGGATCGGCTCCATCCTGGCTGAGCCGATCCTCTTCTACCGCCTTGCCACGACGAAAGCGGAAGCCGAGCGGGACGTGGACCAAATCATCGAGGCAGTGGGGCTGGAAGCCGAAGCAGCCCAACGTTTCCCGCACGCCTTTTCGGGGGGGCAGCGGCAGCGCCTGTCCATCGCCCGCGCCCTTGGCGCGCGGCCCAAGCTCATCGTCTGTGATGAGCCGACTTCCTCTCTCGACGTCTCGGTGCAAGCCCAGATCCTGAACCTGCTGAAAGATCTGCGCGACGCCACGGGCCTGACGCTGCTTCTCATCAGCCACGACCTCGCGGTGGTGCGCCAGATGTGCGACCGCGTCGCCGTGATGCAACGCGGAACGCTGGTGGAAGAGGCCGCGTCCGAGACGTTGTTCGCGACGCCTCAGCATCCCTACACGAAGGAGCTCATCTCCCTCGTTCCGACCCTCGACCGCATTCGCGGAGAAACCCAAGCCGCCTGATCTCAGGCGCCTGACGACCGGAGTTTTGTTCAATGGCCGACATCATCATCACCCATGGCATTGTCGTGACGATGGATCCGCGGCGGCGTGTCATTGAGGATGGCGCCGTCGCAATCGAGAAGGACAGGATCGTCGCCGTCGGCACAACGGAAGAGGTGATGGCTCGTCATCGGGCGCCGACAGTGATCGATGCGATCCGCAAGATCGTCATGCCTGGCCTCATCGACGGCCATGCCCATGCGGGACACGGCTTCATCAAGACCATGGGCGGTGGCGATGGACAGCAATGGTATGAGGCCTGCGAGAAGGCCTATACGGTCGCCTCGACGCCGGAATTCTGGCACGCAGAAGCGCGGCTCGCCGCCCTGGAGCGCCTCCGCTTCGGTGTCACCACGGGCGTCTCCCTTCTCGGTGGCGGCGACACCATTCTACGGACTGACGAGGCGGTCTATGGCGATGCCCATTGCGAAGGCGTGCGCGAGGTCGGCACTCGCTCCGTGGTCGCGGTGGGCCCGACGCGACCGCCACATCCGCGTACTTATGCCCGCTTCGTCGATGGCAAGGCTGTCGAGCGGCCGGTCACCTTCGAGGAGCAGTTCGAGACCTGCCAAACGCTCATCGAGACGTGGCATGGCAGCCACAATGGCCGCCTCAACATCGCTCTCATCACGCCGACCCTGCGTCCCGAGCATCGTGAACAGCTTGGGGGCACCAATCTCGAAGAAGCGCGCAGACAGGCCCGGATGACAGCGGATCTCGCCCGTGAAGCGGGACTCGTCTTCACGCAAGATGGACACAACAAAGGCAGCGTCGCCTATGCAAAGGAGCTCGGAATCCTCGGTCCCAATGCACTCCTCTCCCATGCCACTGATCTGACGAACGAGGAGATCCGCATCGTTGCCGACACGGGCACTCACATAGCCCACAACCCGAGCGCCATCGCCTCGATCCTGGGACGCTGCCCCGTCCCGGAACTGCTGGAGGCTGGCGCCAATGTCTGCCTCGGATCGGACGCGACGGCACCGGACCGCTCCGGCGACATGTTTCGCCATATGCAGCAATGCATGCACTACCACCGCAGATACTTTCGGGACCCTACCTGGCTCCCGCCTGGTCGCGTGTTGGAAATGTGCACCATCGATGCTGCAAAGGCGCTCGGCATGGAGAAGGATATCGGATCGCTCGAAACGGGCAAGAAGGCGGACGTGGTATTGCTCGATCTGCGCCGCCCGCATCTCTATCCGCTGAACATGCCCGTATTCCGGCTCATCTATTTCGCCAACGGCAACGATGTCGATATGGTGATCGTCGACGGCCGCATCGCGCTGGAAAATCGCAAGGCCACCTTCGTGGATGAAGACGAGGTGCTCGACGATGCGCAGCGCGAGACGGAAGCGATGCTGGACCGCACCGGTTTCCGCTTCATGCTGGAGACGCCCAAGATGTTCTGGAACCACGTGCGGGCGACCGACCAGATCGAACACTAATGGCTCGGGAGGTGGCCGGCAGCCCCCTCCCCGACTCCCGACGCAATGACCATGGGCCGCGGCCACCACACCGGCAGCTGCGAAAGGTGAGGCTTTTCTTTCCGTGAACTCCTTCGAGATCGAACAGGCATCCTATGCCAAGGTACGTCTCAAAACCCGGCATGCTCCTCTCACGAGACTGCTGCTGCTCACGGGTCTTTGCCTGCTCCTCGGAGCTTTCAACATGCGGCCGGCTCTGACGAGCCTCGCCACCGTACTGACCGACGTGGAGCAGGATCTCGCTATGGGGCGTCTCTGGACCGGCCTCATCACCACGGCCCCGGTCCTGTGCTTTGGGATCTTTGGGCTGCTCGCTCCCTGGCTCGCGGGACGACTCGGCCTGGAGCGCGCCATTGCCCTGCTGCTCCTGTTCCTGTTCATGGGCCTTGCCCTGCGCACCCAGGTTTCCAGCATCGGGCTCGTCGCCAGCACGGTGATATCAGGAGCGGCCATCGGCATGGCCGGAGTGCTTCTGCCAGTCGTCATTCGCCGCGACTTCCCAGAGCGCGCCGGAATTGCGACCGGGCTCTACACCATGGCGATGAGCATTGGCGGCGCGAGCGCGGCCAGCCTGACCCCGATCCTCGAGCGGGCGACTGGCACCTGGACCTCCGCCCTCGCAATCTGGTCACTGCCGGCGCTTGCCGCAGCTCTTGCCTGGGGCGGCCTCGCCCTCGTCTCCCATCGCGCCGGCCGGATGGCCCGGCTGCCGCACTTCTCCGCTCTCCTGCGCGACAGGGTCGCCTGGAACGTGACCGCCTTCATGGGCCTTCAGGCAGGGCTTGCCTTTGTCGTCCTCGGCTGGCTTCCGACCCTTTTGCGGGACCGAGGCTATGGTAGCCTGGAGGCGGGCCTCGTCACGTCCGTTTCAATTCTCGCGCAGACCGTCACCGCTTTGCTGGTTCCCCCCTTGGCAACCCGGCGGATCCCCTCCGCTCCGCTGGTAATCGCGGTGCTGGGTGCAACAATCGCCGGCTTCCTGGGCCTGCTCTATGCATCGGTGGAAGTGCGCATCGTCTCGGCACTTGTGCTCGGTCTCGGCCAAGGCGGTCTCTTTGGCCTTGCTCTCCTTTTCATTTCCTTGCGCTCGCCCTCACCGGAAGCGGCGGCCATGCTCTCGGGTATGTCGCAGAGCATCGGTTATCTCGGTGCCTCGTTGGCTCCCTTCATGGTGAGCATGCTAAGAGGCTTCGGCGATGCCACGGGAGGTCCTGCCATGTTCTTTCTTGCTGTTGCCGCCCTGTGCACCGTTTTCGGTCTGCGTGCCGCACGGCCCGACTTCGTCCTCACACAGATGGGGGCATGCGCCCAGTCCTGAGTTCATCGACCTGCAGGAAAGGCCTATGAACAGACGAGTCGCAGGAGCCCTTGGTGCCTGGGTGGCACTGACGGTCGTTGCGATAGCGCTCGTCGCCACCGTCAACTTCGTCCGCCTTCGCAACAACTTCGAGGCGGACGCCCGCACCCTGCATCGCGTCGTCTCACAACGGGCAGACCAGCACGATGCGCATCTGACGAGCCTTGCCGCCGTGCTGGCCAGTCCCGACCACTCGCTCGCGACCTTTCGCGCCGTCGCTGAGGCCGTTTTGCGCTTTTACCCACGGATCACCGCTATCGGTGCAATCAGCTTCGCGCCTGTTCCGGGTTGGGCGTTCACAACCCGCGAGGTTCCGTCAAACAGGCCCAGTGTTGATGAACTTGCGGCAATTGCCTCCAATCTGCCTGCTGGGCAGACGATCGTGCTGGCTGGAGCGAATGGCACGGCAGCCTATCACCTGGTCAAGAGGCTTCCTGAAACCACCGTGCAGACGAACGCCCTGGTCATGACCATCGGTGCAAGGCGATTGATGGACCCGGAGGCGGACTTGCCGGAGGGAACGCGACTTGCCCTGCGCGATCCGTCAGGACACGAACTCGTCCAGCAAGGAGCGCCACCATCTCCAAGCGGGATGATGCCGGTCCTCGCCTTCGAGAAAGAACTCGGCAGCCGATCTCAACCACTCCTGCTGCGGATCTCCCGGAGCCCGGTCATGAGCGAGCTTCTGCCGCCCATCGCCATCGCGCTCGTGGCGGCACTTACCGGAATCGGGGTCATTCTCGCCTCTTTTGTGCTGCGCGAACGCCGCGCCGCCCGGGAGGCCCAGGCGCGGGCGAGCTTGCACGAGCATCAGGCCCGGCTCGCGCATGCCATGCGGGTCAACACCGTGGGCGAGATGGCCTCCGGTATCGCCCATGAGCTCACCCAGCCTTTGACAGCCATCCTCAGCAGCAGCCAAGCGGGCCTGCGCCTCGCCAGCTCTCTTTCCCCGGATCCGAACGAGATCGTCGGCGTGCTCGATGCGAATGTCCGCCTGGCCAAGCGGGCCGGCGACATCCTCTCGCGCTTGCGCGCCTATGTGTCAAACAGCGGACCGGTGCCCGAGCGGACGAGCCTCAATCAGTTGGTCCGCAACGTCGCCGAGTTGGTGCAGAGCGATCTGGAACGTCGCAGCATTGCGCTCAATCTCCATCTCGATCCGGGCGCCCCCTCCGCCACGATCGATCGGGTCTCCATCGAGCAGGTCGTGCACAATCTCGTGCGCAACGCCGCAGACGCGGTCGAGTCCCTGCCGCAGGAGCGGCGGATAATCACGGTCGCGACATTCTTCGACGATGGCTCGACAGGGATTGCAGTCAGCGACAGCGGCTTAGGCATCCCACCCGCCGACCTGCCGCGCCTGTTCGAGCCGTTCTTCACCACCAAGCCGGATGGCATGGGCCTTGGCTTGCCGCTCTGCGAGCGCCTCGTCGAAGCCTTCGGCGGACACATCACGGCGGCGAACGATCCGGAAGATGGAGCGGTCTTCACAATCCACCTGCCCTTGATCGCAGAGAGCCGCAAGGAGGCTGCCGAATGACGGCTTCGTCCCGCACCGTGTTCCTCATCGATGACGATGAGGATGTTCGCAACGCGCTCCGGCTGCTCCTGCGCACGGCCGGCTTTGCCGTCGAGCCCTTCTCGAATGCCGTCGCCTTTCTGGAGCGGCGCGATCGGTCTGCCATCGGATGCGTCGTCGCCGATGTGCGAATGCCCGGTCTCTCGGGCCTTCAGCTTCTGGAGCGACTTGCTGTGGAAGGTGAGCGCTTGCCGGTGGTGATCATCACCGGCCATGGCGACGTGAATGCCTGCCGACGCGCCTTCAAGGGCGAGGCCGTCGATTTCCTGACCAAACCGATTGACGAGCAGGTGCTGATCGAAGCCATCGAGGCGGGCTTCGCGCGGCTGGAGGCTCGCCAACGGCAAGTGGACGCCGCGGTTGAGGCGCGCACGCTGCTAGCCCGCCTCACGCAACGCGAGAGCGAGATCCTTGACATGGTGACCCGCGGCTGGATGACGAAGGAGACCGCCCGAACCATGGGCGTTTCGCCACGCACCGTCGAGACGCATCGCGCCAATCTCGCCGAGAAGCTCGGCACGACCTCAATCGCCGAGATGGTGCGCCTCGTTCTCCTTGCCCATCCCACGGACATGTCTCCGTAGAACTACGGAAGCCGCTCCGGTTCCGCACCGATAACCAGCCCTCTCCCACCCGGCTAGGATTGCAGGCGTCGAACAACCGGGATCGTCACGATCCCCACTGGAGAAGCCCCATGTCGCTAATTCGCGTTGCCATTCTCGCAGCTCTCACCCTGGCTCCGGCTGCTGCCAGCGCCCAGGTCCTTCAGGAGAGGAACATCTCCCTGGCGATTGCCCAGGAATTGGCCCAGGCCACAGTCGAGGCATGCGCTGCCAAGAACTTCAACGTAGCGGCCACCGTCGTGGATCGTGCCGGTATTGTCCGCACCATGCTGCGGGCGGACCGGGCAGGTCCCCATACCGTCGAGGCGAGCCGCGCCAAGGCCTACACGGCGGCATCCGCCCGTAACAACACCTCGGCCATCATGGACAGCGCCGAGAAGAACCCGGCCGCCCGTCACTTGGCGGCCATTGAAGGCTTCCTGCTGCTCGGCGGCGGCGTTCCGGTGAAGGCTGGCGACGAGGTCATCGGCGCCGTGGGCGTCGGCGGCGCGCCGGGCGGACACCTCGACGAGGAATGCGCGAATGCCGGCATCGCCAAGGTGCAAGCGAAACTGAAATGACAATCGTCGGTGGCTGGCGCGACCGTCAGCCACCGCGCATCACATGGAGACGCACCATGGCTCAAACATTCGCGCTTGTCGGATTGATCGGGTTTCTGACCTTCACGGGAGGCGCGGCCCTGGCGCAGACTCCCCCGACCCCAACGGAATTGTTGGCCTATCGCGGCCTGCATGCATTAGCAGCCCAGGATTCCGTTGATGACATCAGACGCCTTGCTCGAGCAGGTGCTGATCTCAACGCCCGCGACGGCAATGGCCGTACGCCGCTGCATATAGCGGCGTTCCAGGGACATGCCGCAACCATCGAAGCCCTGATCGCGTCCGGGGCGAATCCGAGCCTTCTCGACAACCAGCTTTATGACGCCGTGACCATCGCGGCCGTCCGAGACGACGTGCCGACGTTGAAGGCACTGCTCGCCGCCGGTGCCAGCGCGAAGCTGGTCACCAGCATTTACGATGGCACCGCGCTGATCGCAGCTGCTCATCTTGGACACGACGGCGTTGTCCGCGAACTCATCCGGGCTGGTGCGCCCATTGATCACGTCAACAATCTGGGTTGGACCGCCTTGATCGAGGCGGTGATCCTCGGCGATGGCGGCCCGCGCCACGTCGAGACCGTGCGAGCTCTCGTCGATGCCGGAGCTGATCCTGGGATCCCGGATCGAAATGGCATAAAGCCTCTTCAACACGCTGAAACGCGCAGGTACGAGAGAATCGCCACGATCCTGCGCCGGGCGGGAGCACGCTAGAGCATCTTGGCGATGCAGGCTTCCTGTAGCCGAATCCCTGTATTATTCGGTTGTGCCAATCCGCTCAGCTCCCGTTGCACCTTTTAATATCCAGGATAGATCAGGCTCTGGAGTCACCCGGCCGTTCATGAATGTTTGCTTAGGCCGCGCACGCAGATTGAAGCTTTACTGCCGTGATGTACCGAAGGCGGTCTCTCACACATCCGAATGGATGCCAGATGGCCGTCATTATCTCGCTTAGCCAAACCTGATTCTAAGACTTCGAGCGGGGTAGTACGAAGTTGGAACAAACGGGTTGAGGTGTTGGGCATCCGCCTGGTCCTTTTCCTGCAACAGGCTGACACTACCGGCAGGCGATCGCCTTTCAGCCGCTCCGCCAATGTCCCTATGCTCAGGGGGCAACAGCCCGGCCACCAGGATTGAGAATGCGACCGCCGACACCAGCCATGCCGGGATGAGCCCGATATTGATGCTGCCCCCTACCTGCTCTCTCCCGAAGCTCAGAGCAAGGTGCTCCGATACGACAACATCGTGCCTTCGAACAGGAAGGCCAAAGCACAACACCGGAAAGCGAAGCCAAGCTCGCCAAACCCCATAACTACATGAAAACCGCCGCCACTATCGACTGGAACACCATCAACGAGAAGCGGCCGGAATGTAACAATCGCTGGAACAAGATGATCGAGCGCTGATACTGAAATTCCGATGCAAGCATGCGGGCGCATTGATGCGTCGTCACTGACAACGGCTGTCAGCATTCTAATGTCTGCTCAGGGTCAAATTTCACATCTAAGCCGCTTAACGAATGTCCCCTCCTAAGTGCCAACACGCAGACCAACCGCTTACATCTCAGGAGTGCCAAGAGCCGACTTTATTGCTATGACCCACCCGCCATACTAAGACCATGATGTGAGCTGGCGCAATTAAT
>KI912039.1:233415-244824 GCA_000517005.1 Microvirga lupini
ATTACGGACATAGCCATGCTCGCAGAACGTCTGCATCGGCATTGCCACCACCTTCTGAGGTGCAGTCGTCAGATCTTGCGGCAGTGAGCCAAGTTGCTGGTGGCGAGGCAAAGCAGTTCAAAGAGTACCTGAGCACCAACTTGTGCCGTATTGCTCGTCGCGTCATATTGCGGCGCGACTTCCACGACATCGCCTCCTATGATGTTGATGCCGACGAGGCCGCGCAAGATCTCCAGAACCTCGCGCGGTTGGAGGCCGCCGACCTCCGGGGTGCCTGTCCCCGGCGCGAATCCCGGGTCCAGACTGTCAATATCAAAGGACACATAGGTCGGCCCGTCGCCGATGACGGCCCGTGCTTTTTCAACTACAGCGGCAACGCCCATCCTTGGGACTTCCTCGGCGTGAATCACTGTCATGCCAGACACATAGGAAAACTCCCACAGATACTCCGCGCCACCACGGATGCCGATCTGAATCACGCGCTCCGGGTCCAAGGTACCCTCCAGAACTGCCTGGCGGAACGGTCCACCATGATGGAACTTGGAGTTCTCATAGATGCCGCCGGTGTCGCAATGGGCGTCAATGTGAATCATGCCTACGGGCCGCTCCATGCCGACAGCCGCAAGAATGGCACGGGTGATCGAATGATCGCCCCCGACCGCGAGCGGAAGAACTCCAGCGCTGACTACTCTCCTGAAGAAGTCTTCAATATCAGCGTGACAAGACTCGAGACTGAAACGGCTGCGGAACGGCACATCGCCGATATCGGCCACCTTTGCATCCGCCATAGGCGTCATTCGCAGAACATGTTCATAGGGCCCGATACGCTCGATGGCGCGCACCGCGCGGGGCCCCAGGCGAGCGCCCGCCCGGTTTGTGACACCGAGATCCATCGGCACGCCGATGAGTGCCACGTCGAGCCCACCGAAATCGGGCATTCCAATGACATCCGGGCGAAAAGGCGCGTCCAGGAAGGTCGCCGGATCGGCGAACGGCCATTTGCGCCGGTCACTTTCCGAGAACTGGAGGCTTGCTGCCTTGCGGAAGTCCGCATCATCAATGTCGCCGCCGGTTGCGCCTTGGTAGCGGGCCCGTAGAGCCTCAAGCTTGTTCTGGTCCATGATCGTCTTCTCCAGTCGCTAAGAACATCATCGAAAGATCTTCGGGCGCCCTTGAGCAGAGCGTACTGCGTCCTCCAGCCACCGAACATCGTCCTGCTCCCACAGGCCAAGCACGCCGTCGATCAAGTGCTGGGTGCGAGTATCATCGAGAGCCATGGCGGCAAGGCTGCGGATCTTCACGAAATAGGCCTCGTCCGTGACCGGGTTCGCCGGAGAGCCGCGCGCCATCGGCACCCGTATTTCGTCCGTACGGCCATCACGCACCACCACCTTCACAAAGGGCTCGTCATTGGCCTCAATGGTGGGATCGACGATCTGGTTGACCCGATTCATCGCGGCCAGAACCAACGGATTCCGCCGCTCGCTCGCCGCATAGGCCGTCAGACCGGCGTGTCCCAGGACAAGGCGTACCGCAAGGGCGTAGGGCAGGCTCATCTGCGCAAACGGCAGTGTGACGACGTCCTGGCCACCGCACATCTCGAAGAGGAAGGGACTGAGCCGCACGTCGATTCGCTCAACATCGTCCGCCGTCAGGCCATTGCGTTCAAGGATCATTCCCAGCGCGTCGATCGACGAATGCGTACCACGGCAGGAGGCGTAAGGTTTCAGCGACACCCTTTCCAGGCGCCAGCGTTCGCCGAGCTCGACCGTCAATGCGTCCGGTTGGGCCGAAGTGGATGCAAAGGTCGTCAGAAAGCCGCCCCAGACGTCCTCAAAGACCCGAGAGGGGCCAGTAACGCCGGCGCGTGCCAGAAGCGCCGCGAATAGACCGCCTTCGGCAGCCTTCCCCGCATGGATCCGCTTGGTCTGGCTTCCGTCGTGAATGAATGCCCAGAGGCCGCCGCTGAAGCTCGCCGCATGCCCGAGGGCATGCACGACCCCTTCTGTGTCAAGCTGAAGAATGCGTGCCGCGGCGACCGCTGCGCCGAAGGTGCCGCAGGTGGCCGTGGAGTGCCAACCGGCCTCATTGTGTGGCGAATATCCCCCGCAGGCTTCCAGGACCCGACGCGCAATCTCGTATCCGAGAACGATCGCGTGCAGGAACTCCTCGCCGCTGACCGGACGGTCTGCGAGACTAAGCGCCGCCAGTGCGGCGGGAAGAACGACAGCGCCCGAATGGTCGCATCCGCCGGTATCATCCAGCTCAAAGGCATGGCAGGCAATGCCATTGACGAGGGTTGCGGAGCGAACCGACAGAGCCTCGCTCGTTCCCCAGACAGGAACGCTCCCCTGCGGTTCGGTAGCCCGGATCAGGTCGAGCGCCGCCTGTGCTTCTTGCGAAGCAGCGCCTGCGATCCCGCATGCAAGCGTATCGAGGGTGTGGCGCGCCCCCTTCGTTCGAATGGCGAACGGAAGGTCCGATGGAGTGGTCGTGGTAACGAACTGGGCGAGCGTGGCTGCGCGCGGTGTCCCGGCATGCGTGCTCATGAGCTTGGCGATCCTGCTAATCCTGTATGGCCGACAAACGGGCCATTCTCCACGAACGTGACGCCAGTCCCATGAGGAACCGGCGCCACGACAGATATTATTTCGCCGGAGCGGCTTCACCGTTGATCATAACGGAGTCGACTTTGGCGGAGGACAGTTCCCACTTCTTGAGGACCTCCGCGTAAGTGCCGTCCTTGATCATCTCGGCGAAGGCCTTGGCGACCGCATCGCGAAGCTGGGCATCCTTCTTGGCGAAGCCCATACCCTGATGGACGGAGGTGAAGGGCTCGCCGATGATCGCATAGGTATTCGGCTCGAGTCCCATCAGATAGGGCAGGGTCTCGGAGCCCTGCACGGCAGCGTCCAGACGCTTCTGGCGAAGCTGCGTACGCGCATCCGCCGAACCCTCCGTGCCGACAATCTTCAGAGCCGGCTTTCCGGCCGCCTCGCAGGCGGTCTTGCTCCAGGTCTCCATCTCCTTGGGGAACGAGGTGCGGCGGCTCGCGCCGACGGTCTTGCCGCACAGATCAGCCGGGGTCTTGTATTCATCCTTGCGGTCAGCCGTCGTATAGAATTGCGCGCCAGATTCCAGGTAATCGACGAAGTCGAGCGTATCCCGGCGAGTGGGCAGATCGCTCATGCCCGACAGGATCATGTCGGCGCGGCCCGTGGTCAGGGCGCTCACCATCTGCTCGAAGCTGATCTCCTCCCATTTGATCTCGACGCCGAGTTTCTTTGCAAGCGCATTGCCAAGGTCGATATCAAGGCCGGTGAGCGTGTTGGTCTTCGGGTCCTTGAACTCAAGCGGCGGGTAGTTCGGCACATTAGCCACGATGATGGTTTTCTTGGACGCGATCCGCTCCGGCAGTTCCTGCGCCGTCACGATGCCGCCGGCCGCGATGAGAGCGACGACGGAGCAGAGGATGGTTCTTGATGTCATTGTAGGCTCCCTTCACTTTTGTGATTGCTGATAATCTCATTTATGCACGGCCGAGATGAACTCCCGGGTGCGCGCCTGTTGCGGGCTTGCGAGGATGGAACGAGAGTCCCCGATCTCCACGAGCTGCCCCTGATCCATGAACGCCGTGCGGTGGCTTACTTCGCGGGCGAAGCCCAATTCGTGCGTCACGACGATCATCGTCATTCCGGTCTGTGCCAGGTCCCGCATCACATTCAGAACTTCGCCGACGAGTTCCGGATCCAGCGCCGAAGTCGGTTCGTCGAACAGCAGCAGTTGAGGGCGCATGGCGAGCGCTCGGGCAATTGCGACGCGCTGCTGCTGGCCGCCGGAGAGATGTGCCGGATAGACGTCGCGCTTATCGATGAGGCCGACACGGTCCAGCAATGCGTGGGCACGGTCCCTCGCCTCGCTCCTGTTCTCCTTCAGCACCTGCACGGGGCCTTCGATGATGTTCTCCGTGACTGTAAGGTGCGGAAAGAGATTGAAGCGCTGAAAGACCATCCCGATGGATCGCCGCTGCCGGGCGATTTGCACATCGTCGAGTTCGTGGAGGTTGTTGCCTTCACGCCGGAAGCCGACCAGTTCACCGCCCACCCAGATGGCACCACCATCGATGCGCTCGAGCTGGTTGATGCACCGCAGGAAGGTGCTCTTCCCCGAGCCCGACGGCCCGATGATGCACAGCACCTCGCCCTTCTGCACCTTGACGTTGATGCCCTTAAGAACCTCCAGCGAGCCGAAATGCTTGCGGACATCGGCCGCGACGACGAGCGGGGCATCTGGAGAGAGATTCTGCACGTCCATATCCTGCTCCTCTTCACTTCGCATTGCCAGCGGCGGCCACGCCCTTGGAGAAGTACTTTTCGATTCGCCCCTGGATCAGGCTCAAGATCGTGACCACGACAAGATACCAGATCGCCGCCACGATCAGGAGTTCGATGACGCGCGAGTTGGCGTAGTAGATGTTTTGCGCACTATGGAGGATCTCGGCGTACTGAATGACGCTCGCGAGGGACGTGAGCTTGACCATGCCGATGAACTCGTTGCCGACCGGCGGGACGATCACGCGCATCGCCTGCGGCATGATGATCCGGCGCAGCATCTGCAGCCGCGTCATGCCGATGGTCTGCGCCGCCTCATATTGCCCCTGGTCGACCGAGAGCAGACCGGCGCGCACGACTTCCGCCGTGAAGGCCCCCTGCTGTATGCCAAGCCCGAGGAGCGCTGCCACGAAAGGCGTCATGACTTCGACGGTTTTCACCGAGAACAGGCCAGGAATTCCGATGGTCGGGAACACCAGCGCCAGGTTGTAACAGATCAGCAATTGCAGCAGCGCGGGAATGGCACGGAAGAACCAGACATAGCCCAAAGCGGTTGTCGAGAGGACCGGGTTCTCCGATAGGCGCATGATGGCGAAGACAATCCCGAGGAGGATGCCCAGAACCATGGCGAGGATGGCCATCACGATGGTGTTGACAAGACCGCTCATGATGGCCGGCACCGTCAGGAACTCACCGACGAACTTCCATTCGATCTGCCCGACCGCAAAGGCATGGACGATGACGGCAAGCGCCGCGATCACCAATGCGGCAGCGAGCATCCGCCCGTAGTGGCGGCGCGGGACGAGCGTGAGGTGACTGACTTGATAGACTGTATCGGTCATGGGCCTGTTCTTTCTTCGCTATTCTTCTTCATGCCTGCCAATCTTTTACGCTCACAACGATTTTTCCAACATGGCTGCCGCTCTCCATGTAGCGGTGCGCCTCAGCCATCTCGGCAAGGGGGAAGATTCGGTCTATCATTGGCGCGATCGCCCCGCGTTCCACATGGGGCCACAGATCCCGCCGCACTCCCTCGACGATCCGGGCCTTGGCGTCGAGCGCCCGGTCCCTGAGAGACGTGGTGAAGAGAGAAGCGCGCTTGGCCATCATGCGGCCCAGCGGGATTTCCGCGTCACGTCCGCTCTGCAGGCCGATCATTGCGATTCGACCATCGGGTGCAAGCGCTTCGATGTTACGGATGAGGTAGGCTGCACCCATATTGTCGAGGATGACGTCGGCGCCGCGCTGCCCAGTTGCATCCTTGACGACAGCTACGAAATCCTCGTCGCGGTAGGAAATGGCGCGCTCCGCTCCAAAATCGACGCAACGTTGCATCTTCTCTATACCGCCCGCAGTAGCAAAGACCCGTGCGCCGATCGCGCGGGCCGCCTGGATGGCGAAGGTGCCAATGCCGCCCGCACCGCCATGGACGAGAAGAACGTCGCCCGCGCGGAGCGCCGCGATATCGACGAGATTGGACCACACGGTGCACGCCGCCTCGGGCAGTGCCGCCGCCGCGACGAGATCGACATCGCGCGGGCGTCGAAGGAGTTGGGTGGCGGGAACCGCCACCCGTTCGGCATAAGCGCCACCGGAGACCAATGCGCAGACCTCATCTCCCACGTTCCAGCCCTCGACGTCAGCTCCGAGGGCGAGGATCGTCCCGGAGCATTCGATGCCGAGGATGCCCGGCAGCGTCGTCGGTGTTCCGTAAGCCCCCTTCCGCTGCTGGAGATCGGCGAAGTTCAGCGCAGTCGCGTGAACGTCGATGACGACCTCGCCTGAGGAAGGGTGCGGATCGGGGACTTCGGCCAGAACCAAGGCCTTCGGTCCACCGGTGTGGGGCAGAATGACAGCACGCATGACAGTCTCCGAAGCAAGCCGGCTCAGGTGCCAGCGTCGATCTTCACTTCGGTCACGGCCTGGCGTTCAAGGCCGAACTTCTGCAGTGCTTGTTTGTAGGCTCGGCTCTTGATCGTCGCGGTCAGGGCCGCAGCGCCGGCGTCCCGCAAGGCGGCGTCGTTCTTGTTGAACGCGAAGCCGAAGAACGTCTTGGTCAGAGGCTCACCCGCCAAGACATAGGTGTTCGGTTCGTCTGCCATAAGATAGGCGACATATTCGGGACCCAGGACCGCCGCATCGAGGCGTCCTTGCTTGAGGTCGAGGCGCGTCGCCGTGGCGCCAGCCGTGCCATTGACGCTCGCGGCAGGTTTGCCGGCAGCGACGCAGTTCTTCTCGCTCCAAGCCTGCAGGACCGGGAAATAGTTCGTCGTGCGCGGCGCACCCACGGTCTTTCCGCACAGATCGGCTTCAGTCTTGATGCTGTCTTTCTTCGACGTAACGGTGAAGGGTTGTGAACCGGTCACCAGATAGTCGACGAAAGTCAGCTTTTCCCGCCGTGACGGAAGATCGCTGATCGCTGTGCCGATCATATCGATACGGCCGGTGGTGAGAGAGGTCATGAGCTGCTCGAAGCTCATCTCCTCCCACTTCACCTTGATCCCGAGTTCCTTGGCGATGCTTTCGACGAGATCGATGTTCACGCCGATCCGCTCGTTGGTCTTGGGATCCTTATAGGCCATGGGCGGATAGGTGGACTCGATGCCGACCGTGATGGCGCCGGCAGCCTTCACCTTCTCCGGGAGATTGGCGCTCTGTGCCGATACGGCCGCCGGCACGAGCATTGCGAGAGCCGCTCCGAACGCAGCATGGCAGAAGGTCCGAGCGGACCGATTTCCTCTTGTCATCATATAGTTCCCTTTGGCTAGCGAAAGGCTGCGGTTGCTCCGCGGCTCGTTGCTTTTGTTAAAGGGGAGTTCGGGGCCGGCGTGCTTCCTCCACACCGGCCCCGATCAGACATCGGTCAGATTTGGGCCCAGGCACGCTGGCGAGTGACGGTCTCCTTCAGGCGTGCGATCTGTTCTGCAACCCGTACCGGCGCAGTTCCGCCATAGCCCGTGCGTGCGGCGACGGCAGCCTCCGGCGTTAGACAGCCGAGCATCTCTTCGCCCAGGCGTGGATCGACGGCCTGGAGATCGGCAGGCGCCAGATCCGAAAGTTCGATATTCTTCTCCTCGCAGTAGCGCACCAGCGCGCCGGTGATCTCATGCGCTTCGCTGAAGGGCACTCCATTGCGGGCGAGCCAGTCGGCGACTTCCGTCGCGAGCGTAAAGCCCTCTGTCGCCTGGGCTCTAATACGGGAGACATCGATCCGCATGGTTGCGATCATGCCCGACATGGCCGGCAGAACCACTTCGAGGGTATCGATGGCCTCGAAGGCGGCCCATTTGTCTTCGGAGAGGTCCCGGTTATAGGCGAAGGGAAGCCCTTTCAGGGCCGTCATCATGGCATTGAGACCGCCGATCAGGCGTGCGGCGCGGCCACGGGTCAGTTCCGCGATATCCGCATTCTTTTTTTGCGGCATGATCGAGGAGCCGGTCGCATAACCATCGTCGAGAACGACCCAACGGAACTGGCGCGACGACCAGAGGAACACCTCCTCCGCCAGACGCGAGAGGTTCACCCCAATCATTGCGGAGACAAACAGGAATTCCGCCACATGGTCGCGGCTCCCGACTGCATCGATCGAATTCTCGCAGGCCAATTCGTAACCGAGTTCCTTAGCCGAGAGTTCCGGATGGAGCGCAATGGCGGAACCTGCCAGCGCCGCGGCACCGAGCGGCGAACGGGACGAGCGACGGTCCCAATCCTGTAGACGCTCGATATCCCGCGAGAATCCCTGGGCATGAGCCAGAAGTTGATGGGCGAACGTGACCGGCTGGGCGGGCTGCAGATGCGTAAACCCCGGAGCGAGCGTGTTCTGGTGTTCACTGGCCTGTGCGATCAATGCCTCTTGAAGCGCAAGCAGATCGTTCGCGATCCGCTTCGCCACACGGCGCAGATGGAGCTTGAGATCGTTGGCGGCCTGATCGTTGCGCGACCGGCCCGCCCGCAGCTTGCCGCCAAGCGGACCGAGGCGCTCCACGAGGACACGCTCAAGGAAGGTATGCACGTCCTCATCGGCGGAGGACGGCGAGATATTTCCTTGAGCGAAATCCTCACCGATCGCTGCGAGAGCCCCGCTGATCCTGTCACCCTCGTCCTGCGTCAGGATACCGGCGCGCACCAATTCGCGCGCATGGGCGATGGAGGATTGGAGATCTTCCGGAACGAGACGGAAGTAAGTCTCGGGTGCACGTGAAAGGCGCATCAGGGCAGCGGAGGGAGGTGTCCGGAACCTTGCTCCCCAGAGTCGAACAGGTTGGGTCATTGGTATTCCTCTTGACTGAGGAATGCTTGCACCCGTTTCCCATATGGACAATTGAATTGATTTCCCCGACGATAGTCCAAAATGGAATAGAAACTCTGTAGCGCAGGAGGACGACGGAGTTCGATGTCGAGGACGCACCTACCGAGTACAATCGGATTGCGGGTCGTGGCGGCGCTGGCGCAGCACGGCACGGTGTCCTCCGCGGCGGATGCGCTCCACCTCACCCAGAGCGCCGTGAGCAAGCAGCTCAAGAACATTGAGACGCTTGTCGGAGTGGCGCTCTTCGACCGCACGAGTCAGGGGCTCTCTCCCACGGAAGCCGGGATGATCTATGTCGAGCAGGCCCGCATCGCGCTGGGTGCGATGGAAACCGCCGCGGTCCGCGTGGCAACCTTGCGCCGCTCCGAACCGGCGATCCGGCTTCACGTTCTTCCCATTCTCGGCGATCGATGGTTCATGCCCCGCTTCTCGCGGTTTGCGGAGCTTCACCCACAGATCGAGGTCGAGTTCACGACCTTCGCATCGGGCGACACCGTGGAGGAAGCGGATGCGGTCTTTCGCTTCGGCGATGGACAATGGCCAGGCTGGCAGGCGGACTACGTCCTGGGACGCGATGTAATCCTCGTCGGATCACCACAACTCGTCGCTCGGGGCGGCGGGATCGATTCACTGGAGGACCTTCGCCGTTATCCGGTACTCGAGCACCGTCAGACACCGTTGCGCTGGAGTGATTTTGCCCAGGCATTGCACATCGACGAGTTCGTGCCGGCCCGGATCACCCGCTTCGGCTATTATTCTCTGGTCATTCGTGCTGCCATCGGCGGCCAGGGCTTGGCCCTTGTGCCGCGCAGTCTCATCCCCGACGAGCTTGCAAGCGGCCAGCTGATCAATCCGCTTGGCCTTGGATATGCAAGCCGGAATTGCTACTGGCTGACGACGCCTGCGAACAAGCCGCTCAGCGCAGGTCTGGTCACTCTGCGTGAATGGCTTCTCGAGGAAGCCCGGCAATCAGAACCTCTGGAGGCGGCGGCGCTCCTATAGGATGTCGTCTCCTGAAGGCTTATCGCGCCGCGCGTTCGCACGCCTCGAAATGTTCCGTGATCTCGCCCCCGTCGTCCACCATACGTCGTCGTAACGCCGGACATATTGCAGGAACTCTTCGAGAATGCGGTAACGCATCGGGCGTCCGGAGACCTGTGGATGCAAGATCATCGTCCCGACGCCGCCCCATTCCCGGGTCTGATCAAACTCATCGCGCCAGATGGACAGCACTTCCTCGCGGCCGAACAGAGCGCGAGAGCTCATGCGGTGCGTGATACCGAAATTCCAATCGTCGAAGCTGTAATTGACCGGGATTTCCAAGGGCCCCAGCCCATCCGGCAGGACATGCCGATACGGCCGGATATCGTCACGCCATGAGCTGGAGTAGCGGATGCCGCGGTCTCGCAGCAGAGCGAGGAGCTCGGTGAAACTTTCGCCCGATGGGGCACGATAGCCGATTGGAACCACGCCGAGAACGCGCTTGAGGGCGTCGAAGCCGCGATCCACCTCCTCTACCATGGTGGCAAGATCACCGGGTTCCGGTCGCAGATGCCAGTAGCCGTGATGGCCGATCTCGTGGCCTGCCTTGAGGATGGCCTCGCACGAAGCCGGATGCGCCTCGACGGTCCATCCGGTGACGAAGAAAGTCGCCTTGACCTCGTAACGGGCCAGCAACTCGAGGAGTTTCGGAATACCGACTCGGGCCTCGTACCCCCCATAGGACATGGTGACGAGGCGGTCGGCGTTGCGGCGATCCATGCCGAGCCAGACGGATTCGGCATCGACGTCGAAGCCTGGGAAAAGAGCGCATTGCTTGCCATCCGGCCATGGGAAGTCAGGGGCAGGAGGGGCCAAATTCGCAGGACGTGGTGTGTCGTCGGTCGCCATGGTGTTCTCTTTTCAAGGACCTTGATGCTGACAACCTGAGGGCATTTGGCAATTGAATAGTTTTCCGCTCTGCCAGTCGCGAACGGAATAGGCCTTTTTCAGGTCTCCGACCATTCGACCGCAAGAGCGCTCAGCACCTCCGTCGGAAGTGTGTAGTACACCTTCTCCTTCACGACACCGCCCAGTGCGCTATAGAGCCGCTGTGCCGCGGCATTGTCGCGATCCGTCGTAAAGTCTATCCGTCCAATCTCGTTCTTGATCGCAAAGGCGGCAAGAAATTGGATGATGCGGGTGCCGATGCCCAGTCCCCGGGCTGCCTCGACCACATAGAGGTCCTTGAGATACAGCAGGCCCCGCAAGTCTCGACCAGGCCGCAGGATTGCCACACAGGCAAGACCAACATCTCGCCCCCTATCCCGTGCGAGCACAAATCGAGTACCTTCATGGTTGGCGATCGTTTCTTCCATGATTCGGCGATAATCAGCCTCAGGCCGGAGATCCTCGCCTGGACGATAATGACGGTCCATTGCCCGCACCAACTGCGCCACAGCAGCGACGTCTTCAAGATTCGCAATCCGGATATCGTCAGTCATTACCGGGCACCTATTGAGGAATCGAAGTTAGATTAGTCATTCACCTGAACGTCTACAAAGGGTCAGGCCGCGCACTTCCTCGCCCGTCTGAAAGGTCTGGATCGGCGAGGATTGCTGCCCTTGAGCTTAGGTCTCGGGATTGCCAAAAAGCGCTGTTCTCTACAATTTGGCCTGAGAGCCCAACCCCTCAGCCATTACTTCACTGTTAGCCATTAATCCATAGACGGGGTCCGGACCTTCAATGCTGGCAGCCCCATTGCCCAGCCCTTCAAGACGGCAGCAATGG
>KI912039.1:244924-245071 GCA_000517005.1 Microvirga lupini
CGGCGGCAAGCGATGAGTGATGTGGAACAGCCCCTCGTAACCGCATGCCGCGATCAAAGGTGTGCTGAAGAGGGGCGAACAGAACTGGCCGATGAACACGGAAGCAGTCAGAACGCCGCCAGCCGCTCCCCTCCGCCGGAGCGGAGC
>KI912039.1:245171-245391 GCA_000517005.1 Microvirga lupini
TCGCGAAAGCTCGCGGCTTGGCGAGTAGCTCGTGGACAGCTACCAGGCGTCAGTTCGAATGAAGCGCCTCAGAAACAGGAGGGGCAGCTTCGGGTCAGGAACCGAGATTCCCTGCGCTTTCAGAACGTCCGGTTCGGTTAGGATTGCTGCCGTCGAGCTTAGGTCTCAGGCGTGCCAGGAGCAGTCCTTCCTCTAGGATCTGTGGACATTTACCGCAGCG
>KI912039.1:245491-246104 GCA_000517005.1 Microvirga lupini
TCCTAATAACGCGCTCCGGTCGTCGCCGGTAAAGTAGTCGCCGATGAGTGCGGTCTGGACTGTCATGATGAGAGCGACGGCGAACCCCAAAACCAGACGGCTGGCAAAGATGGCAGGAAGATCGGGAAGGAACAACCCCGCGCAACCGGCGATCACGAAGAGGATGACTCCGGCAAGAAGCATCTGACGCTGACCGTACCGATCAGCCACGAGACCGGCGAACGGCGCGCAGAGGGCGACGCTAAGTGAGGGTGCGGGAACCAGCAGGCGCACCAGCATCGCAACGTTCGGATCTTCGGCGAACAGGCGCTCAAGCCCGGGGAGTGCAGGACTGATCGTGGCATTGGCCATGGTCGTAAGCGATGCTGCCATCAGCAGCGCCACCGCTCGCGGGTCTCGCCAGACGGGCCTATGGAATGGATTGCGTCCCATGACGTTCCTCTTGATCAAATCAGTGATTCAAGAGACGGTACGACTTCAAGTCAACTTGAGGTCAAGTATGCAATTCTTGGATATCGGAGAAGTCGCGAAACGATCGGGCGTGCCGCCCTCGGCACTGCGCTACTATGAGGAGATCGGGCTGATCCGATCCATCAGCCGGCATGGACTTCGA
>KI912039.1:246204-247498 GCA_000517005.1 Microvirga lupini
TTAGACCATCTCACTCAGATTGCGCTGGGCATAGAGGTGCCGGTCGAGCGGCTGCTTGCGGGTGCGGGACGGGTTGTTGGGAATGACGGCTCTCGCCCCCTTTCGGACAATGGCCGTGCAGTCTGTCACTGCCATAAGCGGCATCGGCGATGGACACCTTAGCGGGCCGATCCTCGATCAGGGCGTCGGCCGGCGGTGAGGCGCAATCGGATGGGACAGCCCAAGCCTCTCACGGCCAGGTGGATCTTGGTGCTCAGGCCGCCACGCGAGCGGCCGAGGGCCTGATTGTCAGGCCCCCCTTTTTGGCCCCGGCCGCGTGCTGGTGGGCGCGCACGATGGTCGAGTCGACGATCAGGTATTCGAAATCCGGATCGACCGACAGCGCTTCGAACATGCGCCACCAGACCCCTTTGGCGCTCCAGCGGCTGAAGCGCCGGAAGACGCTGTTCCACTCGCCGAACACCTCGGGCAGATCGCGCCAGGGGGAGCCGGTGCGCACGATCCAGAGCACGCCTTCGACGAACATCCGGTTGTCGCGGCCCGTCGAGCCCTTCTGGTCCGGACGGCCGATGATCAGCGGCGCGATCCGCGCCCACTGATCATCCTTCAGCACCAAGCGGTCCATCACACCCAAGACTGCCTCCAAAAACAGTCTTGAATCACACTCCAAGGCTCTCCGAGACCCTAAGAGTCCACACGACCTAGAGCAACTGACAAGCCGCTAATGACTATGAAGAAGGGGAAGAACGTGTGCAATCGCAGGTCGCTCTGACCTATTACCGTTCTTGATCTCGATGATCTTACCCGATCTGCTCGAGAATGATTGCCCGGATTTCTTCGCGCGTGAGGCTGCTTTGTTGCGGCTGCCACGTCAAGCTGGACTGGCGTGGTGGCTTCGTGGTTGAGGGCCGAAAGAGTGCCTTAACCGGCTTCGTATGGGGGATAGTCTTCATGGTGTCCTTAGGTGGCTTCGGCGTCGAGCCGGGCCGATATTGTTGATTGTTGATGGAGCCGAATGCAGTGCAAAGCGACGGATCTGCTACGCAATTCCACGCAGCGACCAAACTTCAAAGATGCGGAAAGCGGGCTCGGCGCTCAATCATGAGCTTCAGAGAGCAGGCCGAACATGTCGGTTGGATCTGTGCAATATGGACTATCTTCTGAATAGATACAAGACAGAAGAGGCAAAAAGGATAGAAACCCAGAGAAAAAAGCCGCTCGCAAACCCTGTCGGCCGATGTTTGACTTCCTGCTCGGTTCTATTTTTTGGATTTATCTGGGAAATTACTGCGCG
>KI912039.1:247598-248032 GCA_000517005.1 Microvirga lupini
AAGCCCCAAGGCAAGGGTCACGAAGCTTGGTGAGACCAATGCGTAGCCTGCACCGATGGCCGCGGCCGCCACGAACCAGCCGAGAGGCGCCGCCACAAGGGCCAGCAACACGAAACCGAGTGCCATCGCACCATAGCCCAGAGCGAAGACACCAACGTAGCCGATGGCCCGCTGGACCCGGCCGTACAGCAGCGCAAGGCTGCCGCCCGAGAGCATCAGGACGCCGAGCGCGGAGCCAGCCATCACTGGGCTGCTATAGCCTGCCGCTTCGAAGAAAAACGACAACTGCGTCGGCATGACAAAAAAGATCATGTTCGTCGCGGCCTGGAGAAGCACGAGCAACGCGAAGAGGAAGCCCCATGGTGAAAGATCCGGGGCGCTGTCCTCCAGCCTGGCATCAGGATTGGGCGATGTCCATGGTGGATCGACGATGA
>KI912039.1:248132-248409 GCA_000517005.1 Microvirga lupini
TATCCCTGATCGAACTCGGGAAGACGGCGGGCTTCTCCCTGGCCGAGATCGCGGGCATGTTCGGGACGGATGGCCGACCCGACATTCCCCGGGATCAGTTGCACGCCAAGGCGGATGATTTGCAGCGGCAGATGCTCGACCTACGGATGCTGCGGGATGCGCTTCGGCATGTTGCCGATTGCCCCGCCCCGACGCACCTGGAATGTCCAACCTTCCGCAAGCTCCTGAAGGCAGCGACGCGCAGACGTGTTACTCGTCCGTCATCCCGGATCGGACG
>KI912039.1:248509-257289 GCA_000517005.1 Microvirga lupini
TGCCTTGCATTCGCCGCAAGCGGGCACTAGATAACCCCCTATCGACATTTGGCCGGACAATCGGGCCGTTACGCCTTGGACTTCCAGGCGCACGTTCAGACACTCTTCCCAAACATCGACGAACCCGAGTGTGAGGTCGTGCGGGCGCACGCCCTTGGCTCACGTGCACATCAAGCCTAACCAAGGATCTTCCCATGATTACGGGCACCGTTAAGTTCTACAACGATCAAAAAGGCTTCGGCTTCATCCAGCCGGACGACGGCAGCAAGGACGTGTTCGTCCACGCCACCGCGCTCGAGCGCGCCGGCATCCGCGGTCTGCGCGAAGGCCAGAAGGTCTCCTTCGACACCGCCGAGGACCGCCGCTCCGGCAAGGTCGCCGTCAATAACATCCAGGCCTGAGGATGATACGGCACTTCACACAAGTGCAGCCTACGAAGCCGCTCCCGCGTGGAGCGGCTTTCTTTTTCAAGACGCCATAGTCGGATGGCTAAACCGGTGAGAAAGCGATGAACACGTTTCGAAGGACTCCAGCCAAATCGGTTATGTTCGTGGTGGACTACGACGATGCGCGCCGGGCCTATCTTTGGATCGATAGTCCCGAGAAAGCCTCCAACCCGCGCATTGTCGAAACGATGGCGCGAGCCCAGCAGGAGCAGGGCACCCTCCCGGAAGGCACCATCACTAGCATCAGGCGTGTCCGATAGCCGTCCGGATGTGTGCCGCTGAACCAATGCAGCAACCACAGGAGACCGACAGATGGTCCATAAATTCAAAGTTCGGCAGATGGTGCAACTGAAGCAGCCTGGGTTCTCCGACACCCGGACAAACTCCAGCAATGTTTATGAGGTCGTGCGACTCATGCCGGCCGATCAGACCGGGGAATTTTCATACCGGATCAAATCGGGGGCTATCGAGCGAGCCGTTCGAGAAGGCGAGATCCGAGGCGCTTAGCCATCATAGCTTCGAAGTGATGGTTTCAGACATCCGCCAAATGAATGATGCCGTGGACATGAAGTCCGATCAGATTTGAGAAAGGACATCCTTTGCAGGTTTTCGTCAGGGAAAATAACGTTGACCAAGCTCTTCGGGCGCTCAAGAGGAAGATGCAGCGAGAAGGGATTTTCCGTGAAATGAAGGCACGAAAATCCTATGAGAAACCCTCCGAGCGAAAGATCCGCGAGAGGGCGGAAGCGGTCCGCCGGGCGCGGAAGCTCGCACGCAAGCAGGCGATCCGTGAAGGTTTAGTCGCGGCGCCGAAGCGCCCTGCCCGTCACGGGCGCGGAACCGCGGGTCTCGCTCGTCCTGGTGCACCAGCTCCAAAACCGTCGCTATAATTGCATCGGTAATTTTTGCTTCGCGTGATGCCCGGGAGCCCGGGCATCATGTGCGGCGGACTGCCCGCTCGGAGGGAGATCGGACCTGCCGAGCCGACAGCAATGCTCCATATGCAGGGCATCTAATGCCAGGATCGCTTGGTGATAATAGTTCCCGGCTGGAACCAATGAAATTTGGGAACCTATTTCACAATTCTCCCTTACCTCCATAAGGCTCACTTTGCTCGGATCTGTCCCTCAATCGACGGACGTCGGTCGCAAGGCTCCGGTTCAGCGGAACCGGAATGTACCTCATTGAGAGATTTGACCGAGCCGCCACCGACCGCACAGGTACTTCCTGCTCGTGTATTGCGGCCTATACGAGCTCAAAACGGAAGGCACACCATGCAAGTCCATCGTTTTGTGGTCGGAGAGATCGTCCTGTGTGCTGAGAGCCGGCACCCCCATTTCACCTGGAAGGCTCCTTACACGGTCCTCACCTGCATCCGGTCGGAGGCCTCCGAGCCGCAGTATCGGATCGCTTCCGTCCACCGGCACGAGATCCGTGTTGCTGGCGAGCACGAACTCTGCCGAACACCACAGCCGCTGTCAGCTTTCCGGCCACCCCGTGAACAGTTCCTTGACGCTTTATCCTGTCTGGAGCCGGCCAATCTGAACCTGACGCCCGGCGTTGGCGACCACCGTATGTTCCGACTTCAGCGTCCTGATATCGGAGACCGCCATGTCTAGGCTCGCTCCAATCTGGACTGAACACCACAGGGTCTTGTTCTCGACCATGAGCTTGGCCGGTGTACTGTCGTTCCTCATGTCCATTGTGCTGTTCATGAGATGAGCAGAGATCTGCCCCACTCACAAATGAGGCATTTGCCTTGAAAGGCGCTCCTTATGTCGACTCACGTCTACCGATGCGGCCAACACGTCACCTTCGTCGACAAGCGGTTTCTCGGTCCGAGTTGGAGTGGCGATTTCCTCATCGTCAGGCAGCTGCCGTCCGGGGATGAGTAACCCCGCTATGAAATCAAGAGCGCGGGAGAGGTGTACAGCCACGTTGCTTATGAGTATCAACTGGCCACTTCGTTCACGATCTTCAGATAACCGACGAGCAACGGGAGTACGTCATGCCTGACACAAAGAAGCTTGCACGCTTCCTGGTTTCGCCATCATCTGGTGGCGGCGACCCCGAACTCGTGATCGAGTTGGAGGATGGTTCCAGACTCGCCCTGACAGCAAGCTTCGAACAGATTGAAGACATGGCGGACGTTCTGGACGGGATCCTGGACGCTGCCGGGCCTGAAGTGGAAGACGACCTGGATCGACTGCCGGCATTTGTGCGCAGAGGCAACTCCACTGGTTGACGCGAGCTGATTGGTGCTCTTAGCCGAATCCTCGGTATCACGGATGAGTGACTGGACGGATGGCTTCCCTTCCCCTCTGACCAGATGCCCCTGGTTTCAGGCTCGCGCCAGCACTACGCCATCGAGGACGGCAATATAGTGGCAGCCAGCTGCGGCCAGCACGAACGCATGCCAAATGGCGTTCTGGAAGCGCAGGCTTTCCCATAGATGGAAAATGACGCCCGTTGTGTAGAGGACACCGCCGAGAACAAGTAGCCAGAGCGTTGAGCTGGGCAGAGCACCGAAGACAGACTCGTAAGCCATGATGCCGCTCCAGCCAGCAAGGAGGTAAAGAATGATCGAGAGGCGCTCGAAGCGGCCCGGAAGAACAAGCTTCAAAGTGATTCCGACAACAGAGGTCATCCACACGCCAATGATAAGTGCGGTTGCCTCGAATCCCGCCTTCATCTGCGTAAAAACGGTGTGTAGGTTCCTGCGATAAGGAGATAGATGGCAGAGTGATCAAACCGACGCAGGATCCATTTCACCGGAGTGACAGGCCACAGGTTGTAGAGAGCCGAGGTAACAAGGACTGTCAGCAGACCGCTGCCATAGATGAGAACAGACGCCAACTTCCATGGAGCGGCTGTCTGAGCAGCGATCACAAACAAGGCGATAACGCAGAAAATCCCGAGCAGAACTCCCAGTCCATGGATGATCCCATCCGCCAGAATCTCCCCTGGATCATAATCCCACTTCATTGATCGTTTCTCTCACATGGCACGAACTTACCTACAGGCCCCTAGGGTAGACTCGGGCATAACGATGAGTTTTCAAGGAAGACTCAGTTAAGCGTTCTCTTAATCGTACGATAGGTCATCTGCCGCGCGACCATCCAGAGTGCAGCTTAACCTGCTCCAGTGTCTCCGGTATCGGAGTATCCATTCTGGCTCTCTATGGACTCGATCTTGGCGTCAACAAGGTCAGCCAGAGCGCTATGAGCGTTCAAAGCCCGCAAGTCCATAGATGCTTGTTTGAGCTCAGTTAAGGTCGCTCCATCGAGCAACGTTCGCTCTGCAACATGCAATGCTTCGGCATAAAACATAGTTAAAATCCTTCATGTCCGGATGGACCGGCATTCGACGCTCTGAATAAGACTTTCAGACATCCCGTCTTGGATCATTTGAGGAGCGCAAATGTCCTCTAGATTCCATTATCAATGTTTAACGGCGGTGAGGAGACGAGGAGCGAAATGATTCCCTGAATGCCTCTGGACACCTTGAGATGTCTTGTGCATCGTTTGGCGGACCCGGGAACCGCGTTTGTCTTCAATGTTCCGTCTAGCGGGATGCACTGCCTTTCGTGGATCCCAAGCCAGTGAGCAGGACCATGTCATCTGGGCCATGTTCAACCCATTGGTGATGGCTGGCATAATGAAGACCTAGTTCAAACGATTCACTCCGCTGTCCTAAACTGAGAATCCACCAGCGCCGAAAATTTTTGAAAAGAGGCACCGTGCCCTTGGGTCTTGTCCAATCCTCGTACAAGATGACGCATGATATGAAGAGCTATACTCTCGATTGAATCGGAATTCATGATAGGCGACCAGTCAAGGCTTGCAGGGATTGGTCCTGCGCGAGGTCCCCAGGTGCATAGCCCAGAAGTTCGGCAAGGCGAAGGCGGGCCCGGTTGACCCGGCTCTTGATCGTTCCAACTGGTATCCCGCAAGCCCTTGCGGCCTCTTCATAGGAAAGCCCATGAGCTCCGACGAGAAGCAACGCCTCAAGCTGGTCGGGAGCAATTTTCGGTAACGCATTCTGCAGGTCTTGAAGATTTAGCCCATCTATCTGCGCTGGGGCTATCGCCAACTGTGCGGCATAGGCTCCATCCCTATCGGCGACCTCGTGAATGCGCTTGCGATGCTCCGTGTAGCAGCTGTTCCGCAGGATCGTGAAGAGCCACGCATTCAGGTTCGTGCCCGGCTGGAAAAGCTCCCGTTTGCTCAAAGCACGGAGCATGGTGTCTTGCACGAGATCGTCGGCACGGTCCGGACTTCCAGTCAAGGAAATCGCGAAGGCACGCAGGATGGGTCGAGCCTCCACGATCCCATTCTGAAACTCAGATAGCTCAGCCTCTCTCTCAAGAGTTAGCAGGCGATCAATCTTGACCGCCAAGGTCCTGAGCGGCTCCGGCATAGGCCAAGAACCCATCGCTTCATCAGCCAAACGTAGATGCTGCCCCAGATGATCCTGGATATCCCGCCCTATTGCAGGCCGATGGTCAGGCAACGTGAGGGCGCTCTGCGATGCGGGGGAGGGATTGCTAGGCATGCTGCACTCCGCGGCGAAAGGCGGGAGCGCTCGATGTCTCTCAGCCGCTGGCGCCTAGGGACATAAGCCAGCGATGCTGAGGAGGTGGGGTTGTTCAACTCCACCTACAAGGGAAAAAGTGGTCGAAATCGAAACCCTAGCCGACAGACACTAGAATGCCCATGCGTGACAGAGACATCATGGCTCATTCCGTGTGGCATAAGCCTGGACTTATCATTCCCGATCAGGGTTTTGATCCGGCGAGGGAATATCCCGATCGCCATAGCCGCGCCGCCCGTTGAGTTTCACTTTTGGGAGCGGTGCAGGACGATCTTCCAGCATCCGCACGGCTTTCCAGACTGAGTTGATCACTTTCTGAGTGAGGCTGTGAGGCATTTTGCTCATGCTTTGCTCGCCTTCCTGTACCGTGACCGAGCTGCGGCAATCGTTGTGTCCCGGCTAATTGGTTGCCTTGGGGTCGAGGCCGTCTTCGGTCCGGTTATTGAAGTAGTACAGAGCAGTTTCTTCCCATTGCTCGGGTGCTCGCGGCGGCTCGTGGGAAGGGTGGCCCGCACGAGGCGTACCGCCCTCATTATCCCACCGCTTGAGATCGTCACGTTGGCTCGGGCGATTTGGAGCTTTGCTCATGTTGAAGCTATAAGACGAGCAGCAGGCTTTTTGATGTCGAACGGCATAAGTGCTGTTCTCTTATGGGTTGCTGATGCGCTGCTGCTATTTGGAACATGAGGGCTGATGTCAGCATCCGGTGCAGATGCCCTTCGAGATGTCCCTCATTCTGCGATCTCTGGCGCGTTCCATGGCTTCGGCCTTCTGCCGGACCTTAGCCGCCAGAGCTGCCGATTCCTCGGCCGAATACGACTGCGTTAGAGAAGCTTTTGGACTCCGCGTCGCAGATGCAGCCTTGTCCTGGGCCGTGGCTCCCGAGGACAACACCGAAAAGACAAGTAGGGCTGTAATAGTTATGATCCGCACAGAAGCGCTCCTTCAGGAGCGCTTCTGACGGCTCCAAGCTTGGATATAGGGGCGGCATTCTGGATTCTTAGCCCTCCGGAAGGTTTTTTGAGGCAACTATGGATAGTCCTCCTCAATTAGCCACTATCCTGGCTGAGGATCATATCGAATTCCGGTCGGGGCAGCCTCCCATGCGCACCTCTGCAACTATTCTTGTCGCGACACTCTGTCTGACAACCTCGGCTCACGCCCAAAGCACTCCGCCGGCAACCAGTGCGCCCCAGTTCATCACGATCGGCAGTGAAGCCATCCTGAGCTCACGGCTCATCGGTCTGAACGTTCAAACCGCTGATGGCGAGCGCATGGGTCAGATCGAAGACATCGCCTTTGAGGGCGGCGAGATTATAGGGGTCGTGTTATCGGTAGGAGACGTCCTGGGAAGCGGGCCACGTTATGTGGCCGTGGATCCATCCACGATTTCAATCCGGTACGTGGAAGGCGATCACAGGTGGCAAGCGACTATGAACGCCAATCGCGATCAGCTCAAATCAGCTCCGGAGTTCCGCTACGAAGGCAAGTGGAAACGATAACCTTTTCCTGCGCACCGCTTGCAGGCTACCTCCAACAAGGTTGACGAAAAGCGATACCTGGAGGCCTACCAATTCACTTAGCGGAACGGGATTCGTGCAATGTTCATCATTGAGTTCTTTCGGGTTCGCGAAACAGACGGTGCGCATGCCACCTTGGACCGGGTGGAACATGACACGACCGATCTGGACAATGCCAAGATCAGAGCGCAGTCCCTATTCGACACATTGAACCTGCCGCAAAAGCCCGACGCCTTGAGGATCATGGCTCAGAACGGCGACGAAGTATTCTTCTGGAAGCCGGAGCACCACAAAAGCAGCGAGTGACGATCTGATCCAGCCGCGTGCTGGCGGACAGTGAAGCTTGAAATGCGGAACTGCTTCGTCGGGTAACCTGTTCAGCTTGACCACGTTTTACGAGCGATCAGCGACACAGCGGCCGGTGGTATTTGATCCGGGATGGGTTGGGAGAGATCTTGGTCAGGCATGAGACCAACCTGGCTTCATGCCGCAACGTTACTCATATCAAGATTAGCGTCTTCCTGAGTTCCGGGCGTAGTCCTGAGCATCACCCGCGCCGCGCGGCCTCGATCTTGGCAACGTCGATCTTTCCCATGTCCATCATCGCCTCGAATGCGCGTTTGGCTTCAGCGCCGCCAGCCGCCATCGCCTCCATCAATGTGCGCGGCGTGATCTGCCAGGAGATGCCCCACCGGTCCTTGCACCAGCCGCAGGCGCTCTCCTGGCCGCCGTTGCCGACGATGGCATTCCAGTAGCGGTCGGTCTCCTCCTGATCCTCAGTGGCGATCTGGAACGAGAAGGCTTCGTTGTGCTTGAACGTCGGCCCGCCGTTGAGGCCGATGCAGGGAACGCCCGCCACGGTGAATTCGACCATCAGCACGTCGCCCTCCTTGCCGGACGGGTAGTCGCTGGGGGCGCGGTAGACGGCACCCACCGCGCTGTCGGGAAAGGTCTCGGCATAGAAGCGGGCGGCCGCCTCGGCGTCCTTGTCGTACCAGAGGCAGATCGTATTCTTCGCCATGGCGTGTTCCTTTCCCTTTAAGGCCTGTCCCTGGCCTTTTCCCACCGCTCTTCCGAAATAGGAAGCCGATCGCATGTCCCTACCCCGGACGGGCCCGTTTCACCCAAGCGATCGCCGTCAGCGGCTAACTCAAAGCGTCGCTATCCACTTTGGGTTTTTTTAATCTGAGCCCTCAAGCAAGGTCACGTGAAGGTCGCCTCGCAGCCCCGTTGAGGAAGTACGGCTAAGGTTCGTCCTGTGCCAGGAGCCGCCGTTTAACCATTGTGGCGCAAGTTACGATAACTCATGCGCTTTGGCGGTTTTCCGCGCTATCATGCCTTTCATGACCGAGAAGCTGAAACGGTGGCTGACCACCGTGCTCTGCGCCGATGTACGAGGCTATTTTCGCCTGATGGAGGCGGACGAATCAGGCACACTGGCAACCCTGCGCCGCTATTGAACGGCCATGTCATCAATAATCGAGCGCCATGAGGAGTGGATCATCAACACCTGGGGAGATGCCCTCATCGCCGAATTCCCCAGCGTCGTCGAGGCGGTGCAGTGTGCCATCGAGGCACAACAGGAGTTGTCCGCTCAAGATCCTCACCTGCCCGAAGCGCAGCGCATACGCATTCGCATCAACCTGGGCGATGTGATGGTGGATGGCTCGGACATCTATGGGATGGCGTCAATATCGCGGCGCGGCTTCAGGAGTTGGCCGAGCCCGATGGCATCCTAATCTCCGGCCCGGTTTACGATCAGGTTCAAAACAAACTATCCGTTGGCTTCGACTATCTCGGTCAGCAGCAGGTCAAGAACGTGGCGGCTCCCGTAATGAGTTACCGGGTGACCTTGAGTGATACAATCTTCGGACGGCCCGGATTCAAGGGCGGGGTGGGACCCGCACCACAAGCCGCCCATGCCGGCGACGCTCCAACATCTCGTGACAGTGCTAGATCAGTAAGACCAGTGCAGGACCTCGCTGGCCGGTTAGCGGATCTGCCGCGCCCACTCCGAGCCGCCATCGTGATTTCCGTGTTCCTATTTCTGATCAACCTCTTCAGTGGGCTGCACGAAATCTGATTCCATTGGCCTGCCATGTCCATTCTGTTTGTTGTTCTTTTATGGATGGGGTTGCGGCACAATCCGGTGCCCGAGCGAGAGGAAAATCGCCGGGCGAACCGTGATTGATGTGACATGCCTCTCGTAAGCTGATGGATT
>KI912039.1:257389-257498 GCA_000517005.1 Microvirga lupini
GGCGCAGACGATCGCCCGCTCGTCCGCGGTGGCTTTCCAGGGCAGCCTGTGCGGCCGGCTGCTATGGTCCTGACAGTCCTGAGCCCCGCGCTTGCGCCATTTGCGGATC
>KI912039.1:257598-266680 GCA_000517005.1 Microvirga lupini
CCCCAACGCACCCGGTCCCAACAACGTTCCGCCACCAAACAGTTTAGGGATGTTCGGGTATCGAGCCGTTGGGTTCCCTTGAATGCAATTTTCGCTCTGGGTCAAACTGGGAGGTTTAGGTTTGCCAAATGAAGGTCTGCTCACGGCAAGAGACCAAGCCTTCCCAGCTTCATCACAGGCTGTTCGTCGACAGCGTTTCCAGTGAGCTGGGAGCTGGCGGAAATGAGGCCCTGTATGACTCAGTTCCTTGTTCTGCTCTCCGATTCAGCTTGACTCGGACGCGAGCGAGCCTCTCTCGTCCTGACGTCTGGCTACCTAATGACTACCTAGCGGGGAATGGCTCAAAGGGCGAATGCCGGCAACCCTTTGATTTTGTTGGTGAGCGCGCTGGGACTCGAACCCAGGACCCTCTGATTAAAAGTCAGATGCTCTACCGGCTGAGCTACGCGCTCCCAGAGGTGAGCCCGAGATAGGGGCTCTTGGGCCTCGGGTCAATCGAAAAGCCCCGCCTGGAGGGGTAAATCCTCAGCTTCAGGGCCGTAAAAGGCTCATTCCTCTCAGATCTTCGGGAAGGAATACTGTTTCTGATCGAGATCTTTACCCCTCGGGCACCATGGCAATGTTGTCGGCGTGCTGCCCCTGCTCCGTCTTGCTGTCCCGCTCGCCCTTGGCCCAGCCCTCCTTGACCTCGCCGATATAGTCCTCGAGCCGCCCCTCGGAGATCGCCTTACGCAGCCCCGCCATGAGCTCTTGGTAATAGGCCAGGTTGTTCCAGGTCAGGAGCATCATGCCCAGAATCTCGTTCGAGCGGACGAGATGGTGGAGATAGGCGCGCGAATAGGTATTGGAGGCCGTGCACTTCGATTCCGGGTCGAGCGGGCTGATATCCTCCGCGAAGCGGGCGTTGCGCAGATTCATGCGGCCATGGCGGGTGAAGACCTGGCCGTGGCGCCCGGCACGGGTGGGCATGACGCAGTCGAACATGTCGACGCCCCGGCGCACGGCCTCGACGATATCGTCCGGCGTGCCCACGCCCATGAGATAACGGGGCTTTTCCTTCGGCATATGCGGCTCGACCGTCTCGATCATGCGCAGCATCACGTCCTGGGGCTCGCCCACGGCTAGACCGCCGATGGCGTAGCCCTTGAGGTCGAGGGCCGCGAGCTCCTTCGCACTCTCGATGCGCAGACGCTCCACCGCTCCGCCCTGGACGATACCGAACATGGCCTTGCCCGGCTGTTCGCCGAAGGCCAGCCGGCAGCGCTCCGCCCAGCGGAGCGACAGGCGCATGGCCTTCTCGGCCACCTCGTCGGAGCACGGCAGCTTCACGCATTCGTCGAGCTGCATCTGGATATCCGAGCCGAGCAGCCCCTGGATCTCGATGGAGCGCTCTGGGGTCAGCACATGGGTCGAGCCGTCGATATGGGACTGGAAGGTAACCCCGGTCTCGTCGATCTTGCGCAGGGCCGAGAGCGACATGACCTGGAAGCCGCCGGAATCGGTGAGGATCGGATAGGGCCAGTTCATGAACTGGTGCAGGCCGCCGAGCTTGGCGACCCGCTCCGCACCGGGGCGGAGCATGAGGTGATAGGTGTTGCCGAGCACCACGTCGGCGCCGAGCGCCTTCACCTGGTCAGGATACATCGCCTTCACCGTGGCGGCCGTCCCGACGGGCATGAAGGCCGGCGTGCGGATGACGCCGCGCGGCATCCGGATCTCCCCGGTGCGTGCCGCGCCATCGGTCTTGTTCACGGTGAAGGTGAAGGTCTCGGTGCTCATTCAGAAACTCTCTGTGTCATTCCCGGCCGAAGCGCAGCAGAGGGAAAGGGAATCCATAACTGCCGCGCCTCATCAATGGATCCCCGTCCCGGCCCTTCGGGCCGCCGGGGATGACAAGCGTATCAACGCCGAAACAGCAAACTCGCATCGCCATAGGAGTAGAAGCGATAGCCCGTTTCAATGGCATGGGCATAGGCGGCCTTCATGCAATCCAGCCCTGCGAAGGCCGAAACCAGCATGAACAGGGTCGAGCGCGGCAGGTGGAAATTGGTCATCAGCACGTCCACGGCCTTGAAGCGGTATCCGGGGGTGATGAAGATCGCCGTGTCGCCTGAGAAGGGCGCGATGGTCCCGTCGTCCCGCGCCGCGCTCTCCAACAGACGAAGGGATGTGGTGCCGACCGCCACGATCCGCCCTCCCCTGGCCCGCGCCTCGTTGAGCGCCCGTGCGGTCTCCTCCGAGACCGAGCCCCATTCCGCGTGCATGCGGTGCTCGTTCGTGTCGTCGGCCTTCACCGGCAGGAACGTACCCGCCCCCACATGAAGCGTCACGAACCGGCGGGCGATGCCGCGCTCGTCGAGACGGCGGAAGAGATCGTCCGTGAAGTGCAGACCGGCGGTCGGGGCCGCGACAGCCCCCTCGTCCTTGGCATAGACAGTCTGGTAATCGTCCCGGTCCTTGTCGTCGGTCGGGCGCTTGCCGGCGATGTAGGGGGGCAGCGGCAGCTCGCCGAGCCGGGCGATGGCCTCATCCAGGAACGCCCCCGCAAAGGAGAAGCGGAGCGCCACGTCGCCACCCTCGCCCTTCTCCTCCACCTCGGCATCGAGGCGCACGAGTTCGCAGGCTGTGCTCTCGGAGGCGTCTCCGAAGCGGATGCGGTCGCCGATATTGAGCTTCTTGGCTGGGCGCGCGAAGGCACGCCAGCGGTCGGCGCCTTCGCGCTTGTGCAGCATGATTTCGACACGCGCCGCACTCTCCTCACGGACGCGAAGGCCGTAGAGACGGGACGGGATGACCTTGGTGTCATTGAGAACCAGCACGTCGCCGGGCTGGAGAAGCTCCGGCAAGTCGCGGACGGTGCGGTCCTCGAAGCCAGCACCGGGCCGGACCACGAGCATGCGCGCAGCATCGCGCGGCTCCACGGGGCGGAGGGCGATGCTGGTTTCAGGCAAATCGAAATCGAACAGATCGACGCGCATAAGGATTTCTAGCTGTCATCCCGGACGCCGTTAGGCGATCCGGGATCGCATGACGAGAACGGCGCTTTATGCTGCAAGCGATCCCGGGTTCCGCTGATGCGGCCCCGGGATGACGCCTGAACTAGGTTTTAAGCCGCGTCCGCCGCGACCTTCATGGAGACGATGCGGTCGGGATCGCGCACGGGCTCACCGCGCTTGATCTTGTCCACGTTCTCCATGCCCTCGGTCACCTTGCCCCAGACGGTGTATTGCTTGTCGAGGAAGCGGGCATCGTCGAAGCAGATGAAGAACTGGGAGTTCGCGGAGTGCGGCTGGTTGGTACGCGCCATCGAGCAGACGCCGCGCACATGCGGTTCGGCGTTGAACTCGGCCTTCAGGTCCGGCAGGTCGGAGCCGCCGGTACCGGTGCCGGTCGGATCGCCGGTCTGGGCCATGAAGCCATCGATCACCCGGTGGAACGGCACGTTGTCGTAGAACCCCTGGCGGGAGAGCGTCTTGATGCGCTCCACATGGCCGGGAGCGAGATCGGGACGCAGCTCGATGACCACGCGGCCCTTGGTGGTCTCCATGATGATGGTGTTTTCCGGATCTGCCATCGGGATCTCCTGTGCTGGCTGTATCGGCTGAAAAGGGTCGCCTGCCCGCTCACATAGGCCGGGCATCGACGAAACGGAAGGAGAAGATGCGCCCGGCAATGGCACGCCCCAAACTTTCCGTAAAGGGGAGAGGCGTGCAGCGCTCGAACGCCTCGCGCACGGCCCTTCTGAAGGGCTCGCGCTGCTCGGCTTGCGTGCCCGCCTTGTAAAAGGTGATGCGGGGCTGGCCCAGCACCTCGCCGTTGCGCTTGAAGCTCAAGCGCAAGGTGATCTCCTGGCCGGAATACCCGCTGCCGGCCGGTGGGCGCCAGCAGGCTTGGATTGCCTGGAAAATCTGCCCGATGCGGTCGATCCGCTCGACCTTCGCAGCATCGGAACGCGGCCGGATCGTGCCTCGCAAGCCTTCAGGCAAGGGAGGCGGCGGCTGACGGGGCTCCTCCCATTCGTCAAAATCGAGGGAGGGGGAAAGCACCTGAGCCGCAAGGGGGAAGCCATTGCTGCGAACAGGAACGCGGCCATTGCCAGCCGCGCTCCAGATGTTTGCCGAAGCCGCATCACTTCGCGTCGGCGGCGAGCTGCATCTTCACGATCTTGTCGGGATTCGACACCATGCCGTTGGCGGCGGCATTGCCTTTCTTGATCTTGTCGACCACGTCCATGCCGGATACGACCTCGCCGAAGAGGGTGTACTGGCCGGTCAGCGGGCCGCAGCCTTCATAGCAGATGAAGAACTGGCTGTTGGCGGAATCCGGGCTCTGGGAACGGGCCATGCCGACGGAGCCGCGCTTGTACTGCGTCTTGGTGAATTCGGCCGGGATGTTGGGCAGGCTCGACTTACCGGTTCCGGTGCCGGTCGGATCGCCGGTCTGGGCCATGAAGCCGTCGATGACCCGGTGGAAGACGACGCCGTTGTAAAAGCCCTGTTTCGTCAGCGCCTTGATCTGCTCGACATGCTTGGGAGCAAGGTCTGGACGCAGGCGGATGGTGATGCGGCCGTCCTTGGTGTCGAGAAAGATCGTGTTCTGCGGGTCGTTGGCCTGCTGGGCGGCGGCGGGAACGAGGCCTGCGAGCACGAGCGCTCCGGCTGCGAGCAAACGCTTCATGGTGAGAAGTCTCCCTATCGAGGATGATGAAACTTTATGGCCGGTTGAATTTGGCCTTCAGGCGCTCGGCGACAAGTCCCGGCACGAAGGCCGAGACATCGCCGCCCATTCCGGCGATCTGGCGCACAAGCGTGGCCGTGATGGGGCGAACCGGGGGCGAGGCCGGGAAAAAGACGGTCTGGACCTCCGGCGCCATGGTGGCGTTCATGGACGCCATCTGGATCTCATAGTCGAAATCCGACCCATCCCTGAGGCCGCGCACGATGAGGCTCGCACCGTGGCGACGGGCCGCCTCGACCGCGAGGTCTCCGAAGGTGACCACGTCCAGCGCGACGCCCCTCTCCTGCAACAAAGGCCCGCAGACCTCCCGCAGCATCTCGGCCCGCTCCTCGGCGGAAAAGATCGGGGCCTTGGACGAATGAACCCCGATGGCAACCACGATCCTGTCCGCCACGCTGCAGGCCTGGCGCAAAACGTCCAGATGCCCATTGGTGACGGGGTCGAAGCTGCCGGTATAGAGCGCGGTGCGGGTCATGAGGCCAAGGCGTAGCTTGAGACAGGCCAAAGGGCAAGCCGTGCGCTGGCACACGGCAAGCTGGACGGCTCCATGAGACATAGGGCTCACCTTAGGTCAGGAGAGAGCCATGATCTTCCGTCTTTTCATCGTCGCCATCACCGCCGTCGCGGTTCTGAGCCCGGCCGCGCTGGCGAGCCTGGGCTGAACGTTCCGGTGGACAATCTGTCATTCCCGGCCGGAGATGGCGAAAGCCATCGTTGGAGAAGGGAATCCATCAGCGGCACTGCGGTTGGAGTAGATCCCTTTCCTGGCTCTGCGAGCCGCCGGGGATGGCAGTCATCGCATCAACGAAAAAACCCGCCGACCTGAGCCGGCAGGTTTCGTAATTTCAAACGTCGGGGAACCTTACTCCTCCGCCGCCTCACCGCCCTCAGATGCGGTGTCTTCGACGCCCTCGCCGTTCTCGTCTTCCTCGTCCTCGCCCTCGATGTGCTCGACCGAGACCACCTTCTCCTTGTCGCGGGTAGAGAACACGGTGACGCCCTGCGAGTTGCGGCCGACGACGCGGATACCTTCCACCGGCACGCGGATCAGCTGGCCGCCATCGGTGACGAGCATGATCTGGTCCGAGTTCTCGACCGGGAAGGACGCCACCAGCTTGCCGTTGCGGCTGTTGACCGCCATGGCCGTGATGCCTTTGCCGCCGCGTCCGGTGATGCGGTACTCGTAGGATACGGTACGCTTGCCGTAGCCCTTCTCGGAGATCGTCAGGATGCACTGCTCCTGTGCGCTCATCTCCGCGTAGCGCTCCTGCGAGAGGGAGAAGTTTGCACCTTCGGTCTCCTCCGCATCCTCCGATGCATCGGCATCCGCGCCCATCTGCTCGCCGGTGACGGCGCGGCGCATCTTGAGATAGGCCGCCCGCTCCTCGCCGGTCGCTTCCACGTGGCGCAGGATCGCCATGGAGATGATGTCGTCGCCCTCGGCCAGGTTGATGCCGCGCACGCCCATGGAGTCGCGCCCCTTGAAGACACGCACGTCCGTGACCGGGAAGCGGATGCACTGGCCCTTGGCCGTGGTGAGCAGCACGTCGTCGTTCTCCGAGCAGATCTGCACGTCGACGATGTGATCGCCCTCATCCAGCTTCATGGCGATCTTGCCGCCGCGATTGACCTGGACGAAGTCCGACAGCTTGTTGCGGCGGACCGTGCCGCGCGAGGTCGCGAACATCACGTCGAGCTTGTCCCAGGACGCCTCGTCCTCAGGCAGCGGCATGATGGTGGTGATGCGCTCGCCCTGCTTGATCGGCAGCATGTTCACCAGGGCCTTGCCCTTGGCGTTGGGAGCGGCCAGCGGCAGGCGCCACACCTTCTCCTTGTAGGCTTGGCCTTCGGAGGAGAAGAAGATGACGGGCGTGTGGGTATTTGCCACGAAGAGGCGGGTGACGAAATCCTCGTCCCTCGTCGCCATGGCGGAGCGGCCCTTGCCGCCGCGGCGCTGCGCCCGGTAGGTCGAGAGCGGCACGCGCTTGATGTAGCCGGCATGGGACACGGTGACGACCATGTCCTCGCGGGCGATCAGGTCCTCGTCGTCGACATCGGAATCCCAATCGACGATCTGTGTCTTGCGCGGAGTCGCGAAAGCATCGCGGACTTGCGTAAGCTCGTCCTTGATGATGCCCATGATGCGGGCGCGCGAACGCAGGATCTCGAGATAGTCGGAGATCTCCGCCGCGAGCTTCGACAGCTCGTCGCCGATCTCGTCCCGGCCGAGAGCGGTGAGGCGCTGGAGACGCAGGTCGAGGATGGCGCGGGCCTGGGTCTCGGAGAGACGATAAGTGCCGTCCTCGTTGATCTTGTGGCGCGGATCGTCCACGAGTGCGATGAGCGGCGCGATGTCCTGAGCCGGCCAGTCGCGGCCCATGAGGGCCTCACGCGCCGCATTCGGATCGGGCGCGGTGCGGATGAGGCGGATGACCTCGTCGATATTGGCGACCGCGATCGCAAGGCCGCACAGCACGTGGGCGCGCTCGCGGGCCTTGTTGAGCAGGAACTTGGTGCGTCGGGAGACGACTTCCTCGCGGAAATCGACGAAGGCCTTGATCAGGTCCTTCAGATTCATCAGCTCCGGACGGCCGCCGTTGAGCGCCACCATGTTGGCGCCGAAGCTCGTCTGCAGCGGCGTGTAGCGATAGAGCTGGTTGAGCACCACGTCGGCCATGGCGTCGCGCTTGATCTCGACCACGATGCGCATGCCGTCGCGGTCGGATTCGTCGCGCAGGTCGGCGATGCCCTCGATCTTCTTCTCGCGCACGAGTTCCGCGATCTTCTCGATCAGCGAGGCCTTGTTCACCTGATACGGGATCTCGGTGAAGATGAGTGCCTCACGGTCCTTGCGGATCTCCTCCACCTCGGACTTCGCCCGCATGACGATGGAACCGCGGCCCGTGGTGTAGGCGGACTTGACGCCCGAGCGGCCGAGGATCAGCGCGCCGGTCGGGAAGTCCGGACCGGGAATGATCTCGATCAGCTCCTCGGTGGAGATGTCGTTGTTGTCGATGAAGGCCAGGCAGCCGTTGATGACCTCGCCCAGATTGTGGGGCGGCATGTTGGTGGCCATGCCGACCGCGATGCCGCCGGCGCCGTTGACGAGCAGGTTCGGGAAGCGGGCCGGCAGAACCGACGGCTCGTCCTTGGACTCATCGTAGTTGGGGGTGAAATCGACCGTGTCCTTGTCGATATCGTCGAGGAGCGGCATCGCCGCCTTGGCGAGGCGGGACTCGGTGTAGCGCATAGCCGCCGGCGGATCGCCGTCCACGGAACCGAAATTGCCCTGCCCGTCCACGAGCATGAGGCGCAGCGAGAAATCCTGCGCCATGCGCACCAAGGCGTCGTAGATCGCGCTGTCGCCGTGCGGATGATATTGACCCATCACGTCACCGACGATGCGGGCGGACTTCACGTATTTCTTGTCGGGCGTGTAGCCGTTCTCGTGCATCGAGTAGAGGATGCGCCGGTGCACGGGCTTGAGGCCGTCGCGTGCATCGGGCAGAGCGCGGCTCACGATTACGCTCATGGCGTAATCGAGATAGGAGCGCTTCATCTCATCGACGATGGAAATCAGCTTGATGTCGCTCGCCGGCTGGTCCCCCGCGGGGCCGCCGGAGCGGATATCGTTCGGATCGGTCAAGGTTGGTCTTTCTTAAAACGGTCTGCCCTTTCGCGAGAGGCGGCTTATCGATGCCGCTTCGTCAAGCCGTCCGGCAGGCCCGCGAATCCAATTGAAATCAGTCCCTTAGATGGGGGAGAACGCGGCAATTTTCAAGCTTTTTGACGGGTTTTCCAGAGGCAAGGCGAGAGCCGAAATCCGTTTACGTTTCAGCAACTTATTGTCGGATCGGGCGCGGCGGCTGACAGGCTCGCGGCTGTGGCACTTTCGCAGGGCGGTTCGGAAGATGAGACATCGGCTCAACGGGAGCCTCTAAACGGCTGATCTGGCTTGCTTTTGTTTCCTTCTTCTGCATCATCCGCTCGTGCCCATGGATCCACCCCCTGGCCCGTCTGTCGCCTCGGACGGCATGAGCGCCGATCCACTGATGCACGCCTTCCATGTCATCCCTGGCCTCATGCCGATGCTCACCGTCTTGTCTCACATTGTCATCCCGGACGGCGAAGCCGCTCCGGGATCGCGGGACGAGAGTGGCGCAGGCTCACCTCTCCCATGGGGAGGTCGGACCGTCAGGTCCGGGTGAGGGGATCGCCCTCTCCGGATGAACCTGGAACCCCTCACCCGCGCCTCCGGCGCGACCTCTCCCTCAGGGAGAGGCGAAGAGGAGTCCCACTGGTCCAGCGATCCCGGGTTCTGCTGCGCAGCCCCAGGATGACATAC
>KI912039.1:266780-279708 GCA_000517005.1 Microvirga lupini
TTGTTTCGGCGGACAGGAGAGGCCAGCCCGGTGACCGCCCAAGGCGGGGCCGTCTGCTCGACGGGGGCCTTGGACCGATTCCGACCACCGGCCCACATCCTGGGCCACCTGTCGACACAGCTTGCGAGGCCATGCCACAGGACCGGGTCTGCTCCCACACTGCGACGCCTCGCGAGCGCGCCCCTCGACAGGAGCAGATCTAAGGCAATGTTATAGCCAAGGTTGAGCCAACCGTCAAGAACAAAGTGAGAACATTATCCACAATCTCACCGCGTCATCACCGGCCTCGTGCCGGTGATCCCGATCCGAGAAGCGCCGCGCTCTTCCGATCGGGATGGCCGGCACAGGCCGGCCATGACGTGGCGGCTGTCATTCCCGGCCGGAGCGGCAGCGGAAGGGAATCCATAGCCGCAGTGCAGGTCAGTGGATCCCCTTCCCGGCCTGCGGCCGCCGGGGACGACACATCGGTTTTGGGCGGATGTGATTGGGCTCTAACAGATCCTGAGCGAGCTACGCCCTCAACAATATCGCCGTCGTATCATCACTCTGCTTGAACCGGGGAAAGAGCCTGCCATCCGGATCGCGCTCCATCTCGATCTCCCGTGCCAGCCTCACCAGAGGTTCGAGGCCGGAGGCGAGAGCGGCTTCCATGACGGCCTTGGCATCCATCGCTTCGTAGAGATCGACCAGGGCGGAGAAACCGTCCGAGGCCAGGAGGATCGCCGTGCTGTCCTCGCATGGCGCCGTCTCATGCCGCAGCCGGTCGACGGCGTCCGGGTTGAAGCTCAGGAGAGCCGCCGGAACACCGCTTTTCTGCTGGCGCTCGCGACGCTCGCCGAGCCAGGCGAGAAAGACGGGCTCGGCGAGGATGGCCGTGGGCCTGGAACCCGCCTGCCGCATCAATTCGGCCGCCTGCGAGGCTTCGGCGTCGCGCAGGCCTGGAGCATCGCCGAGGGTCGCGACGGTCCCGTCAGGCTGCCTGACATAGGCCGTGGTATCGCCGAAGGTCCAGGCGTCGAGAACATTGCCCCTGCGGCGCACCAGGGTCATGGCTCCGAGGGGCCAGGTGACGAAATCCTCATGCCGCTCCGCGGGCGCGACGGCCCGGTAAGCCGTGCGGGCCTCCTCCATGACGTGCCGCAGGAGGGCGGCGCCGTCTTCTGCTTGAGGGGCGAGGTTGGAGAGCCGCTCGTCTGCGAACCGGGCGAGCCAGGTGGCGTCGCTCGTCTCGTGCATGACAGGCTTGGTGCCGGGAAAGATCGACGTGTCGATGACCCAGGCCCAGTCGCCCGAGACGCCGCAGATGTCCTCGTTGGGCTTGTCCGGGTGCCCCGGCCAGCTGATCCGATCCAAAACCGTGAACATTGTCGCATCGCCCCTCGTCAAATCGGCCCGATCACCCCATAAAGCAAAGCTTATAAGAAGGTCCAGCCGATGCTCCTCGACTATATCTCCGCCGCTCTCGTGACCCTGCTCGTCACCCTCGATCCGGTGGCGCTGGCGCCGATCTTCGTGTCGCTGACCCGGGGCATGAACGCAGCCGAGCGCCGCAGGGTCTCCATGCGGGCCTGCCTGATCGCCTTCGGCATCCTGGCCTTCTTCGGCCTCGGCGGCGAGGTGCTGCTGCGGCTCCTCGGGGTCGGCATTCCGGCCTTCCGCATCTCCGGCGGCCTGCTGCTGTTCTGGATCGCGTTTGAGATGGTGTTCGAGCGGCGCAACGAGCGCAAGCAGCACACGGCCGACATCGCCATCACCGAGGATCACATCCGCAACGTCGCCGCCTTCCCGCTCGCCATTCCGCTGATGGCGGGCCCCGGCGCTATCACGGCGGTGATCCTGCTCGCCGGGCGGGCAGGCGGCAATATCGCTTATCTGAGCGCTCTGCTGATCCTGATCGCGCTGGGAATCCTGAGCTGCCTTGTGGTGTTCTCCGCCGCCGATCGCGTCTCCCGCTGGCTCGGTGTGACCGGCAACGTGGTCCTGACCCGCCTCCTCGGCGTGATCCTGGCGGGCCTTGCCGTGCAGTTCATCATCGACGGGGTGCTGGCGCTCATGAGGGCGCCGACCGCTTAGATGATCGCTCGGGAGCCTTTTCCTTGTCATGGCCGGGCCTGTTCCGGCCATCCCGATCACGAAAAGTGCGGCGTCTCACCAATCGGGATCACCGGCACAAGGCCGGTGATGACGTGGGAGGTGTCAATCCCGGCCCTGCAGGCTGTCGGGGATGACACCCGCGTTATCTCAGGACAGTTCTCTTGGTATCCCGGGTCAGTATGAACATCCCATCGTCAGTCGTCTCGAGCCCCGACCAGCCCAGCCTCTCATAGAAAGAGCGTCGGTGCGGCCCGGACAGCAGATAGACCCGCCCTGCCCCGGCCTGGAACGCGAGCTCGGCGGCCTTCTCGACCAAAGCTGCCCCAATGCCTTGACGGCGATGCTCCGGCTCGACCCACAGAGCCGCGACCCAAGGCGTGTATTGCGGTCTCGTGTCTTCATCGCAAGCGATGACAGAGGCTGTCCCGATAAACATATCGCCCTCATGCGCCACCAATGCCGTTGGGACCGGCCCAATCCCGAAGCTCTCCCGCACGAGACCGGTGAGCAGGCTCAAAGGATGCCCCTTGTCCTTCCAGAAGGCGCGCCAGATCCGATCCGCGACCGCATCGGCGAAGCCGGGCCGGTCGCGCAGGTCGGAGATGACGATTTCGCTCAGCGCAGGGTCTCCAGCAGGCGCGTCATGAGCTGCTGCCTGGGCGCGATGGAGGAGATCAGGCCATATTCCTGCAGCGTGTGCGCCCCGTCGCCGTCGATGCCGAGCCCGTCGAGGGTCGGGATGCCCAGCGCCGCCGTGAAGTTGCCGTCCGAACCGCCGCCGACGCGGGGCGCGGAGACGAGATCGAAGCCGATCTCGGCGGCGAGCGACTTGGCATGGTCGAACAGTTTGGAGGTGGCCTCCGTCCGCTCGTAGGGCGGCCGGTTCATGCCACCCATGACGGTGAGCTTGAAGTCGGGATTCGAGGGCTTCAGGCCGAGGATCGCGGCCGTCACGGCCTCGCCATCCGCCACCGTCTCGACCCGCAGGTCCACCGGGAAGCGGCAATGCTGCGGGATGGTGTTCACCGCCGTACCGCCCGAGATCATACCGACAGTCGTGGTGATCCCACGCGCATAATCCGTCATCGCCTCGATGGCGAGGATCTGCCGTGCGGCCTCGTAGACGGCGTTGCGGCCATCCTTGTGGCGCGAGCCCGCATGGGCGGGGCGGCCTTCCACATGCACGTCGAAGCGCCCGACTCCTTTGCGGGCAGTGACGATCTGGCCGCCGTCGCGGGCCGGCTCCGTCACGAGCGCATAGGCCGAACGGCGCCCGAAATCCTCGATCATCGGCCGGGTGATCGGCGAGCCGATCTCCTCGTCAGGCGTCACCAGGAAGACAATGGGCCGCGTCGCAGTGCCTTTGCGAGCCACATCCTTGAACGCCTCCAGGGCAAAATATGCGCCGCCCTTCATGTCGTAGATTCCAGGGCCGTAGAGACGGTCTCCCTCGATCCGCAACGACAGATCCTTCTCGATGGTGCCGACGGGATGCACCGTGTCGAGATGCGACATGACCAAAATGCCCGGCTCGGAGGTCTGCGGACCGGCACGCAGCACGAGAACGTCGCCCAAGCCCTGCTCGCCCGAGACACGCTCGACCGTCACCGGCGCATCCTGCATCTGCGAGACGACGAGATCCATCATCAGGTTGACCCCGGCCCGGTCATGGGTCGGGCTCTCGGTGCGGATCCAGGTGAAGAGCGTGTCGAGGGACGGCGAGGTGCGGCTCATGATGTCTTCGATTTGAATGATCGTGCCTGCTGGCTAACCACTCCTCGCCCGAAACATCAAGCCTGTATGACAGAACAGGTCCCGCAACCCTGCCATCGCATCCAAGCAGGTGACCGATTCCCTGCAGCCACCGGCCAAAGAACATTATTGGCGAGAAGAGTGCTTAATGCTGCGCCACATTCAAAGGAATTGACAACAGGACATTCCCCGCCTCGTCGACAACCTCAAGATGCCAGCCGCTCCAATCGACCTCGTCGGGTTCGCCTTCCTGCCTCAGTTCCTGAATGGCTTTAAGAGCCTGATAATGGGCTGCTTCCAGATCCGAGACTTCGATTCCTGCCTCGTCGACGATCCGTTCGTGCGAGTGCACAAGATGAAAGTAACAGTGCACGACAGGAAACCTTGGAAATTTTCACTCAACCGCCGAGCCTCAACAGAGCCCGGAATCGTCCGCTAGATGATCAGCTTCCACGACCCGACGCAAGGTAAGTTTTCGGCTTCGCGCGACCTGAACGCTAAGTGAAGAATATTGTCCTGAATGTTCCAATCGCGGCCACGGCCAAGCTCGATGGGGACGATATTCTCAATGCCAAGCAGCGCTGACTTGTATGCCCGAGAGCAATGTCCTAGCGCCGCACCGGAAAGGCCGCCGGAGAAGGCGGCCTTTCTTGCAGAATGATCGAGCGGCTAGAGCTGTTTCCACTTGCGTGGAATCATCTCTGTTCTTTGTTGTGTCTGTTCTTTGTTGTGCCGCATTTTTTTAACGGCGAACCGGATCCACTTCGCCGAAAAATGCTCTAGAACGGTTATGCCCACTAAAAATTGTTGATAGCGGTGTCGATGTGAGTGAGTGACTCAAGTTCATCGCCTTAAAAGTGTTGGTATCCCCAAGTTTTGGGCCGCTCAAGACGTTTAAGAAGCCTAAATGTGGGTGGCGCTTGAAGGGAGTTCACGGCCTGCGTCATCATCTATCGCCCGTCGACCAGCTTGGCAAGGACAAGGTCCAACATTACATTACGCTCCTGAGCGCGTGGCGGAGCCATCACCGCGCGGCGAGCAGCATCGGCATTGCCTACGAGGATCACCTGTTGCTGCGACCGAGTGATCGCCGTGTACAACAACGTGCGATCCAGGAACTTCGAGTCCGTCACGGGGATGATGATGCGAGGCCACTGGGAGCCCTGCGCCTTGTGAACAGTCACGGCGTAGCCCAGCTCGATGTCATCGAGCATATCTGACGTAAGTGGCTTGCCTACGTCATCATCGTCCCAGAGGATCGACGCCAAGGCAAGCGCCTGCTTCCCTGTTGGTGGTCCGCGCGGCACGTCTTCGACCTGCACTACCCGCCCTAGAGATCCGTTTTGTAACCCCTTGTCCCAGAGATTCCTTGTGCACAGGACCACGTCACCGACGTTGAGACCGCAATGTTCCGCCGCCTCGAATTCGTCATTCCAGCTTGTGACCGACCGCTGGCCCTTACTGAATCGCTCTTGGCACCGCAAATTGAGCGCCTTGGTGCCCGCCGGACCGCTTCGAGTCGGCGCTAGTATCTGTGTGTCTGTCGGCCGCAGCGCATACAGCTCGACCACGGATTCCGCTATGAGACGATCTTCGCAGGGCACGAAGGCCACCGCAGCAGTCTCGTCCGCGGACATTCCGGGCCACGTTCCAGCTCGAACTGCTGACGCTACTGTTGCGATGTCCCCGCCATATCGCTTCACGGTCTTGAGCTCTGCCACCGGAATGCTGGGAATCTTTTGAACGCAATGCAGGACCAGACCAGGCCCCACGGGCATGAGCTGATGGGGATCCCCCACGAGAACGAGTCGAACGTGCGGTGGCAAGGCATCGCAAATGCGGCTCATGGAGATGATGTCAACCATGCTCGCCTCGTCGATGACCAAGACGGTTGGGCCAGCCAGGGATCCGTCACCGAGGCCTTTGAGGAAGCTCGCGATCGTTGAGGCAGGGCGCCCCGTCGCCTCCTGCATGCGCTTGGCAGCTCGCCCAGCCAGCGCAACCTGAACCACCTTCACACGAGCACGGTCATAAAGGTGGTAAAGGGCCTTGAGGACGGTCGTCTTTCCGACGCCCGCGCCGCCGGTGATACAGACGAAAGCGTGACGGGCGGCAAGATGAATTGCGTTGCGCTGCTCGGGGTTGAGTTCGACCCCGTCGAGCGCAAAGACGTCCGAGATCACCTGCTCGACCGCATCCGCCCCGATCAGTTCTTGATGGACCCCCGGCATGAGGCGCGAATGAATTGCTACGGCGACCTGGCGTTCCATGACCAGAGCGCCTAACGGCTGCAATCCATGGTGCGCTTGCACGAAACTACCGTTCTTCAGGCCCTCAGACACTGCCGCAGCCAACAGGTCCCGCCATCGAACACCTTCCGGCGGCGTCCCCAAGAGTGGCTTGACGCGCTCCATGAGTTCGGCTGAGAGCATGGAAGTATGGCCATTGGCGAACACGCGATAGCAAGCTTCCTCGACGGCGCCACGAAGGCGCCGCGCGTCGTCCTTGCGTAACCCAAACTTCTCACGAGCCAGGCGATCCACCACCGTCCACTCGCCGCAGAATGACAGCAGCCTGTATGGATCCTCTTCGACAAGGGCCTGCGCCTTGTCACCGAAGAACTCAAGGACCTTGCGGCCAATTCGAAGATCGAAGCCCTGCGCCTGCAGCCACTGAAGCGATCGCGACTGCCCATGAAGTGCCCAAGCCTCGACCAAGCGCTGCGCTGCTTCTGCTGTAAGAACGACCGCGAGGGGATCCGGATCGCCTCCGTCAAGGAGGTCATAGAGGCCCGCCCCGAATCGCTCCCACAAGCGGCGAGCCTTCACCATGCCGAGGCCTTCGAACTCAGGGCTTTCGGCGATAAACCTGACGATGTGCTCGCCCGAAGGCCTTACCAACTCGGCGACATCCGCTTCAACTTGCTGCTCGATTAGGGCAATGCCCTCGACTACGATGCTTCGCTCGGCCAGCTTTCCACTGACACTCCACCACTGGCCGCGCTCAACGCGCGTTGATCCGAGCGCACCTGCGGTCGCCCGCACAACCAAGTAGGAACTCGCGCTCACAACGGAACCGTGTGCGTCGATGGGTACGCCGGTGAAGATCGCGCCACCGAACCCCCGAGGATTTTGCGAACGTACGCCGGTGACTCGGACGGTAAGGGCAGAAGTGACACTCAACGAGGCAACCTCCCCGTCTCGGCCAATGCCTGCTGCAGAACGGCAAAGCGACTCAACTGTTTCTTGAGCTCTGCGACCTCGGCCCTCAAGCTCGCGTTGTCCTGCTCGAGCCGCGATAGCCTGTGCGCGTCTATTGCTTGCCGCGAATGGTCTGGCTGTCGCATACGGATTTCTGGGGCCTCGCCGTCTGGAGCAGCGTCTGCCAACGGTGGCAGCACGCCTCTCTCGCGCAACCCCTTCTCCAGCAGCGCGAGAGCCTTTTTGATGCGCGGATTTTGGGACAGGGCAGACTTCGAGAAGCCGCACTCTGCCTGAATCTCCACGCGCGACAGCACCCCTCGCACCACCATATTGCGGTAATCATCGTCTGTCTTCGAGACAGTCCATGCGGTGAACTTCTGGAAGTTCTCTTCGGCGACCTGTTGACCGTTTGCCATTCACTCCACCCCTTTCGACCGGTCACGCTCGGGCTTTGGCAACGGGGCATTCAACATGTCGAGGGTGACACCCTTGCGTTCGGCATTGAGCGCCCACGTCGTGAACTGCTCAAGTAGCAGGTTGTTTTCGTTCTGCAGGCGCTTGGCCTTCGCCGTTGCACGCTCTGCTTGCGCGAGAGCCGCGCGCAAACGCTCGTCGCGAGGCGTGCCTCGGGATTGAGGCAAAGTCCCCCGCAACGCTTCTTTTCGCAGCGAGAAGGCAGTGGTGATCTCCTCATACTCGGCAAAGGTGAATCGCGAATAGCGATGACCACTTGACGCCTCGAATGCGACGAGCAAAAGTTCCCAGGTGAGCTTGCCTTTCCAGGTATCGAGCATCTCCAGGACTTGCTCAATGCGCTCGGGGGTGAGGTCCGGCGCTCTTTCTTTCTTCATGCCAGCGCCTTTCTACGAGTTTTCTTGATCAACTTGACCGTGTGGACATTGTTGGCGGTAATGAGGGGAGCGTTGGCGACGTCCAGCCTGATCCGTGCGCCCTTGGGGACCGCAGGATCCTCCAGAATCGATAGGAGTGCGTTGATTCGATCGAGGGTGCCCGACTGGTGCTTGACCCAGCTATCAGCACCATATTCCTCCTCGCTCAGGGCATTCTTTGCCTGCCTCAGCAGGTACTCCGTTTCGGTTTTGAGCAGACGGAGATTCGATTCCTTTTGCTCCTCGCCTTTTACGCACTCCTGCTCCTCGCAATTGATGCAGTCTCGGTACATCTGGCACGGTTCAGCTGCGAAGTCGTGGGAGCACCATCCATACTCGGTCGTGTGAGCGGCCGTCAGCCCGAGGCCTTTGAATTCACTTCGAGCGACCAGATTGCGCGGTCCGCTCAGCACTGGCTCGAGTTCCGACGTGAAGCCGGCCTTAAGCGCCCGACTGATTGGCGCCTGCACCTCTTCCGAGGTCATGTGGTCGTAGGAGCGGTTCTGCTTCACATCCTTTCGACCAGAGAAGATGGCAATTTCGGCACTGCTCAACCCGCCGATCTGCGCCAGCATGTTCAAGTAATGCCGCAAGCTATGACTGCGCAGTTCGATGGGGGAACCATCATCCTCGGTATAGCTAAATCGCTCGAAGATGGAGGCACGATCGTCCCGACCTCCGAACGAGTTCGTAATGACGCCGTAATCAATGCAGCTGAACATGCACAGGTACGTTGCCCTCGTCGCGTGCATCTCGTTCACGCGTGTCAGTGCTATTGCGTCTTGGGACAGGAGCTCTGGATCTCCAGGTACATAGGGAAACGTCTCGGGCAACATCGCAAGAACCGCACGTTCAACGTCTTCGAGGAGGAAGCCGATCTTGCGCCCGCTAAGTGACTGCTTCTCCAAGTCATTTTTTGATCGCACCCACATGTTGGCCTGTGTCGCTGCGGTTTCGTCGCCCCACAACAGGAGGCCGATCTCGCTCAGCGTCAGCACGTCTTTTCCCTTGAGATGCAAGGCTCCTTCGTGGAAGTACAGCTTCTTCGGATTTGCTGTATACCAAGCAGCCAACTTTTGAGCAGGAGCCGACACCTCGTTGAGGTTTGCGACCGCTTGGCGGGCAATGGGCGCCATTTCCGTTGGAAGCCACTTCGTCGTGTTTTCGAAGCCCTTCGAACCTGACCAGCGCAGACCGAGCTTTCCCCGAAACTCGCCGTCCCCTTCCACAATGCAGTTGCGCCGGAGCCGAAGTACCTCATTGATTCGCTCCGGCGCGCATAGCATGAGGCCAGTGGTGCTCGACACCACGATGTCAGGAACCTCGACGGCCTCGTAGAAGATCCCTCCGAGCGCGCGCAGAGTCGCGGCAGATGGCAACTTCTCTTGCCTGGCCTGCAGCGCCTCCCTTGAGATGCGCGACCCCACGTCCCGTGGCTTCTTGATCCCATGGGTCCAACGTTGCCGAAGCGCAATGAAGTCCTTCGAGCGCATGAAGTCAGCCATGTACTCGAGCTGCCCCGCAATCCGATAGGCCGCACCTGGCGAGACCTGCCTTCGAGCAAGCTCGACCGCGCTATCCAGCACCATTTCGTCTACAGCTGTCGGCCGCGAGCCCTTCCCGCATTCACGCAAGGCCGCCTCCAAGCAGCGGAGTGCAGCGACGCGAACGCCTTGAGAAGCAACCGGGCGCTTGTCGTGCAGATAGACGAGTGTGGCCTTGGCAAAGTCGAGAAACGGCGGTGGAAGGCTCGGCTCTGACGCGTCTCGTGTAGAGGCTTCGAGCGTGCTGAAGATGGCCCTCAGCGTTTTGTTTTGCGCTTTTTGGTATCCGACGTCCCAGGTGTTCCTTTCGAACTGCGTGTGAGCACAGAGGACTTCGGAGCCTCGGCAGAGTTCCACGAACGCCTCGACGTTGGCCGACGGTTCGAGTTCGGCTCGCGGCGTGAAATTGAGAACGGCGGCGCTCATGACACTACTGCAGCCTCCGTGCTCTCTTGTGCACGTTGCTTCCAAACCTGCGCACAAAGCCAGATGACCTCCTTGACCGCCTGGATCGGCTCATCGTTAACGGCCGCCATCCGCTCGTCCGCTGACCATTTCTCGCGCTCAGCTTCCAAACGCTGAAGCACCTTTTCGTGGGGAGCATCAAGCCAAGGCTCGAATTGGAAGCAGGAATAGCAGGCAACCGGCTTGTTGAACGCGCAGCCATTGCCCTTTCCCGCGCAACTTCCCACGGGCGCAGCGGACACACGGAAGTCGATGATGCGGCTGCCCGGCGAGCCCTTGTGGGTACTGTCCTCTTCGCCCTCGATCAAGCGCCCTTGAAACGCTTGAGCGAGCGGCGCAAGCATCGCACCAATCGCCTTATCGATGTTGTCCACGATCTTGGGCGAGGCCGAGAAATACACATCGACGTGCTGTAGGTCCGCATGGCCGAGACGATTCGCAATCAACACCTTGCTCGCACCTTCCTCCGCCATTCGAGTTCCGAACGTATATCGGAACCGCTTGGGCGCGACAGGTAAGGGCGCGAAGTCCAGCCTGGCCGTTGGGGGAGCGATGTCCGACAAGATCTGGACGAAGCAGCGGGAAAGGTTGCGGGGCACGCAGTGTCCATAGAACAAGTCGTCGGCAGAACGGATCGACTTCTTAGACCCGACCGGCATGACTAAGGACGCAGGAAACAGCGGCGACTGGTCGTCATGGTCCATTGCGCGCAACCCGTCGATGTAGTCTGAGAGGAGCTGCGCGGTTTGCGGGCTGATGTCAAATTCGAGGAAACTCGTGCGCATGTGCTTCTCACCGGTCTTTGCCTGCGGTAGGTTGAGGACGGCCGAGTCGCTATCGAAATCACAGATCTTGAGCGACGCATACTGGGAGATCCGGCCGCCGCAGGCGAGGAGCAACCTCGTGACCAAAAGTGCCCACAAGGGGAGGTCCCTGCGCCCGTATGCGGCGTTCACAGCCGAGTGGAGCGCGGTGTATTCGTCTTCGCTGAGAGGTCCTCTAAGCGGGTCGCGCGTTCTGACGGGTTCACCCCTTTTTCCACCTGGAATGCGGCGCTCCAGCAAGTACGCCTCGCACTTCCGGTCAACGCCCGGAAGTCCAAGCTCCACCCACTTTCGGAGCAACAAGCTGAACGCACTCAATCGCCAACTTCTACTAGCAGGCAGGTGGGCTACATAGTTTGAAATGTGTTGAGGTGTGATCGCACCCTCAAGCCCCTCCCCGGTGGTGACTGAGAAGGAGTGGAACTCGCGTTCTAAATTTAGGACATACCCTGAAGAGTGTCGCTTTAAGAACGGAAGCAGCGCTTGCTTCAGGAAAGGAACAAAAGTCTTGAATCTGTCGCTGTACCGACAGAAGTCGATTCGCGGCTCGAACGGGCCGTCAGTCCACTCCCAGAAATCGTCCCTTGGGTCGATGCTTGAGCCGGAACGCGTGAAGACTCGCTCAGGCAGTGTGACGGTGAGCGCGTTTGAAGTATGAAATTCAGTTGCCAGGGACATCGAGCTGTTCTTGCAGTTTCAGGGCAATCGCACGGCCTTTTTGGCTTGCGTGACGACGGGTGTAGGTTGCGGCGGACTTGGAGTCATCAGCCCACCCCTGCTGTTCATTCCGGGCCTTCTCTTCGACCGTATCCGTCAATCCCATCTGTTCAGCTTGCTCGGAGAAGCGCTCGTTCCACGTGTGACGCATCACGTGACTCGTGAGCTTGACCGGCAAGCCCGGAAAAGCCTCGCGAAGCTGCGCAAACATCTTGTCGATGCTCTTCGGAGATAAAGGCTGTCCGTCGTCCGCGACGATGAGCTGCGGGAACCTGCGGGCAGCTTTGATCTTATTCCTGTTGTTCCGGATGTAGCTCCAGACGGCCTTCATGATGGCCGGTCGGACCTCGACTACTCGGTCGTTCGTTTTGGTGTTTTGCTGAATGGGGCGAGGATCTTCAGCAGCATCGGCTCGACGGAGAATTTTCATATGAGGCAACCTTGGGTCGAGATCGCCGATCTGAAGGCCGAGGAGTTCGCCACGACGCATGCCAGTGGCAAGCAGAAGTACAACAATCAACCAGTTTCGCTGGCGAACGAAGCCTCGCTCCCAAGGGTTGTCGGGGGAATCAGGGTGAACGATCGCGAGCAACTTTTCTTGATCTTCCTTCGACAGCCCTTCCCGCGCGCCAACCTTGGATCTCTTGGAAACCTTGGGAACTTGGCCTTGGAATGCCTTAAGCACCCGGGCACTCTCACGCGCCAGCTCGCTCTTCTGCAGCGCCGGAAGCGTGGCACCGTAGTAGTCGGCAAGAAATTCGAGGTAGCCCGCCATGTACCTAATGCGGGTCGCTTGGTTGGCCGCATCGACAGCCTTGACTTCCTTAACAACCGCCTTCCGACGCATGCGAATTTTCTTGATGTCAATTACGTTGGGTCGACTGGACGCATCGGTATCCTCCTCGGAAAGGTTCCCCGCTTGATATTGAGCCGCATCAGCCAATCGATTGACTTCCGGCACCGTCAGGAACTCCCCCCGCCTCAGACGTTCAAGCAGCGGGATGCGGGGGGCCTTATCCAGCTCCCGATAGAGCAGAGCCATGGTCGTGCACACGGCGTGAATGGTGTTGGCCGCTCGCCCACGCTTGCGGAACCTTGCCAGATATAGGGTCACCTCGTGGACTGGCAGCCCACCAGGTCGGCTTAGAACGGAGAAGCGCTCTCCGTTCCGAAACCGCACGCGCCTCGCCACGTATTTGGCCATTTACCCACCGTTTTTACTAAGTAGTAGTTGAGCCCAGATAAAACTATATCACATAAGAAAAATGTGGGCAAAGAAAAAGCCCGCCTCCCTTCGGAGAACGGGCTCACAATCAACAAAAAACCAACAAAGTAGGTTTTAGAACGGAATGTCGTCGTCGAGATCGTTGTAGCGGGAGCCGCCACCTCCCCCGCTGCCGCCACCGCTGAAGGCTGGGGCCGGTCGGCGATCCTGTGAA
>KI912039.1:279808-286347 GCA_000517005.1 Microvirga lupini
CCCAACCAAGATCACCTTGTTCACGCTGCCAGCCATCGGGCCACTCCTCATTCACGTGAGGCTGTTCTGAGCCCAAGGGAGCCGGGCGACAAGTCGGCCCGACCGTTCTGCACAGCCCTGTCCCCAGATTAGATTTCGATCCATTGCCGACTCGAAGACGCAGTCGCTTGCTCCACAAACCCTCATTCCGAGACCTGAAACCATCCGCAGCCCTGCATCGGAGGAGGCAATGCGTATGCCGGAACCGGTCGTCCCAACCTCCTGGGAGGCCTTCCTCACCAGACGGGGAAAACTCCTCTAACCTCTGCAATTCTCAACTGATATTAACGAAATAACATGTCATTTACCGCCGGCCATTCTGGAGGAACGCATGGCCACCTATCGCATCACGAAGAAGCGGAAAGCCCTCAAAGGGACCACACTGGACGACTCTTTCTTCCGCTCGAAATTCAAGGACATTTTCGACGGCCGCGCCGGGGACGACTATATCTACGGAGCCGAGGGTAGCGACAATCTGACCGGCGGCGACGGCAACGACACCATCCGCTCCGGTTCCGGGTCGGACAAGGCACTCGGCGGCAAGGGTAACGACAATCTCATTGGCGGCCTCGGCAATGACAGATTCGATGGCGGCGAGGGCCGCGATTCCCTCTATGGGGAGGAAGACAACGACAGCCTTTATGGGGACGCAGGCCGTGACAACCTCTCCGGCGGCGACGGCAGCGACAGGCTCTATGGCGGTGAGGACGACGATTCTTTGTCCGGGAACGAAGGCAATGATCGTCTCGACGGGGGCAAGGGCCGTGACAGCCTCTATGCTGGCGAAGGCAACGACAAGCTCTATGGGGGAGAGGACGACGATTACCTGAGCGGGGATGAGGGTAACGATCGCCTGGATGGCGGCAAGGGCGACGACCAGATGTATGGCGGGGTCGGCAGTGACTATCTGTCCGGCGGGGCCGGCGACGACTTTCTCGACGGTCGCGAGCCTTCCGTCATCATAGATTCCCCCACGCCGCCCGTACCGGGCACGGACAGGCTCCTAGGCGGCGACGGCAACGATACGATCACGGCCGACGATGGAGATTACGCCCTGGGCGGCAAGGGGGTGGACACACTCGACCTCAATATCCATAGCGGGTCATCCGTGTCCCCCTACACAGTATTTTCGCTCGATTTCTCGAAGGTCACCGGCAAGAAGGCTGCCGATATCGGCTACAAAGGCATCAAGGCCGGGCAGTTCGAGAAGGTCGACATCTCCGTCAACGACATGGATGTCGGGAGCGTCATCACGGGCTCGAAGGGCAACGACACGCTCTATGGCTCGGGCAAGTCCGGTGTGATCAACGGCGGCGCGGGCAATGACGACCTCTCGGGTTACGGATACGACCCCGACAATCCGGCAAATGGGATCATCCTCAACGGAGGCGCAGGCGACGACACGCTGAGCGGCTACGGCAATGTCACCCTCGCTGGCGGCACGGGCGACGATCAGTTTATCCTGTCGCGATCCTCGGAAAGCACGATCATGGACTTTTCGGGCAAGGATTACTTCTTTGTCCGCGTCGCCAGCTTCGAATACTACGATTACGATCTGGACAAATATGTCATTCCTACCTTCGATACGGTGAATCCGCTTGTTGTCGGAACGGACCCGAAGCCTGCCACGGCCCTGGCGCAGTTCTTCTACGACACAGACGACGGCAAGCTTTATTGTGATATCGATGGGACCGGGCTGAAATTCGATCTCGAACTCATGACGACGTTGACCAACAAGGCTGCCCTCAAGGCCTCGGACTTCGTTTTCGTGATCTGAGCCCGGCCTTCCGCCGAAAAATGCTCCAAAGGCCCGCCACCGGCGGGCCTTTTCTTCTGCGGGAAACGCCCACGGCCCCGCTTGCCCAGCGTACCCTCTTTGTTCTAGGATCAAACACCTGGAATCATCCGCCGCATTGCACCGGCGGGCGAGGCATCACATATGCGGGGACCGGCCTTAAGAGGCTGGATCTCCTCAAAAGGCTAGCGGGCAATGGCTAAACTCGACGACCTGTTCAACCGCGCGAAGGCGGGAGACCCGGATGCACGCGTCATCTCCGTCCGGGGCGCGCGGGAACACAACCTCAAGAACGTCGACCTCATGGTCCCGCGGGACAAATTCGTGGTCTTCACGGGCCTGTCCGGCTCCGGCAAGTCGTCGCTCGCCTTCGACACGATCTATGCCGAGGGGCAGCGCCGCTACGTCGAGTCCCTCTCCGCCTATGCCCGCCAGTTCCTGGAGATGATGCAGAAGCCCGACGTGGACCAGATCGACGGCCTCTCGCCCGCCATCTCTATCGAGCAGAAGACCACGTCTAAGAACCCGCGCTCGACGGTCGGAACCGTCACCGAAATCTACGACTATATGCGCCTGCTCTGGGCGCGCGTCGGCATCCCCTACTCGCCCGCCACGGGCCTGCCCATCGAAAGCCAGACCGTCTCCCAAATGGTCGACCGGGTGCTGGAGCTGCCGGAGAAGACGAGGCTTTACCTGCTGGCTCCCGTGGTGCGCGGCCGCAAGGGCGAGTACCGCAAGGAGATCGCCGAGTTCCAGAAGAAGGGCTTCCAGCGCCTGAAGATCGACGGCGAGTACTACGCCATCGACGAGGCCCCTGTCCTCGACAAGAAGTTCAAGCACGACATCGACGTGGTGGTGGACCGCATCGTTGTGCGGGCCGACATTGCTGCACGTCTGTCGGAATCCTTCGAGACCGCGCTCGAGCTCACCGACGGCATCGCCATCATCGAATATGCGGACGAGAAGGACGAGAAGGGCCAGCCGAAGCGCATCGTCTTCTCGTCCAAATTCGCCTGCCCGGTCTCCGGCTTCACGATCCCCGAGATCGAGCCGCGCCTGTTCTCGTTCAACAATCCGTTCGGCGCCTGCCCGACCTGCGGCGGCATTGGCCACGAGATGCGCATCGACGAGGCTCTCGTCGTGGACGAGACCCTTTCGCTCAAGCGCGGCGCGATCCTGCCCTGGGCCAAGTCCACCTCGCCCTATTACGGCCAGACGCTCGAGGCGATCACCAAGCATTACAAGGCTTCCATGACGAAGCCATGGAACGAGCTGCCTGAAAAGGTGCGTGACGTCATCCTCTACGGGTCGGACGGCGAATCCATCCGCATGGCCTATGATGACGGTTTGCGCGCCTACGAGGTGAAAAAGCCCTTCGAGGGCGTGATCCCGAACCTGGAGCGCCGCTACAAGGAAACCGAGAGCGATTGGGCCCGGGAAGAGATCGGCCGCTTCATGGGCGAGACGCCCTGCGAGGCCTGCGGCGGCAAGCGCCTGAAGCCGGAAGCGCTCGCGGTGAAGATCGCGGGCTCCGACATCGGCGATGCCACGGCACTCTCCGTGAAGGACGCGCATCTCTGGTTCGGAGACCTGTCGAAGAAGCTGACCAAGAAGCAGAACGAAATCGCGGGCCGCATCCTCAAGGAAATTCGCGAGCGTCTCACCTTCCTGGTCGATGTGGGCCTGGAATACCTGACGCTTGCCCGCTCGTCCGGTACGCTGTCGGGCGGCGAAAGCCAGCGCATCCGTCTGGCATCCCAGATCGGTTCCGGCCTCACGGGCGTTCTCTACGTGCTCGATGAGCCCTCCATCGGCCTGCATCAGCGCGACAACGAGCGCCTGCTCGTCACCCTCAAGCGCCTGCGCGATCTCGGCAACACGGTGATCGTGGTCGAGCATGACGAGGACGCGATTCTCCATGCCGATTACGTGTTCGATATCGGTCCCGGCGCCGGCATTCATGGCGGCAAGATCGTTGCCGAGGGCACGCCGGACGAGATCATGGCGAACCCGAAGTCGCTGACGGGTAAATATCTCACGGGCGAGATGTCCGTGAAGGTGCCGGCCAAGCGCCGCAAGCCCGACCCGAAGCGCAAGATCAAGCTCGTGGGCGCGAAGGGCAACAACCTGAAGGACGTGACGGCGGAGATCCCGCTCGGCACCTTCACCTGCATCACGGGCGTCTCCGGCGGCGGCAAGTCCACGCTCGTCATCGATACGCTCTACAAGGCTGTTGCCCGCAAGCTCAACGGCGCGCTGGAGCACCCTGCCCCGCATGATCGCATCGAGGGCCTGGAGCATCTCGACAAGGTCATCGACATCGACCAATCGCCCATCGGCCGCACGCCGCGTTCAAACCCCGCCACCTATGTCGGCGCCTTCACGCCGATCCGCGAGTGGTTCGCAGGGCTCCCCGAGGCGAAGGCGCGCGGCTACCAGGCCGGGCGCTTCTCCTTCAACGTGAAGGGCGGACGCTGCGAGGCCTGCTCGGGCGACGGCGTGATCAAGATCGAGATGCACTTCCTGCCCGACGTCTACGTCACCTGCGACGTGTGTAAGGGCAAGCGCTACGACCGCGAGACGCTGGAGGTGAAGTATCGCGAGAAATCCATCGCCGACGTGCTCGACATGACGGTGGAGGAAGCCCGCGAGCTGTTCAAGGCCGTGCCGTCGATCCGCGAGAAGATGCAGACGCTCGCCCGCGTCGGCCTCGACTACGTGCATGTGGGCCAGCAGGCGACGACGCTCTCCGGTGGCGAGGCGCAGCGCGTCAAGCTTTCGAAGGAGCTCTCCAAGCGCGCGACCGGCCGCACGCTCTACATCCTCGACGAGCCCACCACGGGCCTCCATTTTCACGATGTCGCGAAGCTGCTCGAGGTGCTGCACGAGCTCGTCGACCAGGGCAACACGGTCGTCGTGATCGAGCACAATCTCGAGGTCATCAAGACTGCCGACTGGGTCATCGACATGGGCCCCGAAGGCGGCAACGGCGGCGGACAGATCGTGGCGCGGGGCACGCCTGAGGACATCGCCGAGTCCAAAGCAAGCCACACCGGCCGCTTCCTGAAGGAAGTGCTGGAGCGCAGACCGTTGAAGAAGGTATCGGCAGAGAAGGAGCCTGCGAAGAAGACCAACGGAAAAGCCAACGGCAAGAAGGTGACGCGGCAGGCAGCGGAGTAGGCCTGCTACAGTCTCAGCGCGACGAGAGGCTGACTAAGAGCGCCTAACAAAACCCTCCCCCTCTTCCTGAGGAGCCGCTGCAGGCGGCGTCTCGAAGGAGAGTCCAGAGAGCACTGAAGACGCCTCGTCCTTCGAGACGGATTGCTCACGCAATCCGCCTCAGGATGAGGCTACGAGACGCTGCGCTCCTCAGCGTGAGGCTCAGGACAGTTTTGCGAGGTGCTCTAAGACTTCCTGCGCCAGCCGTTTCGTCAGCTCGCCCGCAGGCAATTCACGGCTCAGGCGAGCCGCCTGCCCCGACCAGAGGGACATGAAATCTCCCGAACCGAGGGGCTCGGATTTCTGGCGCAGGGGGGCGAGCGCGCCGCCGGCAAGCGGGAAATCCGGCGCCAACGTCGAGATAGGACCGACCTCGCGCATAACCCGGTTGACGATGCCGCGAGCCGGGCGGCCGGTGAAGAGGTTCGTCAGCGCCGTCTTTTCGGCGTCGGCGCCTTTCAACGCCTGCCTGTGAACCGGGGATATCGTGGCTTCCGGAGTGAACAGATAGGCCGTTCCGATCTGCACTGCCGATGCTCCCAAGGCGAAAGCCGCGACGATGCCTCGCGCATCGGCAATCCCGCCCGCGGCGATGACCGGAACCTTGACCGCATCGGCCACCTGCGGCACCAGCGCCATGGTGCCGACCTGGGTCGAGACCTCGTCGGTCAGAAAGATGCCGCGATGTCCGCCGGCTTCGAAGCCCTGCGCGATGATGGCGTCGCATCCCTGGCCTTCGAGCCAGCGCGCCTCGTCGACCGTCGTCGCGGAGGACAGGACCTTGGCACCCGTATCCTTCACGCGCTTCAGGAGGTCCTGTTGCGGCAATCCGAAATGGAAGCTCACGACCTCCGGCCTGAACTCCTCGACCAGGCTTAGGAACGTCTCGTCGAAGGGAGCGCGGGCCGAGGGCGGGGTCGGCATATCCGGGTCGAGCCCGAATTCCAGATAATAATCCTTCAGGCGCCGCTTCCACGCTGCTTCGCGTTCGGCGTCGACAACCGGAACCCGGTGGCAGAAGAAATTGACGTTGATCGGCTTCGAGGTCTTCTGCCGGATCCTGGACAGTTCTTCCCTGGCCTTGTCGTGGCTCAGCAGGGCGCAGGGCAGCGACCCCAGACCTCCAGCCTCCGAGACCGCAATGACCATGTCGGACAGATTGGCTCCGGCCATGGGAGCCTGGATGATTGGAAGCTCGATCCCGAAGAGATCAAGAATGCGCCGATCGTTCCACATGGTCGTTGCCTTTCCTGTCTAGCGCATCGTGCGGACCCGAAGGTCCGCGCCTAACGATGGCTTTCCAAAGAGTGAAGCATCGGATTTGACCTCAATAAGTGGAATCCACTTTTGGGTCCGAGGCTCTGGGAAGACATGAGTGCTAAAGCATCATCTGCGAAATGAGAACGCCCTTTCGGGACCACTCCATGCCTCTCGCTGCGCTCACTCTGAGCGGAGAACGCGCTCTCCCTCCCGGCACGATGCTCTA
>KI912039.1:286447-301187 GCA_000517005.1 Microvirga lupini
CTTCAGCTCGTCTTCGAGCACCATCTCATAGGGTGACGTGTCGATTGCGGCCGGGCCTGCATAAGGATGGCTCAGGGCCAGGATGAAGTAGAGCGCGAGGCCCGTATAGGCTCCGTAAACAGAGAGGATGGCGATGTGCACGAGGTTGGCCGGGAACACGAGGAAGAACCCGACCACGATGGCGAACCCAGTCAGGGCCATCCACCAGAACAGGCTGGGCAGACCGCGATGGGCGAGCGAGAGTCGCGCCTTTCGGTGATCCTGGAGTTCGTCCATGTTGGCGATCATACGCGCGCGAAGGGATTGCTGCTGCAGCGTCTCGGCCTTGAGGTTGAGGATGCCCATGTCGAGCGCGTTATAGGCCCGTCTCGCCTCCCTGCTGCCCCTGAGACCTTCGGCTGTCTGCCACTCATTCTGCAGGATCGCGGTGACATATGCGGCAAGCTGGCTGCGAAGAGCGTCCTTCTCCGGCCCGTTCCATTGCTCCAGTTCCAGCACGATGTGCTCGATCGTTGTGATCTCCTTGGAAACCTCCTGCTGCAGATTCGTGTGAGTAGACTGCGCCTCCGCGAAAACCAATGCCAGGATAAGGCTATGGATCGTACCGATGCGAACGGCCACCGTTTCGGCCACGTCACGCGTCTTCGTCGGCAGCTCGTCGTTCAGCAGCCGGCGCAGCAAGATAAAGGGCAAAGCCGAGGCTGCGACCGCGAGCAGCATCGCGAGAATAGCGCCCAGCCAGGCTGGAAGCTGCAGAATCGCCGTCATGCCGTCTCCTGGATCCCGGGTGCCTCCCACATGCCTGCAAAGCTTGCGGCGATGCCCAAGAGAGCACGCAATATCCGCCCGTGCCATGGCTTTTCCGATGTATCGCGGCTCCTTCCCGAGAGGATCGCGATGTCAATCCTAGCCTTTTGAGACTCTTGCCCGCCTCGCCTATCGGCGCGATCATCCCTCCCTTTCACGGTGGAGGGAACGATGGGCGCCACCGATGCCGCCTTTGCGGGCTCGATTCCGGCGATCTACGAACAATATCTCGGCTCGCTGCTCTTCGAGCCTTTCGCCGAGGACATGGCGGCGCGGCTACATGACGTCGCACAGGGCCGCATTCTGGAAACGGCAGCGGGAACGGGCATCGTCACCCGCGCACTGGTGAAGGCGCTGCCGCCGGGTGTCGAGATCGTCGCAACCGACCTCAATCAGGCGATGCTCGATCTTGCGGCCCAGCGGCTGCAGGCGCCCAATGTGACATGGCAGCAGGCCGATGCGCAGAATCTCCCGTTTGAGGACACATCCTTCGACGCGATCATCTGCCAGTTCGGTGTCATGTTCTTTCCCGACAAGCTGACAGCCTATCGCGAGGCCCTACGCGTGCTCAAACCCGGCGGGCGCTTCGTGTTCAACGTTTGGAACTCCCTCGACCACAACGAGGTCAGCCGCATCGTCTCCGACACGGCGGGAAAATTCTTTCCCGATGATCCTCCCCGTTTCATCGAGCGCGTGCCCTTCGGATATTTCGACCCGGACCGAATCCTCGGCGAGGTGCAGCAGGCGGGGTTTGAAAACGTCGATATCGAGGTCGTCGAGAAAGTTACGCACCCCTCGCCTCGCGAGCCTGCGATGGGGCTTTGCCAGGGCACGCCCCTGCGCGCCGAAATCGAGGCTCGGGCTCCCGAGCGCCTGGAGGACATCACGGCCAAAGTGGCCGAGGCTCTCACGGCCCGTTTCGGCGCGTCAGCCGTTGAAAACCGCATGAGCGCCCTCGTGGTGACGGCCTGGCGCTGACGGTTTACACAGAATCGCCCCAAAAACAAAAGGCGCGACATCGATAGTCGCGCCTTTCACCCCTCATAAGAATCTCTCAACGGGCGGACATCCGGCTCATCAGGCGGCACAACGCCTGCAGATCGGAATCAAACCCGTCAGGCGAAGCGGAGACCATGGCACAGCTGCGACGCAGCTTCATGCGCTCGTCTTCGCTCATGGTGCGAAGCTCCGCCCTGAGACGTTCCGCCTGACCCGGTCTACTTGGCCGGTTCGGGTTGACGCTGCCGGTCGAGGGTGGATTGCGCACGCTGCCCGTGCCGGTGGAGCCTGGATTGGCGAGACCATCTGTATTGCCGGCACCGCCTGTTCCACCGAGCCCGCCCGTTCCACCACCACTGCCGGCACCCGTGCCTCCACCGGTTCCGACACCGCCCCCCACATCGATGCCATTGGAACCGCCGACGCCCGCGCCGATACCGGCGGTGATGCCGTCGGCCCCACCGATGCTTGCGCCAACGCTCGCATTGACGCCGTTGGAGCCTCCGACATTCGCCCCAAGGCCAGCCGTGACCCCATCGGACCCTCCGATGCTGGCGCCGCCGCCTGCACTCACACCCGAGGAGCCTCCGACATTGGCTCCAAGGCCCGCATTGACGCCACTTGAACCCCCGATGCTCGCGCCCGCTCCGGCCGAGACACCGTTTGAGCCGCCGATATTGGCTCCACCTCCTGCCGTGACGCCGTTCGAACCACCCACATTCGCCCCAGCACCGGCCGACACGCCATTAGAGCCACCTACATTGGCACCGAGACCGGCATTCGTGCCCCCCGATCCGCCGATGCTGGCGCCGAGACCGGCCGCGATCCCGCCGCCGACATTCGCACCCAAGCCTGCGGAGATTCCATTGTCGCCGCCTATGCTCACACCAACCCCGGCACCGAGGCCGCCCTCCGAACGTCCGGATCGGTCGCGGGCATCGGCCGGCTGCCAGACCAAAGAGGAAACCAGAAGAACTGCCGCGCCACACACCGAAGCCTCGCGGCTGAGACCAAACAACCGTCCACGCGAATCCATCTATCTACTCCTTAGGAGCTACCCCCTACGGAACCCTCGCGTGAAAAAGACTCAAATTTCAGGAAATAAGTTCCACACCTTTGAATATTTATCAGAGTAAATACTTATACTCTCGACTCAACATAGTATAACGTTTGATGAACTACATGAAAGACGCTATATCGTTTTTAGATGATTTGCTTATTCAACAATAACAGTGCAAGCTTTGCTTTACGATAAAGCAGTCAGCCGCCCTCTTGGGCCGGTCATTGCTTTCAGTGCACCGTGTTGTTCAGGAGCATGGAATGGAGAAGCGTGCCCTGAGGACAAACGATATCGAGCCGCCACCCGGACCAATCTTCTATGTCCGCGCCGATTTCCTGGCGCAGTTCGGTGACGGCAAGGAGAGCCTGAATCTTGGCGCTCTCCAAGTCATGGACTTCGATCCCCGTATTGTCGACGATCTCTTCATGATCGTTCACAAGGTGAAAGAAGCAGCGCATTTCGGGACCATCACCCCTAAGAACAGGATGGAATCTGCTAGCGGTTTTTGCCAGCGAAGTGAAGAGATCTTCCACCCCAGGGCATTATTCGTCTTTGGTCGGAGACTCTCCCATGGGATCAAAACTATCCAGCGCAACCCAGCCGATGTCGGGCCGCGGAGCCGGCACGAGATAAGCTCGTCCATTCTCGAGGCGCTCGATCCTGCAGGCAATCGCCCTCTGGTCCCCCGGAGGACGATAGACAACGGTCGCCCCTACCTGGATCTGGTCAGGGTTGCCCGGGTTTGAGCGCTCGGAGGTCAGTGGCTCGTCCGGGGATTGCGGCTGAGACTGGCTGCCGTTCGCAGCCCTTACCCTGTCGAGCGCAGCGATCGCCAATCGTGCCCGGTCTCGGTACCGCTCGCTCACGGATCTCAAAAGAGCGCCACGGGTGCGTCCGGGATACCACGAGATCCCTCCGGCCTTCGCCAATTCCTCAGCAACGGCTTCAATCTCTTCGTCTGTCACGCCCGCCCCCAGACATCATGCGCATCCATAGGAACCATTGCATAATCTGCTTGAAGAGAGCTTAACGCAGAGTAATGTGCAAGCGTAATGTCCGGAATAGTAGTTCACTAAAACTTTAGTACTTTGCTTAAGGGCACCTGCCAAAAATGATCGCGGCCATTTTAGCGCCGATTGGCTATGCATCAGCTGATGCCGAGATCCGCAAAAGGCGGCCCATCTCGACGTCGAAAATAGGGCAACTGAGGAAGGGATAATCTCACATCGGTATGGCTTAGAGCGACGTGACGTGAATGAGCTCGTCGCCTTCATCCGTGACCGCGACGACCCAAGAGCATTCCTGTCTGCTTTCATGCAGAAGGCCCCCACGGAGTTCCGCCGCAGCCTTGTCGGCCGCCCCTCGGGCAGTGGTGGGATCCGGCAGATCGACCCCTTCCCTTCCCAGATGAATTGCTCCTTGGATCGGAGATGGAAATAGTAGCGGGGCATCTCGTCCCCCTCTGAGACAGCGATCATCTCATGATGGCGGAATACTCACCCGGACCGCATGAGTGCGGTGTGGAAGCACAGGCTACACAGAAAGAACAAAGACAATCCGACCCGCCTCGTCCGTAATGACGGTGGTTCTGTGAGACACGCTCTGGATGAAGCATAACACGCGGTCCCAGGATGCATGGGCCGCCTGAGCCTCCGCCCCCCGCGCCGTCCTCAAGTTCGGCAGATCGATCCCTTCCCTGTCCGGGATGAAACGATCCCCAAGCAGAATGTGGAAATGATAGCGCGGCACAGAAGTTCCTCACTTCCATCCAGCCGCAGACTACGCGCCCTGATCTTGAGCGCCTTAACACAGGTTAGGAGGGACGGGAGTTAGCGTGGTTTTCTGAAAGCGAGCACCTTTGACTTGCGTCTGTACAGAAATCCTTCGCTCTGAACGACATCACGCCCGCATTGAACGTGATCTCCATGACCTTTCACTGCGCATACGTGGAGCAACATCCTCCGGAACCCGGAAAGATGTGCATGAATGCTGGTGATTTCCCTCTCCAGCTCAACTTTGAGGCTGTGAGCAACATTTTTAGGCTTGCAGGCGCAAGGTAGTAAAACGAGAGCGTCCTAGAACTCCCTGAATCGCCCGACCAGTAAACTTTAGAGTAGTTTCTTAGCCTACGAGCAGACCGCTTTCCTCTTCATGATGACTACTCCCTATGTCGTCAACCCCTCAAGAATAGACCACCAAAAGTCCTTCAAAGCCGGTTAATCAGGCTGACCTCCTTTTTCGACTAGGGATCGTCCGCATGGCCTTGCTTATCTATGCTTCGGATTTCGGTGCTGTTGCAAATGATGCGAAGGACGATACCGCCGCCATCAATGCAGCCATCAAAGCGGCTCACGATGCCTACACTCCTGCGGTAGGCCGTGTGACGGTGGTTTTGCCGACGGGCACCTTGCTCGTCAAAGGCAACGGCGACAAGAGCGACGGCGCGGTCGAACTGCTTTCCGGCACGGCCTTGCAGGGTGCCGGCATGGGCCAAACGATCCTCAAGGTTGCCGACGGGTGGGCGGGCGACATCACCGGCGTGGTGCGCACCCCGTTCGATGAGGTGACAAGCAATGTGGGCCTCTTTGACCTCACCATCGACGGAAATCGCGACGCGACGACAGGCAAGATCGACGGCTTCTATACCGGCGTCAAACCTGGAAGCCCGCTGCAGGACAGCGACATTCACGTCTCACGCGTGGAGGTGATGGATTGCTCGGGCTATGGCTTCGACCCGCATGAGCAGACCCTGCGCCTGACCATCGAGAACAGCGTGTCCCATGGCAACGGGCTCGACGGATTCGTGGCCGATTACATCGTCAACGGCATCTACCGGAACAACATTGCCTATGGCAACGACCGGCACGGGTTCAACATCACCACCACGACGACCGGGCTCCTCCTGCAGGACAATATCGCCTATGGCAACGGAGCGACAGGCGTTGTCGTACAGCGCGGTTCCGAGAACATTGCCTGGCCCAGCAATGTCCAGATCATCGGCGGCCAATATTACGGCAACCTCAAGGAGGGTGTCCTCCTTAACATGGCGGCCAACGTCCTCGTCGATGGCGCCACGATCTTCGGCAACCAGGGCAGCGGCGTCCGGATCGAGGGTGCGACCGGAACCATTGTTCAAAACAACCACATCTTCAACAACGCCCAGGCCGGGGACAATCAGTTCGACGAGATCAGCATCCGCATGCGCTTCGATACGACGACCGGTCTGACCTATTATTCCACGAACACGCAGATCCTGAACAATACGATCTACTCCGACGGTGCGATCGATGCGCGCTACGGAATCCGCGAGGAACTGACGAATACCCTCATTGGCGATACAGGCATTCGACTCCTCGGCAACACGATCTACGGTGTGGATTCAGGCGCAATCTTCACCTTGAAACAGACTTGGATCGGATCCGCGAAATCCAACTCGTTCAAGGGCACCGGACATGATGAAGACCTAAGCGGCCGTTCGGGCAACGATACGATCCGGGGCATGGGCGGCAACGACTATGTCTTTGGGGACGGAGGCAACGACAAACTTTATGGGGATTCCGGCAAGGATTATGTCGTCGGCGGGAATGGCCACGACAGGCTCAATGGCGGCCTCAGCAACGACGTTCTAAGCGGCGATGCAGGGCGTGACGTTTTCATCTTCAACACGAAGCTCGGTAGCTCCACGACGGATCGCAAAGTCAATTTCGATACAGTCGTCAATTACTCGGTTCGGGACGACTCGATCTGGCTCGACAACGCCATCTTCCGGAAGCTCGGACTAGGCTCGTCAGCCCATCCCACCAAGCTCAATGCGGATTTCTTCAACGCGGGAAGCAGGCCCAAGGATCAGAACGACTACGTTCTCTACAACAAGAAGACGGGCATTCTCTCCTACGATTCCGACGGCTCGGGCTCACGCAAGCCGGTGGAATTCGCACAGCTCAAGAAGGGCCTTGCCCTGACCTATCACGATTTCTTCGTCGTCTAGAGCATAGGATCTAAAAATAGACTCGCACTTTTGGGATCCATTCGATGCCCAATGCCTTAAGCGACGCACCTGGCCGTCCGGTCAGGCTGCGATGACGATATTGCGGCCGCTGCGTTTGGCTTGATAAAGCGCGGCATCAGCGCGCCGGAGCAGCGTTCCGGCATCGACTCCGGCTCCCGTGATGCAACCGACGCTGACAGTCACATTGACCAAGCCGCCCAGAGTTTCCGCCCCAACCGTGGAGAAGGCATGCCGGATTTGATCTGCCAGGAGAGCCGCCTCGCGGGAATCCAGGGGCAGGATCGCACCGAATTCCTCTCCGCCCAGCCGGCCGAAGCTTTGCTGCGGCAGATGTTTCGCCAGTATTTCTCCGAAGATCGTGAGAATACGGTCGCCGGCATCGTGACCATGGCGGTCGTTGATGGCCTTGAAGTTGTCGAGATCGAACAGCAGGCAGCTCGCCGGCTTGTTCCCAAGCCGGGCAAGGAGCCGGGAGGCGTTCTCCATGAAGGCGCGCCGGTTGGGAGCGCCGGTCAATGGATCGACGAGGGCTGCCTGCCTGTACTCGAATTCGACGCTCTCCTTGGCCATCGACAGGAACATGAAGGCCAGGGTCGGCCCGAACATGACCAGCAGAAGGGCCATGGACGGCGACCAGCGGCTGGCGAAGGTGTCGATCCAGGAGACGGAGGTCAGGGAGATCCCGAGTGCTCCACGCGACAGATTGAACGCCGCAAGTCCCAGCAGAAGCACGACCGCAGCCCTTGAGGAGGCCAGCGGCCGTGGTGCATGGCGTCCGAGTTCCCACGCCGAGAGGGACGAATAGGCAAAGGTGATCAGCGACGCCACGATCAGCCTGTACCCTTGCGAACTATAGATGAATGGGAAGGCGCCGATCCAGATAGCCACCCCGGCAAGCGTCGCCGTCAGAGGAGTGGAGCGGCCGTTGAAGATCCTGCAGCCCGTATACAGAACGCCATAGCACAGCAGGGCCAAGGCGTTCGCCACGAGCAGAACCGCGTAAGCCGGCTGGCCCTGCGCGAGATTGGCCGACCCGATCCCCACGGCGATGAGCCAGAAGGCGCTGCCCCACCACGCGAGAGCCTTGACCTTGCGGTTCAGCACCCAGGAGAAGATCAACAACGTTCCAAGCACTGCCGAAAGCAGCACGAAAGCGACTGTAAGCGTGGCAGGATCAAGGACCATCGAAGCGGCTGCCATGGAGTTCGACCGGACGGCCGCAGACGATTCCCTGCAGCCTATTCCGCAAGGGAATGCATGCCTAGGCTATCTCCTATCCGTCTCAAGATGTCCAGAACCTCGCCCTGCGACGGATCGAACGAACTGGCGAGGAAAACACCTGGAACGAAGGGGTGGTCGGAGCATTTTTCCTCACGCGGTATCTGAGAGGGAGACCTTCATGGGCATGTATCACCGTCACGGCGTCCAGAGCACGGCGGCCATCGCCGGCCACCCGCTTCACCACATGCTGGTCGCCTTCCCCATTGCATTCCTGATCGGAGCCCTCGGAACCGACATCGCCTTCCTCGCAACCCAGGATGCGTTCTGGGCCCAGGGCTCTTACTGGCTCCTGATCGCGGGCATCGTCACCGCTCTGGTGGCCGCCGTTCCCGGCCTGATCGATTTCGTGACCATCGATCGGGTGCGCAACGTATGGGTCTCCTGGGCCCATATGGCAGCCAATCTCGTGGTCATCGCGCTGGCCCTCGTCAATGTCGGTGTTCGCCTGGACGACCCGGCGGCCGGGGTTCAGGGCTGGGGCATATGGCTGTCAGGGATTCAGACGGCTCTTCTCCTGTTCAGCGGCTGGCTCGGCGGCGAGCTCGCCTACCGTTATGGCATCGGCGCCATTCGGGATTACAGCCCCAAGGCCGAGCAGTTTCACGTGGAGGTGGATCGGCCGGACGTGGCCAAGTCCTATGGACGCCGGAGCGGCTCGGGAAGCTTCTAAGAGCCACACGGGACGATCGTCTTGCCACAGATGGACAGGGGCCGCTAAACTCCAGCTTGCCATGAAGCGATGCATGCCTGCCCTCGTTCTTTCCAGCCTCGCACTGACCGGCGGAGCGCAGGCAGCCTCATCCTGTCCGCCTGGCTTTGCCATGCTCCAGGCTTCCGACACCTGCGTGCGCATCAGCGGACGGGTGAGAGCGGAAAGCATGGTCGGCTCATCGCGCGTCCGCTCCTCCGACACCTTTCAGACGCAGGCGGGCGGGCGCGTACAGCTCGATGTGAGAAAGCAGACCGAATACGCCCCCCTCCGAGCCGTCATTTCCGTCGGGAATCTGAGGCGCTGACAGAGAGCAAGAGAAGAGCGCCCGAAGGCGCTCTCTCGGTTCAATAGCCGTAATCGTAGTACTCTTCCCGGTAATAGGTCCGTCGCGGGGCCTCGTAGGTCCTGTAGTAAGGCCTGTCATAGGTCCGGTATGTCGGCCGGGCCGTCGCCGCGAGCGCACCGCCGATGATCGCGCCGGTCACGCCGGCTGCGATGGCGGCATTGTTGTTGCCCCGTCTCTGAACGTAGTAGCGCTGAGCCTTGTGGTTTTTGTAGTGGCCATAGGCATGGCCCTTGCCTTTGCCCGGGCGGGCATCCGCAGCGCCATTGAAGGAAGTCGCGGCCAAGAGCGCAACACTGATCGTCACCAAAAGCTTTTTCATCGTATACTCCTGAACTCAACTCGAAGCAGATGACCGGAAAAGGAGCCGTCGTTGCGGCCCCTTCCCCAATCATCGCGTTTGGCGCAATTACTGGTTCGGGCTGCTGCCGGTCGAGGAGCCGCCCTGCTGCGGCAGACGCATATTGGTCGAGCTGCCGGAGTTCGACGTGCTGCCGCCCGAGTTGCTGTTGACATCGGTCCGGCTGCGGGTCGACACGGAACCGGTCGTCTCGGGCGCGCTCGATCGCGTCCGGCTCGTCGAAACATTCACGTCATTGGAGCGGCGCTGCTCGACGGAAACGCCGACGCTCGGCGAGGTGTCCTGAGTCCGGCGAACCGTCGTGCGGCTCCTTACCGAAACGCTCGGCTCGTTGACCTCATCATAACGGCGCACCGTCCGGCGACGAACCTCCACCGGCCCTCGACTACGTGATAGCGACGCTTCTTTGACACGACCTTGTTGGTCCGCTTGGTCTTCTTCACCGCGACTTTCTTGGTGGGCTTCTTCTTCACCACGGTGCGGCGGATCTCTGTATCGGGCTCCTCATAGGTCGTCACGCTGCGGCGGCGGGTCACCGAGACACTCGGCTCGTCGACTTCGCGGACCGTGCGGGAGCGGACGGAGACACCGGAACGCTCGCGAGTCTCGATGCCGACGCGCGTGCCGGTTTCCTCACGATTGCGAACATTGATCTGTGCACCGGAGCTCTCGCTGCGGGTTGCACCTGTGGTCTCGGTCTGGGTCCGATTGCTGCTGCCGGTTTGATTGCGCAGCAGCGTGTTCGAGTCCGACGATGACTGCGATGTGGTGTTGGTATTGGTGTTCGTCTGCGTCGATGTTTGGGCATAGGCCGCGCTGCTCAGCAAGAGAAGGGCGGCACCAAGAGCGATTTTCCTCATGGAACCATCTCCAAAAAGTAAAGGTGCGAGATGAACGCCAACCTATGGAGACTGTTCCCAACAACTTTAAGTAACAGAACTTATATGGAAGCCGAGATGCGAAGATGAACAAATGTTCAAGAAACAAGACCCACGCGATGCTTCAAGCACAAGCACACGCGCATTCATCGGCACCATAAATCAACTCTTTACCATCGTTATGAACGTCGATCTTCACGGCCATACAGCTTAAGTTCACGTTCACCGTTCTAGCTTAGCGCTATCGGTTGTTTTCATTGGGAATAGCGCAGCCATGGCGGTTTTTCAGGCGTTCAACGCAGCAGGTGTCGGCTTCAACATGTCCAGCACCAGCAGCTCCGGCTGGGCATTCATCGGAGTCGATCCTTCCGTCACGACGGAGCTTGTCTACGACGATGGAGCGGTGGCCGAGTACGAGGTCTATGGCAGCGACCTGGTGGATTACTTCACCGCCAGATACTGGAGCGACGGCTATACCGTCATCGTCGATGACCTGTTCTATGAGAATGATGGCCAAGCCATTCTCTCCATCGAGGGCCTCGATCTATATACGACGGTTGACGCGCTTCAGGGCTACGCCTGGTATGTGACTCTCAACGGAGGTCGCGACACCTTCATCGGCAACGACTACGACGACATCATCCGTGCCGGCTCGGGCAACGACGTCGTCCATTCCTATGACGGCGACGACATCGTTTACGGCGACACCGGCGCCGACAAGCTCTACGGGCTCTGGGGTGACGACGATCTGTATGGGGGCACCGGCCGTGACAGCCTGAGCGGCAGCGCCGGCAGCGATTACCTGAGCGGAGGCGCGGACAGCGACCGGCTGACCGGCGGCTCCGGCAAGGATTATTTCGTCTTCGACACGAGGCCGTCCAGGAACAACATCGACCGGATCGTCGACTTCCGGCCTGACGACGATACGATCATGCTCGACAATCACGTCTTCACCCGGGTCGGCCGCGACGGCTGGCTGGCGGGCGCAGCTTTCACCACCGGTTCGGGCGCCCGGGATTCCTCCGACCGGGTCATCTACAACAAGCAGAGCGGCGCCCTGCTCTATGACGCCGACGGCATCGGTGGCGCTTCGGCCGTGAAGTTCGCCCAGCTGAATTCCGGCCTGACCCTCACCAAGGCCGACTTCTTCGTATTGTAGTCGAAGGCCTGGGTATTGCCCCATACGTCATCACCGGCCTTGTGCCGGTGATCTCGATAGGAGGAGCGCCCGCGGTATCATTCCCGGCCGCAGCGTAGCGGAGGGGAAGGGCATCCACAGTGCTGAGCGTGGGAGTGGATCCCCTTCCCGGCCTGCGGCCGCCGGGGATGACAGCGGACAAGGCACGCCCTCTCCGAAACCATTGGGGATGGCCCTCATTTCAGGGCCGTTTCCATTTCCGAGCCCGCCGTCTTCCCCTAAGGCCAGCCATTCCTGACCTGCAGCACAGTTAACGTGGCATTAGGACGTTATGCTACTAAAGCATAACAGACCTACATTATCACCACTCCTCTTTTGCGCCGCACACAATTATATCCGCACTGCACACGCAAGAACAAAGGCCACCGGTCAAAAGGGGCCGGTAACTGATTAGGAGCTTCCCATGTTCGTTTCGTACATCCTGTCTAAAGTCCGCGCTTATATGCGTTATCGCGAGACCGTCCGTGAACTGTCGCTGCTCTCCGACCGTGAGCTCGATGATCTCGGCATCTCTCGCTTCCAGATCGAGAGCATCGCTCGTCAGAGCGCTTTCGCGTAAAACTTCGCTGCACTGCAGCAAAAGGCCCTAGCCCGCCTCCGGCGGGCTTTCGCTTTTCTGGGGCTCACCGCCCGCCTGACACCGGAATATTGGCGCCGGTGATATAGGACGCCGCATCCGACATCAGGAACAGCACCGCCTCGGCGATCTCCTCCGGCTCCCCAATCCGGTTGAGCGGGATGAGGGGCCGGATGCGCTCCAGCCGCCCGGCATCCTGGGTGCTGCGCTCGTGGATATCGGTTTTCGTCATGCCCGGAGAAACGGCATTGACCCGGACTCCCTCCCCCGCAAGTTCCTTCGCCAATCCGATCGTCAGCGAGTCGATCGCCCCCTTGGAGGCGGCATACCAGACATATTCGTTGGGGCTGCCTAAGGTCGCAGCGACGGACGAGATGTTGACGATGGTACCGCCGGCTCCGCCCCTGCTCGTGGACAGATGCCGCGCCGCTTCCCGGGCCACCCAGAGCGCCCCCAGAACATTGATGTCGATGCAGGCCCGGATCGTTTCTGCTGAAGCCTGCTCCAGCTTGCTGGACTTGCCCGTGATCCCGGCGTTGTTGACCACATGAGAGATGGGACCCAGGGCTGCTTCAGCCTCATCGAACAGGCGCACGACATCCTCCTCGACGGCCACGTCGCCCCGGCACGCCATGGCAGCGGCCCCGGATGCCCGGCAGGCGGCCAAGACCTGCTCGGCAGCCTGCTGTTCGGCCCTGTAGGTGATGGCGACATCATAACCTCGAGTCGCCGCGAGCTGCGCCACCGCGGCCCCTATGCCGCGGCTTCCACCTGTTATAAGGACAACGGGACGCCTGGATTGCATAGCGTTCAAAGCCTTTCCAACAGCGCATCGTGCGGAAAAGTGGATCCGGTTTTCCGCATCGAACGATGCGCACATTAAAGATGGAACATCGAATAGATCCCAAAAGTGGTGTCCACTTTTGGGTCCGATGCTTTAGTAAACCGGCTCAGCTTGACCAGGGCTCCCGAGGGAGTCAACAAAACCGCTCGGGAGAATGACCATGAGCACCATCGAACCCATCCATGTCGTCGGCGGCGGCCTCGCCGGTTCGGAAGCAGCCTGGCAGATCGCGCAGGCCGGTGTTCCCGTCGTCCTCCACGAGATGCGCCCCGTGCGCGGCACCGACGCCCATAAGACGGAAGGCTTGGCGGAACTCGTCTGCTCGAACTCCTTCCGCTCGGACGACGCCGAGACCAATGCGGTCGGCCTGCTGCACCAGGAGATGCGCTCCTTAGGCTCGCTGATCATGGCGAAAGGCGACGCCAATCAGGTCCCGGCCGGCGGCGCGCTGGCCGTCGACCGCGACGGTTTCTCCAATGCCGTGACGGCGGCGCTCGAAGCGCATCCGCTGGTGACCATCGAGCGGGGCGAAATCGCCGGCCTGCCGCCGGAGGAATGGTCCTCCGTCATCGTCGCCACCGGCCCCCTCACCTCGCCGGCACTCGCCGAGGCGATCCTCAAGCTGACGGGCGAGACGTCGCTTGCCTTCTTCGACGCCATCGCCCCCATCGTTTACCGAGAGTCCATCAACATGGACATCGCCTGGTTCCAGTCGCGCTACGACAAGGTCGGACCGGGCGGCACCGGCAAGGACTACATCAACTGCCCCATGACCAAGGAGCAGTACGATGCCTTCGTCGATGCCCTGATCGCGGGCGACAAGACCGAATTCAAGGAATGGGAGGCTAACACCCCCTATTTCGACGGCTGCCTGCCGATCGAAGTGATGGCCGAGCGCGGCCGCGAGACCCTGCGCCATGGGCCCATGAAGCCCGTCGGCCTCACCGATCCGCGCAATCCCGACAGGAAGCCCTATGCCATCGTGCAGTTGCGCCAGGACAATGCGCTCGGCACCCTGTTCAACATGGTCGGCTTCCAGACCAAGCTGAAATATGGCGCGCAGACCGCGATCCTTCGCATGATCCCGGGCCTGGAGAATGCCGAGTTCGCGCGGCTCGGCGGCATTCACCGCAACACCTATCTCAACTCGCCGAAGCTTCTCGATCCGACCCTGCGCCTGAAGGCGATGCCGCGCCTGCGATTTGCAGGACAGATCACCGGCTGCGAGGGTTATGTGGAGAGCGCCGCCGTCGGTCTCATGACCGGCCGCTTCGCCGCGACCGAGCGGCTCGGCCGGCCGATCATGCCGCTGCCCCACACCACAGCCCTCGGCGCGCTGATCAACCACATTACCGGCGGCCACATCGAGACCATCGACGAGGGGCCGCGCTCCTTCCAGCCCATGAACGTCAATTTCGGTCTGTTCCCGCCGCTGACTCATGCTCCGAAGGCCGAGGACGGCAAGCGCCTGCGCGGTCCCGCCAAGGCCGTCGCCCGGAAGAAGGCGCTGACGAACAGAGCTCGGGCGGATCTGGCAGCGTGGATGTCAGGTAGCGCATTGCCTGCGGCGGCGGAATAAATCAGCTCCATCATAAGGAGGATATCCCTCACGTCATGGCCGGGCTTGTCCCGGCCATCCCGATCAAGAGAAGCGCCGTGCCTTGAGCCATC
>KI912039.1:301287-323629 GCA_000517005.1 Microvirga lupini
CCATTGCGGCAGATCCACGGGTGTATGGAGTGGATCGTAGTCCCGCCGCTCCATGGCCTTGAGGTAAGGCTCGACCAGCGCAAGGGACTGGAAAGCGGGCTTGGCGGCGTCGGGAATGGTCGTGCGCAGCTTGCGCGCCTGTTCGAGATGCCTGCGGGCGACGGCGCGCGGATCGGCAAGAGCACTCTTGAGTCCCGGCCCGCCGCGCCCGGTCACGATATCCTCGCGCACCACCCCGTGACGGGTCAGGATGTCGGCAGGGAGGAAAACCTGCCCCTGCCGCGCATGATGCGGGAAGGCACGCAGTAATCCCGTGATCGCATAGGCCACGCCCGCATGGCCCGCCGCGTCCGCCGTGCCGGGATTGGAACCGTTGGCGAGAACGAGGCTGGAGAGTTGGATCAGGCTTGATGAGGTCTCGCCGCAATAGCCCTCGAGATCGTTCAGGCTCGGCATCGGATCGTCGTAGAGATCGAAGATCCGGGCATCGATCAGATCGACGAAAGACTGTCGGGGCAGACGGAACTGGACGATGGTGTCGTCGAGCGCTGCCGCCACGGGATTGGAGCGCACATCGCCTCGTGCCTCGCCCTGCAGGGCATCGCGCCACCATTGCAGGCGGATCTCGCCGACGAGCGCCTCACGCACCGCCTCGCGAACGCGGGCGACCTCGAAATTAAAGGCATAGAGTGCGTAAAGATGCGGCCGCTTGTCGGCCGGCGCGAAGAGGGTGGCCCAGTAGCGGTCCGGATCGGCCTCGCGCACGAGCGCTTCGCAATGGGCGAAGTTGGAAATTGCTTCTGCCATGTCAGGGAACGGCGATCAGGGCCGCACCGACCTTGCGGTTTTCGGCGAGCAGAATGTTGTAGGTGCGGGCGGCAGCGCCCGTCTGCATCACGTCGAGGCCGATCCCCGCCTCACGAAAGCGGGTGCGAAACGCCTCCGGAAGAGGCGCGATATCGACGCCCGTTCCGAAGAGCAGCAATTCCAGCTCATCGCCCTCGGCGAAGATGGGATCGAGAGCCTCGTCCGTCAGTTCGGCCACGGAGTTCACCGGCCACGCCCTGATCCCCGAAGGAAGGGCGAGCAGCGAACCGCGATGGGACATGTCCGCAAAGCGAAAGCCGCCATTGCCATAGGCGTCGAACGGATGGCGTCCCGGCAGGAAGCCATCATAGAGGCGACCATTGTTCATGGTCTTACTCCGCTGCGGCGGCCCTGCCCTCCGGCACCTTGACGGTCTCCGATCCGCGCAGACCGATATAGATCAGCATCGGAGACGAAATGCAGATGGCCGAATACGTACAGATGACGACGCCATACAGCATGACCTGCGCGAAGCCCTGGATCGCCTGTCCGCCGAAAAGAACCAGCGCCAGCAGAGAGAGCGCAGTCGTCGCCGCCGTCATCACCGTGCGGGACATGGTGTGGTTGATCGACAGGTTCAACAGCTCCTCGGCCGGCATCGTCTTGTAGCGGCGCATCAGCTCGCGGGTCCGGTCGAACACCACCACCGTTTCGTTGAGTGAATAGCCCACGATGGTCAGGATCGCCGCGATCGAAGTCATGTTGAACTCATGCCGCGTAATCACGAAGAAGCCGATGGTGAGCACGATGTCGTGGAGCGTACCGATGATGGAGGCAACAGCGAGCTCACGCTCGAAGCGGAACCAGAGATAGAACAGCACCGCGATGACCGAGAGCACGACGCCGATGGTGCCGGACTGGACGAGCTCGCCCGAGACGCGCGGTCCCACCGTCTCGACACGGCGGAAATCGTATTCCGCGCCGAACGTGTCGCGTGCCTTCTGCACCACGGCCGTTTGCGCAGCCTCGCCGCCGGCTTGGATGGGGAAACGCAGAGAGACTTCGCCAGCGGTGCCGAATTCCTGCACCTCCACATCGCCGAAGCCGAAGCTCTCCGCCGTCTGGCGGATCTGGGCGACATTGGCCTGACCGGACTTGGCCTGGATCTCCATGAGCGTGCCGCCCTTGAAGTCGATGCCGAAATTGAGGCCGCCGGTCAGGAGCATCACCGCCGTCAGCACCGAGATGAGGGCCGACAGCGGGAACGAGAAGCGCCTGAAGCGCATGAAGTCGAAGTGTGAGTTTTCGGGCCAGAGGCGAACGAGGCGCACGATACGCACTCCTTAGAACGGAAGAGCTTTGGGACGCATCCAGTGGTACCAGAGCGCAATCATCATGCGCGTCAGGGTGACGGCGGTCAGAACCGTCGTCAGGATGCCGAGGATGAAGACCACGGCGAAGCCGCGCACGGGACCGGAGCCGAGGAAGAACAGGATCACGGCCGCAATCGCCATGGTGCTGTTCGAGTCGATGATGGTCGCGAAGGCCCTGTCGAAGCCTGCCTGGATGGCTGAGACGATTGATCGACCGGCATGGGCCTCCTCGCGGATGCGCTCGTAGATCAGCACGTTCGAGTCCACCGCCGTGCCGATGGTGAGCACGATGCCCGCGATGCCCGGCAGGGTAAGCGTCGCCTCCAGCACCGACATGAGGCCGAAGATGAGACCGACGTGAACGAGGAGCGCGATGTTCGCAAACAGGCCGAACAGGCCATAGGTGGCGAACATGAAGATGATCACGAAGATGGCCGCCACATAGGTCGCCATCTTGCCCGCCTCGATGGAGTCGCGGCCGAGGCCCGGACCCACGGTGCGCTCTTCGACGATGGTGAGCTTGGCAGGCAGCGCGCCGGAGCGGAGCAGGACGGCGAGGTTGTTGACCTGCTCGACCGTGAAGCTGCCGGAGATCTGGCCCGCACCGCCCGTGATCGGCGACTGGATCGTCGGAGCCGAGATCACCCGGTTGTCGAGGACGATGGCCAGCTGACGCCCGAGGTTTTCCGTGGTCGCCTGTCCGAAGCGCTGCGCACCGCGGATGTTGAAGCGGAAATTGACGATGGGCTGGTTGGTCTGGCTGTCGAAGGCCGGCTGCGCATCCGTCAGATCGCCGCCTTCGGCGATCACCCGGCGCTCGACGGGAACGCGCTGGCCGCCCGCATCCTCCATGGGGAGCATGTCCACATCGGTTGCGCCCGGCTGAGCCAGCAGGCGGAACTCGAGGTTGCCGGTTTCGCCCAGAAGCGCCTTCAGCTGCTGCGGATCCTGGAGGCCCGGAACCTGGACGAGAACGCGGTCGGCGCCCTGGCGCTGGATGCTGGGTTCCGTGGTGCCGGTGGCATCCACGCGGCGGCGGATGACTTCGATGGACTGATCGACGGCGCGGCGCACGCGCTCGTTGATGCCGGCATCCGTATAGGTCAGCGTGATCACGCCCTCCGGCGTGGTGTTGATCTCGATGGCATTGTTGCCGGTCTGGCCCAGCACGGCGTTACCGAGGGGCTGAACCAATTCCCGCAGGCGCGGCATGAGCTTGTCGCGGTCTGCCGCGTCCGGCACGCGGATCTGAACGCCACGGGGAACGGTTTGAATGCCGTTCTGGGACGAAACGCGCGTGTCGCGCAGGATACGGCGCACGTCGTCGCGAAGAAGCGTGATCTGGCCGCGCAACAGATCCTGCGCATCGACCTCGAGGAGGACGTGGGACCCGCCCTGCAGGTCGAGGCCCAGCACGATGGCACGGGATGGAACGAGCCAGGATGGCACCCAGCTCGGGATGGCATTCAGGTAGGCCTGACGCTGCTCGCGATTCATGGTGCTCGGAACCGCAAGAAGCAGGCCGATCACAATGATCGCCACGGTGGCGATGATCTTCGACCTCGAGAAGCGCAGCATCGTCAGCTCAACCTTTCTCACACATCCTGCCGCATCGTTCTGCGGCAAACCGGCCCCCGCAGATGCGGCAGGGCCGGTTTCTTTTCACATCAAGCCTTGACCGGCTCGCTCTTGGAGCGGACCTCAGAGATCATGGCCCGGGCCACCTTCACCTTCACCCCGTCGGCGATCTCGACCTCGATGTCGTTCGAATCCTCGAGGACCTTCGTCACCTTGCCGATGATGCCGCCGGAAGTGACGACCGTGTCGCCGCGGCGCACGTTCTTGATCATCTCCTGGTGGGCCTTAACCCGGCGCTGCTGGGGCCGGATGATCAGGAACCACATGATGACGAATATGAGGATGAACGGAACGAATTGAAGGATCATCTCCATTCCGCCCCCGGCGGGGGCCCCTTGTGCGAAGGCAGGTGAAATGAACAAGCGGCTCTCCATGGATAAAGGCGCGTGGCGGGCCCGTGTTGGGCCCACCCGCGCCAGACGGGATTACAAAGCGTGGCGGACTATACCCATCGACTCGCCGAAATCAATGAAGGTGAAGGCCTTTCCCAAAGCTCCTGCACGGGCACAGCCCCTCTTCCATGGACCGAGAGGCGGTTTTTGCGCTAAGCACGGCCTCCTCACCGTTTCTTGAAGTCAGATGCTCATGCCCGCCGACCTTACCTCCCCCGAATCCCTGGCGCTTTTGACGCGCATTGCCGATGCCCTGGAGCGCCTCGCTCCCACCGGCACGGCTCACGCCGATTTCACGGCAGCCGATGCCTTCGTCTGGCAGGCCGCTGGCCGCAGGCTCTCCCCCGTGCCGAAGGTGAACCGGGTCGAGATGAGCCTTCTGCGCGGCATCGACCGGGTCCGGGATCAGCTGGCCGAGAACACGCAGCGCTTCGCCAGGGGCCTACCGGCCAACAACGCCCTCCTCTGGGGCGCCCGGGGCATGGGCAAGTCGTCCCTGGTCAAGGCGGTCCATGCGGAGATCAACCACACCAAGCCTTCCGACGCGCTTCCCCTCAAGCTGATCGAGATCCACCGGGAGGATATCGAAACCCTCCCCGACCTCATGAGCCTGCTGCGGGCCGATCCGCACCGCTTCATCGTCTTCTGCGACGACCTGTCCTTCGATGCAGACGATACCTCCTACAAGTCGCTCAAGGCCGTGCTGGAAGGTGGGATCGAGGGCCGGCCCGACAACGTGATCTTCTACGCCACCTCGAACCGCCGCCATCTGCTGCCGCGCGACATGATGGAGAACGAGCGCTCGACCGCCATCAATCCGGGCGAGGCCGTCGAGGAAAAGGTCTCCCTGTCCGACCGCTTCGGCCTCTGGCTCGGCTTCCACAAATGCAGCCAGGACGAATATCTCGACATGGTCTTCGGCTATGTCGACCATCTCGGCCTGCAGGCGGACCGTGATGCGATCCGCGCCGAGGCTCTTGAATGGGCCACCACCCGCGGCGCGCGCTCCGGGCGCACGGCCTGGCAATTCATCCAGGATCTCGCGGGACGGCTCGGCAAGGCACTTTAGGAAAGCAGTCAACATAGGAAGGGTCACGCCATGCGGGTCAAACGGATCGTCGCTAATATCCAGACTTCCGATCTGGCGGCCGCCAAGCGCTTCTACGAGGACGCCCTCGGACTCGAAGTCCTCATGGATCTGGGCTGGATTGTCACCTATGGCAGTGGCGAAATGGCGCTCACGCAGATCAGCGTGGCGACCCAGGGCGGTTCGAGTACGCCGCTACCGGATCTCTCCATCGAAGTGGACGACCTCGATGAAGCCCTTCTACGCATGAAAAACGCCGGATTCCCCATTGTCTACGGTCCGGCCGACGAACCTTGGGGCGTGCGTCGGTTCTATGTCCGGGATCCGTTCGGCAAGCTGGTCAACATCGTTGCTCACGCTCCCCATGAAGAAAGGGACGGTGGCTGAGCTCCACCGTCCCCTCATTCGATCGGTCTCGACATTCGAGATCCGACCTAAACTGTTGGCTTGATCAGCCGCCGAGATGTTTCAGCGGATCGACGGGCGTCGCGCCCTTGCGGATCTCGAAGTGGAGCTGCGGCGAGGTCACGTTGCCCGTCTGACCGGAGGTCGCGATCACCTGACCGCGCTTCACCTGCTCGCCACGCTTCACATTGAGCGAGCCGTTATGGGCATATGCGGAAACGTAGCCGTTGTCGTGCTTGATCAGGACGAGGTTGCCGTAGCCCTTCACCTCGCTGCCCGCATAGGTCACGGTGCCGGCCTCCGCTGCCTTGACCGGAGTGCCTTCGGGAACCGCGATGTTGATGCCCTCGTTGCCGCCATTGGCGCCGAAGCCGGCGATGACGCGACCGCGGGCCGGCCAGCGGAAGTCACCGGAAACGCTAGCGGTCTGTTCCGGTTCCTGCACGGGGGCCTTGGCGGCCTCTGGCTGCGGCGCCGGAGCAACCGGCTGAACGGCAGCGGCGGGCTTCACCGGCTCCGGCTGGGTCAGAGCCGCCACCTTGGGCTGCTCGACGACAGGCTTCGGAGCAGAGACCAGGGGCTTGGGCGCGGAAACCAGCGGCTCGTCCGTTGCGGATGCGACCTGCATCGGAGCGGACTTGGCGGGAGCCGAAGCGACCGGAGCCTGGGCCGTCGAGGTCATGCCCGGACGAACGCGCTTCGTCGGCTCAGCGGCGGCAACCGGTGTCGTAGCGGCGGGCACCTTCGAGGTATCGACGAGGCGGAACTTGGGCTGGCCGGCCGGCTGGGTTGCAATCGTCTGGGCAGCCGGCGTGGGGCGCGGCTGGATCGGAGCGGGAGCGGCGGCGATGCGGGTGGGCTGCGGCAGAGGCTGGGACTGCACGGGCGGCAAGGCCTGAGCCTGGACCGAGGGCGTCGGCATCGGCTCGGCGGCGTAGGTCGGCGATGGCTGAGGCGCGGAAGACGCCGTGGGTTCCATGCGCTCGCTGGCCGCGAAGGGGTTCGAGAACGGGTTCTCTGCGAACCGAGCGCTATCGGTACTGCAGGCTGCAGCCGCAGAGCCGATCAAACCCACCAGAGCGATCCGCGACACCGCAACCCAATGCCCAGAACACATACGCAACCGCATCACTCAACCCCAACCGAACGCAACTCGATGGAGCCATTAAAAGCCTGTTCAGGTTAAGCAACGGTTGACGATACGCGGATTGCCGTAACCCTGTCCGAAAAAATATTCCGATTCGATCAGAGAGTCGCCGCAATGCCGGTGACGAGAGGCGAGATGCGCAGTGGCGCACCAACCGATTGCGTCAGCTCACCTTCGGCATCGCGTTCGATCCGCACGAGATGCGGCACGCCCTCGATTGTGATTGCTCCGACCAGGCGGCCGTCCGGTCCGAGGAGCGACGTCACTGTCTCCGGGATCGCGGGACGGGCTCCGTTGAGCAGGATACGGTCGAAGCGATCACGCACCCGCGCAGCAAGTCCATCGCTCACCTCCAAGCGGACCTTGCCGGCCTCGACGATCTTGAGATGCTGGGCGGCGCTTTCCGCGAGCGTGTTGAAACGCTCGACACTCGTCACCTCCGCGCCCAGCCGCGCCAGCAGCGCCGTCACGTAGCCGCTGCCGGTGCCGACTTCCAGAATGCGTTGTCCCGGCTGGACCCCGAGTGCCAGCAGCATGGCCGCAACTGTGATAGGTCCCGTCATGGTCTGGCCGCAGGGCAGCGGCAGGGCGACATCGGTCCGGGCGAGATCGGTGAAGCGGCGTGGCGCGAACACCTCGCGCGGCACGAGTTCCATGGCGCGCAGGAGCGCCGTGTCACGGATGCCCTTGGCCCTCAAGGACAGGATGAAGGACGCAGCACCGATCGCCTCCTGCTCGTCGCGGGATTCCGCTTCAGGCAGGAAAGGCATGTCCTGGCTCATCGCGCCCGCGCTCTCATCAGCCGAAGGCCTGCGCATAGCGCGTCAGCGTCGGCTCGTCCGTCATGTCGATGCGAAGCGGCGTGACGGCAATGCGCCGGTTGGCGATGGCCCAGAGATCCGTGCCGTTGCCCGGCGTGAAGGGGCGACGCTCGAAAGCGATCCAGAAATAGGGATTCCCGCGTCCGTCCCGGCGTTCGTCGAGGCGCAGAAGTTCCTGCGTGCGTTGCCCCTGATTGACGAGAGCCGTTCCCTCGACCTCCTCCGGCTCGCAATCCGGAAAGTTCACGTTGACGAGGATGCCCTTGTCGACGCCCGCCTCGAGGATCCTGCGCACAACCTTTGGGCCATGCTGCTCGGCACATTGCCAGCGCGGCGCATTACGCGTGCCCGGGCCATAGGCCTGGGACAGCGCGATGGAGGGAATGCCGAGGATCGTTCCCTCGATGGCGCCCGCGACCGTGCCGGAATAGGTCACGTCCTCCGCCACGTTCTGCCCTCGGTTCACACCGGAGAGAACGAGGTCGGGCTTGGCGTTCTGCATGAGATGGCGCACGCCCATGATCACGCAATCGGTCGGCGTTCCCTTCACGACGAAATGCCGGTCGGAGATTTCGCGCAGGCGCAGCGGATCGTTGAGCGACAGCGAATGGGCAACGCCGCTCTGATCCGTTTCCGGAGCCACGACCCAGACATCGTCCGACAGGTTGCGGGCGATGGCCTCCAGGGTTTTCAACCCTGGAGCATGAATGCCGTCGTCATTGGTGCAGAGAATGCGCATGTCAGGCCTGACGTTCGATGCGTGTCATCCCGCCCATATAAGGCTGGAGCACCGACGGAATCGTGACGCTGCCGTCCTCGTTCTGATAGTTCTCCAGAACGGCCACCAGCGTGCGACCGACCGCGAGGCCGGAACCGTTGAGCGTGTGCACGAAACGCGGCTGCTTCTCAGCCGTGGGACGATAGCGGGCATTCATGCGGCGCGCCTGGAAATCCGAGCAGACCGAGCAACTCGAAATCTCGCGATACATCCCCTGCCCCGGCAGCCACACCTCGATGTCGTAGGTCTTGGTCGAGGAGAAGCCCATGTCGCCGGTGCAGAGCGTCATGGTGCGGAACGGCAGCTCGAGCTTCTTCAGCACGTTCTCGGCACTCGTGAGCATGCGCTCATGCTCGTCGGCGGAGGTCTCGGGCGTGGTGATCGAGACGAGTTCGCATTTCACGAACTGGTGCTGGCGGATCATGCCGCGCGTGTCGCGTCCGGCCGAACCCGCCTCGGCGCGGAAGCTCGGGGTGAGCGCGGTGAAGCGCAGCGGAAGCTCCTCTTCGGAGAGGATCTGCTCGCGCACGAGATTGGTCAGCGTCACCTCCGCCGTCGGGATCATGCCGTAGCGGGTGTCCTTGATCAGCTTGCCGATCGCGTCGCGCGGCTGGCCTTCAAGAGCCGCGGTCACGATCTGCTCGAGCGAATTGCCGGGGAAGGCCCAGAACTGGTCGTCCTCGAACTTCGGCAGCTGCGCCGTGCCGAACATGGCATCGTCCCGCACCAGCAGCGGCGGGTTCACTTCCGTGTAGCCGTGCTCGGTGGTGTGGAGGTCGATCATGAACTGCCCGAGCGCGCGCTCGAGGCGAGCGAGGCCGCCTTTCAGCACTACGAAGCGCGAGCCGGAGAGCTTCGCCGCCGTCTCGAAATCCATCAGTCCAAGGGCCTCGCCGAGCTCGAAATGCTGCTTGGCGCTGTTGAGCGTCGGCGGGGTGCCGAAGCGGTGGCGCTCCACGTTGCCGTGCTCGTCGGCACCGACCGGCACCTCCGCTTTCGGGATGTTCGGGATCGCCGCAAGGGCCTCGAACAGGGCCTTCTCGGCGGCACGCTCGGCCTCCTCCAGCTCCGGCATCGTCTCCTTGATCCGGGCCACCTCGGCCATCAATTCCTGAGCCCGCGCCTCGTCCTTCTTCGCCTTGGCGTGGCCGATCTCCTTGGACATGGCGTTGCGGCGTTCCGTGGCGGCCTGCAGGGCGGAGATGGCGCTCTTGCGTCTGTCGTCGAGGGCGATCAGATGCGCGGACAGGGGCTCCATGCCCCGGTTCCGGAGGCCTTGGTCGAAAGCCGCGGGGTTCTCGCGGATGGAACGGATGTCGTGCATGGGATCAGGACCTGCTTCGTCAGGCGGCCCTACCCTTCGACAAGACCGCCCCTTCAACTCTTGCCGAGGATGGCGGCCGATGCGGAGACCTTTTGGAGGTCCTACCCCTCAGCCGCGCGTGCAGCCTCGGCTTCCGCACGCTTCTTCTCGACCATGATGACGGAGAAGATGGAAGCCTCGTAAAGAAGCAAGGTGGGGACCGCAAGGGCGAACTGGCTGATCACGTCCGGCGGGGTCAGAACGGCAGCGATCACGAAGACGATGACGATGGCGTAACGCCGCTTGTCCTTGAGGAACTGCGAGTCGATGATCCCGGCCCGAGCGAGCAAGGTCAGGATGACAGGCAACTGGAAGCAGATGCCGAAGGCGAAGATCAGCGTCATGATCAGCGACAGATACTCGCTGACCTTGGGTAGGAACTCGATGGTGGGGCCGCTCTCGGTCGCCAGCTGCTGCATGCCCACGGAGAAGCGCATGAGGAGCGGCATGGCGATGAAATAGACGCAGGCCGCCCCGACGGCGAAGAGGACGGGGGTCGCGATCAGGTATGGCACGAAGGCCCGGCGCTCGTTCTTGTAGAGACCCGGCGCCACGAACTTGTAGATCTGGATGGCGATGACCGGAAAGGCCAGGAAACCGGCGCCGAAGGCCGCGACCTGGATCTGCGTGAACAGGTATTCCAGGCCGTGGGTATAGACGAGGTGTGCCTTCTCCGGCGAGCCGACGGCGAGGACGTAAGGCCAGACCAGCGCGTTGTAGATGTACTTCGCGGCGGCAAAGCAGGCGAAGAACATCACCACGAAGGCGACCAGCGCCTTGATCAGGCGCGAGCGCAGCTCGGTCAGATGCTCGATCAGAGGCGCGCGCGATGCCTCGACCTCATCCTCTTCAACGGCGGTGGTCATCCGGCTTTCGCGTCCGATTTTTCTGGCTGTTGTGAAAGTTGTTCGGCGAGGGCCGCCTGCTGGGCTTCGTACTCGGCCTCACGGCGCAAGGTCTCGGCGATCTCAGCTGCGGGATCCACCGTCGGTGGAGGCGGCAGGTCGATCAGCGGATCGGTGGGATCCGGAGCCCGTCCCTCCACGACGGCCTGAATCGTAGCGTCCGAGGTCTCCTGTGAGGCCACAGCCGCAACCTCCCCTGGCGCAGGCTCCTGGATGGCCTCCTGCGAAGCCGCCTTCTCGGGAGCCGTGACAGGCGCCTCGATCGAGGTCTTCAACTCGTCCCGGATCGTCTGGATCGGGTTGAAGCTCGTATTGGTCGCCGAGGAGACGGAGTCGTTCACGCCCTGAAGCTGCTTCTTGACCTCGTCGAGCTCGGCTTCCCGCATGGCCTCGTTGAACTGGCCCTGAAACTCTGCCGCCATGCGGCGAAGCTTGCTCGTCATTTGCCCGACCGTCCGCAGCGCCTTCGGCAGATCCTTCGGGCCGATCACGATCAGCGCAACGGCGCCGATCACCATGATCTCACCCCAGCTCATGTCCAGCATGACGTGGCCTCGAACCTGCCCTTTACGTACTCACGCGTACCGACACGCCGCTCTGGAGCGGCGGCGCACGAAGCTTAGCCGACCTTGTGGTCCGTCGTCGCAGTGCTCGTGGGAGCACCGGCTTGATGGTCGATGGTCCGGACAGGCTCGGACGGCTGCACGGGCTTCGCCGGGGTCTCGTCCTCGGACATGCCCTTCTTGAAGGCTTTGATGCCCTTTGCGACATCGCCCATCATGTCGGAGATCTTGCCGCGTCCGAACAGAAGGACGACGATCAGACCCACGACGATCCAGTGCCAAATACTCGTGCCACCCATGGCAATTCCTCCTGCGCCTGAAGAGGCGCGGCTTTCCGATATGAACTTGCCGCCAACCTATGCGTCGGAGGCGGCGAAAACAAGGACATCCTTCGTATCGATCTCGATGCCCACATCCTGTCCCTCTTTCACGCCAGCGGGATCGTGAACGCGGGCCTGGAGGGGGCGGTCCAGCCCCTGCACGTCAATGTGCACCAGATCGACTTCGCCGAGAAAGCGACGAGACACCACACGTCCCGGCAGGCAGAAGCCTGCCGGCTTGAGCCTTACGCCCTGCGGCCGGACGCACACGACGGCTGGGCCATCCTCCAGATTCGGCGCCGGAAAGACGCCCACCGGGCAGGTGACCTGGCCGTTGCGAACCACACCCTCAAGCTCGTTGAAATCGCAGAAGAAGCGGGCGGCGAACAGGTTGGCCGGGCGTCGGTAGATCTCCTCGGCCTCGCCCACCTGGATGATCGTGCCGGCGCGCATGAGCACGATCCGGTCGGCTATCCGCATCGCCTCCTCCGGATCGTGCGTCACGACGATGGTCGTAGCGCCGGTTTCTCTCAGGATTGCGACGGTCTCGTCCCGGATGGCGTCACGCATGCGCCGGTCGAGGTTCGAGAACGGCTCGTCCATAAGCAAAACGCCCGGGCGCGGCGCGATGGAACGGGCCAGTGCCACGCGCTGCTGCTCGCCGCCCGACAGGGTATGGGGATATTCATTGGCGTAATGCTCGAGCCCGACGCGGGACAGGGCGCGACGTGCGGCAACCCCGGCTTCGGAGGCTGACAGATCCTTGAGGCCGAACATGATGTTCTGCTGGATCGTCATGTGTGGGAACAGGGCATAATCCTGGAACATCAGCCCGATGCCCCGTCTTTCCGGCTCCAGGAAGGCCCGTGGTCCGCTGACCTCCAGACCATCCATGAACACCCGGCCGGAGGTCGGCGCCTCGACACCCGCGGCGATGCGAAGCAGGGTGGTCTTTCCGCAACCGGAATGCCCCAGCAGACAGACAATTTCGCCCGGTTCAACGGTGAGCGAAACCCCATCGAGGGCCCGCTGGGTATCATAGGCTTGGACGATGTTCTCGAAGGTCAGCTGGGCCGGGATCGATGCCCCCGCCGTGCCGCGCTGGCCCCACCGGGGCAAGCGAAACCGGTCGCGGGCGGACCCGGCGGGCTTTGCGATCATTCCTCGCCCGCCTCGGTCTGGTGCATGTCCAGAGGCTGGAGGAGATCGTCCTCGAGCGGATCCTCGTCTTCGCGCAGGGCATCCGCATCGGAGGGCGTCGGCACCGAGAAGTCGGAGGGAACGCGCCCTTCGATGAAGCCCGCCCCCTTGAGCTCCTCGAGACCAGGCAGATCCTCGATGGCGTCGAGGCCGAAATGCTCAAGGAAGGCCGGCGTCGTGCCGTAAGTGACGGGGCGGCCAGGAGCCTTTCTGCGCCCCCTCAGCCGGACCCAGCCCGTCTCCAGGAGCGTATCGATGGTGCCCTTGGAGGTGGCGACGCCGCGGATCTCTTCGATCTCGGCACGGGTGACCGGCTGGTGATAGGCGATGATCGCCAGGGTCTCCATGGCGGCGCGGGAGAGCTTGCGCTGCTCGACCACGTCGCGAGCGAGCACGAAAGACAGGTCGCTGGCCGTGCGGAAGGTCCATTTTCCGGCCACCCGGACGAGATTGACGCCCCGGGGGGCGTAGAGCTCGGTCAGGTCCTGGAGGATCTTCTCCACATCGGCGCCTTCCGGCAGGCGGCCGGCCAACTCCTCGGCGCTCAAGGGCGTGGCGGCGGCAAACAGCAGCGCCTCGGCAATCCGCATAGCCTCGCCGTGATCGGGCAGATGATCTGACCCTTGGCTGACCTCGGGAGCCTCGGCTTCCGGGATATCGGTCGTATCTTCCTGCATGTCGGGCAGCATCTTAAACTCCTGCCTCGGCCGGGTCGGCGACGGGTTTGACCCAGACCGGAGCGAAGGCCTCGTCCTGCCGGACCGTGAGCTTGCCCTCGCGCACCATCTCCAGGGTGGCGGACAGGGCCGAGGCCAGAACGGTCGGGCGCATGGCAGGCTCGACCATGTATTCCACGAGATAGGTGTCGAGGGTCACCCAATCGCTCAGGTGACCGACCAGACGCTCCAGAGCCTCCCGCGCGTCGATCAGGGACCAGACAGTCCGTTTGTGCAGGGACACCCTGGCGTTGAACTTGATCTGCCGCTGCTGGGCATAGGCCTTGAGGAGATCGTAAAGGCTCGCCTCGTAGCGGGAATCCCGGTTGACGATCACGGGCTCCGGCGCACCGCGGGCGAAGACGTCGCGACCGAGCCAGGCGCGCTCGCCCATCTTCTTGGCGGCCTCGCGGATCGCCTCCAGGCGGCGCAGACGCAGGGCAAGGGCGGAGGCGAGATCCTCGGCGCTGGGCTCCTCGCCTTTCGGCGGCTCAGGCAGCAGGAGGCGCGATTTGAGGTAGGCAAGCCAAGCCGCCATGACGAGGTAATCCGCCGCCAGCTCCAGGCGCATGCGGCGCGCCTCCTCGATGAAGGCGATGTACTGCTCGGCCAGTGCCAGGATCGAGATCCGGTGGAGGTCCACCTTCTGACGACGGGCGAGCTCCAGCAGCAGGTCGAGCGGCCCTTCAAACCCGTCCACGTCGACGAGCAGAGCGGGCTCGCTCTCGGCCCGCTCAGTGCGTTCGGCGTCTTCAAAGGGTAAGGGCTTTGCCATGGATCGTACTCAACTCACAGAGTTCGAAGCTTCATTAGCTTTAGGCGATCATCGCAAGCGCGGAATCGAGTCTGGCCCTGGCATCCACAGGATCCAAAGGCTCCGGATCATGGGTGATGCGAGCTAATGCAGCGTTAGCGCGGCGCAGGGATTCTCCGCTCAAGACGGGGGCAGCCTCGGCGACGGCGCTCATTTCCTCCATGTTGCCGTTGCAATGGAGGGCCATGTCGCAGCCGGCCGTGAAAGCTGCCTCGGTCCGCTCCCGGAACGAGCCCGAGAGGGCATGCATGGACAGATCGTCGGTCATCACGAGCCCGTCATAGCCGATATGGCCGCGGATGATCTCCTCCATGACGATGCGGGAGGTCGTCGCGGGCCGCTCCGGATCGAGCGCGGGGTAGACCACGTGGGCGGTCATCGCGAGCGGCATGTCGGTGAGCATGCGGAAGGGCGCGAAATCATGCCGCTCCAGGTCCTCACGGGAGGCTTCGACAACAGGCAGAGCCAGATGGCTGTCGGCGCTGGCCCGGCCATGGCCCGGCATGTGCTTGACCACCGGCAGGACGCCACCGGCCAAGAGCCCCTCGGCGGCGGCCCGGCCCAGAATGGCAACCTGACCCGGCGTCTTGCCATAGGCCCGGTCGCCGATGACGTCATGGGCGCCCGGCGACGGCACGTCCAGGACCGGCAGGCAATCGACCGTGATCCCGACGGATCGGAGATCGTGGGCGATCAGCCGCGCCCCGAGCCGGGCGATCTCACGCTGGACCAGCGGATCGTTGGCGTGAAGGCGGCCATAGGTGCTGCCTGAAGGATATTTCGGCCAATGCGGCGGCCCCATGCGCTGAACCCGGCCGCCCTCCTGATCGATCAGGATCGGGGCATCGGTTCGTCCGACTGCATCCCGTAAGGAGGCACAGAGCGCCCTCACCTGCTCAGGGTTCGCTACATTGCGGCGGAACAGGATGAATCCCCAGGGGTCCGCCTCCTTGAAGAAGGCGACCTCGTCGGGGGTGAGCTCGGTGCCGGAGCATCCAGCAATAAAGGCGCGGGTTTTCATACCCGCGCCTTACGTTCCCTGCGTGGCAGGGTCAAGAATTCTCAGCCGCCAAGCTGACTTAGTTCTTGGCGACGAAGCACTGCCCGCCTTGGCCCTGCAGCTTGGAGCAGAGGGAGGAGGCCTCTTCCTTGGACATGGGTCCGACCCGGACACGGTAGATGGTGTTGCCGTTCACCTCGGCCTTGCGGATGATCGAAGGCATGCCTTCGAGATCAGGATACTTGCGCTGGAACGAGGCGAAGGCGGTCTGGGCGCCAGCTTCCGAATTTGCGAGGCCCAGCTGCACGGCGAAACCGCCGGTCTGCGTCGTTTCCGCTGCCGCCGGAGCGACAGGCTGAACCGAGGCGACCTGCTGCGGTGCAGGCGTGGCTGCCGCCGGAGCCGGCTTCGGCGTCGGAGCGGGCGTAGCAGGAGCTGCCACCGGAGTGCTCGCAGCCGGCTTGGGCTGGGCCGATGCGACCTGAACGGGAGCAGGCGTAGGCTGCGCCTGAGGCGGCAGGGTCATGGCCGCAGCGGAAGCCGCAGGCTGGGCGGATGGCTGCTCGGAACCGACCACCGTGCCGTCGGGACGGATCGTGACGGTGCGGACCTTCTTCGGTTCGCCGAGATTCAGACTGGCGGTGTGCTGAGGCTTGACGACGCCACCCGGGACGGTGCCGCCGGTCGCATCTGCCACGGTGTTGCCGTTCATGCGGATAGCCTGCTGCACGTCGACCGGCTGTTCCTCACGATTGACGACTTTGGTTGCGGTATTCTGATTGGCGCGCTCGTAGATCTGCTTGTTCTGGTTCGGGATCTCGACCCCGCCCGGGTTCTGCGGCTGCACCTTGGTCGGCTCGTTGTTCGCCTTCACAAGAGGAGGCTCACCGCCGGTAACAGCCGACGAGCCCGAAGCCAGATAAGCCCCGCCACCGCCAAGCACGACGGCACCGACGACGGCCGCGATCGCGATCACGCCCTTGCGGGACCGACCCTTCTCGGCCGGTACGTAATCCTGGGACTGATCGTAGTCCTGGTCGGCATAATGCCCCGCCTGATCGGCGTAGTAATCCTGGGCATAGGCTTCGTTGCCGTAAGCGTCCTGGTCCTGGGGAGCAGGCTGATGGGCATAGGCAGGCTCGGGACGATGGGCATAGCTCTGCGGGTATCCGCCAAGCTCGTGGGACGGCGCAGCGTGATTGCCCTGCGGAGCACGGACCGGCACCTCACGGGCGGATTGCGGCATGGTGTCGCGGACGGCAAAAAGATCGTCGATGGACGAGCTCTGCTGGCGTGGACGGGCGGAGCCGTCATTGGCCAGAAGCGCCTGAAATGGATCGTCTTGCCCCACAATCCGGGCCAATTCCGCGAGCGGATCGTTCCGCCCGGCGGAGGCCGACTGAGATTGCGGGGTGCCCGCCTGGGCGAGTTGCCGCTCGATCTCGTTGAGGTCGACGGCAAAACGGGGCTTCACTGATTCGCTCATGCGCCGGATCTCCAGTTACGCGACAGGAGCACCTGCTGCTCCGCCGGCACGACGTGACAGCATCCGACGCAAGGAGGTCCTAAGCGGTTGATCCGCCTCAGGAAACACTATCGCATTTCGTCGGGTGCCGTGACGCCCAGGATTGCGAGACCAGATGCGAGCACGCCCTTCAGGGCATGCACGAGAGCGAGTCTCGCCTGTGTTGAATCTTTATCAGTTAGATTAACAAAGCGTAATTGCGGCAAGTCTTTGCCCTTATTCCATAAACTATGGAAGGCACTCGCCAAATCGTAAAGGTAAAACGCGACCCGGTGAGGCTCGTGAGCTTCGGCCGCGGCTTCGATCGTCCTGGGAAACTGAGCGATACGATGGATGACGTCCATTTCCGCTTCGTCACTCAGGATCGAAAGGTCCGCCTTCTCGAGCTGAGCCGCCGAGAAGTCCGCTCCGGGGAACGCCTCGGCCGCCTGCCGGAACACGGAGGCGCAGCGGGCATGGGCGTATTGGACATAGAAGACTGGATTGTCCTTGGACTGCTCGACCACCTTGGCGAGGTCGAAATCCAGGGGCGCGTCGTTCTTGCGGAAGATCATCATGAAGCGGGCGGCGTCCCGGCCGACCTCGTCGACCACCTCGCGCAGGGTCACGAAGTCGCCGGAGCGTTTTGACATCTTCACCGGCTCGCCGCCGCGCAAAAGCTTGACGAGCTGGCAGAGCTTCACGTCGAGCTCGGCCTTGTTGTCCGTCACCGCCTTCACGGCCGCCTGCATGCGCTTCACGTAGCCGCCATGGTCGGCGCCCCACACGTCGATCATCGAGGTGAAGCCGCGTTCGAATTTGGAGCGGTGATAGGCGATGTCGGAGGCGAAATAGGTGTAGGAGCCGTCGGACTTCAGAAGCGGACGATCGACCTCGTCTCCGAAGGCGGTGGCACGGAACAGGAGTTGTTCCCGATCCTCCCAATCCTCATCCTTCTGCCCCTTCGGCGGCGGGAGACGGCCCATATAGACCAGATCGCGGGCTTTCAGCTCGGCGATCATCTTGGCGACTTCGCCGCCATTCCCTTGCTGGAGGGAGCGTTCGGAGAAGAAGACGTCGTGATGGATGTTGAGGACGGCGAGATCGGCCCGGATCATGTCCATCATAGCGTTGATGGAGGCTTCGCGCACGAGCGACAGCCACTCGGTTTCCAGCTTGTCGAGCAGGCTCGAGCCGTATTCCTTGGCGAGCCGCTCGCCGACCGGCTTCAGGTAGTCGCCCGGATAGAGTCCTTCCGGGATTTCACCGATGTCGTGGCCCAGGGCCTCCTTGTAGCGGAGATAGGCCGAGCGGGCGAGGACATCGACCTGCGCACCGGCGTCGTTGATGTAGTATTCGCGGGTGACCTTGTAGCCTGCGAAGTCCAGGAGGCCAGCCAGGGCATCGCCGAACACCGCGCCGCGGCAATGGCCGACATGCATCGGGCCGGTCGGGTTGGCGGAGACATACTCGACATTGATCGGCGCCCCCGCCCCCTGCCCGCTTCGCCCGAAGCCGTTGCTGTCGACGACGGCAGCCCGCAGGACCTCGTGCAGGACCGAAGGCGCGAGCCGGATGTTGATGAAGCCGGGCCCGGCGATCTCCACTTTGGTGACGCGCGGGTCGTCCTGAAGATCGGCGACCAGAAGCTCGGCCAGGGCACGCGGGTTCATGCGCGCCTCCTTGGCCAGCACCATGGCGGCGTTCGTGGCGAGATCGCCATGGGATGGATCGCGCGGCGGCTCGACCACGACGCGGCTGACATCCAGCCCCGATGGAATCTTCGCCGCTTCGGCCAACCGGCCAAGCGCATCCGCAACCCGCTTCTCAAACAGCCCGAAAATGTTCATGGTACTTTGTCTCTGAAGGGCCCCTGGCCCTGAATGTATCGTGCGCCTAACGCAGGTCCGGCGTTACGTCAAACAGGCGCCGGTGTTCAAGGATCGCGTATCGATCCGTCATGCCGGCGATGTAATCCGCCACGCGGCGGGCGAGACGCGGCTCATCGTCCCTCGGCAGGTCCGCCTGCCATTCCTCCGGCATCAGCTCCGGCTCGGCCTTGAAGCGCTTGAAGAGATCCCGCAGCACGTCGTCGGCCTGGGCGCGGACCCTCATCACGTCCGGGTGCCGGTACATGTGGGCATAGAGGAAGCGCTTGATGGAGGCATCGGCCTCCCGCATGGCCTGCGAGAAGCAGATCATGGTGTCGCCAACCTGCCGGATATCCTCAGCCTTCTGCGGAGCCAGAGCCGCGATCCGGCGCTCCCCCTCCGCCACCACGTCCTCGACGAAGCGGGTGATGACGCGCCGGGTCAGCTCATGGATGCGCCGGGAAAGATCGAGATTCGGATAACGCGCGTCGATTTCCGTCAGAAGCCCTTCGAGAAACGGGACCTCACGCAGCTCCTCGATCCTGAACAGCCCGGCTCGCAGACCGTCGTCGATATCATGGGCATCGTAGGCGATATCGTCGGCAATGGCGGCCGCCTGCGCCTCCCCGCCGGCATGGGTGGCGAGTTCCAGGTCCTGCTGGGCATTGTATTCGAGGATCGCCAGCGGAACGCCTCGCGCGGCATAGCGCAGGGTCGGCTGTCCGTTGGCGTCGAGGAGTGGACCGTTATGCTTGACCAGCCCCTCCAGAGTCTCCCAGGTCAGGTTGAGCCCGTCATATTCCGCATAGCGTCGCTCCAGGCGGGTCACGACCCGCAAGGCCTGGGCGTTATGGTCGAAGCCGCCGAACCCGGCCACGCACTCGTCGAGCGTGTCCTCGCCCGTATGGCCGAACGGGGTGTGGCCAAGGTCGTGGGAGAGCGCCAGCGCCTCGGCGAGGTCCTCGTCGAGCCCGAGGGAGCGGGCAAGCGCCCGGGCGATCTGGCTCACCTCGATGGTGTGGGTCAGCCGGGTCCGGAAGTGATCGCCCTCGTGATAGACGAAGACCTGGGTCTTGTGCTTGAGCCGGCGGAAGGCGAAGGAATGGATGATCCGGTCCCGGTCGCGCTGGAACTCGCTGCGGGTCGGCGAGACCGCCTCGGGAAAGAGCCGGCCCCGGCTCCCCCAGGGGTCGCAGGCATAAGGGGCTCGCCATCTCTCGCCAAAGGGCCGCACAATCATCCCCGGGTTGAAGCCTTGTCAGGGCGCACTTACCTTGCTCATAACACCTTGTCCAAAGAATACGTCCTCCTGAGGACTGGAAGTGCCCATGACCGGTATCACTCTGACTGACCGCGCCGCCCGTCGCATCAACGAGATCATGGCTGCCGAGCCGGCCGGTTCCCACCTGAGAATCAGCGTCAACGGAGGCGGCTGTTCGGGGTTCCAATACGCCTTCGACGTCGACCGGACCCGTCAGGACGACGATCTCGTCATTGAAAAGGACGGCGCGACCGTGGTGGTGGACGAGGTCTCGATCCAGTACATGGACGGCTCCGTCATCGACTTCGTAGACGACCTGATCGGCCAGTCCTTCAAGATCGAGAATCCCCACGCCACCGCCTCCTGCGGCTGCGGCACCTCGTTCTCGTTGTAAAACCGTTACGCAACGTCCTATTCTCCCTCCAGCGTTTTCATTCAGGGTTGGCTGACCCGAGATTCGCGAGCCAGGGGGACAATATGGGACTTCGTAACCGCGCAGGAATCTGCGCACTCGCCTTGATGGCCGGCTCAGTGGTCTTGCAGCTCGAGCCTGACGTGATCCGGGATCTCGTCATCGACAATGGCAGCCTGCGCGTCACCATCGGAGGGGTCAAGGCTCCGCTCTGGAACGCGGCCTTCGCGCAATCCGCCGACAGCTTCAGCCTGAACAATGTGAGCTTTACCTTCGGCTCCACCACCTATGAAGCGAAGCGGATCGAGTTTTCCGGCGTATCCTCGTCGCGCGCCGATATCGAGGCGCTGTTCTCCTCGACCTCGACTGAGCCGATGGAAAGCCGCCTGAAGCGCATCACCGTGAAGCAGATCACAATCCCTGAAGCACGGGTGAAGCAGACCATCGGCCAGCAGACGCAGATCACGACCTACAGGAATACTACCCTCAGCAATGTCTCAGAGGGACGGATCGCCTCGGCTCTGATCGAGACCAGCGCAACGGAAACGAGCGGCGCCAAGAACAACGTGCTGATCAGCACCGGCCGCTCGAGCATCAACGAGCTCGATCTACCAGCCCTCGCCCGGCTTTACGAAGCGAAGGCCGACGCCGCCTCGGCTCCGTTCAGCAGAATCTATGGCTCCTTCGCCATCGACAACATGGAATTCGCCGACAACGAAACGGGCGTGACCTTCAAAATCGCGCATGTGGGCGGCAAAGATTTTCAGGGGCGCCCGACCAAGGATTCCTGGACCGGCACCGCAGGCATGTTTGCCGAGATGGCCGATCGCACGGATTTGTCCTCGGACGACCAGGCCCGGCTTTTCTCCGCGATGGCCGATTTCCTCGATGCATTTCAGATCGGCTCCATGGAGGCGTCCGGCATCGAGGCGACCGCCAAAGGCAAGGACGGCTCCGGTCTGACCCGGATCAACCGGATTGCCTACACCGGCGGCACGGATACTCAGCCCGCCGACGTGCGGTGGGAAGGTTTCGAATTTTCCGACAAGGACAATCGCGTCAAGATCGACGGCATGAGCCTGACCGGTTTCTCGTTCCGCCAGACGATCGAGGGCCTGAGGACGCTCCAGGGCAAGTCCTTCGACGAGATCGACCCAACGGCCATGCGCAGCCTCATCCCGACCTTGGGCACGCTGCGTCTGTCAGGCCTCTCCATCGATGGAACCACTGACGACGAGGGCAAGAAGGTCAAGATCCAGGCTGGGCTGAAGGGCTTCGAACTCACCGCCGACAAGCCTGTGAACGCCATTCCGACCAATATCCGGATCGGGTTGCAGAACCTGGCGATGGCGCTGCCGTCGAACAGCACCGACGACGGCATCAAGGAACTCGTGGCTCTCGGCTACAAGGATATCGACGTATCCCTCCTTGCCGCTGCCACCTGGAACGAAGCCGCGAGCGAGATCACGCTCAATGAGGTCTCGTTCCAGGGTCACGACATGGGCAATATCGGCCTCACGGGCCGCATCGGCAATGTCGGCAAGGACCTCTTCAATGCTGATACGGCCATCGCGACGGTCGCACTGGTCGGAGCCAAGGCGAAAGCGCTCGACCTCACGGTCGAGAACAGGGGCCTGTTCGAGCGCTACATGGCAAAGGCCGCGAAGGAGCAGAAGACGACGCCGGAATCGCTGCGCCGGACTTATGCCGCAGCAGCGGCCTTCGTCGTGCCGGCGATGATCGGCAACTCGGAACAGGCTCAGACCCTGAGCCAGGCCATCGCCCGCTTCATCGCCAAGCCCGGCAAGCTCACGGTCAACGCGACACCCAAGGATCCGGCGGGCTTCGGCATTGCGGAAGCGGTCGTTCTGCCCGATCCGAAAGCCATTCTCGACAAGCTGAATGTCAGCGCGAAGGCGGAGTGATGCCGTCCTGAAGCTCCTGCAGCCATCCAACCATGATCAC
>KI912039.1:323729-329741 GCA_000517005.1 Microvirga lupini
GCAGAGAGATGAGACTAAATCAGAAGGTTGCCGCTTGTCGCTGCACCTCAAATCAGCGTCCGCTGATCCTCTTCCGCCGCCTGCGCCTCTACGACCGCGATGGCCGTGATGTTGACGATGCCGCGCGCCGTCACGGACGGGGTCAGGATATGCGCGGGCTTCGCCGGGCCGATCAGGATCGGCCCAACGGGGAGCGAGTCGGCCAGGACCTTCGTGAACTGGAACGCGATGTTAGCGGCATCCAGGTTCGGCATGATCAGCACGTTGGCCTCGCCCTTCAGGCGCGAGGCGGGGTTCACCCGATCGCGGATCATCTGGGACAGGGCCGCATCGGCCTGCATCTCGCCGTCCACTTCAAGGTCCGGCGCACGCTCGTTGATGCAGGCCAGAGCCTCACGCATCTTCAGCGCCGAGCGGCTGTCTGCAGCGCCGAAATCCGAGTGGGACAACAATGCGATTTTGGGCTCCATGCCAAAGCGGCGCACGTGGCTGGCGCAGGCGATCGTCATATCGGCGATCTCTTCCGCCGTCGGATCGAACTGCACATGCGTGTCGGCGAGGAAGTAGGCTCCCTTCGAGGTGATGACCAGCGACAGCGCCGCCATCTCGTGCACGCCGGGAGCAAGCCCGATGATGTCCTTGATGTGCTTGACGCGGGACTGGAAGCGCCCCTCAAGCCCGCAGATCAGTGCATCCGCGTCCCCTCGCCTCACCGCGAGCGCACCGATGACGGTGTTGTTGGTGCGCACCAGCGTCCGTGCTGCATCCGGGGTGATGCCCTTGCGGCCCGCCGCTTCCACGTAAGTGGCGACGTAGTCCCGGTAGCGCGGATCGTCCTCCGGGTTCACCAGCTCGAAATGCCGCCCGATCTCCATGGACAAGCCGAAGCGCTTCATGCGCGTTTCGACCACGTTGGGACGTCCGATCAGGATCGGCTTGGCGATGCCTTCCTCGACGATGACCTGCACGGCACGCAGCACGCGCTCGTCTTCGCCTTCGGCATAGATGACGCGCTTCGGATCGGCCTTCGCCTGCGAGAACAGCGGCTTCATGATGAAGCCGGAGCGGAACACGAAGCGGCCGAGGGATTCCGCATAGGCCTCCAGATCCGCCAGGGGCCGCGTCGCGACGCCGGAATCCATCGCGGCCTTCGCCACAGCCGGCGCGATGCGCAGGATCAGGCGTGGATCGAACGGGCTCGGGATCAGGGACTTGCGGCCGAAAGGATGCGCCTCGCCGCCATAGGCGCGCGCCACCACCTCGGACGGGGCTTCGCGGGCAAGGCCGGCGATGGCCTTCACGGCGGCCGCCTTCATCTCCTCATTGATGGTGGTCGCGCCCACATCGAGCGCACCGCGGAAGATGTAGGGGAAGCACAGGACGTTGTTGACCTGGTTCGGGTAATCCGAACGCCCGGTGCAGATCATCGCGTCGGGACGCGCGGCCTCCGCCTCCTCCGGCATGATCTCCGGATAGGGATTGGCAAGCGCCATGATCAGCGGGCGCGGCGCCATCTGGGCAAGCAGCTCCGGCTTGAGCACGCCGCCGGCCGAGAGGCCGAGGAACACGTCCGCATCGGGGATCACGTCGGCGAGCGTGCGCGCATCGGTATCTTGAGCATAGACCGACTTCCAGCGGTCCATGAGCTCGTTGCGACCCTCATGGACCACACCCTTGATGTCAGTGACCCAAATGTTCTCGCGCTTGGCGCCGAGCGACACGAGGAGATTGAGGCAGGCGAGCGCGGCGGCGCCGGCGCCCGAGGTGACGATCTTCACGTCTTCGATGCGCTTGCCGGCAAGCTCCAGGGCATTCATCACCGCGGCACCGACGATGATGGCCGTGCCGTGCTGGTCGTCGTGGAAGACCGGGATGCCCATGCGGCTTTTAAGCCGCTCCTCGACCTCGAAACATTCGGGCGCCTTGATATCCTCGAGATTGATGCCGCCGAAGGTGGGCTCAAGCGCCGCGATCACCTCGACCAGCTTGTCCACATTGTTCTCGGCCACCTCGATGTCGAACACGTCGATGCCGGAGAATTTCTTGAACAGGACCGCCTTGCCCTCCATCACGGGCTTGGAGGCGAGCGGGCCGATGTCGCCGAGGCCCAGCACGGCCGTGCCGTTGGAGATCACGGCCACCAGATTCTGGCGCGAGGTGAGATTGGCGGCCTCGGCCGGGTCGGCGGCAATCGCCTCGCAGGGGGCGGCCACGCCGGGAGAATAGGCCAGCGCCAGGTCGCGCTGGTTGCCGAGGGGCTTGGTCGGCTGGATCTCGAGCTTTCCGGGGCGGGGATGCTGATGGTAGAACATCGCTCCCGATTTCAGATCCTGCGAGATGTTGTCTCCCATCCCCGACGCTCCTTGCACTGACCAAACCAATCTGGAGGCTCTTGTGCGCGCGCTGCCCCCCTGCCGTCAATGTTCTTCTCTGGCTTGCGAGGCAGTGTGATGAAGCTCAAGCACCGTTTGAAGAACTGGCGCAACCCGCACAACCAGACCCGAGTCCACCTCGCCCGCATGGCCGGCCGCTACGGCTACGAGATCGGCGAGTTCACCTACGGTAAGCCCAAGGTGCGCTTTCCGGAATCGGGCCGGAAGCTCACCATCGGCCGCTACGGCTCCATCGCCGACAAGGTGGAGATCCTGCTGGGCGGCAACCATCGCAGCGACTGGGGCACCACCTATCCCTTCTCCGCCTTCCGGGAGCTCTGGCCTTCGGCGCCCAAGAGCGAGGATTACCATACCTCCCGCGGCGACGTGACCATCGGCCACGATGTCTGGCTCGGCTCCGGCGCCATCATCATGTCAGGTGTGACCGTAGGGCATGGCGCCGTGGTGGCGGCCCACGCCATCGTGACGAAGGACGTGCCGCCCTACGCCATCGTCGGCGGCAACCCGGCCAAGGTGATCCGCTACCGCTTCGACGAGGAGACCATCGCGGCGCTTCTCGAGGTGCAATGGTGGGACCTGCCGCGCGAAAAGATCGCAACCCTCATCCCGCTTCTGCAGAGCGATCGGATCCGCGAGCTGATCGCGGCCGCAAAAGTGCTGCGGACGCAGTGTGTGTGAGCCACACTTGGTTCGTCATCACCGGCCTTGTGCCGGTGATCTCGATGTGAGAGGCGCCGTGCCCTTCCGATCGGGATGGCCGGGACAAGCCCGGCCATGACGTGTGAGGGATATCGGCAGGAACTCAAAACGCCTTCCGGCCCCTCATCGCCGCCCAGGCGCCCGCCGCCGAGCCGCCATAGCGTTCGACGAGCTTACGCTGAAACGTCAGGCCAGCACCAACAGCCTTCAGCGCATTGATCGCAAACATGCCGGGCGCCGGGTTCGGCAGCCCGTATTTGCGGCTCACATAGGCCCGCGACCAAGCCTGATGCCAGCGGGAGGCGAAGATGCGGCCGGGCTTTTCACCGCTCGACCGGCCGCGTCCGTGGCGCACAACCGCCTGCGGGACGTAGATCAGCGCGGAGCCGGAATCCGCCACGCGGCGACAGAGATCGTCGTCCTCGTAGAAGAGAAAGATGTTCTCATCGAAGCCGCCGAGTTTCAGGAAGACGTCGCGACGGATGAGGAAGCAGGCACCCGAGAAAAACGGCGCGCAGGCCTCGCCCTCGGGCAGGACGAGCTTGCCGCCGGGATTGGGCAGATAAGACGCGAGGAGCGAGCGCGGCTGGTAGAATACGCGTCCGCTGGGCTCCACGATCTGCGGTGCGAAGAACGCTGCGTCCGGATAGCGACGCGCCGCATCGACGAGGGCCGCGACCGCTCCCCTGTCGACAATGCAGTCCGGATTGACGATCAGCACGAACTCGGTCTCGGCCGCCCGCGCGCCGATATTGTTGGCGCGGCCATAGCCCTCGTTTCGGGCATTGCGGATGACCCGTGCGCCCTGCCCTTCGGCAATGGTGACGGTGTCATCCGTCGAAGCGTTGTCGACCACGAGTGCCGGCACGCCGTCCGCGGCCAGCGCGCCGAGACACTCCGGCAGCGCGTGCGCGCTGTCGAAGGTCACGACGATGGCGGTGACGTCGGTGGGGCTCATTTCTCCGGCAGGTTGGTCCGGATGTGCAGCTCGCGCAGCTGCTTCGGCGTCGCCTCGGAGGGGGCGCCGAGCAGGAGGTCTTCCGCCTTCTGGTTCATCGGGAACAGCGTGATCTCGCGCAGGTTATGCGCGCCGCAGAGCAGCATCACGATGCGGTCGACGCCGGCCGCCATGCCGCCGTGGGGCGGCGCGCCGTACTGGAACGCGCGGTACATGCCGCCGAACCGCTCCATGACCTCCTTCTCGCCGTAGCCGCCGATCTCGAAGGCCTTCACCATCCGGTCGGGACGGTGATTGCGGATCGAGCCCGAAGCGATCTCGTAGCCATTGCAGGTCAAGTCGTACTGGAAGGCCGTGATCTTGAGGATCGTGTCCTTGTCCGACGGGTCGAGCGCCATGAAGGCGTCGTGGTCGAAGTTCGCCATGGAGAACGGATTGTGAGAGAAGTCGATCTTCTTCTCGTCCTCGTTCCACTCGTATTGCGGGAAGTCGACGATCCAGCAGAACTCGAACCGGTCCTTGTCGATGAGGCCGAGTTCATCGCCGATGCGGGTGCGGGCCTTGCCGGCGAGCGCGGCGGCCTTGTCCTCAGCGCCCGCCGAGAAGAACACCGCGTCGCCTGCCTTGATGCCGGCCTTCTCTCGGATGACCGCCTGCGCGGCTTCGGGGATGAACTTGGCGATGGGGCCTTTGCCGTGGATCTGGCCGCCCTCTTCCTCGAACACGATGTAGCCGAGGCCGGGCGCGCCTTCCGTGCGGGCCCAGTCGTTGAGCTTGTCGAAGAAGGAGCGCGGCTGCGAGGCGGCACCGGTCGCCGGGATGGCGCGCACGACGCCGCCGGACTTGATCACGTTCTTGAATGCGTTGAAGGTCACGTCCTCGCGCTCGAACACCTCCGACACGTCGGCGATGACGAGCGGGTTGCGGAGGTCCGGCTTGTCGGAGCCGTATTTCAGCATGGACTCGAAATACGGAATGCGCGGGAACACCTCGGTCACGGGCTTGCCGTCGGCGAACTCCTTGAAGGTGTCGCGGATCACCGGCTCCATGGTCTGGAAGATGTCTTCCTGGGTGACGAAGCTCATCTCCACGTCGAGCTGATAGAACTCGCCCGGCAGGCGGTCAGCACGCGGGTCCTCGTCGCGGAAGCAGGGAGCCATCTGGAAGTACCGGTCGAAGCCGGAGATCATGATCAGCTGCTTGAACTGCTGCGGCGCCTGCGGCAGCGCGTAGAACTTGCCGGGGTGGATGCGCGACGGCACGAGGAAGTCGCGCGCGCCCTCCGGCGAGGAGGCCGTCAGAATCGGTGTCGTGAATTCGAAGAAGCCGCTCTTCTGCATGCGCGTACGCAGCGAGTTGATGATCGCGCCGCGCTTCATGATGTTGTTGTGCAGCTTCTCGCGGCGCAGGTCGAGATACCGGTAAGTGAGACGGGTCTCCTCCGGATATTCCTGGTCGCCGAAGACCGGCATCGGCAGCTCGGCCGCCGGGCCCAGCACCTCGATGTCGGTGATGTAGACCTCGACCATGCCGGTGGGCAGCTCCGGGTTCTCGGTGCCGGCCGGGCGCTTGCGCACCTTGCCGTCGACCCGGATCACCCATTCCGAGCGGGCCGCCTCGGCCTGCCTGAAGGCCGGCGAATCCGGATCGATCACGCACTGCGTCATGCCGTAATGGTCGCGCAGGTCGATGAAGAGTACGCCGCCATGGTCGCGGATGCGGTGGCACCAGCCGGAGAGCCGGGCGACCTGGCCGACATCGGATTCGCGGAGCGCGCCGCAGGTATGGGAACGGTAACGGTGCATGGAGGCGGACATGGAAAAGCCTGCTGGTTCGGTTTGAAGCGCAACATCCATGGGAGGACGGGGAAGTCAAGGCAGAAGGACGAAATGAAGCCATTCGAAGATGCTCCCTCCCTCGGCGGGGCTGGCGATCGGAATTCCTTACAAGCCAGCACCTTTT
>KI912039.1:329841-337048 GCA_000517005.1 Microvirga lupini
CTTGCGAGGCCTCGCGAGCGCGCCCCTCGGCGGGCGGGGATGAGCAATGATATAGCTGAGCTTGTCCCATCTGTCAAGAACAAAGTGAGAACATAACATTCGCCCTCACCGCGTCATCGCCGGGCTCGTGCCGGTGATCCACGCCTTTTCTGCACGGCAGGGTTGAGACGTGGATGCCCGGCACAAGGCAGGGCATGACGGCAGAGGATGTGAAAGGGACGGTGTCATTCCCGGCCGGAGCGCAGCGAAGGGGAAGAGAATCCATCAGCAGCACTGAGGGTGGATCCTCTTCCCGGCCTACGGCCGCTGGGGATGACATCACCCCGTCATGGCTGGGCCTGTCCCGGCCATTCCGATCAGACGAGCGATCCACTTCATTCGATCGGGATCACCGGCACAAGGCCGGTGATGACGAGGAAGGTGTTCATCGGCCCCCTTCCCGATCCTGCGGACCGCCGGTGGTGGCAGAGAAGCGCTTGCCTCACTGTCCTGTCCGGGAACGGCTCAATGGATCGTCAAGCCTGCGACGGGACTCGCGAGATTGGTCAGGCTGACGAACAGCAGGAAGGTTGTCAGGGTCACACTCAGATAAAGGGAGGCGATGAAAAGGGCCTGCATGGCGTCACCTGTCATGGACATGACGGGAATTCTGTCCTGTTACAGGTGTCCTAACAATCGTCCCGCCGGGAGTACTCCGTTCTTGCGTGCGTCAGGACACATCGCCCATCGCCTCGCTCATCTTTCGACGAAGCCACCCTGATCCCTCAGCTCCCCGACTGGCCGGGAACGATTTGATCCATTAACCGGCGAAGAAGCTTAAGGCTTAGCTTTAACAAAGGTTAACGCCAGCCCGCGGCCTCCTCTCTAGAAGAATTCTAAGAGAGGATTTTATGAAGCTGCCGCCTGAAGATTTCGTCGAGTACTTGTTCCGGTTCCTCGTGATCGCAAGCGGGGGCCTCACTGCGATCCTTCTGATTGCAGCGCTGGTCCGGTTGCTGGACGGAGACGCCAGCAGCTTGGCTCAAGAGCCCTAGCCTTTCAGCGAATCTCTCCTCGACGGCAAGCCAGGGCTGACTTCGAAAGGCGACCTTCCACCAGAACAGCCAAGCGCCACTGGCGTCCTAAAACACGCATGGGAACCGCGCCTTTTCGCCTTAATTTTCCAGCAATTTTTCGCCCTCCGGCAGCTTCATAATCCTTGCAGAACAAAGGGTGAATTCCCATATTCTGCCTATGGTTAGCACCCTTGCGACATCCCTGTTGAGACCAGCCCGGAACGCGCCCATCGAGGAGCGGATCGAGGGCAATTGGCACGTCTATCCGCTGGAGGGCGCGCTGGAGCTCGACTATATCGATCAGGCCGGCAATGCCAGCCGGCGCTGGGTGCTGGCGCGCGAACTGAAGGTGGGTCCCGGCAAGATGCTGCTGGGCGGAATCGACATCCTGTCCGATGACGGCTATCGCGGCTTCCGGGTCGACCGGATCCAGCGTCTGGAGGATGCGGAGACCGGCCTGGTTGTCGAGCACAATATCCTCGACTGGCTCATGAAGCGTGCCGAGCGGCAGGCCAAGGCGCGGCGCAACCCAAGGAATGTTGCGAAGTAAACCCTCCAACTATGCCGAAAGTGCAGAAAACCCGTCGGTGGCTGGGATTACAGCCGCTGACCGCAATCCCAGGCTTCATCAGCTTGCGTTACAATCGCTTATCAGGGCTCGATCAGAGTCTCCCAAGCGGACTTTCCGCCGTGCATGGCCCTCGCGTAGCGCTGAATGACAGGGTTCATAATCATTGTCTTCGGTGGCGAATTGCCGGTTCCAGGATTTCTGATGCCCCCTTCTCCGATGCGGCCTGAAGAACTCCCTCCCGAACCTCTGGGGCTGAGCGAGCCGCCCATCCCAATGGAGACGTAGACATCCCACGGGATGTATATTCCTCCCGATACGCGCTCCAGATCATCCAACTGCAGCTCGGAAATCTCAGTTGTCATCTTATCCTCCAGAAGTAGCTTTGGAGCCTCTGTCCTAGCAGGCTTCAAAGCTCAGGCATTCCAACATTGCAATGTTATAAAGCCTATCAACCTTGGGTTTAGATCCGAACTATTCAGCCCTAACCCGCGCAAGCGATGTTTGCGGACTTGCAAGCATTATGTCTTCGATAGGTGCTTTTCCGCACTCGACCGATGAATTTGATATGCAATCGCGCAAGCCCAGGTGACGAGATCGGGTTCGACCTCCGATAAGGAGCAGAGCCGAATAGATACAAGTCCGGGTGCCTGCGATAAGTCCAACCTGCCAATACCACGCCTTGCCAAACCAATCTCCTTATGAAACATCATTTCATGGCAGGGACAGATTCCGGCATTGACGCAGCAACTCTTTCGTTCGCAAGTTCTGGCAAACAGCGAGCACACGGCGGCGTCCATGCCGGCGGCTCCCTTGTCGTGGCGGATCTTGGGCACCTTTCTTGCCGTCGCAACGAGCATATCGGTGGCCTTCATCGCGACTGCCGGCTATGCGCGAAAGGAGACGGCTTCCGGTGCCCTGATCTCCACGGCCGGACTCGTCCGCGTCTCGGCGCGACGCGACGGTGTCGTCACCGACCTCAAGGTGCGGCAAGCGGATCGCGTCTCGTCCGGCCAGGCTCTTTTCACGATCGACTCGGGGCAAGGATTGCCGGGCGGCGGGACGGTCTCCGCGGCCCTGATCGAATCCCTCGACGCCCAGATCCGACTGATCAAGGAGCAGATCGCCTTAGACCCTGCTCGCGTTGCGAATGAAATCGTCCGGCTCGATGCATCGATCCAGAGCGTGAAGACCCAAAGGCAAGCCGTGCTTGCTCAGCGCGAGCTACAGGTTCAACAGGTGCAGGTGGCCACAGAGCGGCGGCAGACGCTGGCCGATCTTTATCAAAGAGGCAACGGCACAAAAGTCATGCTTCAGGAACAGGAAGCCGTGCTCCTCGTCAGCCGTCAGAACCTGGCTGATCTCGACCGGCAGCTCGCCGCCCTCGACAAGGATCTCGATCAGACGCAACTCCAGCGCGAACAACTCCCGGTGCAGCAAAGCGAGCGCATCTCGCAGCTCAGTCTCAATCTCGCCGACCGCGAGCGCGAGCGCACCGAGATCGAGGCGCGCGGTAGCCAAGTGGTCCGTGCACCCGTCGCCGGACGGGTCACGGCTCTTCAGGTCAAGCCCGGCCAGATCGTCGATGCGAGCCGCCCCCTCCTGGCCATCGTGCCCGAAGGCGCGGAGCTTAAGGCGGAACTTTTCGTTCCGAGCCGGGCAATCGGCTTCGTGCAGCCGGGCCAGCCGGTCCGCCTCATGATCGATGCGTTTCCTTATCAGCGCTTCGGCACCCTGAATGGGACCGTCGAGACCGTCTCGCAAGCCATTCTCGCGCCGGGCGAAATCCTCGGCGCCGTTACGCCGAAGGAGCCGACCTATCGTGTCGGCGTTCAGCTGAGGCAGCAGGCGATTCAGGCCTATGGACGGCCGGTGCCTCTGCAGCCGGACATGGCCTTGCAGGCTGATATCGTTTTGGAAGAACGCTCGCTGCTCGCCTGGCTTTTCGAGCCTATCTTGAGTCTACGGGGGCGCATGTGAGCGTGCTCGACAAGATCGATTCCCTGAGCGGCCCGCTCCTCCCAATCCTTCTCCAAACCGAAGCGGCGGAATGCGGCCTCGCCTGCCTCGCCATGATCGCCACCTACCATGGCTATGAGACGGACCTGGTGAACCTGCGGCGCAAGTTCTCGGTCTCCCTGAAGGGCACCACGTTGCGGGATGTCCTCACGCTCGCCCAGCGGATCGGCATGACGGGGCGAGGCCTCCGGCTGGAGCCGGAGCAGCTCAAGGAGGTCAAGACTCCCTGCATCCTGCATTGGGACATGAACCACTTCGTGGTTCTGAAACAGGCGACCGGCCGGCGGATTGTAATCCATGACCCGGCATCGGGCGTTCGCTCTTTCAGCCTGGAGGAGGCGGGACGGCATTTTACCGGGATCGCCCTGGAGCTCAATCCGACGGGCACCTTCGAGAAGAAGGAATCGATCAAAATCCCACTCTCGGCGTTCTGGGGACGCCTCAAGGGTTTGAACAGAGCCCTTGGGCAAGCGCTGCTGCTCTCGGCGATCCTGCAGATCATCACCCTGGCCAGTCCGTTCTACATGCAGCTCGTCGTCGACGATGCGATCCTGAAAGGCGATAGCGGTCTTTTGGGCGCTCTCGCCTTGGGCTTCACGCTCCTGCTCATGATTAATGTGGGTGCATCCTGGCTGCGATCGCAGGTGCTCATGTTCCTGGGCAATGCACTCAATTTCCAGATGAGCGCAAACGTCTTCAACCATCTCGTGCGGCTGCCGCTTGAATGGTTCGAGAAACGGCATATAGGCGATATCGTGTCCCGCTTCGGCGCGACCACGCCGATCCAGAACCTGTTCTCGCAAGGACTGATCGGTGCCATCGTGGACGGTGTCATGGCCGTTCTGACGCTGATCATGATCCTCGTGTACAGCCCGGCCCTCTCGTTCGTCGTCTTCGGTGCCCTGGTGCTCTATGGCCTGTTGCGGCTGATCTCGTATCACTTCGTGCGTCGACTTCAGGAGGAAGTGATCGAAGCCGGGGCCAAGGAGAACACGATCTTCATCGAGACCATTCGCGGCATTCAGAGCATCAAGATCTTCGGTCGGGAAACGGACCGGGAGGCACTTTGGCAGAACCGCCATGCCGATGCCCTCAATAAAGGCATCAGACAGACCCGGGTCACGATTGCCTTCAGTTCCGCGCACCAGCTCATCTACGGGCCTGAGAACGTGCTCGTCCTCTATCTGGGCGCTCGTGCCGTGATGGCGGGGGATATGAGCGTCGGGATGCTCTACGCCTTCATCTCGTACAAGGAGCAATTCCTTGACAAGGTCACCAACCTGATCGAGACCGCACTTCAGTACCGGATGCTCGATCTCTACGTCGCGCGCCTGTCCGACATTGCTCTGACGGAAAAGGACGTGGGCCATGGTCCTCAGAAAGGCCTAGTAGAGAGAACGATCCAGGGCGGCGTCGAGCTGCATGGCATAACCTTCCGCTATGCGGATACGGAGCCGGAGGTTCTGTCAGGCGCGGACCTGCAGGTCGAGCCGGGCGAGTTCGTTGCCATCACCGGGCCTTCGGGCGGCGGCAAGACGACGCTGCTCAAGGTGATGATCGGATTGTTCAGGCCCACGGCAGGAACCGTGCTGATCGACGGAGTTCCTCTCGCGAACATGGACATCCAGGCCTTTCGTTCGCAGATCGGCGTCGTCATGCAGGACGACCATCTGCTCTCCGGCAGCATCGCGGAGAACATCTGCTTCTTTGACGCGAGCCTCGATCTCGACTGGATGCGCGCCTGCGCGAAGATCGCCGGGATCGACGACGAGATCATGGCCATGCCCATGAACTACAGCACGCTCATCGGCGACATGGGGACCACCCTCTCGGGCGGACAGCGCCAACGGGTGCTGCTGGCGCGGGCGCTCTACCGCAAGCCGCGCATGCTCTTCATGGACGAGGGCACCTCGCATCTCGACCTCGACAAGGAGCGCGAGGTCAACCGGGCGCTGGCGGAACTGCAGATCACCCGGATCGTCATCGCCCACCGCCCGGAGAGGATCCGCGCGGCGGACCGGATCGTGGTCCTGCGCGAAGGCCGCGTCTCCCCGCCCATGGACGGCGATGCCCTCCCCTTCGCCGAGGCCGCCCGGCAGTCGCTGGGCACGGCGGGCCTCAACCGGGCATGACAGGAAAAAGGACCATCGGCGTCTGACTGGAATGATCGCCAGCTCCTGATACGGAACAACGATGCTTAGGCTGCGTCAGCCGATTTCTCGGGCTTTACCTTATCCTCCGACAATCGGCGGATCCGGCGACGGCGGACTCGCGAGCCCTGTCCCGATGGGTTATGTACGCTTCATGGACCTGATCACCTCCACCGACGCCCAGGCCGCCGCCTGCAATCGTCTCAGCCAGCATCCGTTCGTGACCGTCGATACGGAGTTCCTGCGCGAGACCACCTATTACCCGAAGCTCTGCCTGATCCAGATGGCAAGCTCCGACCCGGCGGAAGCCTACCTCATCGACCCGCTGGCCGAGGGCATGAGCCTCGATCCCTTCATGGCCCTGATGGCCGACAGGAACGTGGTGAAAGTCTTCCATTCGGCCCGGCAGGACCTGGAGATCGTCTGGAATCTCGGCGGCATCGTGCCCGAGCCCCTCTTCGACACCCAGGTCGCCGCCATGGTGTGCGGCTATGGGGACTCGGTCTCCTACGAGCAGCTCACCAACGACCTCGCCAAGGCCAAGATCGACAAGTCCTCGCGCTTCACCGACTGGTCGCGCCGTCCCCTCACGGGGCGCAGCTCACCTACGCCCTCTCGGACGTCACCCATCTGGTGAAGGTCTACGAGGCGCTGCTGGCGCAGCTGCAGAACAACGGCCGGCTCGAATGGCTCGCCGAAGAGATGGCGATCCTCACCTCGCCTGAAACCTATCAAGCCGATCCGGACAATGCCTGGCGGCGCCTCGCCGGCCGCCTGCGCAAGCCGCGCGAGGTCGCCGTGCTCATGGAGGTCGCCGCATGGCGCGAACGCGAGGCGCAGGCGCGCGACGTACCCCGCGGGCGCATGCTCAAGGACGATGCGGTGATCGACATCGCCACCTCCGCGCCGCGCAGCGTGGAGGCCCTGGGGAGGCTGCGCACCATCCCGAACGGCTTCGAGCGGTCCCGCACCGGGGGTGAAATCCTGGACGCGGTGGAGCGCGCACTTGCCCGCGATCCGGCGACGATCCCGGTCCCTGAGCGCAGTCGCGGCCGCTCCAACACCGGCTCCGTCGTCGACCTGCTGAAGGTCCTGCTCAAGGCGGTCGCCGAGCAGGAGGGCGTCGCCCCCAAGATCATCGCTACCGTCGAGGAGCTGGAAGCCATCGCCGACAGTGACGATGCCGACGTCCCCTCCCTGCGCGGCTGGCGGCGCAAGCTCTTCGGCGAGAAGGCGCTCGCACTGAAGAACGGACAGCTCGGCCTGGTGCTGGAGCGCGGTCGGGTGAAGCTGCGGGAGATTACGCCAGCGTGACACCTTCCAGCCATCAACGTTTTGACGCTCGCCGCTGTCATTCCCGGCCGGAGCGCAGCGGAGGGGAAGGGAATCCACCCGCACGCACAGCACTATGGATC
>KI912039.1:337148-347834 GCA_000517005.1 Microvirga lupini
ACGGAACAGAAGCACAATATCCCGGATCGGATGCGCTGTCCGGGATCACGGCAGCATCACCCGTCACAACAACCCTTTCAACCTCAGCAGCCCCAAGGTCGCCACCGTCGCCGCATCCTTGATGGCGCCGCTGGAGATCATCGCCAGCACCTCGTCGACCGGGAAGGCGCGGCTCACCATGTCCTGCTCGGTGTGCTCGCGACGGGCCTCACCCTCTCGAAGGCCCTGCGCGAGGTAGATGTGAAAACCCTGGTTCGAATGCCCGTAGCACCCGAACAGATGGCCCACATGCAGCATGGTCTCCGCAATCAGCCCAGTCTCCTCGCGCAACTCGGCCCGCGCCAGCTCCACCGGATCGGTACCCGGAGCATCCTCCCAGGAACCCTGCGGCAATTCCCAATAGCGGCCCTGCACTGGATAGCGGTACTGCTCCACCAGATGGATCGTGCCGTTCTCGATGGGAGCGACGATGGCGAAGTCCGCTTTTTCGACGACACCGTAGATCCCGGGCGAGCCGTCCTGTCGGACGATGGCGTCCTCCCGCACGCGCATCCAGCGGTTCTCGTAGACGATGCGTGTTGATGTGGCTCTGATGTCCGGCGCCATGGATCTCCGCGATACTGGTTAGGACTGCGCGAATGTTGCAGATCCCTATAGCGCAACCAAATATCGATTCCCGATTTAATAGGGTTATGAGCGCGAAAAAGGCACAATCTGCGAGTTACGAATGGAGGAATGAGAGCGAAGAGCGTCTCAAAGCCTTCATTGAAAGCGCCCCCGCAAGATGTGGGTCGGGCGGACCGACGGAACGGTCGAGTTCTTCAATCGGGAATGGCGCAGCTATACGGGACACTCCCAACTGCGCGAGGCCTTGACCTGGAAAGAGGCCGTTCACCCTGACGACCGCCCTTACCTTGAGAAAGTCAGAAACGAGGCCGTGGCCAAGGGTGAACCCTATAGCGCTCAGGTCAGGCTGCGTCGCGATGTCGACGGGGTTTATCGCTGGCACCTTGGGCGCGTCTCACCCGTCCGTCTGAAAGGGGAGATCATTGCCTGGATCGGAGTTGCAACGGACATTCATGAACAGCATGAAGTGAACAGCATGAAGCGCAAGAGCGGCAGAAACTCCTGACGCAGGAAGTCAGCCACCGGGTCAAGAACAGCTTGGCGCTTGTGGCCAGCCAGCTCGCGCTTCAGGCTCGATTGGTTGACGGCGAAGATACGAGAAAGGTTCTCATCGACGCCTACACGAGAGTACAAACCATCGCTGGCGTCCATGATCATCTCTGGCGGCAATACGCAGCCGACTATATTGAGATCTGCGGTTTCTTGAACGACCTCTGTGCGAAGATTCAGGAGACATCACCTGCGCATGATCTAAATTTCAAAGGCGACCGTGTCGTAGTGCCGACCGATCAGGCGGTTCCAATCGGACTGATCGCCAACGAACTGATCACGAATGCCCTCGAATATGCTTATCCCAAGAAGAACCGAGGACCGATAGATGTGCGCCTGATCGCCCCCGAATGCGGCCGCGTCGTTCTTGAGGTGAAGGATCAAGGCGTTGGCCTGCCAAGCGATTTCGACCTGTTCAAACCGACGAAGAGCCTTGGAGTTCGGTTCATCACCAGTATGTTGAGGCAACTTGATGCCGAGATCTCTGTCAACCGGCTCGATCCCGGCACCTGCTTCCGGCTGTCGATCCCCTATAACGCGCCACAACGAGCGTAAGGCCAGCCCACATTCCTGATGGAATCGGGATGGAGAAGTTGGTCGTCCCGGTCGAGTTCAAACAGTTTCGTTCCCGCCCTAGAGCTGTTTCCACTTGCGTGGGATCATCTCTGTTCTTTGCTGTGCCGCATTTTTTACGGCGAACCGGATCCACTTCGCCGAAAAATGCTCCAGAACCGCCTGCTCACACGATCTCGATCACCGGATCCATGTTGAGAAGCTTGCCCAGGGCACGAAGGCGGCCGGTCAGGCGCTCGTTGGCGAGCGGTCCCAGATGAGCGGGCAAGCGCAGCACGATCTGGTTGCCGCGGGCCGTGAGAGGCGCCTGCGGCAGGACACCTTCCATGGCGACCGAGACCGGATAGGCGATACGCATCAGGGCCGCGAGCAGGCGGGCGCGCTCCAGGAGGCGGGGACCGGCGAGAGACTTGATGCGCGAGCTCACCTTGTCCGGCGAAAGGCCCTCGTGCCGGAAGAAGATCGACAGGGCGAGATAGGCGCGGCCAGGATGATCGAGGCCGGCAAAGGCGCCGTAGGCGATCAGGTTGAGGCTCTGTTCGCCCCGGTAGTCAGGATGCGCGCGCCAGCCGATATCGGCCAGCAGGCAGGCGGCACGGCGAAGGCGGGTGTCGTACTCGGTCTCCGGCAGGTTTATGCTCTTGATGAAGGCTTCCGTCCACTGGCACAGCTCCACCCCATGGCGCGGCGAGCGGGAGCGCAGGAAGTTGAGATCGCTGGCGGCCGCGAGCAGCGGATCGCGCTCGCGGGTCTCCGGATCGAGACGGTCGAACAGCACGCCCTCGCGCACGCCGAAAGCCGAGACGGCGACCTCCTTCGGCTCGCCGAGGCGGATGATCTCCTCCAGCACGATGGCACCGTAGGCGAGCAGCGGCCGGCGGGCCTCGGAGACGCTCTCGATGTCCTTCAAGGTCTTGGAATCGGCCTCCTCGACGAGATGCAGGAAGTCGAGACCATCATCGGGATCGATGATGTAGCCGTGCATTACATGCAGCGGATAATCCCGCGCCGCCTGGTGCAGCCGCGCGAGCGCGCGCCACGTGCCGCCGACCGCATAGAAGGTGCGGCCGTGCAGGTTTTCGAGATATTCCGGGGCGCGCTCCAGCGCCTCGCGCACGATCCTCTGCGCTTTCCTGAGCGAGCCGCCGCTCATGTCCTGCAGGGCGAGGCCGCCGAGTGGCATGGTGACCCCCTGCCCTACCTGCGAGCCCTGCACATCGACCAGTTCCAGGCTGCCGCCGCCCATGTCGCCGACGATGCCGTCCGGCTCATGGAAACCGGCGATGACGCCGAGCGCCGAGGCTCTCGCCTCCTCGGCTCCTGAGAGCAGGCTGATCGGCTGGCCGCAGGCTTTGGCCGCCGCTTCCAGAAAGGCGGGACCGTTGGAGGCATCGCGCGCCGCGGCGGTCGCCAGCACGAAAACCTCGGAAACCTGCATCGTATCGCAGAGCACGCGGAACCGGACGAGCGCACGCAGGGCACGGTCCACGGCCTCGTCGTCGAGGCGGCCGGTGGTCGCCACATGGCGCCCGAGGCCGCAGAGGACCTTCTCGTTGTAGATCGGCGTGACCGCACGGGAGAGGCCCTCATAGGCCACGAGGCGCACCGAGTTGGAGCCGATATCGATGATGGCGACGGGACGACCAAGCTTGAGCCGTCCCGGAGCCTCGAAGCTGAGGGCCGGCATGTCAGCGTTGCCCGCGCTTGGCGAGCGCTTTGGGACTGGAGGTCTTGAGGGATTTGCCACGGCCCGACAGACTTGGATTTGTCATGAAATACTTGTGAGCGTTGAATGGTTCCTCGCCCTTGGCTGGCACCACCCGCTGGCTTGAGCCATCGGGGAGCACCGTCCAGCTCTGCTCGTTGTCGAGCAGGTTGGCGAGCATGATCTGGTCGAGCACCTGCTGGTGCACCGTGGTGTTCACGATCGGCATCAGCGCCTCGACGCGGCGGTCGAGATTGCGCGACATCAGATCGGCGGACGAGATGTAGACATGCGCCTTCGGGTTGGGCAGGCCCTGCCCGTTGCCGAAGGCATAGATGCGCGTGTGCTCCAGGAAGCGCCCGACGATGGACTTGACCCGGATGTTCTCCGACAGGCCCTTGATGCCCGGTCGGAGGCAGCAGATGCCGCGCACGATGAGATCGACCTGCACGCCCGCCGCGCTCGCATCGTAGAGCGCGTCGATGATGTCGGGATCGACGAGCGAGTTGCACTTGCACCAGATTGCGCCGGGCCGCCCTGCCTTGGCGTGCTCCACCTCCTCGGCAATGTGCTGGAGGAGGCGCTTCTTGAGGGTCAGCGGTGAGACCGCCATGCGCTCCAACTCCGCCGGTTCCGCATAGCCCGTCACGAAATTGAAGATGCGCGACACGTCCCGCCCGATCACCGGATCGGCGGTGAAGTAGGACAGGTCGGTGTAGATGCGCGCGGTGATCGGGTGATAATTGCCCGTGCCCACATGGCAATAGGTGATGAGCTGGCTGCCTTCGCGACGCACGACCATCGACAGTTTCGCGTGCGTCTTCAGCTCGATGAAGCCGAACACCACCTGCGCACCGGCGCGCTCCAGATCGCGCGCCCAGCGGATATTGGCCTCCTCGTCGAAGCGGGCCTTGAGCTCCACGAGCGCGGTCACGGACTTGCCGGCCTCGGCCGCTTCCGCGAGCGCCGCCACGATGGGAGAATCCGACGAAGTGCGGTAGAGCGTCTGCTTGATCGCCACCACATTCGGATCCCGCGCGGCCTGACGCAGGAACTGCACCACCGCATCGAAGGATTCATAGGGGTGGTGGACGATGATGTCCTTCTCGCGGATCGCCGCGAAGCAATCGCCGCTGTGTTCGCGGATGCGCTCGGGGAAGCGCGGGTTGTACGGCTTGAACTTGAGGTCCGGACGGTCCAGCGCGACGAGCTGCGACAGGTCCCGCAGACCCATCATGCCCTCGACGACGAAGACCTCGTCCTTGGACACCTCCATCTCCTCGGCCACGAAGAGGCGCAGGTCCTCGGGCATGGCCGCCTCGACCTCCAGGCGGATCACGCTGCCGCGGCGGCGCTGCTTGAGCGCCGTCTCGAACAGGCGCACCAGATCCTCGGCCTCTTCCTCGACTTCGATATCGGAATCGCGGATCACGCGGAACGCGCCCTGCCCCTGCACCTCGTAACCGGGGAACAGGCGGCTCGTGTAGAGCACGATCATCTGCTCCAGCGCGATGAAGCGGGTCGCTCCCGTTTCCGCGAAATCCGGCAGGCGGATGAAGCGCTCGGCGCGCGACGGCAGGCGGATCAGCGCGTTCAGCACCTTGCCGTCGCTCTGGCGCACCAGTTTCAGGGCGATGGACGAGCCGAGATTGGGGATGAACGGGAACGGATGCGCGGGATCGATGGCGAGCGGCGTCAGCACCGGGAAGACGTGGTTGAGGAAGTAATCCTCGAGCCACGAGGCCTCCGCCTTCGTGAGCCCCGCCCCTTCGGTGAGGACGATGCCCTCCTCCAGGAGCGCATCCCGCAATTCGCGCCAGCGCCGCTGCTGGTCCGAGGCGAGGTGGGAGACGGCCACGGCAATCTTCGCCAGCTGCTCCTGCGGCGTGAGCCCGTCCTGCGAGGTCGTGGCGACGCCGGAGCGCACTTGGCCGATCAGGCCTGCGACGCGGACCATAAAGAACTCGTCGAGGTTGTCGGCCGAGATCGACAGGAAGCGCAGTTGCTCCAGGAGCGGATGATTGCGGTTCGAGGCCTCCTCGAACACCCGGCGGTTGAACTGCAGCCAGGACAGCTCCCGGTTGATGAAGCGCTGGGGGAACTTCCGCAGCACCGCGCCGTCGAGTTCGATATCCGGCGGAGCCTTCGGCAAGGGAGCCTCGCTGACGGTCTCCACCTCTTTCAGGGCAATCGCGCTGCGCACGTCGTTCTCCGCCGTTTCCTTCTTCGGCGACCGTTTTGCTCTGGGCTTCGTGACGGTTTCACGACGGTTCGCTAACGCGGCGTTGGTCTCGGGCTTCACTCGTTCTCATCCGTTTCCTGCGCGGCACCAAGGATCTCCGCCGCGATCGCCCGGGATACGCGCCGCCCCCGGCTCAGGGCCTCCCTGTCAAGGAGCGCCACGAGCTCGGAGGCCTTCGCCAGCGACCGTTCGATCCGCAGAGCAATATAGTCGACAACGGAGGTGTCGACCACGAGTTGCCTGTCGACGAAAAGCTTCACCAGAACGGCCTTGAGTAGCGCATCGTCCGGCGCCTCCAGCGATACGCCCGGCGCCAGCCGCAGACGCGATAGGAGATCGGGCGTATGCAAGCCCCAGCGGTCGGGCGGCGTCTCGCTGGTGATCAGGAGAGAGGCCTTCTTCTCCCGTGCGAGATTCAGGAGGTGGAACAAGGCCGCCTCGTCCCGTTCGCCCCGGTCCATGTCCTCGATGGCGAGCGCGCCGTTCGAGACGAGATGCGGGACCTTGTCCTGCGTGATTTCGGAGGCGTCGATGGTCCAGGCGCGGGCATTCGTCGCCCAGATCGAGGCGAGATGGCTCTTGCCGCTGCCCCGGGGGCCGACGAGGAGCAGGATCGTGTCCGGCCAGTCGGGCCAGCTCTCGATGAGGCCGTAGGCCTGCTCGTTCGACGGGCTGACGAGGAAATCCTCGGCTCCGAAACGGGGATCGAGCGGCAGATCGAAGGCGAGCTGCTTGGGCGTCTCACGCATCGAGATCGACCTTCTCGGGATCGACCTTCGGTTTCAGGATCACCGGCTCCGTGCCGCGATAGAGGGGGCTTGCCAGATATTGCCGCAGGGCGAAGCGTGCGATGACCCCGACGGCCGCTGCGAGCGGCACGGCCAGCAGCAGCCCGACGAAGCCGAAGAGCGCGCCGAAGGCGACGAGAGCGAACATCAGCCAGACCGGGTGCAGGCCGACGGAATCCCCCACCAGCTTCGGCGACAGGATGTTGCCTTCCACGAACTGGCCGAAGATGAAGATGCCGAGCGTCGCCGCGATCATGGTCCAGTCCGGCCAGAACTGCACGATGGCGACGCCGACCGACAGGATGAGCCCGGTGAGCGAGCCCACATAGGGGATGAAGCTCAGGAGTCCCGCGGTCATGCCGATCAACGCACCGAAATTCAGCCCGATCAGAGCGAGGCTCACCGCATAGAAGGTCCCGAGGATCAGGCAGACCATGGCCTGCCCGCGGACGAAGCCCGCGATCGCCCGGTCGATGTCGTGGGCGATGGCCCGGATCGTGTCCCGGTGCTTCATCGGCATCCAGGAATCGACGGTCTTCACCATGCGATCCCAGTCGATCAGCATGTAGAAGGCCACGACCGGCGTCACCACCAGCAGGGAGAAGATGCCGAGCAGGGCCTGCCCGCCGGACCAAAGCCCCTGCAGGAAGGCGGCGATCCAGGCGATGCCCTGGCTGATGAGATTGCCGACGGAGGGCGGCGTTGAGGGCAGCGCATCCTCCAGCCCGAGCTTCTGGATCAGCGGGCCGAGCTGCTGGGCCCCCAACTCCTGGAGCCTCGTCACGTAGCCCGGCAGCCTTTCGACAAAGGCCGCCACCTGCTGCGCCGCGAAGGGAACCAGGATCATCAGGGAGATGATCAAGACCAGGACGAACAGGACCAGGATCAGCAGGCTCGCGCCCAGACGGCCAATACCCGTCTTCTGGAGCCGGTCGGCGAGCGGATCGAGCAGATAGGCCACCGCGAAACCCGCCACGAAGGGCAGGAGGATGCCGCGCAGGATGAACAGCAGCAGCACCGTGACGACGAGCGCCGCTATCCAGAACCCGATCTGCCTTTGGACCGTCATCGGTACTCCATACCCAACAATTCTGGCCTTCAGGTGGTCATGTGTCGCAGCCAGCCCCCGAGATAGGCACCGGCCGAGGCTATGGTCAAGGTGGCGACCAGTAGCATGGCGACCTCCTCCAGCCCCGCGAGATCCACCCCGAAGGCATTGGCGGCGAGCGCAGAGGCCGCAAAGGCGATCTGCGCCCCCGTGTTCAGCTTGCTGACGAGAAGCGGCTTGATCTCGACCGGACGGCTCATGACCCAGGACAGGAGCACCGCCGCCACGATCATCACGTCCCGGGACACGACCACGATGGCGAGCCAACTCGGGATCGCCCCCACGATGGCGAGGGTCACATAGATCGACACCAGCAGCGCCTTGTCGGCAATCGGGTCGATATAGGCCCCGAACTCGCTCCTCATGTCGAATTTACGGGCGATGAAGCCGTCGATGGCGTCGGAAATCCCTGCGATGACGAAGAGCACGAAGGCGGTGCTCCACCGCTGCTGCATGATCATGACGATCACGATGGGCACGATGATCAGGCGGCCGATGGTGATGATGTTCGGAATGGTCATCGGGACGATGATGGCGGGTTGAGGGGCGGAGTTCAATCGTTCGGGTCAAGGGGTGGGGATAAGATAGCCCCCGCCCGTCATGGCCGGGCTTGTCCCGGCCATCCCAATCAGAAAGGCACTTCACGCCATCGGGATGACCGGCACAGGGCCGGTGATGACGTGGAGGGTGTCATTCCCGGCCGGAGATGCCCCCCTCGAAATCAACTTCCATTGCTCAAATCCCCTTGCCTCTCGCCCCCTCTCGCCTTACTGCCCGAGCCAACACGGGGTGAGCCATGACGACCGAGAAGCCCGAAAAGCAGACGAACGGCCTGACCTATGCCCAAGCGGGCGTCGATATCGACGCGGGCAATGCCATGGTCGACCAAATCAAGCCCCTGGTGCGCTCGACGCGCCGGCCGGGGGCGGACGCGGAGATCGGCGGGTTCGGCGGGCTCTTCGACCTCAAGGCGGCCGGTTTCAAGGACCCGATCCTAGTGGCCGCCAATGACGGCGTCGGCACCAAGGTGAAGATCGCCATCGACACGGGCATTCACGACACCATCGGCATCGATCTCGTGGCCATGTGCGTGAACGACATCATCGTGCAGGGCGCCGAGCCCCTCTTCTTCCTCGACTACTTCGCCACCGGAAAGCTCTCTCCGGAGGTCGGCGTCCATATCGTCAAGGGCATCGCCAAGGGCTGCCTTCAGGCGGGCTGCGCGCTGATCGGCGGTGAGACGGCGGAAATGCCGGGTCTCTACGCCAAGGGCGATTACGACCTCGCAGGCTTTGCGGTCGGCGCCGCCGAGCGCGGCACGCTGCTGCCGAAGGATGTCAGCGTCGGCGACGTGCTTATCGGCCTGCCCTCCTCCGGCGTTCATTCCAACGGCTTCTCCCTGGTGCGCCGGATCGTCGAGCATTCAGGCCTCGCCTGGGATACGCCCGCCCCCTTCGCGCCGGCCAAGACCCTTGCCCAGGCCCTGCTGGAGCCGACCCGGATCTACGTGAAGCCCCTCCTCCAGGTCCTGAAGGACGGCGACGGCATCAACGCGCTGTGCCACATCACCGGCGGCGGCTTCCCGGACAACATCCCGCGCGTCCTGCCCGACGGCGTCGGCGTGCGCCTCGATCTCGATGCCATCGCCGTTCCGCCCGTCTTCGGCTGGCTCGCCCGGACCGGCGGGGTGGCCGAGGCCGAGATGCTGCGCACCTTCAACTGCGGCATCGGCATGATCGTCGTGGCGAGCGCTTCCCAGGCGGATGCCGTGACGGAGCGCCTGCGCCAGGCGGGCGAGAACCCGGTGCGCATCGGCGAGACCGTGGCCCATAGCGGCGGCGAGCGCGTCCAGACCTCGGGTGCCTTGAAGCTCTGATGACCCGCCGACGCGTCGCCATCCTGATCTCGGGCCGCGGCTCGAACATGGTCTCGCTGATCGAGGCTACCCGTGCTCCCGATTTTCCCGCCGAGATCGCCCTCGTCCTGTCGAACCGTCCCGATGCGGCCGGACTGGAACGGGCGAAGGAGGCGGGGATCGCGACCTGCGTAATCGATCACAAGGCTCACCCGACCCGGGAGGATTTCGAGCAGGCCATGGATGTGGCCCTGGCCTCGCACGACATCGACTTCATCTGCCTCGCCGGCTTCATGCGGGTGCTGACCAATTGGTTCGTGGAGCGCTGGGCCGGCCGGATGGTCAACATCCACCCTTCCCTCCTGCCGCTTTATCGCGGCACCCATACCCACCGTCGGGCGCTGGAGGACGGCGTGCTGATCCACGGCTGCACCGTGCATTTCGTGGTGCCGGAACTCGATGCCGGCCCGATCATCGCCCAGGCCGCTGTGCCGGTGGTGCCGGGCGATACGGAGGAAAGCCTCGCGGCCCGCGTGATCGTGCAGGAGCACAAGCTTTACCCTCAGGCCCTTCGAATGATCTGCGACGGAACGGCCCGGCTGGAGAACGGGCGCGTGGTGTTCTCGCGCGGATGGGACGCAAGCGGCGCACTACTTTCGCCAGGATGATGCAACAACGCAATGAATCCATAAACATTCATTGACACCCGCCTTGAACGGGCGTGGAATCTGAAGTGCTGGGGTGGCTTCTTTTTGACGGGAGAAAGCCACGGGACAGCTTAACCGTCGCCAGACCTTGCTCAATATTGCATTAGCGTCTGTTGTTCTTCCCAATGGAAGCGCTGCCGCCCAAACGTCCGGTGCACCGGAAGGCCGGGAAGTCGCTCCGGGTGTTCGTCGCGTGGAATACTCGAAGCGTGAGACGATGATTCCGAACTACAAGTCAGTCTTGATGCGCGACAATATCTATCAGCCGGGCGCGAGCACCAGCGGATCGAGCATGGCCAACGGCATGGTCTGCCACATGCTGGAAGGAGAACTGACGGTCGACACCGGTTCCGGCGACACACTCTACAAGAAAGGTGATGTGTGGTCCTGCGCCAAGGGCATGCCGGAGCGCAGCAAAAACACCGGAAGCACGGTTGCCGTGATGCGGGTGATTGATCTGCTTCCCGGATAACATTGGGTGCAATGCCTCTTATACTTTCAAAAGGAAAGGCCGGGTTCGCCCCGGCCTTTC
>KI912039.1:347934-349356 GCA_000517005.1 Microvirga lupini
CTTTATTCGGCTAGTTCCAGTCAAGCGTCTTTAGCTCCATCGCGTCGATCGGTGCAGTGGTCCCTGCAGGCTCTCGCTTCTTTCCGGAATCGGCATCAAAGCCCTTCCATAATGGGATCAGAAGAATGAAGTGGAACAATCTCTAAGGCGTTCTCTCGCACCTTGCGAAGGAGACCAGGTATCCAGCGAACTCACTTCATTCGTCGTCCCGCGAGGGACACCACTCCGCCAGCGGGCGAAGTTCCGAGACTTTCTTGAATCGTGATCGTGTGTCAGGCGGCCGATGCCGCCTTAGCCCAACGGAACTCGGTTCCGTCGCTCCACACGCGATGCAGGATGACAGCCAGGCGCCGGGCCAGCGCAATGATTGCTTTTCTCGCGCCGCGCCGCTTGGCCACGTTCATCGCCCATGCTTTCAGCCACGACCATCTCGTCACCCGCGTGAGCAGCGTCTGAGCGGCTTCAAACAGCAGCGTTCGCATCATGCCATCACCGCACAGCGAAATCCTGCCAACGCGCTTGCTTTCGCCGGACTGATGCTGCACTGGCGTGAGGCCCAGCGCAGGCCCCACCGCTTTGGAATTCCGAAACCGGGCTGGGATGTCGATGGTGGCGACAAAGGCCAGAGCGACCACAGGCCCTACCCCAGGAACGGTCATAAGCCGGCGGCAGACCGCGTCGCCACGCACAATCTCCAGAAGCTTGCGGTGCAGGCTGGCAAAGTGCTCGCGCAGGGTCCGGCGAGCATCAAGAAGCGGCTTGGTGATCTCGGCCAGATCCGGCATGCCAGCCACGAGTTCGTGAATACGCTCCTCGAACTTGAGCGTCCCGACAACTCCGACCTTGAGGCCAAAGTTGCGGAGCAGACCGCGTAAATCATTCTCGATAGCAATGGCCTTTTCCTGCAGGAGCTTACGGGCGGTCAGCAGCGCACGGCGCTTCTGGCTCGCCAGCGTCTTGACGTGAACGGGTCGGAACAGGTTGACCCGCATCATCTGGGCGATGCCGCGGGCATCGTTCCGGTCGGTCTTGTTGACCTGGGCCTTGAGGAAGGCCTTGGTGTGCCGGGTCTCGATACACACGACGGGCAAGCCTGCCCTGGCGAGCCCATCGAAGAGCCATTGGGAGCGGTCCCGCCTCAAGGCCGATCCGCTCCATCCGCCAGGCAGGATCTTGCAGGATTTGGAGAAGGTCCTCCAGATGGCTGGGGGCCTTCAACTCGCGACAGATCCTCCCTGTCTCGTCGACAATGCACACCGATGTCTCTTTGACCGAAACATCCAGACCCACGTAGTGCTTCATGCTGCGCTTCCCCTACTGAGACCCGAAGTCGTTCTCAACCGCTCTCGTTGTACCATCAGCCTGACGCGCCGCCCCCCATCAACTAGTAGAGGGCTCCGCAGCAGGCCGAATATCCCATCT
>KI912039.1:349456-375416 GCA_000517005.1 Microvirga lupini
CCTGCGTCCGCCCTGCATTCGCTGGGATAAAGCATAAATCCATGGATGGATTCCCCGATTTCTACAGGCAGTGAGCTCAGCGGAGGGCCTGGACGAGCGCCGCATCGGGGAAACAGGTCTCGTCGCGCCGGCTCTTGCTCTGCCATTGGCCGATCGCCGTGCGCGTGGCAAAGCCGACGAGGCCGTCCACCTTCCCGACATCGTAGCCCTGGTTTTTCAGCCGCTCCTGCATGGCCTGGATATGGCCGCGCCGCAGCGTATCAACCGGCTGCCACCGCCCCACGAAGGCCGGGGCACCGCGCATGCGATCGGCGAGGTTGCCGATGAAGAGCGCGTACAGGTCGGATTCGTTATACTGCTTGAGGACATAGAAATTCTCGGACACCAGGAAGGCCGGTCCCAGGCGGCCTGCGGGCATCACCAGGAAGGCGGTCGTATTGCCGCTCCACTCGGGCGAAGCGGCACCCGCGGGCGTCAGGCCGAGCCGCAGCCATTCCTGCAGGGGCCGGCCCTGTCGGGGGCCTTCGAGCGTGCAGGAGACAGCCTGCGGCAGGCTCACCTCAAAGCCCCAGCGTCGATCCGGTTTCCAGCCGTGCTCGCGCAGATAATTCGCGATGGATGCGAGGCTGTCCGGCACCGAGTTCCAGATATCCCGCCGTCCGTCCGCATCGGCATCGACCGCGTAGCGCAGGAACTTCGACGGAAGAAGCTGCGGCTGTCCCATGGCGCCGGCCCAGGACGACGACAGGGTCTCGCCGGAAAAATGATCCTCCTCGAGGATCATCAGAGCGGCGAGAAGCTCCGGATAATACAGGGTGCGCCGGCGTCCCATGAAAGCCTGCGTGGCCAGAACCTGCAAAGCCTGGTGCTTCGCCGCGACACGACCGAAATGCGACTCTCGTCCCCAGATCGCAACGACGATCTCCCGCGGCACGCCGTAACGCCGCTCGATATCATCGAGAGCGGGGCCCCAGCGCCGCAGGAGTTCGCGTCCGTTTTTCGCCAGGGAGGCGAGCTGAGCCTCGGCGAAATAGCGCCCCGGGTGCTGAAACTCCGCTTGACGTTGATCGTCTGACGGAGCCGCACGGCTGGGCGGCAGAAGCTCTGGGAGATTCCAGTCGAGCCTGATCGTCAACAGGCTCCGCTCGAACGTATCCCGAGAGACACCCTGCTTCTGCGCATCGGGCCAGACCGTCTGCGTGAGCCAGTCCCGGAACTGAGCTTCAACAGCAGGGCGCGCGTCCTGCGCCCGGGGCGCCGAGGCTCCTGGGATCGGAATGGTACACGCGACAAGAACCGCGAGTGCGACGGCCGAGAAGCGGGCGAGGCTGACCGATGCGAGCATGACGGGAAATCTAGAGCATGGGCCGGGCCCGGCAAAGCTCCAGGATCCTCTCCGATACCCTTCGAATATCCTTAGAGCTTGGCTCATCGATGAGCGTCCCCCTCCTCCCGTCATCACCGGCCTCGTGCCGGTGATCCCGATCGGAAAAGCGCCGCACTTCTCCGTGTCGGGATGGCCGGCACAGGGCCGGCCATGACAGCGAGGGAAGCGCAGGATGAGCCGCCTCTCAAATCTGCGGGCGCGGCAGCTTGCAGGCGTCGAGAGCCGTGAGAGCCTTTTCGCGGGCGGTATCGTTGAACACGCCCGTATCCCGATAGGCCTGGAGCTCGTCGGCGCTCAAGGAGCGCATCGTGCGGCCGGCATAGCAATCGCAGCTGCGGCTCAGGGATGCCTCGCTGACGCCGCTCTGGAGACGGGCCTGCGTGATCGAGCAGGCCTGGCTCACCCGGGCGCGAAGCTGGGCGACGCTTTCGGTCTTCAGCGCCGGATCAGGCTGGTACTGGGTCGGCGTGTTGGAGGCGGCGGCATAGGCCGAGGCTGCACCGACGGACACGGCAGCAGCCGCGAGCAGCGCGCGAAGAAGCGAGGTCATGGATAGCTCCCCAGAGACGAGATCACGTTCGGCCTTAAGAATAGGCTTGGCAGTTGGGGATCAAGGGGGAGATGCGGATAGGCTTAAGAAGGTCTGACTGAACTCTCTAGGACCAAAGCAAGAAGAACGGCACGCCAAGGTGCCGTTCCGGATCCACTCAAGCCATCATAGGCAATGCTTAGCGGTGCTGCCCTTCGTATTCGTTGACCTTTCTGGTCAGTAGACCGCCAGCCACAAATGCGAGGTCCTCGGCGCACAAAACGACCGGCGCAGCGGCTTCGTCGACCGAAAGGCCGATCCGCTTCTCCATCTGAGTTGAAACAGCATCGAAGTCCTGATGCAAGAGGTCATCAGTCATTTTCACTTCAGACATGCTTGGTTCCTTATGGTCTGATTGATCGCATGGAGGCAGAGTAAACTGCCGACGCGAGCCTCGAACAATATGCCCGGAGCTTGACCATATTCTTTTGATACGTTGTAACGTTAAATTATACGATAGTCCCATCACCCGAGGTCAGGTGCTGCCTTCTCCACGGCCACCCGGTTGTCGTGGAAGGCTGCGCCGCCATAGGGCGCCACCTGATCGCCGCCGGTGAGCGTGTTGATGCCCCGCCCGAAGGGATGGGCGGCGTTGGGCCAGATTCCCTCTGCGATCAGCACACCGCGCCGCACCCCGTCGAAGAGCTTGGCGCGAAGATAGACCTCGCCGCGATGGTTCTTAAGCTTCACCCAGTCGCCGTCCACGATGCCCTGCGGCTCGGCGTCCAGTGGATGAATCATCACCTCGGGCCGCCGCTCCTTCTCCAGTGAGGTCGGGGTCTCGTTGAAGCTGGAATTGAGGAAGTTCCGCGCTGGGCTCGTGGCAAGCCGGAACGGATGCTCGCTCGTCGCCGCCTCGATCACGCCCCAATGGTCAGGGAAGGCCGGCATGCTGGCCCAGGGGCCCATCGGGCCATTGTTGTAGGACGGAATCCTGGTCCAGTCCGGCTTGAAGCGGAACTTGCCGTCCGGGTGCCCGAATCCCTTGAGGAAATGCGCCTCTTCGAAGGGCGGCTGCGCGTCGAAGTGAACATGAGCCTCCAGGTTCTCGAGGCCGCCCCAACCGGAGCTCTGAAGCGTCCAGTCAATGATCTCGCGCGGCTCCATGGAGAAGCCGCGATGCTCGGCGTCGAGGCGTTGAGCAAGGCCGCGGAAGACCTCGTGGTTCGAGCGGCATTCGCCCGGCGGGTCGATGAGCTTGGGTCCGACCTGGAAATGCTGGTGGCCGCCGCCGGAATAGAGATCGTCATGCTCCATGAACATGGTCGCCGGCAGGACGATATCGGCCATGAGAGCCGTCTCGGTCATGAACTGCTCGTGGACGCAGACGAAGAGATCCTCACGGGCGAAGCCCTGCTTCACCAGCTCCTGCTCCGGCGCGACGGAGACTGGATTGGTGTTCTGGATCAGCATCGCCTTGACCGGAGGGCCGTTGTAGAGAGCCTCCGCGTCGCCGGTGAGGACGCGGCCGATCTGCGACTGGTCGAGGATGCGGATTGAGGGATCGATGGCATCATGCCCTTCGATCAGCGCCTTGTTCCAGTGGAAGATGCCGCTGTTCGAATGGAGCGCGCCGCCACCCACGTATTGCCAGGCGCCGGTCACGGCGGGAATGGACAAAGCGGCATGCATGTTGACCACACCGTTGCGCTGGCGCGCGAAGCCGAAGCCGAGGCGAAAGTAAGTGCGCTTCGTCGTGCCCACGAGCTTAGCGAAGGCCTCGATCTCCTCCACCGACAAACCGGTGATGGCGGAGGCCCATTCGGGACCGCGGGTGCGCAGATGCTCTTCGAGCTCTCGCGGATGATCGGTGTAGCGCTCCAGGTAATCCCAATCCGCCAGACCGTCGCGGAAGAGCACATGCATCACCGCGCAGGCGAGCGCTCCATCGGTGCCGGGGCGCACGAGCAGGGCCATGTCGGCCTGCTTCATGGTGGCGTTCTGGTAGATGTCGATGGCGACGATCTTGGCCCCGCGCTCCTTGCGGGCCTTCATCGCGTGGGTCATCACGTTGACCTGGGTGTGAACCGGGTTCGTGCCCCAGATCACGATGCAGTCGGAGACCGCCATCTCGCGCGGATCGGCGCCCCTCAGATGACCGGTGCCGGCCACGTAGCCGGTCCAGCTCATGGCCGTGCAGATGGTGGAATACTGGCCGGAATACTTCTTCACATGGCGCAAGCGGTTGATGCCGTCGCGCATCACGTAGCCCATGGTTCCCGCATAGTAATAGGGCCAGACGGATTCGGAGCCGAATTCCCGCTCCGCCTCCAGGAATTTCCGGGCGACGATGTCGAGGGCCTCGTCCCAGGAGATGCGCTCGAATTGGCCTGAGCCCTTCGGCCCGGTGCGCCTCAGCGGATACAGCAGCCGGTCCGGATGGTGAATGCGCTCCGCATAGCGCGCCACCTTCGCGCAGATCACCCCCGCCGTATAGGTGTTGCTCTTCGCCCCATGCACCCGGCCGATACTGCGCCCATCGATCACCTCGACTTCGAGGGAACAGACGGAGGGGCAATCATGCGGGCAGACGGAGGCGCGGCGTTCGATGCGGGGAGCTTGGTTCATGGCGGGCGCATGATGGGGGAAAGGGCCGGAAATGAAAAGGCCGCCCGGAGGGGCGGCCTAAACATGAATGCCATGCCGTGAGAGCTTAGCCCACGATCTCGTTGCCCGAGAAGAACTGGGCGATCTCGATCTTGGCGTTGTCCAGGCTGTCGGAGCCGTGGACCGAGTTCTCGCCGATGGACTTGGCGTAGAGCTTGCGGATCGTGCCCTCGGCGGCGCTCTCCGGGTTGGTGGCGCCCATGATCTCGCGGTAGCGGAGAACGGCGTTCTCGCCCTCGAGAACCTGAACGACGACCGGAGCGGAGATCATGAAGTCCACGAGCTCGCCGAAGAAGGGGCGCTCCTTGTGAACCGCATAGAAGGTCTCGGCCTCGCGGCGGCTCATGAGAATGCGCTTCTGCGCCACGATGCGCAGGCCGGCGTTCTCGATGACGGCATTGATGGCGCCGGTGAGGTTCCGCTCGGTCGCGTCGGGCTTGATGATGGAGAAGGTGCGCTCGATGGCCATGACAACTCGCTTTGATTGGAGATGGGAAATGATGAAGTGCGGCGCTTATAGCGACGAGCCCCTGAGGCCTCAAGCGCCTTTTGCCCTGCCCGCTTGGAAAGCTCAATAGCCTCCCCTACTCTTCTGGGTGATCGGTCCGGTGAAGACCGGCATAGAGGGAGCTCTCGATGAAACAAGCAATCCTGGCCGCCTTCGGCCTTGCCCTGCTCAGCATACCGGCGCAGGCCCAGTCGGCCGATCCGAGCGGGACCTGGCTGACCCAGAGCGGCGATACCCGCGTGAGGATCGCCAAATGCGGCGCTGCTCTCTGCGGCACCATCGTGTCCTCCACCTATGAGAAAGATGCGAACAATGCGGACCCGAAGCTGCGGGACCGCAACATCGTGGGCGTCCGGATGATCTGGGACGTCAAACCGGAGGGGGATGGCTTCAGCGGCCAGCTCTACAATCCCCAGGACGGCAAGACCTATACGGGCAAGCTCAAGGTGATGAGCCCGACCACCCTGCAGCTCTCGGGCTGCGTCCTCGGCGGCCTGATCTGCCGGTCGCAGACCTGGACGAAGGCGAATTGAGGCTCAGAGAAGAGGGTCATCCCGGACGAAGCGCAGCGAAGATCCGAGATCGTCTTCAAGACAAGGCGCCATTCTCGTCCAACGATCCCGGGTGCCGCCGCGCGGCCCCGGGATGACATTTCTGTCTCAACGCGCCCTCTGGCCGAACAGGATGGCTTGAACCGCTGGGTCCTTCATATCGTATGCTCCCCGGTCCTCGGAGCTGACCGCGATGCCGCGCTGGACTGCCGGTCGGGCGAGGACGGTTTCGAGCCAGCGCTTGGCATGCGGGAACTCGTCGATGTTCTGGCCCTGGCGGTCCCACAGCTTCGCCCAGGGAGCGATGGCCATGTCGGCGATGGAATACTCGCCGGCCACGAATTCCCTGTCCGCGAGGCGCTTGTTGAGCACGCCGTAGAGGCGGTTGGTCTCATTGGTATAGCGGTCGATGGCGTAGGGGATCTTTTCAGGCGCATAGATGCGGAAATGATGCGTCTGGCCGAGCATGGGGCCGAAGCCGCCCATCTGCCAGAACAGCCATTGATCGACCTCGACCCGCCTGCGCTCGTCCTGTGGGTAGAACCGGCCGGTCTTGCGGCCGAGATATTGCAGGATGGCCCCGGACTCGAACACGGAGATCGGCCGGCCGTCCGGCCCGTCAGGGTCGACGATGGCGGGCATCTTGTTGTTGGGCGAGATCGCCAGGAACTCAGGCTGAAACTGGTCTCCCTTGCCGATATTGATCGGGTGGACCGTATAGGGCAGCCCGCATTCCTCGAGCATGATGGTGATCTTCCATCCGTTCGGGGTCGGCCAGTAATAGAGATCGATCGGTTGCTGCGCGGAAGCCGCCATGGATTGCCTCTCCTTGCGTAACGCACGAGTCTGGACCGGACGTTAAGACATTAGATCGGGACTGGCACCACCGCCTGCAATGAAATTCCGTGGAAACCATGCATGCCTGCCCTTGGGCTCTTGCATGTTTTGTTATTTCATCCTGAGATGCATCATGCGTTCAATGAAGCGGCTAGGGGGTCCGATTATGAACCGAATTGTGAGTTCCGCACTCGCCGCCACACTGGCCCTGTCCATGGCAGGTGCCGCTCAGGCCGCCGCCGAGACGAAGCCGAAGAAGGAGCCGACCGCCGCCCAAGCAGCCGCCCGCGAGCGCATGAGCAAGTGCAGCGCGGAATGGAAGGAGGCCAAGGCCGGCGGCAAGCTCGCCAAGGACGCCAAGTGGCCGAAATTCTGGAGCGAATGCAACACGCGCCTCAAGAGCGGCACGAAGGCTTGAGGCAGGCAAATTCGAGGGCCCTCTCCCTAGAAGGAGCGCCTTTGAATCAAATCTAAGCTGTGCAGTGTGCGATGCGCCTCAGGACCAAAGTAAAAGCACTTATCTTCTTTGCTGTTCTCGCAATTACCTGCTGGCTTACGTATGAGCTTATTATCTTCGATGCTTGTCTCGACCGGATAAATTACGATAGGTCCTTGTGGCATCTCTGCGAAGAGAACCATCGCTACCGTCCTCCCGGTTAGTCTGGGGAATACGTAAACACTCGGCCCCAGACTCAAAGCTTCTTCTTGAAGCCCTCATGGCTGCGGGCGAAACCCAGGCGCTCGTAGAATCGATGGGCGTCCTTGCGGGTCTTGTTGGAGGTCAGTTCCATCGCGGCAGCGCCATGGGTGCGAGCGTAATCCTCGGCAAAGGCGATCATCAGCCCGCCGATGCCACCCGAGCGCCGCGCCGCCTTCACCTTCACGCTCTCCACCTTCACACGCATGGCTCCGCGCCCGGTGAGGTTGGGGATGAAGGTGAGCTGGAACGTGCCGACGACCTCGCTGCCGTCGACCGCCACGAACAGCTTATTCTCGGGACTCCGCTGAATGGCCGCGAAGGCGGCCTCGTAGGCGGGCCGCGTCTCGGACGACCAGACATCGCCGTGCGAGCCCAGCTCGTCCTCCTCATGCAGGCGGATGATCGCTTCGAGATCGCCGGCCTGGGCTTCGCGTATCGACAGGGCGCTCACGCTGCCACCCGGGATTCCATGGGCAGCAGAGCCGCGCGCGCCTGGAAGTGGGGCAATGCCTCGACGCGCTTCGCCCATGCGCTCACCTGGGGATATTCGGCGAGATCGATCCCTGCATCGCTGGAGAAAGCCACGACTCCGTAAATGTCGATATCGGCAATGGTCATACCCTCACCGACCAGCCATTCGCGGCCGGCGAGATGGCTTTCCAGAACGCCTAAGGCGTTCTTGGCTGCATGGATGCAATCCTCGACGACCTCGGGAAGCGCCTTGCGGAAGCCGACCTTGACAACGCGAGCCTTGTACAGGGGCGCCGCGAGACGGTCGAAATCCCAATACATCCACTCGCGCACCTGCAGGCGTTCGTCGAGGTTGGCGCCGCCGAACCGGCCCGTCATATCGGCGAGATATTCGAGGATCGCCGCCGACTGGCACAGATGGCGCCCGTTGTTGCGGTCGACCAGCAGAGGAACCTGACCGTAGCGCTGCTTGGACAGATGAGGAGGCTGCTTATGCTCGCCTTCCATCATGTTCACGTGCACGTAATCGAACGGCTCGCCCATGAGCGACAGGGTGAGTGCGACCTTGTAGGTTGGCCCCGAATAGGCAAACCCGTGCAATTCGAACCGTGCCGGCATGATGCGCTCCCCCGTATGAGAAAATTCTGTGGCCGGCGGAACCTAATCGATTGTCTCCGTCTCGGGAAGGAGCAGAATCTCATGCCATGGGGGATATGATGGCCAGCATGGAACGCGAGCGGAAACTGTTGCAGCAGAGCGTGGCTATCGTCGCCACCATTCCCGTTGCCACGGGCCTTTACGGCGTCCTGTTCGGACAGGCGCTCACGAGCGATGCGGTGAGCATCTCGGCCGAGAGTCACTTCCGGTTCATGTCCGGCCTCCTGCTCGGCATCGGCCTCTGCTTCTGGAGCACCATGCCCTCCATCGAGATTAGGACCGGCCGCTTCCGGCTGCTGACCCTGCTCGTCGTCATCGGGGGCTTAAGTCGCCTGATCGGTCTCGTCCTCACCGGGCTGCCGTCTTTCTTCATGGTCGGAGGCCTGATCATCGAGCTCATCGTCGCGCCGCTGCTGTGCCTGTGGCAGACGCGAGTCGCCAACCTCTATGCGGAGGAATACGGCGTCGCCGAAGTTTGAGAGCCTAGCGGGACGTAAGGCACAGGGCTCGCTGGCCAGCTTCCGAGATCCGGCTGCCCTCACAATGCCGGAATAGGGGCCTATCATCTTGGTGGATAAGGATTTGTAGCCGAGGCGTACCATCATGACAGGTGCCGTCTGGCAGCCAGATGGACGAGCGAGCGCTGCGCCCCGGATGCTCGGAATCGTCAACGGCCCAGGCCGCACCTCTAAGAAGGCCACACCATGAGCGAAGACGAGAAATTCCTCGCGATCCTAAGGCAATCCGCCGATGTGGATACCGGCGTCGTCGATGCCATCGAGCGCCTGATCCGCGAGGCGCCGGACCATGAGCTGAACCACATCAACGTTCTTGCCTTCGCGGCCAAGAACAGGCTCGACGAGGACAGCGTGATCGCCGCGTTCCTCCACGCAGCGCGGCTCGGACTGTTCGAGATGTCCTGGAACGTGCTCTGCCCCGGTTGCGGCGGAGTGCTCGAATCCGGCATGAGCCTCAAATCGGTGAATCAGAGCGAGTATAGCTGCGCCCTCTGCTCCGCCGGATACGAGCCGACCCTCGACGAGATGGTCGAAGTCACGTTCACCGTGAGCCCGCGGGTGCGCAAGATCGCGGCTCATGACCCGGATACGCTCCCGATGAATGAATACATGCGCCAGATCTTCTGGAGCTCAGGCGTCGATCTTCCGGAGGACTTCGATCGATTGATCGAAGAGATCGTGCTCGATGCGGTCGAACTTCCGCCCGGCGAGCGCGCAATCCTGTCCCTGCAGCTCCCGGCCGAATTCGTGATCGTTTTCGAGCCGGTCACGCACGCCGTCCAGTTCATCGATGTGAAGGGCGAGCCCACCCGCGAGCGGCAGAGCCTCTCGCTCGTCCTCAATGAGAGCCATCCGCAGAACGATACCCTCATCATGCGGCCGGGCCCATTGCGGATCTCCCTCGAGAACCGCACCAACCGGCGCGTCCTGCCCGCCGTATGGGTGGCAGGCAACGAGCTGCATCACATGCTGAAGCAACGGCGTCCCTTCCTCACGGCGAAGCGCCTGCTCACGAACCAGACCTTCCGCGATCTCTATCGCACCGACACGCTCGATGTCGATCAGCGCCTGAAGATCACCAGCCTCACCTTCCTGTTCACGGACCTGAAAGGCTCGACGGAACTCTACGAGCGCGTCGGCGATCTGGTGGCCTACGACCTCGTGCGCGAGCATTTCCGCGTCCTCAACGAGATCGTGGCCGCCGAGGCCGGAGCGGTCGTCAAAACCATCGGCGATGCGGTGATGGCGACGTTCCCCACGCCGGATCACGCGATCTCGGCGGCTTTGCGCATGCGCGAAGCGATGCGCAACCTCAACGAGCAGCGCGGAAGCGAGGACCTGCTGCTCAAGATCGGCATCCATGAAGGTCCGTGCCTCGCCGTGACGCTGAACGATCGACAGGACTATTTCGGCCAGACGGTGAATATCGCGTCCCGTGTCCAGGGCCTTGCGGTCTCGCGCTCGATCTTCGCAACAGGTTCCGTCGTCGAAAATGCGGAAGCGTCCCAGATTATTCGGCTGCAAGGCCTGCAACCGACTCTGCAGAAGACGGCGCTTCGCGGGATCAACGACGAGTTCTCGATTTATGAGATCCCGTGACCATTTTGCCTGCCGCTCTTCATGATGAATAGCGGAACGATACGGGACCACCGTATCCTTCCGTTCGACAGCTTGTCTCCGTCAGTCGCGCCCACTGACGTCCTCCCCGATATCCTTGAGCAAATGGGGACTGAGCCTTGCGCGAAGGGAAGCCTGCAATTCTGAGGGAGGAAAAGTTTTTCTGGATGTCTGGCCGCGCTCGCGCACAGTCGGGATCAGATCAATGCGAACGGTCAGCCAGACGAGGGAAAGCGTAATCTGCTTCATCGAAACCTGCAGCGTTGTTGGATGGAAGGATTGTGGCGTGGATGCATGGAACAAAGAGCAAAGCCATGTGACGCCTCCTTCGGCTGAGGTTGATGAAAAAAAGCGGCTGAGGGTTCAGCCGCTCGGACAGATTACTCGATCTTCAGTGGTTTTGCCAGACAGGGATCCTAAAGTTTCTTCTCGAACCGATATTCCGCCGATTGCGAAATGTCCCCGAGCTGGCGCTCCCCGTCGATCTGCGCGTAGCCCAAGCGCTTGTAGAGCCGGTGCGCAGTCGTGAATCGCGTGTCGGACCAGAGAACAATATGGCTGGCGCCCCTTACGCGGGCGTAACTCTCGACGTGGCGCACAAGCAGCGAGCCGAGTCCCTGTCCACGCCGGTCGGAGCGCACATAGAGCCGGTGCAGTTCCGCCATTCCCTCTTCCGGAAAATCCACACCAGCACAGGCGCAGACGCGTCCGCGCTCGTCCTCGACCGCCCAGAACGCGCCACCGGTCGCGGCGTAGGAGGCGCTTGGCGTCAGCAGGTCTGGCAGATCGTCGTGCGGGTCGACGAAGCAGCCCGGATATTCCGCGAAGCAGAGCGACAGGAGGCCGAAGAGATCCTGTGCGTCGGCGTCGACGATGGGCCGGATGATCGGCTGTTCTTCAATTTTTCTCGCTGCGTCGGTCATTGCCCCTCTAGAGCATCGGATCCAAAAGTGGAGGCCACTTTTGGAATTAACCCGATGCTCGCTTCTTGTGAAGAGTGCATCGTTCGGCGCGGAAAACCGGGTCCACTTTTCCGCACGATGCGCTATGCTGTCACTGCGGCGATCGTTGTTTCAAGCATGTCGTGCAGCAGCCTGTAGGCCTGCGCCGACAAATGGATGCCGTCGGTCGTCATTCCTTCCCTCGCCGCACCATTCCCGTCGGCGAAGGATGTCTGCAGATCGACGATACCGGCGACGCGGCCATCGACAATCTGCAGGATGCGGCGGCTCAAGGATGTCATGGCATCGGGAGAATAGAAACTCGTCAGGCGCTTGGCCCGCTCGATGGGTGGCGGCGTCAGCACGACGACGGGAACATCCGCTTCGCTGAAATGTCCGACGATCCGCTCGAAATGCTCCGCGACGCCATCGAGCGCGCTCTCGGTGCAATCCTTCTTCGCGTCGTTGGTGCCGACGAGCAGCACGGCGATGCTGGGCTCGGCCGAGTTCAGGAGAAGCGGCACCCGCGGCTCCAGCGCTTCGGTCCAAATGCCGGAATAACCGGCATTGAGCAGAGGCAACGCGCCGATGCGATTCCAATAGAAGCCTTCGACGATGGAATCGCCGATGAAGAGCAGACCACCCGGACCCACGGCAGATTTGTGCGCGCTGATCACGATATCGCGGATCAGCCAATGCGGGGCGAAGGGATTGGGCTGCGAGGTCACGGGTCAGCGCCTGCAAGAGCCCGGCGGACGCTTTTGCGTTCCGCCGGTTGGCCGAAAGGCCTCACTCGATCCCGAGCTTAGCTTTGAGGATCTCGTTGAGGGCCTGCGGGTTGGCCTTGCCGCCCGTGGCCTTCATGGTCTGGCCGACGAACCATCCGAGCAGCGTCGGCTTCGCCTTCGCCTGCTCCACCTTGTCCGGGTTCGCGGCGATGATCTCGTCCACGGCCCTCTCGATGGCGCCCATGTCGGTCACCTGCTTCATGCCGCGCTTTTCCACGATCTCGCGCGGATCGCCGCCCTCGGTGAAGACGATCTCGAACAGGTCCTTGGCGATCTTGCCGGAGATCACGTTCTCGCCGATCAGCTCGATGATCGCACCGAGCTGTGCCGCCGAGACCGGCGATTCCGTGATGTCCTTGCCTTCCTTGTTGAGGCGGCCGAAAAGCTCGTTGATGATCCAGTTCGCCGCGACCTTGCCGTCACGGCCCTTCGCGACCTCCTCGAAGAAGTCCGCGGACGCGCGCTCGGCCACCAGGACGCCGGCGTCGTAGGGGGTGAGGCCGTAATCGCCCATGAACCGGGCCTTCTTCTCGTCGGGCAGTTCCGGCAGATGCTGGGCCAGATCGTCCACATAGGCCTGATCGAATTCGAGCGGCAGCAGGTCCGGATCGGGGAAGTAGCGGTAATCGTGAGCCTCTTCCTTGGAGCGCATGGAGCGAGTCTCGCCCTTGCCCGGATCGTAGAGGCGGGTCTCCTGCTCGATCACGCCGCCATCCTCCAGGATCGCGATCTGACGCCGCGCCTCGACCTCGATGGCCTGGCCGATGAAGCGAATGGAATTGACGTTCTTGATCTCGCAGCGGGTGCCGAATTCCTCGCCCGGACGGCGCACCGACACGTTCACGTCGGCGCGCAGGTTGCCTTGTCCATGTCGCCGTCGCAGGTGCCGAGATAGCGCAGGATCGTGCGCAGCTTGGTGACATAGGCGCGCGCCTCGTCGGCCGAACGCAGGTCCGGCTTCGACACGATCTCCATCAGGGCCACGCCCGAGCGGTTGAGGTCGACGAAGCTCAAGGTCGGGTGCAGGTCGTGGATCGACTTGCCGGCATCCTGCTCGAGATGGAGGCGCTCGATGCGCACCGTAATCGTCTCGCCGGTCTCCGGCACATCCACGATCACCTCGCCCTCGCCCACGATCGGGCTCTTGTACTGGCTGATCTGGTAGCCCTGCGGCAGGTCCGGGTAGAAGTAGTTCTTGCGGTCGAAGGTGCTGCGCAGGTTGATCTCGGCCTTGAGGCCCAGGCCCGTGCGGATGGCCTGGCGCACGCATTCCTCGTTGATCACGGGCAGCATGCCGGGCATGGCGGCATCCACCAAGGAAACGTGGCTGTTCGGATCGCCGCCGAAAGCCGTCGAGGCGCCGGAGAACAGCTTGGCCTGGCTCGTCACCTGGGCATGGATCTCCATGCCGATGACGATTTCCCAATCGCCTGTCGCACCTTTGATGAGCTTCTTAGGGTTGACCGGAGCGTTCATGAACCTTGCGCCTTTATTTCTCGCCGATTGCTAAAGCATCGGACCCAAAAGTGGATTTGCACTTTTGGGACCCATCCGATGCTTCCTCCATAAATGAGAGCATCGCTGTGCACGGAAAACCGGATCCACTTTTCCGCACGATGCTCTAGCCGGAGTAAGAGCGAGCCTTGAACGGGTCAACCCCCTTCAAGATGAACGGATGTTCAGAATGATGAATCAATCGTTAAGATTAGAAATAATTTATGCACAGAATTCGAAAATAATTGCCACGCTCGCATGAAACCCCATCCGACATGAGGCGTTGTTCGGGAGGTAAAACGGTCAAGGAGTTTCAAAATGGCTATGGATCCTATGGATCGCGAACCGAATGTCTACAATCGTGAGACCAATGTCTACGATAGCACGGGACGTGGTTCGAACACGCTTGCTTACGTGATCGGTGGTCTTGTTGTCGCGCTGGGCCTGCTGGCCTTCCTCTTCTATGATGGCGGCAGCAACGAACCGAGCACCACCGGCAGCACCGGCACCCAGACGGAAAGCTCTTCGCCGAGCACCGGCTCGTCCGCCCCGGCCACCCCGACGACTCCATCGGCCCCGTCGGCTCCCGCAGCCCCGGCGTCCCCTGCTTCTCCGGCCGCTCCGTCGGCTCCGGCCAACCCGCAGTAATCTCGCGTCCCGCGTAACGCTGCGCATGATGGGTCTGACCCTCGGGTCAGGCCCATTTTCGCGTGGGCAACTGCCAACTTCCTGAGGAACCAAGGCGAAGCGCGAACGGTTAGGCTTGATAAACCGGCTCGTCCGGCCACGCACGAGGAGCATTGAGATGGCGAGCAAATCGAGCTTCACCCCTGAGGAGTGGTCCCGCCTCGTTGCGAGCCCCGTCGTCGCCAGCATGGCGATCACCGCGGCGGATCCGGGCGGGCTCTGGAGCCTGCTTCAGGAATCCATGTCGAGCGGCTGGGCGCTCCTGGAGGCGAAGCAGGATGCGCAAGCCACGCCGCTCGTGAAGGCGGTTGCCGACGACATCGCCGACACGGAGACGCGGAACACCGTCCGCGAATCCTTCCAGGCGCAGTTCAAGGGCAGCCAGTTCGCCGACATCAAGCGCAAGGCCATCGAGGAGCTTCATGCCATCTCGACCCTGCTCGACGCCAAGGCGCCCGACGAGGCGGCAGCCTTCAAAGCCTGGCTGTGGAGCGTCGCCCAGAAATCGGCGGAGGCCGGCAAGGAAGGCGGCTTCCTGGGCTTCGGCGGCGTCGCGGTAAGCGACGCCGAGAAGGCGACTCTGGCGGAGATCGCCACGGCACTGGGCAATCCGGCGGGGTCCGGCGCCGGGCTGGCTGAGACCTAGCGCATCGTGCGGAAAAGTGGATCCGGTTTTCCGCACCGAACGATGCGCCAGCCAAGAGAAGAAGCATCGGATTTTGATCCCAAAAGTGCATATCCACTTTTGGGTTCGATGCTCTGGTTCGCTCTCATGCGGCCTGAACGACGTCTTTCCGCTTGCCTTCCGGGATCGTCATGAAGGCCACGCCCGCAAGGATGCAGAGGAGCCCGATCCAGGCCGCCTCGCTGAGGCTCTCGCCCAGGAAGTAGGCCCCGATGGCGATGCCGATGGGAGCCCGCAGATAGGCCTGAGCCGTCGTGCCGACCGATCCCAGAGTACGGATCAAGCGGAAATAGATGACGAAGGCCATGGCGGTCGAGAACACCGCAAGCCCGACCAGCGCCATGACCGAGGCCGCCGACGGGGCCAAGGTCCAGGGCTGGTCCACGATCAAACTCAGAGGCACAAGGATGATCGCCCCGGACAGGAGCGAACCGGCGGCCGGCGCCATGGGATCGAGGCTCTTGAAGTTCCGGCCGAAGATGGCGGCTCCCGCGTAGCAGATCGTTGCCAGCACAACTGCCAATTGCGCGGCCAGTTCCCGACCGACATGGGTGAAGGCCTAGCTCCCGACGATGACGCAAGTTCCGCCAAGCCCCAGGACGATCCCGGCGAACTTACGGAACGATGTCGCCTCGTGACGGGACCAGAGCAAGGTGATCAGGAAGGTGAAGACCGGCGTCATCGAGTTCAGGATTACGGCAAGGCCCGCGTCGATGGACTTTTCCGCCCACGCGATGAGAGTGAAGGGAATGACGCTGTTGAGGCAGGCCTGAATCGCAAAATTCCGCCAGCTCGCCGCGTCCCGGGGCAACCGGATCCCCCGCCATCGCATGATGAACACGAGGATCCCGCCCGCGATCAGCGTGCGGGCGGCGATCAGGGTGACGGGAGGGATCGTGTCGATCCCGATCTTGATGAAGGTGTAGGACGAAGCCCAGAGCGTCGCGAGAGTGGCCAGGAGCGCGAGCTCGATGGAATAATTGGGCTTGAGGGGGCTCGTCGTCATGAAGGAAGGTCCGTGCACTGCAATGGAAAGCGGCACGAACCTGACAGAACTCGTGGAGCTTGTCGCCCCACGACGCTTCGGTTCCGACCGAACTATCCTGGAGCCGATACCGGGTGGGATTTAGCGCCTCGCCGCCCGGCGGGCGGCATAGGCACCGCTCGCCCAGAGCATCGCGGCGACGAAACGCACCGGGAACAGGGTCAGCGCGTCGGAGCGCACCGGGGCGATCCAGGGCAGGCCTAAGCTGCTGATCACCCAGGAGACGAGTGCCGACACGGCCAGCGCCACCATGCCGATGATCAGCACCTTGCCGAACTGGTCGGCCTTCCAGCCGAGCCAGACCGCGATGAGGATCAGAACCGGATCGAAGGCCGCAGGCAGCCAGTCCCAGAGATGGACGACGGGAACCGTGGGATGCACGTCGTTCACGCCCACCAGGCCTGGGGCAGCTTGATGCGGCCGGCGGAATCCTCGATCACCTGACCGGCGGCGAAGAGGGTCTCCTCATCGAAGGCGCGGCCGATGAGCTGGAGGCCGAGTGGCAACCCTTGAGCATCGAGCCCGGCCGGCACGGCGATGCCCGGCAGGCCCGCCATGTTCACCGTCACGGTGAAGATGTCGTTGAGATACATCTCAACCGGATCGCCCGAGCCCTTCTCGCCGATGCCGAAGGCGGCGGACGGCGTGGCGGGGGTGAGGATGGCGTGCACGCCCTGAGCATAGACCTCCTCGAAGTCGCGCTTGATCAGGGTGCGCAGCTTCTGGGCCCGGACGTAATAGGCATCGTAATAGCCTGCCGAGAGCACATAGGTGCCGATCATGATGCGGCGCTTGACCTCGCGGCCGAAACCGGCGGCGCGGGTCTTCTCGTAGAGATCGACGATGTCTCGGCCGTTCTCGCGCAGGCCGTAGCGCACGCCGTCATAGCGGGCGAGATTCGAGGAGGCCTCGGCCGGTGCCACGATGTAATAGGCGGGCAGCGCATATTTGGTATGCGGCAGGGAGACCTCGACGATCTCGGCGCCGGCGGCGCGCAGCCATTCGGCGCCCTGATGCCAGAGCTTCTCGATTTCGGGCGACATTCCGTCGACCCGATATTCTTTCGGGATGCCGATCTTGAGACCTTTCACGCCGCGGGACACGGCGGCCTCGTAATCCGGCACCGGCAGGTCGGCGCAGGTCGTATCCTTGGCGTCGGGACCCGCCATGGAGCGCAGCATGATGGCTGTGTCGCGAACGGTTCGAGCGATCGGGCCGGCCTGATCGAGGGACGAGGCGAAGGCCACCGTGCCCCAGCGGGAGACGCGCCCATAGGTCGGCTTGATGCCGACCGTGCCGGTGAAGGCCGCCGGCTGGCGGATCGAACCGCCCGTATCGGTCGCGGTGGCGCCCAGGCACAGGTGAGCGGCAACCGCCGCGGCCGAACCGCCCGAAGAGCCGCCGGGCACCAGATGACTGCCTTCGATGGTGCCGGACGCGCCCGCACTCACATTCGAGCCCTCGCGCCGCCAGGGCGACACGACCGGTCCGAAGGCGCTGGTTTCGTTGGAGGAGCCCATGGCGAACTCGTCCAGGTTGAGCTTGCCGAGCATCACGGCGCCGTCGTTCCAGAGGTTCCGGGTGACGGTGGATTCATACGGCGGATGGAAGTTACTGAGAATCTTGGAGCCGGCGGTCGTTGTCACGCCTTCGGTGCAGAACAGGTCCTTGATGCCGAGCGGAATGCCCTCGAGCGCCCCGCCCTCGCCCCTGGAAAGCTTCTCGTCCGAGGCCTTGGCCATGGCGAGCGCCTGCTCCGGCGTCTCCAGCACATAGGCGTTCAGCGCCCTCGCCTTCTCCATGGCGGCGAGATGGGCCTGAGCGAGCTCGGTGGCGGAGAAGGTCTTGGCCTTCAGGCCGTCGCGGGCCTCGGCAATCGTGAGATGGGTCAGTTCGGTCACTGGATCACCCTGTCATCCCGGACGCTGCCATGCAGCGATCCGGGATCGTCTTGAAGAAATAACTGGTTTGCGCGATCCCGGCTCTTAAGCTGGCGCTCCTGCCGGGGTGACGGGCTCTTATTCAACCACCTTCGGAACCAGGAAGAAGTTGTCTTCCGTGGCGGGGGCGTTCTGAACGATCTTTTCCGGATAGCCGCCATCGGTCACGCCGTCCTGGCGCTTCTTCATGACCATGGGCGTCACGGAGGTCATGGGCTCGACGCCCTCCACGTTCACCTCGTTGAGTTGCTCGACGAAGGAGAGAATCGCGTTGAGCTCGCCCTGGAGATGAGGCACCTCCGCATCCGTTACGGCAATGCGCGCCAGATGGGCGATGCGGCGGACCGTTTTCTCATCGACCGACATGAATGGTCTAACCTCTTGGAAATCTGCTGGGCGGCCTATAGCACCCGCCCGCCTCGGGGGGCAACGTTGGATGTGCGCAGGACCCCCTCCCTCGCCTGCGGCTCGCCGAGGATGACACCAATTCCGTCATGGCCGGACTCGTCCCGGCCACCCCGATCATGTGAAGCGTTGTGCTTTCCGGATCGGGATCACCGGCACAAGGCCGGTGATGACGTGGAGGGAGTCTTCAAACCGTCACGCCCACCGTCTTGTGCGGCACCACGACCTGGATGCCCTTGCCGTCCAGTGCCGCGACGAAGCGGTCGGCGTTGGGAACGAGCGGCGGGAACGAGGCGTAGTGGCACGGGATGGCGGCCTTGGCGCCACTGAAATAGCGCTCGATTGCCAGGGCCGCGACCTCCGGCCCCATGGTGAAGCGGTCGCCAATGGGCACGATCACCACGTCCGGCCTATGGATTTCCGCGATCAGAGCCATGTCGCCGAAGATGTCCGTGTCGCCCATGTGGTAGATCGTCGGCTCGCCCGGCGCCTTCACAACGATGCCGTTGGCGCTGCCGAGGGGGAAGTTCACGTCCATCTCCACGAGGCCGGAGGAATGGTCCGCCCGCACCAGGGTGACGGTGAAGCCGTCCTGATCCGTCGTGCCGCCCGTGTTCATGGGATCGAAATTCTGAACGCCCTGCTTGGCGAGATACATGCAAAGCTCGAAATTGGTCACGACCTTCGCCCCCGTCGCCTTCGCGATGTCGACCGTATCGCCCACATGATCCCCATGGCCGTGGGTGAGCAGGATGTGGGAAATGCCCTCCGTGATCTTCGCCCTGTCGCCCTCGAAGGCCGGATTGCCGGTGAAGAACGGATCGATGAGCATGGCCTTGCCGGCGAAATCGAGCCGGAAGGCGGAATGACCGAACCACGTAATTTTCATGGGAACACCCTCGTTTTCGGCAACATGACATGGGGCAGCTTCCGCCCCGGACCACGTTTCACAGGAACAAAACGCCAAGTGGGGCTTTAAGAAGCTAAGCAATAAACATCAAGCCTGCAGGAGGAGAGTCATGTCCCGCCTCATCGCCAGCATCGCCGCAGCCGCCGGACTTCTTGCATCCACCAGCGCCTGGGCCGTCGAGATCTCGATCTCGTGCAGCGCGCTCGGAAAGGAATACGAGATCTGCAAGCAGGGCACCGACGCCTGGGCTAAAAAGACCGGCAACACAGTCAAGATCGTCTCGACGCCCAACTCCGCCACCGAGCGTCTCGCCCTCTTTCAGCAGCTCCTCGCCGCAGGGGCCGGCGACATCGACGTGTTCCAAATCGACGTGGTCTGGACCGGCACCCTGGGCAATCACCTGCTCGATCTGACCTCCAAGGCGCAAGGCATAATCGGCGACCACCTTCCCGCCATGGTCGAGACCAGCCGCGTCGAGGGCAAACTGCTGGCCGTGCCGTGGTTCGCCGATGCGGGCCTGCTCTATTACCGCAGGGACCTCCTGGACAAATACAAGCGGCCCGTGCCGCAGACCTGGGCCGATCTCACCGAGACCGCCCGCCTCATCCAGGAGGGCGAGCGCAAGGAAGGCAAGGCCGAGTTCTGGGGCTACACCTGGCAGGGCCGCGCCTATGAGGGCCTGACGACCAACGCACTCGAATGGATCGCCTCCTATAACGGCGGCACCATCGTCGACGAAAAGGGCGAGGTCACCATCGACAACCCGAAGGCCGTCGAGGCCTTGAAGACAGCGGCCGGCTGGGTCGGCACGATCACGCCCGAAGGAGTGCTCAACTACACGGAAGAGGAAGCGCGCGGCGTCTTCCAGGCCGGCAACGCCGCCTTCATGCGCAACTGGCCCTATGCCTGGGCGCTGGCGCAAGGATCCGACAGCACGATCAAGGACAAGGTCGGCATCGCACCCCTGCCGAAGGGCGGCGCGGACGGCCGGCATGCGGGCACGCTGGGCGGACAGCTTCTCGCCGTCTCCAAATATTCCAAGAACGCCGAGGCCGCGACGGACCTCGTGATGTATCTGACGAGCGAGGCCGAGCAGAAGCGCCGGGCTGTCGAAGGCTCGTTCAATCCGACCATCGTGTCGCTCTACAGCGATGCGGACATCGCCAAGGCCAATCCGTTCATCGGCGACCTTGTCGATGTGTTCAGCAACGCGGTCGCACGCCCCGCCACGGTGACGGGCCAGAACTACAACAAGGTCTCGACCGAGTTCTTCAATGCGGTGCACCAGGTTCTGTCCAAGCGTGCAGAGCCCACACAGGCACTGAATCGCCTCGACCGCGACCTGAAGCGGATCAAGCGCAACGGCTGGCAATGATCATGAGCGGTGCCGTCGTCCAGGCGGGCGTCCCTGTTCGGCAACAGGTGCAGGGACGCCGCTCATCGCTGACGCGCTCGCGCATCAGAGCGGCGTGGCTCTTCATCGCACCGAGCCTGATCGTCGTTGCGCTCATTGCGGGCTGGCCCCTGGTGCGGACGATCTGGTTCAGTTTCACCGATGCCGACCTCAACAAACTGAGCGACTACGACTTCATCGGACTCGAGAATTATCTTGCCAGTTATGACGACGAGTGGTTCGGAATCCTGACCGAGCCCGATTGGTGGCATTCCGTCTGGAACACTCTGTGGTTCACTCTCGTCTCGGTCTCACTGGAAACGGTGCTCGGTATCGTCGTGGCGCTGATCCTGAACGCGGCCTTCCCGGGCCGCGGCATCATGCGGGCCGTCATCCTCATTCCCTGGGCGATCCCGACCATCGTGTCCGCCAAGATGTGGAACTGGATGCTGCACGACCAGTTCGGCGTCATCAATGATCTCCTTGTGCGCATCGGCCTGATCGCTGCGCCCATTCCCTGGACGGCGAGCGCCGACACGGCCTTATGGGCCGCCGTCATGGTGGATGTCTGGAAGCACACGTCCTTCATGGCGCTTCTCATCCTCGCGGCCCTTCAGATGCTGCCGCAGGACATCTACGAGGCCGCGAGGGTGGACGGCGTTTCTCCCGTCCGGGTCTTCTTCCGCGTGACCCTGCCGCTCATCAAGCCGGCGCTGCTGGTTGCGGTGATCTTCCGCTCTCTCGACGCGTTGCGGGTTTTCGATCTCATCTACGTTCTGACGTCGAACTCTAAGGACACGGCTTCCATGTCCGTCTATGCGCGCCAGCAGCTCGTCGACTTTCAGGAGGTGGGCCTCGGTTCCGCCGCCTCGACCCTGATCTTCCTCATCATCGCCCTCATCGTCGTGATCACGCTCGCTGCGGGGCGCGTGCGGCTCGGGGAGGATCCGCGATGAAGCTTATCGCCCGGATCGGCTTCTGGCTGCTCGTGATCGTCATTGCCTTCTTCGCGCTTTTTCCGTTCTATTACGCGATCATCTCGTCCTTCCGCTCTGGAAGCGAATTGTTCTCGGTGGCCTATCTGCCGGAACGCTTCGATCTTTCGAACTACATCGCGGTATTCGAACGCCAGCCCTTCGGCCGCAACATCCTTAACTCCGTCATCGTGTCGGGCTCCGTGGTGGCGCTGTCGCTGGGCTTGGGGATCACGGCGGCCTATGCCTTCGGGCGCATCGCCTTTCGCGGCCGCTCGCTCCTGCTCATGACGATCCTTGCCGTCTCCATGTTTCCGCAGGTCGCTGTCCTCGCCGGCATGTTCGAGCTGATCCGAGCTTTCAGCCTCTACAACACCCTGCCCGGGCTGATCCTCGCCAATCTCATGCTCACCCTGCCCTTCACGATCTGGGTGCTCACCACCTTCATGCGCGAATTGCCGAAGGAGATCGAGGAGGCGGCCTTCGTCGACGGCGCGACGCCGTGGATCGTGGTGAGGCGCGTGTTCCTGCCGCTCATGGCGCCCGCGGCCGTGACGACGGGGCTTCTCGCCTTCATCGTCTCGTGGAACGAGTTTCTCTTCGCCCTCACCTTCACGCTCACCAACGAGCAGCGCACGGTGCCACCCGCCATCGCCCTCATGAGCGGATCGACGGCCTATGAGCTGCCCTGGGGCACGATCATGGCAGGTTCCGTCATCGTGACGATCCCGATCATCGCCCTGGTGCTCGTCTTCCAGCGCAGGATCGTGGCGGGCCTCACGGCCGGCGCGGTGAAGGGTTAGTTCAGGAAATTTGTGCAATGGCTGATGTCGTCCTCAAGAACGTGCAAAAATCCTTCGGCCGGATCAAGGTCATCCATGGTGTCGACCTCGACATCCGCGACGGCGAGTTCGTGGTCTTCGTCGGCCCGTCAGGCTGCGGGAAATCCACCCTGCTGCGCCTCATCGCCGGGCTCGAGGACATCACGGCGGGCGATCTCTTCATCGGCGGCGAGCGCGTGAACGACCTCGTGCCCGCCAAGCGCGGCATTGCCATGGTGTTCCAGTCCTACGCGCTCTATCCGCACATGAACGTCTACGACAACATGGCCTTCGGCCTGGAACTGGCGAAGTCCTCGAAAGCGGAGATCGATCGCAAGGTGCGCGAGGCCGCGCGCATGCTGCAGATCGACACCCTCCTCGACCGCAAGCCGCGCCAGCTTTCCGGCGGCCAGCGTCAGCGCGTCGCCATCGGCCGCGCCATCGTGCGCGATCCGAAGGTTTTTCTCTTCGACGAGCCGCTCTCCAATCTCGACGCCGCCTTGCGCGTGCAGACCCGCATCGAGATCGCCAAGCTCCACAACGACACCCGCGCCACCATGATCTACGTGACGCACGATCAGGTGGAGGCGATGACGCTCGCCGACCGGATCGTGGTGCTCAATGCTGGCCGAGTCGAGCAGGTCGGCACGCCGCTCGAGCTCTATCACCGACCGGCCAACCTGTTCGTCGCCGGCTTCATCGGCTCGCCGCAGATGAATTTTATCGAGTGCCAAGTTGCTGGCGTCGAACCGAAGGAGGTGCTGGTGAGCCTTCCCAGCGGCGGCACCCTGTCCGTCCCGGTCGTGCCGGAGAATGTCCAGACGGGCGAGCCCGTCACCCTCGGCGTCCGGCCGGATCATGTCCGCGTGAGCGCTCAAGGCACCATCACGGGACGGGTCGAGCTGGTGGAGGAGCTGGGCGAGAACCACCTCCTCTACGTCGCTGCGGGTCAGGGCCGCCGCCTGACATTGCGCGAACCGGGCGATGCGCGACACGAGGTGGGCTCAACCGTCAGTCTCGAACTCACCCGCGAATTCTGTCACCTGTTCACGCGCTCGGGAGAGGCCTTACCGTCCCGCTCCGGCACCGCAAGTCCTGCGCCCTCATCACCCGATCCGGCCAGCCGTGCTGCCTGATCTCGACGCCGGGCGACTTCCCCTATACTGGCTGGGATCCGGCAGGTGCACGAGGAGGCCGCCCATGATCTCACGCGACGACGAACTGGTCGCCTTCATCGACGGACTGGCGCCGCGCGCGCGCCTCATGGGCGTCGATCTCGGCACCAAGACCATCGGCCTCGCCCTGTCGGACGTGGAGCGGCGGATCGCGACACCGCTCGAGACGATCAAGAGGGTGAAGTTCACCCCGGATGTGGGCCGCATCAAGGATCTCGTCGCGCGCTACGAGGTCGGCGGCCTCGTCTTCGGCCTGCCCCTCAACATGGACGGCACGGAAGGCCCCCGCTCCCAGGCCACGCGCGCCTTCGTGCGCAACCTGAAACCCCTCCTGCCGTTGCCCATCCTGTTCTGGGACGAGCGCATGTCGACCATGGTGGTGACCCGCACCCTCCTCGACGCCGACGCCTCCCGGGCCAAGCGGGCTGACGCCGTCGACAAGATGGCCGCCGCCTATATCCTGCAAGGCGCCCTCGACCGCTACGAGCGGATCGCCGCCGATGCGGCGGCGGCGGAGGACGAAGCCAGCCTCAAATCCGATCTCGACCTGGACACGCCGCCCGAGGGCGGCGCACTGGACGAGTAGGCCCATCCCGGCCCGGCCAATTTCAAGGCTTGACGAGGCGTCAAAAGCCTCCTATCTCAGCGCCAACCGCGACGCCGGTTTCGAATCCTGCCTGAAACGCTGAGACAATCTTCAGAATAGGCAAAGGATTTCAATGGCTTCGATGGGGGATAGTTTAATGGTAGAACAGCGGACTCTGACTCCGTTAGTCTTGGTTCGAATCCAGGTCCCCCAGCCACTTCAGATCATTAAGGAATTTCTGATTTCCCTCTGATTCCGAAAGCGGTGTTTTACACCCTGTTTTACAGTTTGGGTTCTAACGACGTTCCGGACAGCCTTAGAACCACACTCTGCAATCTCCCTAAAACCAACGACCTCCGAAATCCGCTTCCTGCAAAGGGTTGGAACCTACGACCCTATGTTCCCATTTCGTTCATGTCGTGAGATGGGACAGCAATGGTCAAACGGCTGAGCGATTTCCCATGGGTTCTTGTCCGAGTTGATTGCCCCCTATGCCCCCATCGAAGGGGTCAGTATCGGCTGGCACGGTTGGCCAACGAGTATGGAGCAGACATTCAGCTATGCGACCTCCTCGATAGAATCGCCCACGACTGCCCGAGGAGATCCCTTCCCTGGGAGCACCCTTCCGATCAGTACGACCCGAAGTGCAAAGCCCGCTTCTCGGATTTGGAGGCGATCAGTCCCCCACCCCCGGACCTCCCACCGACGATGCGCAAGCTCACGGTCATCCAAGGTGGGAAGGATTAGCCCTAAACTACGCATCGTGTGGTGGGGGGTAGTGCTTCCCAGGAAAGGAGCGACTTCAGGAACTGAAGTAGGGATTGGCCTGCCGAACTGGGGACCTGACCGATAGGCGAGTTTCGGTTTTGGGGACCTAACGGAGCCTGTACCTGAACGAAGTTGCGTCGTTGCGGCTCTTGAGCCTGCCAGTCTAAGGGCTATTGCCCGGCATAGGTGCTGGAAACCAAAGCTCGGCCCTTTATAGGCTTCCTTGGCGGGTAGTTAGGTCCCTAAAACCGAAATCGGATTCCGACCCGCTCCTATCGACACCCTCCTCGGGTCTACAGGATACGGTCTTCGAATTGTTTGAAGGACCGGTCATTCCTTGTCGCACTCAAAGTCATCGTCCAGGGCTCTCAGCGCAGCCCGGTGAGCCTCGTCGTCTTCCTCCGGGGTGCCGTCCAAGAGTTCGAGAGCGGCCTCAACACCCTCTGTAGCGGCGATCTGGACGAGTTTCTCGACACGCCCGTGGTGCGTGAAAAATCGTTCGGCCATCTTTTTGGGTCCAGTTCGTCACGTCCATTGTCCCCTCGGTCAGCAGCCTTCTTGCTCTCAATCAAACAATTTGTGTGATCCTCCGGCCCAACGGTTATACGGGAGATTTCCTTCAACCCGTTCTCGTGAACCTCGTAGTCGATAAGCTCTGGACCGGCCTCGACGATGATCATCTGAGCGCTTGGATGGACGTAAACGATGGTGCCACGTCGGCCATCCGCCAGACCGATCATATCGAGTTCTTTCATCGAGATCCCCTCGGGTGTCGAGCAGTCGCTGATCAGTTCCTGTACCTGTTCAGACATTAGCGTTTGCTAATACCAAGTACCAATTTATGACCCCCAGGTTGCCAGCCGCCTTTACCTAATGCCTCGCAACAATGTGTAAGACAACGGTCGT
>KI912039.1:375516-375802 GCA_000517005.1 Microvirga lupini
CTCGCTATGACAAAACCGATCCGAGCTTTGAGGCCATGATCTATCTCGCCGCCAGCTTCATGGCCCTCAAATGATTGTCCACACGCCTTAATCTCGAAACTCCGGTTCACAGGCTTTTTCTGTCCAGCCAAGTCCCGACAGCCCATTCAACCCTTTTATTGTGCCGATGGCTCCCGATGGCGCACGGGCGGCAATGCCAGCATAGTTGTCGATGGGCAGGTTCGGAGCCGTACATCTTATGCACCACACCCAAACCTCAGGTTACGTCGAACGAGAGGCTGGTCAC
>KI912039.1:375902-378020 GCA_000517005.1 Microvirga lupini
CCTGAATGTCAACGCGCTCTAGAACCAGCGGACTTTGCTGCGCTGGAACCGCATCTTGAGATCGTGGACCTGCCGAAGGGCGCAGTGCTCTACGAGGTAGGCGAGAGCATTCACTACACCTACTTCCCGCATGATGTCGTCGTGTCCCTGGTCGAAGTCATGAAGGATGGTCGTGTGGCCGAGGTGGCGCTGTTCGGGCGGGAGGGGCTGGTCGGCCTCCTGAGCGCCATGATCAGTGGTGAAGCCCTCGGGCGCTATGTGGTGCTGGTTTCGGGCACCGCCTCGCGGATTCCGGTCAAGCTGATGCGCAGGGTTCTGGTGTTGCGCTCCCGGTTGAGACGGATGGTGGCCGCTTTCAATGAGGCGCTGCTCGCTCAAGCATTTCACACCGTAGCCTGCAATGCCCTTCACCCGGTTGAGGCCCGGTGCTGCCGCTGGCTTCTCAATACCCATGACCGGCTGGATCAGGACATCCTGCCCCTAACTCATGAGACACTGGCGGCTATGCTTGGGGTGCAACGCTCCACAGTCAGCACCGTTTTGCGCACCCTTCAGACTACCGGCCTGATCGAACAGCGCCGGGGCGGCATCGTCGTGACCGACCGCGCGGCTCTCGAACAGGCGACCTGCGAGTGCTACCACAAAGTCCGGCTCCGCGTTGAGAAGGTGCTCCCCGGCACATATGCTCCATCCTGATCGGGATGGTCTGGCCGTCACTACAGCCTGACCTCGGCGTTGAGGTTGCGCTGAAAGATTTCTTCCTACCCCAGATCTCCCGCCGACTCTACGGAAGCTTACGGTCCATTCAGGATGGCAAGGAGTAGGGATAGCCCAGCCTACTGTTCTCCCGAGTTCGTCCAAGCCCTCAAATGTAGAGCGTCACCTGGATCTTTACCGATGGTGCGCAGTCTCGTAGTCGTTCCCGGTGTATCGGATAGCCTCGGACATCTGCCACTGTGGGATGACCTTGCCTCTCTAAACGCTTCGACGTACCGCTCCCTTCATTCCGAAACTAAGAATAGATCGGCTCGTCAGTTTCAGGGCAGGTGCGCCGTCCGGTGCATCCGCTCCAAAGACTGATTCCGAAAAGTACGACCATGCGTGATTTAACCGAAAAGCAATTTGTGGCGGCTATGGCGCGAAATGGGTTCGCTAAGGATGAGAGGCTCCTTAATGGCTTTCGTCACCATGATCTGGCAGAGCCGGTGTTTATGACAATGACCATCCAGGCCAATGGCTATCGGGCAGCCTTGAAAGCCGCTCTTGAGTCTCTCAAGCAGATTGAGACCGCCAGAACGAGAAAGTAGGAAGGCTCAAAGGGCGGCTGCCGCCTTCCCTCCCTAGATCAAACGGTTTGTGTGATCCTCCGGCCTTACGATCATGCGTGAGATCTCCTTCAACCCGTTCTCGTGAACCTCGTAGTCGATAAGCTCTGGACCGGCCTCGACGATGATCATCTGAGCGCTTGGATGGACGTAAACGATGGTACCGCGACGGCCATCCGGCAGATCAATTACATCAAGTTCCTGCATCGAGATCCCTCTAATGAACATCGAAGCAGCACACCAGTTCTGAGCCCAACAGGCACTCTCTCTGACCTCACACCGATCACGCACAACCTCACGGGTCCTACGACGCGGGAAGGTTCGAATGCCAAAAGTTCGGTTAATGATTGCTCTCACCACAGTCGATTCAATGTCGTGTCAAGTCTTTATCTCAAATGTGGCCCCTCTAGCTTGAATGGTGACGATTGACTTGCACAGGACCCGATAGATGAACGAGTGGCTGCCGATAGAGACCGCGCCAAGGAACGAAGATGATGTGCTCCTTTGGGTTGAGCGCGTCGAGATCGGATACTTCAGCAGTGTCTCAGGCCGGTGGCTGTCTCGGGATGAGCGCCATATCAACGAGCGCCCGAAGCGCCTAGAACCCACAAGTTGGATGCCGCTCCCCATCGCCCCAGCCGTCAAGATGAAGGCTGCCTGAGCTTTTAACTGTCAGGAGAGGGTGTCCTTTGAAGTCCTAAGACCAGATAGGAAAGTCCCTGATATAGCAGACGAAGGTGAAGCCGAGCCCGCGCAGTTACGTAGTGTCATGCACTTGCCGCAGGTCAGTAGT
>KI912039.1:378120-378794 GCA_000517005.1 Microvirga lupini
AAATCGCTCGCGCCGATCATAGCGATCCGGTCGGACAGGTCGATCCCGCTCAAGAGCACGTTCTCGCGCCAACCGCTCTGCGCGACGCCGCTGGTAAATGCCGAGAGCACACCCAGCCGCAGCGCCCTTCCAACGGTGCCCACCGGCAAAGTGCCCCGCGATAGCACCCCCGACCCCGTACTTCAGACAACCACCCGGCTTAGCCTCGGCTGCTTCAGGAACAGTCACTCCCAGCGTGAGGACTGCTGCAAGGGCAACAATCACCTTCTTCATTGACAGAACCTCCATGAGCCCCGCCAACGCTGGGCATCTCGGGAGGGTTCCAGCCGTGGAGATTACTCAGAGCCATGGCCGAGGTCCGGACATAGGAATGGTGACAGTCTTCGAATTGTTTGAAGGACCAGTCATTCCCTGTCCTACGCATCGTCGCCCAGGGCTCTCAGCGCAGCCCGGTGAACCTCGGCATCTTCCTCTGGGGTGCCATCCAGGTGTTCGAGAGCGGCCTCGACACCCTCTGTGGCAGCGATCCTGACGAGCTTTTCAATCTGCCCGTGGTCCGTGGAAGACCGTTTGGCCATCCGTTTTTGAGTCCAGTTCGTCACGTCCATTGCCCCCTCGACCAAACGGTTTACGGGAGAGGCAGCATTCTTTACTAAGGATCATGAGATGCTAGT
>KI912040.1:0-1928 GCA_000517005.1 Microvirga lupini
TGCCTTCGGCTACTCTGGAGGTGCTTCGCAACGATGTAGTCGCGGCTCGCGGTATCACGGCCGAGACAAGACCGGAGCTCTTCGCCCCCAGATCTGTCAAGAAGCTTCAAACGAATGCCGTCTGCTTTAGTAATGACGTCTGGCTCTACTTCAAGAAAGCCAGCACTTACCGCTTTGAAGGCGACCGCGTCATTGTCGACACTGCTCAAGATGGCTCATTCTCCAAAATAATCGAGTACAAGCTGTCCCTCCTCGACAGCGTCGCGTCCGCCGCCTGACTGCTTCCATGACAATCAATACTCATAGACGGCGCGGCATTGGGGGGCATCAATCCGCGAAATCAGGGACTGATGTCTGGTTAACCCCACCCGATTTGCTCAACCGCCTCGGCGGAGAATTCGACCTTGATCCCTGCGCAGCACCTCTACCGCGCCCATGGCCAACAGCTCGTGAACACTATACCTGGCCGCAGCAGAACGGGCTGATGCTGCCCTGGTTCGGTCGTGTCTGGTTGAACCCACCCTATGGTCGGGCGATGGCGGGATGGCTCCGAAGGATGGCAACGCACGGTCGCGGCACCGCTCTCATCTTTGCTCGCACCGACACGGAATGTTTCCACGATTCCGTTTTCGGAGAGGCCCACGCGATCCTGTTCCTCAAAGGTCGTCTGACATTCTGTTATCCCGACGGACGGCCCGCCAAATACGACGGGGGCGCTCCATCCGTGCTAATCGCCTACGGAACCGAGGACACCGAGCGGCTTCTCGACAGCGGCATTGAAGGGGCTATAGTCGGTTTGAAGCGCCCGATCCTGATCCACCTGGCCATAACAATCGATCCGCCCGGGCAAACCTGGCGCGAAGTTGTGTCCGATGCCCTCAACTCGTTGGGCGGCCGCGCATCACTGCGCGATCTTTATGGCGCACTCTGCGACCACCCCAAAGCAAAAGCTAACCAGCACTGGCAAGCAAAGATCCGCCAGACGGTCGCGAAGATCGGCTTATCCCGGATCGCAGAAGGCCAGTACGAATTCGCCCTCTGATTCACGCACTCGGCGAATATTCGCCACCAAATCCCAGGACAGGATCATGATCGCTTCACTTCAGATCGTCCTCGGCCTGATGATGATCCGCTTCGTCCTAAAGCTTATCAACTGGATCAGAACTCGTGTCGTCTCTGCTCGCAACGTCTACGTCTTAGACGGAGACACCATCGGTCTCAGGCGACACGGCCGCCCTGACGAGCGGATCCGGATCTCGAACATTGACGCGCCAGAGACGTGTGGCGTCAAAAGCCTCTGGGAACGACGAAGAGGCGGAGCTGCCAAGGATGCGCTACGCGACATGATCTGGCTCGCCGAAACGGTAGAGATCATCGGCTGGGGAAGACGCGACCGCTATGGCAGGACCTTGGCTCGGGTCAAAGTGGTTGCAGGCGATCGTCGCTTCGACATTGGAAAATCCATGATCAACCGAGGCCACGCGCGCCGGTGGACCTGACCCACGCGGCATATGTTTCCAGTCGCCCTGTCGTGAATGAGAGAATTCTCAGCTCGTCTGTCACATGCTGACAGGCTTCAAATTCCCATGAAACAACTTTCCTTGTTCGACACAGCCATGCGCTGGAATCGACGGCGTGCGTTCTATCGGCCTTCACAAGAGCCCATCGACCCTGAACGGTTCTCGGTCGCGCCAATCGGCGACAGTGTCGCCCGGGCTTTCGTCACGACGCACCACTACTCAGGGACGTATCCGGCTGCCATTGCAGCCTACGGCCTGTTCGAGCGCACCGCCCCATTCCAGGAGGAGTTGGTCGGCGTTGCCGTCTTCTCAGTCCCCATGCAGCCTCGGGCGGCAGACGCTTATGGAGCGGGCGGCGCCCCATTCTGTGAACTTGGGCGCTTTGTTTTGCTCGACCACGTCGGAGGC
>KI912040.1:2028-3624 GCA_000517005.1 Microvirga lupini
TCTAGGATGGGCCATCACGACCTTGAGCAGTACTGGTGCCCCAATCACAGCCGCTGCGATTGGAAAGCTCTGCGTTGACGCATGGGGCGGACCAAAGCCTCAATCCATTGCAAATGACGCGAGGGGTTACGCGAAACTTGTCTCGCTCGCAAAGGCAGCTCAAGTGCAGCCCGTCAAAGCGAAGTCTGCAGAGACTCAGACCAACCATTTGCTAGCCCGCATCGCGGATCCGATGGCTCGAGCCGAGGTGCAACTGCTGCTGGCGGAAGTCGTGGCGCTCCGCAGCCAGCTTGCCACTCTGCGCGCCGGCATGCGTCGTGTTGAGGCCTTAGGTCCAATTACTGCGGGATTAGCTCAGTATCACATCGAAAGCCTTGAGGAACTGGCCGAGCGCTTGAAACACAGTAGGCAGCCATTAGGCCTGACTTTCAGTGAGCAGGAGCGCAACGCCGTGCAAGCCTTCCTTGACGGTCTTGATGGAGAGGGATTCGCCGTCAATGTGGCCACCGGTGAGATCTTCGGCCGAACCGGGCGTCGCATTGCCAAACCTGGCTTTCTACAGGCGCTGTCGAAGCTGGCTCTTGATCACGACATGGCACCAGAGACCCTGTCGTAATCATTGCGGCGGAACACCGAGTTGGAGCCGTCGGCGGTACCGATCTGTTGGACAGTATCGCTAATAACTATCCCGTTGGTAGTCTTCTTTTGTGGAAGACACGCGACAAACTTCGAGCTGAACGTAATATCGGCGAGTTTAATCTTCCCACTACCGACGATCTTGAGCCGACCGACTATGTTCTTGATGGCCAACAGAGGCTGACCGTCATCTATTCTTGCCTTGGCGCCATTGAAAACGACGGCGGCTTTGCAGTGGTATATGACCTCGAAGAGCAGAAGTTCCTGCGGAAACCTGAAGAGGTCAAACTCCATCAGTTCCCTCTTCGCAAGATGTTCAATACCACTCAGCTCCTGAACTTCCGAGCTGCTATCCAGACCCATGAGCAAGCGACGGTCTATCAGGAGCGCCTTGATGCTATCATTGCGGCATTCACAGAATATCGACTACCTGTCGTAACACTCAAGGACCTCACCATCGACGAAGTCTGCCCTATCTTTGAGCGGATCAACAGTTCGGGCACGAAGCTCTCCACATATGACCTGATGGTGGCGGCGACGTGGAATAATGAATTCGACCTTAATGATGAGGTTGATGAAATTCGAGAAGCGTTACGTCCGAAGGGCTTCGACGATATCAGTCGCGAAACAGTGCTGAAGTGCATTTCAGCAATCAAGCTCGGAACGATCAAGGAGCAGGCGCTAAGAACGCTCCGAGGCGTTAAGAGGCAGGAGATGCGTGACCTGATCGACACGACGAAGCGGGCGCTCCTTCACGCTGTGGATCTCTTGTCGACGGAATTCAAAATTTATAGCTGGGACTTTCTATCGTACGAAGCCTTGGTTGTGATCGTCTGCCATATCTTTGCGCAGACCAATCATCTTACCCCGGATCAGGTGCATCGCGTCCGACAGTGGTTCTGGCGCTCGTCCTTTGGAGAGCGCTACAAGGTTGGTGGCGAGAATTTTGTTTCGAACGAT
>KI912040.1:3724-5127 GCA_000517005.1 Microvirga lupini
CGAAACGTGGTTCATGAGCCGGGCAATGCGCCAGCTCGGCATTGACAAAGTCGATGCTCACAACCGCCCTCGCTACTGGCTCTGTCTTGCCTACAGCGATCCAGTTCCGCGAGTAACCTCAAAAGGCTCGCTTATCCATGCCGGTCATATTGGGACAATATATTGTTCCAATAATGCTCTATACTTGGGGCGAGGCACGGCCCGAACACACTGGATTACACAGGATGGAACTATCGTTTCTCCTCGTGCCCTCTCCAAGCTGAGAAACGGCGAAAAGGGTGCAACCTACGCCTATGAGTTTCTCATCTCCCACGGTGCTCCCGCTATCGCACCCGGTGAGAAGGAAGCGGACTACATTCATCGGGCTCTAACCGATGGGCCATTCCGACGCTTCCGCCATGCTGGGAACCATGCCTACGCCCTACCGTGCGGCACGCACGCTCAACGGCAGGACATCCGCCGGCGAATGGCTACCGACCTACCCCGCCCGACCAAAACAGATTTGCCGCTCGCGGCCTGATCAATCCTATTTGAAGGAAATCCAATGCAGCAGGACTATCGCGACCGCATCGCAGCGGGCATCGCTCGCTCAAGGGCATTCATCCAATACGTGTTCCCACCCCATGAGGGCGACGGAAAGGCTTTCGCCTACACGATTGGATTGACCAACCAAAACCTTCCTGAACTCCTTATCGTCGGTCTGGATCTCAATACATCAAGCCACGTCCTGCGGAAGGCTATCGATGAGCTCCTCGAAGTAAAGGCAAGCGGACAGTCGATCAGCGACGGCTTCGTCGGGAAAAAGGTTCTCGAAGGCTACGATGCGATCTTTCGGGAACTCCCTATCGAGATTGCATCATCTAAGTATGCACTCCTCGCAAACTCATATTACGGGAAAGACGTCCCGGTTATGCAGGTAGTCTTTCCCGACGAGGAAGGGCGCTTCCCGTGGAACCCTCAGTGCTCCCGCCATCTTGCCGCCGGCCAAAGCATGGTTATCGACTTCACGAAAGAAGGCTGATCACCAACCATTCTCTTTGCTCAGGTAGCCAACTCGTAGCTTCTATACCCAATGCTGACCCGACTCGAATGAAGGTCGAAGATCTCAATATCGAGACGTTTTGCGTAAAGTATTCACAGCTTCAGGACAGCGAGTGTGCCGGCCTACTGACATACCCTATCGCCAGGAAGTTCCCGTATCGGTCCGTAACGATCAACAGCACCGTAGTTGAACCCACGACCTCTCCAAACATGGAGGAGGCCTTGGTCTCCGCTGCGCGTAGGTCATGTAACGCTGGAAGCAACAATACGGTGTCCTTCGTGGCTGCTTTCTAGTTCAAAAGCTGACTGTCGCTGCTACAAAGCCCGAGAAATCTCTCGGGCCTTTTTATGCTTTTCTCCTA
>KI912040.1:5227-16527 GCA_000517005.1 Microvirga lupini
AGCGGCCGTCTGCTTTTGAGTTCTCGTTGCTGGGCCACATGCGCTCGCGATAATCCCACAGGATCTGGAAATCCGGGTCATTCTTAGAAACGCCGCTAAGGATGCTGTCCACGGCCTCCTGGGACAGCAACGGTCCCTCCGTGTCCCGCTCCCGCGTAGACGGACGGCCAACTGGCCGCCCAATCTGGTCGACGCTCGGGTCGGGGAATTTCTCATCAATGGATGAGTAGTTCGGATCGCCGATCAGATAGAACGGGACATCCTGCATCATCGCTTCCTGGGCGATCTGCAGAGACTTCTCACGCCGCTTCTCCCGGAAGTTCTTTGCCGTCATGGGATACCAGTCGGGAAGATCAAACTTCCGCCGGTAATCCTCTGGCGTCATGTTATGAGCCGACCGAAGGTGGCGCGTCAGGGTCTGGAACTTCCGGCCGTCAATCAACGAAACGATGTAATCATCGAACACCGTCCTATTGACGATGTCATCGATAGACTCCTTGGCCGCCGCCGCGGGCCGGGTCTCCTCTTCGAAAACCGCATCAGATACCGTGACGTCTCGTTCAACTCGTACAGGCTGAGACACCGCCGGTGCTGCCGGGGCTCCCTGCTGTAGGATTTGTAGGAGCTCGTCCTGTGTCTTGGGCAACGTTCCGGACATAATTGCCCGGCCGACGACTGCGATTCCCAGCATAAGGCAGGATTCGAGCGGAGTAAGGTTCCGCGACGCTGCCTCGCCGATGACCGAGGCCAACTGGCCTTTCACAGACTCGGTATTCTGCTCACCTGGAGCACCAGACTGAGGGCTAAGCATACCCATCAACCCGCTGACCAGGGGAGAATTCAGCACGCCCGCTGACCCTTGAGGACGGACCTCTGCCTCGACGGGCTGCGAAGAGATCGAAGCATCAATTGAGCCCCGATGACGCGCCCCCCGAGCTTTGGGAGCTGACTGCCCCTTTTTTGAGCCTCGCCTACCCTTTGGAACGTCTGTTCCCTTTTTCCCAGAATGATCGACCACTGAGTTCCCCAAGTCTGGATGTTCTACTGACAGTCCTTTAGCGCCCTCGAGGAATTCCTCTGGACGTACTCTTTGCACGGCCGAACGCTGCGATTCCCGCGACCTACCTGCTCTCGCCTCTTTCACCAACGGCTTCAACCCATTCTGTACAAACATCGTATTCTTAGCAGCTTTTGTTCTGGATTAGGGAGCAAATGTGGCCTAGGCCATTTTTGCCTATCTGCTGGCATTTCCGTCGCAGACAAGGGCCTTAATCCTTTATTTCTGGGAGAAATTGCCTCCCCAGGGCCAGGATTCTCGCCCGAATCCTGGCAGTCCTCCAAGGTGCTGCCCGAATCCTTGGACCAGGGCAGGCACCGCCCCTTCGAGAGAGTGGAGATTTTCACGTGGCTATATCCAGCAGCCCGCCTCGTCCTGCCATTCACCTAATCCCGACACCTCTGTGGGGGATCTCTCTGGCTGCGCTCTGCACAGGATCGTGCTGGGACACCGTCCGGCGCCAAGCGCTCTGGCCCATCAGGCGGTGCCTCTTCGAGGATATTCCGGAGTCGCGCATCAGCCATGCCGGACCACTCCACCTCCACGAGCGTTGGTCATACCAGAGAGGCGCAGCAGTTCTGCAAGCTCTCTGGCCCCTGTGCGGCAGATGTCACGACATGATGCACCCGGGACGCATGCTGGCGATCCATGGGGATCCTGGGCTTAACCGGGCGGTTAATCGCTACGCAGCGGCCTTTTCCATCTCCGAGGACATTGCCTGGGACGAAACGCACAGGGCCTTCGCTGAACATAGCGAAAACAGCCGCATAGCGAGCTGGGCCGTCGATCTTAGTCTTGTGGATCCGCACTATCCTTTGAAACCGAAGAAGGCGGCGCGCGCCGCACTCGCGCGGCACCAATGGATCGGTCGCCCCTTCGGCTCGGCGCATGACGGTCTAAAGGCGGTCCCCGGCTAACAGCGTGTCCCTGTTCGATCGGATCTGCGCCATCACCTGCTTGACGGATACGACATCCATGACCCGTAGCAACGAAGCTCCGCGCATATCGATCACCAGATCCCCAAAACCGAGAATCCGCTGCATGGCTCCCTGAGCAATCTCCATGTTGGCGATTTCCCGTAGGGGAACAGTCATCAGCCGGACCCGAATGAACCCGATGCGATACTCGATCCGATCCCAATAAAGGGTCAGGACACTAAAGCGCCATCTCATCCAGGCAGACAATAGTACGAGCACCAGGCCGCCGCCGAGGATTAAGCATGCCCACGGCGCAACAGTCATCCAGATCTCGAAAGCACCGGGATTATCGGACACGAACACTCCCAGGAATCCGAAGGTCGCGAAGATTAAGATCCAGGTTGCCGCTCCTTTCGAGAACGCAAACCAATGCGGCCGAAACTCCAACCTTTCGGTAGGCCCCTGATCGTCCCCTCTTAACCCAAAACTCGACAAAGTAAGCTCTCCGCAATTGGCCTGTTGTTCGGACGGCATTTACCGGTACGAATGAGATTAGATCCACCGTGAAACGGAACAGATGAGAATCTCACCCCTTTTCTTGTCCCTCTCAATCATACCGGCGTTATTCTTAGGTGTCTCAGGCGCTCACGCGGAAGTCCCACCATCGGGAAAACCGAAGGCGAATTCCGGCACCTGCGAGCGGATCGTCGAGGACTACAAGCGCGTCATGACATCGGATCCGCGCCTGCCAGCAATAGATCCAAAGAATACCTCACATCGCGATCTTGCTGGAATCTCCGCGACGGTGGCCCGTCATGGCACTCTCGACCGGCTTTTGACCATTGCTTGGTCATATCAATGCGATCTGGGGCCGATCCTCGATCTTGAACGCACTCGGATCAACGACGTCTACATCATCAGGAAAGAAAGCGATGACTAAATCAATGATGCTGGCCCTCTTGGGGCTGTGCCTAGCCGGATGCGCCAACCTCAGTGACGCCCCCGTAGCCGGAAAAGAGACCTTCGTTCCCCTCTCCAACCAGGCCTACTATGTCGAGCACAAGCCTTTTGAGGATGACACTTGGATGTATCCGGCCGACGAGCAACGCATCCGGCGAACCACCCGAGCGTCCCGCGTTGTGATCAAACCCTAACACCCTGACTTCCGAAGGCCGGGCTCCAACCGAAAGGAACCCGGCCTTCCTTTTGCCTCGCTCTATCGAGACACTCTCATCTAGCCGACCCGCGGTCGCGCTTTCAGGTATGAAAAGCCGTCGGTAATCCTCTGCTCAACCACGCAGACCGGCAGGGCGCTCCAGTCCACAGCCGCGGGAACCGGTTTTGGCCGTGCCTGCTCTCTTCGAAGGCGTATTGGCTCCTCACGAGCAGAGCCCGTGGCAGCAGCCGTCAAGGGCGCCACCGTTCTGGACGCCCGCAAACCCGAGCCCACAGGAACCGGAATAGTAAGCCCATTTGGGCCAACCGGTACCGCCTGGGGAACGGAGCCTTCGATGCGACCAGGCTCCGGATCATTCTTGGGCTTGCCTCCAAGAAGAGGCGCATTAGCCGGCAGATCGTAATCAGCCTCTTCTTCATACGACGCCCGGCTTTTTGGATCGGCTTTGGATCCCCCGTATGCCTGCTCGAACACCGCCAATCTTATGTCGACGTCCTCATTAGCATCCAAAGCTGTCTGCGCCCGCCAGAGCAGCTCGGCGGCCAGAAACGGGTTCATTGGATCCATGGATCGCCTGAAGAAGGGAACCTCGGATGGCGCACGAGGAAGTTTGTCGTCCGCGACCCGATGAAACACCACGGCCTCGTCTGCCTCATCGCCGGTCTGTCTCTGGCGCAGGCCCCACAGTACATCCACGAATGCACACATATGGGCGAACGGCCCGACGATGACCCGGGCCTCCCGCCTCCGGCAGATTGAACGAAGACCAACCTGCCCATACAGGGATCCGCCGAGATCGAAGGCCATGGCCCAGATGCCGGTAATCTCGTCCTGACTCAGGGCCCGGTCACCGGAGCTCGAGAGCAACCACTGACGCATAGATTCCTCCAACCCTTAGATACCGAGACGACCGACCGTGTTCTTCTTAACGAAGTTCACGCCTGAACTGGCCTGACCTTCCATCTGAGCACCGATGCCCGTGAGGCCCTGCCCGGTTTGGAAGAGCTGCTGCGACAGATCGAAGACAACCTTCGCAAGGCCCTGCACGATCACCGCGCATCCGAGGAGATAAAAGTAAGACATCCAGTCAAACTGGCTCGATCCTGGCCTCATGCTGGCAAAAAATTCAGGGCTGAACATACCGGCCGATCCCTGGCTGCCGAATGCTTGCTTGAAGCCGCTGTCGAGGATGAAAGCCGCCATCGTAATCACCAGACCCGACACTGCGAAAGCCGCACCCGCCGTGAGCACGGACCGAAGGGCCGTCTGGGCAATACTGCGGGTGGATTCAAAGATCCAAAGGAAGAAGAATATCGGTGCCAGGGCACAGACGACCATCATACGCAGGAGCGCATCGACATAGCGGAAGCCGAACGTCAGCGTCAGCATGAAGAACGTCGCGGCAAGGATCACCCCTGCGATCAGATAGGACAGAAGCATGATCCACCCAGAGTTCTGAGTGCTCGGCAACTGGGTGGCGATCCAGGTTCCGGCTGCGATGCCACTCACCCCAAGCTGATGTAAGGCGAGCAACAGCTTCTGTGCTTGGAACACGTGCGTTTGAGAATAGCCATTCAGATCCGAAGGCTGTGACTCCCCTCCCGACTGACAGACTGCAAGATTCGCCCCTCCGGTACGGGCCACGTCACAACTCGCCGACATCAGCAGCGACCCGACCTCGGTACCCAAGGCAAGGGGGCCCATAATGAAGAGGTCTGAGACCGGTGCCAGCTTGTTCTGATCGGCTTGCGACTGCGACACCCCAGCGGTCGTGGCTGAAGTCAAGAAGACGACGTACACCACCGCCAGCCGGATCAGGAACCCGTAAAGGTCACGCCACTCGTGTCCGTGGTTCCCGGCAAACGGCGTCGCAATCATCTTGCCGACCCTCAAGCAGAGCGCCAGCAACGCAATGATGGTCGCCAGGGTGATCAGTTCCGGAGAATTCTCCACCAGCTGGCGATACATGGTCAGGATGAGACCATCCATACCGTTGAACAGGGTCTTATAGACGTTGCACGACCAGCAGAACTCAATCCCCATCCCCTGCTGGAGGAAACCGTTTATCGAGCTACCGCCGGACTGCAGACCCTGTGTGGCCTGGGTATAGGTGGCGTTCGACATCTGCGTGTAAAAATAGTTGGCAGCGGAATCTAGATTCATGGGGCTTCCTTTTCAGGAATTTATAAGCCAAAGCGAGACTCGCAGAAATACCGAAACCCCATTAGATAGGGTTTAAAGAGGATACTATGCCGAACACGCCGCAATTGACGTCCTGGGCGCTTTGTGCCGCAATTTCAATCTCTTCAACCGCTTACGCACTGCAAGCTTCCGCCCAGGAGCTGTCGAGCGAGGCTGCCAGGATTGCCTTCGTCGAGAAGGCATGCGGGCCCGAAGAGACGAACGCGGCCATCGGGGAGGCATTTTTCGGGAATCTCTCGCGCTATATGGAGGTTCACAACCGGGCAACCGAAGCCCGCCGGCTCGATGCGGTCCGGCTGCGCGAGAAGGACGAATACCAGTCGGTGAAGGCGCGGATCGTCCAGGGTGTCGCATCCGAGATCAAGAACAATCTGACGGACCCGCAATGGTTCGCCAAGCTCTCCAACCAGATGAACGGTGAGAGCAACGCCCTAAACTTCATCTCTGCCGCGCGCCAGGTCGTTCTCGCCGAACTCAAAGCTGGCAGCGAGTTCTTCTTCGACGTCAATCAGGCGACAACTGCTGGCTGGACGGCCCAGGAGGCGCCTGCGCTCAGTGCTGAGAAAATGAAGCAGGTGACCGGATTCACCGGAACACTCGAGACAATCATGCTCTCAATCCCGGCCAATGCCTTCGAATTCTTCGTCAACAACAAGCCTTATCGCATCTACTGGGCTGGCCCGATCGGCCCCTCCGGCTCCTATGTAAACCGGCAGGCTGACGAAGCCATGCGGAAGGCGGCAGAGGACGCCATCGACGCAGTCAATGGAAAGAACCAGTTCTTCGGCCGCTACCTGAAGCAAGCCTACTTCCCGACAAAGCAGAGCGCATCCAAGGAGCCCACGCCGGTTGAGGGAGCGATCTGGGCCGCTCATTTATGTGTCAGTTACCAGATTGGAGTGAGCAACGATCTCTACAGCACTGATACAATCAACAACGTCTACATCAAGAATCTAAAGGACCGGGGTTCCTGGTGAATCTTCGGTTCCCGATCCAGCATCTCCCCGTCCCGCCGAGCACACTGGCGCGATGAGGGAGCCTGCGCTTCGGACAAGAAAGATTTCAAACCCCTATGCCGAAGAAAAAGCAGTCGGAGCTATCAGGAAAGGAATACGTGCTGGCGCCGCAGCCGCGGGTCCAGCGCAAGGCCGATTCCTCTGAAGGTGACTACTACCCCACGCCTCCTTGGGCCCTGCTCGCTCTCCTCGCTGTGGAGGGGTTCCAAGGGACTGTATGGGAGCCGGCCTGCGGTGAAGGATATCTTAGTCTCACGTTACGTTCTCGGGGGATGAAGGTTCATTCATCCGATCTGTTCGACCGTGGATACGGAACTGCCGGCGTGGACTTCACCTCCTACGGCCAATATGCCGCGCGAGGTGAAAAGCTCGTAGACAATCTCATCACGAACCCGCCCTATCTGGAGGATCTGCCGGCCCAGTTCATGAAGATTGGGCACTCGATTACACGCAACAAGGTCGCGCTCTTGATGCGCCTCGCAGTCCTGGAGGGGCAGGATCGCTACCATGATGTCTACACGAAGATCCCACCGTCACGCGTCTGGATCTTCAGCCGTCGCCTTACGATGATCAAAAACCGGGTTATCCACCCTGGCGACAAGGTGCCCGAAGGCGAGAAAAAGAAAGCCGGAACCGTGGCCTATGCCTGGTTCATCTGGGACCACAACTCGCCCGATACAAAGCGCTTCGACTTCATACCTCCGGCTGTTTGTAACAAGGTCATGTCCGAGTCCAGGGCTATTACCCAATTGGTCGAGAGCCGTCGCGAACGGCGGGCCTCCCTCCGCATCGCCGCCTGAGGATTCCATGCCCAACAGACCCTCATTCGAGCAGGACCTGGCCGCTCTCAGATCCTCAATGTTCGACATCTCCCTTAGAAATCGGCTCATCAATCTACCTCTTGATGACCGAGCTCGCGTGATCAAATTCGCCGGATCGGCGACCCGTATACACGAGCAACTGGTTTCCAAGCGCCGGCAGCTCACGATAGGCGAGGACGAATTATCAACCTGGACCGATCCTGCTCTTGTTCTGCAGAAGTTGAGGTCCATCCTCGCCGACAATATGACACCCATGGAGGAGCAGGGGATCTCGTCCCTAAGGCTCGGCCTCCATCTCATTCGCTGGCGCGATACAAAGGATGACCGAGATCGCTATGCACCCCTGTGGCTCCTTCCAATTTCTGTCACTAGGGATGGGAAGGCATATCGCGTTAACACTACTGACGAGCCAATAGAGATCAACGAAACCTTCGCCTCCAAGGCTGGGCTCGATACAGAGCAGCTTCGCCAGGACCCGATCCAGTACCTCAAGTCCCATGCTGGTCCGATCGTACGAAGCGTGATCGACGACGCGGCACTTGGACTCTTCTCCCAAGCCCGTCTCGCGATGAGCCGACGAGCAGATCCCTCCATTCATGGCGACCTCCTTTCCAGCGACATCCTCCGACGCCTCGTAGCGACAACCCATCCTGGTTATCGCGCACCGCAGGCTAGGCGCTCGATCAACACTGACTGGGTCCAGCGCACGTCGCCCAATGTCCATGCGGTACCGGCAGACGCCTCACAAGATCGGGCGATTACGCTCAGCCGAAGCGGAGAGCACTTGGTCATCCAAGGCCCCCCTGGGACCGGCAAGTCCCAGACGATCGCCAACATCATCGTCAACGCAGTTAAGGACGGCCGTACGGTCCTCTTCATGACGGAGAAGATCACCGCCTTGGAAGCAGTTTCCCGCAGACTCACGGCTCCCAATGTCCGCGACCGCATCCTTGCCCTTCACGGCTCTACCCTCGACCGGGATGCGTTGGCCACCAAACTTCAGACTTCGGCTCAGGGAGTGCTCGGCGTCTCCAATATGCTGCGCAGTGCCGACGCCCTGCGGAGTCACCCTGTCATAATGACATCGCCAGCCGCCTTCGCGCTCCACGTCCCGCCTGAATGGCGCTTTGATCTCCTAATCGTGGACGAGGCATCTCAGATGCACCTCGCGGCGGTCGCGGCTGCGATCGCAGCCAGCAACCAGCTCATCGTCTGCGGAGACTCCCAGCAAATGGGCCCTAGTCTCACCTTTCAAAAGAGCTTGGACTCCGTTCATACGAACCAGCGGCCTGCCAGTCTCCTTGAAGCGGCTGCCCAGTCGGACATGCCGAGCACGATGCTCGAGCGCCACTACCGTTCACTTCATCCAGCCTTGATTTACGTATCCAACAAACGATTCTATCAGAGTCGGCTTTCCCAGATACCTTCACCATTTCCGACCGCAAAGATCGGCGTCGCACTCCACTACATTGAGGATGGCGTGTACGACCGCGGTCAAACCAACACGAACGAGCGAGAGGCCGAAGCCGTTGCTCAAGAGGTCCTCCGGCACGCCCAGAAGAACCCACGGTTTTCCCTAGGTGTCATCGCGATGAACGACAGCCAACGCGATCTCATCGAGGCCAAGGTCGAAGCTGTCTTCTCCGAGTCCGGCATTTCGCCAGACCTCCTCAATAGCAAACAAGGAGAGGAATTCTTCATACGTAGCGCTGAGCATGTCCAAGGCGATGAACGCGATGCTGTTCTCCTCTCCCTCACCTACGCTAAGGACGCACAGGGGCATTTATCCGCAAACTTTGGATCTCTGAATCAACCTGGAGGCGACAAGAGGTTCAATGTCATAATTTCGCGATCGAGGTTCAGAACAAGCCTTTTTGCTTCCTTCCGATCAGCCGATATGCGTAGCATTAGAACGCCTGGAGTGGAGGTAATGCATTATTATCTGTGGCTTGCCGAGAGAGGCTTTCCTGCCGTTGAGCCGCAGGCGATTCACACTGAGTTCACGCGAGTTCTCCGGCTCAATCGCTATCAGACTGACCTCTACAACGACGTACTATGTGTTAAGGATGAACGAGGCACCTACGTTGGTGCCGTTTACACCACCGGCATCAAGCATCCACTCGATGAACAGGCGGAGATCGCTCAGCTCAAGGGCATTGGCTGGCAAGTGGCTGACATACCCTATGAACATACCCTCGCAGGAAGCTCACACTTTGACGATGCTTTGGACATCACTCTTCGACACTTGTCTCGGTTCCATCGCATAGCGTAGTCGATATAAGCAAACTGATGGCGCCGATAACTGTGCTCAAAGATTCCCACCCCGTGCCTACCCGTCGAGCCATCCTGACAGGACTCGCATCGTTAGTCCTAGGAGCTGCTCTTCCGACACGTTCGATCGGAGCAGCTCCAGATATCTCCACTGGTTTCCCGCCTTCTGAGCTACGGAAGATGGACAGCTCTTCAGTCGCAACGGAAAGTGGTCTTCCAGCGGATCGTGGACTTTGGCTCCGGAATCCAAACACAAGCGAGGAACTCGTCGCTGTCTTCTGGCGCCAGGGCGTGTACGACCGCTATGGCTACGACCGCATCTGCTATATCCTGCGCGACTGGCGGGAAAATCAGGTCATGCCGATGGATCCTCGATTGCTTCATCTGCTATGGGCAATTCAGCGCGGTTCAGGGTTTGAAAGGCCACTGGTGATCAACTCCGGCTATCGCACTGTCAAAACGAATGACCTCCTTCGCGCCGAAGGATCCGCTCCCAACTCCTACCACCTTCACAGTCAGGCCTGCGACATTGTTCTTGACGGCATTTCAGCCAGCCGGGTGGCCGATTATGTCCAAAGTCTCAAGTACGGAGGTTGCGGGCGGTACAGCAATTTCTGCCATGTCGACAGCGGGCCGATCAGGATCTGGTGAGCTCCTCAGCGCACATTGTCCGTACACCTATAAGCTTGACTCAGATGCGGAAAAATTTGACTCGAATTGCACAATAGTCTGACTCAAGCATGAACTTCTGCTTTCGGCCCGAACACGGACCTTCTGATAGGGTCTGCCTAGTGCCATGAACCGACCTTCCTACCATGGCGCGATTGGATGAAGTCGGCAGCCCAAATCTTTTCAAGCTCGGCATCTCGCACCTTCCATCCGGAGTACCGGATCTTCGACCTCGTCGATCGGGGCAGTGCATTGATCAACGACACTGGTCGAATGCATGCTATGAGGTGATCGCCGTCCTCTGCGTGGTTCTTCGGAGCCAATCCTGGTGCGGTTCCTCCCCTCCTCCTTGGCGGTGTGCAGAGCCCGGTCGGCGCGACGGGGAGGATGGAGCTGCGGTCGTCGTCCGGCAGAGCCTCGGTCACTCCGGCACTGAAGGTGCAAGGCAGTTCGAGGCCGCTGTGCCTCAACACCGCCGCAGGAAAGCCGTCCCGGATGCGATCGATAATGCGCACTGCGTCGTCGAGCCGAACCTCCGGCAACAGCAGCAAGAACTCCTCCCCGCCGGTCTGGCCCAAGGGGTCCTGGGCCCGCACCTTCTCCCGGCAGGAGCGCGCGAAATGCTCAAGAACGGCACCGCCCGCCTCGTGCCCATGGGCATCGTTGATGGCCCTGAAGTGGTCGATGTCGATCACGGCAACGCACAAGCCGGATCCCGAATCCTCGTTGGCAGCGAGCGTCTCGTCGAGCGGTCCTAGGATATGGCGGCGGTTCGGCAACCCCGTGAGCTGATCGGTCTGGGACGCCTTGAGAGCTGGCACACACGGATCACCCACTCGGGGCAGGCCAAAAGGAGGTCAGCGTGAGCGAACCTGCCAAGGCCATTCCAACCACATCGGGCCATGGCATCATAGCAATCAACAATCATGACCCCGCGGATATTTTCCTGAAGCTCGACTCATCCGCAGCCGCAGCTCTCTCGCGATCTTCGACAGTTCCGGCCGCATCTCCGCGAGTTCCCTCTGGAGGCTCTGATGCTGGTCGGCAAGGCGGTCGACCTTGATCCTAAGCTCGGTATCCGTCCATCGTTCCTCACCATTTCCATCACCATTCTCCGTGCGGGTGCCAGAAGGGACGATGATTTCGTACATCCTCGCCAGCGTTTTCGGT
>KI912040.1:16627-17319 GCA_000517005.1 Microvirga lupini
CCGCGACCGTGATGGTGTCGTTGCCCCCGTTCCCCCGCACCCTGAACGATCCGTCCGCCGTGACCTGATGGGTGTTGGCGGCATCGCTCAGGACGACGTCCTGGTAGGTCGGCTCGGCCGCGAGTTGCGCCGCCATGGCGGAGGACTGGCGCTGGGCCGGCACGGCCAAGGATTCATCCGTGACCGGGGCCGGGTTCGGGACAACCGCCGCATCGCTGGCCTTGGCGCCGGACGACTTGCTCACCACTTTGACTTTCTTTGCCATAGCTCGCTTCCCTCATCGCCTTTGCGGCATGCAAGAAAAAATTCTGGGGCATCTTAGGGGCCGGCCTCGGCGCCCACCTACGGCGATATGAGGTTAGCCATCCTCAGGCGTATGCCCACGGTTGCGGGCTACGCCCATCCACCGAAAGGCGTATGCAGACCGCCCATCCACCCGCACCTGCCATAGGTCCGGCGAGTCCTTCTGCGTTCAAGGTGCGCGGTCCTGTCGGGGCTCCCGCCGGCGTCAGGGTTCGCGACCTTCCGGTGAGACGCAGGCTGATCGTGCCAGTCCCCTCGCCCTCCCAGCGGGACAGGAATCCGGCACGAGCCACTCCGATGCCTGCGGCCCGTTGGGTCGAGTCCTTCAAGTAGAAAAGGCCTCGGGACCGGAATCCCGAGGCCCCACGACCGGGCGATCCGGTGATCGA
>KI912040.1:17419-19541 GCA_000517005.1 Microvirga lupini
GGTCGGCGTGAAGGTGTTCGCGAGCCCCACGCCGACGGCGCCCGTGGACGTCGAGTAGTCGACCGTGTCGATGCCGTTGCCGCCGAACATGGTGTCGGCGCCCGCGCCGCCCCTGAGGACGTCGTTGCCCTCTCCCCCGTCGAGCTGGTTGTTGCCGTCGTTGCCGATGAGAAGGTCGCCGTACGCCGATCCGATCAGGCTCTCGATCGTGCTGAGCACATCGCCCGCGGCATCTCCTCCGGCCTGGGCCCGGAGAGGCTCAGGTCGACGGCAACCGCTGCCGCGGACTGGGCATAGCTCGCGGTATCAACCCGTCCCCACCGATGAGGTCCGCGCCTGCCCCGCCTGGAAGAGATCGTTGCCGCCCCCGCCGTCCAGTCGGTTCCCGACCTCGGTCCCGTACAGGACGTCGGCGAAACCCGTGCCAGTCACGTTCTCGATGCCGCTGATGATGTCGACGACGGTGGAGCCATTGAGCCGCGCCAGCGTCTCCGCCGTCGTCGTCGCCCGTACGGAGATGCCTTCCGTGAACCCGGAATAGTCGACCGTATCGATGCCATCCCCGCCGATGAGGGTGTCGCCCCCCTGGCTGCCGAGCAGGAGATCGTTGCCGACGCCGCCGTCGAGACGGTTCCCGTCGGCACTGCCGCCCAACGTGTCGCCGAAGCCCGAACCGATCAGGCTCTCGATCCCGGTCAGTTGGTCACCGCTTGCATCGCCTCCGGTGCCGACGGCTGTTCCCGCCACGTCCAGGATGATACTGACACCCGCCGACGAGGCGGAGTACTCCGCCGTGTCGCGCCCGCCATTGCCGGTGAGGACGTCGGCCCCGGCGCCACCGACGAGGACATCGTCCAACCCGCTTCCGAGAAGGGTATCGGCGAAGGCCGATCCCACCACGCGCTCGATGAGCTGCAACTGGTCTCCTTCCGCATCCCCTCCAACGCCGGTTCCGGCTGCGGTCGGGTTCTCGGCCGTGGCGTTCAACTGGATCATCACGCCCGTGCCTGACCCCGAGTAGTCCGCGGTGTCGAATCCGCCTTGGCCGACCAGGCGGTCCGCACCGCCCCCTCCGGTGAGCACGTTGTTGGCCGAATCCCCGAAAATGATGTCGTCAGATCCGCTTCCGATCACGTTCTCGATGCCGCTCAGCACGTCGCCGGCGGCCGCGCCGCTGACCGCACCGTTGCCGAGGTCGATCCCGACCGCGCCGCCGCCCGTGTAGTCGACCGTGTCGTTCCCGGCCCGCCGTTGATGGTGTCGGCCCCCGAGCCGCCGTTCAGGGTGTCGTCCCCCTCGCCGCCGTCCACGCTGTCATTGCCCGATCCGGCGGCAATCGTGTCGTCGCCGGTGCCGCCAATCACGGTGTCGTCACCGTCGCCGCTGTTGAGGTCGTCGTTGCCCTCGCCGCCGTCGAGGCTGTCGTTGCCGCCTGCTCCGTTGAGGGTGTCATGGCCGTCGCCGCCGATAAGCGTGTCGTTCCCGATCCCGCCGAAAAGCTGGTCGCTGCCGCTGCCGCCGTCCAGGAGGTCATCCTCATTCCCGCCGTTGAGCATGTCGTCCCCGGCTCCACCGAAGAGGCGATCGTTGCCGAAGCTGCCGAGCAGCGTGTCATTGCCACCCCCGCCATGGAGCGTGTCGTCGCCGTTGCCACCGTCGACGATGTCGTTGCCGCCGACGGGCGAATCACCTCCGTCTCCATCGCCGTAAAGCTCGTCGTTCCCATCCATGCCGCGCACGACGTCGTCGCCCAGCCCGCCAACGAGGCGGTTGGCCAGCCCGTTGCCGGTGAGGGTGTCCTTGTGGGCGGATCCCGTGACGTTCTCGATGCCCGAGAGAACATCCCCGGTCGCGTCGCCGCCGCTGCCCCGTGCGGTCATGCTCGGGTTGCTGGGAAGCGTGATGAACACCGCAGCCGACGAGGCGGAGTAGTCGGCCGTGTCGATGCCGTCACTGCCGACAAGGGAATCGGCTCCAGCGCCTCCGATGAGGGTGTCGTTGCCGGCCCCGCCGTTCAACGTGTCGGCCCCGGCGCCGCCGTCGAGGATGTCGTCCGTGGCCGCCGCCGTGAGGCGATCGTTCCCGAGCCCACCGTCGAGGTAATCGGACCCCGTGGTGCCCG
>KI912040.1:19641-19803 GCA_000517005.1 Microvirga lupini
CGGCTTATGGGGCGAACTCGGATCCTTCACCTTTTGAGCCTTCTCAGCAGCCTTTCCGAACATTGCCCAACCCTCATGCTTTCAGGATGGAGTTCCTAGCACGAAGGGATGATGCCTGAAGAAGCGCAATCGGCTATACGCCATCATGCGGACCGACCCGTT
>KI912040.1:19903-20273 GCA_000517005.1 Microvirga lupini
CGAGCCGAGCGAACTGCCGGGTGTTGGTGCCTTCTCCGCACCCCAGGTCGATGACTTTCTTGCCTGCGATTGACGGAATGAAGTCCAGAAACGCCGGAAAAGTATACAGTTCCCGGTACAGATCGAAGCCGGCTCGGACGTCCTGCGTCCATTGCTCGGCATTCTGATCCCACGCCTGTGCTACCGCCGCATCATTGAGAACATTGTCAGTCATCCTCAACCTACCTCAGGTTTCTTGAACAAGGCGGATGCAATTCCTCATGAGCCTTTTAGCAGAGGTTGCATCGAGATGTACTGGGAAGGCGATTTCGCGAAACGGGACGTTATGGAGCATAGACTCAAATCGGCGAACTGATCCGGGAAGGTCCGG
>KI912040.1:20373-20476 GCA_000517005.1 Microvirga lupini
TTTGCGCGTTGTCTTAGACACGGAGGTGTCGCGCCATGACGCACGCAAGCGAGGCCCACCGCTGGGCCGATCAGCTGGATGATCTCGTCACCCGGATTGCTCC
>KI912041.1:0-1118 GCA_000517005.1 Microvirga lupini
CCCGATTAGCTCACCGTATGCCTAAACAAGGCTATTGATAAGGCCTGTCGCAAGCTCAGATTCTACTTGTCTATACTGGCAGGCTCAGGCTGAACGACTACAGTAGAATCCACGGCTTAGCGCTGCCGCCACAACCGAAAGTGCCGCTGAAAAATGTCTATACTTTAAGTATGTAACAGACCCTTGAGGATGCACAGGGTTAATAGGTCGAGTTTCGCTCACTCGCTGCTTTACTCACGAGCGTGCTGCTCTTCGTTGGCTCCACGACGCCAATAGCTCACGATAAGATGGCTGTCTCGCTGAGACCGCAGCCGCTTCCGAGCGGCGGCCCGAACGGACTTGAATGCCGAATGCTCCATCGCCGCCCAAAGATAAATGCTGATGTCATCGCGCGGCCACTCGATCACTTCAAATGCATCCGGGAGCAGAGTTGTCGTGCCTGGCTCCGCCCCGTGGCGATGAAGCCAGCGGATCTCGACACCTTCCGGCTTGAGGAGGTTCTGCTCTTCTTCCGCACCAGCAACTTCCACGACAGCGACCCCGACGGCTGTCGGCGGCAGGTTCTCAAGCATCCGGCCGAGAGCAGGCAGCGCCGTCTCGTCGGCCAGGAAGGCATACCATTCAGCCGTCTGGAGGCCGCGACCGCCTGGCCCGGCCATGCCGATGCGATCGCCTGGCCGTGCGCTTGCAGCAAACTTCGCCCCGGGCCTGGCGTCATCGCGCAGCACGAAATCGATATCGATCGTGCCAGCAACGACATCGATCGCCCTGATCGTATACTTGCGAATGGCGGGCCTCTCCTGCTCCGGTGGCAGGTGCAGAAGCCCGTCCGGGCCAACAGTCGGCCAAACCGGCTCGCCTAAGCCGGCTGGTGGGATGAACAACCTGACGTGCAATGCGTCGAGTCTGTCGAACCGAGACAGATTCTCGCCACGGAACGTGATGCGACGCATATGCGGCGATACCTCCTGCACGTCGAGCACCGTCATGACTCGGAAGTCGGGTGGTGCTGAAATACCTACCCCATCACCCCTCCAGACAATCTGCGGTGTTTGATCGAGTGGAGAGAACTCAACAACATGGCTTGCGATTGCATGCTTGATCTCCTGGAGGCCCTC
>KI912041.1:1218-1890 GCA_000517005.1 Microvirga lupini
CGGCCTCTCAAGGCGCATGGCTTCAGCGTGCAGCGTCCCGCCACACGGGCCAAGGAGCGCGACGAACTCATGATCGCGGTCTGGCCCAAGCGGGACTGGGTAGCGTTGAAAAAAGGCGCGCCGGGAGCAGCGGACCCTCGTCCTCTGGGACGAGACGGGCCACAGCTTCCGGATCCGGCCGGGTACGACCTGGGCGCGGCGCGGGCTGACCCCGGTGTTGCGGCGGGTGAGCAAGCGACGCGAGGTGTCGAGCGTGGTGGCGATCACGCCCGACGGGCGGCTGTATGCCCGCCATTTCCGCACTCCTATCTCCAGCCGCTGTGTCATCCAGGCCCTGCGCTATGTCCACCGCAAGATCGGCAGGCCGCTGCTGGTGGTCTGGGACCGGCTCAACGCGCACCGCTCACGGGCAACAATGGACTTCGTCTCAGCGCACGCACGAGACTATGCGGTGGCCTATCTGCCGGCGTATGCCCCCGAGTTGAATCCGGAAGAGCAGTGCAATGCGCTCGTCAAGCACGCGATGGCGAACGCTCTGCCCGGCTCAGTCGACGACCTGCATCGCCTCGCCCGCCGCGAGTTCGGCCGGCTGAAGCGCCGCCCCGAAATGATCGTCCGCTTCTTCCGCCATGCAGGTCTCTCCGTTACCGGAATCCCGTGAAGATCATTAGG
>KI912041.1:1990-2884 GCA_000517005.1 Microvirga lupini
CGTGTTCAAGCGCGCCTTGAGAGCGGACGATCCGGGGCTTGGCCATCCTCTCATGCTCGACGCGACGGCTTGATCATGCTGGAAGGCCGCCGCATCGCCGTGCCGGAGAGCCGGGAACTCGATCTGTTCACGCGCATGCTCGAACGGCATGGCGCCGTTGCCGTTCGCTGCCCGCTGGTGTCGATCCACGACGTGGAGGATGCCGCCCCGGTCGACGCCTGGCTCGACCGGCTCGTTCACGGCGAGCACGACATCGTGGTGCTCTACACCGGAGAAGGCTTGTCGCGCCTTCTGGGTTTCGCGCGCCGGAGAGGCATTGAAGCGGAGGTGATCTCTGCCCTGAGCAAAGCCTTCAAGGTCGCGCGCGGCCCCAAGCCGGCCAAGGTCCTGCGCGGCATCGGCCTCGTGCCGGACGTGATGGCGGAAGAGCCGACGACAGCCGGATTGATCAAGACCCTGTCCAATCTTCACATCGAGGGCAGGCGCATCGGCGTTCTGCTCTATCCGGGCGGCGAGGAGGCCTTGCCGAGCTTTCTCGAAGCGGCAGGGGCACAGGTCGATCCCATTCTGAGCTATCGCTATGCCTCGGATGAAGAAGACGAACAGGTCGTCAGCTTCATCCGGGAGCTCGCCTCCGGCACCATCGACCTGATCGCCTTCACCAGCACGGCGCAGGTGCGGCGGCTGCAGGAGGTCGCGCGAAAGTTCGGCAGGCAAGCGGAACTCGACGCCGCCATGCGGCAGATCGTGATCGCCGCCATCGGTCCCGTCACGGCGGAGGCGGTCGAAAAGGCCGGCTGGCCTGTCGGTGCGATGCCGCAGGACAGCTATCACCTCAAGCCGCTCGTGACGGCCTTCGGCAAGAAGCTGTCACAAGATGCCGACGTCAGTCCT
>KI912041.1:2984-6521 GCA_000517005.1 Microvirga lupini
CCCGAAAGCGCTTTAGTCGGTACAGGATTGTCTTGTCGGGGGTCACGGGTCCGCCGATGTCGAACGCGAATTGCCCACGCCGATAGCTTCCCGTCTGAAGTTGCACCTCACCGAAGGCCTCGTCGGTAGGACGCTTGCTAACCATGTTGACGATGCCGCCCGGCTTAACTTGGCCAAAGATCACGGCAGCCGGACCGCGCAGCACCTCAATCCGTTCCAACCCATATGGCTCGATGGCGAGAACAAGGAAATTGACCCCACGTTGCAGACGCAGTCCGTCGAGGAAGTTGACGAAGCCGGCATTCGTGCCGCTGCCGCCAAAGCCACGAATGAAGATACTGTCGTACCGACCGGAGGATTAGCGGGTCTCCGGGAGAACGTTCGCCGTATAGCGCAGCGCCTGTCCGACGCTCTGTGCCCCTTGATCAGCGATCTGGTCGCGCGTCACCACTGTCACGGATTGCGGCGTTTCGATCAGCGGAGTGTCAGTCTTGGTGGCGGTATCGCTGCGCCGCGCGATATAGCCGTCAACGGGTCCGCTCGCCTGCTCCGCAGCACCTACAACCTCAATGGCGTCGAGCTGGATCTCGGAAGAATTCTGGGTCTGAGCACGTGCCATGCCCGAGATTGCAAGCGTGGTGAGTGCAACCGCTGCAAGCGGGGCATGTCGCCAGAGACGGCTTTGGCCACTGCGCCTTCTGGACTGCTGGTTCTTGGAGATGAGCTCGTGCATTGCCCCGAATTTCCGCTCGATGAGCGCAAGATGCGCTTTTGCGCTCTTCTGAACCATGAACCTAAGCCCCTCAAGAGCGGCGACTTTATCTGCTCGCACTTTCTCTTTTGAATCAGTTTTGAGCGAATCTAACCTGGACTAGCTGCTTTCGCCCGGCTTGTGTGAAGGTAGCACAGGGGATGTCCAGCGCAGGGAACTCGGAAGAACACCGAAGCGCTTTCGAAAGAGACCCGAGAAATGCGCTGGGTTGTATCCAACAAGGTACGCTGCCTCAGCGACACTTTTCTCACCGCTATGAATGAGGTGATATGCTTCCTGAAGACGATGCTCCTTCAGGTAATCGAATACGCTCGTGCCGAATATGCGACGGAAGCCGAGGGTCAGCTTGGTCGGATTCAAGCCGGTCTTCCTTGCTAGCTCATTGAGACTCGGAGGTTGCTGAGGCGAGGCAACCAGTAGACCGCGGGCAGCATGAATCTGCTCGATCATTTGCGAGGTAAGCCGCGTGCGCCGGGCTGGACGTTCATTGGTGATCTGGTCGACCGCAATTGCTGCCAGTTCCAGCGCCTTTCCGCCAAGATATACACTTCGCATGCTGCCAGTGATGCGAGAATCAATGACTTGCAGTGCGAGCGCTTGAAGATGCGCATCGACTGGGCGAACCCAGAGACCGGGCTGTCCGTCACCTTCCTGTTCCATCAGGCCTGCGAAGTTGGCTCCAAGTTCGGATTCAGCAAAACCTTCATCAAACTGCACGACGACAGACTGCAGGGTTCCTTCTTTCAAGCAGGTCCGTGTTTGAAAATGGTCGTTGCGGCAGGTTGCCACGAAGAGTACCGGACCGGTAAGCGTGAGGGCTGATCGATCGTCCAGACTGTAGGATTGGTGGCCATCCAGCAGAACGGCGACCTTGAGGCCTCGTTTCATCGACCCTGCGATGTGTTGACCGGCCACATGCTGCACCGTTCCAGCCGAAAGCGTCACGCGCCTCGAAAAAAGGTGCGTCTGAACCAAGGTCGACTGATCGAGCCCCATTCCGTCCATTGCCTATTCCCGACCCATCATCTGCCATTGCAGACCTAAAGGAATAGGGTAAAAGCTTCAACAAATTCAGTACTTTGTAACGATTCCAATAATCGGATCCATGATCCGGTTTCTTGATGATCGAGCGTGACCTGTTCGGCGCAATCGGGCTGGTCCGCACTGGGGCCAGTCGGTTCCAAGGGTCGAGAGCAGGTCGAGATCTTTCCCAATAAGGCCCAGGCAGGCCAGGCTTTGGAGATTTGGGCCACGGCCCAGCGGCAGAGGGTTACGCGGACCTCTGAAGCAACCCAGGCAGTCCCGCGATTTCATAGTTTCCGTTCCGCAAAAGCGGTTGAAGGCTGCGCACTTGCCGAGCAACTCGGCCGCGGACGGATCGTCAATCTCAAGATCCGGAGGCATCCAAGGGACTCCGAAGACGAGCCTGCAAGTTCGAAAACGGCCATTGTTGGGAGGCAGCGACCGAAGTTTGGAGCCCTGGAGCCCTTCAGCCGCTGGCATAGGGGGCAACTCGGCGGCCTTCGGTCAGACCTGAGTAGTTCTGCATGCTTAACGAACACTTACTCTCAGGAGGGGTACCCATGACCTAGCAACGAAAAGGGCCGCTGTTAAATACAGCAGCCCTGAGGTGGGAAGTCTCAACTTCCAGAGGGATCGGCACAAAGGAGAGGAAGCCTCGCGTCTCGCTCGAAATGGTAATCTCTTTTGGCCCCTGTCACTCCAACAAAGGCCAAGCTGCCATGCGCCAGGTGCATCGATGCCCCTTTGAATACTGAAGCCCGTGCGACCACAGGAGTCGAGATCCAGGAGCGCTGCAGCTATCAGATCCAGCTTAGCCCGAACGGCCTGGAATGGATGGCCTTCGTGGCCCGGTCCGTACGGCGGCAGGCTTCACCTTTCGAAGCCGTTTAGCGTCTTCGGTTTGGGGGTTCAGGTGAAACGGTAGGGTGAGCTGCTTTTTGGCCCTCGAAGGTGACTCCATAAGCCCAGCCCGTCTGAGCCAATGCTGGAAGTGGAGATTGGCGGTGTTTTGAGCCTTCCTTTGGGTATCCTCAATGCCCTGGAGTTGCACCCCGGCCGATGCCGGAACATCCTTGAGATACCAGCGGAAGCGGCCCTGGTCGGTGCCGCTATGAATACGATACACCCGTGCAAAGACGTGAAGGTGCAAGCTGCCCACCACATCATCAGGGTCATTGTCGTCAGGAAATGTTGGCTTCCACCGCAGTGCCATCTCTCGCCTTTCTCAGCACTTCCTTTGCCTACATAGAGAGGGCTAAGAAGACGTTAGTGGACCTGCTGCTCGGGGGATTGGGAGCCAAGACTTCGAGCCGCCATGGCCGCATGGAAAGCTGCGGCTGGAGGTCTGGCCTAAGATCACTGAGGCAAAGCTTATTGCGACCTGCTCGGGTTACAGTGACAAGCGCCGCCCTGGCACTGGCTGCCTCGGTCGAGCGACATCATCAATCCGGATTGCTCTCTGGTGCCTCGGAACCGCATAGTCCTGAAGCAGAAGGAGTGATGCCAGCCCCGCGCTGTGCCCTTTCTAATCTCAACATGCTCAATCTCAGGTTCCAGATCAGCGATCAGTAGGCAAAGAGCCACGTGTCTGGCCCGCCTGGATGCGAGGACAGGAGGCTCTGTACGACTGCAACATAATCCTCATCCGCGTGGTAAACCCACGTACGGACCGGAGTCTTCCAGTACATGATGTGTAGAATCCTGAACTTGATTTGACAGACAGTGTCGGAGCGAGTTGCACT
>KI912041.1:6621-6899 GCA_000517005.1 Microvirga lupini
AGCTCGTGTTTGCTGCCTATTCCGAAGACTGGACCTGTGACCTCAGATCGGCCAGTAGTACGGGGTTCGCCAGTAGTCGTGCAGTTCGCGCTCGCGCTCCCGATCTGACCAGTCGTAATCATCGCGATCCCGGTAGAAGGTCGGTGCCCCGCGTAGCTGCTCTTCGGTGATGTCCGTGCGGTAGCCGCCCAGGTTGGTGTCATAGGTCAGTTTGCCCCAGGGGATGGTGTGCTCGTCCTCGCCCATCCCGAGGAAGCCGCCAAACGACATCACCGCAT
>KI912041.1:6999-7143 GCA_000517005.1 Microvirga lupini
CCTCTCGGCTCGGTCGCCGCTCTCTGATCTCGCTCGCCCACATGATAATCTCGGACGCTCGGCTGGCACAGGAGGGGCACTCATCAGCGATCTGACGGGCCAGTGCAACGATACTGTCGAGAGGCGAGGCTTCAGGGTCGTCGG
>KI912041.1:7243-8641 GCA_000517005.1 Microvirga lupini
GATTAAGGGCTTGCCGGTCATCTCTCCCGATGCATCGGTGCGAGTTGCCGTATCAGTTTGTGCCATCGCTTTCTCCTTTCAAAAGTGTTTGGGTAACCTCGACTCCTCCGTGTGCGCTGGTGCGCACATCATCATTCGTGGTGGGTGTCGCCCTGTGAAGCATAGTCGCGTCTGGTTCTGGCATAATTCGGCACGTGCCTGTCCTGGCTTCGCCTCTCGCCATGGATCATCCAAGCCAGCGCATAGCCAATGGCTCCAGCGACGAAGAGCGAGAGAAGTGGGTTCCCGGTCGTAGGACGGGTGACAAGCCTCTGAGCCTCCCGAGCATAATGCTGAGCTTCGGGATACTGTTCGCCGAGGTGCCGCGCGTAGGGCTCGCCCTGGCTATACATAGCCCCGGCAGCCACGGAGGCACCCCCGGCCACATCGTTGAGCGCCTCCCGTACCTGATCAAGAAGGTGCTCGGCGGCGTCTTGCCCCAAACTGGTGTTCTGGTTCACGCCTGTTGCGGGAGACGCCTCTTGACCATGAGCGTCGATTCCTGCGCCTTTGGTAATGGTCACGGAAACCGGATCGCTCGTCGGGAAGGTCTCCTCGATGGCATGGTCGAGCCTTGCATCGAGGTTCTCCTGCGAGTTCTCTGGCAGCATGCTGTCCGGGGGACACTCCGCAGGCTTAGGCTCCGCTCCATCAGGCGTGAGTTGGTTGCTGATACCGGATGCTTTCGCCATACGAGCCCTCCAGGACACTCAGAGCAGGTGTCGGCAACCTGCACCAGTTGTAACGCCAAGGCTGCGAGCGCCGTTCCGAGATGTTTGAACCTATCTGAGGACCTTGGCTGATGCGCTTAGCATGACAAGCTCTGCAATTCGGTGAACCTATCCTGACTATTTGACCGCAACCTTGCATTCTCGGTCCATGGGACTACGGCGGGACCCGCCAGATTGATGGAGCTCGGTTAATCTGCGATAACCGGCTCTTCCCGGACCCTATGGAAGATGCGGCTCAGGTTCTCATATACAATTGCTCGGTTACGCAGAGGGCCCATTCTGCCATCTATCGAGATGCGTTACGGTGGAGGTGTCACGTCGATCCGACAGGAGACCGCATGAAGAAGGCACGTAAGCTCTACGAAAGCTCAAGTGGTGACCGCTGGTACTTGATTGCGGACCCATCAGGTACTGTGTTCATCCGTCACGAAGCCAATGTGGCGTCTGGAGGACAGGTGGAACATGAGGATATCGCGGCCTTTCTCAGTCGCGGCGTAGGCCCGGAACAGCAGGAACTACTCAATCTGATCCGAATCCTTGTCGAGGAGCATCCCGACGCCTGATACATTCTCTGCGAGAAAGATCGGGTTGGTGACCGCGTTAATAGATCGGCGTGACGAAGCAGCTT
>KI912042.1:0-383 GCA_000517005.1 Microvirga lupini
GGGTTGTGTCCGATGATCTCGGATGATCACGGGCGCGCGATGATCGCGGACCACGGGTGGCATGCGATGATCGCGAACCACGAAGCCGCCGCCCTCGTAGCTGCGGTCACGTGCTGCGGCTCCGTCGTGTGTGGCAACAAAAACCAGACAGGCGGAGAGCGCGACGGCAACTCGGGTCAATGTCGTGATACCAGCATTCATGGGAGGCTCCTCTTCTACAAGTGAGGAGCTTACGACGCGCTTCATCCAGGATCTGTGAGCGAGATCACAGGCAGAATGTTTCCGCCTTTGCTGCCTGCGTCAGGGCAGATAGACGATGGACGTCGAAGTCGGACCGGAGAGGGACAGCTCGTCTGTGTGTCTGGAATGTCTCGTTCTGGCAC
>KI912042.1:483-756 GCA_000517005.1 Microvirga lupini
TCCTTCCACAGATTAGCGCGGGCAAGGATGCGCTCGACGAGAAACAACGTTCGAATAGGGACGATGAGCGGACATTCAGGCTACCTGGCTCTTCGTCTCAGTTTGACCCAGATGAGACATTCCAGGACAGGCGAGCCTTCTCGGTCGGGTCTTGAGGCGTAGGGGTAGCCGTCTTGCGCATCGCGCGGACCCAAGGGGCCACGTCAGCGAAAAGTGGACCCGGTTTGTCACTGGCGTCGCCCTTCGGGTCGCAATCAACGATGCGCCAGCCTA
>KI912042.1:856-2552 GCA_000517005.1 Microvirga lupini
CTCTAGAAAAGGAGCATCGGATCAACCCTAAAATCGGGTTCCAGTCTACACGTCCGATGCTCGAACGGCTGCTGATCCGCAAGTGGCCAATGAGCCCTGCCGCAAGACGCATGAAATCTGCAGTGGCAACAGAGCATGTAATCAAGTTGCCTCTATTTGCGTAAAGTATAGGACGATTTTCTATTGTAAAGCGTGCAATTCCTTGTAGGAACGTTGAGCTACGAAGATCCGATAACCTGGTATTTGGAGGGGCATTTGCGAATTCGACCCGCTTCCGCTGGATTGAGCGCGGGCCTCGCCCCAACAAACGCCCTCCAGTCGGCCCCGAGACCTCTTCAGGCGCTTCGCCAATCGGTTGTGCCGACGCTAGCTCTCGCAGTAGCCCTGCTTTTCCATTGAATGCACGCGGCCATGCAACAATCCCTGCCATACCAGCAGGGGTTGAAGCTGACGCAATAAAACCCGCCGGGACGTACAAGGGGGCACGCCTATGGTTTGGAGTCTGAACTTCGACAACGTCGACTTTATTGGTGACGGTGATGGCAACGATAACTACAGCCTCGGTGGCAGCCCTCGGGTGTTCGATGGCTGGACCGTCAGTTTGTTGAACGCCTCGGGATCGAACGTCACCGGCAATTCATTCCTCGATGTTTCCGCTGACGCGTTCGACTCTCCGATCATCGCTGGCGGCGGCGACAAGGCTCTGTCCGCCAATGGCGAATTCGGTATCGTCAAGTTCCTGCAATTTGCCGCCACCGACGGCAGCGAATTCAAGCTGGATTCGCTCGCGGTGTCCAACCCCGGCTTGATGGCGCCAAACCTGCAGGTGGTCGGGTACCGTGACGGCAGTCAGGTTGCTACCCAGAACTTCGTCCTGTCGCAAGATGGCAGCGTGCTTACCGTGACCTTCAGCGATACAGAGTGGCAGTACATCGATGCATTCCGCATCGTTCAGCAGGACGGTTCGTCCGATATTCAATTGTGGATCGACGACATCAACGTCTCCCCCGCCGTCCTACCCAACGTCGCCCCGGTAGTCAGCAACCTCAACGGCGACAGCGTTTCCTTCATCGAGGAGGGCGGCGCCGTGCTGCTGGACGCCGGCAGCAACGCAACCTTGGTCGATAGCGATTCGGCTGATTTCAATGGTGGCAATATCACCGTTGCCATCATCACCAACCGAGTCGCCAGCCAGGACATTCTGTCCGTCCGGAACGAAGGCACCGGAGCGGGTCAGGTCGGGCTGAGCGGCAGTGCCGTGCTGTACGGCGGCGTGCAGGTCGGCACCCTCACGGGCGGCACGGGTAGTACCAACATGGTGATCAGCCTGAACGCCCAGGCGACCCCGGAGGCGGTGCGGGCGATCCTGTGCAACCTGACTTACAACAACACCAGCACAACGGACCCGTTGACTGCCAACCGAGGCATCCAGGTCAGCGTCAACGACGGCGACGGCGGCACCAGCAACCTGTCCGTCGTCACGGTGAGCGTTACCGGCGTCAACGATGCCCCCACCGTGAGCGCCACCGGCGGTACGCCGACCTTTACCGAGAACGGCAGCGCGGTGGACCTGTTCAGCGGCGTCAGCATCAGTGCCGTCGAGTCCGGCCAGACCATCACCGGAATGACCCTGACGGTGACCAATCTGGCTGATGGCGCCAGCGAAATCCTGCGCATCGACGGCACCGATATCACG
>KI912042.1:2652-5916 GCA_000517005.1 Microvirga lupini
ACATTCAGAAGATCGCGACTGGTGTGAGGAGCTGCACGATCAGTCTATTGCCTGACGCCCTTTTCCCATGGGCCCGTGAGGATCCCGGTTCACTCTGGTGTGGCCGTAACCCTGTTCGGTGGAGGGTGCCCTGCCCATGCCTTGACAACGTGTATGCGCTAATCCAGCTTTGAAGTTGTCAGACCAATTTCGGGAAGGATTTGCTTCCGGGAATGCGGTCGAGCGCTGGAGGCTTGGGCGCAGTGGAATCAGAGTGGGGATCGCAGACGCGCCGCGTCACGTCCGCCCGCACGTCAGGTGCGATGCGGGCCGTCGCCGAGTACATCGGGCATTCCGACCTCCAGCCTGGCGATTGTTTGCCCCCGGAACGTGAGTTGATGGCCGAGCTGTCGGTCGGTCCACGATTCGTGAGGTCATCCGCCACTGGCAGGCCCTCGGAGTTGTCGAGAGCCGCAGAGGCAGCGGCACTTACCTCCTGCGACGGATTTCATCCGAGACCATGCACCTTCCACTCGCAGTCGACAGCGGGCGGAACGGACTTCTCCAGATGCTGGAGGTTCGCCGTGGTCTGGAGGTCGAGGCCAGCGCGCTTGCGGCTATGCGGGCGGGAGCTGCCGATCTGGAGCGGATCGAATCCAAGCTCCTGATCATGGAGGCCGTGCATCGCGAGAAGGGCTGTGCTGGTCCTGAGGACCTGGCCTTTCATCTCTCGATCTACGACGCCAGCGGCAACCCCATCTTCAACCAGCTCCTGTCGCAGATGCGGGAGAGTGTGCAGACCCTGTTCGGCATGTCGCGCGTGCGGGTGGATTTCGCCGCCCGCTCCTTTCCCTTTCACCGCGAGCTGTTCGAAGCCATCGCGGCCAAGGACCCTGATGCAGCCCGCGCCAAGACGCTTTCGATCCTCGCCATCGTGGAGGAAGATATTAAGGACATGATCAAATGAGCACTTCCGCCGATCCGCTGGCACGCGCCATGGCCATCCTCGCCCATGACGGGGACCATGCCTACGAGGCCGTCGTACCGCCGATCGCGCAGACCTCGCTCTTCACCTTCAGCTCCTATGCCGAGATGGAAGAAACCTATCGCGGGCAGAAGGTGCGGCCCACCTATACCCGCGGCCTCAATCCCACGGTCCGTCTGTTCGAAGAGAAGATGGCCGCTCTGGAATGCGGCGAGGATGCGATAGGGTTCGCCAGCGGTATGGCGGCCATCTCCTCCGCCGTCCTCGCGTTCGTCCAGCCCGGCGACCGGATCGTGTGCGTGGAACACGTCTATCCGGACGCCTATCGTCTTTTCCAGACGTACCTCAAGCGCATGAACGTGACGGTCGATTATGTTGACGGCCGTGATCTCGACGCCGTGCGGCGCGCCGTGCCCGGCGCACGGCTCTTCTACATGGAGAGCCCGACGAGCTGGCTCATGCATGTCCACGACGTAGCGGGGCTCGCGCAAATCGCCCGCGAAAACGATGTGCTCTCCATCATCGATAACAGCTGGGCGAGCCCGATCTTCCAGCAGCCGCTGACCCTCGGAGTGGACCTGGTGGTCCATTCCGCCTCGAAGTATATCGGAGGCCACAGCGACGTGGTTGCCGGCGTGGTGGTGGGCTCGCGCCAGCTCATCGGCGAAATCCGTTCCCGCATCTATCCCTATCTCGGTGGCAAGCTGTCTCCATTCGATGCATGGCTCCTGCTGCGCGGCCTGCGGACCTTGCCGATCCGCATGAGAGCACATGAGGCGGCGGCCCTCCATGTGGCGCGCCAGCTTGCAGAGCGCTCGGACGTGGTAGCGATTTACCATCCTGGCCTCGGCAATGGGTTGCCTGACGGGCTGCAAGGCACATCTGGCCTGTTTTCCTTCGAGTTCGACGGCAGTGTCGACATCGCGCGGTTCGCGGACGCGCTTCGGTACTTCAAGCTCGGCGTCAGCTGGGGCGGACATGAGAGTCTCGTGGTGCCTGCCCAGGTGGTGCGGGTCCAAGCGGCAGGCCCCAACTCAGCCATCGATTTCGGCGTCTCCGAACGGGTCGTGCGCCTCCACGTGGGCCTTGAGGGCCAGGACGCTCTCGTCGCCGATCTCTTTCAAGCCATCAGGGAGGCGAAGATGAGCTAGACGAGCCTTCATCTGGAGCGGTCGAACACGTTTGAGCCACGACAAAGACAGAGGGAAGACGATGATCCAACGCCTACTGCTCGCCACCGCGCTTGCCACGGCTTTTGCCGGCAGTGCTCTTGCCCAAACCACCCTGAAGCTCACCGAAGTCATCACCAGTCCAGAGCGGACAGAAACGCTCAAGGGCATCGTGAAGAGCTTTGAGGAGGCCAACCCCGGCGTGAAGGTGGAGATTACGTCTCTGCCGTGGAGCCAGGCCTTCGAGAAATTCGCCACCATGGTGTCCGCCGGCGATACGCCCGACGTTGTCGAGATGCCGGATCGGTGGCTTTCGCTCTATGCCAACAACGGTGCCCTGGAGAGCCTTGAGCCTTACCTTAAGGCATGGCCACATACCGCCAGTCTCAACGACAGAGCCCTGGAGGTCGGCCGCACCGTCAAGAACACCGCCTACACGATCCCCTACGGCTTCTACTTGCGGGCGATGTTCTACAACAAGAAGCTCTTCGAGCAGGCAGGCGTGAAGGAGCCGCCGAAGACGCTGGCGGAGTTCGAAGAGGTCTCGAAGAAGGTTTCGGCCATTCCCGGCAAGTATGGCTATTGCCTACGCGGCGGTCCGGGCGGTCTGAACGGCTGGGTGATGTTCGGCGCCACGATGGCTGGTGACAACACCTTCTTCAAGCAGGACGGGACCTCCACCTTCGCGGACGAGGGCTGGGTGAAGGGCCTCACCTATCTCACCGATCTCTACAAGAAGGGTTACGCTCCGAAGGACAGCGTCAACTGGGGCTTCAACGAGATCGTCGCCGGCTTCTATTCCAGCACCTGCGCCATGCTCGATCAGGACCCTGATGCGCTGATCGCCATCGCAGAGCGCATGAAGCCGGAGGAATACGGGGTCGCGCCTTTCCCAAAGGGTCCGGCTGGCAAGGCCTTCCCAACGCTGGGCTATGCCGGCTGGTCGATGTTCGCGAACAGCAAAAACAAGGACCTGTCCTGGAAGCTGGTAGCCGCACTCGCCGGTCCTGAAGGCAATATTGCCTGGAACAAGAAGACGGGCGCCCTGCCGATCTACAAGTCAGCCGAGAATGATCCATTCTATTCCGGCCCGCAGTTCAAGGGATGGTTCGAGGAGCTGGCTGACAAGAA
>KI912042.1:6016-6855 GCA_000517005.1 Microvirga lupini
GATCGCATGGGCCAGTGACCGCCGGATTGGTGAAGTAAGGCGGTCACCTCACCCTGGAGGCCGCTCATGCTCAACTCTCCATCAGCAGACGCTTCATTCTCGCACAGCACCCACACGATCTATCTCGCCCTCGAACTCAGCCGCCGCTCCTGGCTGGTGGCGCTGCATGCCCCCGATGCCGCGAAGATCGAGCTGCATCGGCTCCCCACCGGTGACGGACAGGCGGTGCTCGACCTGCTTGCCCGCATCCGAACCCGCGTGGAACGACGCACCGGCGTGAGCCCGCACATGTCGTGCTGCTACGAGGCCGGCCGCGACGGGTTCTGGCTGCACCGCCTTCTCGAGGCGCACGGCGTCAGCAGCCATGTCATGGACCCGAGTTCGTTGCAGGTCGACCGCCGTGCCCGGCGGGCCAAGACGGACCGCCTGGATGCCCAGGCTCTGCTGCGGGCGCTGATGGCCTGGTCCCGCGGCGAGCCGAAGGTCTGCTCCATGGTCCGCCCGCCGTCGCCGGACGAGGAGGATGCGCGTCGTCCGAGCCGCGAGCGGGCCACGCTGCTGCAGGAGCGCATTCGCCTGGTCAACCGGATCCAGGGACTGTGCGCCACCCAGGGGATTAACGACTATGAGCCGCTGCGGCCGGATCGTCGCCAGCGCCTGGCGCAGCTGATCACGGGGGATGGTCGGCCCCTGCCGCCTCAGCTGTCGGCGGAGATCGCCCGTCAGCTCGACTGGCTCGAACTGGTGCTGCGGCACTTGGCCGAGGTCGAGACGAGGCGCGATGCCGAAGCGGCGGCGGCGAAAGCCGCGTCCTCGTCCAAGCTCGGGGCCTTGCTGCA
>KI912042.1:6955-7808 GCA_000517005.1 Microvirga lupini
GACCGAAAGACTCACGTCCGGTTTGGGGAGGGTTGCGCCTTGCAAGCGCGTTGAAGTCTGCCGTCTGAGATGGCGGCCGCGGCAAAGCCTAGCGAGCAGCCGCGAACCGAGTCTTGCGTGGCGTCCGGTAACGGCCGTTGCGAAGCGTAGACAGGGAGGGTGTAGGCCGGAATGAAGTGAACGGGAATATAGCCCCGAAATCGAACGTGATCGGAGTAGCCGACCCTGTCTCTCTAAGGGGAAGGCGGAATCGCATGCCGCGTCAGTGCGAGTGGTATGAGGTGCTCCCGGGGTTCGTACCGCCAGCATGCAACTGAAGGATTTGACGTGAACAAGGGAGATCCATCCGGTTCAAGCGCAAGCTTGTAGGACCTGCCAAGCCGATGAGGTGAGAAGGGGCTGATGACTGGGTGGAAGTCAGACTGACTGATAGTACTCCGAGGACGGGAGAGCCGGCCACATGGGGAAGCGGTCAGCGGTAGGTGAAATGTTCTTGGGCAACATGGGCTCCATTCAACGGGAGACACGGCCTTTCATGCAAAGGGAAGATGAGCTGACCATGGAAACAGAACTTGAACGTATAGCAGCGAAAGCTCGGTGTGAGCCGAAACTCCGCTTTACGTCGCTTGCCCATCATATCACCCGCGACCGGGTGCAGAGGAATCTGTTGAGGATTCCGCAGCGCTCGGCCGCCGGGGTGGATGGTCAGACGGTGACGGCGGCGAAGGAGAGCTTTGGAGAGTGGATAGAGCCGATGCTCCAATCCATTCACCGTCAGGGATATCGCGCGCCGGCAGTACGGCGAGTTTACATCCCCAAGCCCGGCAAGACGGAGAAGCGCCCACTGGGCGTG
>KI912042.1:7908-8430 GCA_000517005.1 Microvirga lupini
CGTTCGGCCCAAATATTACAGCAGCATCTGACCGGAGAGCTGGCCTGGAGAATTTGAACAGCCGGGTATTACCAAGTCCCTGAGGGTCTGACTCGTTCGTGATTTCCGGGATTGAGGTGGGTGTGATTCAACTTGGTGAGCCAGGGAGGTTCGCCATGCCGATCTCACTCCGCTCTGACTTTGACGCTTCTCAGCTTCGTGCGCTGGCCAAGAAGACGAAGGATGGCCTGCAGGCCCGCCGCCTGCTTGCGTTGGCGGCCATCTATGAGGGCGCCTCACGCACGGAGGCGGCCCGGATCGGGGGCGTGACGCTGCAGATCGTGCGCGACTGGGTGCTCAAGTTCAACGCTCAGGGACCTGAGGGGCTCATCGACCGCAAGCCCCCGGGCCAGCCCTCCCGGCTCACCGACCACCATCGATCAGCACTCGCCGCCATCATCGAGAGTGGTCCAATTCCAGCGGTGCACGGAGTGGTGCGCTGGCGGCTTGTCGATCTTGATCTTCCCTCGCATTGATGGACAC
>KI912042.1:8530-9438 GCA_000517005.1 Microvirga lupini
CGCGCTCAAGCTCACATTCGGTCGCCGCTCGCAGCGGCTGCACCACCATCCCGCATTCTGCGGGCAGGGCTCGAGAGGACGGGACCATTCTTAACTCCGGCTGGTCAGGCCATACCGTTACGGCGGTTCGTCCACCCGGATCCGCCAAAGCTGATCAGGCCTTGGTGGAATTACTGAGCATGTGCCGGATGCGCAGGATCAAGCAACCTTCAGGGCAGCCCCCTCAATCACCACGCCTTGGGTCACATATTTCCAGAGCGCGACAAGCAATTTCCTCGCCAGCGCGACGATCGTGACCTTTTTCAGCCGCCCGCCCAAGCGCACGCGATCATGATACCACTGCGCAAGGGCTGATCCCGGTTGATGCCGCAGCCAGAGCCAGGCCATCTCAACCAAGATGGCACGCAGGCGAGGGTTGCCGGCCTTCGACACGCCTTGCTCGTGATCAATCTTGCCACTCTTCCAGGGCGTTGGGGCCAGACCGGCATAGGCCGCCACCTGCCGCCGGTTGTCAAAGTGCCGGAACAGGCCTTCCGACCACAGCGCCCCAGCAAACCCTGAGCCAATCCCCTTGAGGCCGAGCAGCATCTGAACCGCCTTTGAGGGGACCTCCGCCGTTTGCGCTGCAGCCAGAAGGGCATCACGTTCGACCTTCACGGCCGCGATCTGCCGATCCAGCAGCTCGATGATCTCGAGTTCGCGCCGCGCCACAGCTTTGAGATGCGGCGGCAACGGGCGTCCGTCGCCGGTGCGCAGCTCGTCGAGCCTTGCACGCCGGTCCGGACGCCGTGGGTCGTAGTCGGCAATGCCCTGCGAGAAGAACAGCCCCCTGAGCCGGTTGACATGCCGGACCCGCTCTCCAACGAGCGTCTTCAGCTCACGGCAGAGGCGCCGCCGATCCTCTTCGT
>KI912043.1:0-1162 GCA_000517005.1 Microvirga lupini
GCTGAAGTAGGTGGAACTTGATCTGACAGACGGTGTCGATTGTCTGAGGCAAGAGCCGAGGCCGGGCGCGGAGTGGTCGGGGTGCGCAGCGCCCGGGCTCGGCGGTCACAAGGACCACCGTCATGACCCACGAGCAGAAGATCATCCGCGCCAAGGTCGGCCTGCTGGAGCTGGCCAAGCAGCTCGGCAATGTCAGCCACGCCTGCCAGATGATGGGCTACTCGCGCGACAGCTTCTACCGCTTCAAAGAGCTCTCCGAGACCGGCGGCGAAATGGCGCTGCAGGAGCTGACCCGGCGCAAGCCGTTGCTGGCCAACCGCACTCCCGCCGAGGTGGAAGCAGTCATCATCGAGCTGTCCCTGGAGCAACCCGCCTTTGGCCCAATCCGGATTGCCAACGAGGTGCGCACGCGCGGTCCCTCGATCTCACCCGCCGGCGTCCGCGGGGTCTGGCAGCGGCATGACCTCGAGACGATGAAGAAACGGCTGAAGGCGCTGGAGGCGAAGGCGGCGCAGGAAGGCCTGATCCTAACCGAGAACCAGCTCGCCGCCCTGGAGAAGGCCAAGACCGAGAAGGAAGCGCATGGCGAGTTCGAGTGCCCCGGCTACTGCGGCGGTCAGGACACCTTCTACGGCGGCACCATGAAAGGGGTCGGGCGGATCTCCCAACAGACCTTCCTCGACACCTACACCAAGGTGGCGTTCGCCAAGCTGTACGACCGCAAGACACCGATCACCGCGGCCGACCTGCTCACCGACCGCGGCACCGAGTACTGCGGCAATCCCGAACACCACGAGTACGAGCTGTATCTGGCGGTCGAGGACGTGGATCATTCCAGGACCAAAACGAAGAACCCACAAACCACCGGCATCGTCGAGCGCTTCCACAAGACGGTGCTGGACGAGTTCTATCGCGTGGCCTTCCGCAAGAAGATTTATGGCTCGATTGCGGACCTCCAGGGTGATCTGGATGCCTGGGTGAGGAGTTAAAATGAGGAGCGGCCACACCAGGGCCGGTGGTGCTTCGGCAAAACGCCGATGCAAACCTTCTTGGATGCGGTGCCGCTGGCAAAAGAGAAAATGATTGCAGCCTGATCCGGTCGGACAGGCTCGACCCGATCACTCTCTGACGCCAACTGTCCGATCAAATACCGACTACTACA
>KI912043.1:1262-4331 GCA_000517005.1 Microvirga lupini
AGGGCCAACGCCGCGCCTGCCGTTTGGATCAAATTCGATTGCGATTGTGGTTGCGGGACCGTTACTGCGCGGGATCTGTTTGGGACGGTGCGCCTGGTGCACCACTGGGGTCGGATCGGCACGAATGGGCAGGAACTGGTGGAAGAGTTCGCCAGCGAGGATGAGACGGGCCAAGCGGAGGAGGGGGTATCGGGATCTGTGAATTCGCGGAACGCCCTTTGCGAGGAACGACTACTGTCCTTTCGCTTTTTCCTTAGACCCGCCGCTCAGGTAGCGTCACGGAGGAGAGAACAATGTCGATAGTGAAGGTGATTGAGCTGTCGTCTGAGTCCCCGGAGAGCTGGGAGGATGCCACCCGCCAAGCCGTTGAGCGCGCCTCGCGCACGATCCGGAATATTCGCTCGGTCTGGGTCAAGGAGTTCGAGGCTGTCGTGGATGGCAACAACGTGAGCCAGTTCAGGGTCAACCTGAAGGTCTCCTTCCTTCTCGACGAGACTCAAGCCATGCAGAGTGGGGAGAACGTTGGCGGCTGACAGCAACCTACTGACAGGCACAGCGATGCTCTAGCGGCAGATTACGGGCCGGAGGTCGCACGCACAATCATAAGGTTGGGCGCGGCCTTTTCCCTTGAGCTCTGGAGACATGGGGCTTGGACAACCCAGATTGCCATGCTCCAAGCCTCCCCGATACCGATGGCCCGCTTGTTCCGACACTGATGCACTCTGCGATAGCCAAGCGCCGGGACGATCTGGGTGCATCTTGCCAAGGTTCGCACCCGCGTCACGGGTCATCTAAGCCATCTGATGCAGTTCGCTTCCGTGCAGGAGCCGGCGGGCAATGTCAGCGGTCTGAAAGGCAGCCCGCTCGCTCGGCGAATGCGCCGCCAGGTAGCGGCCGACCCCGATCAGGATGGGCCCGCCCTGGCGGGGATCGGCCCACTCCCCGAACTGGCGCACCCCGGCCTCGAGCATCTGACAGGCATGAAACCCTGCATCCTCCCGGAGCAGCGCGTGCGCAAGCGTCTTGATCAGCTCATCGGGCAGGTGCCCCAATGATAGATGCCGCGCCACGAGGCAGCCCACGGCATCCACCTGCCGCTGCCGGTCGAAGGCATCGAGCAAGGCCGCGCGGATCTCCTGGGAGAATTGCGGGAGGCCGTTCAGTCGAGGATTATCCTCATCCGGCAGCCGTGCGGGCGGCACGTTCAGGTAACGGGACAGATAGACCGCCATGGCGCCATGGAGAATGCCCCGGGTGGCCTCGGCCGCATCGTTCGGCAAGGTGCCGCCCGCCGAGATCCGCTTCAGGGCCTGGTGAACGGCATTGCTGTAGCTGAAGACGTGATGCGCCGTCTCCCAATCGGAGTGTTCGTTGGCCGTCCCGAACTGCGCCACCCGGAGCGCCGCCGCATACGCCAGGGAGCGCGACTAGTCTGAGGGAGAGGCTCCAGCCCGCATGGCGGCCTTGAGGCTCTCAAGGATTGCGTTGGGATCGTCGCCAAGGAGGGCCTCGGCCAAGCCGACATGCTCTGACCAGGGCTCCCCACCAGACACGGCCACAGGCAAGCTTCGGATCTCCTGAGCAGCCTGCTCGCAAAGAGCAACAAGATCGATCGGGTGACGCCAGGCCGTTGCTTCCTCGGCTCCCCGCGCCGACACCAGCTGACCGACCACGCTCGGTAGGACCGCCGACGCGTGCTCCCAGCCGATCAGGTCAAGGCATTCGCAAGCCTTGTTGATGAAGTCGAGCAGATGACCGCCATCGGCATAGACGCGATCCGCCGCGGCCGAGACCAGAAGATCAGCCAGAGCCGCAGGCGACGCCCCGGTGGCAATCGCCGTGAGCAGGGTGCGTTCCGCCGCCTCCCGGTGCCGCACCTTGGTCCAATGCCGCAGCCACCGCTTGAGTACGGCCAAATCAGGCCGGCTGGCGAGGGGAGCACGATCCCGCCGTGGCGGCTGGCTCTCACAGTCTGCTGCGACACGGCGGGCGCCATGAAACAGGGCAAGGTAAGTTTCTTCCTCCGGCAACTCAGGCAGCAGGTTGCCAAAGGCTGTGAGGATGGTCAGGCCGACCCCCCAGCCGTCCCGGTTCTGGAGCCCGAAAAGCGCGACCTGCCGGATGATCTCGGGGGCTGGCACGCCGGCCACAAGTTGGCCCCGCACGGCCTTGGCAATGACTAGGTCGAGATTGTGGGCTAGGCCCTCCTGCAAACGCCGACGCCAATGTCCAGCCGGGTCGGCATGGCCAAAGACAGGCTTCACCCATACCTCGCCAGGCTCTCGCACCTCGACCGGGCAGGTTGGCACGTCATCGGCCCAGAGATCGAAGGTGCAGCCGCTGGCCAGATCGAACCGGGCATGGTGCCAGTGACAGGTCAGAATCCCGTCTGCGACGCTGCCGCGCTCCAGCGGGAACCCCATGTGCGGGCAACGGTTGTCGAGCGCGAAGGCCCGTCCGTTGTCATACACGAGAAGGATCGGCGGATGCCGGCCGTGCACGACGAGCCGGCCCTTGGCCTTCAGCTCGTCAAGGCTGCAGGCCCGCACAAACTCCGAGGTCAGCGTCTCCATCGCAGCCTCCACCCAGCAGCTGCTCGCACTATGAACTGTGGTGAGCTCCCACTGTGAACTGTATCAGACCAGCAGCACCTTCGTTAGTCCGGCCGGCAGGACTGTCAGCTACCGCCGTGCTCAAGCGGAGCGAAGGCCCGCTGCAGCGGCGGCATCCCAGCCCGATAGCAGATCCCATACTTGCAGTACCGGCCGCACGCACAGCAGGATGATCTCAACTGGAAAGTGGCGGCGCTTGAATAGTGATCACAGAGTGCCTCCTGACCTAGCTGCTCGGGACTACACTGCCGAGGTTGACGCAGCAGTGCCGAATGGAGCCTTCCATGGCCGCGCGTGATCGTGAGACGTTCGACGTTGTCATCATTGGAGCCGGATCGGCCGGCTCCGTGCTGGCCGATCCGGCTCTCGGCAGACGGACACAACACTGTTCTGGTGTTGGAGTTCGGCGGATCCGACCGCTCGATGCTGATCCAGATGTCGGCAGCTCTGTCGGCCC
>KI912043.1:4431-9276 GCA_000517005.1 Microvirga lupini
TAGGAAAACCCGGTCACCGCATGCGCGATATAAGGGGCTTCCAGAATCCTGATTTCGTCCTCCGTCAGCTTGACCGACAGTGCCGCCACCGCGTCGTCCAGGTGATGCGGCTTCGTGGCCCCGACGATGGGAGCGGTGATTGCGGGCTTGGCCAAGAGCCAGGCGAGTGCCACCTGCGCCCGTGGAATGCCGCGCTGCGACGCCACCTGGGCCACGGCCTCCACCACCTTGCGGTCCGCATCGGCCGTGGCGGCATAGAGCGTCTTGCCGAACTCGTCCGTTTCCGAGCGTGCGCTCGTCTCGTCCCAGTCGCGGGTCAGGCGGCCCCGTGCCAGCGGGCTCCACGGAATGACGCCGATGCCCTCCGCCCGGCAGAGCGGCAGCATCTCGCGTTCCTCCTCGCGATAGAGCAGGTTTACGTAGTTTTGCATCGACACGAAGCGGGCCCAGCCGTGCCGTTCGGACAGCGCCAGCGCCTTGGCGAACTGCCAGGCATACATCGACGAGGCGCCGATATAGCGGACCTTGCCCGCACGGACCACATCGTTGAGCGCCTCGAGCGTCTCCTCGATGGGAGTCGAGGCATCCCAACGATGGATTTGCAGCAGGTCGATGTAGTCGGTCCCCAGCCGCTTCAGGCTCGCGTCGGTCTCGGTGAAGATGTTCTTGCGCGACAGGCCAGCGCCATTGGGCCCAGGCCGCATGCGGCCATGCAGCTTCGTCGCCAGCACGATCTCCTCGCGCCGGGCGAAGTCCTCCAGGGCGCGACCGACGATTTCCTCCGACGTGCCGTCGGAATAGACATTGGCGGTATCGAAGAAGTTGATGCCATGATCAAGCGCCTGGCGGATGAACGGTCGGCTCTCGCTTTCGGGCAGGGTCCAGGGATGGGAGCCGCGCGTGGGCTCACCATAGCTCATGCAGCCCAGGCAGAGCCTGGAGATCTCAAGGCCAGTACGGCCGAGCTTTACGTAGTCCATGGAGTTTCTCCCTCCTCGTCAGAACGTGGCGGCCATGGGATCCGATCCGATGCGCCCGCTCGGATCATCGAGCCCGGCGATGGCGGCCATGTCCTCGGCATCGAGCGCGAAGTCGAAGACATTGAAGTTTTCCACGATGCGGCTGGGCGTGACAGATTTGGGAATGACGATCAGGCCGTTGTCGATGTGCCAGCGAATGATCGCCTGGGCCGGAGTGCGCCCATGCTTCTCGGCGATGCGTGCAATCACAGGATCGGACAGCAGTTGTCCCTGACCGAGCGGGCTCCAGGACTGGGTCTTGATGCCGCGCTGAGCATGAACCTCCCGCAGGCGCTTCTGCTGGAAGCGGGGATGCAGCTCGATCTGGTTGAGCACGGGCGGCACGCCGGTCTCATCAACGATGCGCTCGAGATACTCCGCCGCGAAGTTCGACACACCGATTGATCGGACGCGTCCTTCGTCCTGAGCCTTGGTGAGAGCGCGCCAAGTGTCGACATAGAGTCCCCGCCACGGTGACGGCCAGTGAATCAGGTAGAGATCGATATAATCCTGGCCCAACCGTTTGAGGCTCTCATCCAATGCCCTGAGGGTGCTGTCGTAGCCCTGGTTCTCGTTCCAGACCTTGGTGGTCAGGAAGATCTCGTCACGTGCCACTCCTGAGGCACGGATGCCTCTACCAACGCCTTCCTCGTTCCCGTAAACGGCGGCCGTGTCGATGTGTCGATAACCGGCCTCGAGGGCAGCTTGGACAGCGCTCACCGCGCTATCGTTCGGCGTCTTCCAGACACCAAGTCCGATTTGGGGAATGCTGTGGCTATCATGGAAGGAAATAGTTGGCTGATGTATCATAGTGTTTCCAAACGACATGAGTGGTCAGAACTCAGGTGAGAGGCCAGCCATTCCGACCCACGAACCGCAGTGAGAGGGTTGAGACCTGAACCTGGACTGCCCCAGGCGTGCCGCGCCGCCTTGGGCAGAGTAGGGTATACAGCCGTTCAGTCCCGTTCGGCTGTGGCATATTTCTTGACTGAGTGTTGAGCAGAATTTAACGATGCCGAATGCCCAGCCGCACCGATCTTGCCGATCTCGACGCCTTTCTGGATATCATCCGGCACGGCGGGTTCCGGCGCGCCGCGACCGTTCGGGGCGTCTCCGCGTCGGCGCTGAGCCATGCGATCCGCGGCTTGGAAGCCCGGCTCGGTGTGCGCCTGCTCCATCGGACCAGCCGCAGCGTCCGGCTCACCGCGGCCGGCGAGACGCTCTTTCAGGACCTTGATCCCGAGTTTCGGCGGATCGATGAGGCGCTGGATCGCCTGGATCGTTTTCGCGAGCGTCCGGCCGGGCGTGTCCGCATCAACGTCCTACGCGACGCGGCACGCCTGCTGCTGACGCCGCTGCTGCCGGCCTTCGCTGTCGCCTACCCGGATGTTGAGATTGAGATCGAGGTCGATGACCACTTCGTCGATGTCATCGCAGGTGGGTTCGATGCCGGCATCCGCTATGGTGGCACGGTCCCCGACGGGATGATCGCCGCGCGCCTGTCGAAGGATCTGGATTGGGTGGTGGTCGGATCGACCGCTTATCTCAACGCGGCAGGACGGCCTAAGACGCCTGAAGATCTCACGCAGCACCGCTGCATCCGAATCCGCACCGGCGATGGCCGCATCTATCACTGGGAGTTGGGAGCCGGCGACAGCGCCGTCGTGATCGACGTGCCCGGCACGATTACGCTCGATGATTCCGAATTGGCGATCCGCGCTGCCGAGGCGGGAGCGGGTCTGTACTATTGCCTCGAAGCCCGCGTTGCGCACGAGATCGCAACCGGAACGCTTGAGGTGGTGCTCCCGGCATGGCGTTCGTCTGGACCCGGGTTTTATGCCTATTATGCAGGTCATCGCCAGATCCCGAGCGGCTTGCGCAGCTTTCTTGATTTTGTTCGCGCCCATTCGATCCTGGGACAGGGGCCCCTGTAGTTCACCGGCACACTGCGAACCGGCCCGTTCAGCCTGTCCGCCGGCGCAGCAAGCTGCCGCATCGTTGAACCAGGTTCAACGGGCTGTTGTGAAGATCCCGCCTAGCGAGACGAAGTCGAGAGCCGTATTCCTTTCGAGGCGATGCGGAGCCAGGCGCATCAGACAATCTCCGGGGAGGATAGGCATGACGAAGGTTATCGTGACAGGCGGCCACGGAAAGCTGGGCCGCGCTTGCGTTCAGGACCTCACCGAGCACGGCTATGACGTGCTGGTGTTCGACAGCACACCCGCGCCGCGCGCAGACCAGCGTTCCGTGCAGATCGACCTGTCCGACTTCGGCCAAACGCTGGACGCCTTTCTCGGTCTGGACAACCATCCGGGTCAGGTCGATGCGGTTGTGCATCTCGCGGCCATCCCGGCACCGGGGCGCCAGAGCGATGCAAGAACCTACCAGAATAACACCGGTTGCAGCTTCAACGTCTTCCATGCCGCCAAGCGGGCAGGGATCAAGAACATTGTGTTCGCCTCGAGTGAGACGGTGTTGGGCTTGCCCTTCGACACGCCGCCTCCCTACGTTCCGGTCGATGAGGAGTACGAGCCGCGACCGGAAACGAGCTACTCCCTCGGCAAGGTGATCGACGAAACCTTGGCGCGGCACCTCTGCCGGCAGGATCCGGACCTGAAGATGTATGGTCTGCGCTTGTCCAACGTGAAGGAGCCCGCCGAGTACGCGGCCTTTTCAGGCTTCGACAGTGATGCAAGGCTGCGCAAGTGGAACCTCTGGGCCTACATCGATGCTCGCGATGGGGCGCAAGCCGTGCGGAAGGCTGTGGAGCACCCCGGCAAGGGCTTTGAGACCTTCATCATCGCCAATGCCGATACGGTGATGACACGTCCGAATAAGGAGTTGATGGCGGAGGTCTTTCCCAGTGTGCCGTTCCGGCGCGATGTCGGTCCCAACGAAACCCTGCTCTCGATCGAGAAGGCGCGGCGGGTGCTCGGGTACGAGCCGCGCCATAGCTGGAGGGATCGGCCACTCTAGCCTGAGCCTCTTCAAGGGCTCGGGAGGCGGCCCGAGTGTACGCCGGCCTTTGCCTTGCCGGTCGATGCGCTGGGCTACAGAGGCTGAAAGCAGAGGCATCCGTCAGGGAAAGGCTGGAGAGCGTACATACGTTGGCAGTGACCGAAAGGTCCGCTGGTGGCAGATTTTGGTGAAAAACTCTTGGGCGCTGCTTCGTCGGTCTATTACTAGCGTCAGTGTGCCAGATCAGGCTCAGCATCCTGTATGCTGGCCTCGCGAAAAACGGTAGTTGCGGACTTTTTCAACAGTATCGGCACGGGGCGGACCTTATCGGGATTTCCGCATTGCTAACGTGAGCGGACCTTCATTTAGTCTGCAGTACGTCACAGGTTGACTCGTTCCAGACTTTCTGAGTGCAGGTCCATGAATGATCCTCCTCAAGCGGCACGAAGGATGGATGCCGCGCCTCCGATGCGCCTCGTCCTTCTTGCGCCTGACTTGCCCACCCCGGTTCAACCACCCGCAGCGGATGCTGTAATCCTTCACCACAGCTTCCCCAGGTGTTGTGCCTTGGGGCTCTACTCAGCGATGCCCTTGCGTAACAGGCGGTTGACTGCTTCGACGATCCGCTCGTGCTCCTCCTCCGAGAAGGGGGTGATGTCGTGCATTTCCAGGCTGTTCAGGCCCTCAATGGCCAGCCAGCCCACCAGCGCCGCGTCGAGATCGTCCGACGTGGCTTTCAGGTTCTCCAGAGTCGTCTTGATGACCTCGCGCACGGGATCGAGCAGGCGCGGGTTCTCGGCCGAAGCCGCCAGCATGCCACTTGCGACCTCCTTCGTCCTGCCCTTGCGCAGCTTGAGCAGCGCCGCCG
>KI912043.1:9376-9711 GCA_000517005.1 Microvirga lupini
CATGGAACGAGGGGCGTCCGGCCGCCCGCGCCATCGCGGACGCCTTGCCACTCCTTCAAATGGCCGATCGGGTGGAGATTGTGACCGTATCAGACACAGACCCGATGGGCGTTAGGCATGCGTCAGCCGACATGATGGCACAGCACCTGGCTCAGCACGGGATCAACGCTGAAATGAAGACCCTTGCCAGGGGGACCGTTGATATTGGCAACACTCTTGTCTCGTATGCTGCGGATGTGAGCGCAGATCTGATCGTGATGGGCGCCTATGGCCATTCGCGCCTGCGGGAGATTGTGCTTGGTGGCACGACCCGCACTATCCTCCAGTCGATGACG
>KI912043.1:9811-11514 GCA_000517005.1 Microvirga lupini
AGACTGTTACGGACCTGAATTGAGGTCATTGTCGTTGTGGCGGGGGCCTTGTCACGGGAAAAGCTGCCGGGGTCTACTGAGGCGCGGTAGAGTAGGGGGATGCAGCCCATCTCCTATGCTCGACACCAGTTCCCGCCCGAGATCATCCGACATGCGATCTGGCTCTATTTGCGCTTCACGCTCAGCTATCGGGATGTGGAAGAACTCCTGGCGGAGCGTGGGCTCGACATCTCGTATGCGACTGTCCGGCGTTGGGTGTGGAAGTTCGGACCTGCTTTTGCCCGCAACGTGCGTCAGTTGCGGCCTCGCCCCACCGACAGATGGCACCTCGACGAGATGGTAGTCTCGATCCAAGGCAGACGTATGTACCTCTGGCGAGCTGTCGACAGTGAGGGCGAGATATTGGACGTTCTGGTGCAGCCCAGGCGAGATAAAGCGGCGGCCCTGGAGCTCATGCGCAAATTGCTGAAGAAGCAAGGCCTTGCTCCGAGCGTGCTCGTGACGGACAAGCTCGGGTCTTATGGTGCCGCCCGCCAGGAACTGGGCCTTTCAGCTCACCATGAGCAGGGCCTGCGCAGGAACAATCGAGCGGAAAACTCGCGCCAAGGGGTGCGACGACGCGAGCGGACGATGCAGGACGTCAAGTCTCCCGGATCCACTCAGCGGTCTACAACACCTCCAACCTCCAGCGCCATCTCATCTTTCGCCGTATGCTGTGCCTCTTCAGGGCAGAAGCGGCTTGCCAATGGCGCGTTGCGACCTCAGCAGCAAAACAAGATCAATCCCGCCCTTGCTTGCGGCTGGGTTCAGGTTCCCGCGACAAGGCCGTCCGAATGGCGCTTTCCTGGGTGGAGAAGCCGAACTCGGAGGATCCCTGTTCCTCGCTCGATACTCGGATGTGTACCCCACAATCTTGGAAGCGACCTTGGTGCCGGCCGTTGAGACGGCATGGGCGCGGCGCTTCAGGCTTTAGACGCGCTTTGAGCATGTCATTTTTTCGCCTGTCCCAGGTTCTGCTCCAAGAGGAAGCCGATGCGGCGCGGCTCTTCCTCTTCCTTCAGCTTGGGAAGGGCCGTAAGGAGAAGGCTCAACTGTGTATAGTGCTGGATCAGATGAACGGGGCGTCCATGCTGGTTCAAGCCTGAGAAAATCAAAAGGTCTGGGCTCGAGTAGGCCACGGCGAGAATATGAAAGGCGTCCGCTCCAACCCCGGTGGGGAGATAGCCACCTATCTCCTCATTCGGATTCAGTCGATCCTCAAAGGCTTTGATCTGGTCCACTAAGCGCACGAACACCCAGCCCGCTGGATTTTCATTCCTGGCATTGCACTCCGCCTCATGCGCAAAGGATTGGCGCACTGAGGCGTTCAGGGACGATAGAAGTTCAGTAGGGTCACGGGTCATGTCCATTCCTTTGTCTGCCCCCATAATACCGTTCCATGTCGGTTTATGAACTCTCCCGGAAACGCCCCGTTGGGGATCTGCCTAGACGGGGCCTAGGTTGAGCCGGTCAAGGAGACCTGTGGGCCAGCTCTCGCAAAGATATAAAACCCAAGACCCGAGAACGTGCGAATACTGTCATCGTATCGAGCAAGACCCCACGTCGGGGTCAAAGCTCTAGCTTGGCCGCAGCCGAGGATAGGTCTCTCCTCAATGTTTTTGCTATAATCCCGCACGAGCAGGGACCTGCAAAGTCCCCTACGA
>KI912043.1:11614-26041 GCA_000517005.1 Microvirga lupini
GCTTGCTGCCATTAAGGGAACCACTTTTCACGGCATCGTCAACTTAACAGCTTGAGATATGTCCGCCCCTCCTGGTTCGTCAGATCAGTAGCCGGCGGCGATGCCAGTCATCTCAGCCCAAATCCGAAATGCCTTCGCTCGGAAGTTGCGGCCATCGGCGGTGCTGGTGTTGGCGGGACGGCGGAAGAGATTTCCCACCTGATCGTGAACCGAGAGGAAACGCTGCGCTTGCTCGGCTGATTTGAAGCGCTTCATGATGCGCTCGAGCCTTCGGGTCGGCTGATGGCTGTTCTCCGCGCGATTGTTCAAACGTCGGTGCTGTCGATGCTCAACACCCGGATGATCTCCCGCTTGGCCGCGCCGTAGCTGGCGAGTTTGTCCGTGGTCATCACGCGCGGTGCCGCACCTTGCTTCCTGAGCAACTTCCGCAGCAGGCAGCTTGGCTGCTTTGGCGTTACGGCGGCTCTGGACGAGAATGTCGAGCATAATCCAATTCTTGTCCACGCCCACCAGAGCCAGTGCTTCTCGCCTGCGATGGTGATAACGACCTCATCCAGGTGCTATTTGTTACACGGTACAGGAAGGCGGCGGCGGATCTGGTTGGCAAAGTTCTGGCCGAACTTCAGCGCCCACTGCCGAACGGTCTCATGGCTAACCAGGATGCCGCGAGCTGCCAGCATCTCCTCGACCATCCGGAGGCTCAAAGGAAACCCGAAGTACAACCAGGCAGCATGGCTGATCACTTCCGCCGGGAAGCGGTGAGGGGCATAGCGAGGATGACGCGTCGAGTTCATCCCTGACGAATGCCAGCATCCCGTCACCCCTGGGTTAAGCTGACGGTGCCCTAAGGTCTGCTGAATCCGCAAAATCGCCTTGGTCGCTCCCGGTGAGCAACACCACCGCCTGCCGGCATCGACTCGCCAGCTTCTGGCGCAGACAATGATGAGGTCACTCGGCACGAACGCACGGCAGCCTATCTGATATTGATTATAAAGGCTTGACTTACGCCCTTTTCCGCACTGCTTTCGGTGGGGCAGAGAGGATTGACGTTTCCACTGCCCGCACGTGTGCCGAGAAAGCTTCAACGAATTCTTCTGCGACAGGCGAAGGACGGCGCTGCGGTGGGAAGACTGCCGCAAACTCGAAGTCGATGCGCGGTATGAAGGGACGGGAGACGACGCCGCGCGACGCAAATTCTGCGGCCGTGAAAGGATCACAGATAGAGACACCGAGTCCTGACGAAACCATGCCGCACATGATTTCCGACAGAGTCGTCTCGATCCGGAGAACGCGTGAGATGCCGTGCTTGGTAAAAACGCTGTCGATCAAGTGTCTGCTGCTGCTGCCTGGCGTCAGCGAAATGAATGTCTCGCCCTCGAAATCGCGGGGACGCAGCACCGACTTGGTGCAAAGATGATGTCCTTCCGGGAGTATGGCAACACGCGGCAGCGTCGGCATGCGCTTGGAGGGAAGGCCTGCATGCGCCATCGGTGCCTCTGCGAAGCCGAGGTCGCACTGGAGGTTCAGCACCCAATCGATCACGAGTGGCGAAATCACGCCAAAGAGGGAAAAGTTAAGATTGGGCCTGTCTTTGAGAAAATGCCCGGCGAAGCGCGGCATGAAGCCGTTGGCCAACGCCGGCAGAGCAGCGACGCGCAGCATCCCGGTGCGTCGTGTTCGGATTTCCTCCGCCGCAGCGGAGATGCGGTCGAGCCCGGAGAAAGAGCGCTCGACTTCGGCGTAGAGGGCCGTCGCTGCTGCGGTCGGCACGAGGCCGGTGCCCCGTTTTTCGAACAGGGGCATTTTCAAAAGTGACTGAAGATCGCGCAGCAGGCGGCTCACCGCCGGCTGGGTGATCCCCATTATGTTGGCCGCAGCGGTCACGCTGCCTGAGAGCATGACCGCTCGAAACGCCTCTACCTGCCTCAGATTGATTGCTGCCATGCGGTCTCCGTTCATAACATTCAGTCATGAAGATAATGCCATTATGCATTTGACGATCAAGATACGAGTTGGGATCGTTGGTCACCGCTGCGGCTCGTCGGCGGACTAATAAGAGGGATATCTTCGTCAGTTTACTGACGATCCAATGAAGAGGAACAGAATTACATGAAGATTTCCGGCTTGTTTACCGCAGTGAGCCTCGCGGCGCTCGTCGTCTCTGCAGCTCCGGCAATGGCACAGCAGAGGACCTTGTATGTTGCAGGATATGGCGGGTCGTTCGAGAAGACGATGCGCGACGAAGTCATCTCGGACTTCGAGAAGAAGCATGGCGTCAAGGTCGAGTATGTTGCTGGCAATTCCACCGACACCCTGGCCAAGCTGCAGGCGCAGAAAGGCAATCAGCAAATCGACGTCGCCATTGTCGATGACGGCCCGATGTACCAAGCCATCGAACTCGGCTTCTGCGGGCAGGTTCAGAACCTTCCGACAGCCGATCTGTACGACACTGCGCGGTTCAAGGACGACCGTGCCGTCGCTGTCGGCTTCGTTGCAACCGGCCTGATGTACAACAAGAAATTCTTCGAAGAGAAAGGCTGGGCCGCGCCGACGTCATGGAATGATCTCAAGGACCCCAAGTACAAGGGCCTGATCGTCATTCCGCCGATCAACAACACCTACGGCCTCTACACGCTCCTCATGTTCGCGAAGATGAATGGCGGCGGTGAGAAGAACGTCGAGTCCGGCTTCGATATCATGAAGAAGGACGTCAATCCGAACGTGCTCGCCTACGAGCCGTCACCTGGCAAGATGACGGAACTCTTCCAGTCCGGACAGGCTGCCCTGGCCGTGTGGGGCACGGGTCGCGTGCAGTCCTTCGCCAATACCGGATTCCCGGTCGATTTCGTCTATCCCAAAGAGGGTGCGGTGTCGCTGCTCGCTTCAGCCTGCCCGATCGAGAAACCGAACGCCTCGCCGATCGCCTCCGAATTCATCAAGGCGATGCTGGAGCCGAAGATTCAGCTTATCCTGCTCAAGGATTACGGTTACGGCCCCGTCAACAAGAAGGTCGAGGTGCCGGCCGAACTCGGAAAGATGGCGCCGATCGGCGAGCGTGCCGCCAGCCTGTACAATCCCGACTGGACCAGCATCAACGCCAAGCGTGACGAATGGACGAAGCGCTGGAACCGTGAGGTCGAGCGCTGATACGCGCAGCGCCCTGACTTGCCGTCCGACCTCGGTGGAAATCGGGGTCGGACCTCCTTCAAGCTCCAGAGGGTCTGACCGAGCGCATGTCCATTCTTGAACTCAACCGTGTCTCCAAACGCTTCGGCGATCATGTGGCCGTCGAAGACATATCCCTCGCCGTTGCCAAGGGTGAATTCATCTCGCTGCTCGGGCCATCGGGCTGCGGCAAGACCACCACGCTGCAGATGATTGCCGGCTTCGTGGATCCGTCTGCAGGAGCCATCAGTCTGAACGGCCGCAACCTTGTGAGCGTGAAGCCCGCAAAGCGCGGTCTCGGCATCGTGTTTCAGAGTTATGCCTTGTTCCCCCACATGACGGCGGCGGAGAATATCGCCTTCGGGCTCGAGATGCGGGGCGTTCCCCGGGCCGAGCGTGAGGTGCGCGTGCGTGATGCGCTGGCCATGGTTGGACTCGACGGATATGCGGATCGTTACCCACGCCGCATGTCCGGCGGGCAGCAGCAGCGCGTTGCCCTGGCGCGTGCACTTGTCATCAAACCCGATGTGCTCCTGCTCGATGAGCCGCTCTCTAACCTCGATGCGAAGCTGCGCGAGGACATGCAGATCGAGCTCCGTCAGATCCAGCGCAGCATCGGCACCACCACCGTTCTGGTGACGCACGATCAGACAGAAGCCATGGCGCTCTCGGATCGCATCGTTGTGATGAGCAAGGGCCGTATCGAGCAAATCGGCACGCCGCACGAGGCATACGAGAGGCCGGCCTCCGCGTTCGTTTCTCAGTTCCTCGGTAAGACCAACGAATTTCCAGGAGAGATCGACCGGCACGCCGCATCGCCGCGTCTTATCGCCGGCTCCTGTCAGTGGCCGGCGCCCGCTGGGGCTTCCGGCCCTGTGACCGTCACTGTACGCCCGGAGAAGGTCAGCTTCGGCAGCGAGTCCGCAAGCGGACTCAGGGCCCGGATAACGAACCGCATCTTTCAGGGAAATCACTGGCTGTTCCAGTGTGAAACCGAGTGCGGCCCAGCGATCATCGTGCGCCAGAACACGGGTGAGACACAACCAGCCGAGGGCGAGAACGTTCGCCTTGTCTGGCGCCCTGAGGACATGGTGATCCGTCCAGGAGGAGGAGGCAGATGAGCACTTCCGCCTCCATGACAACCGTGCAGCAGCCGGCTGCTCCCGCGCCCGCCAAGCAGGAGCGCTCCGGCGCACGGGCGCCGTGGCCGTTGCTGCTGCCTGCGCTCATCCTCTTCATTGCCGTGGTGATCGTGCCACTCGCCATGACGGTCCTGCTCTCATTTCACAACTGGGGACAATACACAGGCATTCAGTTTGTGATCACCCTCAAGAACTGGCAGGAGATCTGGTCGGACCCGTACTTCTATGAAATGTTCGCCCGGACTTTCCGGGTCGCGGCGCTGGCGACCCTCGCGGCTGCCATTATTGGCGCGCCCGAAGCTTACATCCTGAACCGTATGCGCGCGCCCTGGAAAGGTTTCTTCCTGCTCATCATCCTCGGGCCGCTCCTCATTTCTGTTGTTGCGCGCACGCTCGGATGGGCTTTGCTCTTCGGTGGGAACAACGGGGTCGTCAACAAGGCCCTGATGTCGGTTGGGCTGATCGGCTCCCCCATTCCGTTCATGTTCACGGAAACCGGCGTCGTCATCGCGCTCGCCCACGTTATGATGCCGTTCATGGTTCTGTCGGTGTGGGCCGCGTTGCAGCGGGTCGATCCCCAGATCGAAAATGCAGCGCTCTCGCTCGGTGCCGGTCAGATCACGATCATGCGCCGGATCATCCTGCCGCAGATCATGCCGGGTGTGCTGTCGGGCGGGATCATCGTGTTTGCGCTCTCCGCAAGTGCCTTCGCAACCCCGTCGATCATCGGCGGCCGGCGTCTCAAGGTAGCGGCCACGCTTGCCTATGACGAGTTCCTCAACACGCTCAACTGGCCGCTTGGCGCAGCTGTGGCTGTGCTCCTTCTCGTTGCGCTCGTGCTCATCATCGTCGGCAGCAACGCGCTCATCGAGCGGCGCTATTCGGAGGTGTTCAGATGAGTCGCAATGGTCCTGTCGCTCTGATTTTCCACACCCTCTTCGTGATCTTCATGGTCGCGCCGATCGTTGTGGTCTGCCTTGTCGCTTTCACGCCGGAAGGCTACCTGTCCCTGCCCACGAGCAGCTTCTCGCTCCGGTGGTTCCGCACCATCGCCGCTTACCCTGAGTTCATCAACGCCTTCTGGGTCAGCCTGTGGATCGGCGCAGTCTCCTCCGTCGTCGCGCTCCTGTTCGCAGTGCCTGCGGCTCTTGCAATTGCGCGCCACCAGTTCCGTGGCCGCGAGGCATTGTCGGCTCTGTTCCTGTCTCCGCTGATGATCCCGCACGTCGTACTCGGCATCGCGTTCCTGCGGTTCTTTACTCAGACGGGGCTTAGCGGAACTTTCACGGCGCTTCTCATCGCCCACGTCGTCGTGGTGTTCCCCTTCACTCTGCGCCTGACCCTGGCCGCTGCAACGGGCATGGACCGCTCGATCGAAATGGCGGCCGTGTCTCTCGGTGCCAACAACTGGACACTGTTCCGCCGGGTGACCCTCCCGCTCATCCTCCCCGGAGTTGTGAGTGGCTGGGCGCTCGCCTTCATTCAGTCGTTCGATGAGGTCACCATGACGGTGTTCCTCGCTGCGCCGGGCGTTGAGACGCTTCCGGTGCGCATGTTCCTCTACATCCAAGACAATATCGACCCACTCGTGACCTCGGTATCCGCAAGCGTGATCGTGATCACGATGCTCGCACTCATCCTGCTCGATCGGTTCTATGGCCTCGAGCGGGTGCTCGCCGGACATAGCGACCGGGGGCGGTAAGGAATAGCTCAATGCGTAACAGTTACGACATCGTCGTGGTCGGTGGAGGCCTCCTGGGCTCCGCTATTGCCTGGGGGCTCGGCCGTATCGGCCAGAAAGTCTGCGTGCTCGACGAGGGAGACATTGCCAAGCGGGCGTCCCGGGCGAACTTCGCCTTGGTCTGGGTGCAGAGCAAGGGGCTCGGCATGCCGGCCTATACCGGCTGGACCATGCAGGCCTCGGACAGCTGGCCGAAGCTCGCAGCCGAACTGCGCGACCAGACCGGCCTCGACGTCTGCTTCCAGCGCAATGGCGGCTTTCATCTCACGCTCGGCGAAGAGGAGCTGGAGCAGCGTTCGGTGCTGCTGAAGCGCTTGCATAACCAGCCCGGCGCTGTCGACTATAAAATGGAAATTCTCGGCCGTGAGCAGGTCGCAAGGATGTTGCCTCATATCGGTCCGGAGGTGTCGGGCGGAAGCTTCTGCCCCTACGACGGACACGTGAACTCGCTGCGCACGTTCCGTGCGTTGCATACAGGCATGGCGAGGTTCGGGGTCGATTACCGGCCGGAGCATCCTGTCTCCGACATCAAGTACGTGCAGGGTGAGTTCCGGCTCACGAGCCCGAAGGGGGAGATCCGGGCAGGGAAGATCGTTCTTGCTGCAGGCAACGCGAACCAGACGCTCGCCCCGATGGTCGGCCTCGAAGCCCCCATGGGCCCCACCCGTGGGCAGATCGTCGTGACCGAACGGACGATGCCGTTCCTGCCGCATCCCCTGACGACGGTTCGGCAGACGGACGAGGGTACGGTAATGATTGGCGACAGCAAGGAAGACATGCTGGATGACACTGTCCTGAACCTCCCGATTAGTTCCGTCATGGCCGACCGGGCGCAGCGTATGTTCCCGCTGCTCGGTCGGTTGAATATCGTGCGATCCTGGTCCGGCATTCGCGTAATGCCGAAGGATGGGTTCCCGATTTATGACCAGTCCGAGACGTGCCCCGGCGCGTTCGTCACCTGCTGCCACTCCGGCGTGACGCTCGCTTCCAATCACGCTTTTGAAATTGCCCCGATGGTGGCAGCGGGCGCGCTCGACAAGAGCAAGCTCGGCGCATTCTCGGCCAAGCGCTTTCAGCAGTCGGACGTACGGACCAGTGGGTACTACTGAGCCGGAAGGGATAGGGCTGACGCAAGGCCTGGGAGACGATGAATGTTCAAGCGATTCGATGATGACACCAGGAAGACGGTCGAGATCTTCGTTGACGGCCGCCCGGTCATGGCGCGAGAAGGCGATACCGTTTCAGCCGCTTTGCTGGCATCCGGCCTCGATGTGCGAAGGGAGACGGCGGTGAGCGGGGCACCACGCCTCCCGTATTGCATGATGGGCGTATGCTTCGATTGTCTCGTGACCATCGACGGGATGGGTAACCGACAGGGCTGTCTCGTTCCCGTGCATCCCGGCATGCAGGTTGAAATTCAAAAGGGCAAGAGAGAGATCGGCCGATGACCAACAATCGTCCAATGCACGATGAGTACGACATCGCCGTCATCGGCGCGGGGCCCGCGGGTCTTGCGGCCGCGAGCCTGGCCGCGCAATCCGGTCTTTCCACCCTGCTGCTTGACGAGAATCAGGGGCCTGGCGGGCAGGTCTGGCGTGCCGTCACGTCGACGCCGGTGAAGGAGACGCGCTTGCTCGGCGACGACTACTGGGCAGGCTCGAAGCTCGTCGAGGAGATGCGCGCGAGCGGCGCTGAAATTCTGCAGGGCGCGACGGTCTGGAGCCTCGATCGGCACCTGGAGATCGGCATTTCGATCGGCGGCGGATCGCGGTTCATCCGAGCCAAGCGTGTGATCCTCGCAACGGGCGCTCTCGAACGGCCGTTCCCGATCCCCGGCTGGACATTGCCGGGCGTGATGACTGCGGGCGCGGCACAGACCGCGCTGAAATCCTCTGGGCTGATACCCGATGGAAAGACGGTCGTTGCGGGACAGGGGCCTCTTTTCTGGCTGCTGACGGCGCAGATTCTGCGCATGGGCGGGCGCATCGATCTTGTGTTGGACACAACGGAGCGCCGCAACTATCTCCGTGCCCTGCCGCACGCGGCGGCGTTCCTTACGTCGCCCTATTTCCGCAAAGGTCTCGCGATGATGTGGGAGGTCCGGTCCAAGGTGCGGGCCGTGGGCGGCATCACAAAGATCGAGGCCTCTGGTCAAGGCCGGCTCGAAAGCGTCACCTATGAGGCAGGAGGTCGGAATGTCCGTGTCCCGGCGGACCTGTTGCTTCTGCATCAAGGCGTTGTACCGAACGTCAATCTGGCCATGTCCGCTGGGGTCAAGCACCGGTGGGATGATTTCCAGCTCTGCTGGTCGCCTGTTCTCGACGCCAATGGCGGCACTTCGGTCGAAGGCATTGCCATCGCGGGCGACGGTGCCGGAATCGGCGGTGTGCTTGCCGCTGTGGAACGGGGCCGGATCGCCGCGCGGGCCGCTGTCGAGGCTCTCACGCCGCAGGCCGGCGCAAGGGCCCCGAGCATAGAAATCCTCAGGGCTGCCTTGGCAAAGGCTGAGCGGGGGCGGACCTTCCTCGACATCCTGTTCCGGCCGTCGAAGCAGTTCCGGATTCCTGGAGGTGATACGATCGTCTGTCGCTGCGAGGAGGTCACGGCGCAGGACATCCTGGACTCCGTGGCAATCGGCGCTACCGGTCCGAACCAGCTCAAGGCCTATCGCCGCACAGGTATGGGTCCGTGCCAGGGGCGCCTTTGTGGGCTGACGGTGACGGAACTGATGGCTGATGCCCGCGGCAAGACCCCCGAAGAGATCGGGTACTACCGTCTGCGCGCGCCGGTGAAGCCCATTACACTTTCGGAGCTTGCCTCCCTTCCAAAGAACGAGAGCGCAACGAAGGCCGTGGTGCGCGAATGACCGTGAGGGCAGACGCGATCATTATCGGTGGCGGCATTCACGGTTGTTCGACGGCCCTGCACCTCTGTCTGCGTGGTCTCCGGCCTGTCCTGATCGAGAAGGACTATGCAGGCCGGCATGCCTCAGGCGTGAATGCAGGCGGGGTGCGCCAGCTGGCACGGCACGTGGCGGAGATCCCTCTCTCGGTCCGCTCCATGGATGTGTGGGAGGGGATCCAGGAGCTCGTCGGTGACGACTGTGGCTTCGAGAGTCATGGTCAGGTGCTTGTCGCCGAAGACGATGAGGAGCTTGATGCCTGCCGTTCCCGCGTCGCTGATCTGAACCTGCGCGGCTTTACTCATGAAGAGCTGATCGATGCAAAGGAGTTGCGTCGTCTCGTTCCTGCCGTCGCTGAGACATGTCCTGGTGGGGTCGTGTCACGGCGCGACGGTGCGGCCAATCCGGCACAGACGACAACCGCCTTCCGCCGCAGGGCGGAGCAGCTCGGAACCATCGTGCGCGAGGGAGTTGCCGCGACCAATATCCGCAAGGACGGTAAGCTCTGGCGCGTCGACGCGGGTGGCGAGACGTACGAGGCTCCCGTGCTCGTCAATGCCGCTGGCGCGTGGGGAGGGCGCGTTGCCGCTGCCTTGGGCGAGCCGGTGCCGGTCGAGACGGTTGCGCCCATGCTGATGATCACGTCGCGTGTGTCCGAGTTCATCAGGCCGGTGGTGATCCTGCGAGGGCGCAAGCTCTCGTTCAAGCAGTTTGCGAATGGAACCGTGCTGATCGGCGGCGGGCACCTCGCGACTCCCTATCAGGACACCGGCGAGACGGTTCTGGATTGGCGCAAGCTCCAGGATAGCGCCCGCACGGTTTGGGAGCTTTTCCCGGTCATGCGCAATGCGACAGTCGTCCGGGCCTGGGCCGGGATCGAGGCGCGGACGACGGATGACCTTCCCGTCCTCGGCCCGAGTGCCAAGCATGAGGGACTTTTCCACCAGTTCGGATTCTCGCTACACGGGTTCCAGCTGGGACCAGGAACCGGTGCGGTCATGGCGGAACTCATTGCCATTGGAAACACGAACACACCGATCGACGGCCTGCGCATTGAGCGCTTCGCCACCTGATTTTTTAACCTGAGAGGATAAGACGATGATCCAGAGAAACATCCGCACACCGATCATGCATCGCGCAGTCGAGGCAAATGGCTTCGTTTACATCGGCGGCACGATCGCCGACGACACGAGCGTTTCGATGGGCGAGCAAACCCGCAACATCCTGGGAAAGATTGCCGGATATCTGAAGGAGGCCGGTACGGACGCGACCAAGGTCGTCGCGGCGTCGATCTTCGTTACCGACCTCTCGCAGAAGAAAGAAATGGATGCGGTCTGGACCGAGTTTTTCGGCGACAATCTGCCGGCACGGGCGACAGTCGGCGTTGCGGATCTTGGAGGCGGCGCCTTGATTGAGATCGTCGTGACCGCCATCAAGGGCTGAGACGGTCGAAGGATTGGAAGAAGCGCTTCGGCGGACGAAAAGCAGGCGCCCGGCCCATGTGCGGCCGGGACCTAGATCAGGGCTTCGCCCGCAAGGTCCCTCCTCCGGATGGAGGACGAGGCGCCGCCAGCATTGCAGGGACGGGGCGAGTTGTGGATCAAGCAGAACATCCGGCGCCAGTTTGCCCCTCAGCCGCATTCTGGACTTAACAAGTTTATCAGCACACCTGAGACCTAAGCCGAAGTTCTGTCTCCAGGCAGAAAGCAGACCTTTGCAAGGCGATGCTTAGAGACCGTGCCTGATTCGGAGCTGACCTTACCCGGTCGTTGCGCTAGGAATTGAGATGCCTTACGCCAAGTTGGAACATATTCTTGGTCACGATGCTTCTGCGCAGGCAGCAGTTCAAACCGACACGGCTGCGCGCTCCCTTGCAGGTCCCCTTGGGGAACTGCACTCCACAATAAGCCTCTTGATGCTCAGATGATACCGCAGGTCAGGAGTGCCGAAATTTTACCAGGGCCTCGCGGATGAACTCGACGAGTTGCTGGGCTGCAAGGGACAGCGGGCGTCGGCTCGATGTCAGAAGCCAAATATCCATCGAAGTCTTTGGAAGCAACGGACGACGGATCAGTTGATCCGTCGGATAGTCCATGCCGACGAAGGGCGGGAGAATAGAGACGCCAATGCCGTTGGCGACGAAGCTGCAGGCCGTCTCCGACATTGGCACTTCAATCTGATTGCGCTTTTGTACGCCGCGCATCTGGAACGCCCGATCGATTGTCATCAGGGAGCAATCGTCCCGTTCCAGGGAGATGAACGACTCGTTCCGCAAATCCTCCACGCCGACGGTGGCTTTCCCGGCCAGCGGATGCCGTGCTGGCAGAAAGCACATGAGATCAAATCGGACGACAGCCTCGGCCGTCACGTCCGGATGGTCGAAGGGAAGGATGCTGAGGCCGATATCGACCTGTTGCGCCATGACGAGTTCCGCGATGCGCGGCGAGGCCCGGCTTTGAAGCGTCAGACGCAGATCCCGCTGCTCAGCCAGAAACGGAGAAAGGGCCCGCGGCAGATAGCGCGAGGCTAAAGCCGGGAGCGCCGCGATTGTGACCTGCCCCCACTCGCGGTTCCGCACGGCCGCTGCCACACGCTCGATCCGCTCCGTGCCGGCAATCAGCTTCTCGACCTCTGCCGCCACAAGGCGCGCCTCCAGCGTTGGAACCAGGCGTCCATTGCTGCGCATGAAGAGCTTGAAGCCGCAGCTTTCGCCGAAGCTCTTCAACAGCTTGCTGACAGCTGGCTGTGAAATGCCCAGTCTCTCGCCGGCATGCGTCACTGAACCTGTCTCCATAAACGCATGAAACGCTTCTATCTGCCTGATATTCATCGGATTTTCTCCAACCGCGCGCTGATAGTCCATGAATTTTGGTTATAATGAACGGCAGAAAAGCAATTTGACAACCATATCCTCAGCACTTCTAATCCCTCCAAGAGCTGCGAACCCCATGCGGTTGGATGGGCTGGCGACAACGAGCAACAGCCTTTCCTAAGGCGGCGCGAGAACCGTCCTGCGATCAGGATTCAAAAACTGCGTGCCTGCGGCAACAATAACCAAGGGAATTAAGCGTGATGAAATCAGTGATTTCCGTGGGAGCGTTGGCGATCTTGATGTCGGCCGCGTCACCCGCTTTGAGCAGTAGCCTTGTCGTCTGCATTGAAGGAAGCCCGGAGACCTTCAACCCGCAGCTCACCAGCAACGCGACCACAAGCATTGTTACCGGCCAGATCTACGATCAACTCGTCTCGGTCAAGTCCGGTGGTTCGGAACTCGAGCCGAGCCTCGCCGAAAGCTGGACCGTCTCCGAGGACGGCAAAACCTATACGTTCAAGCTGCGGCGCGGCGTGAAATGGCAATCCAACAAGACGTTCAAGCCATCACGTGACTTCAATGCGGATGATGTAGTCTTCAGTTTCGAACGTATGATGAGGGCCGATCATCCCTATCACAAAGTCAACGGCGGAAACTATATCACTTTCAACACCAAGCTCGCGGATGCTCTGACGTCCGTAAGGAAGATTGACGACCACACGGTTGCGTTCACGCTCAAGGAACCGTTGGCGCCCTTCACGGGCATCCTATCCCACCAGTCTCTGGTCATCCTCTCGGCCGAATATGCCGATCAGTTGCTCAAGGCTGGAACGCCTGAACAGCTCGATCTGCAGCCGATCGGGACAGGACCGTTCCAGTTGCAAGTCTATCAGACGAATGCTGCCGTACGGTTTAAGGCTTTTCATGACACTTGGGGCGAGAAGGCGAAAGACCCGGCCCGGACGCCGAAGGTTGATGATCTCATCATGCCCATCACGGTGGATGCTCCGGTTCGTTTGCAGCGCGCGCAAGCGGGAGAGTGCCACATTGCCAATGCGCCCAGCCCGGCTGATCGAGCGGTGATCAGGGCCAGCGCAAAGCTCAACCTTGTTGAGACGCCGGTCGCATCCTCTGGATTCCTTGCCTTCAATTTCAAAGAGAAGCCGTTCCAGGACAAGCGCATCCGTCAGGCACTCGCGCATGCCATCAATATGAAGGGCCTCGTCGATAACGTCTTTGACGGCACGGGAAGCGTGACAGGAGCTCTCATCCCGGCCGCTCTCTGGGGGCACAATGCCGAGCTGAAGGGTCATTCGCACGACATCGAAAAGGCGAAGGCTCTGCTTGCCGAGGCCGGGTATCCCAATGGCTTCGAGACGCAAATCTGGGCGCTTCCCGTCACACGTCCTTACATGCCAAACGGTCGCCGCGCCGCTGAACTGATCCAAGCCGACTGGGCTAAAGTTGGCGTCAAGGCAGAAATCGTGACCTACGAATGGGGCGAGTATGTTAAGCGCGCACGCCAGGGCGAGTCCAAGACCGCGATGTTCGGAGGTATCTGGGACTTCCCGGATCCGAGCCAGATCCCGAACAACTATTTCACCTGCAATTCGCAGGGCAAACCAAGCCCATCGAATATCGGTTCGTGGTGCAACGCCACGTTCAATGACCTAATTTCCCGTGCCGGGCAGATCACCGACCAGAGCCAGCGCACAGATCTCTACAAGCAGGCGCAAGTCGTCTTCAACGAAGAGGTTCCGGCCATCCTGTTCGGCAGCTCCTCGGCGCTGCTGGCCGTCAACAAATCGGTCTCGGGCTTCGTGCCGGCCGTGTTCGGAACGAGCCGCTTCTCAGGCGTGACGGTGCCCTGATCGGATCCGACTTTCAGAGCTGGGTGGGGGGACTGAAGGGTTCCTCCCCTCCAATTTTTTGACCTTTGAGCCGTGTTTCAGAAGTCGGCGCAAGGCTCATTTCCTTCATGCGGAGCTTGAAGATGCGTGTTGTCGTGATCGGCGCAGGGATTCTCGGATCCAGTGTTGCCTATCAACTTGCCATGGGCGGCATTGACGTCGAAGTGATTGACGAGGTCCACCAGGGTAAGGCGACCCTGGCAGGGGCGGGGATTGTCTGTCCTTGGGCCACGAAGGTCACCGATCCGGAGTGGTATGCTCTCTATGCGGCCGGAGCGCGCTACTACGCGGATCTGGTCGAGGGGTTGACGCGGCGCGGAGAAACGGATCTCGGATACGGGCGCGTTGGCGCGCTGGTCGTGTCCGAAGACAGGACGGAACTGGACGCCGCCGAGCAGCGGATCCGGACCCGGATCACCGATGCGCCCGAGGCTGGGAACGTGCGGCGCGTGTCGGCCGCCGAAGCGAAACAGCTCTTCCCGCCGTTGCGCGAGGAACTCGACGGCATCTACATTCCCGGTGGTTCCCGTGTGGACGGCAGGCTGCTCGCCGCCGCTATGACCCGTGCGGCCATCGCGGCGGGCGCCGTTCTCCGTTACGATCATGTGTCGCTCGAATTGCGAGACGGGAGAGCGCGGGGTATTCGCAGCGACGGGAGCCTGATCGAAGCGGACGAGATCATCGTCACGGCGGGCGCCTGGGCCTCGCAGATCCTGCGGCCACTCGGCTTGGATCATCCTGTCCGCCCGCAAAGA
>KI912043.1:26141-27101 GCA_000517005.1 Microvirga lupini
TGCAGATTCCGATTTCATGCGGCCAGGGATTCCGAGATGAAGCCGGCCGCGATTCCGATCAATCTCCGGCCAGCGTTCCGAGATAAATCCGGCCACCATTCCGATCATTGTCCGGCCAGGGGCTGAGACAGCGTCGAGGAGTGTTCCCAGGGTCCGCCGATCAGGCATGAAGGCTCCTTTGTTGCGAACAAGGAGCGGCCATGCCGGCAAAGAGAAGGCTGACCATGAGAGCCATACGTCACATCCTGCGCCTGCACGCCAGCGGCGAGAGCGCCCGGTCGATCGGACGATCCGTCGGAGCCGCCCGCTCTACCGTGCAAGACACCCTCAACCGGGCCAAGGCCGCCGGGCTGACCTGGCCCTTGCCCGCAGATCTCACCGATACCCTCCTCGAGCAGCGCCTGTTCGCCAGGAGCGGCGTCAAGACCGGTCTGCGCCGGCGACCCGAGCCGGACTGGGCTGCTCTCGCCAGGGAGATGAAGCGCCCGGGCGTCACGATGACTATCCTGCACGAGGAGTACAGGGCAGCCTGCCCTGAGGGCTACGGCTACTCGCGCTTCTGCGACCTGATGCGCGAGTTCGAGCGCCGCCTGTCGCCGACCATGCGTCAGAACCACGTCGCCGGCGACAAGGTGTTCGTCGACCACTCGGGCAAGAAGCTGCCCATCGTCGATCCTGCCACCGGCGAGGTGCGCCATGCCGAGATCTTCGTGGCGGTGCTCGGCGCCTCCAACTTCACCTACGCCGAGGCGACCTGGACGCAGCAATTGCCGGACTGGATCGAGGCCCATGTGCGGATGTTCCGCTTCTTTGGCGGCGTGCCAAGGCTCGTCGTGCCGGACAACCTCAAGAGCGGCGTACACAAGGCTTCCTTCTACGATCCCGAGCTCAATCGCAGCTACGGCAAGCTCGCGGCCCACTACGACGTCGGCATCCTGCCCACCCGCAGCCGCAAGCCTC
>KI912043.1:27201-30488 GCA_000517005.1 Microvirga lupini
TGTCAGACCGCGGCGCATCTCCTCCAGGCCCGCCTCAACAGAGCCTCCTGCGCCGATTGCCCAACCGTGGAACAGCGTTCCGGTGGCGACAAGATGTGGGAATCCCTGCTCGGCCGCGAGCTTGATCAGCGCGGCGGCCCGCTCCTCAACAATCGTCCGGTCTCCGCGAACCTGATGGAATAAGCAGTTCACATGTAAGGCAAACGCCAGCGTATGCGGATGTCCAAGGGTGCGAGCCTCGGCGAGTGCCTGCCGGCTCTGTACGAGAGCGGTATCGGGGTAGCCCTGAAACAGCCGGATCCATGCCAGAAAGCTGCGGCAGTTCACGCGAGAGTCGATCGGGACGTAAATCGGGAACCCGTGCTTGTGCGGGTCATAATGAGTGACGACTTGCTCGATGTGCGGCAGGGCGGCATTGAAGGCGCCGCGATACATCAGGACGTTAGCCATGACCCGATGTGCCAGGAGCCTGATCGCGTCATCCTCCTGCTCTTCGGCAAGGGAATAAAGCTCCTCCGCGACCTTCAGAGCTGCATCCAGCTCGGCGCGATTGGTGTGGAACGCCACGAGCCCGTATAAAGCGGGGAACTGTTGCGGCGCCCCACCCATCCGGCGAGAGATCTCGCACGCTCGGGCATAAGCGGCCCCCATCTCCGGTGAGGCCCAACCCTTTGCCGTATGGAGCGCGCCACCCAAGGTCACCTGCAGGTCCAATTCCGTCTGCTGATGCTCGGGGCCATCGGGCAGGCCTTTCAGAACCTCTAACGCCGCTGTGAGATGAGCCACAGCCTCTGCCATGGCGGAGCGTTGGATCGCCTGCTGTCCGGCTTGCTGCCAATAGCCCACGGCTTTGTCGGCCAGACCTGCCAATGTGCAGTGGTGCGCCACCAATTCCGGTCGCGCCTTCGCTTGCTGCGTGAAGCGCTCCTCCAGGGCTTGCACAATCCGGCTGTGAAGCTGGTGGCGTTTGCTTTTCAACAGGCTCTGGTACGCAGCATCCTGGACCAGGGCATGCTTGAACATGTAGGTCGCTCCTGGCGGGGTCCCGCGGCAGAAGACCAGCTCCGCTTCAACCAGCCGGCTGAGCGCATCTTGGAGCTCGTTGTCGCGCAGGAGCGAAACCGCCGCGAGCAGCTCATATGAGAACTCACGGCCGATCGCAGCTCCGATCTGGGCCACCTCCTTGACCGGAGCCAAGCGGTCCAGCCGGGCCATAAGGGAGTCTTGCAAGGTCGTTGGGATTGCCAACGGCGGGAGCGGTCCGCTCAGGACGTATTGATTCCCCACCTCCTTCAGCAGTCCCGCCTCAAGCACCGTCTTGGTGAGTTCCTCAACGAACAGCGGCACCCCATCGGTTTTGGCGATGATCTGATCAAGGACCGCCTCGGGGAGGGCTTTGCCTCCTGTGACCCGCTCGATCAACGCTGCACCCTGCCGGCGTCCGAGGCGGGACAGCGACAGAGAGGTCACATGGGCGTACCCTGTCCAAGGTGGGATAAAATCCGGCCGGAATGTGATGACTAACAGGACCGGAAGGTGCTGGACGCGCTCGATCACCAAGTCCAGCAATTCGAGCGTGGAGGGGTCGATCCAGTGCACATCCTCATACAGCGCCAGCACCGGCTGGTGTTCCGCCAAGCCCGCCAGTTGGTCCAGCAGGGCCTCAAGGGTTTTTTCCTTCTTTTGCCGGGGCGCCAGATTCAAGGGTGGATAGCGCGCTCCCGGTGGGATCCCGAGCAGATCAACAAAAAACGGGGCGATCGTGCTCACATCCCGCACCGCAAGCGCCAGCAGGGCCTCAAGCTTATCGAGCTGCTGCTCGGGCGGTTCCTCCCGGGACAGACCGGCCGCCCGCTCGAGGAGCGTGATGATGGGGTAAAGGGCCGTGTTGCGGTAATAGGGTGAGCAATAATGGCTGACCACTGTATGGGGTTCGTTCGCCAACTGCTCGCGCAGTGCACGAACCAGACGGGACTTGCCGATGCCAGCCTCGCCTGAGAGGAGGACGACCTGGCCCTCGCCCTCCTTGGCCTGCTGAAAGCGATCGCACAGCAGCCCGAGTTCATGGTCGCGCCCCACCAGCGGCGTCAGGCCCGCAGTGTGCCGGGCCTCAAACCGGCCTTCGGCCCGACTGGGACCGAGCACTCGCCAAGCGGCCACGGGCGCGGTGAACCCTTTGAGCTCAAAGGTGCCCAGAGCCACGAGATCAAACACACCGCCCAGGAGTTGGCAGGTGCGCTGCGCAATCACGACCTCGCCCGGCCCTGCGAGGGCCTGCAAACGCGCGGCAAGATTTGGAGTCTCGCCAACCACCGTCTCCTCGCGCGCTGCTCCCTCGCCGATCAGATCCCCCACCACCACCAACCCGGTTGCGATGCCAACCCGTACCTGGAATGTCACATCGCCGTGTTGTTTGAGGGTGCGGACTGCGGCCACGAGGTCCAGTCCGGCTCGAACGGCCCGCTCGGCCTCATCCTCGTGGGCGCGCGGGTAGCCAAAATAGGCCAGCACTCCGTCACCCAGATATTTCGCGACATGGCCCTCATAGCGGGCGACCACCTCGGCGACGCAGTGATCATAGGTCCGAATGATATCACGGAGATCCTCTGGATCGAGGTGTGCTGCGAGCTCGGTTGAACCAACGATGTCGCAGAACATGATCGTGAGCTGACGGCGCTCGGCCTCATGTCGCAATCGAGTTGTGTCGGGTGCTGTGATCGGCTCAGGAGAGATTGCGATCGATGGACTATCTGTGACGGGGCGGCTGTCTCGCAAAGCAGCGATTGCGGCAAGGAGCTTACGGCGATGCCCCACAGAAGTGACGCCGATTTCTGTAAGATCCTCGGCCGTTAGATCCGGCAGAACGTCGGCATCGATATCATTCTGCTGGAAGGCCGTTAAGTAGCGCTCTAGATCGAGCGTCTTCAGCCAGGTCGCGATATCCACGATCCTCTCCGTGCTCGAGCCTACGCTGCCAGTATAGCACCGATAGTCCCATGATCCGGCACTCACATGATCAAACTATGCTCCTGCCAACCCGTTTTGCCGACCCGTCACGACTAGATCGACGGACAGGAGAAGCTTGGCTTTGGCTATGAAGCCCTTGGACAAGGCATTGCAGATGCGTGATCCGGCTCTCACCCGAGGCTATAAAGTTAAATAAACTTGTCCATGTGACACCATCTGTCCTGGCTCTGTTGAAAGTCCACGTTGGGTCACAATGCGACTTAAAGAGCAGAGCCAATGAAGGTCTGCTTGCTGGCCGAACACGGAAGTCGGGATAAGGT
>KI912043.1:30588-32243 GCA_000517005.1 Microvirga lupini
CAGCGAGGCATCGCTCCACGCGTGATGATCACAGACAAGCTGGCCAGCTATGCCGCCGCGAAGAAAGCTGTGATGCCAAGTGTGGAGCATCGGCAGCATAAGGGCTTAAACAATCGCGCGGAAAACAGCCATCAGCCGACGAGAATACGTCATGAAGCGCTTCAAGTCAGCCGGGCAGGCCCAGCGCTTCCTCTCCGTCCACGATCAGGTGGCCAATCTCTTCCGCCGTTCTGCAAACATCACCGCTGCCGCTCATCGCGCGTCCCGAACTCAGGCCTTCCGAGTCTGGGCCGAAGTGACCGGTGTCGCGAGTGTATGATCTGATGCTCCTGAAGGGGTAGACCTGCCTCAAGTCGTTAAGTTGACGATGCCGTGCTCACACTGCCAATGCGGAAACTGTTGAACCACAGTAAGACTGGCCCGGAAACCAGGATAAGGCTGACCCGATTAGGCGCCGCCACGGTCAGCCGTTTGTGACTTCCTCCTGGCCGTGAACCGCCGGGCTTCGGGAGGGGCTCATTGATAATCAGTTGACTCCACCGGGGCTGGACTGCGCCGCTCCGCCGACCACCGCCCCGCGCATCCGCGCTCGGGGAACACCCACGTCCCGCCGCCCTGCCGGTCGGCGAGCCGTCCCTCGGCGCTTGCCGTAAGCCCCAAAGCACCGATGCTCGCCTCGACGCGGCCCTGGTCCCCAACCGTGCCTTCAGCGGTGAAGAAGCCGTGGTCACCCACATGGCTGATCTCTCCATTGCGGATGAACACCTCAACATCGTGACGCTCACAATCACCCTGGTCCGGGACGAACGACACCGCCCAAAGGCCGTCGTAGGGGCTGCGCGCCAACGCCGGACCACCCGCTCCGAACAGGGCCAAGACCACAAACGCCACAGCCATCCGGGGTGTTTCCGATAATATCATGGGGTTTCCTCAGCGTTTCCGCCCCGGTGAAGGCTAGGTTGTCGAACCGCAGTAAGACTGACCCGGCGAGGGCCGGCGTGCCAGCATCTGCTTGCGACAATTCTTGGACAGCAAGAAATTTATAGCCCCTCCTCGGGGAGCATGAGAAAGTGTGCGGCGGCTTATACAGCCGCTCCGTGGAAAGAAGTTCGTGCTGGAACGAATGGGCCTGGGCAACCGTGGTCGACCCTCACAGATCTCAGCCTGTCTATCAATTGCCCCACAAAACCTCATGCTCCCCGCCCTGGACAAGCCGGAGCGCAATCTCATCCCAGTTTATCTAGCAGGCTCGCTGCCTCCTTCATGTCAGGTGTGTCGAACCCTTCGGTGAAGGTGCCGTAAACCGGGGCAAGCAAGTCGCGAGCTTCAGAGCCGCGGCCTTGCTTATGATACAGCTGTGCAAGGCTCTTTGCTGCACGTAGCTGCCACAACTTTGCGCCCTGTTGCCGCGCAACCATGAGGGCCTGCTGAAGGACCTGTTCTGCGCCAGTGGAATCTGACAATCGCAGCAGACCCTCACCCGTGAGACGGTATACCTCGGCCTCAAACCAGCGCTCCTGGGTTCCCTCTATTCGCTCGTGCGCGTCCGTGAGCAGCAATGTGGCATCGGTGTGCTGGCCAACGGTGGCGTGCAGGCCAGCCAAGACGCCAAAGTAGTACGGTACCTTCAGCCGGGACCCTGTGGCCTCCTTCAG
>KI912043.1:32343-50107 GCA_000517005.1 Microvirga lupini
GACCGAAGCTTAGGCGCAACGCGACGGCTTGCCTAGGAACTTGCGGTGCCAGGGCTCGTGCCCTGATGAGGCCAGCTTGGCTATCCAGAGACAGGATGCTCTCACCAGACCTGACGCGAAACATCTCGACCCGGTATGGACCTCTCCCCTCCGCTAAACATCGTGGTTGAAGTGTTAGAGCCCCTCAGCCGGGACGCTTTTCTGTCAGGCTTTGTCTAGCCCATCGTGCGCCACGCTGCCGCGTCCCTTGTGGGCCGCTTGTGTCCTTTAACAAATCAGCTCAGTCTCAACTCAGCTGCGTCGCGACCTGCAGCTATCGGCGAGCCCCGGGAGCTGGCACGGATGGACTGCCCTCCCGGGCTCCTCGTCGGAGGTGAGCGCTCGCTGTACGATCCGCACGGGAGCGAGGTAAGCAACCATCTCCTCATCCCATCCTGCCATAGCCTCCGCATGACCTACTCCCGCGACGCCAGCGCCGAGCTCACCGGCGCATGTCCGTTGGCTTGTCTCACGCGATGGCCGTTCGCTGGTCGGTACTCACTGATGAGATGTTGAGATATGCAGTGGGCGTGCCGCTGCATTCCAACAAGGTTCTGGACGATTGTGTACTTCAAAGGCTCTGGGGCCCTCGAGGCGATGCCGTGTTGCGCAATGTCGCTGAGGTGGCGAACGAAGTCATTGAGCCTTTGGGTCGCTTCGAGCACACTGGCGTCATCACGCGTGACTCGCCGTGAATGACGAGATGATAGTTGGATCAGGTTCGACAGTCCCAGACCCTTTAGCCCGGGATGTGGTCCCACGGAAGCTTGTCCCGACGTAGGAAGTAACTCCACTTGCTCGCTCGAAGCTGTTAGGCTGCTGGTCTTGCGCGCCGCGCTCCCGAACTCACCGGCCAACCCGTCAGCACCGGGTCGGAGGAAGGCGGATCGAGCCCGAAGCTCGCACCGTCCTGAAGGTGCCCAAGGCTGTGGGAGGTCTTCTTCAACGGCCGGAAGGACGAGAACGGGAAGACGGCAGACCGTAGAGTGGTCGGCATCCGGGGTATACAGGCCGCCGAGGATCTGCGACGGTATGCGATGCGGCGTGAGGCGTGGTTCCAATGATCGGTAAAATCCCAGGCCTGACGATCTTCATCCTGCAAGCGCTGTGTCTCGTCGCGATCGCCCTTGCCCCAAGCATCATGGACACTCTGGGACTGGCTTCGCGCTAAGTTCGCAGTGGCCCCCGCCGACCGCCTGGCCATGCATCTCCAGATGGAAGTGCGTTCAATCTACATAGAAACAGAACCCGACCAAGTCCAACGATGAGAGGGATTGAGGTTTCTGGGCTTGGTAGGGAGTACGGTCGGGCAACCGGTGTCCAAAGATGAGCGCCAATCACTGAATTATCCGTGAACGCATATGAGACTCGCGCTCCGATTTCTTCTCGGGGATTGCTCAACGCTCCCAGGCATCGCCATGCCGGTTGTTGGTCTTCACCTCCGGATCGCCGAGCCAAGCACAGAGATCCTCCAGGGAGGCGAAGACATGTTCGACCTCCGTGAAGGGAGCTGGCCTCTGATCGGGAGGTAAATTCTCAAGCAGTTCGGCCGTCCAGGTGTAAGGCTTGTATGAGCCGTTCCTCACGACACTTGCAACGACCTCTCCGTTCAGGAGGAGATCAAAGGCACCAGGTGCCAGCTGGATCAGGCGGTAGGTCATTTCGGGTTCTTGTCAGAGGCAAGCTGCCGGTCGACCCACCCATACGCCTTCGCAAGGACAGCCTCCCGATCCGGAGCCATGATCACGCTCGGGCGCTGCTTGGGCCGTGCCACGAAGGCGATCCGTTCCAAGCTGCTTTGGCTGAGGCGGATCTGATAGCCGCGGTGCTCCACACGATTGGTCTCCGGAAGATGATGAGGATCAGGCATGGTCGTCATAGCAGAACTGTACTGGAGAGAGGGATGCCCAAGGCGGTTGGCCCGCCGTTCAGCTTAAAGAGGCCCCTCAATGGTGGGACCAGCACTGATAGCGCGATCAACATCGTTACGAAGGGTCGAGTGCGCTCTTTCATCTGTTCCGACGGCGGCGCTTAGATAGTTCCCGCCTGGACGGACTTTCCTTAAGATCGCCTTGATGGACTCCTTCACGATCGGCTCGGCTAAGCCGAGTTCCGATGCAATGGTGGCGATCTGCTCCCCTTCTTGTAATCGCCACAACACAGCGGTCTCTGCCGTCGAAAACCTGCAAGCGTTGGGAACAGGCATCCTGATGAGTGTTGCTGTCATCAAGGGCGCTCACGCAGAGCGGTCAATTCTCGGAGATAGTTTTGCCGCCGCTGGTGATGCTGAGATTCAAGCATCATCAAAGCGCGATCCTTCACACTCGTCTCCGGCAATGTGATGATGAGGTTCTGTCGCTCCCGCTCATACTGCTCATCGAGCCCTTGCAAAATGGAGCAAAGGGCTTTGACCAGAGGATGATCCTCTGAAGCTGCATCGAATCCGATGCCATTTCCATTGGTCGTTGCGCTACAGGCCTTCTGATCGGTCACTCCCCGCCCCTATGGAACACCACACTCCTTGCCCATCATCTAGATAAAAGTGTACGACGTCTGTCGGGAACACGACACATCAGGTTGTTTCGGTGGTGTTTCGGCACCGTCAAGTTTACGCTTTTACTTGCTCTTTCTGGTGTTTAGGTCCGGAGCGGGCCACGCATTTTCAATAGCTTAGACGCACCGGGGAATGGCTGAAAACGCCGGAACACAGCCTTTACTCAGGTAAGTTGCCGGTGCCATGCCGATAATGTGTACGTCGTTCTCGATGGCCTGACGCGCGGCTTCCACAGGGGTCGCGAAGAGCGGGCCGATATCCACGTCGAGGCCGAGGCGATCACCGTCTGACCACGGTCGTGCCCGTCCTGGCCCATCTTGGCGACGAGAAGGCGCGGGCGGGAGACTTCTGGCGCTTATGAATTAGAGGTTGCAAGCCCGCCGACAAAGGCAAATGATTGGCCTTACGGCAAGAGTTCAACTGTGAGGCTGGCTATGGCTGGACTGGGTGAACGGGCTTCCTATCATCAGCGTGCGATGGGTACGCTGCTGGTTGTAACAGTGCTCTTGGGCGTTCTGGGCCTGCCTGTCGCCGTCTGGCTCGACCTGCGGATCCTCTCGGAGCGCGTCCTGCGGATGCAGGCGAGCGAAGCCAGCCGCATCATCGACGCTATGCGTAGCTTCTACGGCAGCGATGTTTTCGGGCGCGTTCTCCAGTCGCCTGAGCCGGTGCGCGTTCTCCAGTCGCCTGAGCCGGTGATGGTCACTCACAATTATCGCGATATAGCCGGAGCCATTCCGATCCCGGCCACTCTCTCCATTGAGCTCGGGAAGCGCATCAGCGCTCAGGACGGCTCGGTGAAATACCGCTTCTTCTCCGACATGCCATTCAAGGGTCGGGAGCCTCATCAACTGGACGGCTTCGAGAAGGAAGCTCTTGCCCGGCTGAAAGCCAATCCTGAACAGCCCGTCGTGGAAGTTTCAGGTTCTCTCTTCGACAAGAATATCCGGACGGCCGCGCCCGTTGTGATGGGGCAAGCCTGTGTGACCTGCCACAATGCGCATCCGGACAGCCCGAAGACGGATTGGAAGGTCGGCGACGTGCGCGGAATCCAGGAGATCTCGGTCAGGCAGCCGATTTTCGCGAACATTTTCTCATTCAAATATACTTTGATTTATCTCTCGCTGGCTTCGCTAGCCGGCTTTGCATGCATCCTCCTGCAGCGCCGGCAGGCCAAGCTGATCCGCGGCATGAATCAGGAGCTGACCGAGGCGAACGATTTCCTCGCCGGGATCTCGATGAAGCTTGCCAAGTATCTGTCCCCTCAAATCTACAAGAGCATCTTCAGCGGGCAGAAGGATGTGGCGATCGCCACCGAGCGCAAAAAGCTCACGATCTTCTTTTCCGATATCAAGGACTTCACCACCATCTCGGAGCGGCTGCAGCCGGAAGATTTGACCCAGCTCTTGAACGAGTACTTCACCGAGATGTCCGCCATTGCCCTCCGGCATGGGGCGACCATCGACAAGTTCGTTGGCGATGCAATCCTGATTTTCTTCGGCGATCCTGAATCGAAAGGCGTCGAAGAGGATGCAAGAGCCTGCCTGCGCATGGCCGTCGACATGCAGCAGTACATGGAGCAACTGAACGCCCGCTGGCGCAAACGAGGTATCGACCTGCCCATGCGCGTGCGCATGGGCATCAATACGGGCTTTTGCAACGTGGGCAATTTCGGCAGCGAGGATCGAATGGCCTACACGATCATCGGAGCAGAAGCGAACATCGCTGCCCGTCTGCAGGCTATCGCGGAGCCCGGCGGTATCTGTCTGAGCTATGAAACCTACGCCCTCGTACGCGACATGGTGCGGGCCAGGCCCCTGGAACCCATCGTCATGAAAGGCATCAAGCGCGAGATCGTGCCTTATGCGGTCGAAGGACTCTTGGGAGAACTTGCGCAAAGGTCTCAGGTCATCGTCGAGCATGTGATGGGGCTCGACCTCTTCCTTGATCTCGATGCGATCAAGCAAAGTGAGATTGATCAGGCCAGAAGGCGCCTCTCCGAAGCTCTAGCGGCTTTGGAGATGTCTCATCCGACAGCGAAGGCGAGCTGAACTCCGCCGGCATGAGGCCCGCGTCAGCTCCAATTTGGCGGTTCGTCGCGACCCGGCTGCTCGATCAGCCGACCGTTCGCGTGGCCAAGATAGCGGCGACTTGGATCGAGCCTCGGTAATCGCCGACGTGCGGCAACTGCGCGGCGAGGACCTGCTGCGGCGCTTTGGCGTACGGCACCAGACGACACCGAGCGGCTCCCACTGCACCTGACCTCCGGATCGGGAACCGCGCTTCTCGATCGGCTGGAACGGGCCGGCTTCATTCGCCGCATCCCTAATCCCGACGACCGGCGCAGCCTCCTTGTCAAACTGGACAGCGAACGGGCTCAAGGCGCGGTGAAGCGGTTCAAGGAGCTTGAGCAGATCTTCGTTCAGGAGAGCAGTAGCTTCACGGAGGGCGAGCTGCGCAAGGTAGCCGAATTCATCCAGGACGTTGGTGAGATTGCATCAGGAGTCAGGAACCTTGGCTAGGCAGATGCAAGAGGCCGCTTTGGGTCAAACATTCACATTCCGGCCGCTCAACAAACGTCGGCTCTTGAGCGCCGAAGCAAACCAAGCCCTTACGTCTCAGGAGTGCCATGAACGGACCTTCCTGGTTCACCAGTTCAATTTCGCGGAAGCCGTTTATGGAATAGGCACCACGTCAGTCTACCGTGATGGTTTTGGCAGGTTGGTGACCAAAGGGACGGACAGGACGACATTTCCGGACCAATCCTCGACATCGATCCGCCAGCCCTGCCAGTCCTTGGTGATCTGGTCAGCCTCCTGTTGAACCTCATGGATCAACCGGCGCACCGTGGATTGTACTGTTGCAGGGTCGCTGATCTCGACCCCAGTAGTGTCGAGGATGATCTTTTGGCTACTCACTAAATGAAAGTAGTAGCGCATTGGTCGCGAGCTTCCACGGCAGCAGGATGCTACCAGTTCGTCTGAAGGCGCACGTTCTTGCTACGTCCTTCGTTACCGTACAATCAGGCACAGATCTTGCGCTGATCCCATATCCACTCATTCCGTCCATATTACGATATCGCGGCGTAAGACGTTATTCTGCCCATATATTCAAGCCTCAGGTTGGTGCAGATGGGAAACGCTTATGTGGGGTCGGTAAGATCATGGATCAGCATTTCGATGTCATGATTCAGATTAAGGCTGCAATGGCCACTGACATGCATCTTGTCGCTCGGCCAATCACTGGAATAGTGCAACTCGCCCGAAGGCCCTGCTGGAGCACTAGTTGACCCGCCAAGAGCAACGTTGATGGGTGCGTAAACGGCGATATCATTGTCGTTCATGGTGCCAACGAAGACGCCGTCACCTCCCTTGCCGGTGGTTTCCCTGCCGGTGTGAACGGTGTCTGCATGTAGGAACGACCAAAATTCTGAATTTCCGACCGCGCTATTACTATTGCCACCTTGGCCGCCAATTCCGGCAACCTGAATTGCTCCTTGGTTGAAGACAACGGAATTGTACTGGGTAGCCGTTACGCTGCCGCCAAACCCGATCGCAATATTAATTGGAGCATAGACTGCGACGTCCATGTCCAACACGGCTCCGAGAAAGATGCCATCTCCGCCGTTGCCAACGTATCCGGCGCTTCCGAAGGAAGAAGCCGTCTCGGGATGCAAGAACGACGACAAACCCACATGGCCGCTTTGGGTCGCCTGCCCGGTGGGGCTTACGTTCCCAACGGATGCAGCACTGCCATTCACTCCGGTGTTGCCCTCACCTCCACCGCTGTCAGTCCCGGACAAATGACCTGCATGGTGATTGAAGGTGACGACGTTGCTCTGAGTAGCCGTCGCCTCTCCTCCATAGGCGTTTATTGCAATGTTGAGTGGGATATAAATGGCGACGTCGGAGTCCACCGTCGCGCCAATGAAAGTGCCATGACCGCCGTTTCCGGCAACTCCCCTACCGGTCAACAGAGCGCCGAGGCTATCTGCCCGGTTTTCCACGGCGTGAGGAGGGGCGTCCGCTTGCCAGGGAGCAGTGTCGTATTGCTCATGGCTGTTATATCCCCGGTTAGAACTATACTGCTCGTAGGAGGAGATTTGCCCATCGCCCTGGGATATACTCCGATTATCGAGTGGGCTGATGCTACTCGGAGAATAACTCGGCTCGCCCAGCCGGAATGCATCATCTCTTCCGCGCCGAAACAACATCGTCTGACTCTCGACTGGGCAGTAAATCTGCCGACCTGTAATGATGATATCGTTCAGTGTGACGTAACTCGGCAGGAAACCCGAGAGATCAATTCGGGTGACTTGTCAGTGCACCGTGTATCACACTTCCGAAGGAGAGATCACACTTTCAGGTGGCGTGCGGACGCTCAAAGTGATCTCTACAGCCGATAAGTGGACAGTCTCATAATCACAGTGCGGCGCGATTCCCTGCTTGAATCTCGTCGTTCTCGGGAAATGATCACAGGGAGGCAGCAATGCCATCATGGTATCCGGGTTTAGATGCGTCTGACACGATCAAGTTCGAGTCCATCGACACAAGTGGCGGCAATGCCGGCAACGGCGGCGACGGCAAGAATTGGGGCGACCAGAACGACAACGATACGGCAGTCTTCAAGCCGGATAATTATGCCTATGGTGCCCATATCAAGGCGGATGTCGGAGACACTGTTGACGCCTACGCAAAATGGGATGCCGACGGAGGGAATGGCAAAGGGATCGGCAAAGGCGGCTATGGTGGCGATGGTAGCAAGGGTGGCTACGGCGGCGATGGCAGTTATGGCGGCTACGGCAGTAAGGACGCCTACGGCCTCAAAGGCGGCTACGGTGAAGGCGGAGACGGTGGCGACGGCGGTTGCGGCGGAAAGGGTGGCGACGGCGGTTATGGCGGCTATGGTGAAGGTGGCGACGGTGGAAAAGGCCACGGCACAGGGACGGGTGGCTGGGCCAGCTCCAACGGCGACCAGTATATCGAGACGGGCGGCAACACCGTACATTTCAAAGCTCCGACCACGGCCGATCAGAAGAACTTCGCGTATTTTGACCAGGGCGCTCACCAAGTCGCAGGCATCGGCGGCGATGGTGGAAACGGCAACAGTGCCGATGGCGGTCCGGTCGTGTTCTCCTTGGTGCACCCCACGAACTTCGAGGTTCACAATAAGCTGATTGAGTATAGCGGGAGCGATCACTATCCGGACGTACCTGCATAAAGTTTTCTCCCTGGGATCCGGCGGCACCTCCGCCGGATCTTTTGTCTCGCTTGCCGCGCATACTCGAACAGGCAGCCCCCAGAGAACACGAAGCGCGAGCTGTGATTTGTTGCAATGAGTTCAATCAATGACCGTATCTGGCAGAATCCTCTCCAGGCTGCACAGGCAGCTTGCACAAGTGCGTTCCTTCTCGTGTTCGCCTACAGCTGCGGCTTCAACCTGCTATTTCTAGCGCCCTCGATTTATCTCCTCCAAGTCTATGACCGTGTTCTATCGAGCCGTAGCATCGATACCTTGGTGATGCTGACTCTGATCGTCTGTCTAGCGGTTCTTGCTGGCGCTCTCCTTGATACCGTGCGCCGAGCGGCGCTTACGCGCATAGCGACTTGGCTGGATGACCGGCTCCGTCCTGTCGTTCTATCGGCAGCATTCGAATATGCCTCCCATGCCAATTCCAGTCGGGCCAATGAGGCTTACCGCGACCTCGGGACCTTGCGCCAATTCATCGAATCTCCGATTTCACCTCTGCTGTTCGATCTACTGTGGGCTCCGCTCTTCCTCAGCGTCCTCTTTTTGCTCCATCCCCTTCTTGGCGGAATCGGCGCTGCTTGCGCAATTCTGATATTCGGTTTCGCGCTCTTGGGAGAGCTCACCACCCGGGTACCGCTTGCACAGGCCGCGGCAGCCCAAGCCAGGAGCTTCAGCCGTCTGTGGCATGCCCTCAACAGCCTTCACATGCTCCGGAGCCTCGGATTGATCAACGGAGCGGTACGGCAGATCAATAATGACGCTGAAGAGGCCAAGATCGCACTCCAATCGGCAGCTCACCGGACGGAGCGGATTCAGGCGGTGGCGCGCCCTATGAAGGCACTGGCACAGGTTCTCATCATGGGAGCTGCGACATGGCTTGTCCTCGATGAGCATAGGAATCCTGGGATAATTTTTGCCTCAAGCCTCCTCTTCGGAAGAGGGCTAGCTCCGATCGAGGGCGTCGCGGGCAGCTGGAGAACGATCAGTTCAATGCGCGCCGCTTACCAGCGCCTCATCGAGGTTCTGTCCACTGCTCCGGCCACGCAGCCGCACAGACTGAAGCTGCCTGAGCCCGTTGGATATCTGTCGGTATCCGATGTCAGCTATTGTCCTCCCGGGGAAAACGCCTTTGTCTTAAAGAGTGTTTCCTTGCGCGTCCTTCCTGGCGAATGCCTCGGCGTGATCGGGCCGTCCGGTTCAGGAAAATCTGCTCTGGGGCGTCTCATTGCCGGTTTGTCTAATCCCACCATCGGCTGCATCACGCTCGACACAATAGGGGTGGCCACATGGCGGCGAGCAGCAGGTGGATCTTACGTCGGCTATTTGCCCCAGGAGATAGAGCTGGTCGGCGCTTCCGTCGCAGAAGCCATCAGCTGCCTGACCGATCCCGATCAGGCGGAGGTCATCAAGGCTGCGCAGATGGCGGGCATGCACGAGGTCATCATGCGCCTTCCCAAGGCTTATGACACGGAGATGAGCGAGGCGACATCCCGCCTCCTTCTAGGGCAGCGCCAGCGCCTGGGTATTGCACGTGCCTGTTTCGGACGACCACGTCTCGTCGTGCTCGACGAGCCCAATGCGCATCTAGACTACAAGGGTGAGCAGATCCTGTTCAATGCCATCGAGAACCTCAAAGCCGATGGGGCAACGGTCGTCGTGATTACTCATCGCACAGGAATCTTGCCCATCACGGACAAGATCGCAATTCTGGAAGACGGAATGCTCAGCGCTTTCGGCAGAAGCCAGGATATCTTCGAACGGCATCTGCGCCGCCCTCAGATCAACACCTCGAGATAGGAGCACCCGTGTAAAGAGCGTCTATGATGCCGAAAGGACAGATACTGTGACAGGAGCCAACGATCCTTCCCCGCGAGCCCTTGTCTGGCAGCCCCCCTTGGTTCCACCTACTCCAATACCGCGGATGCGCGGTGTTATCAGGGTGGGAAACATGCTTCTCTTTGGATTCCTCGGCATCCTTGGAATCTGGTCTGCGTTTGCACCCCTGGAGAGCGCCGCCATTGCGCCCGGCCTGGTGGAGGCGGAATCCAGCCGCAAGGTCATTCAGCACTTGGAGGGCGGGATTATCAAAGAAATCTTGGTCAAGGATGGCGATATCGTGAAAAGCGGGCAAGTACTCGTTCGCCTGGATCAGACGAGAGCCTACGCGGAGCGCCAGAGCTGGTCCGAACAGTACTGGGACGCAAGAGTGCGGGAAGTGCGCCTGATTGCTGAAAGAGACAATCTGCAACAGATCGCCATCCCCGAAGAAGTGCGAGTGGCTAAGGCCGATCATCTATCGATCGCAACAATCATAGCTGGACAGCAGAAGATCTTTCAGACCCGTTTGCAGGTGCTTCATTCTCAAGAGGCCATTATCCGCCAGCGCATGTCGCAGGTCGAGGAAGAGATCATTGGACTTCAGGCTGAGGGAGCGGCAGCAGCAAAGCGGGCAAGCATCATCCGCGAGGAGAGAGCTGCCGTGGCCTCTCTCGTTGATAAAGGGCTTGAGCGCCGTCCGCGCCTCCTCTCCCTCGATCGGGAAATGGTTGAAGTCGACGGGCGCAAGGGCGAGGTGGCAGCACGAATTTCGCGCGCTCGCCAAGTTATCAGCGAGGCGCAGGCGACCCTCATCAAGCTCGAGAGCGACCGTCAGAACGAGATTGCACAATCTCTTAGGGAAGCGCAGAGCCAGATTGCCATTCTATTTGAAAAGATACGAGCTCTCGATGATCAGCTATCGCGGGCAGATGTGAAGGCGCCGGAGGACGGCGTGATCACTGACCTTAGAACCCACACTACCGGAGGCATTATCGGCGCTGGAGCTCCCTTGATGGATCTGGTCCCTATTGATGACCGGCTCATCATTGCTGCGCGGCTCAGACCTGAGGACATTGACGTCATTCGTGTTGGGCTCAGAGCTGAAATTCGCCTCCTGCCCTACAACCAGCGTCGCATTCCGCCGATTGCAGGTACGATCATTTATGTCTCGGCCGACCGTTTGACAGACAAGAGGACGGATCAACCTTATTACGCCGCCAGGATTCGCATCGACAATCCCCACTTGGTCCGAGCCAGCGGAGCCGACATGGTTTCCGGCATGCCGGTCGAGACTTTCATCAAGATCGGGCGGAGCACGGTGGCTCTGTATGCCTTGGGGCCCTTCCTTGATAGCTTTAATCGCGCGTTCAGAGAGGATTGAGAGCGTCACGGCTTGAAATGGAGAGCATTGGTCAGCCTATTCCTCACCTCTTGTAGATCTCAGCTGTTGCGAGAAAATGACAGCTTCAGTTCGATTGGTGGCATGCAACTTGCGCATGATTTTCCGAATGTGGGCCTTCACGGTGTTTTCGGACAGGTTAAGGTGATGGGCAATCCATTTGTTGGGATAACCCTTCTGCAGAGCCGCCAGGACCTCCGCCTCACGGGCCGTAAGAATAGATGGAATACCGACTGCTCCCGGCCCAGTTATTGCATCTTCTCCAGATAGGTCTCGTGACTGTTGCAGCCTTTCCTGGGAGATCGCTAGAGCACCACGGTACTCTGCAAGATACGGGCTCCTCGCCATTCCCTCGCGAAGCTGGAAACCTTCGTTGATTTGACGAGGAAAATAATTATCGCCTGCCATGACGAGTTGCACGGCGGCGACGGCTAACTTGAGCGAAGCCGAAACTGGTATGACACCCTGCGCCCCAGACGCAATCGCAATCTCGACATCGGCGGGATCATCGCAACTTGCAATGACGACGACAGGTGCCTGAGGGAAATACTCTGCAATGGTCCTGATGTCGCGAGCCATTCTCTCGCGCAGGACAGTCTGTGACTTGACCCTGAAGATCACCAAGGCAACTTCCAAACGAGGAAAGAAAGCTCCGCTATAGAGACGGTGCCGAGTATGAGAGTTTGGGAGAAAGCGCTTTTCATTGCCTGAATGAGGCATTCCCGGACTAGCACTTCGTCATCCACGACAAGTACAATGTCCTTAGCTGCTTCATCCGGCTGACAATCGACTGCTGAATTTAACATATTCATGGCAATCCTCGTTCACGCCACTCATCCAATCTTGTTCGGCGGAAGATCTGCATGGCATCAGCCATGCCACTGAACTGGCTCCCGTCACGAGGGTAGGTGCGAGCCCGAACAAGTACTCTTCGTCAGAATCGAGAGGGTCCGTGTAGTAGAGATACATCCATGCTGCTAAGATCGAATCACAAGATGCTAAGTTTGGGTAGCATTGGTTCGAAGTATGTTTAATACTTGGTAGACTTTACACAGCTTTTATACGATCGTCACAGTATATAATCCGATCTCTTGAATATAATCTTCTGCTGCGAAACTCACATGCTTCAACAAGGTCTATATTCGCGTGGAGACGATAAGTTCGATGATCTTAGATCCTCGTTGTCAGCGGGTTCATACAAAATTCCGAAACGCCACTCCTAAAAATTTGATTGGGATCTCTCATCGAGCGCAAACCATCCAATAGCGTCTTCCAACCCATCTCTGAGCCCGTCCCGAAATGTCTGTTCACAGGCTCATTCGATTAACTCGTCAGCTCGAGCGATCAGCGCGGGCGGCAGAGTCAGACCGAGGGCACGCGCGGTCTTGAGTTTCAGGACGAGTTTGTAGTCGGTCGGCTGCTCCACTGGCATGGTCGCGGGCTGTGCCCCGCGTAGAACCCGATCCACGTAGCTGGCGACGTGCCGCAACGCCGCGTTCAAGCTGGGACCGTATGAAAGCAAGCCTCGACCAGACACGTATTCGGGCGTGGGCCAGACCGTCGGAATACTATGCCTTTCCGCAAGGTCATGAATGCGATCCCGTTCGGCAAACAGCAGCGGATCGCCTATCCCGATAATAGCCTCGGCTTGATGCTGCCGCGCTTGCGCGAATGCCTCTTCGAAGTCGCCAACCTGCCTGACAGCCAACCACACGAGTTGCAGGCCAAGAGCATCCGAGGCCGCTACGATCTCTGGGTATTGTCCGGTGGCGTAGTTCAGCGGATTTCTCTGATTGTACAAGATGCCGATCCGAGCCGCCGAAGGAATTGCCTCTTTGGCCGTCTCCAAGAGCTTGGGGATCAACCCACCTGCTGTGCTGGACACCCCTGTGATGTTGCCTCCAGGGCGGGACAAGCTGGCGATGAACCCCGATTGCACGGGGTCAGCAACCGCGTGCATGATGATCGGAATGGTGCGTGTCGCCTGTTGCGCGGCCCGCACGGCAGGAGGCGCGGACGCAACAATCACGTCCACATTGAGCGCCACAAGCTCGGCTGCGAGTTCGGGAAAGCGCTCAGCCCGTCCCTCGGCCCAACGTGCCTCGAGAACGAAATCGCCGGGCTCCCACCCCCGCTCCCGCAAACCGTCCAGCAAGGGCTGGGGCGTGCCTCGGGTACTGCCGAGGAATCCTATACGAGCGACCCTCTTTCGTGCTTGGGCGAGGACAGTCCGCCTGGGGAGAAGCACCCCACTGATTGTGGCTCCGAAGCCAACGATAAGGGTGCGTCGTCTCACGAGAGCCTCCAGGATTGGGGGCCAACGCTTCATCTTACAGGACATTCTCCCGATAGGCAGCACCCCTCTCAGAGCCCCGACAGCAATGGGGTTGAGTGGCCAGGGCGAGCGTGATTCCCTGAGGGTGTTGAAGCCTTTCGCTTGGAAGCGTGATGTGGACTCCAGCCCGGGCGGCGAGCATCTCCTCGACCATGCGCAGGCTCAAGGGAAACCGGAAGTACAACCACACGGCATAGCTGATCACCTGAGCAGGGAAGCGGTGGTGGGCATAGCGACGGTGGCGGGTCGGTTGCAGGCCTTCCGTATGCCTGCGGCCGGTGACCGCCGGGTTACCTTGACGATGCCTTACGAAGACACCTTCGGGTCCTCCGACGGACTCACTGGGGCTTACATCATTCTGGCGGTGGTCGCGTTCATGGCGCTCCGAGCAGCCCCGAGTTTCTTCAGGGAGGTGCGGAACGCTCCGCCAACTCCTGGATTTCTCGTGGGCGTGCGGGTATGCTCGGCCTCTGGTGGGTCCTGTTCCGAGCCGAGTTCTTCCTGGCGCTCCTGTCGGAGCAGAGGAGTGTTCGTTGCGATGATGTTTCCGCCTGCCTCACCGCTCCAGTCCACGGGGTTGCCCACGCCTGATAGAGACCGCGAGGAGCTGGATCTGCTTTTGCGCGGATTTCAGGTATCCCGCATGCTCAGGCTGGTGGCCGATCTTGGGGTCGCAGACAAGATCCCGACCGATGGCCATCTCACAGTGCAAGAGCTTGCAACTACCTGTGCGGTCCTGTCGGAGCAGATGCTGCGCGTTTTGCGTGCACTGGCGAGCTTGCAGATCTTTCAGGTCTCGGCGGACGGCAAGGTCGCACACACACCGCGCTCGCGTCTGCTTCGGACAGACACACCGAACAGTCTGCACCATGCCGCCCGCTTCTGGACCGGGCGCGGTTCATGGGGTGCTTGGGGCATGCTGGATGTCGCGATGACAGGCGGCATACCCCATGAGGCAGCCTGGAATATGAGCCGCTTTGATTATCTGCGGCAGCACCCGGACGAAGCCCGCATCTTCGACGCCATGATGGCGAACTATCCTGACAACCGGCATGCAGCGATTGCTGACGGCTATGACTTCTCCGGTGCGGGGCTGATCGAGGACATCGGTGGCGGTAACGGCGCAACGCTGCGCCACATCCTGACTCGCTTCCCCACTGCGCGTGGGCTTGTCTTCGACCGCGAGGACGTCATCAACGCCATTCTGCCTCAGGACACGATGCAGGGACGGATCTCCGCGCAAGCCGGCAGTTTCTTCGACGCCGTGCCGGGTGGGGCCGACATCTACATGCTGATTTTCGTTTTGCACAACTGGGACGATGAGGCTTGCCTGCACATTCTGCGAACCTGCCGGGCCGCGATGAGCCCACACGCGTTATTGCTGATTGGTGATCAGATCCTGGAGCCCGATCCGGCGCTCGGGCGAGTGGCGACGTATCTAATCGACATGCAGATGATGGCCATGTTCGGCTGCGCCCGCGAACGCACGGAAGCTGAGTTCCGCAGCCTGCTCGAACAGTCCGGATTCTCGTTGCTCCGTGTCATTCCCATTGCGTCGCCAGCCTCGCTCATCGAGGCTGCTCCGGCAGCATAGAGTATGGCAGTGCTCGGCACACCTAAAACACGAGACGGCCTGCTGCATGGGATCAGTGGTCGCCCTATCGAAAGGCATCGCGTTGATGACCGTCGTCACTACGACACCCTGCCGCATGAACTCTCGGATGGTGTCGGGGAGCATGAAGAAGTGTGGGACCGACTGTGAGAGGGTTTATCTGGAAGGTGGCGATCAAACCCGTTCAGCGGCAGTGCTATGGGTGCTGAGACAGCGGGAGACAGTGTTGCCCACAATTTCTTATGCTCTCCGTCACGACGTGGGCCATCGAGGCACTCTTCGACGCCCGCTCAGACGTGCAGCGTGAACCACGGCTCCTGTCCGAAGCGCATCCTGAACGCGTTGATCTCGCTCCTGTTCAGCCGACCCTTGAGAACGAAAGTGTCTCCGGCCGGAAAGCCTTCGCTCCAGCAGACGCCGAGTTCCCGCGCAAGCGCGTTGACCACTCGGGCCTTCTCCAGCGAATGCTCGAAGGTGACCGTCACCGACTGCTTTTTCTGCACCGGCGCGGTCAGTTTCACTACCTCGAAGGCGCAGTCCCGGGAGCCCCGAACGCCTGTCCCTCCTCGCGGGTGTCGAAGGGACCGAACACGTCCTGCACCTTGCCGCCCTTGGTGGTGACGACAACGAAGCTGGGAGCAGTGAAGTACTCATTGTACTCGCTCATCACAGAAGCCTCTCCGTGCGCGTCGTTAACGAGAACATGCGGCGCTCCCGAGCTGCACGTTCAGCGTCACGATGGGTGAGCGTGCAGGTGCAGGGCGCGGTAAACCGCCGTATGGGCTGGCGTCGGCACTCCCAGATCTGTGCCGAGCGCATGCATGCGCCCGGACAGCCACTCGAGTTCAAGCGGCTTGCCGCGGGCAAGGTCGTTGGCCATCGAGGAGCGTGTCTCCGGCGGCAGGCTCTGCCACAGCGCCATCATTTTGGGCCGACGCTCCTCCGGGACCGGATGGCCGGATGCCGCTGCCACCGCGAAGCCTTCATCGCGAAGCTGCTCGATGAAGACCCGGGCCTCCGGGTCGGCCAGGATCGCACCGATCCCTGCCCGCATGAGGCTCGTGGCTCCGGCGAAGGCGCAGAGAATGACGAACTTCTCCCACAGGACGGGGGCGACGTCGCCCACCGTCTCGATCTCGATGCCGACGCCGCGCTCACAGACTTCCCTCAGGGCCTGAACCACCGGATCACTGGCTTGGCCTACCACTAGGCGCCTAGACCCGCCAGGCACGCTGATCACCCCGGGCCGCGCAATGGAAGCCGCAACGTAGATCGAACCTCCGACGAGCTGCCCGGACGGGACATAGCGCGCGAGGATGTCGAGGCTGTCGATGCCGTTCTGGAGCGTTAGGACACGGGTGTGGGGGCCGACCAGAGGCCCAAGTGCCGCCGCGGCTGTCTCGCTGTCGTAGAGCTTGACCGTAAACAGCACGAGGTCCACCGGACCGATCCGCGCAGGGTCGTCCGTTGCCGCCACCTGAGGCAGATGCAGGTCACCGAACGGGCTCTCAATGCGCAGGCCATCGCGGCGCAGAGCCTCGAGATGAGCGCTCCGGGCCACGAAGGCCACGTCCTCCCCCACGGCAGCCAGCCGGCCGCCCAGGTACCACCGATCCCGCCGGCGCCCATCACCGCGATCCGCATGGCTGGCCTCCGCTTTCCTTGAAGGATACCAGAATGTCACCCTGTCTCGAACCATCATGTGCGGCGAAGCACGCCGGGAGCTTGAAGGTTCAGGGTGCGCAACTCCCCTCTGGCCGAAGTATGATACTCTTGGTCTCTATCATGCCTGAAGCTCGATCTCGCCCATGAGGCCAGTGTTCCGCGGGAGGGTGTCCTGGCAACGCAAGCGATTTTCCAGACGCAGTGGCAGACCTACCGCAAGGTGATCGAGCGCAACTACATGTTTCACCGCGAGGTCTACAGCCTGCTGCATAAGATCCTGATCACCGAAGCGCCGAAGCCCTTCCGCTTCCTCGACATCGCGTGCGGGGACGCCATGGGCAGCGCGACAGCCCTGAACGGGACTGAGATCTCCCGTTACATCGGGATTGACCTGTCCGAGCCGGCCCTGGCTCTCGCAGAGGAGACCCTGAAGCCCCTCCCCTGTCCCGTCACCCTCGTGCAGGCGGACTTCGCCGAAGCACTGGTGGACTGGGCGGAGCCGGCTGATGTTGCCTGGATTGGGATGTCGCTGCACCACCTTGAGACGCCCGCCAAGGGCAAGGTGGTGCGCCATGTGCGGCGTCTTCTGGATCAGGGCGGTCTGTTCCTGATCTGGGAGCCGACATTGAGGGATGGCGAAGATCGCGACGGCTGGCTTGATCGGTTCGAGTACGGCAGTCGCCCGTTGTGGGCAGAGCTCGACGCATCCGAGTGGAACGCGATGCTGATGCACATGTGGGAATCCGACTATCCCGAGCCGGCTTCGGCCTGCCACGCGTTGGGGCTAGAGGCCGGCTTCCGATCTGCCGAGACCGTGTTCGTGGCCCCAAGCGAACTCGCCCAGGTGTATTGCTATCGGCCATAGGATGCAGTGCAGCCATCTGCCAGTTCCGATTGACTGTCCCATAAACCCTATGCTCCCCGACGTAGGCAGTGCAAAAGCCGACCGCGTCGCGCGTCGCGGCTGCGACATTGGTTTACGTGAAATTCCTCTGACCCAGATTGTCCTGCGGGTCCTGGCTGAACGATGGATGCCTTATTCGATCAGCACGTCAGCCTGCACCTGCAGCGCGGGCGGCACTGTGGGGCCAG
>KI912043.1:50207-52026 GCA_000517005.1 Microvirga lupini
AAGCCCCACCGGGTTGCGTCAAGACGGAGTGCTGGAAGGCCAGCCACGCGGATCGTCAGCTTCAGCCCAGCCGGCCACGGGCCATTGCGAAAGAGCGGCGCATGCGTGGACGGCAGAAATCCATTGATGGATGGCATGCCTCTCCCTTGAGCCGCTTCGCGACAGGTTTCTGGTTCTAGGGCAAAACCAAACAAAGAGATGCCGGTAGATCATACAAGCCTGCAAGGTGCCATGATGCCCGGATCGGGCTGGCTCCCCTGCCCTCCTCGCCAGCCTTGCAAAGTGGTCGCGTCAAGAGATTGCACTGAGCACACTCCGCGCCTCCTCCACGTCCGGCAGCCTCAGGCCATCTTGGAACCAATCACACACCGGATGCAGGAGCGCCCACGCCCTCTGCCGCTCGCCACCCTGCGCCCAGAGCCTGGCGAGATCGGTGGCCGCTCTCACCTCCAGGAGCCGGGCACTCTGCCGCTGAGCGGTTGTGATGGCCAGCTGCAGGTTTGTTTCCACCTCCTCAACGGGAGCTCTCTCGGCCCGGAGCAGCGCCGCCTGCTGGCGATACAGTTCGGCCAGCATGTACTGCTCCCCATGGGTTTCGCTGTGCTGGCGCGCGGCTGAGAGATGCGCACGGGCTTCGTCCAGTTGACCAGACAGCAAATACCCTTGGGCCAAATAGCAGCCGATCCGGCTCGTGTGCAAAACGGCGCCGGTCGCGTGCAGGCGGCGGAGGCTATCCTCCAGCAGCACCAGCCCGTCCTGATGCTCCCCGAGCTGGCACAGGGCCCAGCCGCGGATCTCCTCCGCAAAGGCGAGCCATTGCGGCAGACGATGCTCGCGGGCGACCTGAATCGCCTCAGCCCCAAGCTTTTCAGCGGCGCCCGCATTGCGCCCGAAGTTGTGAGCATTGCCGGTCGAAACAAGCGACCAGGCCAGCGTGTGAGGGTTGTTGAGCGCGCGGGCGCGCCTCAACCCTTCTTCAGCGATCCGGGCAGCCTCTTCGGGAAAGCCGAGCAGGCTGTGAACTGCCCCGCGATAGAGGCGGCAGACGATCTGCGGCTGCTCGCCATAGATCTTGAACTCCGTCTCGGCCCGGCTGTCAGCCAGCGCCGCCCCTCGCTCAAGCAGCTGGTCAGCCTCGCTCTGCTCGCCGGCGATGAACAGCGTGTACCCCAGGGCCCGGCAGGCGATCGCCAGCCGCACCACGTCATTGTCCTCGGTTGCGAGAGAGTAGAGCTCACGGGCCAGGTCGACCGTCCTCGGCACCGGGTGCCGCATGAGACAGGAATTCCACACCACCCGATGGGCCGCGAACCGGCCGGGCCAGTCGGCGAGAGTGGCCCCGAGATCCTTGGCCCGCAAGGCACAGGTTTCCACCAGCGGAGAGCCGAACCCGTGCACCGCAATCAGCGGCACCACCTGGGCCAATCGCAGATCCGCCTCGAGACGATCCCGTTGCACGGACGGAGTGAGCTTCTCCAGCAGGTCGAGAGCCCGTTGGAAATGGCCGATGGCCTCGTGGTTGGCGAACCGAGCCACACTGCGCTCGCCGGCGCACCGCCACGCCGCGATGGCCGGCTCTGGCAGTCCGGCTTCGGTGTAGTGCCGGGCCAGCAGCTCGGGCTGGCTGTCCACGAGGGATGGGAAGCGGTCCTGCAGGACCTGGGCGATGCGCCGGTGCGTGAACTCGCGCCGGCTCTTGAGCAGGGATTGGTAGGCGGCGTCGCGCAGGAGCGCGTGCTTGAACGTGTAGCTCGCCGCCGGTGGGGCACCCTGGCCGAACACCAGCTCGGCGGCCATCAGCTGATCGAGCGCATCGCGC
>KI912043.1:52126-55973 GCA_000517005.1 Microvirga lupini
TCGCTAGCACTTTGCGCGGGCAGCATACATGTCAAACAGTTGTCGACGGCCCCGGTAAGAAGGGGAGGGGCTTTGGCCCGCATCCTCGAATTTACACGTGTAAAATAGGATGCCTTGTGGTCTGCGGCTCCGGACCTGACAACACATGGCGGTCATCTAATCAAGGAACAGCAGCGAAAGCGCGCCGCCGACATCATACCTGCCAAATAGCAGGATCTCAAAACTGCCTTTGGTGCTGAAACGGGCAGGGCCCTAGAAGCTAAAGGCGCTCCACTGCCGTCGCCCGATGGACATGAGGCCATCGCTGCGGTTTTTACACGTGTAAAAACGTAATGGCTGAGAGTCGACGGCATCGACTAACCGATGCCCGCGCCGCCTTGTACTCGACTGAGGTCATTGACGCCGGCGCCGACCAACCACAAGCGAGAGCGGCTCCACTCGGATTTTACACGTGTAAAATCGAAGGCGGTGGAAATTCGCGCGACTGGAAATCACGCTTGGACAGTCCGGTTTGGTTCCTTGGCTGCTCTTGGTTTCATGGTATTCGGATCGGACTCCGCCAGTAGGGAAGAGATGGACTGTTTCAGACCACCTTGTTGCGGGGTTTGATGCAGCATACCTGGCAAACGCGAATCAGACCGGCAGACGCAAGCGAGCGAGGTTGACGGAGCTCTGATCCTCGTCTCCGGGAATGGCAGGCAGAGTTTTTTAAATGTGTTTAGAACATTCTGTCGCTGAGAGTTCTCGTTGATCAACAGCTATTTAGCAAGAACGGCTCAGCAGAAGAACGTGGCCAACGTCTCGTTTCGATCAGCCCTCATTTAACCTGATGTTAACTTTCCCAACATTTGATGAGACGGAATTCGGCCGCTCGCCGGCACTTTTCCGTAAGAAGGAGGACCTTGATGGCTCTGCCTCAGCTCAAGAGCGAAGGTCAGGTATCTGCCAGCTCAACATCCAGTCGGCCGTCCCGTGTGGGGCTCGACCTCATTGGAGAGCATGCAACGAAGCTCTCCAAAAACCTGCACCGGCAGCTTGAGACCGCTTTTCCGCCGCGGGCTCAAAAGTCCTTTCGCAAGATGACGTCCGGAGAGGTCGCGAAGCTCCTTGGTGTCGCGGACAGTTACCTGCGGCAGATCTCGCTGGACGGGAAGGGGCCTGAGGTAGAGATACAGCCGAATGGCCGGCGCCTCTATTCCCTCAAGGACGTCGCGAACCTGCGTGCGTATCTTGATGCCAATGCGAAAGGGGAGAGGCAGTATTTGAAACACCGTAGCGGGAGCGAACACCTTCAGGTGATCGCCTGCACGAACTTCAAGGGCGGATCAGCAAAGACCACAACTGCGGCTCATCTGGCGCAGTATCTTGCCATAAATGGATATCGCGTTCTGGCCATCGATCTGGATCCGCAAGCGAGCCTCTCGGCCGTCCATGGCCTCCATCCGGAGCTCGACGTCCTAGAGAACCAGACCCTTTATGGAAACATCCGCTACTCCGGTGCGAGAATTCCGCTCAAGGACATTATCCGGCCAACCTATATTGAGGGCTTGGAAATTATCCCTGCGAACCTCGAGCTTATGGAGTTCGAGCACGAAGTGCCAATGGCTCTCCAGAACAAGCAGGAAGGAAAGCGCTTCTTCGACCGCGTAAACGGCGCGCTTGAGACCGTGCATCATAACTACGATCTCGTTGTGATCGATTGTCCTCCTCAATTGGGATACCTAACGCTATCAGCTCTCAGTGCCGCGACGGGCATCGTGATCACGGTTCATCCACAGATGATGGATGTGATGTCTATGGCTCAGTTCCTAACGATGACCAAGGACCTGCTAAGCGTGCTTAGAAATGCGGGTGGCAATACAGAGTACGACTGGCTCAAATATCTGGTCACCCGCTATGAGCCAAACGATGTGCCTCAAGCCCAAATGGTTCAGTATCTCCGTAAGATGTTCGGAGACTATGTTCTTGACAATGAAATGCTGAAGAGCACTGCCGTCTCAGATGCCGGCATCATGAAGAAGACGATTTACGAAGCCGAGCGCGCGGACTTTACGAAAGGCACAATCGACCGCGCGATTGAGTCCATGAACGCCGTCAACCGCGATATCGAAAAGCTGGTTCTGCAGGCCTGGGGGAGGATCTAATGGCAAAGAGTGCAAAGCGACTGGCAGCGTTCCTCAACACGGAAGAACCTGATCCTGTGAATCAGGAGCCCGCATATGAGGAAAAGCTGCGGGCAGTCTCCGAAACCATCTCCGAGTTAACTGTTGAGCCCGGGCCGGGTGGCGTTCCCGTCATCGTGGAGCCATCTGACAGAAAGTCAGGGGCGGGGGAGGGGGCCTCAGCGACCCTGAGCACTGATCTCGAGATCTCTCATATTGCCCCGACGGTCCCCGCGACGTTCGTGGAGATCACTGAAACGGTTACGGCGGTACCTCAGAAAGTCGGGAGCGAGAGCGAAACTGAGAATACTTCTCAGGCAGTGCCCAAAAGTCCGTTTCGGCAGAATGCGCCTACAAGCCAAGTCATGAAGCGCTTAAGTACAATGGTTCGTGACGACTCACACGAACTAGAGGACTTGAAGGCACTCGTTGAGAGCGGGCAAACGGTCGTTGAACTAGATCCGAACCTGATCGACGAGTCCTTCATCCGAGACCGAATGGAGGATGGCACTCAGTCGATCGCTGATCTGGCACATCAGATCGAGAGCCAGGGTCAGATCGTGCCGATCCTAGTGAGACCTCATCCTCAGCAAGATGGGCGCTACCAGGCCGCTTATGGGCATCGGCGCCTGAAGGCCGTCGCTTCGCTCGGAAGAAAAATCCGCGCGGTCGTCAGGCAATTGACTGACGTTGAGCTCATTGTGGCGCAAGGCCAGGAAAATAACGCTCGACTCGACTTGAGCTTCATTGAGAAGGCGCGATTTGCGGCTGCGATGAAAGCGAAAAAGTTCAACCGTGAGACGATCGCGGCAGCGCTCGGCATCAGCAACCAGTCCCAGATCACGTGGTACTTGCAGGTAGTCGATCGGATTCCAGCCGCTATCGTCGACGCGATTGGCCCAGCTCCAGAGATCGGTCGCAAACGCTGGCTGCCTTTGGCCGAACTGTTCCAGAATGATGCATCCGCGCTAGAGAAGGCGAAGGCATTCATCAAGACGCCTGCCTTTAACGCTCGGGAGACGAACGAGCGCTTTAATGCCCTGGTTGAAGAGGTGACCCGCAAAGACCGGCCAGCACGTGTTGAGCTTGGTTACTGGGAGGCTTCCGATACGCGCGTCAAGGCAACAATCAACTTCACTTCCAAGCGTTGTACACTGCAGATCGACCGCAATGTCGATGCGGGCTTTGCCGAGTTCGTCGTCAACAACCTTGATGCTTTGTATGCCAAATACGCTGGGCGATCGGAAAGCTAACCGTGCCCGAAGCAAAGGGCAGCTTTTCCGCTGCCCTTTAATCTCTAGGACCGGTTCGAAGCGACCTTATCCGGAGCTACTTATCGCCCGCAAATTCAATCGAAGTGAGATGAGGGGCTGTCGTTGTCAGCTTGAAGCAATTGTACTTCTCATTCATCACCTAGCCGTACTTTGAATGGATCTCGTTGCGCTGATTGACATAACCTGTTTGCCCTCTCGCAGAGATGCGGTTGCCTCAAACTCTTGTACATTCTGAAGGATGCTATCAAACGATCGTTTGAAGACGTCTCTCGAGCCATTTTGTTAACCAGCAGGCGAGGGGAGGGCTTCCCCAGAGCGGGCGAAAATGGCTTAAAAAAAACGATTTTAGAGGCTCGGCTCGAGCCTGGGCGCCTAGATCAGGATCTGCGATCAAACTGCTGATAAGCGGCA
>KI912043.1:56073-61301 GCA_000517005.1 Microvirga lupini
GTGGTGACTTCACCATCAGCAAGTGATCTCAGGCGCTGATGGCTGAGAGATGCGCGCGCTCCCGCCTGCACATCAGGGGAGCGCCCCATGCCCTCGCCGTTTCACCCCGATTACAATCCGCTCATCCGCAAGCTGGAGAGCGTGTTCGCCCTCACCGATGACGAGCGCCAGGCGCTTGAGACCCTGCCGATGCAGGTGGCCGTGCTCAAGGACCATCAGGACATCGTGCGCGAAGGGGATTGTCCCTCCCGGTCCTGTCTGATCCTGAGCGGCTTCGCCTGCGTCTACAAACTCGACGGGGGGGGCGCCAGATCGTCTCCTTTGCCATCGCCGGTGACATTCCGGACCTCCAGAGCCTGCATCTGAAGGTGCTCGACAACAGCGTCAGCACCATCAGCCCGTGCCGGGTGGGGTTTGTCACCCATGACGCCCTGCGCGACCTCTGCACCCGCTATCCGCGCCTCGCCGCCGCCTTCTGGCGCGAGACCCTGATCGATGCGGCCATCTTCCGGGAATGGGTGGTGAATGTCGGACAGCGCGAAGGCGCCAGCCGCATGGCCCATGTGCTGTGCGAGCTGCTGGTGCGCCTGAGGGCAGTGGGCTTGGCCGAGGATCATGTCTGCGATCTGCCGATCACCCAGGTCGAGTTTGCCGACGCGCTCGGCTTTACCCCGGTTCACGTCAACCGAGTGCTTCAGCACCTGCGGACCGAGGGCCTGATCGTGACCCAGGGCACCCGGCTGACCATCCCGGATTGGGACAGGCTGAAGCAGGTGGGCGAGTTCGACCCGACCTACCTTCATCTGGTGCGGGAGGAGGCGGCCGCATGAGCCTGATCCTTCTGCCGGTGTGGGTGGGCACCGGCAGCGACGAAGAGGGCCTGCTGGTCTTTGATGCCGAGCAGCGGCTGGTGGCGGTGCTGACCCAGAGATCGAGCTGCTGTTCACTGATGTCGTTCTGACCGGAGGAATGAACGGGCGCGCACTCGCCGACCAGATTACCAGGCACAGGCCCGACCTGCCGGTGCTGTACACGACCGGGTACACGGCCAATGCCATCGTCCACAATGGCCGCTTGGATCCTGGCATGCACCTGATCGGCAAGCCCTTCCCCTATGCCGAGCTCGCCTCCAAGGTCAGGCGCATGCTCGACGGAGGCTGATCCGGAGCGCCACCGGAAGCATGCCCGACGGCACCGTATCCTCTGTCGGCTATGAGACGCGTTTCAGTCCGGGCGGCTGCCACGTCCCTTCGCCAGGCGGCAGGATGGAAGGCGCCTCGCTCTTCGGCCAGTACAGGCGCATCACGAGATAGATTGTGTCGTTGGGCGCAGGCAGCCAATTCGCCTCCTTGTCGGCGCCTGGCGACTTGTTCTGGATGTAGAGCGTCAGCGACCCATCCGCGTTCTTCTTCATACCCGGCAGCATGGGCGAGTTGATGAGGTAGCGGTTGATCGGGTTCTCGATCAGGAGTTGGGACTTGCCGTCATACATCGTCAGCGACCAGAACGAATTCACCGGTGGCAGTTGTCCCGCCGGGAAGGTCAGCGTGTAATTGTGCTTGCTGCCGTCGAGCGTCTGGCCATCGCTGTCAACGCGCGTGAACGGATAGGTCGCTTCCGCCGGGTCATTCCCATAAATGCCGGCCTGCGCGGCGACGGCCCGCTTCATCCAGTCGCCATTGTAGTGAGCGCTGTCGCCAGGAAGCCCGCTAACCCGCCAGCCATTGATCGCCTTTCCGACATTGGCGACAGCCTCGTCGACCTTCCGCTGGCCCTCCTTCAAGCCAAGACCGATCTCGAGCTTCTGCTCCAGAGCGAGGTCCTTGAAGTTGAAGGTCTTGCTAGGCCCAACGCCGATGCGTGCCAGCTTGGTGCGTATCTCTTTCTCATTGTCCTGCGCTGGCGCGAATTGCAGCGCGAAATCGAGATATTCGAAGAAGTTGGTCTTCACGAGTTCCTTGTCGATCTTGGGGAAGTCGATGGCTGGCGCGGCCGGCGGCGGCGTCTGCTTCAGATAGGCCGAGAGCATCTGCACCGTGTAGCCAGCCTGCACCTTCTTGACGTTATCGAGATCATCCGGGCCGAAAAGCTGGGTGCGATAGCCCGCGAGGGAAAACTGTGTGCTCGAACGAAAGACCTGCTTGATGCCGGCCGGGGTGTCGCCTTTCCAGTCGGGCCCGACCACCATGTAATCGCCGGCCTCGCTGCCTGTGGCACGGGTGCCGATATAGCCGTAATTGTAGGTATTGCCGTCGCAGAGCATGACCGAGTAGTAGCGCTTCGGGTCGACCGCCGGCACCGAGAGCACCACCGGCTCCGCCCGCAAATCCAGCCACACGAAAGAATAGGGCGTGTCGCTGTTTGGCGTGACGATTGCCGTATCTTTGTAGGTGAAGACGTTAGGTTCGTTCTTGATGTGATTGAACGGCGCCTTGAACTGCCCGGAATCGTGATCGACCGCGTACTCGTACATGACGGCATAGTTCATCACGAGCGGCAGACCGTAGATGAGGCCTGCCTCGGCGATGTCCTTGGCCTCCAGGAGGTTGGGCCATTCGGCCTTGGTCTGCGCAGCGGCTGGGGTGGACGTCGCCATCGTGGCGGTGAGTGCGGCCATCGCAGCAGAGTAAAGCAGATCGCGTTTCGTCAGCATCGGAACACGTCCTTCCCGTTCGCGGCTTCCGGTCGAGCAGGCTATGGCTGTGGTGGGGCGTGGCTTCGGGATGGTCATGGTAAGCTCCGTTCCGTATGAACGTGCCCTCCCGGGGCACGTCGCGTTTGGGTGGCCGGCACCGGCTACGCGCCGTCGTCACAGGTAGGCGAGATGAACGCTGCCCCCGGAGAAGAGCCCGGCAATCGTCCCGATCGCGCCCGCGTCCGTCATCGCGGCCGCGCAGGCGCCGACCCCGCCAATGGACCCGACGCGGGCGAGCATGCCGGAGGCTGCGATCTGCCCCCGGCCGCTGACGGTCGGGGGGACCCCGACAACTCGTCCCGACACCAGCATGGGGCCGGACGGGGCATAGGTGTTCAGGAACGCCAGGAAGCTCCCGAGGATGGCCGCCCCGATCAGCATGGCGACGGTGCCGGACAGCCAGTCCTACCGGACCAGCTTCACCTTGCTGAAGACGAGCCAGACCAGGAAGCCATAGAGGATTGCAAGAATGACCATGACGTCCTCGCGCACTTTGCCGTCGCCGGAGGCGATCCCCTGTGCTCGGGAGTCGAGAGCCCTTGGAAGGCTACCCTCGGACGCGACAACGGCACGAGCACTGGCCTCACCCTAGCAGGAAAGGGCTCCGCCTGCTTGTAGTTTACTGTAGGTTCGGGGTAGGTGCCGGCCGTATTCAGGTTGGGGCGCGGCGGTCTGGATTGTCGTGTCGGCCACGGACGTGCCCAGCAGCGGGAAGCCGGGCCTTGCACCCTCGGCCAGGAGGGCGCCGCCCTCAGGTCGGAAGTTGTGCTTGGCCACCTCCCGATCCCTGGTCAAAGATGGCGGAGCGGTCCTGGAGAAAACGATCCCGCACCTCGGCCGCCTCGGGCTTCATCCCGAACTGGCTTAGATGATAGCCTCAGTCTGCTCGACCGCGACTGCTTTCCAAGAGTAACCCCGCGAATTATCTGCCGCTCGTCAGTCTCCACTTCACCCAGGCTTCGGCCTCGTCCAGTGTGATGCACGTCGGGGCGCAATGCGCGCCTCGCATGGGCCGAATCCCGCCTCCAAGTGCCAGCGCCCCTTGTGCTCCGGGGCGTGAGCCTCCCCGTCGAGACGCACGATCACGCCGGTGAGCTGATCATCCGCAAAGATGAGCCGACCTTCGCTGTCATGGCCGTCAACGAGCACTTTGACGGGCTGAAATGTGATGTCGAACGGCATGGTGCGCTCTCCAGCTACAGGCGGGAGCACACGTCACTCTCAGCCGCCAGCGCCTGGGGAACCATGCCGACGATAGAGAATAACGATCGGCAGAGGCCTTTGTTCGGCACAAGCGCGGCCCAGCATCGTTATTGCTCTGCCGTCAGCAGTCGATCAGAGCCGCTCTCGCTGAAGGTGTCCGACAGGAAACGTAAGGATGGTCGCTGGTCCTCACTCGCCGCAGATCCTGATGATCCGCAAGCTCGAGAGCATCTTTCCTCTCTCCGAAGAGGAGAAGCAGGCGCTCCAGGGCCTGCCGGTGCACGTCACCGTCCTCCAGGCGGACCAGGACATCGTGCGCATCGGCGACCGCCCGTCCCAGTGCTGCCTGCTGCTGGAGGGCTACACCTGCGTCTACAAGCTGACCGCCGAGGGCAAGCGCCAGATCATGGCGGTGCATGTGCCTGGCGACATGCCGGACCTCCAGAGCCTGCACCTGACGGTCCTGGACAACAGTGTCGCCACGATGAGCCTGTGCACGGTCGGGTTCATTCAGCACGAGGATCTGCGCCGGGTGTGCGAGCGCTATCCTCAGATCGCCGCCGCCTTCTGGCGCGAGACGCTGGTGGATGCCTCGATCTTCCGGGAATGGCTGCTCAACATCGGCCGGCGCGAGGCCTACACGCGGATGGCCCATCTTCTCTGCGAGTTCCTGGTGCGGCTGAAGGCGGTGGGGCTGGCCCAGGACGGCACCTTCGATCTGCCCATCACCCAGGCAGAGCTCGCGGACTGCACCGGCACCAGCACGGTCCATGTCAATCGGGTTCTCCAGGCCCTTCGGGCCAATGGGCTGATCCAGACCAAGGGCACGTGGGTGACCATCCCTGACTGGGAGAGGCTGAAGGAAGTGGGCGAGTTCGATCCGCTCTACCTTCACCTGAGAGAGGATGAAGCCACATGAGCCTCACCCTTCAGCCTGTGCGGGTGAACACTGGCTTCGAGGAAGAAGGCGTGCTGGTGTTTGATGAGCACCAGCGGCTTGTGGTCGTGCTGGTTCATCTCTCGGGCCGGAACGAGATCGCTCCGGGGCAATGGTTTCTGGAGGCAGGCTTTGGTCCGCTGGGCGGCGTCACCCCTCCGCCCTTTGCTGATCTTGATGCGGCACAAGACTGGATCAGCCAGTGCCTTGCCCGTCGGGCTTTGAGCAGCTCGGCACTTCCATAGAAATTTTCCGTGTACAGTATCGAGGGTTCAGCTTGAGGGCTGGAAAAGAACGCCGAAAGTCTCCTCATGGCATACCAGAGGCCCAAGCTCGAAGGCAGCAATCCTCATCAAACCGGACGTTACCGAAAACGCAGGGAATCTCGGGTCC
>KI912043.1:61401-61684 GCA_000517005.1 Microvirga lupini
TCGCTCACGATCATCGGAAACATGGCCCTGTTCACCTTCTCGGTCTATCAGCCCGAGGCCGAGAGCGCGGATCAGATCTCGGATGGATCCCTTGCAGTGGCGGTCAACGCCCTGCGGGCCCTATGCGGGGCCGACTGGAACCCAACCGAGGTGCTCCTGCCACGAGTCGCACCAGTGGATCAGGAGCCCTATCGGCGCCACTTTCGGGCTCCCGTCCGATTCAACCAAGAGACGGCCGTCATCGTCTTCCCGACCCGTGCTCTGGATCTCCGGATCGCAGGCG
>KI912043.1:61784-62535 GCA_000517005.1 Microvirga lupini
AATCCCGACGGGGACGAGCATGGTCGCCAGCACCAGACCGGCAACGATGTCATGCCCGAGCCATGCCGTCTCATAGCGGAGAAGGGTGCGCAGGCCCGGCATCCAGCGCAACCATCCGGCCGCATAGCTGATACCGTGAACGGTCGACGTCGCATCCTGAGTGCCTGGGCTTCGAGACTCAGGTCCACCTGTCGCATTGCCCCCATCCTCAGGCGGAACTGTCGCGCCCCCTATCCGGCTGGGGGAAGTGGATTCGCTGAGTGCGTGTCGGCCATGACCGCGCTCCGGGTTTTTCCCTAATCACGCTCAGTACCGTGCCGGCACAATGTGCCGTGCCGGCAATCCGTCTTCGGCCCCTTTGGGCCTGGGTTCCGCCTTCGGCACCTTTGGGAGCTCGACCTTGATCTTCTCGTAAGGGATTTGGCCAAGCATGTGCGCGATCAGGTTGAGCCGTGCCCGGCGCTTGTCGTCGGACGGGACGATATGCCAGGGACTGGCTGGCGTGTCGGTGGCGCGCAGCATGGCCTGGTAGGCCAGCGTGTAGTCCCACCAGCGACGCACCGACTCCGTGTCCATGGGGCTGAGTTTCCAGTGCTTGATTGGATCCTCGATTCGGTCGGCAAAGCGCCGCCGCTGCTCGTCCTGGCTGACGTCGAGAAAGTACTTGAGCAGGATGATGCCGTTGTCGACGATCTCCCGCTCGAATGACGGCACGAGCCGCATGAACCGTTCGTACTCGTCCGTGGTGCAG
>KI912043.1:62635-64335 GCA_000517005.1 Microvirga lupini
GCGGGCTCACCCGCTGAGTGATACGGCTGATCACCCCGCCTTTGCCGGCCGTGTCGCGGCCCTCGAAGATCACAATGATTCTGGCGCCTGTCACCTTGACCCAGGTTTGCAGGCGGACGAGTTCGACCTGGAGCTTTCTGAGTTCGCTTTCGAACTCCTTCCGCTTCATAGGCAGACGAGGGAGATCCGCTTCATGGGCTGCGGCCTTGTTTCTCTTCACGGCATCCTGTCGGCTCATTGCGGTCTCCTTTTGACATACGTCCCATGGTGACGCTGGAGGGTACTCAGTGTGTCCTTGCCCGACTGATGGGCTGCGCCTCTACGAGCGATGAGCCTCGCCGCCACCACAGGGCTAGCAGGAACGACCCGAGCAGCTGCAGGAGGCCATAGACCATGACCGCCGTCACAGCCGAGGTGCCGGCGAAGGTGCCGGATGCGATGACCAAGCCAAGGCCGACATTGCGGATCGTGGTTGTGAGCGCCACCGTCCTGCGGTCTCGGTCCTTGCCTCCGCCGGCGGACCACCCGGCTCCAAGGCTGACGCCGAGCAGGATCAGCATGGCCAGGACGCCGCGGAGCCGAATGTCCAGCAACTCCGGAAAGTGCGAGGTGAGGATCACCGCCAGGGTTGCGGCATTGAGAATCTTGCTGGCCACGACCGCTGGGGCGAGCCACCTTGCGGCCCAATCCGGCCACCAATGGCTGATGGCAAGGCCACAGCACAGGGGGAGGAGTTGGGTTCCCAAAATCACTCCCAGCAACCCGAGCGGCTCCACATGCAGGTCCGCACTACCGCTCGTGATGGGCAGCAGGAAGAAGAGAAGCACCGGCGCGATAATCACAGACGAGCCGGCCAAGATCACCATCAGCCCGACCGAAGTCGCAGTTCGGCCGCGGGCAAGGGCCGTCAGGGGTGGGGCGTAGGGGGCGCCCGGGCATACGGCGAGGATCAAGATCCCTGCGGCCGCCATCGGATCGGCATCTGTCAGAAGAAGGAGGAGAACAGCGGCAAAGGGGACGGCCACGTAATTGGCCAAGCCGACGCCAAGGAGCAACCGCCCGTCGCGCGCCGCGCCAGTGACGTCCGCGAGCCGGACGCCAAGCCCGGTCGCAAGCATCATCTCCATCAACGTGATGGCGACGAGAACACTGATCGCCTGATCGAGGCTCATCCGCAGCCCTCCGTGATCTGCTGCGGCCCGGATCGCGCTTCCGGCCCTCTGCGGAAGCCCCATAGTTACGCTGATCGGATCAGCCGGCTTGACGCTTCAGGACAGGCCCTTGACCGGATGAGACAACGGCCAGGAAAAGAGTGGGCCATTTTCGCGATTTGGCCCCAATTGTCGATTACCCTACGTTAGTTTGATCCTGGTTAAGGCGTTGGCGCTGAAATGGGCCGACTGTTCGGTCCTGCGACAGATTTCCAGAACTCTGCGAAGGGGCCATGGCGATGATCGACGACATCGGTCCTGCGTCCAAGGGTATGAGCAACAGCCCGGGACAACCCATAGCAGTCCCATCAACTGTTCTGGCAGGATCCGGGCGGACGCTTCGCCCCGGCTATATCCACCTGGGGGTTGCCAAAGAGATCGCGCCGACCCTGCGCGATTTCGGCATCGATCCCGATCCGGTCATCCGCGAGGCGGGGCTCGACCCGCACCTTTTCTACGATGGGAGGAACGTGATCCCGCACGCGGCCC
>KI912044.1:0-717 GCA_000517005.1 Microvirga lupini
GCCGGCATGAGGTCCGGTCGGACGCGAGTTGCGCCTTGTGGAACTTGATCCAATTCTCCGCCTGGCCTCGCGCGCAGTACAGGCTCTCGTAGACGACGCGCGGGCTGGTGCCGGTCAGGTTGGTGACGACAAAGCGGATGTCGAGCCCCAGGCGGGTGGCCTCAATGCGGGCGACCGCGCGACGCTCGCGCGACCAACTCTTGGCCCGGTGCGTCGTCTCGGCAAAGCCGCGCACCACCTCGCGATCTTCGACCGCCCTTTGAGTGCGCACCGCATCCGCCACATCCTGCACCTTGGTTGTGAGCGGTTGGGTGCCGGCCAGCCCGAAGATGTAGCTGAGGCCGTTCTGCTCGCAGAAGTCCATGGCCTCGGGACGGGCATAGTGGCTGTCGCCGCGGATGGTGATGTGCGTGAGAGGCCAGCGGGTGCGGATGCGCCGCACGAGGCGTCGCAGATGCGCCCGCACCTCGCTGCCAGAGGGCGTCTTGCCGGGCCGCAGCACGACGGCAACAGGCCGACCCGTCGCGCTGTCGTAGACATGGATTGGCAGAAAGCAGCGCTCGTCATAATGGGCGTTGAACAGCGACAGCTGCTGATGGCCGTGCACCACATCACAGGTGTCGTCGATATCCAGCACCACGCCGTCGGGCGGGGTGGCATAGCTGTCCATCCACTGATCCACCAGAGCATAGGTCAACCGGATGGCATCGCGCAGGC
>KI912044.1:817-2578 GCA_000517005.1 Microvirga lupini
AGTGGGCCGGAGGCTCGCTCGGCCAGCCGTGAGGCAATGGCTTGCTCGGACAAGTGGAGGCCCTTGAGGAAGAGACAGGTCTCGTCACCAATCGTGTCCGAGACGACCTCTCCTTTGGAAAGCTCGTCCACGATGGCGGTGCGGATCAGGGCTGCATCCACTTCCAGCAATTGCACGGCCAGCCGGGTGAGCGCCTCGACCGGCAGAGCGCAATGGCCCTCGTCCGTGGCGGTCTGAAGCGCGAAGGAGATCCCGGCGCGGATACGCTGTGGCGCGGTCTTTTCCATCCCGAGCTTGGCTGCGATGGCGTCTGCCGTCTTGAAGCCGATCCCGCGTACATCCTTGGCCAGACGGTATGGGTCCTCGGTCATAACCTGAACGGATTCATAGCCGTAGGTTTTGAAGATGCGTACCGCCCGCGCGGTGCCAACGCCGTGAGCATGGAGGAAGATCATGATCTCCCGCACCGCCTTCTGCTCGGCCCAGCCGGAGACAATGCGGGACGCCCGCATCGGACCGATTCCAGGCACTTCCGTCAGGCGCTCCGGTTGGGCCTCGATGATTTCAAAGGTGTCCACGCCAAAGGCAGCGACGATCCGTTTGGCCATAGCCGGTCCAATGCCGCGCATTTGACCCGAAGCAAGGTACTTTTCGATGCCCTCTGCTCCGGTCGGCGGGGTGGTCTTGAGGACCTCAGCCTTGAACTGAAGGCCATGTGTGCGGTCGCTGTTCCACAGGCCGCTGGCGGTGATCCATTCGCCTGCCGAGACGGCAGGGGTGTGACCCACGACCGTCACAAGATCTCGTTTGCCCCGCGTATGGACCTTCAGGACGGCGAAGCCATTCTCGGCATTGTGGAAAGTCACGAGCTCCACCGAGCCCGCGAGGGTCTCTAAGACAGGTCTTTGATCTGCCTGTGCGGGTCGGAACATCTGGTTCATGGTGCCTGCCGGGAGGAATTCCCCGCCTCTCCAACTCTACCGCTGGATAGCACCGATGACGAGAAGGCTCGGCACGGCATTACACGGCTATCAGGAGCGTCGTCGCGCACATGATGGCTCCCAGGATGACAGTGGAGCCCACCCAATCGGACCATCGAGCTTTGCTATGGAAGTTCAACTCGCTGAGCATCGCATTTCCCTGATAAGTGGAATGTTCCTGATTTGTTCTAAGATAGGCCACTCCCATGAGGGTGGTCAAGACCATCGCGTGTGCCGAAACCAAGACGCCGGGCTAACTGTCCGATGAACGTTTTCAGAAGGTCGCACTCTATTAGACGACAGTGAAATTAGTGGACAGATTGTCGATCCATGAGAGTCTCGAATGATTCGAGGTAACATGGAGCGTACCCTTGGTCCCATCTGCTGCGAGTCAAGACATCCACCCGCGTTCGTTTTCCGGCTGGCCGCTGAGCATCGCCGTTGAACTGGACGCAGCCTGTCCCTCATTTTTGTCCTTTGTCTTCTGCGCCGCTGCCCTCAAACGACAAGCGATTTTCTCCGCTCTGGCTGCGCTGACCCGAGAGTGTCCTAAGATCCTCGCCGCTCGCCTGCGCTCCCTCGTAACAGCCGACGACCAGATCCATCAGACCTCCTACGAGCAGATTGCCCGCGCGTTAATGGCTGTGCGGGCGCGGGAGATCGTTCAAGCTGTTTTCGGCGATGTTCCGGACAGCTTCCTCGGCGTCCTCAGTCGGGTCGGCGATGAGCCGTTTCGTAAACCCGATTTGTACTTCACCTTGTTCGAGATCTTCTCGGACAA
>KI912044.1:2678-5952 GCA_000517005.1 Microvirga lupini
TAATCGTCGGCGGGGCTGGAATGATTTGGTGGATTAGCGGTTTTCTGATCGTGGGGCTGGGAATCTGGTGGGCTAAGCGCTGGTTTGACGCTCAGGCGGCTGAGAACGAGCGTCGGGCTGAAAACCGTGCTGCTTCTTCGTCTCTTAATCTTCCGCCTGTCAGGTCGTCGCAGCAAAACCATTCCAATGGCGGACGAGGGAGCCGAAATAAGGCATATGCCTATCTCTATTGCGAACAGGACAAAAGCTTCACGCCCGTAAGCCGAGAACACCTTGAAGGTGTTCTGCAAGAGACCCGTACCAATCTCGTGAAGTGGCGACGCCTTGCAAAGCGGGCCGATAAGGTACCCGAGTCCTGGAAGCCAAACCCAAAGCTACGGGCTGAGATCGAGGTTGAGTTGCCTGCTGTAACAGAAGCTGCCAAGTCAGTGGAGAAACTCCTCGATCAACTATCATTCGAGAGCGAAAGTTCGCAGGAACGATATTTCAAACTTTGGGATGACCTTGTGAGCCTTCAGTGCGATCTTGAAGACGGCTTGAAGAATTTGGCTGAAGCCGAACTTGAGCCAGGGGATGATGATAGCTGAGGCATGTCTCTTCACAGGCCCCATGCGCTTAACGCCGCTTCGGCTCCAACCGGATCACGTTGAATGCGGTAAACAGTTTGACGAGTAAGACCAGCCTCCTTCGCAATCTCCGCGATCCGTGCCTGCTGCGCGAGCATGGTTTGAGCAATGGTATGTTGTTCGCGGGAGTAAGATGGCTTCCGTCCCAGATATCGGTCGCCCTTTGCTCTGGCGTACTCGATCCCGGCTCGCTGAGCAATTTTCGTGGCTTCGGCCTGGGCTGCCGCTGTGGCAGCCATAAATGCGATCAGGGCATCTCGAACAGCTTGCTGCATTGGGTCTTGGGTCGCGCCGTTGAATTCCAACCCATTTATGACGGTTCGGATGACCACACCCCTCTTCATAAACTCCCGGATCGAATCGCAAACGTCCTGGTAATCTCGTCCTAACCTGTCCACCCAACGGACGACCAAAAAATCACCACGTCTTAAAAGATCGAAAAGCCTCCGACCTTGGGGGCGATCCGCCAATCTGGTTGAGATGCCCGAAACCCCGTGGTCGGCCACTACCTCATCAATTTTGTAGCCAGCCGCTTCGGCCTGCGTGACCTGATGCTCGATAGTCTGGTCGGCAACAGACACCCGGCTATAGAAAACAGTTTTCATGTCGGCATCCATGTACGTAGGGGTCGTGTACGTATGAATTCATGTACGTTGACGAAAGTCGATCCTAACGTACGGCTTTTAAGCCCATTTTGGAGCGTACGCTGTGTCATACCTCAAGCGACGTTTGAGCCTTAGAGGGGATATCTGTCGCCAACCAGCTTGAGTGATTATTGGGAATGTTGCCTGATACCTAAAACAAGCTGACGAGGGTTCACGTGGCTGGAAAGTCGAAGAAGAAGTCAAAGAGTGGCAACATTCGGGTAACCCCGCTCGATCAGCTTCAGCGAAACAAGAACGTAATCGAGTCACCATTCAGAAGGCTTGGTGGCGTCAACCTGTCGTCGTGGGTGAATGAAGTGCTCGCGGATGCACTGTGGTCTGTGTTGATCGCTGGGCTGCTGCCACGAGAGAAGGCGCTGGCAGCATTCCGGGGCATCCTCATGACATACAAGCAAAACCACGAGCGGTTCGGCGGTACTATGCTTGTGCACTCGCAGCTTGCACATCTTTCACCTGATAACTTCGATCTCCTGTTCAAGCCGCTTTGCCAGGATGAGGAGACGCGCAACATATTATTGGCTCTGCTCGTTTTCAAGACTTTGCCTGACCGGAGCCATTGGCTGCGAGTGCTTGAAGCCCAAGATGCAGCTTGGGCTGAACATGCAGAGTGTCTCGCCATCGCAGTTGCTCATTGCTTCGATCATCAGTCAGAGGCCGCAACTGATTGCCGTTGGTTGCGAGTGATGACTTTGGCAGCGCAAGGCAGAATTATCATCACGGAAGCACATAGCGAGATATTCCAAGAAATTATCGAGTATCCAAACCTTGGTGATATGAGGAAGGTCAGGCCGAGCATTCGGTCCATGGAGATGATGACCAGGAATCCTGAGTTTAATAAGGAAGCGCCTGCGCCCTGGTCTGAGGCGTTCTGGAACGAATGCTGGAAGAACACCAACTGCATGCCATTCCATAGAGATGAAGAGGCGGCAAGAACCGATTACCGGTATCTGTTTGATCAAATCATTGAAGTCTATACCAGCCTCACGAAGCACTTTTTCGATACTGTCCGAACGACAGCCGTAGACCCTCGCCACGATGGGTGCTTCGGCTTAGTATTCTATGCCATTCAGCACTTGATGTATGCCCTGAAGGCTGCAACTGGACAGAATGTTGCAAGTAGATCCATCCTCAGAACCGCGATGGAAGTGTATGTTACGCTTAGCTTCCTGGTTAAAAAGGATGACGAAACTATATGGCTTCAGTATAGAAATTACGGATATGGGCAAACAAAGCTAGCGTATCTAAAAAATATGAGTTCGACGGATATCCCGAGCTTTATAACTCTCGAACTGCTCGAAAGTATTGCTAACGAAGATATTTGGATAGAGCACTTAGACATAAAACTCGGCGCATGGGCCGACAAAAACCTGCGTAAGATGGCGGAAGAAGCCGAAGTGAAGGAGATATACGACCGGTACTATGATACGTTGTCTGGATATGTACACGGTAACTGGATGGCCGTCCGGCATTCAGTTTTTGGCGAATGTCTAAATCCTCTGCATAGATTTCACAGAATACCCTTACCCCCACGTGAATTCGAGCAGGACGCAGTGCCTGATCTGGTTAAGATCGTAAACCTCTGCCTTGAGCGACTTACGTCTATATACCCGCCTTTCAAGCCACGCTTTCGATTGGTGAGCGGGGTGATTAGCGAGGGTAAGGGCGATAATCCAGGGCAAACGCAATCAACTGACGGCCAAGAACCCGTCCCGATTAACGATAGCCAATGAGGAAAGCTTCGCCGGGAGTCTCCTTTGAGGCTCGGTGCTCAAGAACCGAGATCCCGTCTGAGTTAACTCGTGGCGAGATCTGGAATGATGACGTAGGTGTTGAGGAACCGGACGTTCCGACTATCGGCAACTCCCGTGTTCACTTCTTAATCTCACCACCAGCAGGGCAAGTGCCTAAGCGTAACCGCGATCAAATTACAGGCGACAGAAATTCCGGTGCAAAGACAAGTCCAGTTCACTGGAACTTTGGGGC
>KI912044.1:6052-6318 GCA_000517005.1 Microvirga lupini
TTGGAATGGCTCCGGACCCACACGCCCGGCGCAGCCATTCTGGACGTGGCTCTGAAGGATGGCCCCTGCCGCGAGATCGCTCTTGAACTCGCACGGCGCAAGGTGCCATTCCTGATCTACTCGGGCCACCATGAGGACCGCGAGCTTCTGGCGGACTTGCAACATGTGCCCTGGATTGAGAAGCCTGCTCCCCCTGCCATGTTGGTCCAAGCCTGTCAGCAGCTTGCGGTCGGGCCTCCCTAAACTCTTCTGGGGATGCCGTTCGT
>KI912044.1:6418-9272 GCA_000517005.1 Microvirga lupini
TGTGGGTGCGCCGCTTCGAGACCATCGAGGAGTTGCGCCAGGCGCTGCTGGCTTTCCAGGAGAGCTACAACTCCACCTGGCTGATTGCCCGGCATGGCTTTCAGACGCCGAAAGCCGTCCGGCAAAACCAGCTTTCATCCGCGGCCCTCGCCGCGTAGGCTTCAATCCGGTGTCTCAAAAACTGCGGGCGGTACACTTTCTTCATCCTTTCCCGGCTCGGATGCCTCCCAAAGTTCTTATCATCGGCAGATGATCCTGGAATGAACCGTCTGCTCGTTCATTATCTGTTCGACCTTTTCCGGTATCCGTGGAAAACAGGGATGGATGTAGCAAGAGGCGGCGATGTTCGGCCAATCTCACTCTCACCGCGTCTGGCGCATGATGAGCGCCCTGATCGACGCGCGTCCTGAATGGGCTGACCAGGACACCTTCGAAGCTGATCGTGAGAAGATGCTTCAGCACGGCCTCGCAACCGGCATGACCATAGAGGACCTTTTCAAGATCACTGATCCTGATGTGATCTTAGGGCTATGGACAGCGGCTGCTGCGAAAGAGGAAGAAGCTTGAAATAGTCTCTGCGCCGACCCTATCGCCAAGTGGTCCCATACCTGCTGGCGATATTCAGGCTAACCATCCTCACGGCTGATCTTGATCAGTATGATCGTGTAGGCTGCTGGCGCGGATGTTGCGCCAGTTCGTCTCGCCTTGATCAATCAACTCTCAGGCACCCCTGCCTTGGACAATCCCTCAGTGATGATCGGGCCAATCGCATATTTCCGTAGTTGGCCTCGAACTAAGCTGACCGTGAGCGGTGGTCCAGGAAGGGAGTTTCGATGCGCCAAAAGCATCTTCGTCCGGTCTTGGAGTCCCAGGTGGCCATAGCAGCTAATCAGCATAGCGTGATGAGAAGGAAAGTTTGGAAAAGCTACAATAGCTCTTCGAAGATACGGTAGCGCGTCCTCAAAACGACCAGCGACCATGAGCGTTAAGCCGTGGAGGAATTCATAGAAGCTAAGGAATGTGTCCGCAGGGCTGAGGCGGAGAGCCGTCTGAGTCTCCACTACCGCACCATCGAACCTTCCAGCCAAAGCCAGCGCCCATCCGTAGACCGTGTGGGCCAACGCAAAACTCGGGTTGACCCGCAGGGCAGCTTCAAGTTCCGACAATGCTCGTTCGTGCTGACCATCTGCGCTTAGACACAGACCCAATACCATGCGAGCCCACGGCTCGCTTGCGTCAAGAGCCAGCGCCTGTTCCGCATGTCGCTGGGCCTCAGCAATGCCTTCTTGCTCATCAGGAAGCCAGTAGTTGAAAGCTGCCCACCACACGGCCCAGCTTAAAATCGCATGGGCCTTCGCATAAGTTGGCTCTATCGTGATTGCCCGTCCGAGCAGAGATCGCGCTTCGTCATTCTCCTGGCGTCCGAGTTTGCTGATCAATCCGATGGAGCGGACAACGAGACCCCACGTGCTGATGTGGTCAGGAGGTTGGCTGGCTATCCGAGCACCTTCCTCGGCATATAGATGCGGTTCGATTGCTGCCACAACGCTCGCCGTGATTTCGTCCTGAATTGCGAAAACATCACCAACCTGTCGGTCGTATCTCTCTGCCCAGACGTGCTTGCCAGTCCCAGCCTCGATCAACTGGCTGGTGATACGGATACGACTTCCGGACACCCTCACACTGCCTTCGAGCACATACCGAACGCCCAGGTCTTGACCAATCTGACGAACATCCACCGCCCTCGATTTGTAAGCGAATGTGGAGTTGCGAGCGATGACGAACAGCCACTTTAAGTGCGACAGACCTGTGATGATATCGTCGGTTATGCCGTCCGCGAAATACTCATGCTCGGGATTACCGCTCATGTTCGTGAAGGGTAGGACAGCAATGGACGGCTTGTCGGGAAGGGGCAGGGGCTTGGCACTTTCCGTTCCCGCTGAGATAGGGCGGGTTGCCTTTACGGCGTAAGCTCGGATTGGTTCCTCGATGTTTCTGACCTTCTGAGATCCAAGATCCGCATATGCGAGAGGCAGCACCTTCCGCACATATCCGTAAGCGGCTTCTGAGAGGCAAATACCACCCGGTTCAGCGAGGCTTTCCAGTCGCGCCGCGATATTGACCCCATCGCCGAAGAGGTCGCTCCCGCGTACCATCACATCGCCGACATGTATCCCAATCCTGAACTGGATGCGCTCCTCCTCGGGCCGGTCCTGGTTGGTTCGCCCGAGTGCCTCCTGCACTGCCACGGCGCATTAGACTGCATCAACCGCGCTCGGGAATTCGGCCAGAACACTATCACCTGCGGTGTTGGCAATCCTCCCGCCGTGTTCAGCAATCTGTCGGTCCATGACCTCACGATGGGCGGTGAGGGCACGAAGAGTTCCGACCTCATCCTGGCTCATCAGGCGCGAGTAGCCTGCTACATCAGCCGCGAAGATGGCCGCGAGCCGCCGCTCGATCTTGTGCTCCTGCGGACCCATCGGACCCCCGGTGCCGTTCCCGATCAATTGTGCTGCTGGTTGGGTAGGGTGTCCAGCTTGCATCTGGGATCGGCAAGATCCGGCTGCCAAGCTTGGTAGCGTGTACCACAGCGTCGGGCTGGAACGCGGACGCCGGAGCGTTTGGGTGGCGGCGCTGGCTGTCACCGTAACACAGGTGATGGTCAAGCTTCTCCATTCAGCATAGATTCAAGCCGGATGGGTGAAGGCTTGTCGGATGACCAAGCAGGCTCATGGCAAACCGCGTGTCCTCGTTTTGGTAGGACGAGGCACTGATCGCGCTCGATCTTCAGGACGAGTTGCAAGATGCGGGCTATGAAGTGGCTGGCCCCTTCACCACCTGTGCCGCTGCC
>KI912044.1:9372-14518 GCA_000517005.1 Microvirga lupini
ACACCGCTAACACTGCATCATTGCAGAATGGGAGAGCACGGAGGCGCTGGCAGCCGCTCGGCCACAGATGATTGCCACACTCGACAGTTTTCGCCAGATGCTCGAAGACTTGGGTGGTGGGCTTGGGCTAACGGACCCTGCTTCGGGTCCGGTTGTCCTCTCGGTCAAATAAAACGATGCTCCGGATCGAAACTTAAGGCATCGGGCGTGAGTTCGAGTTCACGTTGGATGCTTTAGCCTGCCCACCTTAATCATGCCGCAGCCATGTAATCTATCGTTTGCCACCCCAGATTACCGTTAACTTCCGCATCAAGGGAGGGAGGACGGCTGATAGGCTGAAGGCTATGAGCCAGCACCGAGAATCCGGTCATGCGACTGTCTCGACCGTCCGACGCACTCCATCAGCGTCCGCGCGTGGGTCATCGTCTTCTCCATCATGGGGGCCTTGTTCGAGATGATGAAAAGATCGTCGCCCAGATGGTCGTTGCGGAAGTCCTACAGACCGTGAACGGCATGACCTTGTATCCACCTAATCCTCCGGTACACCAGCTTTCGCCAGCCCTTCAAGGAATACGTCCGATTGGAACCTTTGCATCTGGGCTCGGACCAAGCTGACCGTCAGCGGTGGACCAAGCGTATTGCGGTGAGCAAGGAGGGGCTTGACCTCCTCGACCAGACCTAAGTGACCTAAGCAACTAATCAGTGTTCCGTGTGGGGAGGCAAACTCGGGAAATGCCACGACGGCCCGGCGCAGGTACGGCAGCGCGTCTTGGAAGCGGCGGGCCTTCAGAAGAGCTGCGCCGTGCATGAGTTCGTAGAAGCTCATGTAAGGGTCGCTGGGGCTCAAACGCAGTGCTTTCGTACTCTCTACGACGGCGGTTTCATGGCGACCAGCACGGCTAAGGACAAAGGCATATACGATCCGACCCATGGCGAAGCAGGGGTTCACGCGCAGCGCAGCCTCAAGCTCGTGAAAGGCTCGCTCATGGTCACCATATGTACTTAGAAAGAGGCCGAGGACGAGGCGTGCCCAAGGTTCATTCGGATCGAGCGCCAAGGCTTTCTCGGCGTGCTGGCGGGCTCGCGTGTGCTCTTTCAGATCATCAGAAGTCCAGTAATTGTAAGCTGCCCACCAGACCGCCCAACTCATGATCGCATGGGCCTTTGCGTAAGTGGGTTCTAGGCTGATCGCTCTATCGAGTAGCTGGCGGGCTTCCTCGTTCTCGGCTCTACCTACCCTGTTGATGAGGCCGATGGCCCGAGCCACAAAACCCCAGGACGTGATGCTGTCCGGAGACTGGTTTCGCGCTTTGACACCTTCGGCGGTATAGAGGTGCGGTTCGATAGCGGCAACAACGCTCTCCGCGATCTCGTCCTGAAGAGCGAAGATGTCAGTTACTTGCCGGTCATACCTCTCGTCCCAGAGGTGTTGTCCTGATTGTGCCTCTATCAACTGGCCCGTAACTCGGATGCGCTGGCCTGACGCCCGTACGCTACCCTCAAGAATGTATTTAACCTTCAGGTCACGCGCGACTTGTGAGGGTGAAATAGTTTGCCCTCGATAGGCACTGGTTGATGTACCGCCGATAATAGCCAGCCAGTGAAGGTGCGAGAGACCTGTTGTGAGGTCTTCGGTCAGGCCGTCCGCAAAGAAGGCATGCTCCGGCTCGGCACTCATGTTCACAAAAGGCAGGACGGCTATGGAGGGTTTATCGGGCAGCGGCAGAGGGTTCGGCTGGGAGGTCACTGTGCTCAGTGACCGTTCTGGTGCTGATGAACCGAGCATATAGGCATGCACCGGCTCCTCAATATTCTTCACCCGCTGCGAGCCGAGATCTGTAAACGGAAATGGCAGAGCCTTGCGCACATACCCGTAAGTAGCGTCCGAAATGCAAAGCCCTCCTTGTTCAGCGAGACTTTCGAGCCGGGCAGCGATGTTCACGCCGTCCCCGAAGAGGTCGCCTCCACGCACCATCACGTCGCCGACATGTATTCCGATCCTGAATTGGACGCGCTCCTTGTCGGGCCGGTCTTGGTTGTTTTGCGCGAGTACCTCCTGCACTGCCACGGCGCATTGGACGGCATCGACGGCGCTGGGGAACTCAGCCAGAACACTATCACCTGCCGTATTGGCGATCCGCCCGCCGTGCTCAGCGATAAGTCGGTCCATGATCTCGCGATGAGCAGCCAGGGTCCGGAGCGTCCGGACCTCATCCTGCTCCATGAGGCGCGAATAACCAGCCACGTCCGCCGCAAAAATGGCCACCAACCGTCGTTCGACCTTGTGCTCCTGCGGGCCCATCGGATTCCCCGGTGCAATTTCAGATAAGATCCTGATGCGGATCGGATGCGGTGTCCAGCGTACGTCCGTGTATGGTCGTCCTGCTATGATCTTCAGATGGCTGCGGGGGCGGTGCGCGAACCCACCACGCATTGTGCTACTGGCAAAGATCTCGTCCGATGTAGCGCGAAGAGCCGCTGTCATGACCTCTGGACAGCAGGCAGCGGCGATACCCAGGATCGCCTCGTCCAGGCCAGGAACTGGTCAAGCTTCACAGCGTTGGCCTTCCGGTGATGAAGGAAATCCTCATGCGTGCTCAGCTTTTCCAGCCTGCTCTGGCGCTTGCCCTTGTGGCTGTTCCACTGGCGGCCTGCCAGACTGATCCTGGAACAGGGTTTGCGTCCGGGGCGGCGGGTGGGGTTGTCGTCGGGGCTATCGTGGGTGGTCCGGTGGGCGCGGCTGTTGGCGGCGTCGCGGGTGCTGCGGTCGGGGGTGTTGTAAGCGCCGAGGAGGCAAGGCGGGTACGCACCTATGCTGCGACCCAAAGGAGTCCCTCAATCCGGACCGCCGAACCAGTGGCTGTGGGGCAGCCAGCGCCACGGAGCGCTCGCCTTGCTCCGGTTCCGGCGAGTGTGGGCCTTCGCAATCCGTACAGCTACACGATTGTGAACGAGCGGACTGTGCTGGTCGATCCGCGTACCCGTCAGGTTGTCAAAATCATCGAGTGAGCGCCTCGTCAGACACGGATCAGAGAGTATGGCTCTGTATATCTCTTGGCGGTAGAGCAGGAGCGGAAGGGGGCGTAAGGCCCCTTCCTGGCAGGTTGAGTATCAGATCAGTGAAAACGGTTTGAAGGAAGTCTCACGCATGATCCTTGGACTGAAGGATCTCGTGAACCGTTTGATCGAGGGCAAGAAGTGGGCGGCGGATGCGGACATTTAGAGATGAGTATACCTCTGGATTAGCGCTTGGATTTCCTCTTCGTCCCTGTTGAAGGCTTTCTGGACGACCGAGTGGTAGCGGATCGGCCCTTCAACCCCGATCCCGTCATTTCCTTCAGCAGAGCCGTTTGCTGACGGCTCATCTCTGCCGCCCAGAAACCACGAGCGGCACCAGCCCAGGTGTTCGCCGCACTCAACCAGAGGCTCATCCAAGGGTTCTTTGTCATCGTGATCTCAGCCTTAGTCATATGCTCCCGGCGCTTTGACCGTCACTGGGACTGATCCCGTTGCTCAAACCATCTCTGAGAGCCTCTTCACAGCGATTCACGTGGCTCATGGCTCGTTGGCGAATCTCCTGTATGTCGTGGCAGGGGTCCTTCACGTCGTGATGGCAGAATGCGCAAATCATTGGCTAACTCCTCTCAGCATAAGCATGTGAGACCAACGGAGGATACGAAGGCAGAGTTCCTCTGCCTGCGCAGCGGCTTCGGGGAACGCCAATCGCTCTGCCTGGGTTGATATTACAGTGGGCAACATCCGCCCCACGCGCCATGGAGACATAACTTGAACATCATCCGCGTGATTTTAGCGATCCTGCTGCCACCCGTGGGGGTTCTGCTCACGGTCGGCTTAGGTCTGCATTTCTGGATCAACATCCTGCTGACGATCTTCGGATACATCCCCGGCATCGTCCATGCCGTCTGGATTATCTCCTCGCGGGCCAAGGAGCGTGAACTGCGCTCATCCACTTACCACTAATCGTACCCTTGGATTGGTTCGCGATCAGCGCAACGATCCAGTTGGGGATCGAAGCCCGCTCTCCGCACTTCCGCATCATCAGCAGATCAGGGGCAGGGGGTCGGAGGGCCTCGATTCGAGGGGATTTGAAGGAATTCCCAATCGGTAAGAGACAGCAACAGACCTCGCTTGCCAGGAATCTGACCGGCTTCAGGCTGTGAAAATCCAGACCAGCATCTGAATTGCTCCGACCACGATCAGGGTGAAACCAACCACACGGGTGGTCGTGGCCGTCTTACGCCGCGCGTCAGGGGTATTCTCCCCCATGAGCAGGATGTAGGAGCGAACAATGGCAGCAAGGCCGATGACCGTCCACACGACGGATAGATAGAGCATTGGAAGTCCCCGTTACCGTTGTTTTCCTCTCTATCACGAACACGGGGAACTTGTTCGGCGTCCTCTGAGTGTTCTTCAGAACGGACAGGGGGAGCTATAAGCCAATGCACCAGAGTTCCTTCATTGGCTCCTATGCGATGAACTCCCCCCGCTCCATGACCGTGTTGAAGGATCTTTCCAACATCGGGCCATGGGCACCCGTCAGCGAGCATGGGTCAAACCCAATCATTGAGTGGGCCATTCGATAACATAGTTCGTCTGTGCGAGAAGCCAAAACGGAAGATCTATGCCGAGTGCCCTGGCGGTTTTCAGGTTGATGACAAGCTCAGTTGTTGTGGGGGCCTTACTCGGGAGTTTGCCAACAAGCGTGCCGCGCTAGATCCATGCGGCGAAATCGGCAGTACGTCTCCGTAGGCCAGCCGGATGCGGCCAATCACATACGGTCGGCATTTGGGCTTTCCCCAGACCTGTGCCCTCAATGTGTGCGGATTTTTTATGCCGCAGGAACGGCTCGACTCACTGCACGTTGAACCAGCAACTGAGGAGAGAATTATGGTTGATAAAGATCGCGTTGACGGTTCCGCCAAGAACATCGGCGGCAAAGTCAAAGAAGGTATCGGCAATGTGACTGGTGACTCCAAGTTGCAGACCGAAGGCAAGGCAGATCAGGCCGAAGGTAAGATTCAAAACACCATCGGCGGCATCAAGGATTCCGTCAAAGACGCCTTCAAGAAGGATTGAGGAAGGGGGTTCAACCCCCCTTATATGGGCCGATACGTCAGTCAAGTGC
>KI912044.1:14618-17746 GCA_000517005.1 Microvirga lupini
CCGCCACCACCATCCCATGACACGCGTCGATCCATAGGCCGCGCTCTGGCGACCAGTGCCCAATCACTCGGTCGCGCCATAGGGTAAAGAGGAGAACAGGCGTCCCGTCCTGTGGAGCGGTCTTCATTGAACGCCAGCAACCGTAACCCAAGGGGGGCTGCCTACCGGCCATGGTCACCCCTCCCATGGACCTCTAGCCGTTCGACGATGGCTGATAGGTATTCCGGGAGAGGCATATGAGAACTTCAGAGTAGAGGGACCGGAGGTCGCGTCCGATCACTTCAGCAAGCTTGAGACCAACCCAGCGGTCGGCGGTGGCGATCCATGTCATGTGGCTATCCTCGGGCGAGTGCATCGAAGGCACCGGCCTCTGGCTTATTCTTCAACCAAATCGCTTTCAGACGTTATCGGAGCAGAACCGGCTACGGCTAACTTGGTTTCACCTGGGCCGTTAACATAAGTTAGAAAAATCCTGTAATTTCGGAACGCCGACGAACCTGAGCCGTTGACGGCTGCGCTCCTCGAAGAGAGCGATTTGGCTGGGAACGTCTTATGGCCGATGATGTAAACGAAGACGGGCCCATTGGCCTGATCGTTGCTGTTCCGCGTGCGTGGCGTGGCGAAAGCCTCTGGGATGACATCCGGGGCCAGACACAGGATCGGATCGGCGCTGAACTCCGAGCTATGTATGCCGACCTCCTTCGGCAGCCGCTGTCCCCCGGTTTGGAGAGGCTGGTCCGCCAGATCAAGACGAAATCGGAGACACTCCCGCATGAATGTTGAGGCATCGTTGCGGGACGAACTGCTTGCCGCCATCCCAAGCCTGCGTGCTTTCGCCATCTCCTTCACCAACAATCGGGATCGTGCGGATGATCTGGTGCAGGAGACCATCCTGCGAGCCTGGGCCAACTTCGACAAGTTCCAACCGGGCACGAACCTGAACGCATGGCTGTTTACGATCCTGCGCAATCTCTTCCATTCCGAGTACCGCAAGCGCAAGTATGAGACTGAGGATGCTGATGGGGCCTTTGCTGCACGGCTTAAAACGCACCCGAACCAACACAGCCATCTCGACTTCGAGGACTTCCGTGCTGCCCTGGCGACGCTCCCCAGAGACCAGCGCGAGGCTCTGCTGCTGGTTGGAGCACAGGGGCTGTCCTATGAGGAAGCCGCTCAGGTGTGCAACGTGGCGGTCGGTACGGTCAAGAGCCGGGTCAACCGGGCTCGCCTGAAGCTGGCTTATCTTCTGGACCTCAAGAGCGACGCAGATCTTGGACCTGACGCTGTGATCAAGGCAGCACTGACGGGGTAGATTGACCTGTGTTTGCCATGGCAGTCGCTCTCAGCAGCTAAACCTTAACTGAGATCTGAGCCCACTGTGGTGCGGGTCGGCTCAGGTTGCTACCTTGGCTTTGGACATGATTAATACGGGCCAAGGCGGCTGCGCTCTTCGGCGGCAACGGCTGGCGGATAATGTCAGCATGGAAGCTGCGAAGGTCCTCACCGATGGTGCGGAGAAGTTCCTCATCAGAGATTAAGGAAACCCGTCGTTCCCCTCCGCTGGAATGCCTCCGATTGGGAGCCGCTCATTCGGCGAACCATTCGACAGCAGTTCGTGGCGAACCTACAGGGACGTGTCGGACTCGTTTCGTGCAGTCCCACTGGCCCAGACCTCACTCGCTAAACCAAGCATCCGGTCCACCGCAGTTCGAAGGTCCTCACTGGCGGCTTGCATACGGACTCCTTCCAAGATCAGCCCCAGCCGTCGCCGCTCCCGCCAGGGGAGGGCAGCCAGCGTGGTCTCAAGGGCGAGCCTGTCACGGGCGGGGACACCGGCCCGCTCAGCGATCTCGTCAATTTTCGCAGCAAGTTCACCCCAGTGGGCGGTAGCTTTCTGAGAAAAACGGTTTGAATTGCTCATACGCTAAGACTCAACACCGGAACTGGCAGACGAAGTGCAACCCACACGCTAAACAGCGTGAAACGTGAGCAGCTTGAGGCTGGTTCCGTGGCTGCGTCGTTTTGTCAGAAGCTCGCCTCTTGTGCTGATCCTGACCTTCCAACAGGTTGGAAATGCGACAGTCCGCAGAAGGCTGTGCATCGAGGCTAATCATGGTTCACGAAAGCTTTTTCCGGAACGCCGTTCAAGAGAGTTTGCCGGGCAACGATTTTGAGGCAGCCGCACGGGCGCATCTCAAATCCCTTGAGGCCGCGGGCGAGCCACCAGAGCAGATTGTCCGCCAGCTTACAGATGTTGTAGTCTCGTATGCCACTGGGGGTCTTGAAGACGAAGCGAGTGCTCTGCGCGAGATCATCCGCCAGTATCGGTTGAAATGGATAAAGGACGGGGCTGGTCCCTCCTAAAACAGAAGCGGGACGAGGCTTCGATCAGGCTGGGATTACGCAGCCTTACTGATCAAGGCCCCTGCTGCTCCGGGTTGCTCCCCGCTGAGAGAGACAAGCTCAAGGGATTTTTGTGCTTCTGCTTCATCGCAGGAGAGTCCATCGGAGCCAGAGGTCCAGAGCGGATAGGCTTCATTAGCTTTCCGTGACGATGATGACCTGGGTTCTGCCCTCCTGGTGCTGAGCGGCATGGGCGGCAAGGACCGCATCGCAAATTGCTGTACTGCGGTTACCAAAGGTCTGAACCCGACGCTCGCCCGAACGGACAAGCCATTCGCGCTCAGCCGCAATGATGATGAACTCCCGCATGGACTGCTCCGCGCGATAAGTCACAATGACTGGGAAAGCTGGCTCAGAGTCTGGATGAGGTCAAGCATCTCGCCGGGCAGGAAGACATCAGTGACCAGAACTTTCACGGTTCCTGTTCCGCACCACTCCTTGGGAGGTTCGGGTATGGTCCATCCAGATTCATGTCATCAGGATCTTGATGTGTTCTGCGGGACGGTTAGCCAACGTGCTGCATGGCTAAAAGCAAGTCCCTGAAAGAATGCTCCTCGTGGGCAACACAGGCACGTAGAAGGCGGATCGGATCTTGCTACGCATCTGTTGGCCATCCGACAGACAAAACGCCCCGAATCGACCTTATTGGCACCCTGCATTGGCCCAGCACGAGGCTGATGCAGATACGCGAGGCTCTCCACACCAAGTGAGAGCATGCGGCTTGT
>KI912044.1:17846-19697 GCA_000517005.1 Microvirga lupini
TGCAAATGACAAAAGCGGGTAGCTTCGCCATTTGGGCTGGTTGGAATGGCATAGCGGATCTCGACCTCACCGTCCGTAACAATCACCCGCACCACCAGCCACTCGATGAGCTGCCGTTTCTGCTCCCACGTCGCCTGCTCGAGTCCATCCTGCACCCGGCGGCAGAACTCGTCGATGCTCAGGCTCACGCGTGCGATTTCGCTCTGACGGTCAACCTGCGCCTCCAACTGCTGTCTCTGAGCCCAAAGGCTGTGCGCCCTCTGCTCCAAGTCGTGACGCCGACGGCGATATTCCTCCAGGCCCACAACCTCACTCAAGTAGGCCTCGGTCAGGCGCTCGATTTGCTGCTCCACGCTCACTTGCCCCCGCTTCAAGGCATCGCGCCGGGCTTGCAGATCCTGAGGCAGCCAATGCCCGCCATGCGCCCGCTCCAGCGCGTAGCGGATCGCCTCCGGATGGGTCAGCAAACGGCAGAGATCCTCCCAGACCAAGCTCTCAATCTGCTCGGCTGGAATAAAGCGCGAGCGGCACTTCGTCTCCCGGTAGGAGTGGAGGGCCGACAGCTTGCCGCGACAGCAATAATAGCGATAGTGCGATTGTAAGCAGCGACCGAAGCACGCCAACCCGCACACGCCGCAGCTGACCAAGCCCCGCAACAGATAACTCTGAGCCGTGTTGTTGCGGCCTGCGAATTGCCGGTTTTGGGCGAGTTTGGCCTGCACGCGATCGAACTGCTCCTGGGTGACAATGGCCGGGATCGACGCCACGGCAATCCAGTCCTCCCGCGGGCGGATGCGTCGGGGCGTTGCCGTGCTCCCGGTCCGGCAGGCCTCCTGAATCCGCCCAGCATACACCTCTCCGGTGTAGACGGGATTGGTCAGGATCACCCGCAAGCCAGACCCACTCCAGCGTGTCCGGCTCCGCGGTGGGCTCACGGCGTCCTGATGCAGCTTCTTGGCCAAGCCATACAAGCTGCGGCCCTCGTCAGCATACCAGGCGAACATCTCGGCCACCACAGCGGCCTCGGCTTCGTCCTGACGTACGCCGGCGGGATCGCGCGGGCGATCCGGATCGACGCGATAGCCGTACGGCACCCGGATCCACGGCAACAGGACGCCGGCCTGCAGCTTGCGCAGCCGGCCGCGCCGCATGCGCTCGGCAATCAGGCTGCGCTCGTATTCAGCCACGGCCCCACGGATTTGCAGCAGAAGCTGATCGTGGGGATCCTGACTCATCGGCCGGTCGAGAAAGTCGACCTGGCATCCGGTGGCCGTGATCTCCTCCAGCAGCAACACCTGATGCACATAGTTGCGGGCGAGCCGGTCGGGAGCGGTGATGAGGATGCCATCCAGGTCCCGCATGGCCACCCGGTCCCGCAGCCGCTCCAGTCCGGGTCGCTTGAGAGTGGCACCGCTGTAGCCGTCATCGCGGAAGACGTTCTCGGGCGCGACGGTCCATCCTTGCTGGCGCGCATGCGCCTGCAGACGCTCCAATTGCTGGGCGAGGCCGTCCGCCTGGGCTTGGCGCTGGGTCGACACCCGTGCATAGATCCCGATCCTCATCGTTCACCTCCTGTGGAGGCGCGGGGTCGGCCGGGAGCGCGGCGCCTGTTTGTACGGTGTGGGTCCAGGCCATCAGCTGCTGATAGGTCCGGTCCCAGTGCCGCTGCCCGTCCGGGCGAGGCTGCCACACGCGACGCACCCGCCAGTCCCGCATCGTCGCCTCCTGCTGCAGATCTGTTCCGCAGCACAGGGCAACTCCCTGGTTCCGGCTGGCGCAAGCGCAACGGCAACCGCCACCAGTTCAGCTTAAGCTGTCCAAAGCGGCTCAGGCAGAATTTGTCATTTGTGA
>KI912044.1:19797-20497 GCA_000517005.1 Microvirga lupini
TCAGACCATCTCGATGAGGTGACGCCACTTGTAGAGGTCGAGGTCGAGCGGCAGGGGTTTTGTGCGTCTTGGGTGCTGGGCGATGACGATCTTGGCGCCGCGGTGGTTGAGTTCGGCGATGATGCGATCGCTGTCGAAGGCCTTATCGGCGATCAGGCCGCCGAAATCGGTTTCCTTGAGCAGAGGCTCGACGCCGACCGTATCGAAACGGTGCCCGGGCAGGAGTTCGAAGCGCACGAGATTGCCGAGCGCATCGGTGAGGGCGAGAATTTTGGTGGGCAGGCCGCCCTTGGAGCGGCCTATGGCCTGGCTCTGAGTCCCCCTTTTGCGCCTTGCCCGTGACGGTGGACCTTGACGATGGTGGCATCGACCATGGCGTATTCCAGGTCAGGCTCATCCGAGCAGACCTCGAACAGCTTCACGAAGATATCCGCCTTGCGCCAGTCGCTGAAGCGCCGGAACGCCGTGCTCCAGTTCCCGAAATGGGCTGGCAGGTCGCGCCATGGACTGCCCGTGCGGACAATCCAGAGCACCGCCTCGATGAAGCGGCGATTATCGCTGCCGCTGCGCCCGGGGTCCGTTGGCTTACCCAGACAATGAGGTTCCATCTTCGCCCATTGGGCGTCTGTCAAAACATAGCGATCCATCAAAAGCTTGAATCCGATCGATGCTCGCTTGTGAATCCCCACACGCCCTAGCA
>KI912044.1:20597-25138 GCA_000517005.1 Microvirga lupini
TGCATCAGATCCTCCACCAGGCACGTGGCGGGCGTCGCGAGCCATCGAAGCGCCAAGTATATTCCTCAATTGCCCAACGCACCTGATCCCAGCAACGTTCCGCCACCAAACAGCTAGGTCAAGCAGCGAAATTCATGGACTTTGAGCAAGGTCTGGTTACGCGAGGATTGCTGCCTCATGCTTTGGTCTCAGGAGTGCCACCAGAAGACATTCCACCTTCACACGAAGATACCAATTTGCGTAAGGCTGTAGCTGAAGCTGAAATGAGGCCGCGAGGCCTTGGCGGCCACGGTACGGGCCAAGCGGCGGGGTTACCCTATGCCTGTAAGGCGGAACAATCGGCCAAAGAAAAGGCCACTGTCACCAGTGGCCCGGAGTTTGGTGCAGTTCACACCGTGATGAAACGTCCTCCAAGGGACTGACATTACTGCAGGATTGCCTTGACCTTTTCGGCAACACCGGTGCCGATGGCCTTATGAGCCTCAGGGCTTAGGTGAACACCATCAATGCCGTCAGTAATTGTCAGTTTACCGACATCGAGGAACTCGGCCCCTGCCGCTTTCGCAATTGCCTCATAATAAGCAGGAAGAGCCTTCGTCTTCTCGACCCCGCCAGCGAACCTCTCGGCGCGCCCTTCAGGGAACAGCTTCCCCAGTGGGGGTGGAGCGAGGACCAGAACCTTAGGAGCGGAATACGAGGTTCCCACGCCGCCCTTTGTCTGCGCCACAATGTCGATCAGTTTGCCCATGCCAAGCGCGATCCGGAATGGCGAACGATCGAACATCTTCTTCACGTCATTGGTGCCAAGCATAATCACAACGAGATCAAGCGGCTGGTGCGTGGCGAGGGCTGAGGACAAGTAGGCAGATCCATCGAGGCCGGCGCCCGAGATATGAGGCAACGTCGGATCGGAGACGTCGGTTGTGCGGGCGCTCAGCCCCTCATCAATCACCTCATACCCTGATCCGAGTGCTGCCTGGAGAACGCCGGGCCAACGCACGTCTTTGGGATACCGAGTAGTAGAGCCGCTTTCGACTGGGATGTAGCCCCATGTATTGGAGTCGCCGTAGACCATGATGCGCTTGGCAGCCCCGTCGGCGGCGTGCGCCATGCTTCCGACAAGAAGCGCGACTGCCGTGAGTGCGCCGACGAGACTGCGTCGAGTGATAGACATGTGGGTTTCCTCCTTCAATCGCCGATCATGGATTCGATCTGACAATCAGCAGGGGAACCCATCGAAGCAGTCGCTGAACAGACATTACGCCTCATGGCTGGGTTGCGAACAATACAATCGTACTTTTGGCTCATGCACTCAGGAAGACGGCCGCGTAATTCCGGGTATCCACGCTGATCTGGCAAACATTCAGTCAAATGCACCCTGACAAAGGAATCGGTTGCCGAACACTAAGGAGATTCACCGACCGTGCGTTATGGAATTCAGCATCAATGGCATTACACACTCGGTCCAAGCCTATGCTCCAACCACGGGATGGTCTGGAACGGGTCAGGAACCGAGGTTCTCTGCGCTCTCGCAGCGTCCGCTTCCGGGAGGATTGCTGCCTCGGTGCCTTCGCACATTGCAATATCCTGCGGGACGGCAAGGCAGCGGTGGCTCGGACCATCGAGCGCTATCTGGCGGCCATCCGAGATTGAAATTCCCATATTTTAGGTAGCCTAGGTTGCGGTAATGGCTCAATGTCTCCATTAAGTTTGGAATCCTGATTGGAATATTGGCGGGTGAGCGTCATAGCCCGCATGTCGTTGCCAACTACGGCAATTAGCTACAGAACCTGGCAACTTCTGATTTGGGTCACGCAGGGAAGTTGCCGATCCTTCGGGAACGTCCGCTGTTCCTTGCTTGAGCCGATGTCCGGTCCACTAGTTGTGCAGCAGCCCAACAACGGCCAAGGTTTCAGTTCTGCAATGGCGAGGCTATGACCTGCCGACCCTGAAACTGGCCGCAATGAACAGCATGGCGGCCACTAGGAGGTAAAAGGCGGCTCGCAATTCCGTCAGATGGGCAACGAACCCAATCAGGGCGGGACCGGCCAGGATGCCCAGATAGCCGAGCGTAGTGACCGCAGTCACCGCCAGGCCGGCCGGCATCGCGCGGGTGCGTCCCGCGGCGGAGAACAGGACCGGCACCACATTCGAGGCCCCGGCGCCCACGAGCAGGAAACCGAGCAGGTTTGCGGAAACTGACGGAACGAGGACGACCACGAGGAACCCGGCTGCCGCCAGAAGGCCGCCGATAATCAGCACCCGCCGCTCGCCCAGGATCGTGCGCAGCCGGTCTCCCATGAGACGTCCAAGGGTCATGGCAATCGCGAACGCAGCATAGCCCAAGCCTGCGAGCCCGACGTCGCTGCCCCGCTCTGAGATGAGGAAAACGGCACTCCAGTCCAGGACCGCGCCTTCCACCAGGAAGCACAGGAAGCAAAGAAGGCCGATGAACAGCACAATCCCCTTGGGCCATGCGAAGGGCGGAGCCGTGTCGGCGCCGTCATCGCCATAGGGCAGCAGGCCCGGAAGGGCGATGACGAGCAGAACGAGGGATGCGGCGCTGATCACGCCCGCGGCGAGAACAGGGCTCATCGTCCCGCTTCCAAGCAGGAGGCTCATCAGCCCAGCGCCGGCGATCCCGCCCACACTGTACAGGCCATGGAAGCCGGACATCATCGCCCGGCCGCTGCTGCGCTCGACGATGATCGCCTGGATGTTCATGGCGACGTCGACGGTTCCCAGGGCTGCCCCGAAGACGGCGATCGCGACTGCCATGGCAAGCCAGCCGTCGAGCAAGGCCAGCAGCGGCAGCGTCAGGAGGATCAGCAGGGCTGAGGATGTGATAACGGTCTTGCAGCCGATCCGGGTCGTGAGAACGCCAGTGATGGGCATGGCCGTGATCGAGCCAAGCCCCAGGCAAAGCAGGAGCAGACCCAACGCTCCCTCATCGAGGCCCAGCCGCTCCTTGGCCAGGGGGACGAGCGGTGCCCATGCGGCCGTGGAAAAGCCGGCAATGAAGAATGCAAGCCGCGTCGCGATCTGCTCGCGTATCCGTGCAGCGTCACGTGCCAAGGTCGGAGCAAGGGAGGACGGCATTCGGACAGAATCTCTCTCGGGAAGGCAGTTTGTGGTGACGGGCGGATATACCTCGCCTGAACATACCATCCCTCGGTCCGATCCCTAGGCCTACACCGATGATCTGCACCCCAGAGGCAATGGCGCACTATGCCCGACCTCTTGAGTCTGCTCCGGGTCAGGCAGTAAAGTTCGCCGGCTTTTCGGAATGTCTGGTGATCCCCGCGTGAGCCGACATTCGGTCTACTTCCGCGAAGTGCTATTGGGAGACATTCCGGGCTCACAGCATCCCACACGCCAAATCCTCGACTGGCTTGCCGGTAGTGTTTCGCGGAGGCCGTGTGTGGATGCGGCTATAGCAACGGGCGGGAAATCGAACGCAAGGAGGACCGGCGCGAAAAAGTGTGATCTGCGTAACAGAAGTTCTGCCTCACGTCTGGCATTGCCCTCGCAGAGCAGAAGCCAGTTCATAGAGGAGATGACCATGCCGTTCAGCAAGCGCTACTCACCTGGCCAGGACACGGAACTCCACCTTCCCGACACTTCTGAAGACGCCGCCGATGGTGAGGGCGTTGCTACCCCCTACTCCCCTGGCATGGACACGGAGCGCCAAAGCCCGGACATATCGATCCGGGGCGGTGAGGACAGAGACGTTCTCGAGGGCAGTGAAGGTATTGACCATCTCTGGGGCGAAGGCGGCAATGACGTCCTCATTGGCAATCAGGGCGATGACCATCTGAACGGGGGGGCCGGCAATGATCTCCTGGAGGGAGGCCTTGGCGCAGATCAGCTCACCGGCGGCGAAGGTCAGGACATGTTCTTCTATCCCGATGCTGCCAACGAGAGCCCAGCGACCTTGACGGACGCGGATCAAATCCGCGACTTCCAGTACGGTACCGACAAGCTCGGGCTTGGGGTTGCCGGAACCGCTGAGAATTACCACGCGACCGGCACCACCGCGACCTCGATGGATGCAGCGGTTCTGGAAGCGAACCAGAACTATGGCGAGGATCGCCTGACCTATCTCTACCTCGCCAATGAGGGAACCGACACCGGCTATCTGCTGGCGGATCTGGATGGGAATGGCAGCTTCGAGTTTGGCATCACGCTGGACGGCAACGGCGGGCCGGGCGAGTTCGGCTATGATGCTATCGAAGATGTCAGCTTCTAGCGGGCAGGTCGCAGAAGTGTCGCTGCCGGACCTTGGCCCAAGCGGTGCCGCCTGGGAGGTCATCTGGCATTATGCCTCCGTCCAGGCATATGCTCCAACCACGGGATGGTCCGCAGTGGGTCAAATCAGGAAGTAGGGCCAACTTAATGAAGGTCCGCTCACGCCAGCAATACGGAAATCCCAATAGGGTCCGCCCAGTGCCAACTCCAGACACCCTCTAAATGTTTGATCCCGGGGTTTGATGGTGCATTCTTATCGCCGGAATGGAGGGATGCGCTCTGGGCCAGGTTCT
>KI912044.1:25238-27140 GCA_000517005.1 Microvirga lupini
CCTTTGCTTTGCTAAGGCCACGGGCCAAACATCGCTATCATGTGTTAGGCCGTCTCTTCGATGAGGAAAACAATGTACAGACGAGTGGGCGAACCCTGTTGTCAGATCTAACGGTGGCTGAGGCTTCAACAGACGAAAGCATGTGGTACGAGCCAGCTCCACCCAATGTTGTGCCGGACATTTTACGGAATCTAGGTAACCGCTACGAGAATTTTACGTTCATAGATCTTGGGTCGGGGAGGGGAAGGGTTGTCCTGCTAGCCTCTCATTTTGGTTTCAAGAAAGTCGTCGGCATAGAATTTGCCGAGGAGTTGCATCAACAAGCCCTTGAGAATTTGAGGCACTATCCGCGGGATAAACAAAAATGCCAGAATGTAGAGTTCGTTTGCTCTGACGTTAGGAAATATGTTTTTCCTGAAACTGACTTGATTCTGTTTATCTACGATTCCTTCAAAGCGGAGCTGCTCCGCTCCACTATCGCGAAGTTGAAGCGCTCTTACCTTGCCCATCCAAGAAAAATATACTTGGTTTATCTGAATCCTGGCCAAAGAAACCAGCCCAAACCCATAATTGAGCGTTCTGGCTTCCTTCATAAGAAAAATTTGTTCAGCTTCATCGGCTGGATCAAATTTTATCGCAACAGCCCATCCCAGGTAGTCGTGTATGAGACGAGATAGCAGGATCCTACAGTCCAGTTTGAGCAGCGATGGGCTCTTACCGGACACCCAACTCGTGTGCGACCTGTCTGACATCAACATGTTGCCACTCGCAAGCGAACGTCGAGTTTCGGGCGATGACGAAAAGCCAGCGCAGCCGCGACAGCGCGGCTGTAATGTCTTCGTTGATGATTTCATCCGGGAAACGGTAGCCGCGGTACGAGTTTGGCATCGTGCTCATGCCCAAGACGCTGTCATAGGCCGTGAGCCCTTGCGAACCTGACAGCACCCTCGCGACCGCCCGCGCATGACCCGCGACCAATGTGGATCGCTACTCCTTCATTGTAACGGACTTGCGCCGTCTACTCCTTGCCGGACTCCCGGCGCACCTTGTTCTGACCCCATCCTCACGCGCAAAGGATCGCACCGCACAGGAGCACACCATGTCCGAGTATCGTGAATATGGATTTGACGTGAAGCTGACCGCACTCATCCGCGTGCCGGCCCGAAGCGAGAGCGAAGCTCGGGCCCTGTTGGCCCAAACCTTCGAGATTGCGAACGGCCGGTTCGGCACATGGCCCAACGGCCAGCAGATCATCGCAGAAGCCTGCACCCTGATCAGCCGAGAGGAATTGTTCGAAATCGACGGCAAGGACGTCTGTCGCTCTTCTCTCCCACTGGCGGCTAGAGCATCGGGCCGGAAATAGGGCTCACCGGCTTCTGCGCTGGACCAAAGAGTGATTCCCTCCGTGTGACGGAGGTGGATCATGAGTCGGTGCTATTCTCTAGATCTTTGCGTGCGGGTCGCGGCCTTTGTCGATGCCGGCCATTCCCGCCAGACGGCCGCCACTGTGGAGTACTAGCAGCCGTTTGAACGAGAACCGCATTGTGTACACGACCCAGGAGGTAATGCCGGTCAGCTTCGCCGCATCCTCCAGCAGCGAGAGCCCGCTAAAGCTGAACACGTCGGCGTCGCTGCCCAGATCGAGGACGAGTGAGGCCCCAAGACAGGCAAAGGCAAGGATCATCAGCAGGTGATCTCGATAGAAGGATGAGGTGCTGCGGACAGCGCTGATAGCCCATGCCAGCCCCAGAAGGGCTCGACAAGGACGACCGGCGGCTGTGGTATTCCAATCTGCTCGAACAGTCCGTCGTGGAGCATGAACAGGTCGTCGGCTCCAAGCCACAACGTCAGAAGCCCAAGCAGGAACAGGGTTGAGAAGCCCTTGTGCCTGCAACCCCATGC
>KI912044.1:27240-27762 GCA_000517005.1 Microvirga lupini
GGTGATGTCACGTAAACTTACGGAGACCGCAGTAAGCCCTGCCTCGCTGGGTTCAGGCGAGCACGCCTGCCGCGGCCTTCCATGCCGCTATGACTTGTAGACGGTGAAGGTGGTTGGCGAGGGCAGATTGGTACGAGCGGAGCGGAACGAACAGATTTCTGGCAGCCGAGAACACTGAGGTGAACCGCTGCAGGCCCCCACAGACCGAAAGCCCTGCATTACCCGCTCTCGCTTTCTCAGCGGGAGATGCGAATTCTCAGCTCTGTTGTTCAGGCCCTTGTGAGACCGGTGCTCGACCCTTGGCAGGACCCGCCGCCTAGCGGCTCCGTACGAGGACAGCTTGTCGGTAATGATGCGCTTCGGCGCTATACCTTGCTTTTTCATCAGCCGGGTCAGCAAACGCTTGGCTGCCTTGGTGTTGCGGTGGTTCTGGACGATCTCGTCAAGGACGTATCCGTCTTGGTCGACAGCCCGCCAGAGCCAGTGCTTCTTGCCAGCGATACTGATGACCACCTCATCCAG
>KI912044.1:27862-36132 GCA_000517005.1 Microvirga lupini
GCCCGAGGGAGGGTGTGGAAGACGACGCCGATTCTGTCGCATGCGGCCTGTGCCAAGGACCGACTGCGGTGTCAACCAAGTCGCTCCACTCCAGCTGACCCCATCAAGTGCCCTGGAGCACGCAGAGAACGCAGACACCCTTAGGCATCGCAAAACCGCTTAGGATTGGAGGGCTGCCCCTTGACCCATTAGAGAACAAAATCGGCACGCCTGAGACGTTAGCCCGAGGGCAGCAATCCTCACGTAACCAGACGTTCCGAAGGAAGCAAGGGCCGCGATGGCGCGGCAGAGGTCCACGTCGAGGCCCGTCCAGTTGCCCTGGGCGTCGGGGAGGCCGAAGCAAGGCCGGTGTTCGAGCCGCAGGTCAGGAAGCCCTTCTGCTTCACGCTGTTGAGCGCCGCCTGGGCGGAAGCACCTGTCGCAAACAGGCTGGCCGTGAGGCCGAAGGCAATCGCTACGAGAGCCGGTCCCATCATGCCACAACCTCCAGCCCTATTGATTGTGCCGTTCATCCGGGTCGATCAAGGAAAAGCTGGTCTTGGCTACGTCGATCCCGAAGGTGCAGCGGGATCAAGCGGAGCAGGGGCCATGGCTCAGAGCCTCGGGCTGGATGCATGCCCTCGGCAAAGGAGCGCTGGTCAGCACGGCCGGTCCATCCCATCAGGAGACTTCAGCTCAAGTTCGATCGACAGCACCGGGTTGGCGGCTCTATAATGGAAATGGGGTTGCGGTGGAGGCATGCGATGAAGCTGTCTCTCGCGATTGCACTCTTCTTTGCGGCTACGATCGGCGCAGATGCCGCCCCGCAGGCAAAGCCGAAGAAGAAAGCCGAAACCAACACGATTGCCCAGATGGTCACTGTCTCCGGCGAGTGTACCAGGCTGGTTCACGCCGGGCTTGCGGTAGAGGGCTGTAAGCCCCTCCTGGTGAACATGAACTACAGCACTGGGATAAGCTCATACTGGTTTACGACCGAGAGCAGCATTCTGGCATTCTCTGGCGATGGCTCCCGACGGATTGAGCAAGGCCCGGACGTTGTAGTCCAGGCGATCGAGAAAGTCATTCTGGCTGCAACGACGGCTGCTCCCAAGGAACAGGGGGGCAAGGAGGATACCGCAGTGGGCTTCTGCCGCTTTGGCGACCCGAATCTGAAGAGCTCGATGATCGAGTGCGTGGCCCACACCTACATGGGCCGCTACGAGGGAGCCTTTGCCGCCGATGGAAGTCCGCCAAGACTCGAAGCATTCCAGGTCGCGCAGTGACGGTTGTTCGTTCCCGACCCGGATTCACCAGTAGGGTTGATTTTGCCTTGTCCTGAGCCCTCGGAAAATCATCGGTTGCATTGAGCCCTGCGGCGATCTCCTTCAGTGATGAGGCCTCGGCTGCCTAGATCTCGGCCGGTACGGCACCTGTGCCGATGCACGCTCCACGGCCTGCGCCCAGTAGGATGGTGGTAGTGGCCGCCGGTCTGCCGGAACCAACAGCACGCGCGATGCCGAGCCTTATCCAGTTTATCGCGAGGCAGGTACGGGCCCGATGGCGAGCTGGGTCAGACCTGACCGGGCGCAGTCGGACATTCGAAGGTTTCGCCCAGGGGCCTTCCAACGCCTTCCGAAATGCCGATTGACATCGATTGACGTGGCACCCTCCTGCCGATCTCAGTAGCGTTGAGGTTTGAGGTTCCTGAAGGGAATGGAGTAACGTAGGGTATCCATGCTGGGATGCTGTACGCCCATTCGGTTCAGGCGGGCCCTGCACCGAGAGACTCCAAACCGCCGTGGCCCCTTGTGCCGTCTCGTCTCGCCAACTTGCCCCATTGCCACTATGCTTATCGGGACTGCCCGGATGCCACAGGCGCCGAACCATGCCAGCGGGACTGACGAATACCCTTCTGCACACACGCCATCTGCCCCTTGGCGGACTGATGTTCCTGCTGTGCGGATTACCGGCCCACGCGCAGACCCAGGCAATCTCTTCCAGCCCCTTTGCCGGCTTTGCCGGATCGTGGTCGGGCAGCGGCACGGTAGCCCTGTCCAACGGCACCACTGAGCGCCTCCGCTGCCAGGCCACGTACGCGGTGACATCCGCCGGCACCAACCTGCGGCAGAACCTCCGTTGCACCAGCGACAGCTACAACTTTGAGCTCAGGACGGACATCAACGCCGAAGGAGGGCGTGTCGGCGGCGTCTGGTCCGAGACCACCCGCAACATGCAAGGAACGATCTCCGGCCGGGTCTCGGCCGGCCGGATTGATGCCATCGTAGAGGGGCCCGGCTTTTCGGCTGGGATCGCCATGGCCCCTCAAGGCGCGCGGCAGGCAGTGAGCATCCGCTCCCAGGGCACCGAGCTGTCGCAGGTATCGGTCACCATGACCCGGGCGCGATAGCCGGGGATGTTCGATACCCTCAGGAGTTCTGTCAAGACGGGATCATGGAGACGCAGGCGCGGTATTCCCTTATCGGACTGTTCACACTCTGTGTGATCGTGGCCGCCTTTGCCTTTGTGTACTGGCTCCGCGGCACCGGCGGGTTCAGCGAACGTGAAACCTATCAGGTCGTGTTCGAGAGCCCCGTCACGGGGGTGTTACCGGGCTCGCCGGTCTTGTTCAACGGCATCGCGGCCGGGGAGGTCACCGAGCTCCGGCTCAACCCGGATGATCCCCGCCAAGTGATCGCCATGCTCTCCCTCGACGCCAACACGCCCGTAAGGGCCGATACCCAGGCGGGCCTCGTGTCCCAAGGCCTCATGGGCGCGCCGTCCATCGCCCTCCGGGGCGGCACGCCCACCGCGCCGCGCCCCAGCTCAACCGGCGGTGCACCTGTTCTGAAGGTGGATCCAGCCGCGAGCCAGGACCTGAGCCAGACGGCGCGGGAGGCCTTACGGCGCCTCGACACTCTCATTGCCGACAATGCGGAACCGCTGCATGGCATCCTTGCCAATCTGAGCACGTTTTCGGAGGCCCTCGCGCGCAATTCCGGCCGCCTCGACCGAATTCTGGAAGCTCTTGAGCGCCTGGGCGGCGGAGGGCCTGCCAAGGCATCGGCCAGGATCTATGACCTGTCAGCGCCGCATGCCTTCCCACCCTACGACAAGACTGCAGGCGGGCAGCTGACGGTTCCGGAGCCGAGCGCACTCGTCCTGTTCGACACGCAAAAGATCCTCGCGCGGCCGCAGGCGGACCAAAGCGTCGCGCTGGATGCACAATGGAGTGACAGCCTGCCGAAGCTCCTGCAAGCCAAGATCATTCATAGCTTCGAGAATGCAAACTATCCGCAGGCCGTCGCGCGCCCGACGGAAGGACTCACGGCTGATTACCAGCTCCTGATCGAAATCCGCAGCTTTCAGTTGATGCTGTTGCCCGAGCCGAGCGCCGATGTAGAGTTCTCGGCGAAGATCCTAGCCGGGGATGGCCGGCTCGTCGGCTCACGCATTTTGCACGCGAGCGTTCCGGTTCAGGCCACGGATGCGGCAGCGGCGGCGGCAGGGCTCAATCAGGCCTTTGGCAAGGCCGCGACCGAACTGGTGCTTTGGGTGTCAAGCCTGATTTGAAGGGCCTGGCCTGACGCGACACCATCAGCGTCTCAGCGACAATGCTCGACCGCCCGTCCTCCTCCAGCAAAGCGACGCGGGCGATGTAGGAGCCATTGACACTGGCCCGGCATCGCGGATGGGAGGATTGATGACATAAAAGCTTGGACATTTGAGCCTGGGCTTACCACTTTCTGGACATGCCCTCGGACTGATCCAGTAGGCCCTGTCGACTGCTCACGAATGGCCGCTCCTGGCACAAGGCGGAAGTAGACCGAGTGTCTGCTTCAGCAAGGAACAGCAGACGTTCCAGGCGCGTAAGGGATCGGCAGAGAATGACCCGAAGGCGACATTCGACCGTGTTGACCACTGGCGGTGGCTGACCGTGACCCAGAACGGCCTGAAGAGCGGGAGGCATCGTCAGTCCCGCCTTGCCGTTCCTCTGACGCGCGCGTGATATGTGGCAATGCCGGTGCGGGTGGTGGACCACTCATAATGATTGTCACAAGTCCTTCAGCCGCTTCAGGAGGAAATCAACAAACACCCGCAGTTTGGGCGACTGAACCCGACCTTGTGGGAACACGGCATGCAACTCGGGTCTCCGGCCGGTCCACCCTGCGAGCACGGGTTGAATCAGGTCCTTGGCCAGGTAGGGCTTCACCAGCAGGTCCGTGGCCATCATCAAGCCCTGGCCGGCCAGGAGCAGTTGTATGAGAACATCCGGGTCATCAGCAACAATCACCGGATTGATCTCGTAGTCCTGGAGCTCGCCACCATCGCTCATCGGCCAGGCAAAGCCGCGGCTGCGCTGGGCGACCCGTGTCGCCAGAGCCCAGTGTCGCCTGAGCTCGTCCGGGTGGGCCGGCTCGCCGTGCTGTGCGAGATAGTCCCGGCTCGCGTAAATCCGGTTGGGCAACACCGCGAGCTTGCGCGCTGTCATCGACGAGTCTGGCAAAGGCCCCAACCGGAGTGCGACATCGATTTCCTTCGCGATGAGATCGAGCGTCTCGTGGGTTAAGATCAAATCGATCAGCACCCCGGGATAGGCAGAGCGGAAGTCGCTGATCAGCGGCGAAAGCAAGCTGACGGAGAGTGAGTGGGATGAGGTGATGCGAAGCCATCCGCGCGGTTCGCCTTGCATCTGACTGATCGCGATCTCCGCCTCGGTCAGGATGTGAGCAATGGACTCGCAGTATTGGAAGTAGATCGCGCCGGCTTCGGTCAAACCCACCCGCCGCGTGGTGCGATGGAGAAGCTGAGCGCCCAAGCGCTGCTCCAGATCCTGGACCTTCCGGCTGACCGTGGCCTTCGGCAGCCCCAACGACCGTGCGGCGGCTGTGAAGCTGCCTGCCTGAACCACTTTCACGAAAGCCAGCGTATCATCGAGACTGGGCGTCATGCCGCCATGTCCTCGGCCGATTGTTCCACCTGTTGGACAATCTTTACCACAGATCCCGGCTAATCAAGCTCTGGCTCACGATGTACCTCTCCCTTGTCTCGGCACCCGGCCTGATGCCACCGCAGCAGCGCCGAACCGACCATGGGAGATCATGATGACGACACGCCGCTCCGTTCTTAAAGCCGCTTTCGGCCTGCTGGCCGCCTCTGCGGGAGGCACCTTGCCGGTCCACGCCGCCTATGCCGCAGCGCCCCTCGTCCAGAGGCAAGCGCCGGCGTTCTATCGAATGACCCTCGGCAGCCTCGAGGTCACGGCCCTGTCCGATGGCACGTTGCCTGTGCCGTTGGAAAAGCTGTTCAACAACACGACCCCAGAGCACATCAGCAGCGTTCTGAAGTCATCCTTCCTCCCGTCGCCGGTTGATCTTTCGGTGAATGCATACCTGCTCAATACGGGTTCGAGGCTTGTCCTGATCGACGCCGGTACCGGCGAACTGCTGGGGTCCCGGTTGGGTCATCTGGTGGCGAACCTCCGTGCCGCCGGCTACGCGCCGGACCAGGTCGACGACATCATCCTGACGCACATCCACGCCGATCATTCCGGCGGGCTCAGCATCGGCGGCAAAGCGGTGTTTCCCAACGCTATCGTCCACGCGAGCAAGCGTGACGTGGACTATTGGCTCAGCGCTGAGAATCTCAACAGAGCGTCCGAGACGCAAAGGAAGTCGTTTGTCGAGGCGGTGACATCGCTGAGGCCCTATGTGGAGACCGGCCGCATGCAGGTCTTTGCCGACAATGCCGAACCGCTCCCGGGCTTCGGATCGATCCTGCGCCCCGGCCACACACCGGGCCACAGCTCGATCGTTGTCGAGAGCCAAGGAGAAAAGCTCGTTTTCTGGGGCGACATCACCCATGGCGATGCCGTTCAGTTCAACGAACCGGACATCTCGATCGACTTCGACGTCGACTCGAAAGCCGCCGCCGCGACCCGCCGACAAGCGTTCATGGATGCCGCGGAACACGGGTACTGGGTCGCGGGTGCGCATCTGCCGTTCCCTGGTATCGGGCATGTGAGAGCTGACAGCGATGAATTCGGTTGGGTGCCCGTCAACTACAGTGCGGCCGGGTGAGGCTGCGCAGCGCTACCACGCGAGCGGTGGTTGGCCGCTCGCGTGGGGGTACATGATCCCATATCTGCAACGCAAAGAGAGCCTCATGTCGAAGAACCTCGATCCGGGGGCGCGGCGGGTCATCGCGATGCTCCGCACGCCGGATGCTCCGCCCATCGAGTCCTTGACGCCGGGACAGACGCGCGAGGCCTTCCGCGTCAGCCGCGCCCTACTCGCCCCTGAGCCATCTCCCGTTGCATTCGCGGTTGACCTCACAGCCCCTGGACCTGGAGGTGCAATTCCCCTGCGCCTGTATCGCGGTCAGGGCACGTCCGAGGATGAAGATTTGCCGGTGGTGCTGTTCCTTCATTCCGGGGGCTGGGTCAATGGTGGCCTCGACACGCATGATGGCGTGTGCCGCACCCTTGCGACGTTGGCACGCTGTGCCGTTGTCGCGGTTGATTACCGCCTCGCACCCGAGCACCGCTTTCCGGCCGCGGTGGAGGATAGCTGGACTGCACTCGCTTTCATTGCACAGGAGGCAAGAGGTCTGCGGCTCGATCCGCACCGGATCGCGATCTGCGGAGAGAGTGCAGGGGGCAATCTGGCAGCCGTTGTGGCCCTGATGGCCCGTGATGCTAGGGCTCCATCGCTCTGCTTGCAGATCCTGCTCTATCCGGCGACCGACTTCACGCGGGAGCATCCCCATCGCGACGACCTAGAGGGTGCGCCGCTGACGCGGGAGAACCTGGGGTGGTTCCAGAGACACTATGTGCGAGACGAGGATCGGCATGATTGGCGAGCGTCGCCCTTACTGGCCGGGGAACTTTCCGGTGTGCCGCCGACCTTTCTGGTGACGTGCGGGTTCGATCCTCTGGAGGACGAGGGGCGAGCCTTTGCCGATCGCCTGTGTCGAGCAGGTGTTGCTCTCCGGTGTCGCCACTTCCCTGGCCAGATCCATGGTTTCCTCACCATGGGGCGTTTGGTTCCTGAAACAACGATCCTCTTGGGTGAAATCGCGGCCGTCCTGGATCATGCGTTCAATTCGGCGTGATATTCCTCCAAGCCGCAGAGGACAGGGCTACCTTGGCGCCGACCAACTACCTGCCTTGCTTAGTCGAGTGTATTTCCTTGCTCGACAGGGCTGGACTAGAGACGCCTCGCGGCTAAGATAGATCTCGCGGCAGCCGAGTTGCCGGTGATGGTCCATGTCACGTTCTCCGCCAGGAGGTCATACGGACTGCCGGTTCCAGCCCGCCACGCGTCGAAGCTGCGCGCGACCGTAGCTCGGTTCGCGTCCTCGTCGGATCCGCGTTCCTGTACGGAGGCGCGCTGCGCCGTCATGATCAGGACTGCCGCGGCAAGACCTGTACCGAGGGTTCTTGCCCATTGCGCGAGACGGTTGACCATCGTCGTTCCCGCACCGTTCCCGCACCTCTTGCGCCGCGGCGGCCGCCGCGGAAGCCACCTGCTCGTCCTGCCGGACGCTTCCTCCTGACACGCCGACTGCGCCGATCAACTGCCCGTCGCCGTCCCGAAGGGGAATACCGCCGGCGAAGACGACGAGCCCGCCGTTGGTCGTGTCGAGCCCCGGCGAGGTTCCGCCGGGCTTGCAAAATTCACCCACGGCTTCCGTATTCATGCCGAACAGGGCCGCGGTCCTGGCCTTTCTCAGCGCAATGTCGAGCGACCCGAGAAGGGCCCCGTCCATCCGCAGGAACGCTTTGAGATTTGCGCCGGCATCCATAATGGCCACGTTCATTGGGACGCCGATTGCATTCGCTTCAGCGGCAGCGGCGGCCAATGCCGCGGCGGTGCAGGATTGCGAGATTTCCATCTTGCCCTCTCTATCTCAGGGTCAGGCTGAAGCGCGGCTGGTCCGCAGTTCGGGATGGATCTCGGTCACGGTTTGCTCCTCGGCCTCGATCCGGTTCTCCCAGGCGTGCTGCTGGTGGACCTTAAGCATATCCTCGATCGCCTTGGGGACGACGTTTCGGAACTTCCCCGTGTCAGCGGGCACGATCTCGATCATGCGCTCGATCATCTCCTGCGGGTCGAGTCGGCCTTCAGGCGTCGCGAAGAAGTCGTCGAAGCCCTTCCTTAGATCGGCGCGTTTGGTGAAGTTCTTCTCATCGTCGAGCCAACGGAAGGCGTTGTCGGCCATCGTCTCGTTGTAGCCGGTGTAGTAGGCGCCGGGATTGATGGTCTGGACCAGGATGCCGTGCGGTCGAAGCT
>KI912044.1:36232-36441 GCA_000517005.1 Microvirga lupini
GTCATCGCGGTGCTCGATGCCGGTGCCCATCTCAAGGCGCTCGAGCGCATGGACGGAGCGGTGTTGGCCTCCATCGACATTGCCATCCGCAAGGCCTCGACGGCCGTCCTGTTCCAGGCCAACAGCGAGGCCGTCTGGGAGTACTGCAAGCCGGGCGCTCCCGCACCGGGCCTGGAGCTGACCAACGGCGGCCTGGCCCCGTTCGGCGG
>KI912044.1:36541-36788 GCA_000517005.1 Microvirga lupini
GCCGGCATGGGCGAAGCCGGCCCGGTCTGGGAGATCCCGATCGAGCTCGTGCGCAAGAACTACGAGGTCAACGTCTTCCTGCCGCTCGTGCTGACGCAGGGGGTCGTTCAGAAGTGGGTGCGTGAGGGCAAGAAGGGGAAGGTGGTGTTCACCTCGTCGATGGGCGGCCTGTTCACGCCCGCCAACTGGGGCACCTACGTCTCGACCAAGCATGCGCTCGAATCGATCGCCGAGGCGCTGCAACAGG
>KI912044.1:36888-39529 GCA_000517005.1 Microvirga lupini
CTTCACGGCTTGCTCAATGTCATAGGGATCGGTGAGGTCGAGCCGCTCGACGCGCAGATTGTGAAGGCCCAGCGCGGCAGCCTTCTTCCGCAGCGGCATGACCTGCGGCGATACCTGCACCGTCGCAATAACGTTGTGACCGTTCTGCGCCATCCCGATTGCGGCTCCTTCCCCGAAGCCGGAAACCAGCACCCGTCACCAGTATAGTCTTCATTCCCATAGCGTCCTCCTTGGATCAGCGAGGGAAATCTATCGCGGGGGCTACAGCCGCTCTATGGCTGAGCGTGCTGCGGACTGTACCGGAGTGCTGACTTCCGAGGGGCAATCAAAAGCGCAAGCGACGCCAGGCGCCCGGCTGAAGGCGAGTTGTGCGTGAGAACGCGCGCGCCAGGTGACTCGCATCGGCAAAGCCGCAGGAGGCGGCGATCTGTTCCAGGGTAAGATCGGTGTTCAGGAGTAGAATCTTAGCGCGCTCGATCCGCTGGCCGGTGAGCCAACGAAGCGGGGAAATGCCGGTCGAAATTTTGAATGCGCGAGCGAAATGGCTGCGTGACAGGCGGCACTCGGCAGCGAGCGCTTCGAGGCCGATCCGGCCGTCGAGATGGGCCGTCAACATTTCCTTGGCGCGGCGCTCCTGCCATGGCGCGAGGCCCCCTCGCAGTTGGGACATGGGCAAGGGGTCAGTCCCATGCTGCGCCGTCAGCCGGGAAAAAAGCGCAAGCGCGACATGGCTGACGTAGAGCTGGCTCGCCGACTGGGGCTGCTCAATCGCTGGCAGGAGGGCTTCGCCGAGGTGGCGAATGACATCATCTTCGTAAACCCTACCCAGCGGGGTGCGCAGCAGACCTGTGGGAGGTAGCTCATGCTCTTCCTGAAATCGCCGGAGTGCGTCGCTGCCCGTGTAGACCGAGAGGCAATCGACATCGCCGCGCACCAGCGCGGAGTGTTGAGCACGCAGGTCCAACAGCAGGAATTGGCCCTGCCGGAGCGTCGCTATCGGCGCGGGACGCTCGTCGACCCAAGCAGGATGGGCGGGTAGTTCGCTTCGCAGCAGGAAGACGACATAGCCATCCGCAAGCTCGCACCGAGTAGGAAGCCCAGACTCGCTGTCCTTCCAGCGCAGGTGCGTCGCCTTGAGCTCGGCCTTCTCGATTGCAGACACGGTCAGCGCCGGCGCCTCGGCGACGCCGACGAATTTCTCCGGCTGGTGCCGGCCCGTATGCGCCATCGCGAGGTCCCGAGAGTTTCGACGCTGCTCCCATGCCGTTGAACATTCGGCCGGATGGCTCGCCATCTGGGCTGAAGCTGACAACGGGGATTCGCCTTCGTCCATTCCGTAAGTCCGGCTGCTGCATCTGGCAGTCAGAGTAGTACGGCGAGCGCGCTTTGCTCCATTGTACACAGGTTCGACTGGATCCCCCTCGCGGTTGGGCCCGCTATCCGTTGGTATTAGGCCAAGGCCTTTCGTCATGCGACGGCGGCGATTGCTTCTGTGATCTTCTTCCGCTCGAAACGTCGCCTTCGGGTCTTGGCTATATTCGGCTTGGTTTTTGGTGTCTGATCCGTCACCGAAGGCAGAATAACTGACGGCGAGGGGCTACGATCCTCTGACCGTCATCCGTCAGAGAGCAGCACTATCGGGATAGGGCCAACGGAGCGAATTACCGCAATAGCTTCAAACGGGTACCCGATCGACGTGAGCGTCAGCTCACCGCACCCTGAGGAGCCGGTTTTCAAGCCTCGTCGGCAAAGTTGCCGATACGTTCTAGCTTAGCGTACAACCAGGAACACATCTTGCGCTGGCCCAATACGCGCTACGAGGATCTCCTTGGCGCGCCGTTCTTGCCACGGCGCAAGGCCACCGCGCCTTTGCTGGGGCCAGGCAGGCAGTTTGCCATAACTGCACGCGAGATGCATGAGCAGAGCCGCCGCAACATGCTCGATGAGCCGCCGATTTATCCGTTCTGGCCTCTGCAACCCAGAGAAGAGACATCGGCTCGTCTTCACTTGACCGTATTCGACGTCCTGACGAAATCAACGAAGGCGCGCAGGGCCGCCGGCATCTGCCGCCGGCTGGGGTAATAGAGGTAAAAGCCGCCGTAGTAGGGGCACCAGTCTTCGAGAACCCGCACAAGCCGTCCTTCCCGGATGTGTGCTTCGACCTGTTCCTCGAACGCGTAGGCTAGACCCGTGCCAAGGAGCGCGGCATCGACCATCATGTCCTGATCGCCGACGATCAACGGACCTGAGACTTCGACACTCAGCTCGACACCGCCACGTTCGAACTCCCATGCGTAAAGTCGCCCGCTGGCAAACCGGAGCCCAAGGCAGGGCAAGCTCTTGAGATGCTCAGGGACAGTGGGCTTTGGGTATCGCTCGAAAAACGCTGGCGCCGCCACGATCGCTGATCGCTGGCGTGGCCCGATCGGAATGGCGATCATGTCCTGGGCGATGACTTCCCCAAAACGGATGCCAGCATCGAAGCCCTCGGACACCATATCGACCAGGTCATTCTCAACCACGATCTCGACTGTAATCTCCGGATAGTGTTCCAAAAACCTCGGTACGATCGGCAGGAGAGCCATCTTGGCCGATACACGGGCCGCGTTGAACCGCAGCCGGCCGACAGGGGCTCCGCGGA
>KI912044.1:39629-40466 GCA_000517005.1 Microvirga lupini
CCTCGGCCTATGATACCGATGACTGGCTTTTCCGGGTTCATCACCATGGTGCAGATGATCGGTGTGCTGGTCCTGGCCCTCGGCCTGCCGCGCCTGTTCGCCTCGATTGAGCACGGCGGGCACCTGGACAATTCCGTCATGGTGCTCGGCTATGTGATCATGCGCGTTGCCATGGTGTTCCAATGGCTGCGCGCGGCCAGGCAGGATCCCGCCCGACGCCGCGCCTGCCTGACCTATGCCGTCACCATCTCGATCGCCCAGCTCGGCTGGGTGGCTCTGATCTTTTTGAATTTCTCGATCGGGGCGACCTTGATTCTTAGTTGCGCCCTCGTGCTCGTCGAACTGGCGGGTCCCGTCATCGCCGAGCACAGGGACGGCGGCACGCCCTGGCACGCCTATCATATTGCCGAGCGCCACAGCCTGTTCGCCATCATTGCGCTCGGCGAGGGCGTCGTGGGCACGCTCGCGACGCTGTCGGCCGTGGTCGAGGAACAGGGCTGGACCGTCGATGCGGCACTGGTCTGCATTGCCGGCATCGGGCTCACCTTCGGCATGTGGTGGGTCTATTACATCCTGCTGTCCGCGCAGGTGCTCCATGCCCACCGCGACCGGGCCTTCGTCTGGGGTTATGGCCAGATGGTGATCGTCACCGCCATCGTCGCGACCGGCGCCGGTCTGCACGTCGCGGCGTATTTCATCGAGCACAAGGCCCATATCGGCGCGCTCGCGACGGTGCTTTGCGTCGCCAGTCCGGTCGGCGTCTTCCTTGGGGCGATTTATGCGCTCTACACCTATCTCGTCGGCCGCTTTGATCCGTTTCATGTCTGGTTGCTGATC
>KI912044.1:40566-41737 GCA_000517005.1 Microvirga lupini
TGCTGAAACAGCACCAGCTCGCGGCCTGGGACAACCAGATCTGAGCCCAGAAGTCTGACCCCGTGAGCGGCGGCTCCTCCCCCGCCGCTCGTTTCCTCCCTCCAGGGCAGGCGCCGCGGCCAGTCGGCGATCCCGCCCGGGGATTCTTTTTGAAAGGAAGCAGATGGAGATGACAAGTTTCCACACGCTGCTTGCCGTCGCCGCGGCAAGCCTCGCCATGGCGGCTCTCGCCCCTGCCGCGCAGGCGCAGACCACCGGCGACGAGGTGGGCAACAAGGCGGTCGTCCAGCGCGCCTTCGACGCCTGGGCCGCCGGGACCGGCAGCCCCTACGATCTGCTCGCCGATGACGCGACCTGGACGATCACCGGGAACTCGCTGGCTTCGAAAACCTATGACAGTCGTGAAGCCTTCATCGGGGAAGTCATCCGGCCGTTCAATGCGCGCATGAGCGTCGGTCTCAAGCCGACCCTCCGTCAGATGTACGCGGACGGCGACACCGTGATCGTCTTCTTCGACGCGAGCGGCACAGCCAAGGATAGCATCTCTTACGCCAACACCTATGCCTGGTTCCTCGAGCTGCGGGATGGAAAGGTCACCCATGCATCAGCGTTCTTCGACAGCATCGCGTTCAACGAGCTGTGGAGGCGGGTGCCGGTCACTCAATGAACCGTTCCTGCCTTGCGTCCAGGCGAAGGAAGGCCGCACCCCTGGTGTCCGTCAAGTGCGGGGTAACGGTCACAGGTACAAGTTCGTCCGAAGCGCAGGCAATAGGCTGTCCGGCGCTGCCCCCGTGGCCGAATAGCATGTTCTATTCTAGAATCTTGGTCGCTGAACGTTGGATTCCTTGGCCCCTGGTGACCCTTGCTTTCGCAGGTGCGCAGGCCCCCCCTACGACCACCAACGAAAGACCGTACATGAGCGCGACGCCAGCCGGTTCCGAAACACTTCACCATCACACCCGGCGAATGGGCGGGCGCGATCCGCACGAGTCTCACCGCGGCGCCACCCCGCTCGAACTGCTGTTCGACCTGACGTTCGTCGTCAGCTTCGGGCTCGCAGCCTCCCAGCTCGCCCACGCGCTGGCGGAGGGCCATTACGCGGCTGCCCTGATCGGCTTCGGCTTTGCGAGCTTCTCCATCTGCTGGGCCTGGATCAATTTCTCCTGGTTCG
>KI912044.1:41837-51766 GCA_000517005.1 Microvirga lupini
CGCGGCGGTTGCCGGCATCGACATGGCGATTTGCCTTATCATCCTCATGTTCGCGCCGGCTGTCACAGTTGTCGGCTATGAAATACTCGGACACCGCCACCAGGCAGAGGCGCTTGCGAAAGAAGGTACGGTTGCTCCAATGGCGGACCCGCGCATGCACGTGACCTCACCGTTACCTCATACTCATCGGCAGTAATGCTTCTGGTCGTCGATCATCTTTGTTCGCTCGATGTCCCACCGAAGTCATAGATTGTCCAACGACAAAGCGTCCGTTTATGGCACATCCTTGAAGTAGACGGGATGTCCGCTTAAGACGAGAACACCGGATGATCTTGAAAGGCAGGGAATTTCCTAGCTTGACCCACAACTGACATTCCTGAAAGGCGTGAGGGAACCGTCAGATCCTGCAGCGTGAGCTTAGGGCTGGATGATCTGCGTCCGGATGGCGAAACGAACCAAGTCAGGCAGTGAATTGAGTTCCAGCTTCCGCATCACAGTGGCGCGGTGCGTCTCCACTGTCTTGACGCTGAGGTCCAACAGTTTCGCAATTTGCTTGTTGCTTTTGCCTTCGGCGAGGAGTTGCACGATTTCGCGCTCGCGCGAGGTCAGTCGCTCGGCCATCGGACGGTCGAACTTGGCGTGTCCCCCTTTGAGAAAGCCGTCCAGGAGAACCTCCGACACGCGCCCGGCGAAGAAGGGCTTCCTCTGGGCCAGGCTCTCCACCGCTGGAACGAGCTGGCGGACGGCATCGGACTTGAGCAGATAGCCTCGGGCGCCAGCAGCCAGCACTTCCCGGATCAACTCCTCGCTCTCATGCATCGTGAAGATCAAGACCTCGGTTTCCGGCAGGCTCTGGCGGATGCGGCGCGTCGCTTCCAGCCCATTAAGCTCGGGCATGGACAGGTCCACGACCGCCACATGCGGCCGATGCTGCAAGGCGAGTTCGACGGCGGCTCGGCCGTTCGGGGCTTCCGCGCAGACCTGCCAGCCCACATGCTGTTCCAAGAGATCCTTGAGCCCACGTCGGACGATGTCATGGTCATCGGCGAGCAGAATTCGAAGCATGGCGGGACCTAACGGCTCATGTCGGATGCAGCTTCGGACGATGGCTCATTCAGAGAGTTTTTATCCGGATCGCGCGGCTTGATCGGCACGCTGGCGCTCACGCGGGTTCCTGACGGGCCCGAGCGGATGTCAAGCTGGCCGCCGAGTTGCTCGAGGCGCAGACGCATGCCCGAGATGCCAACCCCGATGCGTTGAGCATCCTCACCGCTTGCTCTCGCGGGGGGCCTGAGCCCCGTGCCGCGGTCCACGATGTCAAGCTGAACCGTATCGTCCGTTCGGTATAGGCTGAGCCACGCTCGCCTGCTACCTGAATGACGGTGGACATTGGACAGGGCCTCCTGAGCCACCCGGAACAGCGCCGTCGCAGCGGGCCGGGACAGCGGCTCGCCGCCATCATCGATGCTGATATCCACTTGGATGCCGCTTCGTTCGGAAAACCCTCGGGCGAGCCAACTCAAGGCGGCAACGAGCCCGACATCGTCGAGGAGCGGCGGGTGGAGCAGATAAGCGAGAGTGCGGACCTCCTGAAGGCTCTGCTCCGCCAGTTCGAGGGTCTCCGCGAGAGCGCCGCAGATGGGTTCTCCCGCATCGTGGAGCGCCTCGCGCAAACGTGTCGCGTTCAACGTGATGGCGAGGAGGTTTTGCGCCGTCGTGTCGTGAAGCTCCCGGGCAATGGTCCGCCGTTCCTCATCCTGCAGATGCATGAGGCGCCCACTCAGCCGGGCCAGTTCCTCTTGCGTGCGTTTGACCTCCGTGATGTCTTCGTGCGCGACGACGATCCGGCGAGTCTGGGTCTGGTCCGGCCGGGTGACCCGCAGCTGGAACCAGCGCGGCCCTTGAGGGCTGCTGCAGGGATATTCCATACGGAATTCGGTGCGGCCGCCCGCCATGATGTCCCGCAGCGCCTCCGCGGTTCTGGCCGCGTCCTTCGATCGAACGGCGGCCCCCTCGCAGACGGCCAGGTAGTTCATCCCGACCCCACTGGCTGTCACCGACATAGCCTGAGGCATGAGCGAAGCCGCGCCAAGCCTGATTGACCGCGATGATCGTCCCGGTCTCGTCGAGCACGGCGATGTGGGCCGACAGGGCATCCAGCGTCGAGCGCAGCAAAGCTTCGGCTTCTACGTCAGGCGCGATCAATGTTGCCAGCCTGCGAGCTTGCGGCGCCCCTCTCTCGCGACGCTGCCGTTTGCGGGATCTCGGAGGCACCGCGGCTGAATTATCGCTTGATGTGAGACGGTCCATTCTGGCCTCGCGCGCGGCGGCAGGCCGCTGGTGGATGGGAGCACGTGGCGGATTCTCGGGGTCTTCCCATAGCGGCGCAAGAGAAAGGCAGGCCGCTACAGTGATTTTTCGGCTCCGATCGGGAAATTCCCGATGAGAAACGAGCCCCACGCTAGGCATATCAATCGAGGCTGGCACCGGTGAACCTGCCGGGCGCAGCAATCAGGAAGAGGAGAGGACGATGAACGCGAAATGTGGTGCCTATGCCCTCGCTGCAATGCTCGCCATGGCATCTCCGGCTGCGGCTGCCGACATTGTTGAAACCGCTTCTGCGAGCGGCAGCTTCAAGACATTGGTCGCGGCCCTGCAGGCCGCCGGCCTCGTAGATACGCTCAGGGGTAAGGGTCCCTTCACGGTCTTCGCGCCCACCGACGAGGCCTTCAAGAAGCTCCCGGCCGGGACGGTCGAGACGCTCCTGAAGCCGGAGAACCGGGCCCAGCTCCAGAAGGTGCTGACCTATCACGTAGTCGCCGGGAATGTCATGTCCGGCGATCTCAAGGGGAAGACGACGAGTGCCCAAACCGTCGAAGGCCGTGCCGTGCGGATCGAGGCCAGCGGCAATGCCGTCAAGGTCGATGACGCGGTTGTCACAAAGGCCGACGTCAGCGCGTCGAACGGTGTCATCCACGTGATCGACCGCGTGATCATGCCGAAATCGTAACGTCTTCGCCCTTTGCGGGGCGGCCCAGCGCCGTCCGTAACTTGGAGGAACCCATGAAAGCTCTTAATGTTGTTACGCTTATTCTTGTCATCGTTGGCGCCGTGAATTGGGGGCTGGTCGGCCTCTTCCAATTTGATCTCGTGGCGGCTCTGTTCGGGGGGCAGCAGGCTGGCCTTGCGCGGGTAGTCTATGCACTCGTGGGTGTGGCGGGGGTGTTCCAGATCGGTATGCTCGTGCGGGCCTTGTCTGGCGGAACCGGTGACTCTCAACTCACGGCCAGCATTCATCGCTAGGCGCAACCGCTCCTGCTGACAGCAGCAGCTTAGAATTCAGGAGGTTGGCAAAGCTCGCCGGACTACCAACCTCCTGTCTATCCTGAAAATGAGAAGGTGGGACGGGCCGCTGCATCGTCGGCTTCGCCCAATCGTGCTGCCTGCCCTTATCGCAAGGGCGAAGCCGCAAATGGTCCGCAGAAACAGCGCAAAGGTCAGCTCCTGGCACAAGGCGGAAGTAGACCGAGTGTCTGCTTCAGCAAGGAACAGCAGACGTTCCAGGCGCGTAAGGGATCGGCAGAGAATGACCCCAAGCCGACCTTCGATGCGACTACGAGTGGCGACAGGGGACGTCGTAGCGGCATGTACTGGCACGCTGGGTTAGGCGCCCACCGATGCGGTTTCCCAATCTCCTTGGTCGGCTCCAGTGTTGCTCGATAGACCGCGGCGGTCTGCCACTTGGGATTTACGCCTTCAGCTGCCCACATCACTGCAATGGACGTGCTCTCGGCCGAAACCCTCTCTGACAGCTCAACCAATCAACATGCCAACCATACGGTCAACCTGCCTCGACCGAAGCTCTGGCGACCTAAGCGCGTGCTCGTCACACCTGCCGCTCTTGAGTGGGAGCACGGCCACGCCATGCTCACCCGCGCCGAGGCTTTGGGTTGCGAGGTCGTGCGCCTGAAGGCCAACCGCCTCCCGGGCTCTGCCGGCGAGGATCCGCGGCGCATCTATGGAGATGCCAAGAACACGCTTGCGATCGTCGTTGCTCCGCCTTCCAAGCTGCGTTTGCAGCCCATTCCGCCGAGCGCAGATTGGCGGCTTGATCTGGCCGAGGGCTGCCCGGCTCATTGTCAGTACTGCTACCTAGCCGGCAGCCTCAGTGGTCCACCGGTCACGCGAGTGTATGCGAACCTCCCGGATATCCTGAGTGCCGCCGCGCGTCACCTCGATCGTGGGTTGGTCACCTCACGCTCGGCCAAGCGCCGGCACGAGGGCACCACGTTCGAGGCATCCTGTTACACCGACCCGCTTGGCATCGAACACCTGACCGGCTCCCTTGTCGAGACCATCCGCTACTTCGCACAACTCCATGGTGCCGCTCAATCGCGCTTTACCACCAAGTTCGATGCCGTCGAGCCGCTTCTCGCCCTTGACCACAACAGGCGCACACGCATGCGTGTGTCGATCAACGCACCACCGCTCGTGCGTTTTGAGGGCGGGACGGCAGGCCTGCTGGCCCGCCTTGCAGGCTGCGCGCCGGATGGCGGAGGCGGGCTACCGCATTGGCCTCACGATCGCACCCATCATGCCCGTGGTGGGCTGGCGGGACGAGTATCGGGCGCTCCTCGGCCTGGCTGCCGAGGCCCTCGGCAACGTGCCTGGGGCAGATCTCACCATCGAGTTGATCACGCACTGCTTCACGGCCGGATCAAAAGAGGTCCTGACGGGCTGGTATCCCGGTTCGAGCCTCGACATGGACGAGGCCACGCGGACACAGAAGCGCACGAAGTACGGCTCTCTCAAGTATGTCTATCATCCCGAGGCAATGGAGCCGATGCGCGACTTCTTCATGGCCGAGTTGCCGATCCGGCTCCCTGAGGCACAGGTCTTGTACTGGACATAGGATCCTGGACTGGCTGAGGGTTGCAAATCGGAAAGGCAGTTCCTGGCACATCTTAGGCGTAAGCTCGAGGGCAGCTAACTTCGGCTAGGCAGGCATTGCGCAAGCATCAGCTTGTCCAGCCTGACGTGGTCGCATCGCGACGGGACAGCATGGACCACACAAGCAGAGAGGCTCCCCAGGGCTCGGCGCGGCTGTGCGTCAGCCCTGTGCTGCGCCGACATGATCCGCCATGGTGGCGCCGCGGGCGCCCAGCGGCTTCGGCGCTCCTTCGGTGCTGTCCCGGGCGGTCTGATGCTCCATCTCGGCATTGAGGTCTGCACCGAGCAGGACGATCACCACCGACAGCCAGATCCACACCATGAAGCCGACGCCGGCGCCCAGCGAGCCGTAGGTTTTGTTGTAGCTGTCGAAGTTGGCCACGTACCAGGAGAACAGGATCGACGCCGTAAGCCAAAGGATGGACGCAGTGGCGCTGCCCCAGGTCACCCAGCGCCACTTCGGATCGCGGCGGCTCGGGCCATAGCGATAGATGACGGCCAGCCATAGACCCACGACCACGAGAAGGATGGGCCAGCGCAGGATCGCCAGGAGCCGCTCAGCCGGGGTCACGAAGCCCATGAAGGTGAGCACGACCGGCGCGACCACGACTGCGGTGATGGCCAGAATGATGAAGCCGATCATGCCGAGCGTGAGCAGGAAAGTCGTGGCGTAGAAGCGCATCAGGCTGCGCTTCTCCTTCTCTCCATAGACCACATTCAGGGCATCGAAGAGGGCCGCCACCCCCGAGTTCGCGCTCCAGAGCGCCACCAAAAACCCCACCACGAAGGCGAGGCTGAGCGTGTCGCTGCCCTGGGTGGTGATCAGGGCGATCTGCTCCCCGAGGAGGTCCAAAACGCCGCCCGGCAGAATGCCGGCCAGAAGCGACAAGTGGCCCCGGATCGTGCTGGCATCGGCAAAGAGCCCGTAGAGCGACACGATGGTGGCGATCGCCGGAAAGACCGCCAGCAGCGCAAAGAACGCGACCCCACCTGAGGTCGACAGGATCCGATCCTCCGAGATTCCCCAGAACATGCGCCAGAAGATGTCCTTCCAGCCGCGGGCCGGGATCTGCTTGGGGGTGTTCGCCTCCCGTCCCCGGCCAGGCTCGTGCGCGCGGGCGAGATCGTCCGGGAGCACGCCGGGGCTGGCCTCTTCTGCGAGTTTGGAGCGCCAATCTTCGCCATGTTCATTCATGGGCCACCGGTGCGGATCCAGCAGGATATCGGTTCGACAACTCCTTGCCGCATGAAGCGGACGTTTTTGGGCCGTTCTGCATTAACCCTGAGGTTGGGTTCCTTCGCCGGACCACAGAGCTTGGTCGGCTTTCGCTGGTCAGAGCCGACGTTCGTGGAGCGGCCGGAACGTGAGAGTCTGACCCGGTGCGGACGTTGGATGTCATCCTCGCGCTCGGGCCGAACCCACGCCTCATGTGGATGGTCTCTGAGGATCATCTTTCTCCATCCACCTGACAGAGGGCGAGCAGGGCTTTGGCGGCTTGGAGATCAAACGTGCCCAATCCTTCGGTGAAGCTGTCAAGAACGGGGCTCAGCAGGTCACGCGCTGCCTGGCCGCGGCCTTGGCCGAGCCGGTGGTGGGCGAGTCCGGTTGCGGCCCGCAGTTCGAACCATTTGGCACCTTGGCCCCGGGCCGTGCTAAGAGCCTCGCTAAAATCCTGCTCTGCTTGCTCGGCTCTGTGCTCCATGGCCTGGAGTTCGCCTCTTAGGCGCAGCAACTCGGCATGGACCCAATACTCGCCGGTTTGCTCCTGCGAGGTGAAAGCCTCCTCCAGCAGAGCCTGTGCCGCGTTCTGATCACCAGCCATGAGGAACCCCTCCGCGGTGCGGCAAAGCTGGTAAGGGCTCATGATCGTTTCCCCACTCGCCCGCCACGCGGTCAAACCCTGCTGGAGTTCATGGCTTCCTTCCTCGATTTTCCCACGTAGGATCAACCCTAGTCCCAGGAGCATTTGTGCATTTGCGGCGATCGCCGCTGACCGCTGCTCTTCCGGCAAGGCGAAGACAGCCTCGGCGTTGCGCAAGAGGGCATCATGGCTCCGGGCGAGATGATAGAGGTCGCCGGTGTATCTCAGGGCATGGGCCAGGCTCGGCGGATGCATTCTCTTGCGCGCGAGGGCCAGTGATTGATCAGCCCCTTTCAGCGCTTGATCCGGCTTGCCGACCATTAGGAGGGCAAGGCTGTTGAAGCATGAGGCACACACGCCGGGATCATGGCCGGCGAAGGTCAGCGCATGCTCCCGGTGTGCCTCTTCGTCGTACAGATCCAGGTTGGACTGGGTTAGCTGGAGGGCTCTGGCGAACTGCCCCGCGAAGAACACCATCGGGTATTCGGCATGCTGGGCCTGAAGCCGGTATCCAGGGTCCTTCAGGTCGTCGGCCAAGCGATACAGCTCCTGAACAAACTGCTGTGCGAGCGGGCGCTGCCCCGACGCATACGCCACAAGCCAGTTGCCCCAGAGAACCACAAACAGATCTTTTGATCGTTTATGGTTTCGCGCAACCTCGCGCGCCTGGTCGTAAATGCGTTTCACCTCGGGGGCCCAGCTCGGGAGGACCATCATCAGCACAGGACCAAGGGCTGTGATGAGGCCGAGCTCCAGCTCATCTCTCACCGCAGAGGGCGGGAGCCGCTCGAGCACGGTCAGGCCTCTCCGGTAATGGGCGATCGCCTCCTGATTGGCATACTGCCGGACGGCCTGATTGCCCGCCTCGCGCCAGCACTGAATCGCCTGCTCGACCAAGCCTCCTTCGGTACAATGGTGAGCGATCGTCTCGGGCCGGGCTCCGCCAGGATGCTCGTGAAGCAGCACATGGGCGATCCGGGCGTGGAGACCCTGGCGGCGGTTCCTCAGGAGGCTGGAATAACTCACATCCTGCACCAGAGCGTGTTTGAACACGTAGGTCGCCCGTGGTGGCACACCCCGTTGGACGAGCAGGCCACCCTGAGCCAGTTGATCGAGGGATGTCTGCAAACATTCATCGTTCTGGCCAAAGACCGCGCGGATCATCTCGTACGAGAACTCCCGGCCGATGGCCGAGGCGGTCTGGGCGATCTCCTTGCCGCCGGAGATACGATCCAGCCGGGCCATGAGCGCATCGTTGAGGGTGAGCGGAATGGCACCGGTTTGCAGGGGCTTGTCCAGGACGAAATGATCGCCACGATCCTGCACTGAGCCGCCTTCCAGGACGGCCCTCGTGAGCTCCTCCACAAACAGTGGAACGCCCTCGGCGCGGGTCGCGATCTGACTGAGAACTTCGGGCGGAAGGGCTTTGCCAGCCGTGCGCGCGGCAATCATGGCACTTTGTTCGTCGTTCAGGCGATCGAGCGCCATGGTGGTGACGTGCGAGCGTTCGGCCCAGGGCGGTGCGAAGTCAGGACGGAAAGTCACCACCAGCAGAATTGGAAGGGCTTGAACACGATTGACGATCAGGTGGAGCAACTCCAGCGAGGTCGGATCAATCCAATGGACATCCTCCCATACCACCAGAATCGGGACAGACCGGCTCGCAACCTCCATCTGCCGCATGAGGGCTGCGAAGGTTCGCTCCTTCCGGGCCTGCGGGCTCAGGGACGGGACCGTGTGGCGGCTGCCGGTCGGCAGCGACATAAGGTCGGCCAGCAGGCCTTGATCCTCGACCGGCGTCTCCGTTCGCGCGAGCAGCGCGTCCAGCTTGTCCAAACTTTGCTCGCTCGTGTCGCCCAGCTGAAAGCTGGCCGCGCGCTGCAGCTGATTGATGACAGGGTAGAGGGCGCTGTCGCTGTGACGGGGCGAACAGAAATAGCTCAGCTCGGCATGGGGAGGGCCTTGGATGTGCTCCCGCAGGCTAGCGGTGAGCCGGGACTTGCCGATGCCGGGTTCGCCAGCGATGAGAACGACCTGCCCCTGACCGTCCCGGGCCTGCTGCCAACGCCGGAGCAGCAGGTCCATTTCCTCGTCGCGTCCCACTAGCGGAGCTTGGTCGAAGCGCAGGGCTTCGAAGCGACTGTCGATCGCCCGTTCGGTCACCACTTCCCAAGCCTGGATAGGTTGACTGAAGCCTTTGAGAAGAACCGCGCCAGCATCCCGGCACTCGAAGCGCGGGTCCACGAGCTGCCGTGTGCTGGATGCGATCACCACGGTGCTGGGTTCGGCAAGCGCTTGGAGCCTTGCCGCCAGGTTCGGGGTCTCGCCTACGACGCTGCGCTCCTGGGCCGCGCCGGAGCCAAGGAGATCGCCCACGATGACCAGCCCGGTGGCGATCCCGATCCGGACTTGGAGGGTCTCACCCCCGGCTTGCAGGCGGCTTACCGCATCGACGAGAGCCAAGCCTGTCCGCACTGCCTGCTCAGCGGCGTCCTCGCGGGCCTGTGGATAGCCGAAATAGGCCAGCACCCCGTCGCCCATGTACTTGGCCACGAAGCCACCGTGATGCTGCACCACCTCGGCCACGCAGGCGTGATAGGCGCGGATCACCTCGCGCAAGTCTTCGGGATCAAGGCGGACCGACAGCGCGGTTGATCCAACCAGATCGCAGAACAGGATCGTCAGCTGTCGGCGCTCCGCCTGCGGGAGCTCTTCCGTGATGTGAGGCTGGGGCGAAGCGGCAGGCGGTGCAGCTTGCGCCTGGAGGCGGGCAACGGCGGCCAAGAGCTTGCGCCGGTCGCCCACCGGCACCACGCCGAGTTCCCTGAGGTCCTCGACCGTGAGATCCGGCAGCACGTGCTCATCCACGGCATTGTCGCGGAATGCCTGCTCGTACTGGCCGAGGCCTAGGTTGCGCAACCATGCTCCCACGTCCACGATTTGCCCTCCGAGCAAACGTGACGCTCCGTGGCCACGGGTTCAGGCTAGCACCTTTCGGCCGTAGCGGCATCCTTGAGTTCCCCTGGGAAGGTCTGCAGTTGGCACGTTCCGGAAGCAAGCCGAATTTCTGCAAAGGTGCGACAAGCGGACCTTCATCTGGTTCTTCCAACGTTACAC
>KI912044.1:51866-58941 GCA_000517005.1 Microvirga lupini
CCGACATCCGCTACTAACCAGTTTGACCCATTTCGGACATTCCCGGATCAGTTCTGCCATTCGACTCTACGGTCCATAACGTCCCGTTCTGCGAAACGCGTCGTGATAGGATAGGTGCGCGGGGCTGTTCTAAGCTTTGCCTAACCTGCCATGAAGGGATCTTCGTGATGTCAGAAGAATCCGGTATCGGCGTTGATCGACGGGATTTCATGATCGCGGCCATCGCCTCGGCGGCCATCGCGGCCGAGGCGGGCGCTGCCAACGCCCAGGGCACACCGCCATCGTTCGCGAGCACGGCTCCGGCAATGCCCCAGGGAACGGTCTATACTGGCGATGTGATCCGGGGGAAGAAGGTCATCAGCGCGCTGGACGTTAACGACCTGGAGTCCGGCAGGAAGCACCTCCTCTACTTCCAGGGGGTGCAGATGGTGACAGGACAGCACTGGTATGTGTCTGTGATCGTCGCTAAGGGCGCGCAGCCGGGCAAACGCATCGCCCTCGTGAGTGGTGTGCACGGCGATGAGATCAGCCCGGTGCATACGATCCAGGCTGTGATGGGCCAGCTCGATCCCGCGCAGATGTCAGGTACTGTCCTGGCGGTGTTGGATGTCTCCCGCCCGGCCCTGGAAGGCATGGCGCGCCGATGGCCCAACTCAGGGCGGGGCATCGACCTCATTGACATCAACCGCGAGTGGCCCGGCAACGAGAACGGTGCCGGCGCACCCGCCCGCCACGCCGGGCTCCTGTTCAACAGGCTTCTCAAGCCCAATGCCGACTACGCGCTTGACTTCCATACCGCAGCCACGGGCATGGACGCGACGGCGTTCCATCTGGCGCGGATGGATCTGCCGGAGGTCCGGGCGATGGCCGAGTTGTTTCCCATCGACCACATCTTCGACCACCCGGCCTATCCCGGTCTCCTGGCAAACGCGTTGATCGCAGCGGGCATCCCCGCCTTCACGCCCGAGATCGGCGCCCCGCGCATCCTGGACCACACGCTGATCCCGTTGTTCGTCGAGGGCACGATGAACGTGCTCAAGCATCACGGCGTCGTGGCCGGCCCGATGGGCCGCACCGGAAAGGATACCGGGCTTTTTGTCGGCAACGACACGCACGTCGTCCTGGCGAGCCAGGGCGGGTTCGTCGAGCTCCTGGTCGGGCTGAACGACAAGGTCGATGCCGGTCAGAAGGTCGCCCTTCAGCGCAATGCCTTTGGCGAGGTCGTTGCGGAGTATACCTGCATGGTGGCTGGTGAGGTCGCAGCCTGTCGCACGGATGCGACCGCCGAGCCTGGAACCCCGCTGGTGTTCATTCTCTTCAACAGCGCCCGCCCCGAAGGCATCGCCACTTACCCTGAATGAGGTCTAGCCACGAAGGATTGTTAAATACTCGCTGGCTCTCGTGGGCATCTATCTCATCGGACTAGACTGGCCTTTTACTCAAAGCCCACCCGAACTGCCGATCAATGCTTCCGACTACGCCGAAAAGAAACCGTATCCAGTTCCGTAAACGGCCTTCCGCGAAACTGAACCAAAATCCCGGAAGGTCCGAAACTGGCACGAGGCGGAAGTACGCCGAACGTCCGCTCAAGCGTGGAGCAGCAGACCTTCCCAAGGCGCCCGCAATTTCCTGGGATGACCCAATCCGGACCAAGCGGCCTGTTCTCGGCCCGGTATGCCGGTATGAGTACCTGAATAGGTGAAGCGGTTAGGCTCATTCGGCAGCGGTACGCAACGTGAAGACCATCTGTTTGTCTGAAAGTCCCTTCAAGGGAAAAGAACCAAGGCTCATTGTCGCATCGGCAGGTAGAAGTGCGGCCATCTCCCGGGAGCAGACTGCCACGGTGTTCGTGCTCTTGGCGACTACCTCCAGGCGGCTGACCAAGTTCACTATTGGGCCGACGACGGTGAAGTCGAGGCGCTCAGGGCTGCCGATGTTGCCGTATGTCACAGGACCAATGTGCAGGCACCCGACAAAATTCAGATCGTTCATCGGCGCGGCTCGCGCCAAAGCCACCTCCAGGGCATGGCAAGCCCTCCGGGCCGCATCCCCTCGTCCTCCATCCTCGACAGCAAAGATCGATAATATGCCATCGCCGACGAACTTTAGTACGTCACCGCCATCCGCTCGCACAGCTCCGACAACCACCTCAAGGTAGCGGTCGAGATAGTCGAGGAGTTGATCAGCTGACAATTGCTCGGAACGAGCCATGTACTCCCGCAAATCGGTCAGCAGCACGGCTGCTTCGATTTCAAAGCAGTCGCCCAGGCGAATAGCACCTGCAGCGACAAGCTTGGCCGGACCATCGCCAAGGTAGGTTCGCAGAAGGCTCTCGCTCGAACGGCGCATCGCGGCAGGTTCCAGCGCTGCAGCAAGGAAGGGGCTCAGCTCCTCAATGACGGCCACTTCCTCCGGGCTGAAGCCTCTATTCCCGTCGGTTGCGAAAGATGCTCCCTGGACAGAACCGTCTCCGTACATGATGGGAACGGCCAGGTAATCTGTGCCGCCTTCCGCAGCCACCTCGAAGAGCACTTTATGGTCCTGTGAAGGATCAAGGTGCCGAAGCGAACGGCGGAAGCTGGCCCGCGTCTTATTGACATGCTCGAAGGGGCTGCCTGTGTATGAGTCCGTCGCCAGGATGGTGCGGGGCACGGTGTACTCCTCGGCTCCGGACCCGCGTACCCATTTGACACCCCAGACCCCGATGAGCGGATTGGCCAGACGCTGTCCGACCCGAACCCGCCAGAGCGGCACGTCCGCGGCCAGTAGTCTCTCGCAGCATCCCGCAACGATCTCGATCGGCGCAAGTGCGGTACGGGCTGGTCCGACCAGCCACCGAACAAGGTCGTGGACGTTAATGGGACTTTGGGGGTCGTGGGGCATGTCCTTGACCCCGTTCGCTCACTTGAGCACCGGGCTGATGACACGGCACACCAAGGTACAACAAACCGATGGAACGCAGAGTTCCGGTCGGCTGACCTGTCAATCGCACGTGCCGGGTCGAGCGACATGTCATGTGAGAGGGGCGGTGGCTATTGAACAAAAACAGTGGCGCCAACGCGAGACACTTGGCAGGTGATCCCCGCCTGCTTTACTTCATAGCTGCTCGGTCTATGAACACTCGCAAGGAGGCTTCAACAAAGTCAAGCCTGTCGACGCTGCGTGCCCACAGGCTTGCTGAAAGGTTGTATTCCCGCATGAAGCAGGCCATCGCTGTGACGCCCGCCAGAGTGACGGGAGCAGTTCTCCTCGTGATGTCAGCCAGAGGTTCAGGCACGGGCATGGTGGCTGCCGCGGGCAGCCTCAGTGTCCACGATCACGGTTCCACGATCGGCTGGGACAGGATCCAGAGGCTCAGGACCGTGTAGCCCACCATGAGGACCAGCATGGGTCCTTGGCTCCGGCGTGCGGAGGTGGATGTCCGAAACACCGCAAGAGCGGTCTCATGCGCGAGCCAGGTCGCCACGATATGGCCGGCCACGATCGCCCCGACCGCCATGAACCAGACGAAGCGCGTGTCCACGATTCCGATGTCGATCCGGTAGAGGGCGGTGCCAAAGAGATCCCAACCGAATCCGAAGGGATCCGATGCCAGCGGGATCGCGAACTGGCCAGCAAGGAGCAGGAACGAGAGATAATGCGCTAGGTGATAGGCGATGGCGATGGGCACCAGGGAGAACACGAACCGACCTGCGAGTGCGCCCAGAGAATGGCTCGTTTCACCCGATGCGAGACGCATCATGACCACGACACCGAGATAGGTACTCCCGAACACCAGTGGGGCCAGACCAAGCAACAGGGTCGCAAGGATGGCACCTGAGCTCGCATCGAATGCACCGGTCCGGTCCACAGCCTCGACGAGGGCTGCCCACGCCGGTGTTTCCAGCAGACCGTCAACCGACACCGTGGCCAGCATCAGAAGGGTGAAGGCCGTCAGCGAAGCGGACAGGGAATGGCGGGACAGGAGCCCAACTCCATAGGGCTGCAGCCACCAGCACACACGCGGGCCGGCTGCGGCCATTTGGAACGGCGCGAACCGCCCGAAGATGGAAAAGGTCACGGAGAAGGGGTCGCCGTTCCGCAGCCACGCGGCAGTGCCGAACAGGTGGCAGCCGACGCAGGTCAGGCCGAGATAAGCCAAGGCTCCCAGCGCGATGTTGCGCGGGACATCACGCTGCGGCGCAATCAGTTCCAGCCACGCCATCACGAGAAGAAGGACGCAGGCCGGCCATGCGCCCAGAAACATCGGATACTGCCGCGGAAGGCCTCGTCCACGATCCGGACGCCGGAACCAGTGCGCCCAACGCCGGCCCCACTCCCAGGCGATCACGGCCGGGTTCACGATCCGCCACGGATTGGTGACAAAGGCCGCCAGGAAGGTCATGCCCACCCACCAGATCACCCAGACGAAAACCGGCGCGATGTTCTTGAACGGGTTCTGGTTGCCGACGAGGCCCGCCGTTACGATCAAGATGAACAAGGCAAGCGAGACAATCCGGAGAACCGCAACGAGCCACGGGGGCAGCCTGCCGCTCGCAAGAATGCAGCTCCGGGATCCGATCGGCCGTGCCGCCGTCCGGAAGCGAACCAGAAACGCGAACGAGGCCGCCACCGCCGCTGCGGCGCCCAACAGGTACAGCCACAAGGGCAGGGGCAGGTCATAGCGCGCTCCCAAGCCATGCGCCTGCGCCCCATCGAATGGGATCAGGCAAGGAAGGCAGGCGGGCCAGGCCCAAAGGATCGGGCCTCTCCGCAGGCTAGCGTGGATGCACTTCGACATGGATGAGCGTTCGATCGCGGCCGCCGCCATGGATCTCGACCGGGAACCGGCCGGTGGCATGGGCGCTGAACGTCATGCGCTCGGGAGCGCCCGGAGCGGCCGAGATCTCGATGTCGTAGCCGTGCAGATGGAGCATAACCACCCGGTCGCTGGTCCAGAGGATCTCCACCTGATCGCCCCGCAGGACCCGGACGACGCGGGGGCCGCCCGTCACCTGGCCATTCTCGAGGGCAATGTCGAACCGCCTCACCGCACCGGCCTCCCGCGCCAGGAGCGGCGGAGAGAATGATGCCAGCAGGAGCAACGGTGCCAGGAGCACCCGACCAAGCCGAGTCTGGGTCCGGAAGATGTCAGCGTCCTGGGGCATGATGCCGGCCTCCGCTTCCCATCAACTCTGGACAAGCGTAAACTAAGTGCGTGTGTTCGTCAGGTCGGGTTGATCCCGAATACGGCGTAGGCGCGGATCAGCTCAGAAAGGGCGCGACGGCCATCCTGACCCGCGTGAGCGTTCCCGCATCCCGCTTCCCCTCCCAAGGTGGCCGGATTGCAGTCAAGGCCTACGCGCTGAACCAGCACACAGGAGCCCCTCATGTCACGCGCGTGCCTGATTGCGGGTTTGACCGCAGCCCTTCTCGGCTCCGCGGGCGCCCGGGCCGAGATCCTGGCCATGGCCAATTACGAGAGCAAGTCGCCGGACGCCCTCAAGACCTTCAAGCATCCGGTTGCAGGGCAGACGCGCCAGGAGGGGGTCGCCGTCATCGACGTCGATCCCGCCTCGCCCAATTACAAGAAGATCGTCGAGACCATCCCGTTGCCGCCGGACCTCGTGGCGCATCACATCTTTTACAACCGGGACTCGACCAAGGCCTACGTGACCTCGCTCGGCAAGAGCGAGCTGCGCGTGATCGACACCACGAAGCGCCCCTTCACCATGAAGCAGGTGGCCGTGCCCGACTGCAAGATGGGCGAGGACGTGGTGTTCTCGGCCGACAACACGCGCTGGTTTCTGACCTGCCTCGGTTCGTCCAATGTGATCGCGGGCGATGCGATCAAGGACGAGCCGACCCAGACCATTGCCCTTCCTCATCCCTATGCGCATGGCGTCAGCATACATGACGGGATCGACCGGATCCTCGTGACCAACACGGTTCGCGGATCGGATCTCGGAGATGCCGGCGAGATGATCACAGCGATCGAGGCCAGCACCGGCAAGGTGCTGGAGAGCTACAAGGTCTCGAACAAGCCCTCGCCCTCGGGAGAGGCCCCGGTCGAGATCCTGTTCGTCCCAGGCGCCGACCCGCCCGTGGCCTACGTGACCAACATGTACGGCGGCACGCTCTGGACGGCGACTTGGGATGCGGCAAGGAAGGGCTTCACCGTGGCCCAGGTCTTCGACTTCGGATCGGTGAAGGCCGGAGTGCCGCTCGAGATTTACGTGGTCAGCAAGGCCGGCCGGCCGGACCGGCTGCATGTCACGACGGCCAAGCCGGGCCACCTGCACGTCTTCGACATCAGCCAGAATGTCGGCCAGCCGAAGCTCCTCAAGTCGATTGCGACAGCGGAAGGCGCCCATCACGTGGCCTACACCAAGGACGGACGGTTCGCCTACGTGCAGAACTCGCTGCTCAACCTGCCGGGCATGAATGATGGTTCGATTACGCTGGTCGACTTGGCGAAGGGCGAGGCGATGGACAGCATTGATACGCTGAAGGACCAGGGCTTCGCACCCAACAGCCTCGTGCTGCTGCCCGACTGGAACGACATGGCCGGCCATTAACGGAAAGACGGGCCTGCGCCCGGAAGCGCAGGCCCGTCCCGGATCCCCTTCGGACGTGGGTTGGATCAGCTCGGAAGCCAGCATGTCCGTCCTGCGAGGCAGATACCCACCCGCTGAGGAGCAGAGAGTGGGCGGCATGCTATGCTCGCACCTGAAGGCGCGACAAGACGGCCTTGGCTCCTATCGAGCTTCAGAGGCGATCCGATCAGGCGTTACTCCGCCATTACCTCACCCGTGCCCCCGGCCATGGTCGCGCCTGAATCGGAAAACCGAGGTTGCAGCGGTCTCAGCGTAGCCAGTCGCTCTTCGGCTCGCGGCAGCAAGGCCGCGAGCCACTCCTTGGCCCTCTGGCGGTTAATCTTCCGATGAAAATCGGAAGTGTTCGTCACGGTCTTGCCCTCCAGTGATCGGCACTTTCTTACGGCACGACTTGGGGCCCAGTAACGATGCCAGCGCGGACGGTTTCTTGAACATCACGAACGTCTTCGTGAAGCGCGGAGCCTCGGGATTCACGTCTT
>KI912044.1:59041-59513 GCA_000517005.1 Microvirga lupini
GCACCCCGAGCCGCCCTGCGAAGGCTTCCTCCCGGAAGATTGTCGGCCCCGACGGCGCTTACGGACGTTGTCGTGTATGTCAGGTCCTGGCACGCCTGAGACGTAAGCGTTTGGTCCGCTTCGACACTCAAGTGCTGACGTTCGTTAAGCGGTCGGAACGTGAAATTTTGACCCGAAGGCGACTTTAGCTCTAGCGCAGCACCCTTGTCTCGTCTGGTCTGCCCAAGGACGTCCAGGATCTCGCCCTCTGCGTCAACAACTCGCCCGAGATACACGCGCCGGCCCTGGATCGAGACTTTGTTTAATCCAGATGCCACTGGCTGCTGGGCCGCGGTTGTCGACGGATGTTGCGTATGGGGCCCGAACTTGAAGACCCACCGCCAGACGGTCTCGTAGGAGGCCTCTAAGCGCCGTCCGGCCAACAGCCCTTCCACGTCGTGGTAGCTCAGTGTGAACCGGAGATGGAGCTAAT
>KI912044.1:59613-65467 GCA_000517005.1 Microvirga lupini
AGATGGCATGCCGGATGATCTCAGGGGGAATGATGTCGAGCGTAAGAGATGGGCTCATCCCTTACCCTGTGGTGCGCCGGTCTGCCCGCCAGCCATCCCGTGACAATGCCGTTCGAGCGTCTCGCAGCACGACCCAGAATGATGTTTGTTTCTGTCTCCTCAACTTCGGCCAGGATGTGCGACAGACCTTGGAACTATCTATGTCCGCTCCCGAGATGTTGCCGATCCTGAAAACTGTATGCGTCCGCCCGTCGCCAGTAAGTTATGATGCATTCGCTGGTGGTGTCGCTCATCTCACGTTCTGAAGACGATCATCTTCTCCGCGGTGATCTCCTTCATCGTCCACGGAATGCCGCCGACGCCATGCCCGGATTCGTGCCGTCCTGCGAACGGCATCCAGTCCGTGCGGAACGCCGTGTGGTCGTTGATCATCACGGCCGAGGCGTCGACCCGTTCGGCTGCGTCGAGCGCGGTACGCAGATTCTCCGTGAAGATGCTCGCCTGGAACGCCACCGGTAGCGAATTGGCGGCCGCGATCGCCTCGTCGAGCTGCGTGAACGGATAGATGCAGGTGGTCGGGCCAAACACCTCGAGCGTCGAGACCTTGGCATCCCGGGGCGGATTGACCAGGATTGATGGGCGCAGTGTAGTGCGGCTGAGGTGTCCACCGCCGATCAGGCGGGCGCCGCCCGCGACAGCCTCGTCAATCCAGGCGGAAACGCGATCGGCTTCGCGAGGCGCAATGAGCGGACCGACCTCGGTGTCGGGCAGGGCCGGATCACCGACTTTGAGAGCTTCCACCCGCGTGACGAAGCGATCGATGAACTCGCGCTCGAGATCTACGTGGACATAGATGCGCTGGGTCGACACGCAGACCTGGCCGGCGTGGTAGTAGCCGCCCTTCGCTAAAGGCTCGATAATCCGGTCGAGATCGGCGCTCCGGTCGATGAGCGCAGGCGCGACACCGCCGTGTTCCAGGGCACAGCGCGTGCCCGGCGCCAGTTTCGAGCGCAGATACCAGCCGACCCGGCTCGAACCAATGAAGCTGAGGAAGGCGATCCGCGGATCGGTTGCGAGCGCCTCGGCGAGTTCGCTGGTCTCCGGCAGAAAGGTCTGGATCCAACCGGCCGGCATTCCAGCCTCATGGACGAGCGCCACGAAGTCGACACAGCACAGCGGCGTGGCCGTTGCCGGCTTGACGATCACCGGACAGCCGGTGGCGATCGCAGGAGCGACCTGATGAACGATCAGGTTCAGGGGATGGTTGAAGGCGGAAATGGCCGCGACAACGCCGATCGGCTCCTGGATGGTAAAGGCCCGGCGGTCGACGCTCGCCCGCGTCAGCCCCATCGGGATCTCGTGGCCGCCCGCGACACGTAGCATGTCGGCGGCATTCCGGACGCCGTCGATGGCGCGGTCGACCTCGACCAACGCATCCGTCAAAGGCTTGCCGCCCTCGCGGGCGATCTGATGCCCGAAGTGCTCGCGCTTGCCCTCCATGAGCACGGCCAGCCGACGGAGGATCTCAATCCGCTCGTAGGGCTTCAGCCATGCGCCTCGGTCCCTGAACAGCCGCTTGGCGGTTGTGATCTTCTCCTCGAGCGCCGCCGCGTCATCGCTGTCGAGCTGGGTGATCGGTGCCCGATCGAACGCCTGGACGACTTCAATCATTCTGACCTCCACTCTTGTGGGCTTGGTCACGCAACTCCTCGACGAGAACCCGCATGTTTTCCGAGTAATCCACCGGCACGGTGACAAGATGGACGCCGCCTCCGGCAAACGCGGCTTCGAGTGTCGGCACAAGGTCGTCAGGCCCTTCCACCCGGCTGCCGTGGATGCCATAGGCCTTGGCGTAGGCCACGAAGTCGGGATTGCCGAAGGTCAGGCCGAAGTCGGAGTAGCCGTCCACGGCCTGCTTCCAGCGGATCATCCCATAGGCGTTGTCCTGCAGGATCAGCACCACCAGGTTGAGCCCAAGACGCGCTGCCGTTTCCAGCTCCTGCGAGTTCATCATGAACCCGCCGTCGCCGCACACTGCCAGGACGCGGCGTTCGGGGTAGAGCATGGCCGCCATCATGGCTGAAGGCAGGCCGGCGCCCATGGTGGCGAGCGCATTGTCGAGCAGCAGCGTGTTGGCGATACGCGTTCTGTAGTTGCGGGCGAACCAGATCTTGTACATGCCGTTGTCGAGGCACACGATGCCGTCCTCCGGCATCACTTGGCGCACGTCATGCACGATGCGCTGCGGCGTCAGCGGGTAGCGGCTTTCCTCCGCCCGATCGGCGATCCGGGCCAGGATCTCCTCACGCAATTCGAGCAGCGCCCCAGCGTTGGGCAGCTGGCCCTCGAGACGGTCGGCCAGCAGCCCGAGGCTCGGCCCGACATCGCCCACCACCTCGGCATGAGGGAAAAAGACCTCCTCGACCGTCGCCGGCAGGTACCCCACATGCAGGACGGTCGGCCCTTTCGGCCCCATCAGGAACGGCGGCTTTTCGACCGTGTCGTGACCGATTGCGACGATGAGATCGGCGCGGTCGATCGCCCGGTGCACATGGTCGCGCTCCGAGAGGGCGGCGGTGCCCATGTACAGCCCGGAGCCACCCGCCACTGCGCCCTTGCCCATCTGCGTGTTGAAGAACGGGATCTGCAGACGTCTCACGAAGTCCGACAGCGCCTCCGCTAGGCGCGGGCGGCTCGCGGCGGCGCCGAGCATCACCAGGGGGCGCTCAGCCTTGAGGATCAGTTCGGCAGCGCGATCCAGGGTCTCTGGTGGGGCAACGGGCGGATCGATCGGGTGCGGCGGCACCAATGGTGGAACCAAGGCTACTGTCTCCGCGGCGATGTCCTCTGGCAGCTCGAGGAGGACTGGTCCCGGCCGCTCCTGCTGGGCTACCCGGAAGGCTTCCCGCACGATTGTCGGGATGGTTGCCGGGCTGACGATCTGACGGGCCATCTTGGTCAGCGGCGTCATGATCGCGACCATGTCCACGATCTGGAACCGCGCCTGCTTCCGGCTCAGGATGCCCTTCTGGCCCGTGATCATGATCATCGGCATCGCGCCTAGCAGGGCATAGGCCGCGCCCGTGGTGAGGTTGAGTGCGCCCGGACCGAGCGTGGACAGGCAGACCCCCGGCCGGCCGGTCAGCCGGCCATGGGTCGCCGCCATGAAGGCGGCCGCCTGCTCGTGACGGGTCAGCACCAGCTGGATGGAGGATCGCCGCAGCGCCTCGACGAGATCGAGGTTCTCTTCTCCGGGCACCCCGAAGATCTGCTGCACGCCTTCGTTCTCCAAGGCAGATACAAGCAATTCAGCGCCGTTCATGGATGCATTCCTCGAGCTGTCCTGAAAGTGAATCCCGGTTTCACTTAATAGCTGAACGTACACGATTTGGCTGGTCACCTTGTCAAACGGCGGGGTCGTCCCCGTCGACGATCTTGCTCCCGGTCATGAAGAAGACTTCGCCCGATGCAAGGAACAGTACCACATTGGCGATGGTTCTGCTGCAGCTTTGAAGCTTCCCCTGCCCAACGCCAGCGCCGCGCTGATGATGGCCTGGATGAAGAATAGGGCTTGCCAGGCGCAAGCCGCCCCCGAGCAGCGCGGACACAACGGGGCCGAACGATCCCGGGAGAAGCAGTATCGGCGCGAATATGGCTAGCACCAAAGGCAGCAACGGGCTGCTAGCGGTCATGAATACGGCGACGAAAGCGGCACGGCCGAAGCCGCCGGCCACGGGAGCATAAGGTCTTGTAGGGTAGCTATGCAGCCCTGGGAGCGGCCCTCAGCGATGAGATGATAATCGTGTGGCAATGGTAGGCACTTGAAACCGACTAATCATCGATGACCTCACAGATCCTTATGCTCTCCTGCGAAGCATGAAAAAGGGCCACGCTCGGTCTTATGACCATGTTCGCGACCCTCGCGCCCGTATTTGCCCCTACGGTGACGCCTGCATATCTACCTCGGGCGGGGTATGCAATAAGTACAAAACCCAAATTTCGGCCGTGACTACCAAAATGCCGCACACTGCAAAGAGCTAAGAGCAAAGACAGGACGGGTTTTATGTGAGCAGGTGGCCTTCATCGGATTTGCTTTATTTGCTCTTACGGATCCGTAAACTCAAAGCGCCGTCTCCGGACAGGCGCTTTTTCTTTGTAGTTCGGTGATCTGCATTCTTATCGAGCTATTCGGCTGCCGATACACGGGCAAGTTCTTCCCGGATCACCCGAGCCATGTGCAACCCGATCCCGGGAAGCCGTTCGAGCCAGTCCGCAGCAGCGGTGAGCTGATCGATGGTCGTGATGCCTTCATTGTGCAGACTGTTCCAAGCGGCAAGTGGCAGGCGAAGGCCTCTGATGGGACCTTCCCAGCGCTCCTTGTAGTGGTTCGGCATCGGCTCGACCTCCTGCTCGTCTCTCACAGGCAGAAGCACACAGATCTCTCGGCCAGCGAGCGTAGATCATCTCTGCCAGTGAAGGAGGCAACGGCTTGGAATTCATTCTGTTCAGATCTGCCTTCAGATAGCGCCCCATTCCATAAATGCCTTTCGCGAAATTGAGCGAAAACCAGGAAGGTCCGGGCATGGCACATCTGAGAAGTTACGCGGAGGGCAGCTAACTCAGCCGAAGCAGACGTTCGCGAGCAGTAGAGGATGGGCAGAGAATGACCCCAATGTATGGACCGGCCGTGTGTCGCAAGAGGCATTTGAGATGGTGAGGTTGGTCTTGGGCTAATGTATCCGGCCCTTTGCGGAGCAATGCTCCCGGCCATGCACATCGGTTCTCATTAGCGGATCGGCCCGTTCGGCCATCGGGGTCACCAGAGCACCAATGTGACGGCGCGACGGTTCTCCATCTCGTCTTCCTCTCGCAGACCTCGGCGAGTTCCAAGCAGCGACTAATGCGGGGAAGTGCCGTCGGCCTCAACCCGGCGCAGCCGTTGCTCGTGGTTCATAAGTCCGGTTCTGGCTCAGCACACTCCAAGCAATGCGGGCCAGCTTGTTGGCCAGAGCCGCCGCCAGCACGTTGTGGTGCAACCGTGTCGAAGCAGCCATGAGCCAGTTCCCGAAACTGTGCTGGCGCCACTTCGCCGGCCAGAGCAGCAGCACGCGGGCGGCCTGGATCAACAGGGATCACAGGTAGCTGTTGCCGCGCTTGGACAGGCGGCCCAGCACGGTTCTGTCACCGGTGGAAATCTGGCGCGGGACCAAGCCGAGCCAAGCCCCGAAATCACGGCCGCGTTGGAAAGCCGCCCCATTGCCGATCGTTGCCACCATGGCACTGGCGATGATCGGCCCCACGCCTGGCACGCTTATCAGGCGCTGGCAGGCCTCGTCGGCCGCCACCAAAGCTTCAATCTCGCTGGTCACTGCATCGATGCGCCCGTCGAGATGCTGCCAGTCCTGCATCAGGCCTTCAATCAGGTGCGTCATGCGGGGCGTGAGCACGTCTGTTCGCTGGGCGAGAATGTCCGGCAGTGCTTGACGTAGCGAGCGCAGTCTCTGGCGCACCGCAATCCCGCGCTCGAGCAGAAAGGCGCGGATCTGGTTGACCACCGCTGTCCGCTGGCTCACCAGTCGTGCACGAACCCGATGGAGAGCTTGCAGGTCGAGTTGCTCGACCGTCTTGGTCGGTACGAAGCGCATGGTGGGCCGCTGCACGGCTTCAGCGATAGCCTCGGCGTCGCGAAAGTCATTCTTGTGGCTTTTGCGGAAGGGCGCCACGAACTGCGCCGGGATCAGCTTCACATCATGGCCGAGCCCCAGCACCTGGCGGCTGAGATGATGGGCTCCGACACAGGCCTCCATGCCAAGCAGGCACGCCGGCATGTTGGCGAGACGTGCCTCGACCTGTC
>KI912044.1:65567-75413 GCA_000517005.1 Microvirga lupini
AAAGTGCGCCGGTAAGCACGGCCGGTCCATCCCATTAGCTGACCTTTGCGGGATTGCTCAGCGTTAGTGTTTGCGCTCGCAGCCAATTAACCATGAAGTGAAAGATTGCCTTTCAAGTAGTCCAGCGGCGTAGACGGCACCGCCTCCGCTGATCAACATGGCTCTCGAAACTGCGACAGGGCTGGGGACCTCCGGGGGCACTGTCATGTTTCGTCCCGTATGGCTGCTCGTGGCGGCAGTTCTTTGTTTGAGCTTAGAGGGGTGCTCCAACGAGGTTCCGCGTACCGTGGCAGCTGTCGGGCGGGTCACGGTCGCTGCTCCCAAGCGCGCCCCGCCTGTCTTGAAGGCGACATCCCACCAAGCCCTGGTACAGACACGCGAGCAGCCCCCGTTCACCATCTTTGCGGGTGGGGATGGGCTCGCCGATGACCGTCTCATCGCCGACCTTGCCACAGCCCTTGAGCGCCACCGGCTCCGCCTCCGGCTGGAGAGAAGCGAGCGACCAGAGCGAGACCTTCTCACGCTCCTCCACAATCCCGGCATCGATGTCGCGCTCATCCCAACGGATGCCATCGAGTCCCTGCCTCGCCAAGTGCGAGCGGGCGCGCGTGAGCACCTTCGCTACCTTTTCCGGGTTCCGGGCCAGCGCCTGCACATCTTGGCCCGACGTGACATCACGACCATTCATGACCTCAACGGGCGTAAGGTCGACATCGGTCGACCTGACAGCGGCAGCTATCTGACAACACACCTCATCTTCGACAAGCTTGGTATTAACGCGGAACTCACGAGCTCGGATCAGATCACAGCGTTTCAGCACCTCCGCTCGAACGAGATCCAAGCGATGGTTCTGCTCGCCTCAGATACTTCGAAGGACCTACTCGCGTTCGATTCCGACGGAGACTTTCACCTCTTACCCATCTCGTTTGAGGCGCTCGCCTCTCCGTTGGAAGAGCTGATTATCCATTATGCTCCAAGCCAGTTTACGGGCGAGGAATATCCTAACCTCGTCGAACCGGGCCAACAGGTCGAGACCATTGCAGTCACTCGTGTGCTCGCTCTCCGCAACTGGCCAGAGGGAAGCGCTCAATACGAGCGCCTCGCGGATTTAAGTGAGGCTGTTTTGGCCTATTTGTTTGACGAGGTCCAGAAGCCCGCCGGCAACGGAATTGATCCGGCCGAGCAGGCGCTTGGTTGGAAACGCTTCAGGCCGACCGAGGTCCTGCTCGCGCGCAGAACCCAGCAGGCTGAAGAGCGCCGTGCGTTCGAGGAGTTTACAGGGATACAAGGAGTGTGCCCTCTCTTGGACGCAGCAGCGCGCGAGCGGCTGTTTAACGCCTTCTTGGCCTGGCGGAAGACCCGAGAACAAGATCCGAGCTCCGCTGGTTCTGCTTCCGACAGGAAATGACAAATGCACTCTGCTGGAGAAATCAACAGATGATCTAAAGGCTGGAAGCCTGCCGAACGATCGCGATGGTCCGGCTCTGGCACTTCTCGGAAGTAGACCAAATGTCTGCTCGAGCAACGAACAGCGGACATTCTTGGAGGACAGAGGATCGTCAGTGCGTGACCCAGTGCGGACTTCCCCTGGTCGGTTCACTTACCTGCGCAGAGCGATCTTCCACTCGGTGCTACGTTCCGCATGCATCGCGGCAAAACCCACCAGACTTGATCCGGCATCAGGTAGTATCTGGCCCGTTTCCGCAGTTCGCGTTAGTTGCCCGGGCTGATCACCGATGTCACCTCGGACCACTCCGACCACCCGAGCGTCCGGTACAGAGCCCGGCCATCCGGCGTAGCGATCAGGACGCCGCCTCTCGCCCCACGTTCCAAGGCCCGCCGGGTCAGGGCGTTCATGACCATCGTGCCGAGGCCACGGCGCCTATGTGCCTCCTGCGTGAGGATCTGATCGAACACACCGGCGCCATCTACCAAGGCACAGCAGCCACTGGCCGCCAAGTCCCCGTGTTCATCCCTTACCTCCACCCTGATCATAGCCCCCTCGTCAATTGCCACCGGCTCGTATGAGGATGTCACCGGAAGTGTTGCGGGCGCCGTGAGTTCTGTCACCATGAGGTAGGCACGCTCGCGCACAATCCAGTTCTCGGGCAGCCGCGGAACGACGGCCTCACGCGGCGCAAAAGCCTCGATATACACGCCTGACGTGTCGATCGAGCGCACCAGATTCCCGAACATCATCAGGTCGAAGTGACGAAGCACGAACCGGCCTCGCTGCTCCACCTTGCCGACTTCCATCCAGAGGCCGACCGGCACGGGCTCCGGAGGGCGATACCCACGCGCCAAGGCATAGCCGAAGGCCCAGGTCTCAATCGGAATCATGGTCTGATCTCCAACATAACGTTCAATGATCCGCGAGTATGCCCCGTCCAAGGATACCCGCAGCTTCTCGAGGCTTCAGCAGCGCTCGTGTGATCCTGATCGGGATCGAGATGGTTCACATTATATGCAAGGACAGGCGACGTAAGCCTGCGCTTCGAGCCTTTCGCTTGCGAAACGGTTCGAGCTGATCGCCATATGAAACGGAGCAGAGTCCGTTTACAGCACTTCCACTCCAGTCCAGATTCGCGACAAAGTCCTTAGAACTTCTCGACCCATGGCCGCAGTTCCACCTCGTGGGTCCAGGCGCTTCGCGGCTGTCGGACCACGTGCAGATAGCTCGCAGCAATGGAATCGGGGTCAAGCATGGAATCCGGCTGATCCGCAGGCTCCGAGCGTGCCGGATTGCGAATCTGGCCGTCGATCACAAAATGGGCGACATGAATGCCGTTGGGGGCCAGCTCTCGCGCCATGCTCTGTGCAAGCCCCCGCAGGGCGAACTTGCCCATCGCGAAAGGCGTGGAATGCGGATAGCCTTTGATGCTCGCGGACGCTCCCGTAAACAGAATGGCACCACTGCCCCTCGGGAGCATGCGCTTTGCAGCCTGCTGCGCCACGTAGAAGGCGCCAAGCGCATTTGTGGTGACCGAACGCTCGACCTCTGCCGCATCGAGGTCGACAAGAGGACCGCGAACTCTGACACCGGCGTTAAAGATGACGACGCCCAGGGATGCGGCCTCCTGATCGACCCACTCGAAGAGTGCCGCAACCTGGCCAGGATCAGAGACATCGCAGGCGAAGGCCCTGGCATACGTTTCGGCGCATATGTCGGCAAGTTTCGTGGTATCACGTGCGGCGAGAACGACGGAAAACCCTTCGCGTGCGAAGAGGCGCGCAAGGCTGGCACTCAGTCCCGACCCGCTTCCAACGATCAGGACACTCGCATTGTCCAGCACCATAACTGATCTACCTTTCGGTGGTAAGTCTTAGGTTCACACCTGCGATACATACTCGATGCCCTGAGTGCCTTCCGGAAACTAGAGAGATGTGGGACCAGGCAACAGGTCATACGGATGCTGCCATCCCGGCAAGTTCCTGATCCTGTCCTTCCAGGCAGTGATGTTGGGAAATTCGCTGTGGTCCATTCCCGTGTCATCAGGCATATACACATAGCCCGCCAGCGACAGGTCCGCGATTGTTGGCCGAGCTGATACAAGGAAAGGAGTATCGCTCAGATGACGGTCAACGATGCGGTATGCCGCAATCGCACGTTCCCTCAGAAACTGAGTCACCGGCGTATCGCCGGTCTTTCGCAGGCCGTAGAGGAACCGCAAAGTGGCGTAGTAGCTCGTGAACTTGTGATTGTCGAACATCATCCAGCGCAGGATTTCACGCCTCTCGTCCGCATTCTGCGGACCAAACTTCCCTGTTACCTCAGCCAGATAATCCAGGATCACAGCAGACTGGCTCAGTCGCATTCCGGTATGCTCAAGAACCGGTACTTCCCCTTGCTCGTTGACATTCCGGCGCCACTGGTCGCTGTGAGTCTCGCCGCCGAAATAGTCGACGAGTATGGGCTCCCAGTCAGCCTCAGCCAGTGCGAGGAAAAGAGCGACCTTGTACGAGTTTCCGGAAAGGGCAAAGCAATGCAATCTGAATTCTGACACAGTGATCCTCTTTCAATTGTTGATCTTCTCTTTCGAGTGTTCTCTCGACTTGGTCAACTTGAAATCAGCACGCCAAACGTCGAAGCTCGGATGCACGTGTTTCGCATGGCGCGGTCATGTCTGAATGGCGTCGTCTTGCCCTAGCTCGGCAGGAAGCTGTGCCGGTTCATTCGAACTTTACGACTCCTCTGACGCGAAGCAGACGTTGAACGCACGAGAGCCCGGCCAGCCGAGCCGGCGGGGCGAAGTGCACAATACACTCAGAATACTCAGATGACACGTTCACTTTCGATAGATGCTCAAGAAGAGCTCGCTTCAGGCACGCCTTCCAGACACAGCCACCGGTGCTTCCTATCGGGCCAATGGAGAATTTGCGGAGCGGAAAACTCCTGATCCTCCAGACATCCGACCGATACGGAGAGAGCACCCTTCAGGGCCTCAGCTCGCATGAACACGACTGACCCGCACGTGGTGCAGAAATGTTGCTCGAGCCATTGCCCGGATGAGCCGGTGCGACGCCAGGATCTTGTCTCGCCTTTGTGGCTGAGGATCGCCGAATCCGCATAAATCGCTCTGTATGAGAACGCCGATCCGGTGCAGCGTTGGCATTCGATGCAGCTGCACGCATAGACGCGACGCGGCTCGCCCGCGAGGACAAGCTCCACGCTACGGCACGAGCAAGCAGCCGTTCGTGTCCGTGCCCTGTTAAGCATTTGCCAGTTCCGCGAATGGAGCGACGGTGTGGTTCGCCCGGAACAACGGAGCAAGTGACGCAAAATCGCTCTCCGGGCCTCCTAGAGAGAGCGCCTGACGGAAGAATCTGTCCATCGCGTTGGGGAGGGAAGCGTCGAGGCCCTGCTCCTCGCATGCTTCGAGCAGGTGTTGAAAGGCGCTGTAATGGGCTCCTAGCGAGGCAAGGGTTGTCTCGTCACCGGCAAAGCGCCGTGCTATGGTTCGGTCGATCAGGTCGAAGAGCGCAGCATCAACGACGGGCTTGAAAGCAGTGAGTTGGTGCCGGAATGTCTCAAGATTAAGGTTTTCGCCCTCAACGACTGCCATGCCTTGGAGGGCGCCGAAGAGCCCACCCCACATTTGAGTGAGAAGAGCGGTGTCCAGCGCTGAGGCCTGGCCGGGATTCTCCCCAACATAGCTCGTGCCGCCGCCAAGCGTGGAAAGCAGGCCTTTATGCACCTCGAAGACCTCCCGTGGTCCTGAATACAATAATGTGGCCTCGGGCCTGCCGAGAAAGTCTGGTGTGGCCATGATCGCGCCGTCCAAGTAGGAGGCGCCATGGGACTCCACCCAGAGGGCTTCCTCCCGCGCTAGGCGTGGCGAACCCGAGGTGAGTTGCACGACCGTTTTACCGGCCAAACCTGAGATGACACTATCCTGCCTCAGCGAAGCCGAGCTGGCGGCATAATCCAGAACGTTGATGATGACGACGTCAGCCGCTCGGATCCCATCCTCTACAGAGAGAGCGACCGTCGCGCCCAAGGCTGCCAGCGGTTCGCACTTGGCCGCAGTGCGGTTCCAAACCCATGTCTGATAGCCATGGCTCACAAGACACCGAGCAATAGACGAGCCCATGCGGCCCGCGCCGAGCACGCAGACTTTTGACTTCATGGAAATTTCTCCGATGGCCGAAAACCCTTCGACCGAGGTGGTTTCGATTTGGCGGGCCCAATCCGAAGATATATGTTCCCGGGTTATTTAGAAGTACGCACCTTCAGGTAAGTTACCCGATCAAGGGCAGGAGCTTTCAAATGAGGAGCAAAGAACCAGACAGCTGCGGCTTTGCGACCGCTCTCCAGGCGATCGGCGGAAAGTGGAAAACCTCGCTGCTGTGGGAGTTACATCTGCGACCGCATCGGTTCGCGGAGTTGCGTCGGCTCTTGCCTGGCGTCAGCGAGAAGGTACTCACTCAGCAACTGCGGCAGATGGAGGCGGATGGGTTGATTGCCCGTCATGACTACGCCGAAGTGCCCCCGCGGGTCGAATACTCGATCACGCCATTGGGCCTGAGCCTGAACGAGGCTGTGACCGCGATGTCGAAATGGGGGAAGAAGCACGAGGCCTGGAAGGCACGTCAGAGGGCGGCAGCGTGAGGCACAATAAGGCCGTAGCCGGGTGAATCCTTCCACACGGTCCAACTTACTTCGTGCCTGCGACAGTGAGGCAGACCGACGGGGATATGCGCGGATAGCTGAGGCAAACGCGAAAGTTAATCTTTCAATGGGTGGGCACAGCTCGGCCATGGGGCTCTGTATCAGAGGTGCCTCTTGTTCGTTCAAAAAGTCAACCTATAGTAGAGAGTAGGAGAGTGAGGCCGGCAAGGGGTCGGTTCCGGTAAGGGGCGAAATGACACCCTGAGCGACCATGACAACGCGCACACGACGGGGTATGGCCGGTTTCGCCACACAACAGGCGTTGGATAAGCACCTTGCAGACGGCAGAGTGCGACCCCGAACGGAATCGTTCGTCGAGGGCGAATTCACGCCCTTGACTCAATCCGGACCTTGCCGCGCCCGATTCCCTTCCCGAAAGAGGACGTCGGCCGCACCCAGAACTCATAGCCGGAACGTCGCACGAGCGGGTATCCTTGCATGCGCAGCCAGTGTCATGTTGCTGGGTTCCCCAGCCCTTCCACCAGCGTGCTCAAGGCCGCATCCAAGGGAGCCGATCCCACCTTCTCGGGCACCAAGAGGCCATCGATCGCAAGCATCGTCATGCCGTGGATGAGCCCCCAGCCGGCTGCCGCCTGACCTTCTATAGGCCGCTTGCGAATGCTCCCCGCGGCCTGGCCGCGCCGGAGGATTTCAAGGAGAATATCGAAGACCGCCAGCGCCCGCTCGCTGAGATGCATTCCCACCGCTTTCCCCTCCTCCGCGCTAAACATCAGGCGGTAGAGAGCCGGGTTGTTCGTTCCGAACGCGACATAGGCACGGGCTATCGGAGCAATTTCGTCGCGCAGCGTTTTGGGCGCTTCAGACTTCGCAGCTAATAAGGAGTCGCGCAGCCGGTCGAAGCCAATCATAGCGAGTTCTGCAAGCAGCGCGGCCTTATCGGGGAAGTGCTTGTAGGGTGCCGCGTGGCTTACGCCAGCCCGGCGGGCGACTTCCCGCAGCGTGAACTGCCAGCCCTTCTCCTCCCGAAGCATATCCAACGCCGTCTCGATCACCGCACGACGGAGATCACCGTGGTGATAGGGGCGGTTGGGTGCGTCCGGCATGGTACCTCAAAGTTTCTTGTGATTACATTGTTGACAGTGGCTACTTAAGCGCCTATGTCAAGGGCGCAAGTGTCTGCTGTCTACATTGGAGTGGACCATGAACGCAACCGCAAATATCGCCGAGGCTAATCGGCTGGGCAGTCTCCTCGCGGCCCAGCGTGCTGCCTTCCTGCGTGAAGGAGCGCCTTCGCTGGCGCAGCGCCGCGCTGATCTGGCCAAGTTCAGGTCCACGTTAATTGGGCACCGCAAAGCAATCGAAGATGCCATCAATGCCGATTTCGGGCATCGCTCAAGGTATGAGACGGCGATCATGGAGGTTGGAGGGGTCGCCGAGGGCACGAAGTATCTGATCCGCAACCTTCGCAGATTCATGACGCCTTCCCGCCGCCACGTTGCTCTGCACATGCGGATGGGCAATGCCCGCATCGAATATCAGCCGCTTGGCGTCGTCGGCGTGATGTCGCCGTGGAACTATCCGGTGAACCTCGCGCTGATGCCGGTTGTAACGGCCATCGCCGCCGGAAACCGGGTGATGCTGAAACCCTCGGAGTTCACGCCCGTCACCAATGCGCTACTCGCAAAAATGTTCGGCGAGATGTTCTCCGAGGACCAGTTCGCGATCGTGATCGGCGATGCGGCCGTAGGGGCGGCATTCTCTGCCTTGCCGTTCGACCATCTCGTCTTCACCGGCAGCACCGCAGTGGGGCGGGCGGTGATGAAGGCTGCTAGCGACAACCTTGTCCCGGTCACCCTTGAACTGGGGGGCAAGTCACCGGTCATCGTCGCCAAAGGCCACTCCCTCGACCAGGCGGCGGCGTCCATTGCTTTCGGTAAGCTGCTCAACGCCGGCCAGACGTGCATCGCCCCCGATTACGCGCTCGTCCACCAAAACGACGTCGACTCGTTCGTCGGGGCGTATGACCGGAAAGTGGCGTCCTTCTATGCGGACGGGCCGACGAGTGAACACTATACTTCCATCATCAACGAACGGCACCACGCCCGGCTCCAGGGCCTGATCGAGGATGCGAGTGCCAAGGGAGCGCGCATCATCGAGGTCGGCAACCGGCCCGGCGACGCATCCCGTCGCCCCAACACGCTGGTGCCAACCGTCGTGCTTGGCGTCACAGACACCATGCGCATCGCTCATGAGGAGATCTTCGGCCCGGTCCTGCCGATCTTTCCTTACCGCGACGTCGAAGAAGTGATCGCTTACGTGAACGCCCGGCCTCGGCCGCTCGCGCTCTACTATTTCGGTGCCGATGATGAAGACCGACGCATGGTGCTGAGCCGAACAATCTCAGGCAACGTCACTATCAACGGCACGATCATGCACATCGCTCAGGATGACTTGCCCTTCGGCGGCGTCGGGGCCAGCGGCATGGGCGCTTACCATGGCGTTGAGGGCTTTCGTACCCTCAGCCATGCCAAGGGGATTTATGAGCAGGGTCGCTGGAACCTCTCCAACCTGCTCCATGCCCCGTTCAGACAGCCGATCGATATCATCCTCAACATGATGCTTCGGTGACCAGCATGCCGCCATCAAATCAAACTCAGGAGCATCCGCACATGACCACCCACACATTGTTGCCGCTATGCGGTTCCTGCGAATGCAGCGCTTGCTCGTTCGAGGTGCATACGTCGCCGAAAGCCAGGTTCTGGTGCCACTGCCTGATCTGCCAGGCGTTCAACAGCAAACCGTTCGCGGATGTGGTCGCCGTTCGTGCCAAGGGTGTCGTGCTGAAAAACGCCGGCAATATCTCATTCAAGAAATACCGTCCGCCGCCGAACTTCAATCGCGGGGTCTGCCGGACTTGCGGCAAGCCCGTTGTGGAGGTTGCCGGCGTCGGGCCGTTCAAGGTGATGTTCATCCCGGCATGCAATTTCGAGGCCGAGGCCCGGCTCCCGCCGGTTCGGATGGATATATTCTATCACCGTCGCGTGCTGGACATGCCCGATAGCTTGCCCAAATACAGCGGCTATTTCGCGAGCGAGTTGGCGGTCGGGAAAATGATCATGAGTGGCCTGTGATATAGCGCGGGATTGTCACGTTAACCCAGGTATGAGGGCGAAGCGCGTAGATTGACTGGCATGACCATGCCCGTCAGCTACAAACGCCATCGCTTTCCGCGTGAGATTATCGCTCCCGTGGTTTGGCTCTACTTTCGATTTCCGCTGAGCCTTCGCTTGATCGAGGAGATGCTACTGGAGCGGGGCATTGTCGTCTCCTACGAGACGGTCCGGCGGTGGGCTCTGAAGTTTGGGCCGGACTACGCCCGCGGCCTCAAGCGCAAGCCGCCGAGCCGCCATGACATCTGGTATTTGGATGAGGTCGTAATCCAAATCGCAGGAAAGAAGCATTGGCTCTAGCGGGCTGTTGACCAGGACGGGTACGTCCTCGATGAGATCGTCCAAGCCCGCCGCAACACCAAAGCGGCCAAACGCTTGTTGAAGCGCCTCTTGAAGAAGCAGAGCTGTCCACCCTGGCGGATGATCACCGATAAGCTCGGCTCCTACACTGCCGCCCGGCGCCAGATCATGCCGAGGACCGAGCACCGCTCGCATAAGGGCTTCTTCTCTATTCGGCCGGGTTCAGTCAAGCGATTCCGATCCATT
>KI912044.1:75513-75992 GCA_000517005.1 Microvirga lupini
TTTCCCGTCTCATCGACAATGCACACAGAGGTTTCTTTGACCGAGACATCCAGACCCACATAGTGCTTCATGGCGTGCTTCTCCCGCTGAGGCCATTCTCAACAGCCCTTGTGTACCATCAGCCTGAAGCGCCACACCTCACTTGGGAATGAAGGGCTCCAGCAGCAGGCCGAATACCCCATCTCAACAACCGAGCAGAGAACTCGCATCTGCCCTTGCGACGGCGAGAGCGAGCAACGTAGGGGTTTCGATCTCCCAAAGGCCTGCAGAGGTTCGTCAGTATCTTCTCGGCTGTGCGCAATCTCTTCGTTCCCCCCTCGCTCCCGCCGCTCTGCCCTTGCTAGCCACCTTCACCGCCTCAATGCCATGGCGGAGTGGAAGTCTGCAGCCGGCATTGCCGCTTAAGTCTATTAAGGGATCAAGTTTCCCTCAGTGCGCCAACTGTCAATTAGTGTGACAACGCCCCGCACGATGCGCCA
>KI912044.1:76092-83678 GCA_000517005.1 Microvirga lupini
CGTGTATCAACACGCGCAAATTGTCCTGGTAATTCTGTTAGATGCGCCGAGACAAGCCGAATGGCATCATCGTCGTTGCTAGCCACAATCGGGCCGATGACCTGCCCGCGCCCGAATCTGCGACGAAAAGCATAGGCTACTAGAGCTCCGTCACGCCAGATACCGTAGGCGCTGGAGTCGCGCGCGAGAATATGGAGAAGCCTCGTTCGATCCGTGCCGAAGGCGCGTGCATCAAGCGCGATCAACGTATCGAGATCAGCCTCCGAAATTGTCCATAGTTCACCGTTCATAGATCCGAGAGCAGGCAATCTTGTTGCAACCTCGCCCTGGCATTGATAGACTGTTGCCTCGGGCACAAAATCAAGAGCAACGTAAAGAGGGTAGGCCGCACGCGTCGCGTTGAGGATGAGATTACGATTCCCGCATCGGTCGAGAACTTGATCCATCAGCCAGCGGCCATTGCCCTGAGCCTGCAAGCGATGCGAGGTGATCACCATGCCGATTGTCGCGAAATCCGTTCTATGGGAAAACCACATCGCCGTGCCAAAAACGCGACCGATCCCATCCGTTGCAGCAAACCCCTCACCTACGTGTCGAAGCATGTCCCAATCCTCGGGACGATGCGGTCAGCCGACGCGCAGCATCTTTACATCGACAGATGCAATGTCGCTTGAGCTGAGTTTAAAGGATTCGACGCGTAAATGATTTCGCATTGGTGTTATAGCGCCTCCCTGGCATCGCATCACATCGCCGACGCTCCGTACTGCCGGAACTTTTGCGATTAAGCCGCTTCCGGCATTGTCGCTCGGCCATTAACGTTTGATCACAGCATTGCATAGGGACGGCAGTAGATTTGACTCGATATGCCCTGGCATTCGAAATCTTTTACCGGTGGCTAGTCATAATCCGGCATGAAAAGTTCTGGCTGGAGAGCTACCGTCGCCTCAATGGCGCAGATCCTGCGCAAATAGGTTTGGTGCCCCATGGTGGTCGAAGATTTTCTGGCACGACTGGTTGCCTTCCCGTCTGTTGTGGGCACGCCCAATGGCGCGATCGTCGCCTGGATCGCCGAGTATTGCAGGTCGCACGGTGCAACGGTCGCGGTTCTGCCTGGTCCTGAGGGAGATCGGTGCAATCTGTTCGCGACTGTCGGCCCCCGCGACAAGGCCGGTTACATCCTGTCCGGCCACATGGACGTCGTGCCAGCAGGCGAAGCGGAATGGAGCTCCGACCCTTTTACCTTGCGGGCCGAGGGTGACAGGCGTTACGGCCGCGGCACGACAGATATGAAGGGCTTTCTTGCTTGCGCGCTTGCGGCTCTTCCCAAGCTTGCCGCCAGCAATCTAAGGCAACCGATTCACCTGGCTTTTTCGTATGACGAGGAGGCGGGCTGTCGCGGTGTTCCGCATCTCATCGAAGCGCTTCCCGATCTATGCGAAACGCCTGCCGGTGCCATTATCGGGGAGCCAAGCCGGATGCAGGCCGTGCGGGCGCACAAGGGTAAGGCAGCCGTGCGCCTCGAAGTAATCGGGAGGTCTGGGCACTCATCACAGCCTCATCTTGGTCTGAATGCCGTGCATGCTATGGCAAGCGTCATCACCCAAGCCGTGGCCTATGGCGAACTCCTTACGGAAGGCCCGTTGGACCGAAATTTCGAGCCACCCTACTCATCGCTGCACGTCGGCGTCATCGCGGGAGGGCAAGCGGTCAACATCATCCCAGACCGTTGCACAGCTGATATTGAGGTGCGAGCCGTACCCGGCACGTCGCCTTTGTCGCTGTTGGAGCCGGTGAAGGCGCACCTCGAAACCCTGCAGGCCAAGAACTTCAAGACGACGTGGCATGAGCTCTCAGCCTATCCGGCGCTTTCTCTCGGCGCCGATAGCCCCCTTGCGGACCTGCTGACGGAGTTGACGAACAAAGAGACTCTAGCCGCGGTCAGCTACGGCACTGAAGCCGGCCTTTACCAGCAGGCGGGCATCGAGGCGATCATCTGCGGCCCCGGTGATATCGACCGCGCCCATCGCCCCGACGAATACATCACACTGGGTGAACTGGACGCCTGTCAGCAGATGCTTGAAGCTTTGGGCGCGCGGCTCTCAGGATGACCTCTAAACCATAGGCTGGCGAGATGGTGTTTCTTTCCAATTCAGATGCCGAGCGCGGCGCCGTGTTCCGCGAGACTTTTGCTCGCGAACTGCCGGACATCGAAGTCGTGCAGAGGGGAGACTTCGTCCTACCCGAGCGGGTTCGTTATCTTATGACCTGGACGGCACCGGAGAATATAGATCACTACTCCAATCTTGAGGTCCTGTTTTCCATCGGCGCAGGAGTGGACCAGTTCCGGCCCGGCAGCGTCCCCGAGAATGTGAAGCTCGTGCGGATGGTGGAGGAGGGCATTGTCCGCATGATGCAGGAATATGTGACACTCGGCGTCCTTTCCCCGCATCGGGATATGCCGGCATACCGCGAACAGCAGAGGGCGCAGGAGTGGCGAGCGCGCCCTGTTCCCCAGGCGCCCGAGCGGCGGCTCGGTTTCCTTGGTCTTGGCATGCTCGCGCAAGCGGCGATCGAACGGCTGGCGCCGTTCCAGTTTCCTTTGGCCGGCTGGAGCCGGAGCGCACGGGAGTTAACCGGGGTGCAATGCTTCCATGGCACCAGCCAATTGCCGGAATTCCTGGCGCAGACCGACATTTTGGTCTGCCTTCTACCGCTCACCGACGAAACGCGTGGGATCCTGAATGCTCGCCTGTTCGATCACCTGCCGCAGGGTGCAGGACTTGTGCATGTCGGCCGCGGCCCGCAGCTCGATCAACAAGCGCTTCTCGCCGCGCTGGATACCGGAAAACTCTCGGGTGCAGTGCTCGATGTAACCGATCCAGAACCGTTGCCGCAAGGACACCCGCTTTGGAGCCACCCAAAGGTGATGCTGACCCCGCATATCGCCAGCGTGACCCAGCCTCACACGGCGGCGCGATCGGTCGTTGAAAATATCCGGCGCCATCGTGCCGGCCAGGAACTGATCGGCCTCGTCGATCGGACACGCGGTTACTGAAGCAAGGAGAACAGTATGTCGCTTCTCGTCACCATCGATACCAACCCGGACTTCGCGCCGAAGGAAGCATTGCCGGCGCCGGAACGGCTGATTTCCGGCAATCCATCATTCAAGACTTGGGCGCAGGACGCCTCGCGTCAGGATAAGGTGCTGACCGGCGTTTGGGAGGCAACCCCCGGCGAAACGCACTCGATCAAGGGCACCACATACGAGTTCTGCCATCTCATCTCAGGCCTTGTCGAGATCGAGGAGAAGGACGGTGAGACCAAAACCTACCGCGCCGGGGACAGCTTTGTGATGAAGCCCGGCTTCGTCGGCGTCTGGAGGACCATCGAGACGGTCCGCAAAATCTACGTCTGCGTCTACGAGTAATCCAGGAAGCGGGCGGGCGCGCAGCCGCGCCCGCCAGTCTCCCAAACAATTCACTGCAAAGCAGCCCTGCGGCGCGATTTTGCACCGCTCAAGATACAGACGTCGACGGAAAATGCGGCACGCCTGGCGCTAGTCTCCAATCGAACAGCAGGGCGAGGTGCCTTATGTCGTTGAGCTTCGATCCCGAAACGCTCGCGTTTCCCTTCCATCATTTCATCGATGGCGAGCCGGTCGCGGTGGTTGGTGACGGTGGGCCGGAAATGCGCCGGCCCTCAGATGGCCGCGCCTATGGCGAGTGCCCTGTCGCGGACGCGGAGCTTGTCGACCGGGCTGTGCAGAGTGCCAAGCGGGCGCTGAAGACCAGCGGTTGGAGCGATGCGCGCCCACGCGAGCGCGTCAAGGCACTGCAACGCTGGGCGGACTTGATGGAAGAGGAGGCGGTGACGCTTGCGCGTCTGGAGGCCGCATCTTCGACACGACCGATCGCCCAGTTGATCGAAGGCGACATCGCGGTCACTGCCGAGCAGATCCGCTTCTTTGGCGAATTCGCCGACAAGGAGGGAAGCGACGTCGTCCCGACCTCGGGTACCACTTTCGGTATGACGCTGACCGAGCCCTACGGGATCATTGGTGCGATCACGCCCTGGAACTTCCCGGTTTCGATGGCCGGCTGGAAACTCGGCCCCGCGCTTGCCGCCGGGAATGCCGTGGTGTTGAAGCCTTCCGAGATGACGCCGTTCTCCACCCTCTATATGGCCGAGTTGGCAGTCAAGGCGGGCATTCCAAGCGGGCTCATCAACATCGTCCTTGGAGACGGCCAAACGACCGGCAATGCCATCACTGGGCACCCTGACATTGCGAAGGTCAGCTTCACTGGCTCGACCATGGCCGGCGCCGCAATCATGCAAAACATCGCGCGGACCGGCATCAAGCCGATGACACTCGAGCTAGGGGGCAAAAGCCCCCAAGTCGTGTTCGCCGATGCGGACCTGGACCTTGCCGCATCGGCGATCGCGCGTGGCATTCTCGCCAATGCGGGGCAAGCGTGCATCGCCGGATCGCGTCTGATCGCCTCGGAAGAGATCGCCGAAGCGCTCGGCGCGGCCATTGCCCGTCACATGGCCAATATCAGGCCCGGCGTGACCTGGGACGCGGAGACGCAGTACTCGCCAATCATCTCCCGGCGTCAGCTCGATCGGATTGATGCGATCGTACGCAAAAGCGTAGCGGAAGGGGCCGAGTGCATCGTCGGCGGGCAGATCATGGAGCGGTCTGGCTACTTCTACGAGCCGACGCTGCTGGTCGGTGTCGATTCGTCTTCACATGCGGTGACCGAGGAGATTTTCGGCCCAGTGCTGACGATGCAGACCTTCCGCAGCGAGGAGGAAGCGCTTGCGCTCGCCGATCACCCGACATACGGGCTTGCGGCCGGCCTGTTCACCCGCGATCTCTCCCGCGCGTTACGCGTCACCAAAGCTCTGCAGGCGGGGACTGTGTGGGTCAATCGATACGGCCGGTCACGGGACCACATCCTGCCAACCGGTGGGTACAAGAGCTCAGGTATTGGCAAGGACCTCGGCCGAGAGGCCTATCTCGCCAATCGCAAATCGAAAAGCGTGCTCATCGACCTCTGAGAAGGCAAGCCATGAAGACCTATTCTATAGCGCTGATCCCAGGCGATGGTATCGGCAAGGATGTAACCGCAGCTGCCTGGTCCGTACTCCAGGCCGCCGCCAGCAAGCACAATTTCAACCTCGAGGGAACGACATTTCCATGGTCCTGTGAGCACTATAAGCAGACCGGTGCGATGATGCCAGCGGATGGAATTGAGACGCTGCGTGCCTTCAATGCGATCTATCTCGGCGCGGTGGGCTGGCCGGCAGAGGTGCCCGACTCAGTGTCGCTGCACGGTCTCCTCCTGCCGATCCGCAAGGCATTCGTCCAATACGCCAACATTCGCCCGCACCGGCTGCTGCCAGGCGTCACCGGTCCCCTGCGTGCGCAGAGCTTCGACATCTTGTGCATTCGCGAGAACACCGAAGGAGAGTATTCCGGGGCCGGCGGACGGGTGCATTCGGGCACTTCGGATGAGGTAGCAGTCGAAACGGCGATATTTACCCGCAAGGGCGTTGAGCGCATCGTGCGCTTCGGGTTTGACCAAGCGAGAGCCCGGCGCGGCAAACTGGCTTCGGTGACCAAGTCGAATGCCCAGAAGTACTCCATGGTGTTCTGGGACGAGGTGACACGGGACGTTGCGCGCGAGTACCCAGACGTTGAGGTGTCACACTACCATATCGATGCCATGGCGGCTCGCATGGTGATGGCGCCGGAATCGCTTGACGTCGTGGTTGCGTCCAACCTCTTCGGCGATATCCTGACGGATCTCGGCGCGGCGATCCAGGGCGGATTGGGCTTTGCCGCATCGGCCAACATCAACCCGGATCGCACCGCGCCTTCGATGTTCGAGCCGGTGCACGGCTCGGCCCCCGATATCGCGCATCTCAACATCGCCAACCCGATTGCCGCCATCTGGTCGGGCGCGATGATGCTGGAGCATCTCGGCGAGGCCGATGCGTCGAAGGACGTGATGGACGCGGTCGAAGCGAGTACCGCCAGAGGCGTTGGCACTGTGCCCGGCAAAGACAGGACAGGGGCAATCACAGACGCTGTTCTGGCAACATTGGTTTAAGCGAAAAGGAAGCGTGACATGCAGTTGAGGGATACAGAGCTGTTTCGCCAGCGCGGCTTGATTGGCGAAGAGTGGCGCGATGCAAAGTCTGGCAAAACCGTCGACGTGATCAACCCAGCCACACAGTCGGTGCTCGGAACGGTTCCCGACATGGGCGCGGCTGAAACCCGTGACGCGATCGAGGTGGCATCACGTGCTTTCAAGGTCTGGAAGAAGAAGACGCATGCAGAACGGGCGACGCTCCTTGAGGCCTGGCACGCGCTCATGCTCAAGCATGAAGAGGATCTCGCCCTCATTCTGACCCTCGAGCAGGGTAAGCCCCTTGCCGAGGCGCGCGGCGAAATTCGATACGGTGCGGGCTTCGTCAAATGGTTTGCCGAAGAGGCACGTCGCATCGGCGGGAGCACCATTCCGTCGCCAACACCGGATCGGCGGATCCTGGTTCTGAAGGAGGCCGTCGGCGTGTGCGGGATCATTACACCTTGGAACTTTCCGAACGCGATGATCACCCGTAAAGTTGCGCCTGCGCTCGCGGCCGGCTGCACGGTGGTGATAAAGCCGTCCGAATTTACGCCCTACTCGGCACTTGCTCTCGGCGTTCTGGCCGAGCGGGCCGGAATTCCGGCAGGCGTCATCAACATCGTCACAGGCATGCCCACCGAGATTGGTGGTGAGCTGATCGGCAACGAAACCGTGCGGAAGATCTCCTTCACCGGGTCGACGCGTGTCGGCGCGCTCCTGATGCGCGGCGCGGCCGATGGCATCAAACGGTTGAGCCTCGAGTTGGGTGGGAATGCTCCATTCATCGTGTTCGACGATGCCGATGTCGATCTCGCGGTAGAAGGCGCCATCTCGTCGAAGTTTCGCAATGGCGGCCAGACCTGCGTATGCGCCAATCGCATCCTAGTCCAGTCTGGCATCTATGATGCTTTTGCCGAGAAGCTGGCCAACCGCGTGGCACAAATGAAGGTTGGAGCCGGCACCGACGACAGTGTGGTGATCGGCCCTATGATCAACGCAGCCGCCATCGAGAAGATTGAGCGGCATGTGGAGGATGCATTGGCAAAGGGTGCCCACATCCTCTCGGTGAGTAACTGTGTTCCAGCTGGCCAGCAATATGCAAGGCCTCTGGTACTGGGTGGTGCAACCACCGAGATGCTGCTTGCATCGGAAGAAACCTTTGGACCAGTCGCGCCGCTCTTTCGTTTCGAGACGGAAGAAGAGGCAGTTGGGATCGCCAACGGCACGCCGTTTGGCCTCGCAGCTTACTTCTATACGCAGAACCTCAGCCGTTCATGGCGCGTGGCCGAAGCACTGGAATTCGGGATGGTGGGGCTGAACACCGGCGCCATCTCCACAGAGGTGGCACCATTCGGTGGCGTCAAGCAGTCGGGCATCGGGCGTGAAGGATCGCAACTTGGAATCGAAGAGTATCTTGAGGTAAAAACCTTGCATGTGGGAGGGTTGAAC
>KI912044.1:83778-84328 GCA_000517005.1 Microvirga lupini
GCGAGCAGAGTGACGCCGAGGTTGCGACGATCATCGCGGCTGACCCGGAGTTGGCCCGCCGGCACGAAATCATCTCCAGTATCGCTGGGGTAGGCACACGGACCGCCGACCAGCTGGTCGCTACCATGCCTGAGCTAGGAGCACTCGATCCCAAACAAGCTGCTTCCCTTGCAGGCCTGGCTCCCGTCGCCCGACAATCAGGGCAATGGAAAGGACGCAGTTTTATTCAAGGAGGAAGGGCCAACGTAAGGCGTGCACTTTACATGCCGGCCCTCGTTGCCGCTCGTTACAACCCAGATCTCAAGGCAAAATATGAAAGTCTCATCGCGTCCGGAAAACCAGCGAAGGTCGCTGTGGTCACGCTTATGCGTAAGCTCATCGTGATGGCCAATGCGCTGATCAAAGCCGACCGCCTATGGGTCGAAAAATGTGCTTGATCACAACGGAAACTAATCGCAGCTCATTGATCAAGTCCTTTCTCGCAATTGCTCAACGATGTCATTGCCGGTCTTGTGACCGGCAATGACGGGAGGCCGATATTGCGGCTGCG
>KI912044.1:84428-84552 GCA_000517005.1 Microvirga lupini
CGAGGACATAGCCGTCCTGGTCGACGGCTCGCCAGAGCCAGTGCTTCCGGCCCGCAAGGGTGATCACGACCTCGTCCAAATGCCAAATATCGCGGCGGCTCGGCGCCTTGCGCCTGCGGCGGCG
>KI912044.1:84652-86246 GCA_000517005.1 Microvirga lupini
GGTGGAGTAGGGCATCGGCGAGTTACCTTCCGGTACTTTTCCGGTGCCCTCTCCCCAAACCGGACATGAGTCTTTCGGTCTCATCCGGCTTTCCAGTGCCTTATCCTCTCACGCCATCCAGAACGGTCCCGGTGGATGTCCTGGTGGCACCGGGTACAGATGACCAGGGTTTTGCGACGGCGGGAAGCCATTCGCTTGACCCACAAAGGTTGGTTTCTGCGCCCCGGTCGATCCAGATCTGCGAGACGGCGGACGTGGTGGACCTCGAAAGGTCCCTCTTCGGAGCCGCAATGCTCGCATTTCTGGGCAAGGAGACGTTGGACGACCTCGCTGCGGACGCCGCTGTCGATTCTTGGCGGACGGTCGCTCACGATTGCATCCTCTTTCCATGCCAACGAGATGCCGCCGAACATGGCCACAAGTGGCTTCTGGCCCTCACTCCGCTCCCGTGTGACGACCAGGGCCGTCTGGGTGCGTCCTCGGTCCTCCACCTCCGTTCGCAGTCGACGATAGATCGGGGCGATCTTCGTCTTGTGCTTGTTGGCGAGCGTACCGAGGAGCGAGGTGCGCATCACCTGATGCACCCTTCCAAGGCGATGGGCATTGAATGCCAGCAGGTAGTATTGAACGAAGCCGCGATACTCCGCTCCGTATTGGCTGACGATGCTGAAGTCGTCGTCGTGCAGCCGTTCGGGCCGGTGTACGGCCTTTCCGTCCCGCATGTAGCGGCGGCATTGCTTCACGATCACATCGTTCGGGACTTTCAGACGAACCAAGCCATTGACGATGCGCTGACCACGTTGGTCATGTTTCTCATCGGCATGGAGTGCCACGACTTCATATCCGAGGAACCGTGCCGCATGGTGGCGGGCGTGGGTGATCAACGTCTTTGCCCCGGAGAGTTCCAGCCGCAATGTCTCGCGAAGGAACTGGCCGATGCGGCGTTTGATCGCCTCGGCTTCGTGTCGGGGGCCGCTGAATCCGAGCAGCCAATCATCCGCATACCGGACATACCAAAGCCGTCGGAAGTCGGGTCTTCGGGGTCACGGGAAGGCATGGCTTGCGCTTGCTTTCGCAGGCGTGCCGCCTCCTCATGATTGCCTCGATCGCCTGCTCGTCGAGCGGCGTTGATGATCGCCTTGTATCTGGGGTCATTTCTGCGTCGGTTACCCCGATTGTAGATCGGGAGCAGGTTCTCCTCTACGAACCGATCTAACTTGTCGAGGTAGATATTGGAGAGGAGTGGGCTGATGACACCACCTTGCGGCGTGCCGCTCAGGCTATCATTATAGCGCCAGTCCTCCATGTATCCGGCCTTGAGCATGTTAGATACGAGGCGCAGCAGCCGGTTGTCTCGGACGGTTTCGGACAACGTCTCCAACAAAACCTCATGGTTGATGTTGTCGAAGCAGCCTTTGATATCGCCCTCGATGAACCACTTCACGCCTCGCCACCTTTGGGTGATTTCCCGCAGCGCCGTGTGACAGCCACGTCCTTGGCGGAAGCCATGAGAGTGGTCGCTGAACCGTGGTTCGTAGTAAGCATCGAGCAGGAGGCGGAGAGCTTCCTGCACGAGCTTGTTCGACCACGTGGG
>KI912044.1:86346-86511 GCA_000517005.1 Microvirga lupini
GCCGTCGATGTAACGCCCAAGCGCCTCCTTGGCCTCGGCTCTGGTCTGGAAAACGGTGCGCCAGACCAGTTCGGATTTCAAGGTCTTGAAGAAGGTCTCGACCACGGCATTGTCGAAGCAGTCGCCCTTCCCAGACATCGAGATCCGAAAGCCATGTTTCTTCAG
>KI912044.1:86611-87608 GCA_000517005.1 Microvirga lupini
AATGCCCAACGGCCGGGTCCGTCCATCGCTCTTGGGCAGGTCCACCCGTCTGACCGGAGGAGGAAAGGAGCTCCCGGAGGACATGCGCTTCCAGAGCCGGTCGAGGGTGTTCGCAAGATCAGCCTCGAACGCCGCCATCGACTGTCCGTCGACGCCAGCCGCTCCCTGGTTGGCCTTCACCTTCTGGACGGCGTCCCAGACTTCCCGCTTCGGAATGGAAAACGGCTTTGCCGTGGCCACAGGGCTCCTCCCGTGACCGGTTGGCTCTGCGCCGCGGCGACACACTGCAGCCCCTTCGGTCCAGTCCCATGACAGAACCTTCCACCCTACTACAGGCTGCTCCGCCCCTGTGCCCCGCATCGGTACTCTGGTCCTTGCGGTTTGAGCCGCTTGGACGTCTCCCTTAGCAGCGGGACGACAGGTTCTCACGTTCCGTCCACGAGCCTGATCCGGCTTCGCGCCGCCTCCATGCCGGATGTCGCTCGGGCGGTCTTCAGGACAGCCCCCGAACTGATCCCGGGACCTCGACGACTTCCCGGTTTTGACATCATCTTTGGCATTTCGACACGTCATCAGCGGTTCGCTTTCGCTTGCCTCTCCGGATCGGACCTGACGGGACTGAAATCCCGCCTTTGGCGGCAACGCTCACCACGGCCGCTCGTGACGGCCGCAGCTTGCAGGGGTTTGAGGCCGGCACCTGACTGCAGACCTCGAGGGGCCGACCCTCATCTCTTGTACAGCTCCACATCTCCTCCTTCAGAAATGTGTTCGTGACACACCGTCCAAGTGCCACTTGTCTCCAGGCGCCGGAAGACGTCTGCGGATCTGGTTGCGAAATTCTGGCCGAGCTTGAGCGCCCACTGCCGCACCGTCTCATGGCTGACCTCAATCCCGCGGGCCGCCAGCATTTCCTCGACCATGCGCAGGCTCAAGGGAAACCGAAAGTACAACCACACGACATGGCTGATGACCTCAGCCGGGAAACGGTGGCGGGCAT
>KI912044.1:87708-100711 GCA_000517005.1 Microvirga lupini
GTCGGGAGTGACCGGTCGGCTTAATTCCCTTCTTTTTGCCTGCTGGTCGTCACCAGCGCGTTGACTTGACTGTGCCGAACGGACGGACCTGCCTCAACCCGTTAAGTTGACCGTGCCACCTCGCCTCAAATGCCGCAGCAACGCGATCTCCGCGGCAGGTCATATGCAATGCGCGGAGAGATGCCGGGCCATTGCCCGCCGGTTTTCTGTGCGTTTTGATGTGAGATTGGGCATGTCGCAGCGGTAAGCGCACATTTGGTGCGTCACCGATCCTCAGTTCAAGTGGCGACAGCGGCAGGACAGTACTGGCATGATCCTTGCATACGGGCAGCGTCAGACAGCTTGTATGCAACGGTGATGAACCTCTGAATGGCCGATCAGCCCAACATTGAAGAAACGGTGACCGCCGCAATTCTCGCCGGAAGGATCCAACCCGGTGCGCGGCTTGGAGAATCCAAGCTCGCCGAACTCTTCAAGGTCTCGCGGACACGCATTCGCGAGGCGATGATGAAGATGGAGGCACGCGGCATCGTGCGCGTCAGCGCGCGGCGCGGATGGTTCGTCATTGAGCCCTCAGCCGCGGAAGCCCGCGCCGCCTTCCACGCACGAAAAGTGATCGAAACGGGCCTGCTCCGTTCACTCCGAAGCATCGCTCCAGAGGCGCTTGCTACGCTTCGTCAACATGTCGAGCAGGAGCGGATCGAAGTGCAGTTAGGGGGCACGCATGCGCGCACCTGCGCTCTTGGTGACTTCCATGTCCACCTGGCGAATACCGTAGGCAACCCCTTGCTGGCCGACATCCTTTTGGACCTGACAGCACGCACCGTTCTCGTTTCGATGCTCTACCAGTCGACTGAGGACGCGACCGCCTCCAACCATGACCATGCCGGCATCGTCGACGCCCTTGAGGCAGGGGACTTCCCCCACGCTGCGGTGCTCATGGCCGAACACATCGATCGTGTCGAAAGCAGTCTCGATCTCACGGTCGAGCCCGACCACCTTGCTGCCCTGCGGCAGATCCTAACGCCTGTAGCATCTGCGAAGAGCAGCTGACCCATGTCTCAACCAAGAAAGGAAATCTTCGTGAAACGCAGAACTCTTTTATCTGTTGTAGCTGCCGCGGCACTAGGCGCGGCCACTATGTTCGGATCAGAGCAGTCCGCCAGGGCGGATGCCCTTGCGGATATCACATCGCGCGGAACGCTCCGTGTTGCCGTGCCGCAGGACTTTCCTCCGTTCGGCAGCGTAGGTCCGGACATGGCGCCGGCCGGCTATGACATCGACATGGCCAATCTCATTGCGACCAAGATGGGGGTTAGGATCGAGCTCGTCCCGGTGACCAGCGCCAACCGCATTCCCTATCTCCAGACGAACAAGGTTGATCTAGTCATCTCCAGCCTGGGGAAGAACCCCGACCGTGAGAAGGTCATCGACTTCTCCGCCGCGTACGCTCCGTTCTTCAATGGTGTGTTCGCACCGGCGCGGGTGCCGGTGGCCAAGGCAGAGGATCTCGCCGGGAAGACCGTCGGCGTCACTCGCGGCGCAATCGAGGATCTTGAGCTCACGAAGCTGGCTCCCTCGGGCGCCGTCATCAAACGCTACGAGGACAACAACGGCACGATCACTGCCTTCCTCTCCGGGCAAGTTGAGGTGATCGCGACCGGGAATGTGGTCGCCGCCGCCATCCTGGCCCGCAACCCGCCAAAGCGGCCCGAGCTCAAGTTCCTGATCACGAACTCTCCGTGCTACATCGGCTTGAACAAGAACGAGGCTGGCCTCCTCGAGAAAGTGAACACGATCATCGCCGGAGCCAAGGCGGACGGCTCGCTCAATGCCATTGCCAAGAAATGGCTCGGGGCGGAGTTTCCGGCTGGTATCTAAACCACACGCGTTCGACCGCACCGCCGTCGCGGCGCGGTCGCCCTTGCCCCAATCCCGGATCGCAAATGACCTATCAGTTCGAATTCAGCTGGCTGACGGAGTACCTGCCCATCCTCCTGAAGGGCATCGCGATCACTCTCGAACTCACCGTCGTGGGCGCGGTCCTAGGCATCGCCTTCGGGACCGTCTGTGCCTGGGTGCGCAGTCTTGGCCCACGGTGGCTCCGGCCTGTTGTAGCCGCCTATGTGGAGTTGATCCGCAACACGCCCTTCCTGATCCAGCTCTTCTTCATCTTCTTCGGGCTGCCTTCCGTTGGTCTTCAGCTGTCCGAGCTCCAGGCCGCCAACCTCGCCATGGTCATCAACCTCGGCGCGTATAGCTGCGAGATCATCCGGGCCGGCATCCAAGCGACGCCACGGGGCCAGTTCGAAGCGGGCGCCAGTCTGGCGATGACCCGCTTTCAGACCTTCTGGCATGTCATCCTCATCCCAGCGCTTCAACGGATCTGGCCCGCCCTTTCATCTCAGGTCGTCATCGTGATGCTAGGATCAGCCGTAGTCTCCCAGATCGCGGCAGAGGATCTCACCTTTGCAGCCAATTTCATCCAGTCGCGCAACTTCCGGGCTTTCGAGACCTATATTGTGTCGACCCTCATCTATCTCCTGCTCGCAATCGTCCTGCGGCAAGCTTTACTCAGCCTCGGCTGGGCCCTGTTTCCGAAGAGGTCGGCCCGATGATGGAGTTCAGCACCTGGGACATCCTGCGCAACCTTTTGCTCGCGGCCCGCTGGACCATTGTCCTGTCCTTTGTCGCCTTCATCGGCGGCGGCATCATCGGTTTAGTAATCCTGTTCTTGCGGATCGGACGATCGAAAGCTGCGCGAACCTTCGCGAAAGGATATGTGGAACTCTTCCAAGGCACACCGCTCCTTATGCAGCTCTTCCTGGCATTCTTCGGCCTTGGCCTGTTCGGGGTTGATGTGCCTGCGTGGCTCGCAGCCGCTTTAGCACTGATACTCTGGAGCGCAGCCTTCTTGGCTGAAATCTGGCGCGGCTGCGTGGAGGCCGTCGCGCGCGGGCAATGGGAGGCTGCGGGAAGCCTCGGCATGCGGCACCTGCTGCAGATGTGCTACGTCATCCTGCCACAGGCGCTCAGGATTGCCGTCCCGCCTACGGTCGGCTTTTCGGTCCAGGTGGTGAAGGGCACGGCTCTAACTTCGATCATTGGCTTTGTGGAGCTGTCGAAGGCCGGCTCGGTCGTGACGAACGCCACATTCCAGCCCTTCACCGTCTATGGCCTTGTAGCCCTCATCTATTTTGCTCTTTGCTGGCCACTCTCGAAGAGCAGCCAGATTCTTGAAAGGAAGCTCAATGTCGCTCATCGCGATCACTGAGGTGAAAAAGCGCTTTGGGGACAACGAGGTCCTGAAAGGCATCAATCTCGATGTCGATCCTGGCGAGGTGATCGCGGTGATCGGCAGGAGCGGATCCGGCAAATCAACCCTGCTGCGTTGTATCAACGGCTTGGAGATGATTGATGATGGTTCGATCACGGTCGCTGGAGCGCAGCTTCTTCCCGACGACGTGCATCTCAAAGCACTGCGCCTGAAGGTCGGCATGATCTTTCAGCAGTTCAACCTGTTTCCCCATTGTACGGCGGGTGGCAATGTCATGCTCGCGCAGATGGTGGTGAAGAAGACCTCGAAGACAGAAGCTGAGGCCATCGCCCGCAGGATGCTTGACCGTGTCGGGCTCGGCCATAAATTCGACGCCTACCCGGATCAGCTGTCCGGCGGGCAGCAGCAGCGTGTGGCGATTGCACGTGCACTGGCGATGCAGCCAATTGCCTTGCTTTGCGACGAGATTACTTCGGCTCTGGATCCAGAGTTGGTCAACGAGGTGCTTGCCGTCGTCAGAGAACTCGCGGCCGATGGCATGACGCTCATGATGGTCACCCATGAGATGCGCTTTGCCCGTGATGTGTGTAGCCGTGTCGTGTTCATGCACGAAGGCCGCGTTCACGAAATCGGCCCTCCGGAAGAAGTATTCGCCAGCCCGCGGACGCCGGAGCTCAGGCATTTCTTGGGAGCCATTTAGCAGGCTAGCTGACTACTCGGGCAGTAACCGAGCTGGATCTGATAGTAACTAGCGTGGACTAATGGCACATACTGCTGCGGCAGGAGCGAGCATGAGGCATAATCAAGTGCACTGCAGCCCTGCGAGCAGTGCGCTGTTATTTTGCGCATGGTTTGAACAGTCATTGAGCAGTCGCGGGCGGCAATGCTGTTGACCTCTCAAGTGCCAGAATTAGGATAAAAAGGCAATCTCCAGAAGGACGGTACAGCGCGAGCTCCGAAGGAGCCATCTGAGATCAGCAGGGGTGGATGTGTACGGATGAACTGCCATCCACCCCAACTTGCCAGCCCCAAATGCGCTTCATGCAGTTCTAGGAATGATGGCTGTCCGTCATGACAGGACGATCGCAGAACGGTGCGGGTTAGGTGACGATCTGGTGGAGGACTGCTGCTGTTTTGGCAAGCCGAACAGCGCCATTCACCTCTCTCACCCAAGCCAAGGGGATTGCTGCCGGAAGATGATGTGCTGTCTAGTGACTGACAAGAATGATGCTGCCCATCACCTGAGACACGGCACCGAGGCGGTGGTTGTCTGCGCTGAACACATCCATGCTAGAGTAGATGTCCTGCAGGATCTGCATCAATCCACCCTCTTTTGTTGCCCAGCGGCAGATTTCCTACCGCAGCGCAACAACGCAAACCCTGCTAATCTCGTGCCTCGAGTGGAAGGTGTCACCAAGCGCTGGATAGGTGAGAAGCATAGCATTCCTCGCGTTTATTCCCGCTCAATTACCATCGTTTTTACAATCGGGTTCAGGCCGACCTAGGATGAGCACGACCGCATCAAATTCACTTGCTCACATGCTGTACGAGGATGTGCGCGTTCGAGACGATCGTGATCATGGATTCCAGATGATCGTGATCACCCATTCCAGGGCAGCGTGATCATGGTTTCCAGAGGACCGTGATCGCCCGTTCCAGCGACCGTGATCGGTTCCTGATGTCGTGAAGAGGTGCTTGCCGCCGGCAGTCCGCAACCCACGGTAATCTTGGCTTTTGCTACTCAGCCGAGGACCAAGATGCCCACCGAGAGACTGTCGATGCGCCACATCCGCGAAGTCTTACGCCTGCACCACGGTGTTGGGCTCTCGCAGCGGGCACCGTCAATTTAACCCGGAGGTGACGGGATCCTGACATATGTGAGGGATGAAGAAGACCCGTCATCCTCGTTATGCTCGCCACCGCTACCCGGCTGAAGTGATCAGCCATGCCGTCTGGCTCTATTTTCGCTTCCCGCTCAGTCTCAGGATGGTCGAGGAGATGCTGGCCGCGCGAGGTATCCTGGTTAGCCACGAGACGGTCCGGCAATGGGCGATGAAGTTCGGCCAGAGCTTTGCCATCCAGATCCGCAGGCGTCTTCCGGCACCCGGAGACAAGTGGCACTTGGATGAAGTCGTGATCAGCATCGCCGGCAAGAAGCACTGGCTCTGGCGCGCCGTGGACCAACACGGGATCGTGCTCGACATTCTGGTCCAGAGCCGCCGCAATGCCAAAGCAGCCAAGCGGTTGTTGCGCAAGTTGCTCAAGAAGCAAGGCATCACTCCGCGCGTGCTTGTCACCGACAAGCTGGTCAGCTATGCCGCGGCCAAGCGAGAGATCATGCCCAGCGTGGAACATCGCCAGCATCGGGGGTTGAACAACCGTGCCGAGAACAGTCATCAGCCCACCCGACGGCGCGAGCGCATCATGAAACGCTTCAAGTCAGCCGGACAGGCCCAACGCTTTCTCTCGGTTCATGACCAAGTCACAAACCTCTTCCGCCGTCCTGCAAAGACCGGCGCCGCTGATCATCGCGACGCCCGTGCTCGGGCGTTCCAGGCCTGGGCTGAGGTAACCGGCGCCGTGACTGCCGCCTGATCCGGCCCCGAACCAGGATCGGTGTATCCTTCTCCGACAACTTGACAGTGCCCACGGCGCCAAGCTCGTCGTGTTCCCGGAATTGTTCATTCCGATCTTCACGAATGCCACCGTTTGGGGCCGAGGCTTCGCACGGTTCGGCAGCCCCGAGGCCCAGGCAGCGTGGTCGCGCCTGTGGCAGAACTCGGTTGAGGTGCCGAGCCCAACGACCGGACGCCTTGGGCAAGCCGCCAGGGCGGCTGGAGTTACCATCGCCATCGGCATCAACGAGCGGTCCACAACCGCACGCAGCTTCTTCAACACCATCCTGCTGATTGACCCCGATGGCGAGATCATCGGCAAGCACCAGAAACTCGTCCCCACCAACTCGGAGCGCATGGTGCACGCCTATGGCGATGGAAGCACCCTCAAGGTCTACGATACCCCAGCGGGCCGGATCGGCGGGCTCGTCTGCTGGGAGAATTTCATGCCGCTGGCGCGGTTCGCCCTCTACAGCCAGGGAGAGCAGATCCACGTTGCGGCGACCTCGTTCGATACGGACATGGCGATCACGAACGCCCGCAACACAGCGTTCGAAGGCGGGGTCTTCGTGATCTCGGCCGCCAACCTGATCCGCAAGGCAAGCTATCCAGCCGATTTTGAGTTTGCGGATGAACTCGCCGCAGTGAGCGACTACATCATCGAGGGCGGCAGTTGCATCGTCGCGCTCGATGGAAGGTTGTTGGCAGGGCCAGTCTACAAGGAGGAGACAATCCTGTATGCGGACCTTGATCTGAACGAGACGATCAAGTCCTCGCAGTTGATGGATGTCACTGGGCATTACGCTCGGCCAGAAGTACTTGGCCTTCGCATCAATCCAAGGCCCTACCGCCCGGTTTCAGACTGAGACCATGTTTCGCCGGTTGGCCAGCCGTGTGGCTCGTGCCAACCGGATCGGTCTTTCGGCTGGAAACGAGAGCATGGACGATCAGAGCGGCAGTTGCCTGACAGACTGAGAACATATGACGGTGCCAATAGTTGATCCAACACCGCTATCCTACCAGCCCCGCCCATGATCACGTGCCTGCATTCCCCTTGAATACCGCTGCCACAGATGGGATGATGGCTCTGCTGATGCGGTCTTTGGCGCGGAGGGTGCCATGTGTCGATCAGTCGGTTTATCCCTCATCGGGCTTGCGATGTTCTTTACGAGCCATGCTTGGGGACAGCCAGTCAACCCATCGGGTTCAGCGACCCCGGTGATCGCGAAAGTTGAACTCGACGGTGCGGCCCGCCCTCTTGGCAAGATCCAGGAACGCCGAGCCCGCGAGCAGGGAGAAGACCCGAAACCGACACCAGGAAGCCGCCTTCAAGTGTATCTTGCCAAGCCAGAAGGCGACGGCCCCTTCCCGGCGGTCGTTGTGCTCCATGGCTGCCGAGGAGTGTCAGCACTTGAGAGCCAGAAGCTGCCGCAACTCCTGACCTCGTGGGGCTACGTCACGCTGTCGGTTGACAGCTTCACAACCCGGAAGGCCGAGGACGCCTGTGTGAAAGAGCCCGCTTCCGTGGATCGGGTTGCCGATGCCTACGGCGCTCTCTTCTACCTCGCGGCTCAACCCTTTGTGGACCGCAACCGCGTCGGTGTTCTCGGTGTGTCGATGGGCGCGAGGGCGGTTCTCGCCATGGCTGAAAGACAAGTCAGTGAAGGGGTGGTCAACCCTGACAACCTGACCTTCAAGGCCGGGGTGGCATACTATCCGCGATGTGGGGTGCTGAGCGACAAGACCATGTTCCCACTGCTGATCGTTGTGGGCAGCGAGGATCAGTGGACCCCGGCTCGGGCCTGCGAAGAACTGGTGGCGGGACAAGCGAGTGACAGCGCCCCTGTGGACGTCGCGATCTATCCGGGCGTGCATCACGGTTTTATCGAGCTGGATTGGACTTCAGGCCAGGGATTCAAGGTCGAGTACAACGCGCAGGCGGCAGAGGACTCGCTGCGCCGAGCGCATGATTTCTACGACCGCCGCCTCAAGCTTTAGGTCTTTGTGCCCTTTTGGTCGGCGAGGCCTCTGCCCAGCGATCTTGAATGGCAGACCAACTGTCGATTTGCACTTCATGATGGGATTGGGCGATTTGGTAGGCGCTTTCGGCACTTCATGTGAGACTGAACAAGCTCCTGGGTCTCACATGAAATACAAACAGACGCGGGGTTCCTTGTTGGCTGCGGGCTACCATACCCCACTGGTCCGATCGGAAGCAGCCTTCAGTCCGGGGAGCCTTCCGCGTCCGCAAGGCGGGTTTCACCACCTAAAGCAAAGAGACGCTGATCCGATTGGCCAGTCTCAAATGAAGTGCAAAGAGTCTCGCTTGAAATACAAAGGGTTGCACTTCAGTCTCGGCTAAGTCCTTGATTTGTCACTGGCTGCCGGTCCCACCATGAAGTGCAAATCGACACCTATGGCGCTGCCAAACGGGAGATCCTACTTGGCGGCGAGCATCGGCAGAGCCGCTATCTCAACAACCGCTGCGAGGTCTCGCACCAGCCAGTCCGAAGGCGCGAACGCCACACGAGGCGGTTCCAATCAGCCCGGCAGGCCCAGCACTTTCTTGCCACTCACAGCCCGATCCACAACCACTTTCAGCTTCATCGCCATCGCCTCTGCGCCAGTGAGTCTCGCGCTGCCCGGGATCGCGCCTTCGATTCCTGGCGCGATGTGACCGGTGTTGCCCTCGTGGGTTGACTTGAACTGGTTTAGAGGGTGCGCAGCGACAGCTTTGGCGCTTCGGCATTAAGTTGACAATACCCACGCGATGCCAAGATCAGCTCGACCTCCCGCAGGCTCAAGCTCAAGCAGCGATACAACCAGACCGCCTGGTTGATGATCTCGGCTGGAAATCGAAAGCCGCGGTACGGGTTAGACGTCGTGCTCATGTCCAAGACCCTGCCACAGACCCCGAACTCTCGCCAACCTGACAGTGCCCCCGGGATGTGGCTCGAGCGCTGGCCGGCACGCCAGCCTTCGAGCGGTCGCGTCAGGGCCGCAAGCGCATCGAGATGCTGTTTGCCCATCTCAAGCGTATCCTGAAGATGGGGCGTCTGCGGCTGCGCGGTCCGTGCGGCGCTCAGGACGAGTTCCTGCTGACGGCCACGGCCCAGAACCTCAGAAAGCTCGCCAAGCAGGTCACTTCATTAGGACCGCAGATGACCCAAACGGCCTGAGAAGGCCAGAGGGGCACAACTCACCGCAGACCCAACTTCAGCAAAGCAAGCATCGTTGCCATCTCAGCCAATCTGAGCACCGACTTTTTCAACGCAATCTGCCAGCAACGGACATTTCGGGGGCAAAGTTGTTCGGGAACCGGAGAGCATCGACACGCTTGGTGTCCAGCACGGCGGTGCATAGGAGCCTCGAGTGACGCAAGACGTGGTGGTCGAGTTCTCGCCTCAGCAGGCGGGCTTTACCGACGCTCATGAACGGGTGACCCGAACCGAGATCGCCAAGCGGCTGGCGGCTCTCATGGGGTTCGCCTATGCGGGCGAATACGATCCCTCGGCGATCTACCCCGGCAGGGTCTACTTTGTCCCAAGCGATACGCTCCTGGGCATCGAGCACGCGGCCCGGCTCGGCATCCGGGCCGAACACCATCTCTTCGGTGGCGTCGTGCCATACCCGTTCATGCTTACCAAGCTCATCACGCATCCGCGCATCGAGACGCAAGGTCCCGTGCCCATGGGCTGGTCTGACAGGTTTCCCGATCAGGTTCGGGACTATGTTCTATGGGGCTATTCCGTCTTCACGCCGGAGCAGGCGCGGGCGGCCGGCCAGCGGCTCCTGGAGCACGGGCCCATGCGTCTCAAGCCGGTGCGCGCCACCGCCGGACGGGGACAGACAGTGGTGTCGGATGTACCAGCACTGAACGAGGCCATCGCCGCCCTGGATCCCTCTGAGCTAGCCGAAGGCGGGTTGGTTCTGGAGCAGAACCTCACTGATGTCGTCACCTGCAGTGTCGGCCAGGTGCGGGTCGCAGATCTCACGGCGGCTTACTATGGCACTCAGCGCCTGACGACCGATCCAGCGGGCAACGAGGTTTATGGCGGGTCTGATCTTGTGGTCGTGCGCGGTGACTTCGCCACGCTATCCCAGCTTCCACTCTCCAAGAGCGTGCGCATTGCCGTGGAGCGGGCCCGAGCCTACGACGCTGCCACGAGCGTTTTCCCGGAGATGTTTGCGTCCCGGCGCAACTATGATGTCGCCCAGGGACTGGATCTCCAGGGCCGGTGGCGCTCCGGCGTGCTGGAGCAATCTTGGCGCATCGGCGGAGCAACAGGTGCCGAAATCGCTGCCCTCGAGGTCTTTCGGGCCGATCCGAGTGTGCAGACGGTGCGCGCATCCACGGTGGAGATTTATGGCCGGAGCGACCCTCCACCCGAGGACGCGACGGTGTATTTCCACGGATTTGACGAGCGGATCGGATTGTTGACCAAGTACACGGTGGTTGGAGTTCATGACGACGCGCGATGACCGGATCGATATCCCGGTCGATGATCAGAAGATCTCAGGCACCTTCGTGACACCCGCGACAATGGTGCCGGGCGTGCTGTTCCTGCACGGCTGGGGCGGCAGCCAGGAGCAGTACCTGGCCCGCGCCCGTGAAATCGCAGCCCTGGGTTGTGTCTGCCTGACGGTCGATCTCCGCGGCCATGCCGGAACCGCGGCGCAGAAGGACGCCGTGACCAGAGAGGACAACCTTGACGATGCGCTGGCGGCCTATGACACGCTGACCGGACATCCAGGCGTCGATCAGGACGCCATTGCGGTGGTGGGCAGCAGCTATGGCGGGTATCTGGCGGCCGTCCTGAGTTCCCTGCGACCCGTGCGATGGCTCGCCCTGCGTGTTCCAGCGCTATATCGGGACGAAGATTGGCACCTGCCGAAGCAGCAGTTGAGGAAGTATGGTCTCGATGATTATCGCCGGGGCCGTGTGCGGCCCGACGAGAACCGGGCCCTCGCGGCCTGCGCAGCGTTTCGCGGCGACGCGCTGATCGTGGAGTCGGAGCACGACCACATTATTCCGCATCCGGTAATCGAGAACTACCTTGCGGCGCTTAAGAGCGCCCATTCGCTGACCTACAGGGTCATCGAGGGAGCTGATCATGCACTCTCGGAAAAGCCGTGGCAGGAGGCCTACACATCCCTTCTGCTCAACTGGGCCAGCGAGATGGTCCTGGGCGCCAGAGAAGAGGGCGCGGCCCCGGGGGTTCACACTCGCTCCCATGCCGCACCACGAAGAGGCCCACCGACAGCGGCCTGATCTGAGAGTCTGCTCACCCATGTCTCTCCAGGAACGACCAGGGGCTGCACGGTCGCTGGGCGATCCATAGGGTAGAGGCTTTGCACAGCGGTGCGCACGTCCCTCTGGTACGCCCATCACCCGAATGACACTTCATGGTCAGACCAGGAAACCTGCTGCACTTTGGCAGCATCCGGTGTTTCACGCGTGAGCAGTTCATCTGAGTCCCACGAGCTGCCATTCCGCAGGGTTGTGTCATGTCGGGTCTGGCCGGATAATCGTCAGGAGCGCTCCGAACGGGTTTGCAGTATCGTTTCGGAATCGGCAACGCACGGTGGATAGGCCATGCCCCATCAGCGGATTCCCGATCTCAATATCCTCGAATTCGCCACTTGGCTGGTGGTCACGGCACGCGTGACTCTCCCTCCGGCCGAGATCGTTGCCCAAACCTGTGACCGGCTCGTGGCCGCAGGCATCCCACTCTGGCGGGTCCGGGTCGGGCAGCGGCTGATCAATCCTCTGATCGGAGCCTGGGGAGTGATCTGGATGCGCGAAACCGGAGCCGAAGAGTACATCGTTCCCCGCAGCGTCCTGGCGACAAGCGCGTTCACCGGCAGCCCCTTCGAACATGTGATTAAGACGCGGACCAGCTTTTGCCGCTCCCTGCGCGATCTGGATCCAGCCCGTGACCATCCGGTGCTCTTCGAGCTAGCTGAGGATGGCAGCACCGCCTATCTCGCTCTGCCGATCATCTACGGCGATGGTTCGGTGCAAGGGGCTGCGTTCACCACCGACGCTCCAAGCGGGTTCAGCCCGGCAGCCATGGCGTTGATCGAGGAGCTTAGTCCCTTTTTAGCGGCGGCGCTGGAGCCCGCCGCGATGCGTCGCTCGGCTGAGAGCCTGCTGCGCACCTATTTGGGTGACGGCCCGGCCGAGCGCATCGCCGCTGGCGCTATCCGCCGGGGTGATCAGGTTGCGATCGAAGCCGCCGTGCTGCTGACCGATCTGCGTGGATACACCCTTCTGTCGGAGCAGTTGCCTCCCCATGAACTGCTGGAGCGCCTTGGTCAGTACCAGGAGCTCGTGGTCACCGCAGTGCGGGCCGAGGGCGGGGACGTGCTGAAGTTCATCGGCGACGGCGTGCTGTCCATCTTTCCGGTTGAGGGCAGTGGACATGAGAAGGCGAGTGGCCGCGCGCGTCGGGCCCTGGAGGCGGCCTTGCTCAGAGCCGAGCAGAGCATAGGACTGCGGTTTGTTGGCTGTTTGCACGTCGGCTCTGTGATTTACGGCAACATCGGCAGCCCGGATCGGCTGGACTTCACGGTCGTGGGGCCCACGGTAAACTTTGTCAGCCGGCTGGAGGCGGTTGCCAAGAGCACGAACTCTGCCGCGGTCTGTTCGCGGGAGTTCGCGGCCTGCTTTCCGGCGGACACGACACGACGGCTTGGAACCTTCACGCTGCCCGGGATCCCGGACGCGCAGGCGGTCTTCGAACTGGTCGCATGCGACAGAGGGCTCCGGGTGGCGGGCCGTCCCTCTGGCACGGCGCAGTAAAGTTCCGGTTCGTGCCGGCTCCGGAACAGGCCATACCGGGTTTCGGAGGTGCCCAGAGGCACCAACCTGCTCGTCTGGAACTCAGAGTGCAGCCTGGCCGGTTCGAACAGGATCGGGCGGGTTGGTGTCAATGCCTGAGCGCCTCCACCGCATCGACTTACTTCTTCACGCCGGACCGATTGCTCGCCGCGGAAGGGCCACCCTGCCCTTCTTTGCGGAGCGACAGCTTGCCGGCCATGCGCTTGAGCGCATCCGAGAGGTCGTATTTCAGCTTGTTGGTAATCTCCGACATGGTCATGGCAAAAT
>KI912044.1:100811-100901 GCA_000517005.1 Microvirga lupini
AGAGCCCCAACGTGATCGCATTGATAATGATGAGGGTCAGGATGACACGTTCGGTGCGTGAGTGTTTCAACAGTCGTTCCAGCATGGCCA
>KI912044.1:101001-101616 GCA_000517005.1 Microvirga lupini
CCGCCGGGTGGGTCAGTTTCGGCGCATCCTCCGCCATCTCGGCATCGATCGCGTTCACGATGACACCGATGAACAGGTTCAGGGCCATGAAGGTCGACAGCAGGATGAAGACCAGGAAGAAGGCAATGGCATAAGGATGGCGCTCCGCCAGCGGCTTCACGATGCCCCCAGACCAGTCGTCGAAGGTCATGACCTGAAAGAGCGTATAGGCCGTGGCCCCGAGCGAGCCGAACTGCTCCGGATTGGTCTGGCCGAAGAGCTTCGTCGCCATCACGGCAAAGACGTAGAGGATGAGCGCCAGCAGGAGCATGATCGAGCCCATGCCAGGCAGCGCGGAGACGAGCCCGCCGACCACCCGCTGGAGCGAGGGCACGGCCGTGATCAGGCGCAGCACCCGCAGCACGCGCAACGCCCGGAGCACCGACAGAGAACCTGTGGCCGGAACGAGGGCGATCCCGACCACCGCGAGGTCGAACACGCTCCAGGGATCGCGGAAGAACGCGAGGCGGTGCACCACGAGACGGGCGGCCAGCTCTAGCACGAAGACCGTCAGGATGATGCGGTCGATGGCAATCAGCACCGGGCCGATGGCGGCCATGGCCGAGGGGCTCGTCT
>KI912044.1:101716-102084 GCA_000517005.1 Microvirga lupini
GTAGCGAACACAACGAACAGCGCCCTAGCAGGGCGGCGCAGATCCCGCCGCCCTTCATGCTTGTCGAGGCTGCTAGCGTGTGCCGAAGCGCCAGACGAAGCTGCCCTTGATCGAGTGCTCCTGCGCTCGTGCACCGATCTGACCCGAATAGGACACTCCCAGCGCCATGTCCTTGTTGATTTGCCAATCAAGACCAGCCTCTGCCACAAAGGCGTTGCGGTCAATCGGCAGGCCTGTGACCTCGAATACCGATGCTCCGCCGGAGAAAGCCAGCAGGGCTGAGGGCTCCGCGTCGCCGAGAGCATGCCGCCAGCCCGCCACGCCACGCAAGGTGATCGGCAACTCGGCGCTCAGGCGCGTCTCAGCAC
>KI912044.1:102184-103440 GCA_000517005.1 Microvirga lupini
ATGCGCGTGTCTCCCTCGACCGGAGATGCCCATCACAACGCGCTGCGGCGGCTTCGGGCATCAGGTTGGAAGGAACATATTTGTCGCGATGCCTGCACCAAGGCTTAATCATGCAACAACGTGCGCGGTAATATATCTGTTTATCCACAGGTGCTTAGGGGAACAGAGGCCGGGCAGGACCGTTGCACACTCACGGGGCGGCTGGGGAGCAGGTCCTATGAGATACGATTTATTTCAATGTCTTTACGCCCTTCAGATTCGTCTTCCAGTCATGTTGCCAATCACCTGAGTGCCCTTGCTGCCAAGGTTGACGAGATCGCCCAGCGCGCCGGTGTCTCTGCGGTCGCGCGATTGGACCTTGAAACCACTCTGGCCGCCTTGCCGTGGCCAAGCCGGCGCCGCCTCGGCTTGGTTCTCGAGAGTGCCCGTGTCAGCACAAGCGACAAAGCCGTGCGAGAGGCTGTCGCGGCGATGCTTGCGCTAGCGGCTGATGTCTGGGCCCGGACGCCTCCACCGGATGAGCGCGGCCGCGACGGATCACAGGCATGAGACTGCGATTGGGAGATCGTCACGGTTCCTGTGGCTGGAGCGAGATCCCCGCCGGCACCTTCAACTCGCCCTCCTCTCCATCCAAGTCGATGAAGCGGCTGTCCCTCGGGATGACGAGCCCCGCCCCGATCTGCGGCAGCTTTGAGAGAGCGGTGCACGTCACGGCTGATCGTCCCGCCAGTGAGGTTTCGGTTCCGCCGAGCCGCATTGTTGTCTGGCCAAGTCCTGTGAGGCTGCCTTCAATCCGAATCCTCTGATCTGGAAAAGTCCATGTGAAACGCCGGCCTGTCTGGTCCCACCTCCCGGGCCATTCCCCCGGCTTTGTCCGAGAGGCATCGAAGATGTAGGGGCTCACCTCATCATTCTGAAACTCCCCGCCCCCGACGCCTCCGCCCGGGTAGAAGGTGATCACGAACTGCGACTGATCAGTTGCGCGGGTGCAGTGCCAGAGCGAGCCCGCCAGGCTCATGCCGTCGGCCAGGGCGGCAGACGACACCACCACAATCCCGATCATCACGGTAAGGAAGCCTCGCATGGTGCTGACTCCAATCCGGAGAAAGATGGAGCAGCACGCTAGCCTGCCATTCCTTACCAAATCTGTTCTGCTGGTCTAACCCAAGACCCTAAGCTGGGCATCACATTAGGGCCGGGTCAGGCCGGCTCACTGAGCCGTGTCTTCAATTCCGCAATCTCGGTTCGCAGCGCGC
>KI912044.1:103540-104265 GCA_000517005.1 Microvirga lupini
TTGCCTCTCTATTTCCAGGATATTTTTCCTCGCCGGGCGCATTAGGCGATCCGGAGGACTCTGCCATGAAAGGAAAGTTCGCGAGGCTTCTTGGGACGATCTTTCGGCCCAACGAACCTGCCCCTGTCGCGCATCGTCGGGCGGTGCTCCAGGAACTCGAGCAGTCCGTCACGGCGACCACCCGCTCGCTTAGCCGCGCCACCGGCTTGAGCCTCTCGTCTGTCAATCGCGTGGTATGGGAGCTGGAGCAGGAAGGGCTTGTCACGCGCTACAGGGATCCGAGCGATCCCCGCGTCATGAACGTCTGGCTCAGGTGAGCCCGCCCCGATCTGGCAACTCGGCCTCATGCCTTGGCCCCATTTGGCACGTTCCGACGGGAGCCGGGACGATGCAATGACTAGTGCGCGTTCTGCCCATTCTGTGAAACCAGGCTGCCCGCGTCCCCGGTGCCTGGAGCCGTCGTGGCAGGCGATCTCGACCTCTTCCGGTTCTCTCATCCCGATCCTGTTCGCGCCGGCCATACCCGGGAAGCCCAAATTTCAGTCATACTCACGGCTCGTCATAGACGGAGAGTATCATGCCACCTGGAGCCAGCCATCGTTCAGCCAACTCATGCGCCGGACCGGGGCGGGCATGAAACAACCGGACCCGAACCGCCACGATGCGATCGAAGCGTTGCTCCCCGAGCTCCAGCGTCTCGAAATCCCCAACCTGGAACGTCGCCA
>KI912044.1:104365-110063 GCA_000517005.1 Microvirga lupini
CCCATTGGAGCCAAAACAACTCGCACTAATAATCTGGTAAATTCGCATTCTCTCGACCGGTTAGATCGGCGGCAGGTTCAGCCACTGTGCCAAGGCGCTGACGATCAGGTTAACCGAGAGCGCCGCAAGGATGACGCCCATGATGCGGCGCAGCACGTTCGTGCCACCCCGGCCGATGATCCTGCTAATAACATCGCTCAGCAGAAAAATGAGCAGCATCAAGGACAGGACAATTGCAAGAACGCCCAGGGTCAGAGCCTGCTCGGACGCGGTAAACCGATTGTTGTCGGTCAGGAGGATGATCGCCAGCATCGAGCCAGGACCGGCAATGATTGGGGTTGCTAAGGGATAAATGGCAACGTTGAGGGGATCGCCCTTCGGATTGGTCGTAGACTTTGCTGCTGAAGGTGGATCCCCCAACACCATGGAGAGGGAGAACAGCAGCAGGATAATACCCCCTGCGATCTGGAAGGACAGAAGAGAAATCCCATGGCATGGAGTAGAATCTGTCCGGCGACGCCGAAAAATATCAGGATGAAGAATGCAAAGATGACCGCCAGGATAGCCGGTCGGCGTCTCTCCTGGCGGCTCAAATCCCCGGTGGCCCCCAGGAAGAGCGGGAGGTGTCCGATCGGGTCGAGCATCGCCCAGAGGGTGAGAAACTGTGTCACTATTTGGTTTTGATCATCAAGCACGCCTCGGCGTCTCCTCTCGGCCTGTCGGGCCTGAGTCCATCTCGCCAATCTTGCGGCACGATAGGACAGCTGAAAAGCTGAAGTCCTGGCGTCAGATCTCACTTAACGCCTGCTCACAGAGGTTTGCTTTGCCGCAAACCTCTGTGAGCTTAGCCATTCCATCAGCCGCTGTCGGCAAGGACTGCTCCCGGTACCGACCATCACAAGTGCCAACACGCTGGAGCTGAAGCGGCGCACCTGACAAGGCTTCCACTACGAAAGGCTTCCTGCTCTTCCGGATTAGCGTCACCCTTCAAATTGAAGCATTGCATTACTTGCGGTTAGATCAATGCACCGCTTGCAGTCGGCGGAGCTGTCGTGATGACCTCGTCCATTCGCGCCTGGATCTTCAGCAACTGGATGTACGCGGGACTTATGGTAGGTCTGTTCCTTCTGGCGCTGGTGCCGCTGCTCGCGGGCGTCTGGAGCTTGGCGCTGCTTCTCGTCTACCTGCACGGCCCAGGTTACATGCTGCACCAGGTGGAGGAGCACGCAGCCGATCGGTTTCGCCGCTTTGTCAACCTGCACATCGGCCATGGCCGAGAGGCATTAACCACAGAGGCAGTGGTTTGGATCAATGTTCCGTGCGTCTGGGGCATCAATCTCGTCGCTCTTTACTTAGCACGGTTCGTGGAGATCAGCTTGGGCCTGATCGCCGTCTACGCCATGCTGGTCAACGCCGTGACCCACATCGTCGCCGCAGCCGTGCTGCGCCGCTACAATCCGGGTCTCGTCAGCGCCGTCGTCCTGTTCCTGCCGCTCAGCCTTTTGACATTGTGGGTGCTGGCGCAGACACCGGGCGTGGGAGCGCTTGATCATGTCATTGGAGCAGCCGTGCGGTGCTGATCCACGTTGCAATTGTCATACACGTCCTGCGCCGGGCGGAGTCCATCACGACGCCCGTCGTGAACGCTAAGCCCTAATTGGTGGGTTGAGAGGAGCAGTACGGCCTTGGGTCACCAAGCCAGCTCTTATTGCAGGAACGTGATGCGCCCGCTGGTAACATCGTGCATCGCCGCAACGATCTTGAGTTCACCCTGGGTGACCAGATCACGAAGGATCTGGCTGTCTTGCTGCAGGCTCTGGGCTGCCAGCCTGGCGTTCGTGGTCGCAACCTGCTGCACGAAATCCTTGTTCTTCGAGTTGTGCTCGCCCGGGGCGTTCCCGTGAGCCTCGATCGCCGGTTTGATGCGCTGGAGCAGGTGAGTGAGCTTTCCAAGCGTCACGCCATCGATAGCGCCCTTGACGGCGCCGCACTCGCTGTGGCCCAGCACGACAATCAGCCTTGCCCCGGCCAGCTTGGTGGCAAACTCGGCACTGCCGACAACATCGTCCTCAGCGACATTGCCGGCAATGCGGGCGCTGAAGATATCACCGATGCGCTGGTCGAACACCAGCTCTGGGGGCACGCGCGAGTCGATGCAGCCGATGACCAATGCAAAGGGATACTGCCCGCCAGCTGTCGCCCTAACCTGACCCAGGAGGTCGCAATTGCGCATGTTCTGCGTCAGGAAGCGCTCATTGCCGGCTCTGAGCTCCGTGAGGGCATCGTCCGGACTCAGGGCGGCTTGCCGCTCGCGCGTCAGCGTCGTGCATGAATCGGCCGCAAAAGCCCTGCCGAAGAACATCGTGGTGCCAGCCAGGGCCCCGGCACAACAAAAGTGTCGCCGTGACAACATCTGGATCTCCCTTTGCCAAAGCACAGCAGTTTGTTGCTCACGTGCTGGAGCCGAACCGGAGACAAGCAATACTGCTTCTGTACTCAGCCCATAGTAAGGCGGCTCCCGCAATCGCGCGCCAAAGCCTGAAGGAGTGGGCGGCACATCTTCGCCTAGCCATTGCCGAATCCTTGGGAGTGTCAGAGCACAGCTGGTCTGGTGACCAGCAAAAGCCCGTCCGGAGAAACTGGCCATGCTGTCGGTATACGACGCAGCGGTGCTCCTGCATGTCCGCGCTGAGTCAGAGTCTAGCTTTAAGCGCGGCGGTACCAAGCTCCGCCCAGCGCCTGCATGCAGGCGCTGGGCGGGCCAGTGGGAAGGCGTAGCTCAGTCGCGGGTTCTGCAGGTTATCGATTTTCCCGCGCGGATCAACGTTGCACCCTGCCCTTTAATCCAGAACTCGACGTTGCCCTGCGTATAGCGACCTCCATCCGCCGAGACGACTTGCGGGAGCGTCGTTTCGGCCGAGGATCCGGCATAGATCAGTTTGACCGATCCCATGGAGGTGCCCGGGGGAGAGAAAATGGCCTGAAGCTTTGTGCCATCCGCACAGATGTAATGAACAGGGTGGGAAGTCTGGGCACCCGCTCCTACGGCGCCGAGCAGAAACAGGGCGGTCCATAGGGCCTTGGCCAGGACAGGAGTTGTGCGGTTCACGAGCCAGTTCCTTACTTGCCAGTCGCCTTCTGCAAGGCTGCGTTGAGCTGCGACAGTCACAAGTCCAGCCACAACCAGAGTGCCTTGACGGGCCTTTTTGACAAGCCCGACGGGAGATCTCATGACGCTCATCCTGTTCAGCTTGTAAGATGACGTGAGGCTTGCGGCAAAAGAAAATCGGGTTACGGAGAACTGCCGGTCCCCCCTCGCACGCGGGCAAGCTCAGGGCCCTTTGCAAGGAAGAGGGGGGTTGATCTCAATCCATCAACTCGCCCACAGGTGGCCAATGATAGATCTGACCGGCCCGGCGCACGAGAGCATTGGCCAGAGTGGTGCCGTTGTCCGAGTTGGTCATCACAACCATACCCTGCCCACGAAACGGAAACAGGATCAGAAACGCCTGGTAGCCGATGTTCTGGCCTCGTTTCATGAGCACCCGTGCCTCACCCTCGCCGCTGATGGCCGCCCCCAGCCCATAGGGACCGGGCGGCTGGCGGACGAGCATGGTCCGAGCCGTGTCCGGCGAGAGCAGCGGAGTGCTCTCGCCTTTTAGGGCCTGTGTCAGGCAAATCAACAGCTGCGCGAGATCGTCAGGGGTCGACCAGAGCCCCCCAGCCGCAAGTTCCGGGACGACCCGCCAGCCGCCCGGCAGCGCGCGTCCGTCTTGCAAATGCCCGGATGCCGCACGAGCAACGAGGTTCTCAGGAAGGGGTTGGGCGAAAATGCTGCTGGTCGTTCCAGCCGGTTCAAGGACGAGCGTCTTCATGGCGGTCGCAAAGGGCTGGCCGGTGACGTCCTGAATGACCGCTTGGATGATCTCGTATCCGCCTCCGGAATAGGCGTAGGCGTGCCCAGGCGGCGTCACGACCGTGACGGGCTGGGAGTTCGCGGGCGGCGAGCCGTTCAGGATCTCGCTGAGGGTGGGGAGCGGTGCGCCCGGCGGGTAGCCCAAATAGCCGGGAACGCTGATGCCCGCCGTCATGCTCAGGAGCCGCCGGAGCGTGACCTTGCCATTCTCGGCCTGAGACTGATCAGGAAGCCGCCAGGACTTGAGGTAGGTGTTGACACCCAGGTCGAGATCGAGCTGCCCCTGTTGCACGAGCCGCATCACGGCCACGGCTGTGACGAACTTTGACAGGGAGGCGGCCTGGAACAGTGTCCCGGGCGCCTGACCACCGACAACCGTGGTCCAGGCAATCTTTCCGTCGTCAACGACGCTGATGCCGACCGACGGGATGTTGAGCACCCGCCTGGCCTGGTCCAGAGGCATGCTTTGCGGTGGCTGTCCCGGAGGAGCAAGATCGAGTGCCTGCATCAGAGCAGAGGCATCGCTCGGTTGAGCACCGAGAGAACCCGCCCCGCCAATCGAAAGAATGGCGACGAGCGCGAGAGCAACGGAACCGGAGCGAAGCACGAGGCGCTCCATATCGGATTGGTCGATCGGGCTTTAGATTGAAGCCACTTTCGGACGGTTTTCAGGCCCGTTGGGATCATCGCAGAATCTTCCCGGAATCCTACGCTAAGCCGCTTCGAGGAAGGGCGAGCGTGGATTCCGGAGTGGGCGGAAGTGCCCGATGAGAGGCTCGGTCGGCCAGACATAGTCCCCATTGAAGCTGATATGCTCCCAGCTGGGATCTGTTGCAGCTTTGAAGCATCCTCCGTCTGAGTTACGAAAGCAGAGCGCTGAGAGAGATGTTCGGTGAAGCAAAATAACAAGAACCTGTTCAAAGGTCGGCAGTTCACGGCAGAGGTGATCCTCTGGGCCGTGAGATGGTATCTGCAGTTTCCCATCAGCTATCGCGATCTGGAGCGGATGCTGGCGGATCGTGGGGTCCAGGTGGACCATACAACCCTGTTTCGCTGGATCCAGGCTTACGCGCCCGAATTCGACAAGCGCATCCGTCCACATCTGCGGATGACAAATGGATCCTGGCGCGTGGACGAGACATACATTCGGGTCAAGGGCAAATGGATGTATCTCTACCGCGCCGTCGATGCCGCCGGACAGACCATCGACTTCCTGCTCTCGCCCAGGCGAGATGCCGCGGCCGCCCAACGCTTCTTCCGGAAGGCGCTGAAGCAGCCTCATACGGTCAATCCGCGGACCATCACGGTCGATAAGAATGCCGCTTATCCAATTGCGGCGAAAGCCGTGAAGCGTGAAGGAGTACTCTGGCGGTTCGCCAAACTCCGACAGGTAAAATTCCTGAATAACATCGTCGAGCAGGATCACCGGCGCATCAAGCGGCTGGTCCGGCCCGGACTGGGCTTCAAGAGCTTCGCGACGGCCGTACAGACAATTGCGGGCTACGAGGCTATGGCGATGATGCGCAAGGGCCAAGTGGCGAACGCACCAGCAAACGACATGCAGGCACAGACCAACTTTATTGCTCGTTTGTTCAGCGCAGCGGCCTGAACGGAAAGCCTCCACAGGGATCGCTTGAGCTACCGCCAGCTTTGCAACTGAACCCCTCAATCCGCGTGGGTTCAATCCGCTGCGCGACATCCTGGCCGGGAGCATCCATTTCGACCGTCTAGCCGCAGGGCCGATCAGGCTGTTCGTCACCGCCACCAACGTGCGCACCGGCC
>KI912044.1:110163-110294 GCA_000517005.1 Microvirga lupini
CAGCACTGCTCCCGATGCATCGGCGCCGTGAACCTGAAAGACATTCTTCGCCAGATCCAGTCCGATCGTGCTAACCTCTCCCATGGACGCCTCCCTCAAGTGGTGCTTCTCAACACCTCCACTGTGGCACA
>KI912044.1:110394-110498 GCA_000517005.1 Microvirga lupini
GATCCACGACCCGGCCGGAGCGCCATGGCGGGCGACCTGGAGCAAGACACTGTTCGCCCCGATGATCAGCAGGCGGCGCAGCGTTCGCTCGCCCATCTTCGAGG
>KI912044.1:110598-116532 GCA_000517005.1 Microvirga lupini
GACTGCAGCAGCAGCCACAGGCCAGAGAGCCAAGTCCGCAAAGGCAGTTTCGTCGCGTGCAGGGGCGTGCGGGTTGTGACGGTGAACTGAAACCGGCAGGTATCTCTCGAACATTGATAGCGCCCGGGTCGGGCTCGCTTCCCGTTCTCCCGGCCCATTAGGGCAATGGAGCGGCGATAGCCGCAGGTAGGGCAAACCCGTCCCGTGGGCCAGACCATGGCCTCAACCAGATACCGACAATGATCCTCGTTCTGGAAGGCTTTGACCATGTCTCGCATCGTGGTGATGCCCAACAGCGCCTCGCACACAGACACTTCCATCGCGACCTCCGCTCCCAATGCGGATGTCGCAATCAGAGGCTCACGCAAAGCTTGTGCCTCCAAGGGAAAGCTGCGTTTGGGTGATAATGCCGCCGAGGTTTATTGCACAAACCTTGTGCGCTCCCCTGCCACACCAGCGGAAGTGGAGATGGCACTGGCTGCCGGGGCGAGTTGCGTTAACTGGGCCTATCCCACGACCAACCAGGTCAGCATCCGCAGGGTGATCGCGAGTGCTGGCCGCTATCCCCATGCCAAAGTCATCGGCATGGTAGACAGCCCGGAATCCCTTGTTGCTTGGATACAGGAACTCGACCAAGGACCTTCCAATGTTGGCCTGCGGATCGATCTCGATTCAGGTCTGGGGCGCACCGGTGTCGTACCAGGAGAGGAGGCCCTGTCGCTGGCGCGGGCCGTCCAGAGCATCGGCCGGTTCGAGGGTTGGCACATCTACGATGGTCACAACAAAGGCACCCGGGAGGTCCGTGCCGCGACAGTTCACCGGCTCGCGAGCGAAGTTCGGAAGCTTCAAGATGGCTTGGAAGCTGAAGGCATTCGTGGCGACGTACTGGCGGGCGGCAGCTACAGCTTCGACTTATGGCCTCGTGACCTTGTAAGTTTCGTGTCGCCAGGAAGCTTCACCTACTCAAGCGCTCAGCACGAGACGGACCTGAGCGATCTCGGATGGAAGCCCGCTGCGTTCGTTTTGACCACGGTGGTGTCGCGCCGAGCCGGAACGGCCACTCTCGATGCAGGCTCGAAGGCCATTTCCCCGGATAAATCTCTGAAGGAGCGGTTCCTGTGGCCCGGAGACATCGTGATGATGAACGAGGAGCATAGCGTCGTCGAGGCAGGCGACCTTGTACTGGGAGACAAGGTGCTCCTCCTCCCGGGCCATACTTGCACTGCCGCGTACCTGTACGATCAAGCGCTCGTGAAAACAGCTAGAGGAGTATGGGAAGTCAGGCCTCAGCTTGGAGGTGCGCGCTAGACCCAGGACTGGAAGACACCTGCGACATCCACGAAGGCAGTGATTTCTTCTATCTCTTCCATGCGTGCCATGGCTCTGGGTGAAGCTTGGACTTGAGTGCCTGCCGCCAGCGCTGACGGCAGAGAGCAGTTGAGACGAGAGTGGTCGCGCCTGTGGTCCGCAGTGGGTCAGCCATCAAAGCTCTCTACCCTTCGCGAACGGCTGCTGCCGACGCTTGAGCAGACCTTCGCGTTTCTTCCGATATGGCCAACCGAGAAAATTGCTGATGCCCCAGGAATGTCTGTTGTCCCTTTCGTCAGCAGACATTCGGCCTACTTCGCAAATGTGCCATCACTAGATCTTTGCCAAGGCGAGTGACGAGCTCAGTGCAGCATCTCAGCCGAAAAGGGCTAGCGCGAGCTGGCCCATGTCGATGGGCTTGTCGCAGTAGAGCACGGCGGCGTAGGCCTGTGGCAGCGCCCATTGCTCATGGTTGATCCAGGGCGGTAAGGACTGAATGCTTAGCAGACTAGCTTGAGAATGGCTTCGCGAGGCTTGCCCGCACCAGCTTGTCTAACTCTTCAACCCGCTGCGTCTGATCCTGAAGCAAGCCTTCGAGACGCTCGACGCGAATGCGGTCAAGCTTGTCGTGTAGGGCCATGATCTCAACCTCTGCCTTCAAGTTGACCTCATAATCCAGGCTTGCGGCCAACCTATCTCTGGCGGCTTGTCGGTTTTGGGACATCAGGATCACAGGTGCTTGTAGCGCGGCGACCATCGACAGTATCAAGTTCAGGAAGATGTAGGGGTATAGATCAAAGCCCTCGCCGAGGCCGGCCAAGGCACGCTGTTCAGGACAATCCAGGCGATAAGCATCCCTGTGAAGATCGTGATGAAGGTCCAAGACCCGCCAAATTGAGCGACCCGATCCGCGAGGCGTTCGCCCAATGTCTGCTGTTCTTCGAGAACACTGTTCACATTTCGGGCGATATGCGAACGCTTGGCAATGTGGAGAATTACCCGCTGCTCGCGTTCAGACAGCCTTGTTACGCCGCTGTCCAGCAACTGCCGAGCGAGTTGAGTCACCTCGTCCATAAGTGCCCTCCGCTGTCACTCTGGTCAGAGATTGCAGTCTACTCTAGCCATAGGCACCGGAGGAGGTTTGCCGTTCGGGGACGGCATCGCCGCCTCCGAGAACCAGACAAGGCGCAGTCTGCACGAAAGGCTCCCGTTCACGCCCGTGGCGTATCCCAAGGTGATCAAGAAAACCTTCTATTGGACACTGAGACCCGTGCCACTCTTCAAAATACCGGGCGGCGGCTGCTTAATTGCCAAGCCTACTAATTGGACCTCGCTGCACACACGATCCATGCGGCACTCAAGAGGATCAGGGAAGCATAGCGATCCGCTTCCCAAGTTTCTAATCTCTTGTGTCACATGCAAATCTTGTCCGGTCTCTCCGATCATACGGAAGAATTCTTGCTTTGAGATAATCCTATATTTATGTCTACTGAACGTGTATACTTCGATAAAGTTAGGAGGACATCATGGTTCAGAGAATCAGGTCCTACATTTCTTACGAAAACGAAGCGCTCCTTGTGGCGGCTCTGGCTTTCCTGTTCTGCGGGGCCGTGATCTTGGGATTCATGTAATGCTTTCCCAAGCGTTGATTTCACTCCTCCTGATGGCTGGCATTCTCGCCGTTTTCACGCTGGCGATCCGCTACCACTGGTGAGAGAACCCTGATCTGGAAAGCGGATCCTTGCAATTTCGCTGATGTCGCCTGTCAGTTAGGAACGAGACTCAGTACTGGCCGATTATCCTGTAGACCGAGAGGCTCTACTGATGCGACATGGGTCTGGGCAGGCCCATGCAGGGCGGTATCCGAGGATGAACAAGCGCGCATCAGTTATACAACGCCGCCTCGCAGCGATCTTCTACGCTGACGTGGCAGGCTACGTGCGCCTGATGAATGCGGATGAGGCCGGAACTCTGGCCCTGCTCGACTCCCGCCGCGAGATCATGGATCGGCAAATCACCCAGTACGGCGGTCGCACGGCCAACACCGCAGGCGACAGTATTCTCGCTGAATTCCCCAGCGTCGTTGATGCGGTCCAATGTGCGGTCGGCATTCAGGAAAGGATTGCTGCGGCAAACGAGGAAACCCCTGAGGAACGCCGGGTGACCTTCCGGATCGGCATCCACGTTGGGGAGGTCATGGTCCGCAACGGCGACATGTTCGGCGATGGGGTGAACATTGCCGCCCGCATGGAGAAATTGGCACAGCCGGGATTGGTCTGCCTCTCAGGGGCGGCTCATGATTACGTGTCCAGGGTGCTGCCGCTGGCCTTTGACGATCTTGGGGCACAACTCGTGAAAAACCTCGATGCGCCCATGCGGGCTTATTTGGCCCACCCGTCTGATCACCCGTTGTCTCGGGCGCTGCCACCGGTTCACCGCCGCAGCGAGTTCAACTTGGCTCAACGCTTCCACACTATCCTGAACCGCGCGCTGGTGGAAGTCACCAAGCCAGAGGGCCTGACACTGGTCGAGCCTGCGGTTCTTGCCTCCCTCCACGATGCGCCGAACATCGACGAGCGGCGACTGGCCGAACGGCTCGGCATTGACCTCGCAAGTGCCCAGCGGATGGTTCGGCACCTTGAGCTTCTCGGACTCGTCTGTCGGACACCGGGGAAACACGGACACGAGTTGCGCCTTCTCAGCCTGACCCCAGCAGGACTCGTTCTCTATGCACGGTTATACCCGGCGATTCTTGCGGTGCGGGATCGCGTGATGGCGGCCCTGTCGGAGCGGGAGCGCGAGACCCTGCAAGACCTCTTGGCCCGTGTGATCAACGCTAATGAACTCAAAAGCAATCGTCGCTCCGGCTGATCCTCGCGAGACCAAGCGGTTGAACCGGGGCGCACCCTTCTGAGCGCTATGACTGATTGCTCCGGTGTGCTGTGATGGCGCAAGCCTTCAGGGAGGTATCCCATGGCCTATGTCATGTTTCAATATGACCGTCCAACCGACTCGCATCACTGGAACGACTACAACCAGCGGGTCCGGGACTGGATTGCCGAGCTTCTGCAAATTCCTGGTGCGGTGTCCTTTATGGCCTATCGCACGACTGATGGAGCCAGCCCGGACACGATCACCATGCTGGAATTCCATACTGTGGAGGATGCTCGCGAGGCGGTAGCGTCGGAGCAGATGGAGAGAATTCTCGATGGGCTACGGTCAGTCGGGGTGGCTGTCAAGATTCTGCTGGTGGAGCGCTCGCCCTTTACGCCCGAGCCACTTCAAGCGTGAGACCAGAGCCGCCTTAGGAGGGCAAGTGAGCCAGCGAGAAATCAACTAACGTCGCAATTTTCGCCGTAGACCGGAACACCGAGAATTGGAGCCTGACCCAAAATCCGCTGACACTGATCAGGGAAGAGCCAAAGAGCGGGTTAATGCCTTTCAGCGTGGCGGCGGCCCGTTCGTGGCAGCGGTCGAGGCCACCCGCATGCCCATGGTGGTGACCGATTCCACCATTGACGGCAATCCTATCGTCTACGTGAACCAATCCTTCATCGATCTCTTCGGGTACTCCCGTGACGAGGTTTTGGGCCAGAACTACTTCTTTTTGACCGGTCCTGACACCGACCCTGAGGTCGAGAAGCTCATCCGGGCTGCCATGCAAGCCGACGAATCTCTCACCCTTGAGGTGTCGCTTCGCGCCAAGGATGGCCGCGACGTCTGGACCGCGCAATTCGTCAGCCCTGTGCATGATGAACGCGGGCGTATCATCCAGCACTTTGCGTCCTTCCTGGACATCACCCGCCGTGTCAGAGCCGAGCGTCGCACCCAGCACCTGAACGAAGTTCTGGAGGCAAGGGTCAAGGAGCGTACCCAAACGCTCCGGAACGAACTCGACCGCAGGCGGGCTCTGGAAGCGGTTTTGACGGAGAACATCCGCGAGAAGGATCAGCTTCTGAGCCAAAGAAGCGTGTTGCTGGATGAGGTCAACCATCGGGCCAAGAACAGCATCGCCATGGCGATCTCGATGCTGCGCCTTCAGATCGGACGCCAGGTGAATCCCGAGGTCTCGGAGGCGTTGGAGAATGCCATCCAGCGCCTGGATCATCTCGCCCGCATTCACGAGCTTCTCTACCGGCAGGACAGCAATGATGTGCAGGCGGTTGGTATGGCAGGGTACCTGACGGAGTTATGCCGGAACTTCGGCCATCTCCGCAGCCCGCAGGATCAGCACATTGACCTCACGTGCGACGCAGATGAGATCACGTTGGATGTTGATCGTGCCATCAACGTGGCCCTAATTGCCGGTGAGGCGATCACCAACGCGCTCAAGCACGCATTCCCTGACGAGCGGCGCGGCACCATTCAGGTCGGGCTGCACCACCAGGGAGAGGACGTGCTCCTCTTCATCGAGGACAACGGCGTGGGTCTTCCCGCCACACGGCGCACGGGGTCAATGGGCATGCGCCTGATCGAAGGCATAGCTCGTAGTCTTAACGGCACCCTGGCGATTGAGGGGGATCGGAGGACCCGGATTCAAGTACGGTTTCCGCTAACGTCTGAGCGCAACAATCCTGCTGGCTAGATGTGAGTTCTGAGGAGGTTGTTCATCCCGTCTGAGGGCCT
>KI912044.1:116632-116805 GCA_000517005.1 Microvirga lupini
TCCCGACGCTTCTGCGGGAGTGGGCCTCTGCGATCCCGTTCAGTTCATCACAGGCCAGAGCGGCCGACCTGCCGCGATGGCTGACCTGGTACAATCACCAGCGCCCGCATGGTCGTCTCGGCCGCCGAACACCGGCTCAGGCCCTCGCCGGAACAACCTGATCAGAACTCACA
>KI912045.1:0-1742 GCA_000517005.1 Microvirga lupini
AAAGTCGCTGTTCTGAAAAGCGAAGGGCGCGCACTCGACCCACAGCACTGCGCCGTTCTGGAAAGAGCCATGGAGCGGCTTTCGGAATTCGCGTCGGCGTTGCAGGACATCCTAGCCAAGCTTAGCCATGACCAAACAGGTGCCGGCCTCCCAGTGGAACTGTTGGGCCAGATAGCGGAAGGCGCGCGGACCACTGCGGACGAGGTGTTGCGCCTCTTGGACCTGCAGCCGAAGATGCCACCCATCAGCGAACGGCCGGCCGCCGCTGCGATTGCGACCGACGCTGCTGGAAAGGCTGTCACCGAAACGGCCGCAGCGGCCGAACGCACTGCAACGCGAAGGAAAGGGAAAGGCAAGCGCACGCCAGCCGCTGGCGATGGGAGTTCGGCGGCTGGGCGGCCGGCGCCACAAGTCGCTGCGGACGACGGCGACACGGCGACAACAGCCAAGGTTCTCTCCTTAGGCAACAGGTCTTCGCCTCCCTCCGTTGGCCCACATCGAACGCTGGACGCTGCCACACGAGCAGCCGCTGTGCGACGTGCAGACATAGCGGGGCGGCGCGGTCTTCCCTCAATGTCGGCTGATGGAGCGCCAGCTCGAGAAGAAAGCTCTCTGGGTTCTGAGGCTGGACTCCGGCCCGCCGACCAGAGAGCCAGTACATCGCAACCAGACGCGCTCCCATCTCCTGAGCAAACTGTGGGAATTGGGGATGCTGGAACGAGCAGTTCGCGCCCACGATCGAGTCATTCCTCTTGGCATGGCGGCCAACCGATCGAACCCGGCGTGGAGCAGATGCACTCTGGGCCTCAAGATAGAAGGATGTCCTCCGCTCGCATCGGGCCAGGTGCCGACGAAGCCCTTGGCCGCGGATCTGGCGGTCCCTCCAAGGGTCCCCGCCGAGCCTTCACGGCTTCGCGACGTGCAGCCAGTGGGCCGCGGCATGGCCAAGGTCAGCAGGGCGAAGCGATGGCCAGGGAAGAGAGCTCTTTGCGTTTTGATGAGACGTCCTGGCTCGGCGATCAAGAACCGAGCAGCTCGCAACCGGACATGCTCCGACCTCATGAGCAAGGCGAGTCCAGACCGGGTGCAGGACCGGGGCGGCGGCGTTTCGGCCATGTAGCCGCACAGAGCTTCAGCGATGTACCCCTTAAGGACGCTTTACATGACATTTCCTTGGCTCGCGACATCACTGAATTCTCGTGCGCTGTGGTGGATCACGACAAGAGGCTGCAAGGCCAGCCGTATCACGCAACATTCCTACAAAGGGCCGCTTCCGAGTTCACTCGTCAATTTATTCCGAGGTGGGAGCAAGATGTCCGCGCCCGTAATACCTGGGGGTACGCCACCTCATGCAACGCGATGAGCCGGGAGCCGGGGGGGCAGGCCGGCATGGAAGCTTGCAGGGCCATGGCAGCTCAGGTGTCGAGGCTCGGCAAAGCGCTGAACGATGTCGAAAGCAAAACGCTTTCGCTGTTGCTATTGTCGTTCAGTCGATATCCTCGAGTGGCGGAATGTCGCAATGGCATGATCCGAATAGCCAAGGGCTTTCATGAGCAACGCGGAGCGCTTTCAGAGCTCAATGGTCAAAGTCTGGCCCTGCTGGTGAACGGCTTCAGCAAGTGGCCGAATCAGGAGAACTCTCATCAGGCCATAGTAGCAGTTGCCGCCGAGATTCGCCGCCGCCCGGCCGAACTCTCTGATTTTGGTCCGCAGAACCTGGCTAACGTTGTGAACGGGTTAAG
>KI912045.1:1842-4013 GCA_000517005.1 Microvirga lupini
TTCAGTCATGCAAACCTCGATCAGTCTCGCTGTGGAGCAGCGCATTTTGCCCGAGCCCTCGCGCTTCCGGCCCGCCGCCGAGGATTCCGAGGCGACGATCACGCTGAGTCCCGAGGAGGCGTCAGGGCGCGCCCGAATTGAGGCGGCCCGCGCTGCAAAAGAAGAAGGGAAAATCACCGCAGCGGCACTCAGCGTTGCCGCAAGCCTCAGGAACATGGGCATCCAGGTGAAAATGCCTCATTTGGAGCGCCGGCTGAGATCGGAAAGCTCCATAAGAGAGCAGCTCACCGGCACGAGCATCTCATCCGGCAGCACCCCACAGCTGATCAGCAGCGCCGTACGCCACGTCTTCGAAATTCCCGACAAAGATTTTACACGTGCCTTCAAGGCAGCCATCCTGGCCTTCGAGGAGCAGGACTACACCGAGATCGAGGTGACCAACTGGTTCAAATTCGAGCGTCCGAATTATCTCGGCATCCACACTGTACTCGCCAAAGCAGGAGGCTATCGCTTCCAGGCGGAATTCCATACGCCAGCCAGCTACAGCGCCAAAGTTGACAATCACGACGCTTATAAAGAGCTGCAGGAGCTGAAGGGCCGGGATGCCCTGGAGAAGATAGAGAAACTTGAGCAGAAGGTAAGAGAACGCTGCAAGGCCGTTGACAGACCCGATAACGTGCTGAGCATAGCACACTGGAGAGACGGTAAGCGTAGCACCGCCCCGGCACCTGGATTGCGAGCAGTCGGACGATCGACACGGCCGGAGACCGCCAAGTCACCGGAGGCAAAGGAGATTGTCGCTGCCCTGGGAGATCGCCCGATCGTGCTTGTCGGCATGCCGGGCGCTGGGAAATCCACCATTGGCCCACCTCTCGCGCGTCGGCTGGGGCTGGGCTTCGTCGATACCGACAAAAAAATCGAGCAGAGAGTCGGCAAATCGATATCGGACATTTTCAAAGATCACGGTGAGGATTATTTCAGGATGATTGAGGCACGCGAGATCGCTCACTTCCTCGAGACCGGGCCCAAGGTGGTCGCAACCGGCGGCGGCGCGGTCTTGGACGAGCAGACTCGCCACCTCATCGGCAACAAAGGGGTCTCGATCTGGTTTGATACCGGTCTGGACGTGATCCACGCTCGAACAAGGAAAGACGCCAAACGCCCGCTGCTGCAGGGCCCCGATCCGGATCGCAAACTCGCCCAGCTGATGAGCGAGCGCCGGCCGCTCTATCAACAAGCGAACCTCAGGTTTGTCCCACCCCACAAAAACGATCGAAAGAACGCAGATCCATGTTTGAAGGCCCTGCACGCGTACCTGTGCCCGGCCGATGCAGACCGCAGCCCGTCGGATGCCCCATTGCGCGACGATATTCATTCTGTGCCGGCGTTCCCGACCACCTCCTCCGATGCTCAGATCGGGAGGTTCGATCCGACAGCCTCGTCCCATGTCCCCGTCGGGTCGGTGCTCAGCGCCACCGAACTGCTGAGCGACGCCCATATCCAGAGGGATTACGATCTCCTGGACGAGCAGTTGCAGGGGATCGACCCAACGCTCGCCGCCCGGACGCGGCTGGTGAGTCCATCGCTATCCCATCTACTGCGCAATCGCGCGATGGACGTGCAAGGTACATTGCTGTCCATCTATCATCAAAACGACGCCCCAGCCGACTTCCTGTTCCTGCCAGTGAACAGTGCCGATCCTATGGATCCGAATCCGGATCCTCGAGACGTCAACCATTGGTCGCTGCTGCTGGTTGATCGCCGCACCCCGGAAAGACCAGTCGCCTATCACTACGACTCCGTCCGGGGATACAACGACACGCCTGCACGAGAGCTTGCAACAAGACTGGACGTGCCCCTGGTGGAGTCACCCGCCATGGCCCAGCAGGACAACGGTGTTGATTGCGGCGTCTTTGTGGTGGACGGCACGCGCGAGCTGGTTGCACGATTGGTGGACGGGCAGCGGCCAGACCACCAGCAGCCGCTGCACCTCGACTACCTCGTCGCCGATCGGCGGGCGCTGCAAGAGCGACTGACGAGGCTTTGATCTGGATTTTCGAAACGGCATGCTGAGGCAGCCTTTTGCCGGAACCGGGTCTTTGCAAGAGGATTGAACGAAGCCGCCGCTGGCGCCGAACTTGAGGAGATCTAAGTGGTGCATCCGGTAGGCG
>KI912045.1:4113-4611 GCA_000517005.1 Microvirga lupini
TGAGGTGATTCGCAGCGCTAACCGGCTCCCTGATTTTGATGCGCAGCACCTTGCGAACCTGGTGAACGGCTTCAGCAAGTGGCCGCAGGAGGAGAAATCGCGTCAGGCCACCGCTGTGATCGCCGGCTCGGTGCTTCGCGGTGCCGAGCGGCTCTCCGGGTTTAATCCGCAGCACCTGGCAAATCTGATCAACGGATTCGACAAGTGGCCGCAAGAAGAGGCGTGCAGCCAGGCGGTTTTGGAGATCGCGCGCAGACTCGGCCTGGCGGGTCAACCATTCCGTAATTTTACGACGCCCGGGCTCTCCAGTATCGCCAACAGTTTGGCGCGGGGGATCATGAGGAGAGAGGACGGCGGAGAGATTGCAGAGGCCGCTCTGCTGAAAGATCGGCTCCACAAACTCGCTCATTATCTTGATTATACCAGCGATCATCCTGATTATGCCAACGATCGTCTGAAGGCGGCCGACGCGGTGGACGTGGCGAACATCTTGAAGGC
>KI912045.1:4711-13973 GCA_000517005.1 Microvirga lupini
GAGGAGGAGGACAAGCACTCAGCTCACAGCTCTGACCTCAGCAAGCAACGCCCGCCGCTGTCTCAGCCAGTCAGAGTGCTGGCTTTTTCAACGCTATCTGCCAAAAGCTGACATTCCTTCACGGCGCCAGACTAATCACGCGAGGGATCCAACCTCCCTAAGGCTTGGCCGGCGTCGGCTCGCCGAGCGACAGCATCAGCCGGTTGGCCCAGTTGAAGAAGGCCGCCCCATTGATGACGTCCACGATCTCGCCATCATCGAGGCCGGCCGTCCGCAGCGCCTTGATCTGCCCATCGCCAAACGCGATCGGCGTGTCGGTCAGCGCGACCGACGCCTCGATGATGGCGTTCCAGCGGGCGTCGATGTCCACATCGACACCCTCGTCGAGAAGGCGCTGGACGTCGGCGCCGCGCTTGGAATACTGCGTGGCGAAGCGCGAATGGACGGAGGCGCAGAAGATACAGCCGTTATGGCGCGAGGTCGCCATTGCGGCGAGTTCCCGCTCCGCCCGGGGCAGCCCGTTGCTCGTGTTGTAGAAGATGTCCTTGTCGGTCTTCGTCCTGGCCTGGAGAATATCCGGATCGCGGGCGAGCAGGAGGAAGTACGGCGACTTGGCGCGCGAGGCATCGACGAGGCCGGCCCAATGCCGCTCGGTCAGTTGCTCCGCCGGGAACGGCTCCAGCCACGGCAGCCAGCCCAGCTCGTCCTGCGTGAAGGCGGTGGGTTCACGGTTGTCGGGATATGACAGCGTTGTCTCGGTCATGGAAGCATCCCCTCTCAAATGGCGCCGGACGCGAGGACGCCCGTGAAGATCTGCGTGTATTCCGTATCGGTGATCTCGATTGCGGACGCGCCCGCGAGGGCCCGCAGGCCTGCGATGACGCGGATCTGGAACGACAGGAAGGCCACGAGTTGCGACAGGGTCACGATGTCCGTGGTCGACCAGCCGGCATCGAGGAGCTTCTGCAGGGTGGCCGGGCTCGCGTCGCGCGGATGGAAGACGAGCAGATGCGCGTGCTCCAGGGCCGCGGCGAGCCGGGATCCGAGGCTTTCCCTGTTGTCCGCCGAGACCCGGTAGACGGGTCCGTCCTTGTCCTCGACCGTGAGAGCCCCTTGCGGATAGCGTCCATACGGCCCCTCGGCCGAGCCCCGGGCGATCTCCGCGTTGATCACGTCGGTCAGCCTTGGATGTCCGTTCTTCTGCAGGGAGGCTCCATAGAACGCGGTCACATGGGGCTGGCGATGGAGTCCTGCCACGAAGGTCGCGACGGCGTAGCGCTCGAGCGCCGTGACATTGCCGGGAACCTCGGGCTCGAACAGCGCCAGATAGCTCTTCTGGGCATTCTCCCGGGCCTGCGGCCGCTGATCGCGCAAGGTGTCGAGGCTGGATCCGGGCCGGATGCCGGCAAGATGATCGATGACGTCCGATATGATGGTGCTCATGGTCTTCTCACGTTCCGGTTGTTGGCGTGGCGGGTTCAGCGCACGAGGGCGATGCGCTTTTCGGGTTTGTTGGATGCAGGATCCTGCCATCCGAGGGCCGGCGCCACCTTGCTGGCGATCAGCTCGATCGACCGCAGGATGTAGGCATGCGGCGGGTCGACCGAGTGGACCTGGAACACAAGATCCGTCACCCGCGGCAGGGTGGTGTCGCGGCTCAGGCTCTCGAGCACATCCTCGGGCGTGCCCACATGCGTGTCGAGAGCCGCGATGATGTCCGCGAGGCTGTCGCTCGGGATCACATGCCCCTTGGCGGCGAAATCGGCCACGACTCGGCGCAGTCCTTTCTCCGCGAAGCGCAGCGCCTCGTCGCGGTTGTCGGCGACGAACAGCGAGCGTGACGCGACGATGCGCGGCTCCCGGCCCTCCGGCAGCGCCCCGAGATAGGCGTCGATGATGGGATGCTGGAGGTCGGGAAGAGTGGCGTGCGGCGCGTCCTTGGGCCGGGGCTGCGTGCGCGAGAGCATGAGGCCGTCGCCGGCCTTCCCGGCCCGGATGCCACCGCCGACGGAGAAGGTCGCCTGCCAGACGCGGTCGTTGAGCTCGGGCGCAGCCGGGTAGAGAGAATCCCCGCCCTCGAAGCGTCCGCCGCTCCAGGCACTGCGCACAACCGCGAGATGGCGGTCGTAGATCTCCGAGCGGCCAGCGCTGTCGAGTCCGAACGCCGTGAAGGACGACGGCGTGCCGCCGGTGCCGACGCCGATTTCGAGCCGGCCGCCGGACAGAAGATCGAGCACGGCCGCGTCCTCCGCTACACGGACGGGGTTCTCGAGCGGCAGGGTGATGATGCCTGTGCCGAGGCGGATGGTCGACGTGCGCGCCGCCACATGGGACAGGAACACGAGGGGCGACGGGAGCCCGCCCTCTGCCTCATGGAAGTGGTGCTGCGCCACCCAGGCGGAGTCGAAGCCGTATCGCTCCGCGTGGATGATCTGCTCGGCCGCGAGGCGATAGCGCTCGCCGGCACTGGCCTCGTCCAGAAGGCGGGTGAAGAACCCGAGCCTCTTGCGGTGTGAGGAAAATGTCATCGCTTTACTCCAAGTGATCGTCTGAAATCAGCGCGGATCGGCATTGCGCTGTCCGGGGATCGCGCCGATGAGTTCGCGCGTGTAGGCGCTGCCCGGACGCAGGAACACGTCCTCGACAGGGCCGCTATCGACCTGCCGGCCGTTGTGCAGGACGGAGACCGTGTCAGAGATCTGGCGGACCACCGCGAGATCGTGGGAGATGAACAGGTATGTCAGTCCAAGGGATTGCTGCAGCTCGTCGAGAAGCGCCAGGATCTGTGCCTGTACGGTGACGTCGAGCGCTGACACGGCCTCGTCGAGCACCAGCACCTGCGGATCGAGCACGAGCGCGCGGGCGATGGCGACGCGCTGCCGCTGCCCGCCCGAGAGGGCGTGAGGCCTGCGGGTCAGAGCCGACGGCGGAAGACCGACGCGGTCGAGAATGGCCTGGACTTTCCTGGCGCGATCCTCCCGCGGCAAGGGATCGAAGTTCAGCAGAGGCTCCTCGACGATCTGGAAGATCGTCTGCCGCGGATCGAGAGAGGCGAACGGGTTCTGGTAGACGAGCTGCATCATCTTGCGGAACTGGCGCAGGTTCTCGCCGCGCAGATTCGTCACGTCGATCCCATCGACGAGGATGCGGCCCGACGTGGGCTTCTGGAATCCCACGATGCTGCGCGCGGTCGTCGTCTTGCCGGAACCGGACTCGCCCACGATGGCGTGGGTCGTTCCCCTCTGGACGGTGAAGGACACGCCGTCGACCGCCCGGAACAGATCGCGGCGGCCGCCGACGGTGAAATCCTGCACGAGGTTCTCGACCGCGATGACGTCATCGGTTCCGCCGATTCGTGCCGGTCTGGAGCGGGGAACGGACCGGCTCCTGCCGAGGGAGGGCGCATCGGCCAGGAGCTTGCGCGTATATTCGCTGCGCGGAGAGGCGAGCACCTCGGCGGTTGGCCCCTGCTCCTGAATGCGCCCGCCCTTGAGCACGACGATATGGTTCGACCGGTCGGCCGCGACGCCCAGGTCGTGCGTCACGAGCAGAACCGCCGTGCCGTATTCGCCGCGCAGCTCGTCGATCAGGTCGAGGATGCGCTTCTGCACCGTCACGTCGAGGGCGCTGGTCGGCTCGTCAGCGATGATCAGGGCCGGGCGCAGGGCGATCGCGATGGCGATCAGGACACGCTGGCGCATGCCGCCCGACAATTCGTGCGGATACTGCTTCGCACGAAGCTCCGGCTGGGAGAGGCCGACCCGCGCCAGAAGCTCGATCACGCGCGCGTCGATCTCCGCCCGGCTGCCCTGCCGGTGGATCTGGAGCACTTCGGCAACCTGCGCGCCGATGGTCTTGACCGGGTTGAGCGAGCTCGTCGGATCCTGCGGGATCAGGCTGATCTTGCTGCCGCGAATCGCGTCGAGCTGCTTCTGAGACCAGCCCGCGATGTCGGTGCCATTGAGCCGCACCGCACCGGCCTCCAGCCTGCCGTTCTCGGCCAGGAGCCCGATCACCGCCTGCGCCGTGGTGGTTTTGCCGGATCCGGATTCACCGACGAGCGCCACGACCTCACCTGGACGCACCAGGAGCGATACGTCGTGGACGACCCGCTGGAATCCCTCGTTGCCGCGATAGCCCACGGCGAGATTGCCGATCTCGAGAACGGGCAGGCTCGAGACGTCCGTCGATGCGGGCTTGAGGTTGATTGCCGTGGTCATGTCTTGGCCCTCCCGAAGGACTGGCTGATGCGGTTCGCCGACAGGACGACGACGATCACCACGAATCCGGGAACGGTGGTCAGCCACCAGGCGCGCGCGAGATAGTTGCGCCCCTCGGCGATCAGCAGGCCCCATTCCGGCGTGGGCGGAGGCGCGCCGTAGCCGAGAAAGCCCAGGGTGGAGATCGTCAGGATCGCCCAGCCGAGCTGCAGGGCAGCGAAGGCGATCACCGAGGTCAGGGAGTTCGGCAGGATGTGGCGCAACAGCACGCGGTTGAACGTTCCGCCGCTGCCGAAGGCCGCCTCGACGTAGTCGCTGGCACGCACCCGCACCACCTCGGAGCGGGCCAGCCGCGCGAAGCTGGCGATCGACGTGATGCCGACCGCGATGGCGGCGTTCACGATGCCGAATCCGAGCAGAATGACGATGCTGAGCGACAGAAGAAGTTGCGGGATCGACAAAAGCACGTCGACGCCGCGCATGATCGCTCCATCGATCCTGCCGCGTGCCGAGCCCGCGACGATGCCGAGGGTGGTGCCGACCACAAGGCCGACGCCGACGGCCACCAGGGCTCCCGAGAGCGAGTTGCCGGCGCCGTAGATGATGCGGGCGAGAAGATCGCGCCCCAGCGCATCGGTGCCGAGCCAATGCTCTGCGCTCGGCGCACGGAGCTGCTGGCGCGCAACGCCGACCGTGGCGCTGTAGCTCGTGAACCATTGCGGGAACAGCGCCCAGAGCACGACGACGGCCATGACGGACCATGACAGCACCAGGCCCGGCTGGATGCCCCTGGCGGCCTTCAGCCAGCGCACACCCGCTGACGCATGCCGCGATGCCTGCGAAGCGCTTGCAGGAATGTCCGCATCGTCGTGCAGCAAGCTGCTTCCGATCGTGTTCAGGCCGGTCATGTGGCAGCTCCTTGTCTCACTCTGAGGCGCGGATCGAAGACGGGATAGAGCAGGTCCACCGTGAGGTTGATGAGCACGAAGGCCGCCGCCGAGAACACGACGATTGCCTGAAGCACCGCGATGTCCTGATCGTTGACGGAGCGCTGCGTCAGCCCGCCGAGACCGTTGAGGCCGAACACCGCCTCCGTGACGACCGCGCCGGCCAGAAGCTCTCCGAACAAGATGCCCCCGATGGTGAGCGTCGGCAGAACAGCGTTCTTCGCCACATGCTTCCACAGGACCCAGCGGTGCGAGGCGCCCTTGGCGCGGGCGACCGCCACGAAGGGCTCCGTCAGCACGTGGTCGATGTTGCGCATCAGGATCTGGGCGAGCGGCGCCGAGATCGGAACGGCGAGAGTCACGACGGGGAGGATCAGCGCCTGCCAGGGGCCCGGGTTGATGATCGGGATGAGCTTGAGCTGGAACGAGAAGATCTGGATCAACAGGATCCCGAGCCAGAACACGGGCGTGGAGATGAACAGGGCCGGGATCGACTGGATGAAGGAGCGCAGCCACGAGAAGGGAGACAGTGCCGAGAGCGCCGCGAGCGCGACCGCGACAATGACCGACAGGAGGAAGCCGAGCGTCGAGAGCGACAGGGTCGGCGGCAGGTTGGCGAGGATCAGATCGCCGACGGGGACGCCCGCATGAATGGAATAGCCGAAGTTTCCCGTGAGGAAGTTCACCACGGTGTGGAGATACTGCACGGGCAGCGGGCAATCGGCCGCATAGGATGCGCGGATATCGGCAATCTGCTCCGGCCCCAGGCCGAGTTCGGGGTTGAGAAACTTGATGAGGATCGCATCGCCCGGCAAGGCCTGCAGCAGGATGAACGAGACGGTAAACGCAGCCCAGAGCACGAGAGCCGCCTGCCCGATTCTTCCGATCACGTATCGCGACATGAGAGAACCTGTCTGAATACCACTGGATCGAGAAAGGCCGGCCGGATGTCGTTCATCTGCGCCGCCCGGCCGGGTGTGGAATTCGTCAGCGGCGCGGCGCCAGCCAGGTGTTGTAGAAGCTGGGACGGCCGACCGCTTCGAAGGACACGCCCTTCACGTAAGGCGCGGCGGCGAAGGCCTGCGGCTCCTCGAAGATCGGAATGGCGTAGGCCTGATCGACCACGTAGTTCTGGACCTCGCCGGCGACGGCCAAGCGCTTGGCGCGATCCGGCTCGGAGGCGAGCTGGTCCAGAAGTGCATTCAGCTTCTCGTCGACGAAGGATTGCACCTTGTCGCTGTTGCCGCCCTTCTGCAGCAGAACATTGCGGTTGGTCGGGTAGTACTGGCTCTTGATCGCATCGGGATCGGCACGACCGACCATGGCAGGCGAGACAGGCGCCTTCGCGGGATCGAGATTGTTCACCGTCGCGCTGCCCGAGTCGGCCGTCAGCACGTTCAGCTTGACGCCGGTCGTCTCCCATTGCTGCGCGATCAGCTGCAGCGTTTCCTTGTTCTGCGGCTGCGGCAGGGACTCGTAGGCGGAGAGTTCGAGCGTCTGACCGTCCTTCTGGCGGCGCCCGTTCGCGCCGACCTTCCAACCCGCCTCATCGAGCAGCTGCTTGGCTTTGTCGATATCGTAGGCAAGCTTCGACGAGAGATCGACATAGCCGAGCGCCGTCTTGGCGATGATCGAGGTCGCCTTCGGGTAATTGGCCGAGAACAGGGTCGCGACGATCTCATCCGTGTTGGTGGCGTGCAGCAGCGCGCGACGAACCCGGACATCGGCAACGAGCGGATTGTCGGGACGGAAGACGACGCTGTTGTTCACGCCGCGGGTCGACGGCGCATAGATCAGATAACCTTCGTCCCCGACCTGCTTCTCGTCATAGGCCTGGATCTGGCGGATGATGTCGGCCTGCCCCGCCACCAGCGCGCCGATGCGCACGCTGTCTTCCGGCGTGACGATGTATTTGATCTCGTCGAGATGGGCGCGGCCCTGATGCTCCAGTTTGGCCGGGCCCCAATTGTAGTCCGGACGTGCTTTCAGCGTGAGCTCGCGTCCCAGCGTCTCGCTGGCGACGACGAACGGGCCCGAGCCGATGATCTTCGTGGCATCGCCCAGTGCCTCATAGGGCAGCGCGAGAGTCTTCAGAGAGACGAGGCCGGAGCCGATCACGGACGTGCCCTGCAGGAAGCCGGGCGACGGCTTCTTGAAATAGAACTTCACGGTCTGCAGGTCGATGACCTCGCTGCGGTCGTAGTTGTTGATGACCTCCGAGATCGGCAGCTTGAGCTCCTTGTTGCCGCGCCCGAACGTGTCGTAGTTCTTGGCCACGGCGGCAGCATCGAGCGGTGTGCCGTCGGAGAAGGTCACGCCCTTCCGGATCTTGAAGGTGTATTCCGTCGCGTCGGCATTCACGGTCCACGACTCGGCGATCCAGGGCTCGATCTCGAGAGTCTTGGGATTTTGGTAGGTCAGCTTGTCGGTGATCTGGTTGAGGATCCCGCCATTGGGATAGAAGCCGCCCGCGGGCGGGTAGAGATTGGTGTGGGCCTGCTGCTCGAGATAGACCAGCGTGCCGCCCTTCACAGGCGCGCCTTGGGCATCGGCCGCGGTTGCGCCGCTATCCGAGAGTGAGGCGCCTGTCAGGAACGTGGCTCCAATCAGGGCCGCGAGGCCTACTTTGCGTCTGAAGCGAGATTTGAGTGTCACGATACATCCCCTGCAAGGCTGGAGTTCGAGGCTAACCATCAAGGGGATTATCGCGCCGCTTCGTCCGTTAAAGCAATTGAAATGTTCTTTTTTTAGAACGAACAAGGCGAGCAAAATCTTCTCCGAGATCCGCAATCCAGGGATGTTTGCATCTAGGAAACACGGATGACGAGTTTACCGACGTTGTTCCCATCAAGCAGGCCGATGAACGCTTCCGGCGCGTTTTGCAGCCCGTCCACGATGTCCTCACGATAGCGCACAGCGCCAGAGACCACCCATTGCCCCATCTCTTCAAGGAATTTGGGTTTCTGGTAAACGAATTCGCGCTGGATGAAGCCGCGCATCGTGAGGCTCTTCGACAGGATGTCACGCATGACGACCGGCAATCGATCCGGCCCCTCGAAGACGCCGATGCTGTTATATTGAGCAATCAGGCCGCAGACGGGAATGCGGGCGAAAGAATTGAGGAGCGGGAACACGCCATCCCAGACCTTGCCACCGACATTCTCGAAGTAGATGTCGATGCCATCGGGGCAGGCCGCGATTAGATCCTCCGCGAAGGTCGGAGAACGATGATCGACCACCGCGTCGAAGCCGAACTCGTCACGCGCAATCGCACATTTTGTTGGCCCACCGGCAATCCCGACAGCCTTGGCGCCCTTAAGGCGTGCGATCTGGCCGACAGCCGAACCGACAGCGCCGCTGGCTGCCGCGACGACGACGGTCTCGCCTTGCTTGGGCTGGCCGATGGTGAGGAGCCCGGCATAAGCGGTGAAGCCTGGCATCCCCAAAACGCCCAGGGCCGTCGACAACGGCGCGGGCCAGTTCTGCAGCTTGACGAGGCCGGTGCCATCGGACAGCGCATGGCTCTGCCAGCCGCTGTGCGACAGAACCACCTCGCCGGCCACGAAATCCGGATGCCGGCTTTCGACGACCTGCGCGACCGTTCCACCTTCCATGACGGCGGCGATCTCGACCGGCGCCGCATAGGACCTCGCGGCGCTCATGCGACCGCGCATATAGGGATCGAGTGACAGGTACAGAATGCGCAGCAGGATTTGTCCGTGACCGGGAACTGGAAGCTCGGTCTGCTCGATGCGGAAGTTGTCCAGCGACGGGCGGCCGATGGGACGGGACGCGAGAACGATTCGCGTATTGTTGAATAAAGCCACGACATGTCATCCTTTCAAAGCTGCGACAGCATTTTCGTCATCGTCCTCGAATGTCATGTCCGACATCACGCGATGCAAGGTCGGCCAACCCGGTCTTTCCGGAATCAATCGGAAGATGGGCGAGGAGTCAGCGACCGTGCGCCAGACCGACTGGATCACGCAACAGATCTCAGTAGTCGCCACGCATGGAGCGGAGGCCATCGGCGACAAGGCGTTGCGCTTGGCTCTTGCGGCGATCGGCTTCCCAATCAACCTTTGTGTCGTGGAA
>KI912045.1:14073-14279 GCA_000517005.1 Microvirga lupini
TCAGAGAACCAGACCGTCAGGCTTCCGCGCTGGCACAGGGCTGCATCGTATTCGGCCCAGTTCGTCACCCGGTGCCGCTGCTTGGGGATGCGATGACGGCGAGCGGCATTGGACTTGAACGGCACGGCAGAATCCAAGATCGGGAAGGCACAGTCCTCCTATCCGATCCGGTCTCGGCAGCCAAGTCGCCTATCCGTGCAACAAGG
>KI912045.1:14379-14656 GCA_000517005.1 Microvirga lupini
CCCGGTGCTATCGACCAACAGATGCACTGGCCCGGCACGTGAGATGGGTCTTGGCACCTCGAGGGTCTCGGCGCGACGGCTGAGGGTGGAATGGTCCGGCACCGCCAGATCGAGACCGAGGAGCCTCAGGATCGAGCCAATCAGCCCTTCGGTTTGGCGCAGTGCTAGCCCGAACACGGCCCGGAGCGTCAGGGCGGTCCTGATCGCCAGGGCTGAGTAATGCGGCTGACCGCCGCGTGTCGTGCGGGGTTCGGCCCGCCAGGCGGCAATTGCTTCC
>KI912045.1:14756-15734 GCA_000517005.1 Microvirga lupini
CGCGTCCGAGACACTGAAAGCAGGTGAGGCACTGGAGGAACATTAGACAACCAGTCCAGGTTTCTCGGTATCAGAACTGGAGTCTGGAGAAGAAAGTCTTTGTGTTACAATAGGTTATGGTCGTTTCTCTTAAAATAAAGAGGTAGGGTCGAGGAGAGTTAAACCACTCGTCTAACCTCTCTCCTCTACACTAATCATCAGCAAAATCACCAACAATCAGACCGGCCATAGTAGGTGTCAGTCTCCAGTAAGCATGTGTCTCATTATCAGCTTACTCAATTTCATAGGAACTATAATGACTATTACGATAATCGACTCCATCATGGGGTCAGGTAAGACTACGTTTATGATCGACCTTATTAACAAGACACATGAGGGGTCTTTAGGTCAGTCCTTTATCGACCCTTCTTACGAGGCTCCACGCTTCCTCTATGTGGCTCCGCTACTGTCGGAGGTTGATAGGATCAGAGAGGCTTGCCCTAACCTGAACTTCTGCGACCCTCAGCCCGTAGAGGGCAGGAAGCTCCACCACCTTTCCACATTGATTGAGGAAGGGTCTAACATCTGCACAACCCACGCGCTCTTTAGGATGCTCAACCGAGATATCCACGAGAAGCTCAGGAGGCAGAACTACATCCTGGTAGTCGATGAAGTCTTAGACTGCGTGACCATGTTTGAGGGTCTTAGTCGGTCAGACAGGAACCTCCTGATTAAGGATCACCTCGTCTATGTAGACCCTGAGAGCAAGCGCCTTAGGTGGAACCATAGGGATCACCCTCAGTACTCGGGCAAGTTTAACAGCATCCGCGACCTATGCGATAACGGCAATCTGGTTCTATATCGTGACACTGCTCTGATCTGGGAGTTCCCCACTGACTTCCTCAAGTGCTTCAATCAAGCCTACGTTCTTACCTACATGTTCCATGGCTCCCCAATGGCAGCCTATCTCAGAGCTGAGGGCTTAGACTTCGAGATGAT
>KI912045.1:15834-16881 GCA_000517005.1 Microvirga lupini
AGATAACCTTGAGGAATAAGCTGCTTGTCTCCTGGGTTGATCATTCCGATGAGACTGAGAAGAAGACACAGCTCAGGGAACTGATCACAGTCTATGAGGGACCAGCCAATGATCGAGGCAAGGCTAAGGGTCGGGAGAACCCTATGTCCTCAGGATGGTACGACAAGCACACACCAGAGGAGTTAGCGAGACTCAAGTCTACGACCGAGCATTGGTTTCGCACGACTGCTCAGACTTCCGCTAACGATAATGGTTGGACGTCTTACTCTAAGGTCAGGACTGCTCTTAAAGGCGCTCGGTACGCTAAGGGATGGATACCAAACAACGCTAAGGCAACGAACGACTACAAGCATAAGAAGTCGCTCGTCTACCTCTGCAATGTGTTCCACAACCCTTATATCAAAGGCTACTTCGAGGACCGTGGGATTACGGTCTATGAGGAGCTTTATGCTCTGTCTGAGATGATCCAGTGGATATGGCGCAGTCAGATTAGAGATGACAAGCCGATTAAGCTCTTCATTCCGTCAGAGCGAATGAGGACCCTGTTCATCCGATGGCTCAACAGCACCAATGTGCATGAGCTGATCAGGTCCCATCGCAAACAGGCCGCCTAGCTCCGCTCCTACCTAGTTTAGCACCTTGCCAAGCCGGTGGTCCTCGCGATCCCGGCTCTTTTCATTTCTACAACTCTAACAATGGAAAAAACCTATGATTAAGATTACAACAAACTCTGCCGTCGTCTTCACGGATGGCGCTTGCATCAAAAACCCTGGACCCGGAGGCTATGCAGCCCTGATCATTAGTAACGGTGCGGAGCGGATCGTGACTGGCAGTGACACTGTCACCACTAATAACAGGATGGAACTGACCGCTGCCATCAAGGCGCTTGAGGCCGTTCCTGACACTGCCACGATAGTCCTTATACATAGCGACAGCCGTTACGTCATTGACGGTGTGACCAAGTGGCTTCCTGGCTGGAAGGCAAAGAGATGGCGTAAGGCCGATGGTAAGCCTGTGCTGAACCAAAACCTTTGGATGCATCTGGAT
>KI912045.1:16981-32847 GCA_000517005.1 Microvirga lupini
ATGCTCTTGCTAGTACTGAGGCTGAGGTGGCAGCTTGGCGCTCGGGTTTGCGGGACGATCAAGCTAACGGCTGACCTACCGCTTAATTACGACTCTCTCAGAGGCTCATCATGGCAACTGAGAGAGTTTGCTGATCTGAGGGTTTGTCCGGGTATTTTATCGGTGTGTCTTGTTATTACTCTTAGGCGACGTTGTATCCGGTCATTCAAGTAAGAGCATGTGGACGACCGAGAACGTACCTCAGAGGCTATCAAGTAGCTTGTCTCTAACCACGACCAGGGTCACTTCAAAATACGTTGGCCCAGCATGAAGATAGATACTTGGAATATTTCGTAGCACCACAACGTCTATGGAGCATTAGGCCGGCAGCAACAAGCTGGGCTGTTCCCCGGGGGCTTCGATCAACGGGAGGAAGCAGATGGCTACAGCATACCGCGTGATCATGACAGGCAGTCAGGAGGTTCCGCCAAGGAGTTCACCGGCGCGAGGTCTCGGAACCGTGATCTTCGACGATGCGGCTCTCACGGCATCCTATACAATCCAAATCACTGGACTTGATTTTGGACCTGTGCTTGGCCGCCCAGCCCAAACGCCAGACACGGGCGACGATGTCACAAGCTTCCATGTCCACAACGCAGCAAGAGGTGTCAGCGGAGATGTGGTGTTCGGCCAGATCAACCCAAGCCACGATGCTGACGATCTAAGGATTGCTCCCAATGCGGACGGATCTTGGACCGTAAGGGGACGGTGGGAAACGACCGACCCAGCCAACGTCTCTATTTCGACCTTCGCCAGTCAACTCGACACGGCTCGAATTGGGTCGGATGTGCCGCTCTACTTCAACGCTCACACCGAGGAGTTTACCGGGGGCGAGATCCGTGGTCAGTGGGTTGCCATAGCCAACGATCGCAACAACACCGTACGGGGGACCACGGGTGATGATTTCCTGCCGGGACTTGGCGGCAACGATCGCATCCTTGGTAGGCAGGGCGACGATCGGCTGGACGGTGGGCGGGGCAATGATCGGCTGTTTGGAGGAAGCGGCAACGACACCTTGTTGGGTGGTTCAGGAAACGACCGGTTGGCTGGGGAAGGTGGCAATGACCGATTGCTAGGAGGAAGCGGCAACGATCTCCTTGAAGGGGGCCGTGGCAACGATCGACTTGATGGCGGCTTGAACAGTGACCTCCTTGTCGGGGGCGGCGGCAATGACAGTCTAGTTGGCGGCAGCGGAAGTGACGCGCTGAGAGGCGGCAGCGGTGACGATCGGTTGGATGGTGGGCGTGGCCGGGACATCCTCAACGGGGGCTTGGGTACCGACTTCCTCAGTGGGGGCAGCAGCGCGGATGCTTTCAGGTTCAGCTCTGCGCTAGGAAGTAGCAACATCGATACGATCCAAGGCTATAATGCTGCTTCCGATACCATCGTCCTTGAGAACTCTGTCTTCACAGGCCTCTCAGTAGGCATCTTGTCACGCAACGCCTTCCGCATTGGGACCGGTGCAGCCGATGGGACTGACCGCATTGTCTATGACGACCAGACTGGGGCCTTGTACTTCGATGCGGACGGTAGCGGCACCAGTTCAGATCAAGTGCAGTTCGCGACCCTTCTAGGAAGCCCAGACCTGACGAGGTTCGACTTCCTTGTGTTCTGATCCAGCAGGTACGTCCGCCGCTGCCAACGGCAGAGTTAACATAACCGATGGCAGCGGCGGAGCCTCTGTTCCGGTCGTTGAAGCAATGCCACCTATTCCAATTACACCACTACCGCGCCTCAAGTGTGCCGCCGCTGAGCTCAAAGAACCTTGAGGTTGAGCGGTATCCTCAGGGGAACATCAACACCGAAACCAGCACACTTGCCATGAATGCCAACAAGACCAAGAGAGGCACAAGCACTGAGGCTAATACAATCAGTAACAAGGACAGGCTGAGGCGTCGCATGGCGAGTCTCCCCCAAGTCTATAGGTAAAGCCTACGGCAGACCTTGGCCGCAATATGTTACGTAGCCACCGCCTTAGGGATAGGGCTTCGCTTTTTGGTGCAAAAATCTGAGAGCCTATCGCTCAAGCCGTGTTCAGCGAGTTTCCCCCGCAGGGTGGCTCTCAGCTTGTCACAACCTGTCACACTGCCTATCCGCCCCTACCTGCCTAACGTCCCGCATCGACTGGTCAAAACAGCTTGCTCAAGCTGAGCGGTCGGTTATATACATGCCCTGTAACAGCTTGGTTTAGAAGGTTTTCTCGTTCCCTCACTACGGGGCAGAACCCGGTTCAACCTGGATGACGCTGCCGTAGCTCAGTGGTAGAGCACTCCCTTGGTAAGGGAGAGGTCGAGAGTTCGATCCTCTCTGGCAGCACCAGCCCTCCATCCGGGATTTTCGCTAAGTTCAAGCAGGACGTGCGGTTTCTGACGCCCGATTGGTACACAAGGGTGGCCCCACATGCTCCTCACGACGATACGTCTCCCGTGAGCACCCTAGAACCAGCATTTACGAGTTCCGCAAGCACCTACTCGACCGGTTGCGCCCTCTCGTCGGCAAGCGCGAAGTGAATCGCTCCCTCAAGACGAAGGACCCGCCCTTACCCGCGAGCAACACACCACCCTAGCCGCCGAGATTGAAGTGCAATGGAACCTGTCATGTTATCCCTTGCATCCGGCGAGATGCTGGTCGGTGCTCCGAGCCCGGTCAAGCTTACCCACAAGCAGATCATTGCCCTCTCGAGAAATTTTACCCCCAAATATTTGCCGGGCATGAGGACGCCCAAGTGTAGCATACTGGCGGAGGTCTGTGACGAGTGTGCATCTCGCAGGGCTATTTTCAACACGTCGGATGCGCCGGAGCGGACCTTGTTCTGGGTTTTGTCCGCAGGCAAGTTCGAGGTTCTGTACGAATGGACCGACATTCCGCACGCCCTGCAACTCTCTGCGGAACACGAAATCAACTTACTGCCCCCGAAGCGAACAAATGAGGCAATGTGGGGAACCACGCACTGAGCTTCCATGGCATTCCATACGGCGAGAGAGCCGTGTCGACTACGGCCGCGCAAGCTCAAAGTGCGAGCGATCCGAATTCCTGAAGCCGTAGAAATGACCTCCCCAACGAATGGACACGCCCAGTTCGGCAGCCGCCTTTTTCATTGCAAAGACGAACTTGTTCTGAGCCGTCCGATCAAAGAAGACCCGCCCCTCCTGATCGAGTGGCCATAGATCCACGGCATTTCCGGATTGGTGCGGACTGTTCTGCATCCTCGACCAGCCCCATACCAGGGCCATTCGTTGCAACCGCCCATTGCGTTTGCCAGAGCCGATGACGAAACGATGGCCCGGATTGTCCGCCTGCGCCTTCCAGACCACCTTGGCGAGAATGGGATTGAGAGCTCGGAGGTTCGCCTGGTGATGTCCCACCGGGTCCGGGTTCCAAACGTGAAACATTGCGAGTTGGTCCCGCCCGAACTCGTCTCTGGCCGGAATCTTTGCATAGACTTCACCCGGCCCATAAAGCGGATGGCCGATTATAACCGAGGAGCTTTGAGATCCAGTGTTGGGATTGACCTGGGCGACAATCCTGGGTGACGCTGAAGAATGCAAGACAGAGTAAAACAAGGTCAAGAAAGCGCGCTTTTTGAATCATGGCGACTGAACGATCGAGACCTGACGGCTCCGAATCAAGGCGATGGCGTTCATGCTCTGAAAGTGACTGAGCTTGGTCGGCGCGGGCCGCCGCCCCAATCTTGCGATGCGCACCTGTGCGGCGGATGTACTGAATTGAACGCCATCGGCCGCACCGGTGCGAGCCTTTTTGGAAAAGCTTAGCACAACGGCTCTTAATCCGTGAAACGGACAGTTTTGTCCTTGCAAACATCGAGCTCCGGGAGCTCGGCGGTCGATTCATCCTCAAAGGTCGCCGCAACGGCCACAATGCATCCGGACATTCTCGGGAGCTTGAGAGTGGCTTTTGCTTTCGGCGCGAGCGGCTTCGCCAGCCGTACGATTTGTCCAGCGGCCTCAACGGAAATGTCGGTCACCGTGACCTCACGGGCGTTGGTGATGAGGACGGCCGAGGCCGGGTTGGGTTTCGTGGGGGCGGCCATGGCAGCCGTAGCCGCCAGCAGGAGAGCTGTAGCGGTGATGATGCGGATAGTCATAACCATTCCTCTCTGTACCGGTGAAGATGAAATGTACGCGCGCGGAGACAGTCCGGAGTCTCCGTCCTGGAACCGTCGCAACGTCTCTTACCTAAGGTTGTTTCTCTCGGCCGACATAGCCCGTCTTTAGGCCGAGCGTTCATCAAAGAAAGAGCGCCAGTTGCGCTTGGCGCTCAAGGAAGGCCGCCTTTCACGGCCAGCTTCAGAGGAAACAACGACCGTGCCATATCGGCACGTGAAGAGGCTGCACCTGAGAGGTTAACAGACGATTACCAGCGTGTACAAAAACGGCTCTGCGCTCATGGCGACAGGCCATGAGCACCACCTGTCGTCGCGGGGCCAACATATAGCGATCTTCGCTGAGACAGGCTTGCGTCTTACGCTCTGCTCCTGTTCTTTTGCCAGCGTTCGGCAGGTGCGGCCAGCATCGTGGTCAGCACTACGATGACGGCGCCAACACAAAGGGACAGAGACGGGATCTCGCCAAAGAAGAGCCAGCCTGCAAATCCCGAGAAGAGGATCGACAGATAACCGATTGGCGCAAGGAGGCGCGCCTCCTGTTTCTGATAGGCTTGCAGCCAGCAATATTGGCCGAGCTGCGCCAGGACGCCAACGAGGATGATGTTTGGCGCCTCGCTCCACGGGATCGGCACCCAGACGATGGCGGCAGGAATGAATGTCAGGAGCGTCAGACCGACCGTATAGAAGAGCATCAGAACGACCGTGTCCTCACCGGCAAGACGCCTCGTCTGAATGACCGCGAGGGAGCCGAACAACACGGATCCAAAAGCGGCAACCAATCCCATGTTCCACGGGATCGCATCCGGCTGCACCATAACGATGACACCGAGAAAACCAAGTGCCGTGAAAACATAGCGGATCCTGCTCACGCTCTCTCCCAGCATGATGGCAGCCATCACCAGCAGCACGAGCGGCCGGGTGAATCCAATGGCGGTGACAAGTGCCAAAGGCAAAGCCGCAAAGGCCGCGAAATTGAGGGTCAGCGCAGCCGAATTGAAGGCGACTCGTGCGAGGTGGCCACGAATGTTCGACAGGTCCGTCAGCTTCCTGCGGTGGCGCCGCACCAGCGGCGCCACCGAGATGAATCCGATGAGCGAACGCAGAAAGACGAGTTGGACCGCCGGGTAGGTCTCGCCCTCGGCCTTGACGATGGCCTGCATAGTCGTGACCAGCGCCATGTCGAGCAAAAGCCATCCTGCGCTGATCCACAGAGGAACAGGAGGCGCACTCGACCCGCTTTCCGGCGCGACTGGCATGTCCTCTCAGGCAGGCTGAACGAGATTGGCCAGGAGGCGAAAGGCGCCGGGAACGAGCTTGTCCAACTGATGGTGCAGCACCAGCGCCACATGGGTGTGCCGCCCGCGACCGATGCGGGCCGAAATCAGCGAGCCCTTGAGCGGGCTCTCACCCGGATCGTTGAGGGACAACAGTTCTTCATAAGCAGAGTCGTAATCGGACGCGAAATAGAGTCCCCTCTCCTTGTCCCAGCCCTGCCAGTCGCTCGCCTCGATCCTGTTCGGGGAGGTGAGCAGCGGATTATCCGGCTTCAGAACCGTCACGGGCGCAGCGGGATCGGTGACGCGCCACCGCAATGACGGCGAACCGATGGTCAGACGTCCGGGAGGCGTACGATCCGGATCCCAGCCGTCCGTCGGGCGATGGTAGAGCGTCACCAGATGGCCGCCCTCCTCCACGAACTGATGCAGTCGGCCAGTTGCAGCCTGAAGATCACGTCTCAAGCCGATTGCGAAGATGCCGATGACGATGGTTGTGAACGCGGAAAGGGAACCTGCCGTCAGATCCGCTTCCGCAAGATCCGTCACATCGAGCCCGAGGCGGCGCATATGTGTCCCGACATTGTCGCTGCCGCCGCCGACATATCCGATGCGGGCATCTTTCGGCAGAGCCGCATCGAGCGTCAGGATTTTGAAATCCACCGGTGCCACGAACGAGGTCGGCCGGATGTGAGGATAGGCGATGCTCCGGACCGAGCTGGCTGGCCTGCCGTCAAGGATCGGAACGAAACTTGCAATCCCGGGCTTCACCTGATGCGGCAGATCGACGACCCAATCGTCGTCCTGGCGCCGGACGGTCCAGCCCTGCGGCATCTGCCAGTCCGTCGGTTGCCCGCCCACGGCCTGGACCCGAATGCAGGATGCTGGCTCCTGGGTCCTCACGACCGCGAATGCCGGATCGAGGGAGAGGGATTGCTGCGGCCTGATCGTCAGAGGCACCTCGGGATCCAGATCGATCTCGACGGTACGGTCATGGAGCTCGCCGGCGATGCGAATGCTGGCCGGACCATTACCACCCATGGGGTCGAATGCCTCCGGGTAGTTTCCTGTGTGAGAGGCCGTTTCAGGAATTTTGATCGCATAGCGAACACGCCCCGGTTCACGGGATATTTCCGTTGCCTCGATTCCGTCGGGGAGCCGGGGCACGACTGCCAGATTAGCAAGGCCGGGCGCAGTGACGGTGATATCCAGGTCGATCTCTGCGCCTGGATAACCTGCTCCCTGGAAGACTCCTCGCGCCGTCGTAGTATTGGCTTCGAAGAGCGCGGCATCGATCTCCCGGATCTTGCGGTCGAGACGATGCCCCAGCCGATCGATGATCGGGCGATCCATGCCCTTCCGCGCTTTCTCGGTCAGTCGCGCCGCATGGCCGAGCGACTCGCTGATTATCCTGCGATCAGGGAATGCCGCCTCCGCAGCATCGATATGCTCCTGTGCTTCTCGCAGAGCAGCGCCGGCTGCCTCCGACAGTCCCGGTACGGCAGCAAGGTCGCCAAGACTTGCTGGCAGGTGATCGCGGATATCCCGCTCTGGCCCCGATGCACCTCCGGCCCGGATCTTCAGATGGAGACTCCACTGATCGACCGGATTGTCCCGCCACACGCCCATTCCCTGCGACGCGTGCGCGGCGCGGGACCACTCGCCGAGCTGCCGGTAGGCCAAGCCGGTGACCGCGTCGCCGCCGGCGGTCTGAATGCTGAGCGTTGCGAGCGGTGGCGGTACCTCGTCGTCATAGGCATAGCCCGCGCCCGACCATGCCGGGAGATAGAACTTGGAAATCTGCCAGGGGGCGAGCCCCATTTCTGCATGGTCCGGAAAGGCAGAAGGATCGGCTGCCAGCGTCAGCGCGGTTTCGGCGGCACGGGTCATCGCACGATGGTGGCCATGCTGTCCCGGCACATCCAGGAATGTAGGAATTACGATATCGGGGCGATACTGGCGATAGGACCGGACGAGCCGTTCGACGATCCGCTCCTCGCCCCATCGCCGAAGGGTGTCGTCGCCGTTCTTGGAGAACCCGAAATCGTGAACCGGATCGTCCGGCCCGTGACCGAGCCATGCCACATCGGCATCGATGCGGCGGGCCGCTTCTTCCATCTCGGCGCTCCGCAGCACACCGAGCGCGCCGCCACGCTCGGGCCCAAGAGCGTTCTGCCCTCCCTCGCCCCGGGTCGAGCACGCAACGGCGATCCGCATGCCATAGGCAAAGCGCAAGGCGGCGAGCATGCCATTCATCTCGTCGTCGGGATGCGCTCCCGTGTTCATCACAGTCAGCACGGACGGCAGCCGGCTTAAGGCGCGGTGCAGGCGGACAAGGGCTGGCTGATGAACGGCTCGGGCGAGACGGCTATGGTCATCCAGCAAGGGAGATCTCCTCGTTCGGCTGTTCACGTCGGGCCGCATGGGCAGTATCGAGACGCGGGGTCATCGTCTCCAGGAGCGGCAATGCGGCGGCGCCGAGCGCTGCCGTCAGGCGGCCGGTCCGCCCGTGGATCAGGCGTGCCTCGCTCCGGTTCCGCCGCCGCGCGACCGATAGAGGAAGCGGCTGCATGGCCTGCACGAGATCCTCCAGCAGACCGGGCGGAAGAACACCGCCGAGGACGATGGCCTCAGGATCGAACAGGTTTTCGAGCATCGCGACCTGAGGCGCCAGACAACCTGCGGCTTCCTCGACCCACGCCAGCAGAACGGGATGCTTCTCGCGATGAAGCCGTTCCAGATCTGCGTATTCGATGCCGTGAATGCCAACCTCTGCCAATTGCTGTGCGAGGGAATGGAAGGAAGCATAGGCTTCGAGGCAGCCGTGCTGCCCGCACGAACAGAGGCGCCCGCCCTTCTCTACCAGGACATGCCCGATCTCGCCCGCATTGCCATTTGCTCCGCGAAACGGGCGGCCGTCGATCATGATGCCTAAGCCCAGTCCTTGCCCGAAATAGATCAGGCAGAAGTTTTTCAACTCCTTGGCCGCGCCATGAAGGCGCTCGCCAACGGCAGCGGCAGTGGCATCGTTCTCGAGCGTGATGGGCACACCGAGCATGCGGCCGATGCTGGCGACCGCATCAAAATCCAGCCATCCTGACAGCGTCGTCGGCCCGACCGACGTCATTCCCTCGACGTTGAACGGCCCCGGCATCACAACCCCGACGCCGAGGAGTTGCGGCACGGGAGGCTTCAACTGCGCCTGCGCGGCCTCGATCTCAGCCTTGATGACGGGGAGCACCGTCTCGGGGTCGTTCTGCGGAATCGAGACGCTCCGCTGAGCGCGGACGCGACCGCCGATATCGACCAGAAGTGTGGAGATGTGGTCGGCGGCAATCTCGATTCCGGCGGTCATCCCGCCATTCGGATTGACGGCGAACTGGATCGGCGGCAAGCCGCGACCAGCCCTGAGGCGTCCGGTCCTGATCAGCAGCCCGTCAGCGACGAGTTCCTCGACGATGTTCGAGACGGCTTGGGTGCTCAGATGCGCATGGCGCGAAATTTCCATCCGCCCGACCGGTCCCAGCTGACGCACGACATCCAGCACCACGCGTCGGTTGTGAGAGCGGTTCCGCTCCGGGTTGCTTCCGATTGTCGATGGCGTCCCGGCTTTGGCTTTTCTCGGCATCTCCACCACTCCGTGAGAGCGACGATGAACCGGAGCAATGAATAACTCAAGTGAATTATCTTATTGACAGGTTGCTGACTCTAAGGGAGCCTTGGATCTGGAACGGCCCTCCCGAAGGCCGCCACCAGAGAAATGTCGGCGCCCCGCGCCAGCAAAAATGGAGAGGGATATGCGTTTTCGTCACATGCTTGCGAGCGTCGCCCTAGGCGTCGCAACCCTGGCCACCTCCGGCGCGAAGGCCGTCGAGATCGAATACTGGCAGTATGTCTTCGACACGCGCGTCAAGGCGATGACCCAGCTGATCGCGAAGTTCCAGGAGGCCAATCCGGACATCAAGGTCAAGCAGACCACCTTCCCCTACGCCGACTACCAGACGAAGGTCGCCGCTGCGATTCTCGCCGGTCAGGGACCGGATGTGGTGCAGCTCTTCTATGGCTGGACCGACAACTTCATCGCCGGCAAGATGATCCGCCCCCTGCGGGCAGAGGCCTTCCCGTCAGCTGATATCGAACGCGATTTCTTCCCGATCGTAAGCGCCATGAAGCGCGGCAACGATTATTATGGCCTGCCCACCGCCGTGCGCTCTTTGGCGCTGTTCTACAACAAGAAGGCCTTCAAGGATGCAGGCCTCGATCCCAACAATCCGCCCAAGACTCTTGAGGAGCTTGTCGCCGCCGCCGAAAAGACCACCAAGCGCGATGGCAGCGGCAACCTCATCTCCGCCGGCATGACGCTCGATATGACCGGACAGGATCACCAATGGTGGCGCGAGGTCCTGATCCGCCAGTTCGGCGGGGTTCCCTACACGGACAACGACACCAAGGTCGCGTACAACGACGAGGCCGGCCTGAAGGCGCTCACCTTCTACACGGATCTGCAGAAGAAGCATAAGGTCGGCCAGGCCGGCTTCATGGACGAAGGTCAGGCCGCCTTCCGCGCGGGCCTCGCGGCCATGACCATCGACGGTACGTTCCGCCTCGGCTCGTTCGGCACGATCAAGGCCTTCGAATGGGGCGTGACCGAGCTGCCCGCCAATGCCCAGGGCGTCCGCAGCAATTATGCCAGCTACTTCGCCAACGCGATCACGACGAAAGCCGAAGGCGAGAAACTGGCGGCAGCCGAGAAATTCCTGAAATACGTCTCTTCGCCTGAAGCCATGAAGGTCTGGATGGAAGTCGTGGGCGAACTGCCGGCTCGCCGTGCCGCCGCTCTCACGCCGGAAAACATTGCTCACCCGATCTATGGTCCGTTCCTCAAGGGGCTGGAATACGCTCACACCACGCTGTTCAAGGACGAACTTGCCCAGCGTCAGGTTGCCATCGACATGGTCAACCGCGTCCTCATCGGCAATGAGGATCCGAAGGCCTCACTTGCCAAGGCGGCCGAAGCCGAGCAGGCGATCCTCGACCGCGCCAAGCGCTGAGCCAAGCTCGCGAGGATCGCACCGATGTCCGTTGTCGCACAGCGAGAGGCCGCCTCCGGCGGTCTCTGGTCAAGGATGAGCCTCGGCCAGAAACAGGTGATATGGGCGTGGGGTTTCCTCGCGGTTCCGCTGGTCTTCTACATTGTCATCCGCTTCTGGCCGACCTTCCAGGCCTTCTATCTGTCGGTCACCGACTGGACCATCACGAAGCCCGCCTCCTTCATCGGTTTGGAGAACTACAAGAGGCTGTTTGCGGATCCCCTCTTCTGGCAGGTGTTCCGCAACACCTTCCTGTACCTGATCCTCGGCACGCCGATCAGTCTGCTGATCTCGTTCGTCGTGGCCTATTATCTCGACCGGGTGCGATTCATGCACTCGTTCATCCGCGCTCTGTATTTCCTGCCGTTTCTCACGACGGCGGCGGCGATGGCATGGGTCTGGCGCTGGTTCTACCAGCCTGTTCCCATCGGCGTAATCAATGACGTCCTCGCAAGCTTAGGCATCCCGCAGCAGCCTTTCCTGCGCTCCACCACTCAAGCGTTGCCGGCCGTGCTGGCGCCGGCCGTCTGGGCAGGCCTCGGGTTCCAGATCATCATCTTCCTCGCCGGATTGCGGGCCATTCCGGTGACCTATTACGAAGCCGCGCGGATCGATGGCCTGTCGGAAGGGGCGATCCTGCGGAAGATCACGATTCCTCTGCTCAAGCCGACCCTCGTCTTCCTGGTGGTATTCTCGTCCATCGGCTTCCTGCGCATCTTCGATCAGGTCTACAACATCAATACGAACGATCCCGGCGGTCCGCTGAATTCGACCAAGCCGCTCGTGCTGATGATCTATCAGACGGCTTTCAGCTCCTACGAGATGGGATACGCGGCCGCCCAGACGGTCGTTCTGTTCCTGATCCTGCTCGTGATCTCCCTCGTTCAGCTGCGCATCATGAGAGACCGCTGATGACCCAAGTTGCATCGTCCCACAGGTCTCTGCCCATGTCGCGGATCAGGCCCGGTAGGATTATCGCCTGGACGCTCCTGTTCATCGGCGGCGTCATCATGGCGACGCCCCTCCTCTTCATGCTGTCGACCTCCCTCAAGGACGCCTCGCAGGTCTATGATCTGCGCGTCATTCCGGCAGCGCCGACCCTCGACAATTACATCGAGATCCTGGGTGACGGGCGCTTCACCCGCTGGTTCGTCAACTCGATGATCGTGGCGCTGATCGTCACGCTCTCGAACGTGTTCTTCGACAGCTTGGTCGGTTACACACTGGCAAAGTTCAGGTTCCGAGGCCGGTACATTGTTTTCGTCGCCATTCTGTCCACGCTGATGATCCCGACCGAGATGCTGGTCCTGCCCTGGTATCTCATGGCGAGCCAGTTCGGTTGGCTCGACAGCTACTGGGGCATCATGTTTCCGGGTATCATGACAGCCTTCGGAACCTTCCTGATGAAGCAGTTCTTCGAAGGAGTACCGGACGACTTCCTGGAAGCGGCGAGGATCGATGGTTTGAACGAATTCACCATCTGGTGGAAGATCGCCATGCCCCTTGTGACCCCCGCTTTGTCGGCCCTCGCGATCTTCACGTTTCTCGGCAACTGGACGGCCTTCTTCTGGCCGCTCATCGTGACGACGAGCGCGGAGCTTTACACGTTGCCGGTCGGGCTCTCCAGCTTCGCGGTGGAGCAATCCATCCAGTGGGAGAAGATCATGACGGGCGCGAGCATTGCGACCCTTCCCACTCTCATCACCTTCCTGTTCCTCCAACGCTACATCGTCCGAGGCGTGATGCTGGCTGGACTTAAAGGCTGAAGCCGATGACTGCAGACACGTTTAAAGACACATCCACCTTTCCGGATCCGGTCTACAAGGAGACCGTGCTGCGCCCCCTGTTCGACGGCGCCAGGGATCATCACGTCGAAGGCTTTCGTCTCATCGACCGGGCGCATCTCGTCATGCTCTACGAGACCGGGATTCTGACGATCGAGCAGGCCCGGCCGATTGCCCAGGCTCTGGAAGCGATCGACCGCGAGGTCGATGTCGGCGCCTTGACCTATACCGGGGAAGTGGAAGACTTCTTCTTCCTCATCGAAAAGCAGCTTCGCATCCGCCTAGGACCGGACCTCGCAGGACGCTTGCATACGGCACGCTCCCGCAACGACATCGACCACACGCTGTTCAAGCTCGGCCTCAAGCAACGCATCGATCCGTTGCTGGAACGCTTGGTGCGTCTGGCCAAAACCCTCGCCTCCGTGGCGGAACGGGAAAGCAAGACGCTGATCGTCGCCTATACTCACGGACAGCCTGCACAGCCGACTGTTCTCGGCCATTACCTGTCTGCCGTTCTCGAGACCCTGCTGCGCGACATCGCCCGCCTGGAAGCAGCGCGGGACATTGTCGACCGGAGCCCGATGGGCGCAGCCGCCATCACCACGAGCGGCTTTCCCATCGACCGCGAGCTGATGGCACATCAGCTCGGCTTCAGTCGTCCTCTGCAGAACTCCTATGGTTGTATCGCATCCATCGATTACATCACATCCACCTACTCGGCCATCGAGCTCATCTTCCTGCATCTCGGTCGCTTCATCCAGGACCTGCAGTTCTGGACGAGTTTCGAGGTCGGACAGATCTATGTCCCCAATGCCTTCGTGCAGATCTCCTCGATCATGCCGCAGAAGCGCAATCCCGTTCCCATCGAGCATATGCGGCATCTGTCCTCCCAGACCGTCGGCCGGGCGCAGGCGATGCTCACGATCATGCACAACACGCCTTTCACCGACATGAACGACAGCGAGGGCGAGAGTCAGGGCTTCGGCTATGGCGCTTTTGAGAGCGGCGGACGCGTCCTCGATCTGCTCGCCGCGCTGGTTCCATCCCTACGAGTCAATGCCGACAGGGTTCGCCAGAACATCCGGCGCAGCTGCATCACCGTGACGGAACTCGCCGACAGCCTCGTTCGCGTGGAGGGGCTGTCCTTCCGCGAAGCGCACGAGATCACGGCAGAAGTCGCACGCTCCGTCGTTGCCATCGGCGGCGATATCGCAAGCGATGGATATGACGCGTTTCAGAAGGCTTTTCATCGCTATGCGGGCCGTAGCACGAGCGTCAGCCAAGCCCAGTTCGCCGAGATCGTCTCGGCCGAAAACTTCGTTGCCGTGCGCGACCGGTTCGGCGGACCGGCGCCGAAAGCACTATCCCAGGCGATTGCCGGATATAATCAAGAAATTGCAGGATTCCGCGCTCGAATGCAGAGCACGAAGAGTCGCGCCGAAGCATCCGCCCAGGATCTTCAGTCCCGTTTCAACACACTTCTCGGAGCCCGCTGATGGCGACCATCGAAATCGATCGCCTCGTCAAGAAATATGGGCAGACAGCGGTCATCCATAGCATCGATCTCGCAATCCAGGACGGCGAGTTCGTGGTGCTGGTCGGACCGTCGGGATGCGGCAAGTCCACGACGCTGCGGATGATCGCCGGTCTTGAGGAGATCAGCGATGGCCAGATCAGAATCGACGGACGTATCGTCAATGACCTCCAGCCCAAGGACCGGAACATCGCCATGGTGTTCCAGAATTACGCCATCTATCCGCACGTGACCGTTGCCGACAACATCGCCTTCGGTCTCTATCGCTCCAAGCTCTCGAAGAGCGAGAAACGTGCGCGGGTGGAACAGGTTGCGCAGACCCTCGGCCTCTCGCATCTCCTGGAGCGCCGTCCATCGGCCCTGTCGGGCGGTCAGCGCCAACGCGTTGCCATCGGGCGCGCGATGGTCCGCGATCCTGCGGCCTTCCTGTTCGACGAGCCCCTCTCCAATCTCGATGCCCAGTTGCGCACCCAGATGCGCATTGAGATCAAGCGGCTTCATCATCGGCTCGGCACTACATCCGTGTTCGTGACTCACGATCAGGTCGAAGCCATGACCATGGCCGACAGGATCGTCGTGATGCGCGACGGCAGAATCCTGCAGGTCGGCTCACCTCTGGAACTGTACGAGAAGCCTGTCGACGTCTTCACTGCGCGCTTCATCGGCAGCCCGACGATGAACCTGTTGCCTGCATCCTTGAAGCAAGGGGAAGCGGACCTGTCGGTGGGCGGCTCCGTCAATGTCCCGCCGTTATCGACGCAGGCGTCCGAGATCCTGGTCGGCGTTCGTCCGCAGGACCTCGCCCCTGGATCGCTCGGATTGCCAGGCCTGTCCGTTTCCGGCACGGTTGTCGTTGTGGAAACCCTGGGCTCCGAAACCCTCGTTCACATCGAGAGTGGCAATCAGACCCTTATCGGCTCGGCGCCGGGACGGCAGGTCCCGAAAATCGGAGAGCAACTCACCCTGCATGCTCCGGCGGAGAGGCTTTATTATTTCGACAAGGCAACAGAGAAGGCATTAGCCGTCCGATGACTGGAAAAGCCGCTATGCGGAACAAGGTTCTGTGCCTTGGGCGGATTTATTGCGATATCATCTTCACGGGCCTGCACGATATGCCGGTGCTTGGTCGTGAGCGCTTTGCGGAAGACGTGACGATCGTCGCAGGCGGCGGTGCCTATATCACCGCGGCCCATCTCGCGTCCCTCGGCCGACCGTCAGCTCTGCTCACGCGCCTTGGAACCGACCCCCTCTCGCAGAGCCTCAATCCCGAGCTTGAAGGCAGCGGCATCGACCTCGCCTTTGTCGAGCGATCCGACGATGCCGGGCCCCAGCCGACCGTTGCCTTGGTGAAGGGCGGAGAACGAGCCTTCATCTCCCGGCGGGCCGGTACCTCCCGGCCAGCGTCGCTGGAGAAGGCGCTCTCGGCGCCCGACATCGCGCATCTGCACATCGCGGAGTTCGCAACCCTCAAGGATAATCCCGGCGTGATTGCTATGGCCAAGGACCACGGCCTGACGGTCTCTCTCGATCCGAGCTGGGACGATCAGTTGATCCGGAAGGACGCGGAATTCTTCAAGGCATGCGCAGGAATCGACATCTTCCTTCCGAATGTCGAGGAAGGAGAAGCTCTGACTGGTGAACAATCGCCTGAGACCATTCTACGCGACCTGCAGAAGTATTTTCCCCTTGTCGTGCTGAAACGCGGCGAGCACGGCGCCATGGCATCCTGGGGAGCAATGTGTATTTCGGCAGAAGCACCCTTCGTCACTGTGGTTGATACCACCGGAGCGGGCGACGCCTTCAACGCAGGCTTTCTGCACTCATGGCTCGGCACGTCCGATGTCGAGAGCAGTCTGGCTGCCGGAATCAAGGCCGGTGCGCTCTCCGTCCAGTCGGCAGGCGGAGCACCACCACGGCTGCTGTAAGAGGGGCATTTTGAGTGCCCCTCCCAAATGTCTGCTGAAGGTCAAACTTGGTCCTTAACCTTAGCGTTGTATGGTCTGTTCTCTGGCGGATTCT
>KI912045.1:32947-61139 GCA_000517005.1 Microvirga lupini
TTTTTAACGGCGAACCGGATCCACTTCGCCGAAAAATGCTCTAGAAATCTACTTCCAAGCACTCCACACTTTCGATCGTATCATTAACCCAGCAGCGATAAGTCCTGCCCTACTATTCACGGCTTTCATCGAAGCCGCTCGAACACGGCGGTGTCCATGCCTGAGCCACGGAAAAACCAGCGCCTCGTTACTCGCACCTAACGGATGCGCTGATGTTGTTCGCGACATCGGCAAGATCGGGCGGCGAGAGGCGTGTCGTGTTTGACGTGATCTGGAACTCGACCCGAGTACTTTCTAGGAACGTGGCCAGCGCTCCTGCCTTGATCGCGAAGTTCACATTCTGTGGGAGGTCTCCAACGGCGACGACCGTCTTGAGAGCATTGAGTTTCGACGTCACCACACCCACCACATTTCCGTTCTCGTCCAGCAGTGGCCCACCGCTGTTCCCCGGCTGGACAGGAGCCGAGATCTGCAGGAAGCGGGTATCGTCCCCGATGCCCGCGAGCGCAGTCACATTGCCGAGGGTGAAGTTGCCGGAACTCGCCAGAACACTGTTCAGCGGGAATCCGAATGCAGCGACGGCCTCCCCCAGGCGAACGCCGGCTCGAACGGTCGCCACCTTCTCCGCTATATAGTCGGCTTTCAGCAGGGCAAGATCGTTCGTCGTGTCACGGGCCAGAATCCTCGCCGTAAGGGGCAAGCCGTTGGCCGGCTTGATCTGGATATTCGTGCAGCCCTCGATCACGTGATTATTCGTGACGAGATGCCCCTCCCGCGTCACAAAGAAGCCTGTTCCCGAGGACGCGCGCTTCTCCTCCTGAGGAGCAGGTTTGGGTGCGACAGGCATTGGCGGGGCTACCGCGACACTCTCCGGACGTGGAGCCGGCGCGCTCTTCGGGATATATCCCTCCTCCTCGAGGTGCTTGCGCAGGGCCACCGGGAACGAGATCGTGCGCTCCTTGCCGTCAGGACAGGATCCGCTCACCTTCGCGACCGTGCATTCGGTCAGGGGCCAATCGGTGGATCGATCGTACAGGGGCAGCATCCGGCTCCAGGCATCATCGACCTCGCCGACAATGGCTTTCGTCGCCACCCAGGCAGCCAGGAATCCGTTGGAGCGCCACAGGCTCGGCTCCCGGCTGGCGAGGTACTCGATCCGGTACAGCTCCTGGCGCATGTAGGTCCGGAAGTTCGGATGCGCCGTCACATCGATGAGGCGGTCACCGGAGAGCTTCGAAATGCTTTCGGGCGCCCAGGACCCGGCATACGGCGCAAAGGTGTAGAGGAAGCTCTGATCGACGCTGAGCAGTTCGGCGGCGCCATCGCCGTCAATGTCATCGAAGGTGTAACCGCTGTCCCCGTCGATTGTCTTGCCTTGAACGACCCGCCATTCGGTTCCTACCTTCGTGGCGATCTTGGTTACGGTGCAGCAATGCGCACCACCCCAGAAGGACGAGAAGATGACCTGTGGCTCGGAGTTGGCTGAATCGAGGCGCACGACTGAAACCTCGGCGTTCGGCACCTCGTTCGAGCTCTCCTCGAGACGAGCGGTGAACGCGAGGCGACCGTTCGCGTACCCGGACAGGACCGGAAAGCGACCGCCTCCCTTGTCGCTCGTGAGGCTCGAGACGTTGAGCATCAGCTCGCCGGACCGCAAAGTGACCTGCTTCGTACCGTTGTACTTCGCCTGTGCGAGAGGCTTGAAGGTTGAGGGGCGCCAGATCTCGGCAACGTATCCCTGGCCATTGGTGATGATCGTGTCGTCGGGGATCTCGCCCGCCCGGACGAGGGCCTCCTTGTATGCAGGAGGATTCGGAATCCGCTCGGGACCGGCGACAATGGCGTACCAGCCGTTCGTCGCCTGCATGACCCTCACGCTCGGAAAGCGCCAGCGGTAGGCGTGGGCAACGCCGATCGCTTCATCGAGGCTCTGCCGGCTCGCCAAAGCAACCCAGCGAGAGTCACCTGAGAGCGTGTAGGAACTCGCCAAGGCCGGCGAACCGAACACAGCCATCGCAACGGTGATAGAAACCGGAGCAAAACGCATAGTAACCCCCAACAGCCGCCACTCAGCCAACCCATTGCTGCCCTGTCAACTCAGAACAACTACGGAGACGTCTTCCAGACTTCGGTTCGTCTTCCTGTTACACAGCCACAAAATGTGGAGGGTCGGGAACCTGAGCCGTTTGCAGCCGTCATCTTAGGACGGCTCCATGAAGGACGCGGCCAATCCGGGGAGACCACCCGATGCGAGAATGGATCACTTCCGCTTGCCTCCTCCTCGGAGCCATGGGCATCGCCGCTCCCGCCGCGAGCGCCGAAGTATCCATCTCGGTGAACAAGACGACCCAGCGCATGACCGTCTCGGTTGATGGTGTGGAGCGCTACTCGTGGCCCGTCTCGACGGGAACGATCGACTACTCCACTCCCACAGGAGCATTCACACCCTCGCGTCTGGCCAGGGAGCACTACTCCCGGGAGTGGGACAATGCGCCCATGCCGCACTCGATCTTTTTCACGGATGCCGGGCACGCCATTCATGGCAGCCGCGCTACGAGCCGCCTGGGTTCACCGGCCTCACACGGTTGCATCCGCCTATCACCGGCCCATGCCCGTATCCTCTTCAACCTTGTTCAAGCCGAAGGGCCTGCTAATACCAGGATCGAAGTCACCGGCTTCGACCCGATCGGAACAGTCGTCGGTAGCGGGGACGGCACCCGGCTCGATTACAGCGGCCTGACCAGCTTCGATCCCCTCAAGGACGGGATCATGGCTAGCGGCTCCCCAATTCAGCGCGTGGAAATTCGGAGACAGCCATAAGCGTGACGATGGAATACGGGCGGCCACAGACAGGGTGTTCCAGATTGCCCGAAACGAAGGCGAGCCGCAGAAGACCACCCCTTCTTTTCGGTCTCCGCACCATCGATGATCACCCACCAGGAGGTGTCCTGCCCGAGATGATCGAGGAAGGCCCGCGAGAAGGGCTTTAGGCCGTTGTCGGCGAGGCCTTGCGCCGCCTGCAACTGGCGGCTGAGGTGCGGCAGACCTATTCGAGCTGCCGCCCCACCTCCAACCTTCTGGTGCCGCTGCTGATCGCTTACTATGCCGACGACGGCCAACCTCAGTGCGCAGTGGCTGCCTAGCCTTCCTCTCTTAACCCCGAGCTGTTGAGGGTCGGCAAGGGCGTATCGGTCTGACGCGACGCCGGACGCACGATCTGGGTCGGCTCAAAAGCCTGTGAGTAGAAGCGGGGACGATTGCGCAGATCCATGAGCGCACGCAGCTCGGTCGCCGGCAGGTCCATCGCCTTGGCGTCCCGCCAGCGGGTGCGGAACTTGGGCTTCCGCGAGAAGAGGCCCCAGGCGCTCTTCACTTCCTCTTCCACCTGCAAAATGATCCGTCCGGAAAAGGATTTCCGGAGGTTGAAACGCCCCGTCAGAGCCATTGTTCTTGTCCTTGTAATTGGGATCTTGGACCCGACGCCTCATTACACGACCGAGATCGCCAAAGGCTTAAGACACAGGGTAAACGTCGTTCGATTCAGACAACCAAGGCTGCGATTGAAACACAATCCCCGAGGGCCATGCCCTCTGCCGCGACAGCGCCTGCCAATCCATCACCTCTTGTTCCGGTATCGGAAGCGCTATCTCACGCGAAAATGCTCAGAGACAGGGTTGCTGAACCAGTCATCGACCCTAATACCTGTGGTTAACTTTAACCCAGATTACGGCAGCGTAGCCTCAGATCGAGTAGCTGGAGGACAGGCCGTCATAGGCCTGAACCAGATCTATTGACTGGGCTGAACTATTCTCACTGGAGGCGATCGCCCAGATGACGATGGATCAGGTCCAAGGGTCGCAGCCCTCCTCCACGCCCCTCGAGCGCGACGCCCGCTTGGTGTCTACCGATCACAGGGTCGCCCCAAGCGAAATCGCCATCGGCGTTATTATTGGTCGGGCTGCGGAGTATTTTGACTTCTTCGTTTTTGCCATCGCCTCCGTTGTGGTGTTTCCCAAAGTGTTTTTTCCCTTTGCGGAACCAGTGACAGCGACGCTGTACTCCTTTGCCATGTTCTCGCTGGCCTTTATCGCCCGGCCGATTGGTTCCATCATCTTCACGGCAGTCGACCGCCGGCACGGTCGTGGCGTCAAGCTCACCATCGCGCTCTTCCTGCTCGGCTTCTCCACCATGGCGATCTCCTTCCTGCCCAGCTACACGCAGATCGGCGCCTGGTCCCTGTATCTTCTCGGCATACTGCGGATCGGACAGGGCCTCGCCCTGGGCGGCGCTTGGGACGGGCTCGCCTCGCTTCTCGCGCTCAACGCGCCGATCGAGCGCCGCGGCTTCTACGCCGCGCTCCCGCAACTCGGCGCTCCGTTTGGCTTCATGGTCGCCAGCGTCCTGTTCTCATTCTTCATGCTCAACCTCTCGGAGGCTGATTTCCTGGACTGGGGCTGGCGCTATCCCTTCTTTTGCGCCTTCGCCGTCAACGTCGTGGCCTTGTTCTCGCGTTTGCGGCTCGTGGCCACTGAAGAATTTGCGCGCCTTCTCGAACGGCGGCGGCTCGAACCCTCACCCATCATTCCGCTGATCCGGACCCAGGCGCGTGTTCTCGTCGTCGGCGCGCTGATCCCGTTGGCAAGCTTTGCCCTGTTCCACCTCGTTACCGTGTTTCCCATCAGTTGGATCACCCTGTTCACTCAGCGTTCGGCAGGCGAGTTCCTGATGATACAATGCTCCGGCGCCTTTATCTGCGCGGGCGCGGTCCTGGCTTCGGGCCTGATTGCCGACCAGATCGGCCGCCGCATGCTCCTCCTGATCTCGGCTGGCCTCATCGCCGTCTTCGCCATTTGCAGCACCATCGCTCCCTTGATCATCGAGGAGAACGCGATTGGCCAGACGATCTACGTCAATGCCGGTTTCGCGCTGCTCGGCCTGTCCTATGGACAATCGTCAGGCGCAGTGACGTCGCAACTTGAGCAGCGCTACCGCTATACCGGCGCGGCCCTCACCAACGACCTCGCCTGGCTGCTCGGAGCGGGCTTCGCGCCGCTGATCGTCCTATTCCTGTCGGCCCGTTACGGCCTCGCCTGCGTTGGCCTCTACCTGCTGTCGGGGGCGGTCACGACCCTCGTGGCGCTCAGCCTGTCCCGCTCGGAAATCCGGCAGGTCTAAACCATGCAGAAGCCGATGCATTCGATTCATCAGAAAGCGCCTCGCTGCCCTAACGGATTCCCAAGGGACGGATCTCTCAGGCGCAAGTCCCTCCGCGCCCTGGCGCTCATCGCCGCCTCGGGACTGCTCGCCGGCTGCGGCATGGTCGTCATGGATCCCTCCGGCGACGTCGCGGTCCAGCAGCGCAACCTCATCATCGCGTCCACCGCGCTCATGCTGCTCGTCATCCTGCCGGTGATCGCGCTCACATTCATCTTCGCGTGGCGTTATCGTGCATCGAACACGGACGCGACCTATGACCCGGACTTTCACCACTCGACTCAGCTCGAGGTGGTCATCTGGACCGTGCCCTTGCTCATCATCATCGCGCTGGGCGCCATGACCTGGATCAGCACGCACACGCTCGACCCGTACAGACCGCTTGCTCGCCTCGCGCCTAACAAGCCCGTGCCTGCCGACGCAAAGCCCCTCACGGTCGAGGTCGTCGCGCTCGATTGGAAATGGCTGTTTATTTATCCCGAGTACGGCGTCGCAAGCGTGAACGAGATGGCCGCGCCTGTGAACATACCGATCTCCTTCAAGATCACGTCCTCCTCCGTGTGGAACACGTTCTACGTACCCGCCCTCGCAGGCATGATCTACGCCATGCCGGGCATGGAAACGAAGCTCCATGCCGTCATGAACGAGGAAGGGGACTTCACCGGCATATCGGGGATGTACAGCGGATCCGGATTCTCACGCATGAACTTCGGCTTCCGAAGCCTCACGCAAGCGGGATTCGACGAGTGGGTGGCGAAGGCGAAGGCCGCCGGAGCACCCCTCGACCGCGAGGTCTATCTCCAACTTGAGAAGCCGAGCGAGGCGGAGCCGGTTCGCTATTTCAGCTCGGTGGAGGGTGGCCTCTTCGATGCTATTGTCGGCTTGTGCGTCACCCCGGGCCAGATGTGCGTGTATGAGATGCACCACATCGACAGAATGGGCGGCGCTGTTGCCGACAGCGAGGCAAACCGCAGGCGGCTCGATTACGATAGCCGCCGCCTGGAGGGTGGTGACGAGCCGTCCGGGGCGACCTTCCCGGCCTCCGACCGTCCACCCAGGAGTCTCGAAGAGCCCGAAGGCGTGATGCCTCGCGACCAGCCCGGAGAAGGGCAGGGGAATACTCCGCAGGGCAATGCCCCTCCCCGCCCGGAGGGTGGCCCCGCGCCAGCCCAACTGAACAACCGCCCTACTGAGCCCCACCAGCACTGATTGGAGCGAGCATCCGCATGTTCTCGAACCTCGATCTCCAGCAATTCATCTTCGGGCGCCTAACGCTGGAGGCTATCCCCTACCACGAGCCCATTCTGGTGGTGACCTTCATCGTCGTGGCCTTGGGCGGCCTGGCGCTTGTGGGCGCCGTCACCTGGTACGGCCAGTGGGGGTACCTGTGGCGGGAATGGTTCACGAGCGTCGATCACAAGAAGATCGGCATTATGTACATCATTCTCGCCATCGTGATGCTGCTGCGCGGCTTCGCCGACGCGCTCATGATGATCACGCAGAAGGCGCTGGCGGTCGGGGCAGCGGAGGGCTATTTGCCTCCCCACCACTACGACCAGATCTTCAGCGCCCACGGCACGATCATGATCTTCTTCATGGCCATGCCCTTCGTGACCGGGGTCATGAACTACATCATGCCGTTGCAGATCGGCGCGCGCGACGTGGCCTTCCCGTTCCTGAACAACTTCAGCTTCTGGATGACGGCGGGAGGCGCCGTCCTCACCATGATGTCCCTGTTCGTGGGTGAGTACTCGCGGGCGACCTGGCTCGCCTATCCCCCGCTGTCGGGGGCAGCCTACAGCCCGGGCGTCGGGGTCGACTACTACATCTGGGGCCTCCAGATCGCGGGCGTCGGCACCACGCTGTCTGGGATCAACCTGATCGCCACCATCGTGAAGATGCGTGCGCCGGGCATGACGATGATGAAGCTGCCGGTCTTCACATGGACGACTCTTGCCAGCAACGCCATCATCGTCACGATCTTCCCGGTCCTGACCGCCACCTTGGCCCTCCTGGCGCTCGACCGTTATGTGGGAACGCGCTTCTTTACGAACGATTTCGGCGGCAACTCAATGCTGTACATGAACCTCATCTGGATCTGGGGTCATCCGGAGGTTTACGTTCTCGTCCTGCCCGCCTTCGGCATTTACTCGGAGGTCGTGTCGACCTTCAGTAGCAAGCGACTGTTCGGCTACACGTCGATGGTCTACGCCACGGCGGTGATCGCCCTCGTGTCGTGGCTCACCTGGCTGCACCACTTCTTCACGATGGGGGCAGGCGCCAACGTCAACGCCTTCTTCGGCATCACGACGATGATCATCTCGATCCCGACGGGCGCGAAAGTGTTCAACTGGCTGTTCACCATGTATCGCGGGAAGATCCGGTTCGAGACGCCGATGATCTGGGTGATGGGCTTCATCCCGACTTTCGTGATCGGCGGATTGACCGGCGTGCTCCTCGCGGTGCCACCCGCCGATTTCGTCCTGCACAACAGCCTGTTCCTGGTCGCCCATTTCCACAACGTCATCATCGGCGGCGTGGTGTTCGGGCTGCTGGCGGGCGTCCAGTACTGGTTCCCCAAGGCTTTCGGCTACAGGCTCGACCCGTTCTGGGGTAAGGCGTCGTTCTGGTGCTGGCTGGTCGGCTTCTGGGTCACGTTCATGCCGATCTACATTCTCGGCCTCATGGGCGTGACGCGTCGGACGCAGCATTTCGAGGATACGACCTTGCAACCCTTCCTGACGGTTGCCGCGGTCGGCGTGTTCATCATCATGGCCGGTATCCTGGCATTCGTGATCCAGCTCGTCGTCAGCTTTTTCCGACGCGAGCAAATGCGCGACCTCACGGGAGACCCATGGGGCGGCCGGACGCTCGAATGGTCGACCACGTCGCCTCCCCCGCCCTACAACTTCGCCTTCACGCCGGTCGTCCACGACCTCGATGCGTGGTGGGACATGAAGAAGCGCGGTCACGACCGGCCCATGCAAGGCTTCAGGCCTATCCACATGCCCAAGAATACGGGTACGGGCGTCATCCTGGCCGCGCTCAGTACCGTGCTCGGCTTCGCCCTGGTCTGGTACATCTGGTGGCTGGCCGCCCTGTCGTTCGTCGGTCTCCTCGCGGTCTCCATCATCCATACGTTCAACTACGACCGAGACTATTACATCCCGGCCGAGGATGTCGTCCGGATTGAAAGCCAAAGAATAGCGCAGCCTGCAGGGGGGGTCTGAGCCGATGCATGAAACGACCCCTCCGCCTGGCGCCACGGCGCCAGTCTTCTACCAACAGGAGGAGCATGCCCACGGTGACGGGGGCACGCTGTTCGGCTTCTGGCTCTATCTGATGAGCGACTGCCTCATCTTCGCGGCTCTGTTCGCCACGTTCGGGGTGCTCGGCCGCAACTATGCGGCGGGTCCGTCGGGGGCCGACCTGTTCGATTTGCGGCTCGTCGCCGTCAATACAGGCCTCCTGCTCCTGTCCTCTATCACCTATGGCTTCGCCATGCTCGAGATGGACAAGGAGCGGGTCAGACCGACCCTTGCCTGGCTGGCAGTCACGGGCCTGTTCGGAGCAGCCTTTATCGGGATCGAGCTCTACGAATTTTCACATCTGATACATGAAGGTGCTACCCCCCAGCGTAGCGCATTCCTTTCCTCCTTCTTCGCGTTGGTGGGGACGCACGGGCTGCATGTCACATTCGGCATCGTCTGGCTCGTGACGCTGATGATCCAGGTGCGCCAGCGCGGGCTGATCGCGGCTAACCAGCGCCGGCTCATGTGCCTGTCCATGTTCTGGCACTTCCTCGACGTGGTCTGGATCGGCGTCTTCACCTTCGTTTACCTGATGGGATCCATGCGATGAGTACGGTCTCCGAACCCGGGATTGCCCGGAAGCCGCAAGATCACGGCGGGGCGCACGGGGAGCATCATCCTCACGGCGCGCAGGGCACGTTCAGGAGCTACATGACCGGCTTCGTCCTGTCGGTCATCCTGACCGCCATCCCGTTCTGGCTCGTGATGGGCAACATCCTGGATGACACGCTCACGACCAGCATCGTCATCATGGCGCTGGCGGCGGTGCAGATCGTGGTTCACATGATCTACTTCCTGCACATGAACACCAAGTCGGAAGGCGGCTGGACCTTCCTCGCCCTGCTGTTCACGCTCACCCTTGTTGTCATCACGCTGGTTGGCTCGATATGGGTCATGTACCACATGGATCAGAACATGATGCCGATGTCTCCGCACGAGGCGCTGCAAAGGCCCTGACGGGCAAAGGCATCGCGGCGCTGGTCGCCTTCGACATCGCCGCAATCCTGCTTGTAGCCTGTCTCGCCGCGCTCGCCGTCTGGCAGGTCCATCGCCGCGCCTATAAGCTCGACCTGATTGCGCGCGTCGAGGCACGGATTCATGCGGCCCCAACGTCTGCGCCAAGACCGGAGAGTTGGGCTGGCATGTCGGCAGCTGCGGACGAGTACCGCCGTGTGATCGCGACGGGCAATTGGCTCGAGGATCGCTCGACGCTCGTCCAGGCCGTGACAGAATTGGGGGGCGGATATTGGGTCATGACACCGTTGGCCCGGGATGACGGGACGACAGTCCTCGTCAACCGCGGCTTTGTTCCCGCGACCGAGTGCGACCCGACCTCCTGGCGACCGCGGAGCCAGGGGGCCGTCACCGTGACGGGTCTGTTGCGCATATCCGAGCCGGGCGGCGGATTTTTGCGCGCCAATGATCCCTCATCTGATCGCTGGTACTCACGCGACGTGGCCGCGATCGCGGCATCACGCAGCTTGAACAGCGTTGCGCCCTACTTCATCGACGCCGAACGCATTCCCGGCGAAAGCGGCCTGCCCATAGCCGGACTGACGGTCGTCACCTTCCACAACAACCATCTCGTTTATGCACTCACCTGGGGCGCTTTGGCGCTGATGGCCACGGTAGGGGCGATCTTTGTCAACCTGGACCGGTTGCGGCCCGACTGGATCGGACAGCGCGACGCGGGCCTGCACGAGTCGTGATATAAAACTCGGCCGATCGACTGGGTTCTTCGGCATGGTTCGCCATCAAGACGAACTTGCCTGCTCAGACATGAGGTGGATCATGGACGGACTTCAGGAGCAAGAGTTAACCGCTCTCTGTCTTTTTAGAGGCCTCACGTTTTCTGCGCCGGCATTTATCTGAGGAACAATCCAACCTACAGGGCAGGCAGTCTCAATTGTTTGGCCCGGTCTCGGCGCGACTTGCAGCAGGAGCTTGGGCCGGATTGCCTGACTGGCTGCTGAGGCGCTTGCGGAGTTCCTCTGAGCGCTTCTGCAGCTCCTCCTGCATCTTCTTCTGCTGCTCGGCCAATACCTGCGGATCGATGGGCGGTCCGTCGAAGGCTTTAGCGAACCCTTCCGTCGGCACGGCAAACGTCACCACCGCGCCGGCTTGGTTCCGGGCACTGACATTCAAGCTCGTGCCTTTCTTGAGGGCCGTGACAAAGTCGTCCTTCACATTAGCCTCGGCAAAGCAGCCGTGTGGAAGGCAAGTCGCATAGCGGCCGGCGACCGGCTGGCCTTTGTCCACCGTGATCCGAATGCCAGGGGGCACAAGGAACCCGAGCGGCGTCAGGATCCGCAGAGTCTTCTGTGCTCTCTTGTCCTTGGCATCATAGACAGCCACGGCAAAAATCCACTGCCCCTTGTCGGTGACAAAGTCGCGCGTGGTGTAGCAGACCTCCGCCTTCGTCCGCTCATCCTTCCCGCACACCTTGGTCCAATCCGGCTGGGCCGGCTCCGGCTTCAGTTGGACGATCACAGGCCCGTCATTCTGGGGCTGAGCCTGCTGGGCTTTGGACGCAGGCTGCTTGGGTTTCGGCGCCTATCCGGATGTTTGAGCCAATCCGGTCGCGGGGCTGAGTGCCAGTGCCATTGTGATCACGGAGCCTGCAAGGCGGGAGCTGAACGGCATTCTGGGAAGTCTCCTCTCGTTGCAATGTGCTGTCATCGGGTCGGTATGAAGGTGCTCCTTACTCCAATATGGCGGTTTTGTCCGAATCGGTGAGCTGACGCAGCATGGGCGAAATGTGCTTGGCTTCCTAATCATGGCGGAGAAGTGACTCGACCCTCTCCCACATGATTGAAAAGCCGTAAGCGCGCCTCAAATAATCTCATCCGGGTAAACACCCCAGAGCTTCACCTGACGGACGTAGCCGTAGAGATCGTGCCTCGGCACATCCACAGCGCACCAGGTGCGATCACAGTGTTTCACGCGAACAAGGACCCGTGGCTGAAGCCTTGCGACGACGGCAGCTCGGTCACTCGGGCGCGCTCGCAGATTGATACTAATCGTGCTCCATGGGCTGGCAAGAGCCGTTCTCCTTCTGGACAGGAGCGCTGCATGGACCCAGCCATCGGAACCATCGCTACCTCTGACACGGCGCTAGTTGCCGAATTCAGCAATGATCTCAACCGGAAGCCCCTGCTGCTGATAGATCCAACGGATCGGATATTGCGTGCCAGGCCCGACCCGAACATTGATCTTCTGCTGCTTGAGTGAGACAAAGCGCGGAAGCACCGGTTTGGTATTCTTGCCGGACCTAGCATAGGCATCCGGAGCAAAAGCTCCCCACAGGCAGCAGAGAATGACTGGTACAATCCACAATCCAGCCGCGGACATGATCACCGGCACCCCTGGCGAGCTTTCTTCATGACCGCAGGGAAGCCTTTAAGAGGGAAGCTGTAGGTCGTCTTGTTGCCGCGCCGTGAGGTTGCTTCAACGATCGCCATGCGTCCCTTCTCAAGCGCGCGGGCGAACTCAGCCTCTCGCTCGGTGCGACGCAGCCAGGCATAGTTACCGCGTGGGATCATGGTGAAGCGCCTACCATCCACCGCAATGCGGATCGCCGTTGGGGCGAATTCATAGCCAACCTGAAGACTGGCCTCGGTTCGAACCTTGCCACGATTGAGCCGGCGGATGAACAGGCTCACGCGTCCATGATCGAGGTGCTCCGGCTTCTTCGATGAAGCGTCGGAATGGACATAGCAGACGGCGGTCTTGTTCTCGTAGACTTTCCACGCGCTCCAGCTGTCGCTTGTTCCGATCACCCGTGGTGTCTGCGCAAGAGCACAGGTGCTCGAGAGGGTAATGATCGCAACAGCCGTGCTTATGCTCTTCATCTATAGGTCACTCGCCTTCGTGGTTGAGGAGCCCGCAACCTTCCAAGGCGAGGTTACCTGAGGGTTAACTGCGTTGCACAGGTAGCGTCCGAGATTGCAACCACAGGAATTTCCGGCAAAACGCGCAAGGATTTACCGCGAGTTCAAGAAATTGTGATCGCGTCATCGTTTATCACGTACCGCTAGCTCTATGACTCTCATCTTGCATCTGCGGCTACCGCCAATTGGAGGACCTATTCGGTGCGCTCACTCTGCGCCGCCACGACCTTCGCCGATCGCATCAGCGATTGCAGCGTCTGGGCATGGAGTTCGCCGGTGACGGTGAGTCCAACCACACGCTGGAACTCCTCAATGGCTTGCCGTGTGGTCGGTCCAACGACACCATCGGCTTCCAGGTTGCCAAATCCGAGTTGAGTGAGCGCCTCCTGGGCGGCAAGCACATCCTGCTTCGTAGGCAACGGCGTAACGCCGCGTAGCGCCGGTGCGCTGTCGAGGGCCGGGGGCGCATGAATCTTCTGGAGCGATGCCAATTGCTCATGTGCGGTCGTAAGACTTGCCTCAGTCTCCTTGCTCTTTATCGTAAGATGCTCGATTTCTCTCTGTGCTGACGCGAGTTTCTCCTGGAGCTTAGTGATCTCTCGCGCTCCATCCTCTGCTCTCCGGCGTTGCGACAGAAACTGAGATTGATATTCCTGCAGTGCCGCCGTTTGTCCACTCAGCTGCCGTTCAAGCTGCGTGGATGAGAGAGCCGAGTAAAAATAGGCACCCCACCCTGCGATGGCAACGACGACAATGCCGGAGATCATGAGGCGGCTGATAGGAGTGCCTCTGCTTTCTGGCGTCTGAGTCACGATGATCCTTTCAACGTTCAAGTCTGCATCGGCCGAGTAGAATTTCAGGCAAAGGTGAACAAGAACGTGGTCAAATCATGACCTATTTTGGCCTTGTGGCATTAACCTGACAGCGACATAACGAACCCAATCAAAAGAATCGGCAGCCGCCTAACTGCCCACAAATCCTCATGCTTTCCTAACCACTCACAGCAATGCGATCGGGATCTTCCTCAAAGCGCCATTTCAACCGAACGCCGCCGCCTAGAGTCGTTTCGAGAGCTGGGATTGCAGAGAGCAGACGACGAGTATAGGGCTGCTGTGGCCGGTCGAAGATTGTGTCACGATCCCCCTCTTCTATGATCCGCCCGTCCTGTATAACGATGACGCGGTCTGCAACCTGCTCCACGACGCCGAGATCATGGCTGATGAACAGGCACGAGAATCCGTGCCGCTCCTGCAGATCCGCGAACAGATCAAGCACCTGGGCACGAACCGTGACGTCAAGCGCGGAGACCGGCTCGTCGGCGATCATGAAGACCGGGCGGCGTACGACGGCGCGTGCGATCGCTACACGCTGGCGCTGGCCGCCGGACAACTCATGCGGATAGCGATCGGCATAGGTATCGCCAAGGCCGACCTCGGCCAGAACTTCTTTGATGCGCTCAGTCTTCTCGCGGCGACTCATGTTCGGCACGTGCCGCAGCGCCTCGCCGACCAAGGCCCCGATGGTCATGCGCGGATCCAGCGAGGAATACGGGTCCTGGAAGACCATCTGGCAGTTGAGGCGATAATCTGTCCAGCCTTCGCTGCCCGGAACGATCGAGCGACCGGCATAGAGGATATCGCCGCCGGTGGGCCGGAGGAGTCCTGCGATGACCCGGCCCAAAGTGGTCTTGCCCGACCCCGATCCGCCGACCAGTGCGACGACCTCCCGCGGCTTGATCGAAAGGTCGATACCATGAAGCGCGCGCTTGCTGGCCTCCTTACGGAAGAAGCCCTGTCGGCCCTCGTATTCGATCACGAGGTTGCGAACCTCGACGATCGGCGTCCCAGTGTCCTGAATCTGGCGCTGGGGGAGGCGGCGCGGCATCGCGGCGAGCAGTTTGCGAGTGTAGGGATGTTTCGGCTGGCGCAGAAGATCCTGGGTTGCTCCCTCCTCTACGATCTCGCCCTTGCACATGACGATGATGCGGTCGGTGTAACGGGCGACCATCGACAGGTCATGGCTGATCATCAGCACGGCGGTGCCGCGCGCCCGCGTCAGCTCAACCATCAGCTCCAGCACGTCGCGCTGAACCACGGCATCGAGGGCGGTGGTCGGCTCGTCGGCCACGAGCAGCGCCGGCTGGAGCAGCATCACCGACGCCAGCATGATGCGCTGGCGCATGCCGCCGGAGAATTGGTGCGGATAGGAGGTGAGCGCGCCTTCGGGTTCACGGATCCCGACGCGGGTGAGCATATCGAGAACCAGTTTACGGCGCTCGTTAGGGGTTAGATTGCGGTGAAGCGCCAGGCCTTCATCGAGCTGCCGCCCGATGGTCATGGAAGGGTTGAGCGAAGTCATCGGCTCCTGGAACACCATGCCGATGCGGGCGCCGCGAAGAGCCCGCAATTCCTTGGGCGAGAGCTTGGTGGCATCCCTGCCCTCGAACCGGATTGCGCCGGACGTGCGTCGGATGGCCGGCGGCTCAAGCCCCATGATCGCGCGGGCGGCGAGCGTCTTCCCGGAGCCGGATTCGCCGACGATACCGACGATTTCACCCGGCGCGACGGAGAAGCTGACGTTCTTGACAACTTCCAGCCCGCTCCGTGCGACCTCGAGCTTCAGGCCTTCGACACTCAGGAGTTCGATTGCGGCCATGTCAGACTCCGCGCATGCGTGGATCGAGCTTGTCGCGCACGGCATCGCCAAGCAGGTTGATACCGAGAAGCGTCAAGGAGATGCACAGGCCGGGGAAGATGCCGAGCCAGACGGCTTGTGCGATAAAGGAGCGGCGGCTGGCGAGCATGTTACCCCAGGTTGGTGCCGGCGGCGGCACGCCGAGACCGAGGAAGCTCAGGGCGCTCTCCGACAGGAGCACCCAGCCGAACATCGAGGTCGCCAGAACGGTGAGTGGCGCGATGCAGTTGGGCAGGATGTGCCGGGCCATGGTGAAGATCTCGGAATTGCCCATCACGCGGGAGGCTTCCACGAACTCCTTTTCGCGCAGCGACAACACGGCGCCGCGCACGACGCGGGCCACCGAAGGTGTATAAGCCAAGCCGAGCGCCAGGATGATGCCGTACTTGTTCGCGCCGATTACCGCGAGAAGGCCAAGCGCCAGCAGGATGCCGGGGAAGGCCAGCAGGGCATCGTTGAACGCCATCAGGATGCGGTCCGTCCAGCCACGCAGGTAACCGGTGAGGAGGCCGATGATCGTGCCGCCCGTCACGGCCGCCGCGACGGTGACAAGGCTGATCCAGACGCTGGTCGCCGCCGCCGCCATGAGGCGGCTCAGCACATCGCGACCGAACTCGTCCGTGCCGAGCAGGTAGACCGGACCCGGCGGCTGAAGACGCGCGGCGAAATTGATCTTGAGCGGATCGAACGGCGTCCAGATGGCCCCGAACAGCGCGCAGATGATGACGATCCCGATGATCGTGCCGCCGATGATGGCGTTAGGAGCGGGCAATCTCATTCCGCAGTCACCCTTGGATCGAAGACGGGATAGAGCAGATCGACGATGAGGTTCACGACCACATAGATGAAGGCCACGAACAGCAGGCAGCCCTGGATGACAGGATAGTCGCGGGCGAAGATGGAATCGACGAGCAGGCGGCCGAGACCGGGAATGGTGAACACCGTCTCCACGACGGCAATGCCGCCGAGCAAATTGCCGAGCACGAGTCCGATGAGGGTCCAGGTCGGGCCGAAGGCGTTCTTGAAGGCATGGCGCCACAGCACGGCAGCTTCCGATAGGCCCTTGGCGCGGGCGTGGGTGATGTAGTCAAGCCGTAGCACTTCCAGGGTGCTGGCGCGGGACATGCGGATCAGAACACCCATTTCATGCAGGAACAGGGTCATGACGGGCATGATAATGTAGAGCAGCGCCGCCGTCGGGCTCTCCGAAAACGAGACATACCCGACGACCGGCAGCCATTCGAGCTTCAGTCCGAAGAACAGCAGAAGCAGCAGGCCGAGCCAGAAGGTCGGGATAGACAGAAGGACCGTCGCAGTGCCGACCAGAGCCAGATCGAGCATGCTGTTCTGCCGCCAGGCCGCAATGAGGCCGGCCGGAACTGCGATCGCGCTGGCGATCAGAACGGCCATGGAAACGATATTCGCGCTGATCCAGAACCGATCCAGCACCAGCGGAAGGACCGGCTGGCTCGACGTGATTGAATTGCCGAGATCGCCATGCAGGACGTTGCCGAACCAGATCATGAATTGAACCGGCAGGCTTTGGTCGAGACCCAGCCGCTGCCGCAGATCGGCCAGGCTCGCGGGATCTGCCATATCGCCCAGCATCAGAGAGGCAGGATCTCCTGGAATGAGGCGGATCAAGACAAAGACTGAGACCGCCATGATGAGCAGGGTCGGTACGGCCATAAGGATCCGTCTGATCGCGAAGCGCAACATGGTTGTGTCCCTTCTCTAGCCTTTCGTCAGTTCGTTACCACGCGGGTGCACCATGCTCGCCTTGCCTCGCCATGGATCGGCACCTTGCTCGAGCAGTGTGAAGCAAATGTCGCCTTTCACATGCGGCTCCTGCAACTAGGAACTCGTCAACCTAGTGCAGAGATTGCAGGGATGCGGCCCGTCCACTCCTGCCACACAGTAGAAGATCCATACGCGTATCGAGCAGTCGGGCCGGGAGCATTTCATGGCGATCGACGTATTGGAAGCGGGCGACGCCGCTCTCCTCCGTCGCATCATCACTACGCATCCGGCCACTTGAGGCGGAATTGGCTTTTGAGGTTCAGCCGCTACGACGAATGAGCGACTGAACCTATCGGACTCCACTCTCCTCAGTTGGAGATCTTCACTTCCCAGGCCCGGGGCTTCGAAAGGACAGAGGCGTTATAGCCCTGCACGTTCTTACGGAAGGCGCTAGCCTCCACGCCGTTATAGATCATCACGCATGGCACTTCGGCCAGGAACCGGCGATGCAGTTCGTCGAAGATCTTCTGACGCTCTCCCTTGCCCGATATGACCATGGACTTTTCCAGCAGCGCCTGCGCTTCGGGATTGTCCCAAACCTTACGCGGCTGCTTGTCCTTAGGACCCATGACGGATTCGTAGCTCAATGCCGGGTCGAGACGGGCCGAATACGGGAAGGCCATGACTTGGTAATTGCCCTTACTGTAGCGATCGAGCTGGGTGCCCCATTCCAGCACTTCGAGGGTCGCATTGATGCCGACTGATTGCAGCATCGCCTGAATCAGGACAGAGGACGCAAAGGTCTGCGGATAGCGCTTGTTGGTGAGGATCACGACGGGCTCGCCCTTGTAGCCCGCTTCCTGCAACAGCTTCTGGGCCGCGGCCGGATCATACTTGTAGCCTTGGTCGTGAGCAGCAGTGTGATAGGTCGAGGCCAGCGGCACCACCGAGTTGTTGTGCTTGGCAAGCCCTTCCGTGACCGCCGCCGCGATCTGCGGCGTATCAAGCGCCGCAGCGATGGCCTGACGCAGCTTTACATTCGACAGCAAAGGATCGCGCGTTTGGATCAGCAGCGTGCTGATGCCCATGTTCTGCGCAATGGAAAGGCCCAGATCTGAATTGGCCTTGAGTTCCTTCACATCTGCATTTGCCACGTCCGGAACCACATCGATATTGCCACGCAGCAGGGCAGCCTTCGCGGCGGCGCTGTCGGGGATCACCATGAAGCGCACTTCATCGACGAGGGGACGCTTGGAGCCCGAATAGCCATCCGGCTTGCCGTCCCCCCTGTTGGCATAGCCGTCAAACTTGGAGAGTCGCACGAATTCCCCGCGTCGCCATTCTTCGAATTTGAATGGGCCAGTGCCGATAGGCTTATCCCAGCTTCCATCCGCCTTGAGGGAGTCCTTGTGAACGATGCCCGTCATGGCGCAGTCCGTCCGGGCGAGCGTAGCCAGGAAGAGCGCGTCTGGCTTTGTCAGGCGGAAGATAACGGTTTGTGCATCAGGGGTTTCGACGGCTTCGACCTGCGAACGGCCGCGACCATCAAATTCAGCAAGGCAACGCCATTCCGTCTTCGGGTCCATGTAGCGTTTCCAGTTCCATGCCACGTCGTCCGAAGTCAGACCGGCGCCATTGTGGAACTTTAGGCCCTGGCGAAGCTTGAAGGTATAAGCCCGCCCGTCTTCCGAAACGGAAACGGACTCCGCAAGGAGCGGCTGGATGCTCGCATTCTCGCCATATGCGACGAGTCCCTCGACGACGTGCAGGACAACCGCATCGGTGTTGTCGTCACGATTGACGCCGGGATTCGTGCCACGGATGTCTGCATTGAGCGAGATGCGAAGTGTAGATTGCTGAGCCATCGCTGGCAGCGCCGTCGCGATCAGCAATCCTGAGATACACCCTGATTAGAGGGCTTTGGCCTTCAATTTCATCATCATCCTCCAGGTTTCCCGGTGGTTCCTGCTCTGACTTCGTTGCGGTGCGCAGCTGTTGATCGCTGCTTTCAACCGGCCTTCGCGTAGGAAGGACTCGGATTGTCTGCGGCATGGACCTGCGTGCTCGGACGCTGGATCTCCATGTCGAGAGTATAGCTGGTGAAGGTGCGGTTGAGGGCCGGCAGCATCGCCACTTCCATGGTTCCAAGCATCGGCTCCATCACGATCATGGCCACCGTGGCACTGAGATTGTCGCTCAGGCTCTTCCGTGGCGGGCGGCAGACGGACCAGGGCGTCTCAAAATCGTCGAACAGCGCGTTCTTCACCGTGTCGCGGGTCACGCTGCCGAGGTGCGGCTCGATCAGGTTGCGCACGCGGATATCCCGGTAAAGACTGTCCGGCATATTCGCGACGCCGGTGTCCTTCAGCTTGGAGAGCGCAACCGGACTCTGGAAGTGATTGGCGTGAACGATCAGGCCGCGCTCGGGATGAACCTGGAACGTCTCGTCTGGGGCGCATTCGAAATCGATGGCGACGCCGTTGGCCTGGCTGACGATCATGTTGTTCGCCGCAGTTTTTCGCGTGACATAGACCGCACGCATGGCGGCAGCGAGCTGTTTCTGCTCCAGGACCTTCCGGCGGATCAGTGCCAGCGGGACGCCGGGTCGGCGATAATCGCGATCAGTCTCCAGATAATTCGCCGTGATGGCAATGCCTGCCGCATTGAACCCGGACCGGGCAAGCGCTCCCGCCTCCGTGAAGGTCAGGATGTCAGGCCCATCCTCGCGACGCACTTTCAGAACCACGGCGGTGTCCGCGCACTCGGCCTTCCAGTCCCAGTTCTGGGCATGGATGAGCCGGTCGTCCTTGGTGACCTCCGGCATGACCACGACCCCGGTGCAGCCGTCGGGGTCCTCGTCCGGCATCAGCCGTTCATCGGCAGGACGCTGGGCGAGCTTCAGGATCTCCGTCCGGGCATTGAGAAGGACGACCGATTCATACGAAACGCCAGCGCCTTCCGCGATGCCGCGGATCTCTTCGAGATAGGTCGCGTCAAACCTGTCGATGGTTGGCTCGAAGCGCTGCACCAGCACCAAGATATCATCGGCCGAGAGATTGTTGGCCCGCAGCTGGGCGGAATAATGTTCGATTCCAAGGCGAATCCGGTCAGCTGCCTGCTCACCATACTGACGGCCCCGCTCACGTGGAGCGCCGGAAATTTCAACGAGCGGACAGGACGGAGCCATGAACGAAACCTCTCATCGGGTCTGGTGTTTACATTTCACCTATTGTATTTCATCATGACAGAATACAATCAAGAGGAAAGTTAGACGTGCATCAACCGAGCCGATTGCAGCAGGATCTGGCCGACCGCATCGTCCAGCTTGTAAACGAAGACAAATTGCCGGTTGGGTCGCTGCTCAACGAGAACAGATTGGCCCGCCGCCTTGCCGTCTCCCGCACGCCTGTGCGGGGAGCTCTGCGGCACTTGGAAGATCAAGGCATCGTCGCGCGTCGCCCGAACCGGGGCGTCGAACTGATTGCAAAGCCCCCTGCAGCACCTGCACCTCTATCCTCTGACGATCATGAGGAGTGGCTGGTTCGGATTGCCCGAGATCAACGGAATGGGGATCTGCCGGAGGAGATCTCGGAGATTGAGGTCATGCGTCGCTATGGCCTCAACCGGCCGACCGTCCAGCGGGTCCTGTCCCGGCTGGCGGAGCTAGAAATGGTCGAGCGCAAGTCCGGCTATGGCTGGCGGTTCCTGACCGGATTGCGGGATGCCGCAATCCGCAACGAAAGCTACCGCTTCCGCATCCTGCTCGAACCCATGGGAATACTGGAGCCAAGCTTCCGGATCGAAGGAGCCTGGATCGAGGCGATGCGCCGGCGCCATGAAGAGACCCTGGAGCGCCCCTGGCAGGAAACCTCAAGCGTCACCTTCTTTGAGATGAATGCCGCCTTTCACGAGGGCCTCGCGGAAGCATCGGGCAACCGCTTCATTCACGCGGCGATCCGTCACCAGAACCAGTTGCGCCGCTTCTCCCAATACGACTGGAAGTTTGGTTTCGAGCGCGTGGTCGTCAATTGCCACGAGCATATGGAGATCCTCGACTATCTGGCAAAGGACGAGCGCGAGATCGCCTCAATCCTTCTACGCCGCCACCTGGAACGCGCAAGCCAGATCCGGGCATCGCAGGAGCCAGTAATCGACTGAATCGTGATTGTATTTCATCTTGATGAAATTCATCAAGATCGACTGAGACCATCCCATCCGGAGCTGTTCCATGACTGCCGTTCAGACTGCCTCACATCCACTCACCAATGATATCGGCGATTCCTATTGGCTTCCATTCACGGCGATGCGGCAGTTTCGGTCAAACCCGATGATGTTCGCCGGGGCAGAAGGCATGCATTATATCGCCGCAGACGGTCGGCGGATTCTCGACGCTATGGCCGGCCTCTGGTGCGTCAATGCCGGACATGCTCAGCCGCGCATCGTAGAAGCGATCCGCGAGGCAGCCGGACGCCTCGATTTCGTATCCTCGTTCAAGATGAGCCATCCTGGTACCTTCGAGCTCGCGGATCGTCTCGCAAATGTCGCTCCGGAAGGGTTGAATCATGTGTTCTTCACCAATTCCGGATCCGAATCGGTTGATACGGCGCTGAAGATCGCCCGAGGCTACCATCGCGCCCGAGGCGATGCCGGTCGCACCAAGCTCATCGGCCGCGCCAAAGGCTATCACGGTATGGGCTTCGGCGGCCTTTCTGTCGGCGGCATTGGACGCCACAAGCGCGATTTCGGCCCCCTTCTGCCGGATGTCGCGCATCTCGCGTTGCCCTACGACCGCTCGATGGCGTTCTCCCAGGGGCAGCCTTCTACGGGAGCCGGCTACGCAGATGAGCTCGAAGCGCTGCTGCAGATCAATGATCCGGCGACTGTCGCGGCGGTGATCGTCGAGCCTGTGATCGGCTCCGGTGGCGTCTACCCACCTCCTGTCGGGTATCTCGATCGCCTCCGCGCAATCTGCAGCCGTCACGGAATTCTGCTGATCTTCGATGAGGTCATTACCGGTTTCGGCCGCCTGGGCCGGACCTTCGCGTCTCAAGCGCTCGGCGTCACACCGGACATCATCACCTGCGCCAAGGGCATGACCAACGGAGCGGTGCCGATGGGCGGTGTCATCGTGAGCGATGCGGTGTTCGATGCGTTCATGGCCGGTCCCCCTGAAGTCATCGAGCTGTTCCACGGCTACACCTATTCCGGTCACCCGCTGGCCTGCGCCGCCGGCCTTGCTACACTTAACGTCTATGATGAACTCGGCCTGTTCGAGCGCGCCGCCGCCATGGCTCCGAAATGGGAAGAAGCTCTGCACGGGCTCAAGGGCGAGCCTCACATCGCCGATATCCGCAACATCGGCATTCTCGGCGTCGTGGAACTGACGCCGCGCGCGGGTGAGGCCGGCGCAAGGGGAAGCCAAGTCGCACAGGCATGCTATGAGGATGGCGTTCTCGTGCGTGCTTCGGGTGATCTCGTCGTCCTGTCACCTCCCCTGATCATCGACGAGGATCAGATGGGACAGATCGTGGATGCCATTCGCTCCGCAGTGCGCCAGCTGCGCTGACATGCCGACAGATTAGAAAGCGGAGAGCTGAAACATGCAGCACCTTCATCAGTTCTACATCGACGGCCAATGGGTTGACCCTGTCGGACAAGGCCACATCGATGTCATCAACCCTGCCACGGAAGAAGCCATTGCGACGATCGCAGCCGGCGGTTCCGCCGATGTGGACAGGGCCGTCGCTGCAGCGCGCCAGGCCTTCACCACCTATGCCCAGACCACTCGGGAACAGCGTCTCGATCTGCTCGCCCGCATCATCGATATCTATCGCAGGCGCACCGACGATCTTGCCGAGGCGATCTCCGTCGAGATGGGAGCCCCCCTCGCCTTCGCACGCGACCGGCATGTTCCCGCAGGCCTTGGACATCTCCAGCGCGCCGCTGAGGTGCTGAAGACCTATTCTTTCGATGAAACCATCAACTCCGTGGTTGTCACCCGCGAACCCATTGGCGTGGTCGGACTGATCACCCCCTGGAACTGGCCGCTGAACCAGATTGCCTGCAAGGTCGGCCCGGCGCTCGCCGCCGGCTGCACGATGGTGCTGAAGCCCAGCGAAATCGCGCCGCTTTCCGGCATCATCTTCGCGGAAATCCTGCATGAGGCAGGCGTGCCGGCGGGCGTCTTCAATCTGATCCATGGCGACGGCCCGAATGTAGGTCAGGCGATATCGAGTCATCCCGACATCGATATGGTATCATTCACCGGCTCCACCCGTGCCGGAATTCTCGTCGCAAAGGCGGCCGCTGATACGGTCAAACGCGTTCATCAGGAGCTTGGCGGAAAGTCACCGAATATCCTGCTCGATGATGCGGATTTCGAGGCCGATGTCACCCACGGTGCGCGCGCCTGTTTCGCCAATAGCGGCCAATCCTGCAATGCCCCGACACGCATGCTCGTGCCGCTCGACCGGCAGCAGCAGGCTGCCGAGGTCGCACGGCGCATTGCCGAGGAAACCATTGTCGGCGATCCGCAATCTTCCGCGACAACCATCGGACCTGTTGTCAGCCGGGTTCAGTTCGACCGGATTCAGAGCCTGATCGAAGCCGGAATCAAGGAAGGCGCAACTCTGGTAGCGGGAGGTCCAGGCCGCCCGGCAGGATTGAACCGAGGCTACCTATGTGCAGCCGACCGTGTTTTCGAATGTCCGGAACGACATGAGCATCGCCAGGGAGGAGATCTTCGGCCCTGTTCTGTCGATCCTCCCCTACAAGGACGAGGAGGATGCCATTCGGATCGCCAACGACACGGTCTATGGCCTGTCGAGCTATGTGACATCGGGCGACATCGAGCGGGCACGACGGATTGCCCGGCGCATCCGTGCGGGCATGGTTCACATCAATGGTTCACGTGGCGACACAGCCGCAGCCTTTGGCGGCTACAAGCAATCCGGCAATGGCCGTGAATGGGGTCGTTTCGGCTTCGAGGAATTTCTAGAGATCAAGTCCATGTTCGGATATGGCGCTGCGCAGGGCTGATGCCGGGACGGGCAGCTTGCTTCTGTAGCAGGCGCCTCGGCAAGCGCATGGCCACTTGGCATTGCGGCGGCACTGAACGATTCCATTGAGGACATAGCCATCTTGGTCGATGGTCCGCCACAGCCCATGCTGCTTGTCAGTGGTCGTGATGATCCCTCACCGAGGTGCCAGATGCCATGGCGACCTGGAGCCTTGCGATTGAGGCGAGAACTCGGCGTATTGCCGGGTTCTCTTGGACCTTGTCAAAGCTGCTACTCCCGAAGTGGCTCTCAGACTTGACCAGGAGACTTTTTGTATCGCCTTGATGTTTTCCGTGGCTCATCTCCCCAGCCAATTTCCTTTGGCAGCTCGGAAACAGCTGCTATTGCCCCCTCCAAACCTGGCACGGCCCGAAGTTGCTCCTCACCGAACTTTTATGCGATATCTATCCCGTGTGCCCAGAACTGCAGGATCATCATTTCCTCCTCTAGGCTCAGTACGATTCTTGATCCCTTCATGGCTTAACTCGCAAGGCGCTGAGAGAGCCTCTCCGGCTCCGCAAGAACGCGCCGCCGATTGCCGCGCATTTCCTGGAGGCGAGCCAGAGTCCGGCGATCAAATGAAGTGGTGACGGCCACAACGTCTTCATCCCCTATCCGTTGCGGCAACCCGAGCGGCATGACACGGAAGTGGAGCTGAACCAAACGCAGCAACCACAAAGGGTTCATCTGGATGATGGTCGTATTGACACCGCTCTCCAGACCCCACTCCACGATTCCGGAGAGTAGGGAGTTGGCGACGGGCTCAGCGTAAGCCCACGCTCACGATGCGCCGGCTCCACTCTTCCGGCTAACGATCAAGGATGATGCTCGAGATCTGATGCTGCCGGGTTGCTCCAGGCATCGGGATGACGCCAGCCAGGACGTATTCGGCTCCAAACTGCCGAACGGATCCCAGCAGCGTCTTGCAGACCTCGGACGGTGCCCTGGCACGATCAAGGCTGCGGATGGCTTCTATCGTTCTCTCAAAGGCTCTAGACGACATTTGTTCTGCCCTCCAAAGCACATTGTTATGTTGTTTCTCCTCCGTCAATCTTACCAATATAATACCAGACGCCTTGAATGTCGTCAGATCGGATGCCCGCCCGGTGTTCGGCGGGGAAGCGCGTCTCGATCTTAGTCTCGCAGGCTTTCTGGCACCAGCAGTCGCAAGTGTAACCGTGCCACGTTTGAAATGATGCGCCCTTGCTTGGCCGGATGGCGCGGCATCGGTTTCGATACCGGAGGGTAAGCCGGATCTGTCACGAAGATCTCGCGGCGTCCCGGAACAGGTAGCTGTAACGATCATGGTCGACAAAACCGGGCTCGCATTTCGGAGGCCACCAGCCCTCTTCCCATCGCCGAAACCTGTCCGAAAGTGCAGTTTCTTTCAGGCTCTAGCTTTGCAATACTAATGCCTTAGGAACTCTTGCCCTTCAGGCAGGTATTCCGGCGAGAATGACTGGAGGAAAACCTCCGGCATAGGGGGCAATTATGAAGAACGAGGCCACTGCGCCCGAAATCGTCGATCCTTATGCGACGCTTGAAAAAATTCTCAAAGTGGTTGGCAGATCATGGCTGAGCGAGGAGTGGCGGCTCGAAGACATTCGCCTCCTGGCCCAGGAGGCGATTGCGAAACGCGGCAAAAGGGCGAATGGGAAAAGCGCTAGAACCGCAGCCCCGCCTCTCCAGTCGCAGATCGGCTTCAATCCAGACTCCCCTTAAGCCTACTCAGCGGAGCGAGCATCGTCCTTCCTAGAGGCGTCAAGGGTCTCTTCGAAGCAGTTCCTCTGCGCCAGCCGGCACTCAGGTTGACCATGCAAAGAATACTGCCCTGCGGCATGTTGTCGAACGAGGCAATATTCAAGCAGATCCGCTTTTAGTCCTTCTGAAATTCCTCTATGGGCCCGAAGCGACGTAGTTCACGCGAGATCAGCCAAAGAAAACTATCTCGCTGGGGGCACCATCCAATGATGTGTGATGATTTATTGTAACGCTTTACGCCAAGGTGTGGTCAGGCGGCCCGATTAAGTTTTTTGGAAGAGACGTTTTTTAATCTTCACAAGCAAGACCGGATTCCGTTCTTCGGCCGGAACTTGCGCGAACCTTCACCTTACCGATCTCTGCTCTATTCGATTGAAATCATGCCTGCTGTCGAGACATACAGTTCAACGGGAAACGCCTACATTGATGCCGTTCTTGGAAACATCAAATGGGTGCCGAGCAATCTGACCTACAGCTTTCCTGCCACTGCCATCTCCTATGGCTCATCCTATGGCGATGGTGAAACGGCGAAGGGGTTTGGTGCGTTCAATGGCACGCAGCAATCCATTACGCGTTCGGCGCTCAATCTCTACGCGGCTGTCAGCAATCTGACCTTCCAGGAATGGGGCGGGGCGAGTGCACCGTCAGCCGATCTGCGATTCGCGCAATCGGATCTGCCCAGCACCGCATGGGCCTATTTCCCGACCACGGATGCGACCGGCGGCGATGTCTGGGTCAACAATTCCAGCCGCAACTATGCAAGCCCGGCGAAAGGCAATTACGCCTATCTCACCATCGTACATGAGATCGGACACGCCCTTGGCCTCGAACACGCCCATGAGGGCAACATGCCGCTCGATCGCGACAGCATGGAATATACCGTGATGAGCTACCGCTCCTATGCGGGCGCTTCGACCAGCACGGGCTATACCAACGAGACCTGGGGCTATGCCCAGTCTCTCATGATGTACGACATCGCCGCCATTCAGCACATTTACGGCGCGAACTACGCGACACATGCCAGCAACACGACATATTCCTGGAGCCCGACAACGGGCGAGATGTTCATCGACGGTGTCGGCCAGGGCACTCCCGGCGGCAATCAGATCCTGCTGACCGTCTGGGATGGAGGCGGTTCCGATACCTACAGCTTCTCCAACTACACCACCGGGCTTGCCATCGATCTCCAGCCCGGGGCTTGGACGATCACGTCCCAGGAGCAACGCGCCAAACTGCGTTGGGACGGCTCGAAGCTTGCGGCCGGAAACATCGCCAATGCCCTTCTCTATCAGGGTAATACGCTCTCTCTCATTGAGAACGCCTCCGGAGGCTCCGCAAGCGATGTCATCAAAGGCAACGTGGCCAGCAACACGCTTCGCGGCAATGGTGGCGATGACAAGCTTTATGGCTTCAGCGACAACGACGTACTGATCGGCGGAAGCGGCAAAGATCTGCTGAGCGGCGGAACAGGCACGGACGCTGCAAGCTACATCACCGCGAAGGCAACCGTGACGGCCGATCTCCAATCCTCGTCAAGTAATCGAGGCGAGGCTTCGGGCGATACTTATTCAAGCATCGAGAGCCTTGTCGGCAGTGCCTATGGCGACACGCTCCGTGGGAATGGCGCATCCAACACGATCAAGGGTGAAGGCGGCAAGGACACGCTCTACGGGCGCAGCGGCAACGATGCGCTCGAGGGTGGTTCCGGCAATGACAAGCTCTATGGGCAGAGCGGGAGGGATACCCTCATCGGTGGAAGCGGAGGGGATGCTTTCGTCTTCGAGGCTTCGAGCGATTCCCGCAGATCCGCTGTCGACACGATCAAGGACTTCCGGCGCGGCTCCGACCATATCGATCTGCGAGGCATGGATGCGAACACGAAGGTCGCAGGCGATCAGGCCTTCAGCTTCATCGGCAAGATCGCATTTCACGGCAAGGCCGGAGAATTGCGCTTCGTCGACGGCATCGTGTCGGGCGACGTGAACGGCGACAGGAGTGCGGATTTCAAGATCAATGTCGCAGGCCTGACTGCGTTGTCCAAGGGCGACTTCTATTTGTGATCAGGTTTTGTGATCGTCTCCCGGAGAGAGCCGGGGTTGCCTGCCGGCAAGCAATGATGCGAGGAGGGATCGTTTCATCCGCTGAACAGATTCGACCCCGGGAGCCGTGAATGAAATCATCCATCGCCGCCTGCCTTGCTTTGTTCGTTGGATCGGTCCTTCCGACTTTTTCTCTTGCTGCCGACAGCGAACAGCCGCTGCCCGAGACGGATCTTGTTGCTCCCTTTCATTCGAACGAGCGCACCTATTTCCGCGAGCATCGGCTGCGCGCCTATGAGCGGACACGGGCAGACACCCGCCAAGGCGCCACCTGCGTGACGCCGAAAGGCCTGTGCTGGATTGCGGAACCGCTTTCCAGCGGCAACGACTGCTCCTGCGAAAGCCGCCGTCTCGGCACGATTCACGGCACAATCGGTGGCTGACTAAAAATTATTGGTTAACCATCTGGACAGGCGGCAAGCCTA
>KI912045.1:61239-87599 GCA_000517005.1 Microvirga lupini
CTTCCGGCTTTCGAGGAAGCGCGATGGAACAATCGGGAAAACGCCACCCTGCCAACGATGCTTTGGCCTACCTCATGAATCTGATCGCGCTCGCGTTCAGCTTCAGCTGCCTTTGGATTGTGGCATCTGCCGCCAAAATGTAATTTAATATCGCCTTTGCTCTCTCAGCGGGAGCGGAATTCCCTGGCCGCATCGGCGGCCTGATAGCTCCAATAGGTGAGCTGAACCGCAGTGCGGCCGAAGATGCCGCCATTCCATGCCAGATCGAAGGGTGCGAAAAGGCGGTAGCGGTCGTTCTCGCCCGCAATCCCTTCCGCAATCACCGTACCGCCGATCGCGGTGGTATTCATGCCATGGCCGCCGAAGGCCGTGCAGTACCAAACACCCGGCTTCCACTGGCCGATCTGCGGCATCAAATGCCGTGCATAGGACATGAGGCCCGACCAGGCGATCTCCACCTTCAAACTGGTCAACTGTGGATAGGTCGTCACCATCTCGCGCCTGAGCAGGGCTGCGATGTCGCGCGGATCAGTCGTACGCGTGGTGATGCGCCCGCCCCATAGGATCCGATTTCCACCATCGACGAGCCGGTAATAGTCCCCTGCCCGGCGATCGTCGAGAATGGCTGCCTGCGTGCGGATGGCGCTCTGCACCAGTTCCGGTGCCTGCTCGGTCAACAAGACGTAAGTGGCAATCGGCAGGAAGGCGCGCTTCAGCGCAGGCAAGACGCCTCCGGTATAGCCGCCCGTTGCGAACACCACATGCTCGGCAACAACCTCGGCCTCCTTCGTGCGGACGATCTTGCGTACACCGTCGAGTTCCGCAGCCATCACCGGCGAGTGCTCATGAATGGAGGCGCCCAGCCGTGATGCTTCGCGGGCCAGCGCCCGCCCGTAATTCAGCGGATGGAAGTGGAAGGCGCCTTCGTCCAGAACCGCCTCGTGATATTTGGGAGAGACGAAGAGCGCTCTCACCTCATCGCGGGGCAGATAACGGATCTGCAATCCGAACTCACGCTGCTGGCGCTCGCTGGCAGCCTGCAAGGCTCCGCGTGAATCGTATCGCAGTGCCTTTGCGATGCCGGGCTCCGGCTGCGCATCCTCGATGCCGAGTTCCTGGATATTGTTGCGGACGATCTCCACACCCTCCATGGAGAGGCGGAACAGCTCCCGTGCCTGATCAGGCCCCGTACGGCGCTCGATGGCGGCAAGACCCGTGGCATAGCCTGCCGAGACGAAGCCGCCGTTGCGGCCGGAAGCCCCCCAGGCCACGCGCTGAGCTTCGAGCAGCACGACCTTCCGTCCGCTGCGAGTAAGCTTCAGAGCCGCCGTCAGACCGGCCAACCCGCCGCCGACGATGCAGACATCCGCCTCGATTCGTCCCCTCGCCTGCGGATAGTGCTCCGACGTGGCAGCGGTGCGGCTGTAATAGGTGTCGATATAGGCGGGCTGCATTTCAGAGGATCAAAGCGGGAACTCGGAGGCCTTGAGATAGATCTCGGCCAGCTTCTCGCAGCCCTCGCGATCCTCGTCGTCGAACCGGTTCGGGTTGGGGCTGTCGAGATCGAGAACGCCCAGAACCTTGCCGTCCTTGATAAGAGGCACGACGAGTTCGGAACGGGAAGCGCTGTCGCAGGCAATATGACCCGGGAAGGCATGGACGTCGGGCACCACGATGGATTCCTTGCGCTCCACGGCCGTACCGCACACGCCGCGCCCGATCGCGATGCGCACGCAGGCCGTCTTGCCCTGGAAGGGGCCCAGAACGAGTCCCGGCCCGCGCATGAAATAGAATCCGGCCCAGTTCAGATCCGGCAGGAACTGGTAGATCAGGGCCGACATGTTGGCGGCATTCGCAATCGCATCCGGCTCGCCCTCCAGGAGTCCGGAGAGCTGCTGAGCGAGGGAGGCATAGAAGTCCCGCTTGTTGGAACTCGGGAGGGATTTGACTTCAAACATGGAGTTTTCCTTAAAGCATCGGACCCAAAAGTGGAATCCACATTCGGGTCCGAAGGTCCGTACGGTGAGCGAGACCTCAAGTATCTGGCCGGACGCCTATTCTGCGGCCATGTCGGACCGAGGCCCCTTGGCGAGATCCATTCCCTGGTGATCGCAGAGGCGGCGGTAAAGGCCGCCCTTGCGATAGAGCGTGAGGTGGTCCCCCTCCTCCACGATCCGCCCCTTGTCGAATACCAGGATGCGGTCGAGAGCCCGCACCGTGGAGAGGCGGTGGGCGATCACGATGGAGGTACGCCCCACCATGAGCCGCTCCATCGCCTGCTGGATCAGCACCTCCGATTCCGAATCGAGCGCCGAGGTCGCCTCGTCGAGGATCAGGATGGGCGCATTGGCCAGGAAGGCGCGCGCGATGGCAACCCTCTGGCGCTCGCCGCCTGAGAGCTTCACGCCGCGCTCGCCCACGAGGGTGGAATAGCCTTTGGGCAGGCTCATAATGAAGTCATGCGCATTGGCGAGCTGCGCCGCGCGCTCGATCTCCGCCATCGAAGCGCCGGGACGTCCATAGGCGATGTTCTCGGCCAGAGTGCGGTGAAACAGGATCGGCTCCTGCTGCACGATAGCAATCTGCGAGCGCAGGGACGCCTGCTCGGCCTGAGCGATGTTCTGTCCGTCGATCAGGATCTGCCCGCCCGTCACGTCGTAGAGACGCTGGATCAGCTTGACGAGAGTCGTCTTGCCCGATCCCGAAGGACCCACGAGGCCGACGCGCTCGCCTGCCCGGATCGTCAGGGACAGATCCCAGTAGAGCGGTGTGTCGTGTCCGGCATAGTGGAACGTGACACGGTCGAACGCGACTTCGCCGCGCGAGATGCGGATCGGCTTCGCACCGGCACGGTCCGGCACGCCGATGCGCTCCCGGTGGATCTCGACAAGCTCCTCCATGTCGTTCACCGAACGGCGCAGGTTGTTGATATGCATGCCGACATCGCGCAGGTAGCCGTGGATCACGAAATAGGTCGTGAGCACGTAAGCGAGATCGCCCGGCGTCGCGCGGTCACGCCACCACAGCCAGATGGCCGTGCCGATGATGGCAGCGCGGATGCCGAGCAGGGCGATGAACTGCACCGTGCCGCTGTTGGTGCCGCGCTGCCAGACCCGGCGCGTGCGGCTCTGCCACTTGCCCAGCACCCAGGTGAGGCGCTTGTCCTCGCGCACTTCGGCACCGAACGCCTTGACGACCGGGTTGCAGCTCAAGGCATCGGCCAGGGTACCGCCAACCCGCGTATCCCAAGCATTCGCCAGTCGTGCCGCAGGCGCCACGTAGCGGGTCGCCAGGAAGCCCGTCATGACGATATAGGCGAGCGCACTCACCCCGATAACGAGACCCATCACCGGCCAGCGCAGGCCAAGCACGATCATCGAGCCGGCTAGCACCGTGAGCGAGGGCAACAACGCTAGGAGAAGCGTGTCATGCATGAGGTCGAGCGCCCACATGCCGCGCGTGATCTTGCGCACGGTGGAGCCTGCAAAGGAATTGGCATGCCAGTCGGTCGAGAAGCGCTGGACGCGGGCAAACGCATCCTGCGCCACGCGCCCCATGACCCGCAGCGTCAGCTCCACGATGCCGTAGAATGCCAGATGCCGCATGACGATCATGAGCAGGCCGAGGCCCGTCATAAAGGCGAAGGCGACGAGCGCTGCGTGCAGGGCAGCCTCACGGTCGTTGCCGCCCATGGCGATGGCATCGACGAGCCGTCCCGCGAAGACGGGCATGAACACATCGGCCAGCGTCGAGACCATCATGGTCACGACGATCAGCACCACGTAACGCGGTTCTTCACGCCAGTGCGCGAACGTGAATTTCAAGACATCGCGGGTGGCGTCCCCGCTCTTCTTCTGCTGGTTCATGGAAGCGAACAGGCAGCGCTCGGAGCGCACACCTCTCCCCGGATTTTTGAGGAGCGACAGGGGAAACGCCAGCCTATAGCGCCCGATGCCGCCCGAAGATCATCAATTGTGAAAGTTTGATAAGGTTTGCCGGGCCTTGGAGCCCCGCCTAGTCCGACCTAAAGTCCGGACATGGGAGGAACGTTCAGCAAGCGGATAGAAGCCATGCAGTCCTCCCTCTCTAGAAATTAAACCTAGGCTTAAAGTAGTGCAGTTCGTTCAACTTGGCAACCGCACTTTTGTTGCAGCCTAATCCGGGCCTTCATACAACTTCGAGCGGCCGGTGCGGCCCAGGCGGCAACTCCACCCGAATGACATCGCCCGATCTCACCTCGCCGCCTTCGAGGACGATCGCCATGATGCCGGACTTGCGGACGAGATTTCCATGCTCGTCCTTGCCGAGCACGGCCTTCATGAGACCTTTCTGAAAGCGATCGATCTGGATGCAAGGGTTGCGCAGCCCCGTCACCTCGATCACGGCACTCTCCCCGATGCGCAGGCGGGCGCCTGCCGGCAGGCCGAGGAGATCGATGCCACGCGTGGTGACGTTCTCGCCCAGGTCGCCCGCGGACACGTTGAAGCCCGCCTCACGCAGTTCGTCGTGCAGTTCGGCATGGATCAGGTGAACCTGCCGCAGGTTCGGCTGGCTCGGGTCCTTAGCCACCCGTGAGCGATGCTTGACCGTGGTGCCGAGATGCGCATCACCCTCGACGCCGAGACCGGCCAGGAGGCGGATGACGTTCCGAAGGGGTTTGCTGAAACTGTGCCTGGGGCTACTGCTCACCGCCGTGACGATCGCCTGCATGACTCCCCTGACCCCTCTGTCCATCGTTGACCTTGTAGCGTCAGAGAATCGTCAGATCCACTATCTCGAAGCCTCTTTCGGCGAGTCGCTGCGCCAGCACGCGGCGGTGGCAATTGGCCGGATCGCACTCGAAGCAGAGAAGGCAGATCGGCCGGGCCTGGGCCAGTGCCTCCAGCTCCCGAAAGGCCTCCTGAGCCGGTTCGGCTGCCAGAACCTCGTCGCAATAGATCCGGCGCATCAAGTCGCCGTCACCGGCCCGGGCCGCCTGGCGCCCCTCCTTCGGTGTGCCGAGCTGGGTGAAATGCTGGTAGCCGATGTTCTGGCTCGCCAAGGCATCGCGCAGAGCCGATTTGGAGAAACCGCGCTTGCGCGAGAGCGCGACGGCGCGCACATCTGCGAGGGCCGCGACGCCTGCATCCTTCAAGGTGGTGAGGAAGCGGTCCACGTCCGCTCCCTCGTATCCAATGGTGAAAACCTGCGGCTTGATCATGCCGCCAAGTTACATGGACGGCTGAGGATGTCGAGGCGGCTCCGGTTGCGTATAGGGCCGCAGCGCCTCGGGCGTCCGGAAATCCCTCGGCACCTCGAAATCCCGTGCCGCGCCATGGCTCTGCTCGATTCCACGCGGATAACCGGTGCGGTCGGAATAATCCTGCATCGGCGGCAGCGGATGCGGGCTTTCGCGGCTCAGGGTCTGGGCGCAATAGACGTCGAGCGCCGTCACGCCGGCCACGGCCGCCATGGCGATGCCGACATTGCCCTTCTTCGGATTGCTGCCCTCGAGAGCCGTTGCCAGCGTTGCAAGATCAAGCCCATCTCCGGCGACACGCCCCCACATCCAAGGCGTCGGATCTTTTGACGCCAAAATGCCGATGCCGGTCGCAATTTCGCGCACGCCATAGCCTGCGATCAGCCCCTCCTGCCCCTTCATGCCGAGCGCCCGCGCCAGTGCACGAGGCGCTGTGACTTCGGCAATGCCGAGAGCGATGGAAAACAGGCCGAGCCCGCGGGCCAGGGTATCGGTTGCCGTGCCGGCGTGACCACGGCGGCGCGTTCTTTCAGTTTCGTAGCGCATGACCTCACCTGTCAGGGTTTGATAACGACCTTGATGCAGCCGTCCTGCTTGTCACGGAAGACCTTGTACATCTCCGGCCCCTCATCGAGGGACACCGTATGCGTGATGACGAAGGACGGATCGATCTGCCCCTCCTCGATGCGACGCAGGAGATCATCGGTCCAGCGGTTCACATGCGTCTGGCCTGTGCGGATGGTGAGTCCCTTGTTCATGATCGCGCCGAAGGGAATCTTGTCGAGCAAGCCGCCATAAACGCCCGGAATCGAGAGCGTCCCGGCGGGACGGCAGACATAGGCCATTTCACGCAGCACATGCGGACGATCGGTCTCCATCATCGTCGCCTGCTTCACGCGATCGTACATGGAATCGAGCGTCGCGGTTGCATGCGCCTCCATTCCGACCGCGTCGATGCACTTCTCGGGCCCCTTGCCGTTGGTGAGTTCGTTGAGGCGCTCGATCACACTCTCTTCATCGATGTTGATTGTGATCGCACCGCCGGCTTCAGCCATGACGAGACGCTCGGGGATACGGTCGATCGCGATGACCTGCTTCGCCCCGAGCAGGATGGCGCTGCGGATTGTCATTTGGCCGACGGGTCCGCAGCCCCAGATCGCCGCCGTGTCGGTCGGCTGGATGTCGCACTGGACGGCCGCCTGCCAACCTGTGGGGAAGATGTCGCTGAGGAAGAGAAGTTTCTCGTCCGGGATGCCATCCGGCACTTTGATGTGCGTGGCATCGGCAAAGGGCACGCGCAGATACTCGGCCTGCCCGCCCGGATAGCCGCCGGTCAGGTGCGTGTAACCGAACAGGCCCGCCGTCGTGTGGCCGAACGCTTTGGCCGCGATATGGCCGTTGCGGTTCGTCCGCTCGCAGACCGAGAAATTGCCGCGCTTGCACTGCTCGCACTCACCACAGATGATGGTGAAGGGGACCACCACCCGGTCGCCGACCTTGAGCTTACCTTTGGCCTCGGCACCGACCTCGACGACTTCGCCCATGGACTCATGGCCCATGATATCGCCGGATTTCATGCCCGGCATGAAATGGTTGTAGAGGTGAAGATCCGAGCCGCAGATGGCACAGCTCGTCACCTTGATGATCGCGTCGCGCGGATGCTCGATCCGTGGATCGGGAACCGAATCGCAACGGATATCGGTGGTGCCATGCCAAACAAGCGCCTTCATCGAAATCTCCTCACATGCCGAGAAATGGTCAAGCTCCGCCGCTTGACCGCTTCGTCAGAGGAAAGACTTCGTGACGGGCTGTGTGTTCCCTCAAACGCTGCAAAAACTGCCCATTACCCCACCGCTGCGAGGGGCTGTACATGCTCCGGCAGACTTCGGATGAGATCGGCAAGCGCCGGTTCCAGAACTTGATGCGCCGCCTCCTCCACCTCGAACCAGCGGGCCTGACGCTGCCCTTTCTCACGCCAGGACTTGAGCTGTTTGGAGACCTCGAGCGGATAGACGTTGACGCGACACAGATCGAAATGCGCGGCCCGGCGTTTCCAGTAATCGTAGGAGCCGAGGGGCTTGTTCATGATCTCGCCCTTGACGCCGGCCTCCTCTTCCGCCTCCTGCGCTGCCGCCTTGTGTGGCTTCTTACCCTTCATGGGCCAACCCTTCGGAATCAGCCAGCGCTTGGTCTCACGCGACGTGACGAGGAGCACCTCGATCTTTCCGTCCTTGATCCGGAAGGGGAGCGCTGCAACCTGGCTGAGTTCTTCTTTGGGGATCCGGGTCATTCGACGAGAGTAGAATTCCTAGCAAGATAGTTTGCAACGTAGATGATTTGAGCCGGCTAAGAAAGGGGGAATTCACAAAGGACTGGAAGGCCGCAGGCCTCCGGTCCCATACGAGTCTCCATCCTCTCAAAGATCTATGACCGCCTCATAACAGTGGAAACCCTGATTTTGATCCAGAAGGACGCCCCAACGCGATGACGACAGACAGCCTGGACATGAGATTTGCCGCCGCCTGCGCCATTGCCCGTGAGGCGGGCGTGCTGGCACGCAAGCGCTTCCTGGAGCGGCCGCGCTCGCAGCGGCCGGATTTCAAGGGCCCGCAGGATTTCCTCACCGCCACCGATGCGGAGGTGGAGGAGTTGATCCGGACCCGCCTGAGCGAGCTGTTTCCCGGCGATTCCTTTTTCGGGGAAGAAGGCGGCGGCTCCTTCGAGCGCGACGTCTGGGTGGTGGACCCCATCGATGGCACAGCAAATTTCGCCCGCGGCATCCCGCACTTCGCCATCTCCATCGCCTTCGTTCGCGAGGGCCGGGTCGAGATCGGCGTGATCTATGATGTGATGCATGCCGAGCTCTACACGGCTCAACGGGGCCGAGGCGCCATTCTCAATGGCGAGACGATCCGGGTGAGCGGCCTTGCCGACATGAACCAGGCAACCGTTGAAGCAGGCTGGTCATCACGCCTGCCGCCTGAGCCCTATATCGCCGTCGTCGACAAGCTGAAGACGGCCGGCGCCAATGTGCGCCGCGCGGGATCCGGAACGCTTGGCTTGGCTTACGTAGCGGACGGCCGCATCGATGCCTATTGCGAGCTCCACATCAATTCCTGGGATGCCCTGGCCGGTCTCCTGATCATCGAAGAAGCGGGCGGCTGGACCAACAACTTTTTAGCCAAGGACGGCCTCAGGAAGGGCAATCCCGTTCTGGCCTGCACGCCTGAACTGGCGGATGAGCTAACAACCGCAACCGGGATCTCGAAGGAACCGTGAAGACGGCATCTTATTCTAAAGATTCAGATTTGAAGCACCGGCTAGGCTCTTGACCCGCCGTCTCAATGGGAGGAGCTTAGCCGACCAATCAATAAAAATAACATCATGGGAGGATAGAATGAATGTGAAGAAGACTTTCGTTGCCGCAACCATGCTGGCGGGCACCATGACGGCCCTGTCCGTCATGTCCGCGGGAGCGGCCCAGGCTCAGGGCGCGCTGGTCATGTATTGCGGCGTACAGGAAGAATGGTGCCGCGCCATGACGACCGCCTTCGAGCGCGAGACGGGCATCAAGGTTTCCATGACCCGCAAGAGCTCGGGCGAGATCTATGCTCAGGTCAAAGCCGAGGCTGCCAATCCCCGCGCCGATATCTGGTGGGGTGGCACGGGCGACCCGCACATGCAGGCGGCCGAAGAAGGACTGACCGAAGAATACAAATCGCCGAAGATGGGTGAGCTGCAGGACTGGGCCGTGCGCCAGTGGGAGCAGTCCAAGAACCGCACCGTCGGCATCTATTCCGGCGCGCTCGGCTTCGGCTACAACACGGAACTCCTGCAATCGAAGAAGATTCCTGAGCTGAAATGCTGGGCGGACCTGCTCAAGCCCGAGCTGAAGGACGAGGTCCAGGTCGCGGACCCGAACTCCTCCGGCACCGCCTATACGTTGCTCGCCACCATCGTGCAGATCATGGGCGAGGACAAAGGCTTCGAATATCTCAAGGCTCTGCACAAGAACGTCAATCAATACACCAAGTCGGGTGCTGCTCCCGCCAAAGCCGTTGCGCTCGGCGAGACCACGGCCGGCATCACCTTCATGCACGACATGGTGACGATGGTGGTCGACAAAGCGCCGGTAAAGGTCGTCGCTCCCTGCGAGGGCACGGGCTACGAGATCGGCTCCATGTCAATCATCAAGGGCGCGAAGAATCTGGACAGCGCCAAGAAGTTCTATGACTGGGCGCTGACCGCTGATGCGCAGAAGCTCGGCGCAGACGCCAAGTCCTATCAGGTGCCATCCAACAAGAACACCCCGGTTCCGCCGCAAGCGCCGAAGCTCACCGATATCAAGCTGATCAACTTCGACTTTGCGAAATACGGCTCCTCGACCGAGCGCAAGCGCCTCCTGTCCAAGTGGGACAACGAGGTGAAGAACCTGCCGAAATAGGCTGAGCCAAAAACATTCATTGGCAAAGCGGCATGCCGCTTTGCCAATGCGCACCGATACCCTGATCATAGTGAAGACTGGGCTCTACAACGGTCTTGAGGCGAGAACAGAAGATGTCACGGGCAACCCTTGGCTGGATCATTCTGGGCTGGGTCGGCTTTGCCCTCCTACCCTGGTACGGCTTCGACCGTACTGCCGTCCCGACCCTCGCCGACTATTTCGTCAGCGAATCGGCCCTGCTTCACGGCCTCAAGGACGCGTGGTGGCTCCTGCCGATCCTGGCGCCTTTATGCACGGCTTTGGTCCCAATCATCCGCCCCTCGGCCCAAGCCAACGGCAACTGGCTCATTGCAGCGGGTCTTCTCGGCCTCATCCTCGTTATTCTGCAAGGGTTTTCCATCGGCCTCAATGGCTGGACCGTGGACGTCCTGAAGAGCCTCTTCGACGAGCCGGGACCGAGCCAGGCCGGCATGGGCTACGGCGCGGCCCTAACCTCGATCGCCTTCCTTATCATCCTCTGCCACGGACTTGCGGCGCACGGCTGGTGCCGGGGCGATGCCTTCGTCACCTCCTCCATCGGTGTCGTCATTGCGCTGATCATCGTCTTCGTGTTCTTCCCTGTCACAACCATTCTTGCCAGCGCCTTTGCCGACAACAGCGGCAACTTCGCCCCTTACGAATTCCTCGTGAAGTTCCTGGACCGGTCGATATGGGGCCTGGATTGCCTGTCGAGCGACCTGCGCTGCGGCGTAGCGTGGAACACGCTCTTTCTCGGGCTGCTGGTCGGCGTCGGCACCACGGCTCTCGGCCTCGCCTTCGCCCTGATCGCAACGCGGACGGGGTTCCGCTTCAAGAAGCTCCTGCGCGTGATGAGCGTTCTGCCCATCATCACGCCGCCTTTCGTGATCGGCCTGGCCCTGATCCTGCTCTTCGGCCGCTCGGGAGCGCTCTCCACCGTCCTGTGGGACTGGTTCGGCGTGCCGCGCTCGCGCTGGATCTACGGGCTGCCCGGCGTCTTCATCGCACAGCTTCTCGCCTTCACGCCGATTGCGTTCCTCGTCCTCATCGGTGTGGTGCAGGGCATCAGCCCGACGCTCGAAGAGGCTTCGCAGACGCTGCGTGCGAAGAGCTGGACGACCTTCTGGACTGTGACGCTGCCCCTCATGCGCCCGGGTCTCGCCAACGCCTTCCTTCTCGGCTTCGTGGAAAGCTTGGCCGATTTCGGCAATCCGCTGGTGCTCGGCGGCAATTACGAGGTGCTCTCCACCAAGATCTTCTTCGCCGTCGTCGGAGCGCAGCAGGATCAGGGCCGCGCGGCCGTGCTGTCGATCATCCTGCTCGCGTTCACGCTCGGGGCCTTCTGGCTACAGCATGCCTGGCTCGGCAAGAAGGTCTATACGACGGTCACCGGCAAGGGCGACGCCGGCATTCCGCTGCCGCTGCCGCGACGGGTGGCGCTGGCCTCCTACTTCACAGCCATCCCCTGGGCGCTCTTTACCGTCGCCGTCTACGCGATCATCGTGATCGGCGCCTTCGTACGCTCCATGGGCCGCGACTACACGCCGACCCTCGAGCATTTCCTCACCGCCTTCCGTGTCGAGCGTGCCGATTGGGGGTTCTATTTCTCAGGTTCGGCCTGGGATTCGTTCTTCGCAACCGTGAAGGTGGCCGCGCTCTCGGCGCCGCTGACCGCAGCAATCGGACTCCTCACCGCTTATCTTCTCACCCGCCAGCGGTTCTCGGGGCAGCGCGCCTTCGAGTTCGGGACGCTCCTGAGCTTTGCGATTCCCGGCACCGTCGTCGGCGTGTCCTACATTCTCGCCTTCAACGTGCCGCCCATCGAGATCACCGGAACCGGGTTCATCCTCGTGATGTGCTTCGTGTTCCGCAACATGCCGGTGGGCGTGCGCTCCGGCATCGCTACCTTAAGCCAGATCGACAAGAGCCTGGATGAGGCTTCGCTCACCTTGGGTGCTCGCTCTGCCACCACCATGCGCCGCGTGGTGCTGCCGCTGCTGCGGCCGGCCATCGTCGCCTCGCTCGTCTATTCCTTCGTGCGAGCCATGACGGCCGTGAGCGCCGTGATCTTCCTCGTCACCGCCGAGTACAACATGGCCACGACCTATATCGTCGGCCGCGTCGAGGCAGGCGAATTCGGCCTCGCGATTGCCTATTCCACCGTGCTCATCCTCGTCATGCTGCTCGCCATCGTGGCGATCCAGCTGGCCGTCGGCGAGCGGCGTCTCGGGCGCCGCAGCGCGAGCACCGCTCCCTCACCCGTTGCCGTGCAGGCGGTCCCATGAACAAGATGTCCTCCATCCACTCCCTGTCGCGCCCCGTTGCATCCAAGAAGCAGGCGGCTTCGGTGCAATTCCGCAATGTGACGAAGCGCTATGGCAGCGTCACCGCCGTGGACGATGTCTCCTTCACCATCGAACCGGGCCAGCTCGTGACCCTTCTCGGCCCCTCCGGCTGCGGCAAGACCACGACACTGCGCATGATCGCGGGGCTCGAGATGGCGAGCGAGGGGCAGATCCTGATCGGCGGGCGCGACGTGACGAACCTCTCCGCCGCCGACCGCGACGTGAGCATGGTGTTCCAGTCCTACGCGCTCTTCCCGCATATGTCGGTGCTGGAGAACGTGGCCTATGGTCCCTCCGTGCAGGGCGTCTCGAAGAAGGACGCCTATGAGATGGCCATGGAGAAGCTGTCACTGATCGGCCTGAAAGGCCTGGAGAAGCGTGCGCCTTCCGAGCTCTCCGGCGGACAGCAGCAGCGCGTGGCAGTGGCTCGCGCGCTCGTGTTGGAGCCGCAGGTTCTGCTCTTCGATGAGCCGCTCTCCAACCTCGACGCGAAGCTCCGCCGCCGCGTGCGTGAGGATATCCGCGAGCTGCAGCAGAGCCTCAACCTCACCGTCGCCTACGTGACGCACGATCAGGAAGAGGCGCTCGCCGTCTCCGACCACATCATCGTTATGTCGAATGCCCGCATCGCCCAGACTGGCACGCCGCGCGAGCTTTACGAGGAACCGGCCAACCTGTTCGTCGCGGACTTCATCGGCGATGCCAACATCATCTCGGGTGACCTCGTGAGCGTCACAGGACTGATGGCGCAGGTGAACATCGGGAATTTCAGCCTCCAGCTTCCCCACAGAAACGCCGGCCAAGGGCCTGTCAAACTCGCCGTCCGGCCGGATGCGATTGTGCTCGACGAGTCCGCTTCCGGCGTCCTGACCGGCACAGTGCGCAAGGCCTCTTACCTCGGCACTCAGGTGGAATACGAGGTGGAGAGCACCATCGGGAACCTGTTCGTCGTCCAACACGGACGCAAGGAACCGATTGCTCCGGGTACACCCGTGTCGGTCTCGTTCACCACACAGCGCGGCGTGGCCATCATTCCGAATGCATAACGCCTTTAGATCGCTCCCTCGTCCGGAATGTTGAGGACGGCGCCGCAGGCCTTGCAGTGCACCGCATCACGGTCGTGGCGCTGCAATGCGCAGACAGGGCATGGAAAGCGCACCTTGTCGGGCCTCAGCAACACCTGCACGAGCCGCAGGAAGAGCGTGACGCCGAAGATCATGATGACGACCGAGATCAGGTGTCCCAGCGTTCCCGTCAGGGTGATGTCGCCGAAGCCGGTGGTGGTGAGCGCCGCGATGGTGAAGTAGAGGGCGTCGATGTAGTTGCCGATCTTCGTATTCGTCCAACGCTGCGTCTCGTAGACGAAGCCGGTCATGACGAAGATGAAGACGCCGAGATTGACGGTGGCAATGATCAGATCCTCGTTGCGTCGGAAGAAAACGCTGTCGGCGCGCAGGCGGGCGAGCAGCTGATAGGTTCGCAGCAGGCGCATGGTCCGCAGGATCCGCAGGAATCCGATGCCCTCCCCGACCACCGGCGCGAGAAAGGACACGATGGCGGCGGCATCCGCCAAGGTCGTCCAATGGGCGAGATCCCGCCAGGGCGTGCGGCTGATAGCGAGGCGGGCCGAGAAATCGGCCAGAACGATCAGACCGATGATCACATCCATCCACTCGAAGGCCGGAGAGCGCGGCAGGAAGGAGGTGACGATGATGAAAAGGATCGTCGTTACGTCGAAGACCAAGAGTGCATAGCGAAACTGATGCGCTTCTTGTGTATCGCCCTCATAAAGAAGCCTGAGCTTGTCGATCACCCGCATCGGGATATCTCGTCGGATGGGCGGGAAAGGCTGACAATCATCGGTGGGATCACGCTTTATACGGTTTATCATGTCCTCGATTATCTATAGAGCAGGGTTGCAATTCCAACGGGGTGCCTTCCGGGGCAAAGCGGTCTATTCCCTCGCCTCGAGACCCGACATTTGTTGAGAGACGTCCCGATGCTCAAAGCTTTGATCTTCGATATGGATGGAACATTGGTGCACAGCGATCCTGTCCACCTGGAGGCCTTTGCCGAGGTTCTGAAAGCCGAGGGCGTCGACATCACCGAGGAGATCTATCGCACCTCGATCATCGGCCACACCAATGAGGCGATCTTCGCCTCCCTCCTGCCCCACCTGCCCCACCTGCCGGTCGAAGAGCACGAAGCTTATGCGGAGCGCAAGGAGGCCGCCTTTCGCCGGCTGGCGCGCGAGCTCAAGCCTCTGGAGGGCTTGATCGAACTGCTCGACTGGGCGAACAATCATGGCGTCAGGATTGCGCTGGTGACGAATGCTCCGCTTCTGAACGCGACCCATATCCTGGATATCCTGGGCATCACGGATCGTTTCGAGGTCAAGGTTACCATTGAAGAGGTCGAGCGCGGCAAGCCCGATCCCCTGCCCTATCTCACGGCCCTGGAGCGTCTCGGCATTCGGGCCAACGAGGCCGTCGCCTTCGAGGATTCCCCGTCAGGCATGCGGGCCGCCAAGGCGGCAGGCCTGTTCTCCTTCGGCGTGCTGACCGGGCTCACCGCAGACGAGATGAGGGAGATCGGCGCCGATGGGGCCATCGTGACCTTCCATGATCGGGCCCTCTGGGAAATCCTGGAACACCGGGCCGCTCCTCAAGCCGCGTCGGGCCGCTGATGGCTGGCTCCCGCGCCGGCATCTCCCTCGTCGAAGCGTCGCCGCGCCTCCAGTATCTCATCCCGATTTTGGATCGCCCACTCCCCCAGGCCCCGCACAGTCTTGAGCAGGGAGCAACCCAGCCCTGTGAGCTGGTAATCCACTCGGGGCGGAATGGTCGGATAGACGGTGCGCGTGACGAGCCCGTCGCGCTCCAATCCGCGCAGCGTCAGGGTCAGCATGCGCTGCGAGATTCCGGTCACGGAGCGGCGTAACTCATTGAATCTCTTAGGGCCTTCGCCCATCTGGACCACGACCTGGACGCTCCACTTGTCGCCGACGCGCGACAGGATCTCCGTCACCGTCCGGCAGTCAGTGGGAACATGGATGTGACTGGGTGACATGAAAGTGCCTCCTTGCGCGGCGCTCAGGAAGTTACTTAATGAGCCTCGGTTACAAAACGGAACTTAATGGTTCCGCCCATCGAATGCAAACCAAGGACATGTCATGAAGCCCAAGCTTCACATCATCATCGGCAGCACCCGTCCGGGCCGGATCGGGCCCAGCATCGCCCAATGGTTCAGCGACTATACGGCCGAGCATGGCAAGTTCGAGCCTGTCCTGGTCGACTTGGCGGAGTTCAACCTGCCGGTCTTCGACGAGCCCGAGCACCCGATGAAGCAGAACTATCGTCATGCCCATACCAAGGCCTGGGCCGAGAGCGTGAGCTCCGCCGACGCCTTCGTATTCGTGACGCCGGAGTACAACTACGCTCCACCCCCGGCGCTCGTGAACGCGCTCAACTATCTGTCCCGCGAATGGAACTACGCCCCAGCTGGCTTCGTGAGCTATGGTGGCATTTCCGGCGGCCTGCGCTCGGTTCAGGTGGCGAAGCAGATCGTCACGACCCTGAAGATGATGCCGATCCCAGAAGGCGTTCCCATGCCGATGGTGTTCCAGAACCTGGACGAGACCGGCAATCTCAATGCCCCGGACATCTATAAGACCTCGGCGTCCACGATGCTCGACGAACTCTTCCGCTGGACGGAGGCCCTCAAGTCGCTCCGGGCCGAGCGCAAGACTCCCCTGAAGGCTGCCGCCTAAAAGACGGTGAGAATCCCGCAAAGCAAAAGGCACCGCTGTGGCAAGCAGCGGTGCCTTTTCATTTATGATTACGATCAGAGCCGTCCCGTCAGCGCATCCTCGAAGAGCTTGCGGGCGCTTTCCTTGGTGATCGGCACCGGATTGCCGCCAGCGGTCGGATCATTGGGAGCCATCTCGGACATTTCGTCGAAACGGGCAGCATCGACCTTCAGGCCTTCCAGCGTGTGTGGCACGCCGAGATCCTTGCGCAGCTGCAGCACCCAATCGAGGAAGGCCTGGAACGAGGGCTCAAGACCGATATAGGCGGCGAGCCGCTCGATGCGAGCCTCGATGGCCTTGCGGTTGTAGACCAGCACGTAGGGCATGAAGACCGCATTGGTCAGACCGTGATGCGTGTCGTAAAGCGCGCCGGTCGGATGCGAGAGGGCATGGATCGCACCAAGCCCCTTCTGGAACGCCGTGGCGCCCATGGCGGCAGCCGACATCATCTGCGCGCGGGCTTCGATGTCCTTCCCGTCCTTGTACGCCCGCGGCAGGTATTCCTTCACGAGGCGGATTCCCTCGACCGCGATGCCGTCCGCCATCGGGTGATAGCCCGGTGCGCAGTAAGCCTCTATGCAATGGGCGAGCGCATCGAGGCCCGTGCCGGCCGTGATGTGCGGCGGCATGCCCACCGTCAGCTCGGGATCGCAGATCACGATCTTCGGCATCATCAGCGGATAGAAGATCACCTTCTTGGTATGGGTGGCTTCCTGGGTGATCACGCCGGCGCGCCCCACTTCCGAACCCGTGCCCGCCGTCGTCGGCACGGCGATGATCGGGAGAATGCCTTTCGGGTCGGCCCGGGTCCACCAATCGCCGATATCCTCGAAATCCCACATGGGGCGGGTCTGGCCTGCCATGAAGGCGATGACCTTCCCTGCATCGAGCGCCGAGCCGCCGCCGAAGGCGACGACGCCGTCATGCCTGCCGGATCTCAGCGCCTCGAGGCCCTTGTACACATTGGTCTCGATCGGGTTCGGCTTGATGTCCGAGAAGATCGCGGCCTTGAGACCGGCGCTCGTGAGCTGATCGAGTGCCGCCTTTGTCATGGACTGCGTGGCGAGAAAGGGGTCCGTGACGATGAGCGGCGCCGAGATTCCGACGGCCTTGCAGGCCTCAGCCAGTTCCGTGATGCGCCCTGCGCCGAAGCGGACGGCAGTGGGGTAATTCCAGTTGGAGCGGGGAGATGTGGTCATGGTGCGTGCAATCAGATCTGACGGAGGTGGTAGGATTTCGGACGGGTGAGCGACTCGTAAGCCAAGCGCGAGAGACTTGCGCCACGACCCGTGTCTTTCACGCCGGTCCAGGCAAGAGCGGGGTCGAGATAATCGCAGCGGTTCATGAAGACGGTGCCTGTCTCCAGCTTCTCGCCGATGGCCTCAGCCGCGTCGACATCGGAGGTCCAGATGGCGGCAGAGAGACCATAGGGAGAGTCGTTCATGAGGTGGATCGCCTCCTCGTCGCCCTTCACCTTCATGATGCCGACGGTGGGGCCGAAGCTCTCGTCGCGCATCACGCTCATGGAGTGATCCACGTTGGTGAGCACCTGCGGCGCAAGATAGGCGGTATCACCGGTGTCGGCGGCAAACCGCTTCGTGTCGATATGCGCCTTCGCACCCTTCGTCACCGCTTCCGCATTCTGCTGGCGCACCAGATCGGCGAAGCGCTTGTGCGCCATCGGACCGAGCGTCGTCGCCTCGTCGAGCGGGTTGCCGAGCACGTAGGTGTTCACGAGATCGACCGCGCCCTCGACGAAGCGGTCGTAGTGTTTCTCGTGCACATAGATGCGCTCGATGCCGCAGCAGCACTGGCCAGAATTGAAGAAGGCACCATCGACGAGATTCTCGATGGCGTGATCGATATTGGCATCCTCACGCACATAGGCCGGATCCTTGCCGCCGAGTTCGAGGCCAAGCGAGGTGAAGGTGCCTGCCGCTGCGCGCTCGATGGAGCGTCCGCCGGAGACCGAGCCAGTGAAGTTGCAGTGATCGACGAGGCCAGAGCCCAGGATGCGGCTCGTCTGGTCGTGGGAGAGATGCAGATTCTGGAACAGGCCCTTCGGCATGCCCGCCCGATCCATGGCCATCTGGAAGCGCTCGCCGGCCAGCACCGTCTGGGACGCATGCTTCAGAAGCACGGCGTTGCCGGCCATGAGCGCCGGCACGATGGTGTTGATGGCGGTGAGATAGGGATAGTTCCAGGGCGCGATGACGAGCACGAGGCCGACAGGCTCGCGCTTGATCATGCGGCGGAAGCCCGGCTTCTCATCATCGGCCGGAATGGGCTGCAGGCTCTTCTCCGCAATGCCGATCATGTGGCGTGCGCGTTCTTCGACTCCGCGGAACTCGCCGCCATAGCGCACCGGACGGCCCATCTGCTGGGCGAGCTCGGGCACGACTTCCTGGTTCATGGCGAGCAGCGCATCGAGGAAGGCGGAGACCTTCGCGGCACGCTCGGAAATGGAAGTGTTGCGCCAAGCTTTCTGAGCCTCGCGCGCAGTCTTGATCGCCGAGTCAATGGCAGCCTCGGACATGACGGGACGGCGAACGAGCTCGCGTCCGTCGATAGGGGAAATGCAAACGATATCGGTATCGGCCATGATGTGATGCCTGATCGACCATGATCTCAGGAAATCATGGTCTTCTCCTCAAGTTTTGGGTCCGGATGAGTCTTTTAGATGATCTCGAAGTAACGGGCGAGCTGCCAATCGGTGATGGCCTTGCGGGCTTCGCGCTCCTCCCATTCACGGGTGGCCGCGTAATGCTCGATGAAGGTGTCGCCGAAGAGCTCACGCGCGGCCTTGCAGCCCTTCAGACGCTCGGCCGCCTCGCCGAGGGAACGCGGCAGGGCCCGTTCCTTCGGGTGTTCAACCGCATAGGCGTTGCCCTCGATCGGCTCTCCGGGGTCGATCCGGTTCTCGATACCCCACAAGCCCGAGCCGATAGCGGCAGCCAATGCGATATATGGATTGATGTCGGCAGCGGCGACCCGGTACTCCACGCGCTGCGATTTTTCGGAGCCCGGAATGACGCGCAAAGCCGTCGTGCGGTTCTCCACACCCCAGGCGGAATCGGTCGGCGCCCAGAAGCCGGGGATCAGGCGCGTGTAGCTGTTTACCGTGCAGGCCACCATGGCGAGGATCTCCGGCATCAGCTTCTGCTGACCGCCGACGAACCAGCGCATGGTCTCCGACATGTTGTGCTTGCCGTTCGGGTCATAGAACGCACCCTTGCCTGACCGCAGATCGCGTAAGGAGGTGTGCAGATGGCCGGACTGGCCCGGCCAATCGCGCGACCACTTGGCCATGAAGGTGGCCATCCAGCCACGACGCTGGGCGAGAATCTTGGTGTAGGTCTTGAAGAGCGCCGCCTTGTCGGCTGCGTTCAAGGCATCGTCGACGCGGATCGCCGCCTCCAGAACCCCGGGGCCGGTTTCGGTATGCAGGCCTTCGATCTCGAAATCCATCTTCTTCGCGAGGTCGAGAAGCTCGTGATAGAAATCCGCATGAACGCCGGAGCGCAGCACCGAATAGCCGAAGAAGCCCGGCGTGATGTTCTTGAGGTCCCGGTAGTTCTTCTCGCGCACGGAATGCGGCGTTTCCTCGAACAGGAAGAACTCGAACTCGGCGGCGGCCGACACGGCAAAGCCCATGTCTTCCGCCTTCTTCAGCACGCGGCGCAGCACGCCGCGCGGACAGGCCGCTTCCGCATATCCGTCGAACTCTCCAAGGAAGAACGGCAGGTCGTTCTCGAACGGGATGAGCCGCATCGTCTCCGGCAGGATCCGAACCGGCGCGTCCGGATAGGCCGTATGCCAGCCGGTGAGCCTGGTGTTGTCGTAGAGCTGATCGTTGGAGTCCCAACCCAGCACCACGTCGCAGAAGCCGAAGCCCTTCTCGAGAGCAGATTCGAACTTGTCGCGGGCCATGTACTTGCCGCGCATGATGCCATCGACATCGACGACGCCGACCTTCACGAAAGGAAGATCGCGGCTGCGCACATATTCCGCAGCATCCGCGGCATTCTTGATCTTGGGAGCATCCATACGAGAAACCTTAAGCAGAAATGGAGGGAGCACGCATGGCGCGCTCCCTTTGGATTCTCAGTGCGTCTTGTACTCGCTCTCGCCCTTGGTGAGGGCGAACTCCTCCTCCGGCGAGAGAATGAGCTTGTGGCGCCCGACGAACAGGAAGTAGGCCATCATCACCACATAGTAGATGGCCACACCGGTCACTCCGGCCCGGAACACGGGATCGGTCAGCTGGAAGACGAGCGTCACCGCCGCGATCACCATGCAGATCACCGCGCCTGCGATGCCGAAGGGGCTGGTGTAAGGCCGGTGCAGTTGCGGGAACTTCTTCTTGAGCACGATATAGGACATACCTTGCATGAAGTAGGCCAGCATCGCGCCGGCGACCGCCATGTTGAGCAGTGTGCCGCCAATGACGGTCGCACCGGCTTCGGCGCCGACCGAGAACCAGATGACCAGCATGACGAGCAGGCCGATCAGCGCACCTGCGATCAGCGCGACGTGCGGCGTCTTGCGCTCGCCGTGCGTCACCGACAGGAAGCTCGGGAAGTAGCCCGCCCGCGAGAGCGAGTAGATCTGCCGTCCGAAGGCGAAGATGATGGTGTGGAACGAGGCGATCAGACCGATCACCGCAATCGCCGCCAGGATCTTCGCGATATCCGTACCGAACAGGGTGCGGAACCCATCGAGCAGTGGCTCGCCGGACTTGCCGAGGCCCGCTGCACCCGGTGCGATACCCGTGTTCAGGAAGAGCACGAGGAACGCGGAGGCGATGAGCGTCAGGATGCCGGCGATGATGCCCTTGGGCATATCCTTCTGCGGATCGTGCGATTCCTCCGCCGCGAGCGGCAGCTGCTCGATGGCGAGGAACAGCCAGACCGCGAAGGGCAGCGAGGCCAAGATGCCGAGAGTGCCGCTCGGCAGGAACGGCCCGTTGCCGTTCGGCAGCTCAGCACCATCGGGGCCGATATTCAGAGCCCAGCGCGCGAAGTCGAACTGGCCAGAGAACAGAACCGACACGTAGAAGAATGCGAGCACCGCCAGCGCCGCCAACGTCACCGTCACCGTCACCTTGAACGACAGTTCCACGCCGACGATGTTGAGCCCGACGAACAGCGCATAGCACAGGATCCAGTAGACGGGCTGGAAGGCCGGTGCCGTCTCGAAGATCGCCGACAGATACGAGCCGATGAAGAACACGATCACCGCAGGGGTGAGTACGAACTCGATGTTCTCGGCTATGCCCGTGACATATCCCGCCCATGGCCCCATGGAGGTGCGCGCGAAGGAATAGGCTCCACCCGTATGCGGCAGGGCCGGTGACATCTCGGCGAGCGAGAAGGTCAGCCCCAGATACATGATGGCGATGATGATGGTGGCGAAGAACATCGAGCCGAAGCCGTTGGCAAGGCCGAGATTCCAGCCCGAATAATGGCCCGAGATCACGGCCCCGACGCCGAGCGCCCAGAGCGACCAGACGCGCGCATGACGCTTGAGACGCCGTGCCTCGAAATAGCTTTCATCCACCGTGGTGTAGGTCACGCCGGCAGCGCCCTGCACTCCGGCCGGTGGGGCATGCACCCCCGTACTTCCTTGTCCGACTGACATCGAGTTGATCCTCCAAGAAGTTCTGCCTTTCGGGTCAGGGCACATTTTGCACCATGCCCGTCATCAGAGCGTCCGTGCCCCCTCCCTCAAAAGCGGCGCCAGACGGCGAGCCCACGACGCCTGTCCGTCTTGTGTGCGGATCAGGTCGTTGCGGATTTCGATCATCAGCGAAGGAAGGCCGCGCCTCTCGGCGTGGCGCTCGAGGGTGTGAAACACCCGGTCCGCTGGTGAATAGGGTTCGTTCATGCCGACGATGAGCGTCGGATCCTGCTTGAGCCCAACCTCGACACTGCGCGCATAGCGCTCGTCGCGGTCGAAGATCAGGCCGATCTGCCAGGGACGCGGCACGTCCCGGTAAACCGGCGTGAAGGAATGGATGGACACGATGGCGGTCAGTTGCCCTGCCGTCTTGCGGGCATCCGCGAAGGCATCGACCGCGCCGTGAAAGGCCTCATACACCTCGCGCACGCGAATCGCCCGCTCCGTCTCGTCGAGATCGAGATTGCCGGGAATGGTAGTGCGTTCGCTGAGCGTCCAGATCGAGTCCGGGGCGGAGGGCTCGCGGTTGAGGTCGAGCACGAGGCGCGACACGCTCGCATGGATCAACGGTGCATCGAGCAGGCGCGAGAGCTCCTTCGCCACCCCAAGAGCGCCGGGGTCCCAGGCGATGTGGCTTTCGAGATCCGAAGGCTTGAGGCCCAGGGTGCCGTAGCGGGCCGGAAGATGATTGGAGGCATGTTCGCAGATGAGCAGGATCGGAGAGCGCCCTTGCGAATTCTCCACGACGGCAACCGGCTCCACCACCTGAGAGGCGGGTTTCTGACCGGCTGCCATCCGACTCGCATGCACCATGCGGTCCTCCGTTTGCCTGCGGAATGCAGGCCATAGCCCTCGGTTGAACGCTTGGTACGTTTCTTACAGATTTTTCTTATGTGAAATTTTTGGTACAGCTTTTAATAGCCGTCAAGGTGGGGAAACGAAACATTCCAACATGAAAAGAGACAACGCCATTCACCTTGTGGACCCGCCGAGCCTGGCCGAGCGCATCCGGCTTGAGATGGATGCCTTTACCCCCAGCGAGAAGCGCGCCGCACACCTGCTCCTGAGCCATTATCCCTTCGCCGGTCTCGACACGGTGGCCGAGTTCGCCTCCCGGGCCGGGATTTCCGCGCCGTCGGTCCTGCGATTCGTTACACGGCTCGGATTTGGCGGCTTCCCTGACTTCCAGAAGCATCTGCGGGAGGAACTGGAAGCCCAGCTCCTGTCGCCGCTGGCCAAGGCGAGCCCCTCCGACAAGGGCCAAGGCGCACCTGCGCTCGCCTCCTTTGCGGAAGCGGTCATCGGGAATTTACGGGCGACGGTGGAGAACATCGCCCCGGCCGAATTCGAGGCGGTCGTGGCACTGCTGTCCGATCCGCGGCGGCACATTCATTTCACCGGCGGACGCTTCACGGGCGCGCTGGCGCGCTATGCCGAGAGCCATCTCCGCATCGTGCGCAGCCATGTGGACTTCATCGAAGGCCAACCTGTCCTCTGGCGCGACCGGATGATCGAGATCGGGCGCAAGGACGTGGTCGTCGCCTTCGACATCCGGCGTTATCAGGAGGACGTCACGGCTCTATGTGAGACGGCGGCCAAGCAGGGCGCGACGGTGGTTCTTCTCACCGACCCCTGGCTCTCGCCCATCGCCCGGGTCGCCCGGCACGTGCTGCCGGCGCACATCGTGGCACCCTCCAACTGGGATTCCTCGGCAGGCCTCCTGCTCCTGACGGAGGCGCTCGTCGCGGCCGTCACCAAGCGCCTGTGGGAGACCGCCAAGCCGCGCATGGAGGCGGTGGAGCGGCTGCGGAGCGACAGGTAAGGCCTATTCCGCAGCTTCCGGCCGGGCTCTTTGCAGCCAGCCGATGAAGAACGGCAGGACCAGCCCGATGCCGAGGAAGCGGACGAGGTGGTGGATGCCCACATAGAGTGGATCGAGCCCGAGGATCAGCGCCAGCACGGTCATCGCCTCCAGTCCGCCCGGCGCGAAGGCGACAAGGCCGTTGGCGAAGCTGACCCCCGCGAGCCAGGCCGCAGCACCTGCAAATAGTGCGGCCACCACCATGCCGACCGTGAAGGATCCGAGCGCGGCCACGAGTGCTCTTCTGAGCGTCGAGCGCTGGATGTTGCGGAACCGTTCGGCGATGAAGAGCCCGATCAGCACAAGGCCGCCGGTGGCGATCACCGGAGGAATGACACCGGTCACGAACTCGGTGCCATGGCTGACGGAACTGACGACGGTGGCGCCGAGCAGGATCGGAGCGGCCCCTTTCAGCTGCTTGAACACCGTCCCTAGGGCAAGCCCGCCGAGCAGGATGAAAGCCATGCCTTCCGGGCTCTCGATGGGAAGCCCCTCGCCCACCAGCGCGCCGACCTTGCCCCCTCCTCCGGTCATGACGACAAGGCTCGGCAGCAACGCGATCAGCACGAAGAGACGGAAGTTCTGCACGATGGCGATGGAGGCCACCTCCGCCTTCCGGTCGGCCGCCACGGCGAGGACGGTGGAGAGCGCGCCCGGGACGGAGGCCAACACCGCATCGGCCTTGCGCCAGCCCGACATGCGCACGAGCCAGGCACTGGAGGTGGCGGAAATGGCGACGACACCGATGACCAGCAGGATGAGGCTGCCCGGATAACGGCTCATCGCGTCGATGGCGGCCGGCGTCACCGCTGCCCCCATGGCGGCGCCTGAGATCAGCATGGCAGCATCGGCAAGCGCCTTCGGCAGAGGCACGGCCCAGCCGGTCAGGCCCCACAACGTGGCGGCGATCGCCGAACCCGACAGCCACGCGGCCGGAACGCCGAGCCAGTGGAAAACGAGCCCGCCGAGAGCGGCAACCAGGATCTGGATGAGATGGGCGAGGACGAGACGCATCACGGTCTGCTCAATGGACGTCCTGGTCCCTTACGTCAAATGCCGATGGTGCGCAGATGCCATGCGGTCACGGTCTGCCCTGCCGAGGCTGAAGCGTTGCGGAGATCGCAAAAGCCTGCTGAGATTGCACGCATCAATCAAGACGTGGAGGAAACGGTGCTGCACGGAATCGACCCGGCGCTGAATGCGGATCTGTTGTATGTGCTCCGGGCCATGGGCCATGGTGACGATCTGGTGATCTGCGATGCCAATTTTCCCGCCGATTCCATCGCACGCCAGACGACCTACGGCCGATTGATCCGCATGGATAATATCGGCTCGCCCCAGGCCATCCGTGCCGTCCTCTCGCTGATGCCGCTCGACAGCTTCGTCGACACTCCCGCAGAGCGCATGGAAGTCGTCGGCAACCCAGACGAACTCCCGGCGATTCAGCAGGAGGCCCAGGCCGAGATCGACGCAGTCGCCCGACGCGATGCCGGACGCGACACTTGGCCGATGGGTTCGGTCGGCGCTTCGCGTTCTATGAGCGCGCGAAGAAGGCCTATGCCATCGTCGCCACGGGCGAGCGCCGCTTCTACGGCTGCTTCATCCTGAAGAAGGGCGTGATCCCGCCTCCGTAGACGAGGACTCGCCTAGGCCACAAGTCTCGGCAGGGCTTCGCTGATGCGGCGCACCGCCTCTTCCACATCCTCTCGTTTGCGCAGATAGCACAGACGCAAATAGCCCTCACCGGCCTCACCGAAGGCGGAGCCCGGAGCGAGGCCGACATTCGCCTCGTCGATGAGGCGGAAGGCGATGTCCTTCGAACTCGTGGCGCCTTTGATCTTCAGGAAGGCGTAGAAGGCGCCGCTCGGCGGCGGCAACTCGACGAGGCCGGTTTCCGCCAGCTTTCCGACCACCTCCCGGCCGTAACGTGCCTTGGCGATCTGCTCGGCCAGGAAGCTCTCGCCCTGCTCGATGGCGGCGACGCCTGCACGCTGGATGAAGACCGGCGTGCCAGAGGTCTGATACTGCACGAGGTTCTCGATCACCTGCCCGAGGGCGGGCGGGGCTTCGAGCCAGCCGAGGCGCCAGCCGGTCATGGCCCAGTTCTTGGAGAAGGTCTGGATGAAAAGGATTTTGTCCTCCGGCTCCATCAGATCACGGAAGGAGGGCGCGCGTCCGTCGACCGTGAGTGCCGGATCGTGGATGAAGCGGCCATAGATCTCGTCCGCCACGATCCACAGTCCATGGCACCGGGCAAGATCGAGCGCGGCGCGCAAATCCGCATGGCTTGCAACCCATCCGGTAGGGTTCGAGGGCGAGTTAATGACGAGCACGCGGGTGCGCGGTGTGATCGCCTTTTCGAGCCGCTCGAAATCGAGATGCCAGCCCTTTTCGTCGATCGTCATCGGCACCGCGACGGGACGGGCGCCGGCAATGGTGATCGCACCGGCAAAGTTCGGCCAGGCGGGTGTCGGAACCAGCACCTCGTCGCCGTTGCCGGCCAGCATGCGGAAGGCGATCTGCATCGCGGGCATGCCGCCCGAGGTGACGAAGAAGCGCTCCGGATCGAAGGCCTTGCCGTAGACCCGCTCGTGATAGCCGGAGATGGCCTGGCGCAGTTCGGGAATTCCGCGCTGGTAGGTATAGAAGGTCTCCCCCTTCGCGAGCGACTGGGTGGCCGCCTCGCAGATGAAGGACGGGGTCGGCTGATCGCCCTCGCCCACCCAGAGCGGAATGATGCCGGGCTTCAGCCGACCGTAGCTGAACACATCGACGATGCCGCTCGTCGGCGCCTGCTCCGCCTCGGGGCGCAGGTTGAGAACGGACGGAATCGACACGGACGCATTCATGGGAGATTTCCTTAGAAAGATGCGAACAGGCATGGCCCGTTCGCCTGCTCAAGGCAAGTCTCGAATGCATCCCATCAGAAAAGGAGAAGAATCCGATCGAAACCGGTGATCAGTTTT
>KI912045.1:87699-96470 GCA_000517005.1 Microvirga lupini
TCGTTCGGCCTGTCTTCAGGAGGTCGCGGATTTCCGTCAGCAGCTTCACGTCGGCCGGGATCTCTGCCGGCTTGTCGGCCGTACCGGTCTTCGCATCCTCCGTGCGGCGCAGGCGGTTCATACCCTTGACTAGGAGAAAGAGGATCCAGGCGATGATGACGAAGTTGATGGCAACCGTGACGAAGTTGCCCCAGCCGAGCACGGCGCCCTGCTTCTTGGCCTCATCGAGCGACCCTGCCGTGACGTTGCCCGATAGGGCCGTGAAGTAGTTCGAGAAATCGAGACCGCCGGTGATGGCCCCGATGATGGGCATGAAAATGTCGCCGACGAGGGAATCCACGATCCTGCCGAAGGCGGCACCGATGATGATGCCGATGGCCAGATCGACCACATTGCCGCGCAGGGCGAACTGCTTGAATTCATTCCACATGACCGGACCTCTTTGCTTAACCCTAAGCTTAAGCTGTCCGGCCTGAGAATTTCGTCAAGCCTCGCGGGCTGAGAGCAGGTCCTGCAGGTCAAGACGCTGCGTGACCATGGCAAGCTCGCCATTGGCCGTTCTCGGCCACTGGTCCTCAGGGCGATCGACATAGAGCTCGATGCCGTTGCCGTCAGGATCGCTCAGGTAAAGCGCCTCGCTTACCCCGTGATCGCTCGCACCCTGCAGCGGAATTCCGGTCTCTACCAGCCGGTAGAGCGCATCGGCGAGAGCCGCCCGCGTCGGATAGAGGATCGCCACATGGTAGAGGCCCGTGGTGCCAGGAGGCGGCGGCGAGCCGCCCTTGCTCTCCCAGGTATTCAGGCCGATGTGGTGATGATAGCCCCCTGCCGAGATGAAGGCGGCCTGCGTGCCATAGCGCTGGATCAACTCGAAGCCGAGCACGCCGCAATAGAAGGCGAGCGAACGCTCGAGGTCAGCCACCTTCAGGTGAACATGGCCGATCCTGACGCCGGGATCGATGGGTCGTGCCACCGGCGTTCCAGTGGCATCATAGGGAATGGGCTTGACCATGGGACATGTCTCAGGCTGAACGTGTGGACAGCGCCGGAGCAGTCTTCGCCGATCCGGCCCGCACCGCAAGGGCGCCGTCGCCCAGGAGGGCCTGCACCACGAGAGCGGCGATCCAGAATGCCAGATATTCCCAACCGCCATTCGGATTGTTGAAGAAGAACCCGGCCGGGCCGTGGACGAACGCAATGGCGCCGAGAAGGATCGGGATCAGCGCCAGCGAGACCCAGCGGGTGAAGAACCCGAGAATGAGCGCAATACCGCCAGCCGTTTCGACCGCGATGGTCAGGTAGGCCAGAGCCGGAGGCAAGCCGAGGCTGCCGAAGAACTGGGCCGCGCCGGCCGGTGTGAACACGAAAACCTTGAGGCCCGCATGGGCGAGAAACAGGATTCCAAGCGTGATGCGCAGAGTGAGGGCGGCGTAGGGAGCGGTGCGGATATCGATCATGAGAGATCTCCTGAAATCGGTTCTCCCCATATGATTCCAAACCATGCGTGTTATAATACTTTGATTGGAATATCACCTCACACCCATAGAGTGAGATCACCCGATGCTCGACCGCGTCACCAGCATGCAGGTCTTCGTCCGCGTCGCGGCGCTCGGCAGTTTCTCGGCGGCTGCACGAGCCCTCGATCTGTCTCAGACCATGGTGACGAAGCATGTGGCCGCCCTCGAAGACCGGCTCGGCGTCAAGCTGCTGCACCGGTCCACGCGCAGGCTGGTGCTGACCGAAGGGGGACGGAACTATCTGGCCGCCTGCGAGCGCATTCTCGCCGAGATCGAGGAGGCAGAAGCCTCGGCCAGCCTCGATCGCATTGAGCCCAGGGGAACGCTGCGGCTCAACGTTCCCCTCACCTTCGGCTTCCGGCAAGTCGTTCCGGCGCTCACCGAGTTCAGCCGGCTTTACCCCGCCGTCTCGTTCGATCTGGGACTGGCCGACCGCTATGTCGATCTCATCGAGGAAGGATGGGATCTGGCAATCCGGATCGGTCGATTGAAGGATTCGAGCCTCGTCGCACGGCGGCTCGCCGCCTGCCGGACCATCGTCTGCGCCTCTCCCGCTTATCTGAAGGAGCACGGAACCCCGCAAACCCTGGACGATCTCGCCCAACACAACTGCCTCGGCTATACCCTGCCGAGCGCCATCGGGGCGAACCGGTGGGCCTTCGGCACCGACGGCGACATCGTGGTGCCGATCCAGGGCAATCTCCGGGCCAATAACGGCGATGCCCTGTTGGCGGCGGCTCTCGCCGGACAGGGGCTGATCTATCAGCCCACCTTCATCGTGGGCGACAGCCTGCGCGAGGGCAGCCTGATTCCGGTCCTGCACACCTACCCGACCTATGAGCCCGCCATCCATGCCGTCCTGCCCTCGGGCCGGCAGGCTCCGGCCAAGGTTCGCGCCTTCGTGGCGTTCCTGGCCGAGCGCTTCGGACCGGAGCCGGAATGGGACCGCGGGCTGTGACGCCTCCTGCGATGGCGTTCATTCCTGTAAACGGCTAAAGCTATTTCACGTTTGCTTGTGAGGGTCAGAGCCTATGGTTGCCACCTGGGCCGTCGTGCTGTCGGCGCTGGTTTATCTCTGCTTCCTGTTCACGGTGGCCCATTGGGGCGATAACGGGGGGCGGCGCTTCATTCAGGGCCCTGCCCGCTCCACCATCGCGGCCCTTGCGCTGGCCGTCTATTGCACGTCCTGGACCTTCTTCGGATCGGTGGGGCTCGCCAGCCATTCCGGCTTCGACTTCCTCGCCATCTATATCGGACCGATCCTCGTCATCGGCTTGGGCTATCCCCTCGTTGCCCGGATCGTCAGGGTGGCGAAGACGCAGAACATTTCCTCCATCGCCGACTTTGTCGCGGCCCGCTACGGCAAGAGCGAACGGGTTGCCGCCCTCGTTAGCCTGATCGCGCTTGTCGGCTCCATCCCCTATATCGCGCTGCAGCTGAAAGCGGTCTCGTCTTCGCTGGACGTGTTCCTGAGTGCGGCAAACGAGACGTTCCTGTCCAATCCCCCTTTCATTGGCGATCTCGCTCTCGTCGTCGCCTTCGTGCTGGCAGGTTTTGCCGTCGCCTTCGGCACACGTCACACGGATGCGACGGAGCATCAGAACGGACTCCTGCTGGCGATCTCCCTCGAATCGGTGGTGAAGCTCATCGCCTTCCTGGTCGTCGGCGGCTACATCACCTTCGTGATGTTCGATGGCTATGATGCCATCGTGCAGAGGCTCCACGCGCAGGGGACCAGCGCTGACCTGATGGGCCGCACCTCCGGCTTCGGCAGCTACATCACCCTCATCCTGCTCTCGACCTGCGCGGCTCTTCTCCTGCCGCGCCAGTTTCATGTGACAGTGGTCGAGAACCATGACATCGCGGATCTGAAGCGCACCGCCTGGCTGTTCCCGCTTTATCTGGTCCTCATCAATCTCTTCGTGATTCCGATCGCGCTTGCGGGCCTTGCCTCGTTTTCCGAAGGCACCATCGACCGGGATATGACCCTGCTGGCGCTGCCGCTCTCGGACAAGGCGGGCACCATCGCGGTTCTCGCCTTCCTCGGCGGCTTCTCGGCGGCCACCGCGATGGTGATCGTCGATTCCGTCGCCGTGGCGGTGATGATCTCGAACCATCTCGTCATGCCCATCGTCCTGCGGCGGCGCGCCTTTGCGGGCGTCGACCCCGGCAGCTTCGTGATCGGCGTGCGGCGCGTCTCCATCGTGCTCGTCATTCTTCTGGGCTATGCCTATTACCGCGCCTCCGGTGAAGCGGCGCTCGCGGCCATCGGCCTCCTCTCCTTCGCCGCCATCGCGCAGGTCGCGCCTGCCTTTCTCGGCGGACTCATCTGGTCGCGCGGCACGGCGCTCGGCGCGAGCGTCGGGCTCGTCGTCGGCTTCCTCACCTGGGCCTATACGCTTCTTCTCCCGAGCCTTGTCTGGGATGGCGTGTTCTGGTCCGACGTGGTCGTCACCGGTCCCTTCGGCATCACGGCTCTCAAGCCCACATCCCTGTTCGGCGTCGACCTGCCTCAGCTCACCCACGGTGTCGTCTGGAGCCTGACGCTCAACATCATCTGCTATATCGGTTTTTCGCTCTGGCGTCCGGTGACCGCGATGGAGCAGATCCAGGCCAATGTCTTCCTGGGCGAGGCCGCTGCTTCCGCGGCACCGAGCTTTCGCCTGTTTCGTGCTAGCGTGACCGTCGGCGAGTTGCGCGCCACCGTCGCCCGCTATCTTGGCGAAGAGCGGACGAACCGCTCCTTCGAAGGCTTCACCCATAGCCGTGGCCAGCATCTGGAGCCGCGCGCCGAAGCCGATGTCCATCTTCTGCGTTATGCGGAGCACCTCCTGGCCTCGGCCATCGGCACGGCATCGTCGCGCCTCGCGCTGTCGCTGCTCCTGCGCCGCCGCACCGTGTCGACGGAAGCGGCCCTCAAGCTGCTCGACGATGCCTCAGCGGCTATCCAGCACAGCCGTGACCTGCTCCAGCATGCGCTGAACTACGCCAAGCAGGGCATCACGGTGCTCGACAGCGATCTGCGCGTGCTCGCCTGGAATCAGGCCTTCATCGACCTCTACGATATGCCGCCTAATTTCGTGCACGTGGGCATCAGCATGGAGCGCATCGTTCACTACAATGCCTCGCGCGGATCCTACGGCCCTGGCAAGATCGATGAGCTTGTCGAAGCTCGTCTCCACTCCTTCCGTCACGATGTGGAGCCCGTGCGCCTCAAGCTCTTCCCCTCCGGAAAAGTCATCGAAATCCGCTCGAACCTGCTGCCCGATGGCGGCCACGTGACCACCTACACGGACGTGACCGAAACCGTTCTGGCCGAAGAGGCGAGCCGCCGCGCGAATGAGACGCTGGAACAGCGCGTGCGTGAGCGAACCGAGGAATTGACGCGTCTCAACGAGGCCTTGCGCAGCGCAAAGGCTGAGGCCGACGAGGCGAACATCTCCAAGACGCGCTTCCTCGCCGCCGCCTCTCACGACATTCTCCAGCCGCTCAACGCGGCGCGTCTCTACGCTGTTTCGCTCGTGGAACGGGACCGTGAGGCGGGCGATGCGACGCTTGCCGAAAACATCGACGCTTCGCTCGACGCGGTCGAGGAAATCCTGACCGCCATCCTCGACATCTCGCGCCTCGATACGGGCGCCATGAAACCGCAATGGTCGAGCTTCCGCATTGACGAGATGTTCCGCCAGCTGCAACGCGAGTTCGAGCCCGTGGCCCGCAACAAGGGCCTGAAGCTCACGTTCGTCACGCCCTCCCTGACGGTGCGTTCTGACCGGCGCCTGATGCGGCGCCTGCTGCAGAACCTGATCTCCAACGCGATCAAGTACACGCCATCAGGTCGCGTGCTCGTCGGCGGACGCCGGCGCGGCGGCCATCTCGTGCTGGAAGTGTGGGACACGGGTCTCGGCATTCCACCCTCGAAGCAGCGCATCGTGTTCCGCGAGTTCCAGCGCCTCGATCAGGGCATGAAGGCCGCGCGGGGCTTAGGCCTCGGCCTCTCCATTGTCGAGCGCATCGGTCGCGTGCTCAAGCATCCGATCACGTTGAACTCGGAAGTCGGACGCGGCTCGGTGTTCCGGGTCGAGGTGCCGGTGGTGGCGGCTCTTCCGGCCACGGCCGCGACGCCCGAGCCGCCGAAGCCTGCCGCGACCGTGCTGTCGGGCCTGCGCGTCCTCGTCATCGACAACGAACCGGCCATCCTCGAAGGCATGCGCCTGCTTCTCTCGGGCTGGGGCTGCAATACCTGGACCGCGTCCGATCTCGAGAGCGCGCATCAGGCGCTGAGAAAGCACAAGGCCCTGCCGGAAGTGATCATCGCCGATTATCACCTCGACGACACGGACGGCCTCGAACTCATCAAGGCCCTGCGCTGGAAGACGCAGGTCGACACGCCCGCCGTGCTCGTCACCGCCGACCGCACGCCTGCCGTGCGCGACGCGGCGGCTGCCATGAACATCCACGTGCTCAACAAGCCGTTGAAGCCGGCAGCCTTGCGGGCGCTGCTGACGCAGTGGCGGGCGACGAAGGTGGCGGCGGAGTAAGCTTTCCGGAGTTCTCTTCTCGTCATCACCGGCCTTGTGCCGGGGATCCCCGTTCCAAGTACGACAACCTCATCCTGAGGAGCAGCGAAGCTGCGTCTCGAAGGAGGATCCAGAGAGCACGGGAGACCCCCTCGTCCTTCGAGACGGCCTGACGGCCTCCTCAGGATGAGGGCTTTGGATTCGCTTCCGTCAATCTTCTTTCAACGCCTCGTCAACAGCCGCCAGAGCATGGATCGTCGTGGTGTCGAACAGCGGCACGGCGCTGTCCTCATAGGAGACCAGCAGCATGATCTCGGTGCATCCGAGGATCACGGCCTGCGCGCCGCGTTCGATCAGGCGCGCGATGATCTCGCGGTAGGCCTGCCGCGATTCCGGCTTGATCTGCCCGAGCACGAGTTCCCTGTAGATGATCTCGTGCACGATCCGCCGGTCGCTCTCGTCCGGCACGATGACCTCAAGTCCATGATGCTGTGTCAGGCGGCCCTTGTAGAAATCCTGCTCCATGGTGAAGGCCGTGCCGAGGAGGCCGATGCGCTCGAATCCTGCGGCCTTGATCTTTTCTGCCGTAGGGTCGGCGATGTGAAGCAGTGGAATGCTCACGGCGGATGAGACCGCATCGGCGACGCGATGCATGGTGTTGGTGCACAGGACGATGAAATCAGCCCCGCCACGCTCCAGGCGCAGAGCGGCCTCCCTCATCTCCTTCGCAAGGCGCTCCCAATCGCCTTCATGCTGCAGCCGCTTGATGCCCTCGAAATCGACGGAATACATCAGGCACTGAGCCGAGTGAACGCCGCCGAGCCGCCGGTTCATCTCCTGATTGATGATGCGGTAATACTCGGCCGAGCTTTCCCAGCTCATGCCGCCGATCAGCCCGATGGTCCGCATGGCAAATTTCAAGGATTGGGCGTGTAGGGCGAGCGACCGCTCTTCAGCGCATCGTCGAGCAGTTCGAGCCGGTCCTGCCCCCAGAACACCTCGCCGTCGAGCACATAGGCCGGGGAGCCGAAGACGTCGCTTGCCACGGCGTTTTCGAGGTTGAGGGCATAGATGGCGTCGGTGGTGCTGCCGGTCACCACATCCATGAGAGCCGACGAGTCGAGCCCCGCCTGCTCCGCCAGCTCCGTCAGAACGAGCGGGTCGGCCAGGTCGCGCTCCTCCTCCCATATGGCGGCGAAGGCCCGGCGCAGAAAGGCATCGGGGCTCTTGCCGGAAGCCGTGATCGCAATGACGAAGCGGTCGGCGAGGTTCACGTCGAAGGGCCAGTATTTCGGGTTGATGTTGAAGGACAGGCCGCGCTTCTCGCGCCAGCGCTGCAATTCGAGGATCCGGTAGCGTTGCCGCGCCGGATGGCGCTGGGCAAGCGGCAGGCCGCCGGTCTCCGAGAAGACGCGACCGAGGAAGACGGGCTTGTAATTGACCTCGACCCCATGCCTCTGCGCGATCTCCATGAAGGGCGCATGGCCGATATAGGCCCAGGGGCTCACGAGGGAGAAGTAGTAATCGATAGTGCGGGGCATGGGTCCGATTCGGGGTTGTTCAGGCCTTAAACGGCGTCGGCCCCACCTTGGACCATCAGGCCGCGCTCTTCAACGTCTCTTCGGCCAGGAGGAAAGCCTCGACCTCGGGCGAAGCCGGCGGCGTCTCGGCTTCGATGCCGATCTCGCCGAGCAGGCGGTCCATGGGGACGAAGCGCCTCTCCTTGCGGTCATAGAGCCCGGCCCGCACAAGGGCGATGGCGTTGAGGATGGGGCTTCCATCCTTGGATTTCGAGACGAGCCGGTGCTCCATCACCACATGGCTTTCGGACCAGGTGAGGATGCGGGTCTCCAGCGTGAAGGAGCGGAAAGCCTTAAGCTCCCGCCTGAACCGGATCTGCCCCGCGCCGACCACGGGCACCCAGCCGTGTTTGAGAACGGGCCGCCACAGGCCCGAGCGGATCATGAGATCGGAGCGGCCGAGATCCATGAGCGTCCAGTAGCGCCCGTTGTTCATATGCAAGGATGTATCGAGGTCATGCGGCCATACCCGAAAGGTCAGGCGCGACACGTCGCGCACCGGATCGAGCCTCGATCGGAAGAACGAGCCGACGATCAGGTGAAGGACGCGCAACCACAGATTCATGTAAGACCCATCCCGGTCTGGCGCTGGAAGAAGATGAGATCGAGGGACGGCGCCTCGAGGCCGAAGCCGGTCAGCAGGCAATGGACCTGCCCGCGATGATGGGTCTGGTGATTGAAGAAATGGGTCAGCGCCGGTGCCAAGGGCTGCTCGATCTCGACAGGGTTCGTGATCGTCCTGTAGCGGATGCGGCCTGCAAGATCGGCCTCGGCCAGGCTGTCGATATAGGTGATGATCCGCTCACCCTCCTTCTGGCGTGCGACCCGAAGCTCAGGAAGGCTCTCGAACAGGATCGCATCGAGCCGGTTCGGCGCCTCTCCCTGCCCGCTGAAACGCTTCAACCAGATGCGGTCGGCGACGAGGAGATGGTTCAGGGTGCCGTGCACCGACTTGAAGAATGCCCCACGATCCGCACGGTAATCCGCATCGGACAATTGCGCGGCCACATCATAAATGCGCTCGTTGCACCACGCATTGTAGCCCGCCATCATGACGAAGTGCGGTTTCATGGAGTTCCTCTTTCTACCCTCTCCCCGAAGCGGGAGAGGGTGGCGAACGAAGTGAGCCGGGAGAGGGGGAGTAGCGGGTCTAG
>KI912045.1:96570-110808 GCA_000517005.1 Microvirga lupini
AAACAGGTCAAGCCGCCTTCTTCGCCCCGGCAGCGCGCCCATAAAACGTCTCGCCGCTCGATGCCATGTCGACGAGAATCTTCGGCGGCGCGAAGCGGTCGCCGTGCTTGGCCTGCAGGCTCTTGCACAACTCGACGAAAACCTTGGCGCCCATGAAGTCGATGTAGGAGAGTGCGCCGCCCGTATAAGGCGCGAAGCCGAAGCCGAGGATGGAGCCCACATCCGCCTCGCGCGGATCGGTGACCACGCCCTCCTCGAAGGTGCGCGCGGCTTCCAGAGCCTGAGTGACGAGCAGGCGCTGCTTCAATTCCTGCATGTCGACGAATTCGGGCTCCACATGCTTCGTCTGAAGATCCTTCAGGCCCGGCCACAGGCGCTTCTGCCCGCCTTCCGGATAATCGTAGAAGCCTTTCCGGTTCTTGCGGCCGAGGCGCCCTTCCTTCTCGACGAGGATCGTGAGCAATTGCTCCTGCTCCGGCACGATGGCCGCGTCGCCGAGCTGCGCCTTGGTGGCGCGCAGGATCTTGAGGCCGAGATCGACGCCGACCTCATCGTTGAGCGAGAGCGGCCCGACCGGCATGCCGGCCTGCTTCCCCGCCTGCTCAATCATCGCTGCCGGCAGACCCTCGGCAAACATGAGATGTCCCTCGAGAATGTAGGCGAGAACGCAGCGATTGGCGAAGAAGCCGCGCGAGTCGTTCACGACGATCGGCGTCTTCTTGATCAGGAGCACATAATCGAGCGCGGTAGCGAGCGCCTTGTCGCCGGTCTCTTTGCCCATGATAATCTCGACCAGCATCATCTTCTCGACCGGCGAGAAGAAGTGGATGCCGATGAACTGGTCAGGCCTCGTCGATTGCTGCGCGAGGCCCGTGATCGGCAGGGTCGAAGTGTTGGACGCGAAGATGCAATCCGGCCGGATCGCGGCTTCCACCTTCTGGATCACCTCGGCCTTGACCTTAGGATCTTCGAACACGGCCTCGATGACGAGATCGCAATCCTTCAGGTCGCTGTAATCGGCAGACGGCGTGATGCGCGCAAGCAGTGCATCGCGATCCGCCGTCTTGGCGCGGCCTTTCATGATCTGATCGGGCATGAGCTTGTGCGAATGCGCCTTGCCCTTCTCGGCCGATTCCACATCGCGGTCGATGAGCACGACGTCGAGGCCCGCATTGGCCGAAACATAAGCAACGCTCGCACCCATGAAGCCCGCACCGACGACGCCGATCTTCTTCAGGTTCGTCGGCGGCACGTCCTTGGGACGGCGCGCGCCCTTGTTCAGATCCTGCATGGAGATGAAGAGCGTGCGGATCATCGCCGCCGCCTCCTTCGAGCGCAGGATCTTGGCGAACCAGCGCGATTCCACCTTCAAGGCGAGATCCATCGGCAGCTGCAGGCCCTGATAGACGGATTCGAGGATGGCGCGGATCGCCGGGTAATTGTCCTGCGTCTCGCGGCGGTAGATGGCGTTGGCCGGAGGCCAGATCTGCATGCCGGCGGCGGAGTAGACCTTGTTGGAAGGAAGCTTGTAGCCCTTCTGGTCCCAGGGCGCGACGGCCGAACCACCGTTCTTGATCCAGTCCTTCGCCGTCTGCACGATCCCTTCACGCGGCGCGACCGCATGGACGAGGCCCATGTTGCGGGCCATGAGCGGACGGATCTGCTCGCCCTTGAACAGCATCTGCAGAGCATCGCCGGTCTGCATCAGGCGCGCCACGCGCTGCGTGCCGCCGGCGCCGGGGAAGAGCCCGACCTTCACCTCGGGCAGGCCGACTCGGGTGGAATCCACATCCGACAGCACGCGGAAATGGCAGGCGAGCGCCAGCTCGAAGGCACCGCCGAGGCACACCCCGTGCACGGCCGCGGCGAACGGCTTGCCTGAAGTTTCGAGGCGACGATAGAGCAGCGAGAGCTTGCGCGATTCCTCGAAGAAGAACTGCATCGCAGTCTCTTCGCCCTTTTCCTTGGCGAGTCGCGCATATTCCGCACCGAGGCCCTGGAGCATGGTGAGATCGGCGCCGCCGGAGAACGCCTCCTTGCCGGAGGTGATGACGCAGCCCTTGATGGCCTCGTCGCCGGCAACCTTCTCGATGATCTGCTCCAGCTCGCCCATCACCTCAGGGGTGATCACGTTCATGGAGCGGCCGGGCATGTCCCAGGTCGCGAGCGCGATCCCGTCGGCATCGACCTCGAAGCGGAAATTGGTGAAGTTCATCTCGTTCTCCCTCGGACCTCATCCTGAGGAGCCCGCCCTGGCGGGCGTCTCGAAGGATGGTCCAGTATGCACCTGATCCGCATCCTCGTCCTTCGAGACGGCGCTATGCGCCTCCTCGGGATGAGGATGCTCGCGTTATGTTCCCTTAAACCCGCTCAATGATCGCAGCCGTGCCCATGCCGGCAGCGACGCAGAGAGTGATCAGAGCCGTCTGCTTGTCAGTGCGCTCCAGCTCGTCGAGTACGGTGCCGAGGATCATGGCGCCGGTGGCGCCGAGCGGGTGGCCCATGGCGATGGCGCCGCCATTTACGTTGACCTTCACCGGGTCGAGATCGAGTGCCTGCATGTAGCGCAGCACCACTGACGAGAAGGCCTCGTTGATCTCGAAGAGATCGATGTCGTCCTTCGTCAGGCCGGCCTTGCGCAAAGCGAGCTCCGACACGTCGATGGGGCCGGTGAGCATGAGGGCGAGATCGGAGCCGATGGAGGCGAAACCCCTGATGCGCGCGCGGGGCTTCAGCCCCACCTTCGTGCCCCCCTCCTTACTGCCGACGAGCACGGCGGCGGCCCCGTCGACGATGCCAGACGAGTTTCCGGCATGGTGCACGTGATTGACGAATTCCACGTCCGGATGCGCTGCGATCGCCACAGCATCGAAACCGCCCATCTCGCTCATCTGCACGAAGGAGGCCTTGAGCTGGCCGAGGGACTGCATGTCGGTCTGCGGCCGCATGTGCTCGTCCTTCGCGAGGATCGTGATACCGTTCACGTCCCTCACCGGAACGACGGACTTGGAAAAGCGGCCCTCGTCCCAGGCCTTTGCGGCACGCTTCTGCGACTCGACCGCATAGGCATCGACATCGTCGCGGGAAAAGCCGTATTTCGTCGCGATCAGGTCCGCCGAGATGCCCTGCGGCAGGAAATAGGTGGGAATGGCAATGCCCGGATCGACGGGCCATGCGCCGCCCGAGGCGCCCATGCCGATGCGGCTCATGGATTCGACGCCGCCACCGATGGCGATGTCCTTCATGCCCGACATCACCTGCGCGGCGGCAAAGTTCACCGCATCGAGGCCCGAGGCGCAGAAGCGGTTGATCTGCACGCCCGGCACCTCCTTGCCGAAGCCCGCCTTGAGCGCCGCTGCGCGCGCGATGTCGCCGCCGGCCTCACCGACGGGATCGACGCAGCCGAGCACCACGTCCTCCACCAGCATGGGATCGAGATCGTTGCGCCTGCGGATGGCGTCGAGCGCCGTCACGGCGAGATCGACCGCCGGAACCTCGTGCAGCGAACCGTCCGGCTTTCCGCGTCCGCGCGGGGTGCGGACGGCGTCGTAGATATAGGCTTCAGCCATGGAGGCCTCCTGGGTCTTTGTCATTCCGGACGCTGAAAAGCGATCCGGGATCGTCATCAGAATAGAGTGCTTTATTCGTCCTGCGATCCCGGCTTTGCGCTTCGCTTCGGCCGGGACGACGCTTGTCGGTTAGAATGCCTCCATCGGCAGCGCCATGGTCGTGTCCGCGCCCGTAGTGATGCGGGCAAGACGCGTGCCGGTCTCGGGCATCAGGCGCTCCATGAAGAAGCGGCCGGTCAGGAGCTTGGCGTCCATCCTGTCAGCGGCGCCGTTGCCTTGGGCCTTCTTCGCCTGCGCGGCCTTCGCCATCTTGGCCCACATGTAACCCATCGCCACGAGGCCGAAGAGGTGCATGTAGTCGGTGGCGCCGGCGCCGGCGTTGTCGGGCTTCGCCATGGCGTTCTGCATGAACCACATGGTCGCCTGCTGCAGATGGCCGAGGCCCTGCTGCAGGGGCGCAATGTAAGCCTTCAGGCTCTCGTCGCCTGCGTTCTCCTGGCAGAAGGCGCCGACCTCGTTGAAGAAGGTCATGACGGCCCGTCCACCATCCTTGCCCAGTTTGCGGCCGACGAGGTCCATGGCCTGGATGCCGTTGGCACCCTCATAGATCATCGTGATGCGGGCATCGCGCACGAACTGCGACATGCCCCATTCCTCGATATAGCCGTGACCGCCGAACATCTGCTGCGCCTTCACGGCATTGTCGAAACCGAGATCGGTGAGCACGCCTTTCACCACGGGCGTCATCAGACCCATGTAATCCTCGGCGATCTGACGCTGTGCCTGGTCGGAGGAGCGATGCGCGATGTCGCTGTTCAGGCCCGTCCAGACGATGAGCGCACGCCCCGCCTCGTTGAAGGCTTTGATGGAGAGAAGCGTGCGGCGCACGTCCGGATGGACGATGATCGGATCGGCCGGCTTGTCGGGGAACTTCGGCCCGGTGAGCGCCCGGCCCTGGAGGCGGTCCTTCGCGTAGGCCACGGCGTTCTGATAGGCGACCTCGGACTGGGAGAGCCCCTGCACGCCGACCGCAAGCCGCGCCTCGTTCATCATCACGAACATCGCGTTGAGGCCGCGGTTCTCCTCGCCGACGAGCCAGCCCTTGGTGCCGTCGTAGTTCATCACGCAGGTGGCGTTGCCGTGAATGCCCATCTTGTGCTCGAGGGAGCCGCAGGAGACGCCGTTGCGATCACCGAGCGATCCATCCCCGTTGACGAGGAATTTCGGCACCACGAAGAGCGAGATGCCCTTGGTGCCCTGAGGCGCTCCCTCGATGCGGGCGAGCACCAGATGGACGATGTTCTCCGCCATGTCGTGCTCGCCGGCGGAGATGAAGATCTTGGTACCGGAGATGGCATATGAGCCGTCGCCGTTCGGCACCGCCTTGGTCTTGAGCAGGCCCAGATCCGTGCCGCAATGGGGCTCGGTGAGGTTCATGGTGCCGGTCCAGGCGCCTTCGATCATCTTGGGCAGATAGGTCTTCTTCTGCTCCTCGGTGCCGTGAACGAGCAGCGCGGCGATGACACCCTGCGTCAGGCCTGGATACATGCCGAGCGCCAAGTTCGCCGAGGAGACGAATTCCTGCATCACTGTGTTCAGGACGGAGGGAAGCCCCTGGCCGCCATATTCCTCCGGCGCAGCCAGTCCCATCCAGCCGCCGGCGGTGTAAGCCTCGTAGGCTTGCCTGAAGCCCTTCGGCGTCGTCACCGAACCATCCGGATTGCGGGTGCAGCCCTCCTGATCGCCGGAGAGGTTGAGAGGGGCGAACGCCTCCTCGCAGAGCTTGGCGCCCTCGGCGAGGATCGCCTCCACCGTGTCGGGCGTCGCATCGGCAAAGCCTGGCAGGTTGTTGTGACGCTCAATCGGGAACACGTCGTTTAAAAGGAACATGACGTCTTCGACAGGGGCCTTGTAGACCGGCATTCGGACTCTCCCAGATCGGACACCGGTATGATCCTTCCCTAAAGGAAGGTCACCGGCCAAGTAGATAGTTCATATATAAACTATCTAGCCGTTTTGGAAAGAGGTAGGGTGGGAAATCTTTGGTGGAAGCGCAGAGAGGTGATTTCCGGCCAAGCCCCGATCACATCCTTCGGAGGCCTCCCTCTCGTTCCGGATCGAGCGCCGCACAAACGGCAACGCTCACCCGGCAGCAGGCATCTGACCTGCTGCCGGGTGAGCGTCCTGGAGTTATCATTAAGGAAAGTGCCGCAACTCAGGCGGCGACCGCGAGGCCAGCGCGCCAGGCGTGGAGTTCGGCCAGGGCCTGCTCGATCTCGCCCTTCTGCTGCTCGAGATGGCGGATCTGGTCCTCGATTTGGTCGAGGGAGAGCTTGAGGTTCATAGCTGCTCCATTGTCTGACCGCTCCTCGGCCAGCATGGCGCGGATCTCGGTCAGGGTGAAGCCAAGCTGCTTGCCCTTGAGGATGACGGAGAGACGCTCGCGATCCCGGGCGTCATAAATGCGGGACGTTCCATCCCGGCGCGGGGACAGAAGCTCGCGGTCTTCGTAAAATCGCAGGGTGCGGAGGGTCACTCCGAACTCGCGGGCAAGATCGCCGATCGTATAAAGTTTTGCACCCTCTCCGGTCTCGCCGGCATGGGTGCCGCCTGCAAATTGATCCATGGAACGCCCCGTTATTTCTTCATGAGAGGGTCAGCGCGGAACGCTTTACCCTCAGTAAGGAAACGATACAACATTAATTACACATGTTGCAAGGGTATTGCGTGTTTCATCTGCCGCTGGGGCAAAAGAATGTCCTCTTTGAAGACTTACGAAAGGGAAGGCCCCCGATTCCCGGGCGTTGTTTTCCTCTCAACCCTCTCCGTTTAACCAGTTTTTTACTACGCCGGACAAAAGTTGCGGCATCGGACAAAGGGTTCAAGAGTGAGGTGATTCGCCTCCTCCAGGCTCCAGTCCGTTCAGGCGAGCATCGGCACGGGGCCATGTCAGCCTCAGCAGTTCACGCGTATCCCCGCGAGCCCGATCATGAGACGACCCGTCTTCTCAAGAGCCGATGACCTGGACCTCGATGCCCGCGAGCTGATTGCCGCTGCGGCTCGCCGGGCCGGCATGAGCCTCGAGGAATGGGCCGCAGCCGTGCTCGAAGAGACGCAGGAGAGGCCGGTATCCCCGCGCCGGAAGGCCGGCAGCGACCTCGATGCCCTGATCGCCCGGATGTCCTCTCCGCTCCGTCCTCAGCCCAAGCGGGATTATGAGGCCCTGATGGCCGCCGTGGCGGCGGAAAGCGAGCGCCAAGCCCAGGACCGGTCCTCGCGCACGGCGGTTGCGCTCGAATCCATGGCGAGCTGGATCGAGCAGGCCGAGATCCGCCTGAACGAGGCGGCACGCAACTCCGCGGACCAGCAGGACCGGATCGCCGCTGTGCTGTCTCAGGCTCTGTCCTCCCTGAAAGACCGCCTCGATACGGTGGAACGCCAAGTCGCTTCGGATCGGATCGCCCCGCCACGCATCGAGTTCCCGATGGAGGAGGCGCTCAAGGCGCTTGCTCCGGTTTCCGAAACGCTCGTCGGCCTGCGGGCCGACATGTCGCGTCTCGCCACGCATCTGGAACAGCCCAATCCCACTTGGACTGCTGCCGTCGAAGACATTCGCACGGGGATCGACGGACTGCGCTCAGGCATCGAAAGCCTGGCGACCCGCGACGAGATTGCGGCCCTGGATACCGCCCTCGGGTCGATCGCCAAGGATCTCGAGCAGGGACCGACGACGCGGGATCTGCGCACCCTCGCCAGCTCGATCACCGTTCTCTACGAACAGATTCAGTCGCTCTCGGGAGAGGTGAGCGAAGGACTGTACCGTCGCATCGGCCATGAGCTCGACCAGATCAAAGGCAAGATCGACGCGATAGCCGCAACGGGCGTGGACCGCTCCGTCGTCGATTTCCTGAGCAGCCAGATCGTCGACATGCGCCAGGACCTGGCGCACCGGGCCGAGCCGCAGCAGATTGCCCGCCTCTCCGACGATATCGAGCTTCTCGGCCGTCAGGTTTCCGAGCTTCGCCTGCATCAGGTGAGCAAGAGCGATTTCACCGCCCTGAAGACCTCCCTCGACGATGTCTGCTCGGCTCTCTACGTCACCGCCACGGCGCAGGAGGCAAGCAAGCTTCCGGAGCAGCTGGAGAGCCTGGGGCGACGCATCGACCTCCTCGTCCGCCGTCCCGAGCCGGTCTCGGCCGATCTCACTCCGATCAGCGAGCAGCTTGCGCTCCTGACCGAGCGGATGGCGTCCCTGTCGGAGAGCCGCGCCGAAGGCGATGAAACTCTGACCGGGACCATCGAACGTCTGTCTTCGCGGATCGAGGCCGTTGCCAACCGGGAGGTCTCCTCCCACGAACCTCTCATGCAGCGTTTCGACCGCATCGAGCAGGAACTGCGCGAGTTCGGTCGGCAGGCCGACAACGCCGGCATGGCGCAGATGCTGCGTTCCATCGACGAGAAGCTCGATCGGACGCCGCCGCAATCCATCGGGCTCGATGCTCTCGAACGGCAAGTCATGGCTTTGGCCGAGCGCTTCGACCAGATGCCCGCAGAAGCTCTGCACAAGGCCCTGGACGAGGCGAGCGGGCAACTCAAGACACTTCAGAACGAAGCTGTCGGCATTGCCGAACGCGCCGCCAGGACCGTGCTGAACGACATCCGCCCCTCCCTGCCGGATTCAGGCGACCTCGACGCGCTCAAGCATGGCTTCGTCGAGCTGAAGGCGTTGCACAGCCGCTCCGACAAGAAAACGCAGGAGACCTTGCGCGCCGTTCATGACGCGCTGGAATCGCTCTCCTCCCGGTTGGCGAGCGAGAGCATGCCATCGAGAACACCGGACGCGAAGGTGGACTCCGCTTCCGGCCCCGATCCGATGCCGCCTGCGGATCGCCTCGAAGCGGCCGTGCGCAGACTTCATGCCGTCACCTTGTCGCAGATCGAAGAGACCTCTCCTCTGACCCTGGGCATGGTCTCTCACGAAGCATCGAGGGCTCCGGTCGCTGAAACGGCTCCGGAATCCGATCTCGGCAACATGCGCGCGAGCTTCATTGCCGCGGCACGACGGGCAGCGCAGAGTGCCGCGCTGGAACCGGCCCCGTCTCTCGTCCACTCCGACCTGAGGCAGGAGGAGTCTTCCGTCGAAACCGAGGAGCCGGAGGCTGAAGAATCCGCCTCGCCCGTCTCATCCCTGTTCGAGCGCCTGCGCCGGACTCTCGACAGCCGGCGGCGCCCTCTCCTCTTCGGCCTCGCATTCTTGATCCTGGCCACGGGCGCCTACCAGATCCTGTCCGTCGGGCCCAACCTGCATGATCTGCCCCCGGTGCCGGCGAGTGCGCGGCAGGAACCGGAACAGCCCACGGAGGCGAAGCCCGTCGACGAGGCCGGCAACGCTTCTCCATCCAATGGGATGAACGTCTTCCAATCGTCCAGCCTCGGCACGGGGTCCATCCCGACCGATCTCCTGGCGGCTGGGCAATTTCTCGTCGATCCCGCGACCATCAAGGACATCCCGGCGGATGCACCGGCGACGCTGCAACAGGCCGCCCTTTCCGGGGATGCGGCCGCGCTCTACGAGATTGCATCCCGAGCCGCCGAAGGACGTGGCATGGCGAGGGACACGAGCGCCGCCGCCCGTCTCTTCGAGCGGGCCTCCCAAGCCGGCCTTCCTCCAGCCCAGGAACGTCTCGCCATGATGTACGAAAAGGGAGACGGCGTTCCGCTCGACCTCAAGCAGGCCGCGTTCTGGTACGAGCGGGCAGCCTTGGGCGGCAACATTCGCGCCATGCACAACCTTGCCACCCTTCTCGCCTCGGGCAAGAACGGGAAGCCGGATTACGCCGCAGCCCTGCGCTGGTTCGGCGAGGCGGCCGAATCCGGCCTGCGCGACAGCCAGTACAACGTGGGAATCCTGCTCGCCCTCGGCATGGGAGCAAAGACCGACCGCTCGAAGGCGTTCCAGTGGTTCTCCCTCGCGGCAGACCAGGGAGACGCGAAAGCCGCCCAGAAGCGGGACGAGATGTCCGGTCGCTTGAGCGCGGCCGAACTGAAGGCCGCCAAGGCTGCTCTCGAACTCTGGCGCCCGAGGGCCGTCGACCCCGTTGCCAACCAGCCGCCCGTCTCCCTCCAAGGCAGGACCGCCGCTCTGGATCGAACTTCGGGCGACAGGAGTTGAGGTCATGCAGGCTTTGTCATCTTCCGTTCAGAACATGACCGTTACACCGCCTGCATGATGCTGTAACAACGACGTGGCTGCACCGGCCATTGGGGGAACCGGGTTGCAAATCTATTTGCCGATCGCTGAGATGCCCGTGAGCGTTCTTCTCATTCTGGGGATGGGTGCGGCGGTAGGCTTCATTTCAGGACTTTTCGGCATTGGCGGCGGCTTTCTGATGACGCCGCTCCTGATCTTCCTCGGCATTCCTCCGGCCGTCGCGGTAGCGACTCAATCGGCCCAGATCGTCGCCTCCTCCACGACCAGCGTGCTCGGGGCGCTTCGCCGCAATGCCCTCGACCATAAGCTCGGCGCCATATTGGTGGCGGGAGGATTCGTCGGCTCGGCGCTCGGCGTGTGGTTCTTCGCGGCGGCGCGACGGGCAGGCCAGCTCGATCTCGTCATCGTCATCTCCTACGTGACGCTCTTCACCGTCGTGGGCAGCCTGATGCTCAAGGAGAGCATCCGGGAATTCTGGAGCCGGCGGAAGGGCGGCGCAGTGCGTCTGCGGCGCCAAGCCGGCGAGCATGCGCCCTATCTCGGCTGGCCCCTGCGCATGCGCTTCTACCGATCCAAGCTCTATGTCAGCATCATCCCGATCCTCGGGCTGTCGCTGTTCATCGGCTTCGCAGGTGCGCTGCTCGGTATCGGCGGCGGCTTCATCGTGGTGCCGGCGCTTCTCTATGTCTTTCGGGTGCCGACCAACGTGGTCGTGGGGACCTCCCAGTTCCAGATCGTCTGCACCACCCTGGTCGCCCTCGTCCTTCATGCGGTGACGAACCAAGCCGTCGATCTGGTTCTGGCGATCCTGCTGATCGTCGGCGGCGTGTTCGGGGCCCAGTTTGGGGCGCGCATGGGCCGCCATCTGAGAGCCGAACTGTTCCGCTTCCTTCTCGCCATCCTGCTCTTGGCGGTGGGCCTGCGCTTCGGCCTCGAACTCGTTCTGAAGCCGGAAGAGCCCTTCTCCATCACGGTGCAGGAGGCGCGCACATGAGGATCATCGGCGCTCTCCTGATCCTCGTCAGCGCGATGGCCTGCGCGCGAGCGGAAACCCTGATCACATCGCTGTCGAACCACCGTGTGCTGATCAATTCCAATTACACGGGAACGCAGATTGCTGTGTTCGGCGCCATCGAGCGGGACGCGCAGACGGTCGCCCGCGCCACGGGCTACGACATCGTGGTGACCGTGCGCGGCCCGCGCCAGTTCCTCACCGTGCGCGAGAAGGAGCGGCTCGGCCCCGTCTGGATCAACCAGGAGCAGCAGAAGTTTCCGACCGCGCCGGCTTACCTGAACGTCCTCAGCTCCCGGCCGATCGAGGAGATCACGAGCGATCAGTTGCGCCAGCGCCAGAAGATCGGCCTGAGCGCCATCATCAATTCCCCCGATTTCACGCTTAATCGCGGCGGCGCGGACCAGCCTTTCCGGGATGCCCTTTATCGGATCAAGGCACAAGAAGGCCTCTATCTCGAGGACGGGCGCGGCGTGACCTTCCTGACGCCGGAGATCTTCCGCGCCAGCGTTGCGCTGCCGGCGACGGCCCCGCCCGGCAACTACGATGTCGATGTCACGCTCTTTGCCGACACCGTGATCCTGGCCCGGACGCAGACGCATTTCGAGCTGGTCAAGACCGGCTTTGAGGAGCAGGTCGGCGTCATTGCCCGCGACTGGTCCCTGGCCTACGGCCTGTCGACTGCCGTCATCGCCCTTCTCTTCGGCTGGCTCGCCAACACGATCTTCCGGCGGGATTAGGCGAGATGTATTTCCAGTCCTCCACGTCATCACCGGCCTTGTGCCGGTGATCCCGATTGCATGAAGCGCCGAGCCATTCATTTTCGAGACGGCCGGGACGAACCCGGCCATGACGGCGGAGAGAAATAAGGGTTGATCTTCAATCCCGGCAGAGCATCGCTCTGGCGATGGCGAAGATCCGCTCCGTGCCGATGAGATGCGCGGTGAAGCCTTTGGGGAAGAGCGGCTTGAAGGCGGCATCGCAGGCATTGAGTCCGCCCGCGTAGGCGCCCAGCGCCGGCATGACACAGCGAGAGCCGTCGGTGAGGAAGCAGCGGCGTCGCGTGGCGCGGCCGCGCATCACCACCTTACCGACCGGGTGCAGATGACCGGCGATTTCGGCCTGCTCTCCCGCTGCCGGCTCGTGGCGCAGGGTGAGAGACCTGAGCGCCATCTCCTCGACCACCTGCCCGCCGATGCTGTCGGGCAAGATGCGGTCGTGGTTGCCCGTGACCCAGATCCAGTCGCGGCCCTGCTGCACCTCCGTCAGGGTGGTGCGCTCCTCATCGCCGAGGCGATCCGGCCCGCCGATGTCGTGGAAACTGTCACCGAGCGAGATGACGGTCTTCGGATTGAAGCGGAACACCGCGTCCGAGAGCGCGATCAGCGTCGCGCGGGTGTCGTAGGGCGGCAGCATCATGCCGCGCCGGGCGAAGGACGAGCCCTTCTCAAAATGGAGATCGGCCACGAGCAGGGCATCGTGCGCGGGCAGATACATCGCTCCCGTCAGATCGAGGAGGGCGAGCTGGCCGGAAAGCTCGATTTCGTGGGTTGTCTGTTTGTTCTTTCGCAATGCCGTCACGCCAAAGCCTCGTCGAGAAGCGCTGCTTCCGCCTCGGCCAGAATCTCGTCCGCGTTGTCGCTATAGACGCGCTCGCGGCCGATCTCCAGCATGACGGACACGCTCAAAGGAGAAACCCGGTCGAGCGGCTTGTGGATGATTCGCCCCCGGATGCGCTCTAGCATCATGCCGAGGCGCCTCACGTCGAGGAGTCCCGTTGCCGCATCCGCCCGCGCGGCGCGCAGCAGCACGTGGTCGGGCTCGTGCTTGCGCAGCACGTCGTAGACGAGATCGGTCGAGATCGTGACCTGCCGTCCGGTCTTCTTCTCCCCCGGGAAGCGGCGTTCGATCAGCCCGGCGATCACGGCGCATTGGCGGAAGGTGCGCTTCATGAGGGCGGATTCGGCGAGCCAGTCCTCCAGGTCGTCGCCGAGCATGTCCTCGGAGAAGAGTTCGTCCATGAAGGTCGGATCGCGGGCGGCCCGCGCCGCGATGTCGCCCAAGGCATAGACCGCGATACCGTAATCGTTGGCGACGAACCCGAGCGGCTTGAGCTTCGTGCGCTCCAGCCGACGGGTGAGCAGCATGCCGAGCGTCTGATGCGCCAGCCTCCCTTCGAAGGGAAAGCAGGTCATGTAGAAGCGGTTGCCGCGGGGAAAGGTCTCGACGAGCAGGTCGCGTGGCCCCGGCAGAAGAGAGCGGCGGCGCTGCTGCAGCAGCCACTCGGTCATCTGCTGCGGCAGGCGGTCCCACTCGAACGGATCGGCCAGGATCTCCCGCACCCGCGCGGCGAGAAAGGTGGAGAGCGGGAACTTGCCGCCCTCGTAGGACGGGATCATCGGATCGGCGCCGGAGCCCGCGCGCGTCACCAGCACCTCGTCCTCGGAAATCCCTTCGAAGCGCAGCACCTCGCCGGCGAACAGGAACGTGTCGCCCGGCGTCAGCGTCTCGGCAAAGTATTCCTCGATCTCGCCGAGGATCTTGCCACGCGGCAGCACGGTGCCCGGACGCGAGCGCAGGCTTTTGCCGAGCCGCACCTTGATCATGCTGGATTCGACGATGGTGCCGACATTCAGCCGGTATTGCTGCGCGACCTTCGCGTCACGCACGCGCCACAGATCGTCTCTGCCCTTCACGATCTTGGCGAAGCGCTCGTAGGCGCGAAGGGCGTATCCTCCCGTGGCCACGAAGGCGACGCAGGCCTCGAAATCCTCCCATGACAGACCGGCATAGGGCGCGGCCGAGCGCACCTCCTCATAGAGTTCATCCAGCTTGAACGGCTCGGCGCAGGCCATGCCGAGGATGTGCTGACAGAGCACGTCGAGGGCGCCGATGCGCGCGTCGGGCGTATCCTGCGCCGCCTCGTGCACCGCATCGAGCGCTGCGCGGCATTCGAGAATCTCGAAGCGGTTGGCGGGTACGAGATAGGCCTGCGAGGGCTCGTCCATGCGATGGTTCGAGCGGCCGATGCGCTGCATGATGCGCGAGGCGCCTTTCGGCGCGCCCACATTCACCACGAGGTCCACATCGCCCCAGTCGATGCCGAGATCGAGGGTTGCGGTGCACACCACCGCCTTCAAGCGTCCCGCCGCCATCGCCTCTTCCACGCGACGCCGCTGCGACACGTCGAGCGAGCCGTGATGAAGCGCGATGGCGAGCCCATCGTCATTGAGCTTCCAGAGTTCCTGGAAGGTGTATTCGGCCTGCAGGCGCGTGTTGACGAAGACGAGCGTGGTCTTGTGGTCGCGGATGAGATCGTAGATCGCCGGCATCGACAGCGAGGCCGTGTGGCCTGCGAGCGGCAGGCGCTCGTCGAGTTCGAGCATGCGGATGTCGGGCTGTGCGCCGCCCTGCACGACGACGAGGTCGGCGAGTTGTGCGCCCAA
>KI912045.1:110908-112358 GCA_000517005.1 Microvirga lupini
AATGGCGTTATCCCTCAGCCTGACATCGACCGGCCGAACCCTATATTCCCACCCATGGCACTGCGTTCCACCGACATCCTCACCCAGACCCCGCAAGGGCTCTATTGCCCCCTCGGCGACTTCCACATCGATCCGGTCCGGCCCGTCAAACGGGCGCTGATCACCCACGGTCATTCGGATCACGCCCGCTCGGGCCACCGGTCCGTCCTGGCGACGCGGGAGACCCTGCTCATCATGGGCGTGCGGTACGGCGAGGATTTCGCAGGCTCCACGCAGGAGGCGCCATTGCGCGAGAGCCTGCGGATCGGCGAGGCGGTCGTGCGCTTCACCCCCGCAGGCCACGTGTTGGGCTCGGCGCAAATTTCCATCGAAGTGGGCGGCACCCGCGTCGTGGTGTCGGGCGATTACAAGCGGGCGGAGGATCCGACCTGCCTGTCCTACGAGGTCGTGCCCTGCGACGTCTTCATCACTGAGGCGACCTTCGGCCTGCCGGTCTTCCGCCATCCCGACGCGCGCTCAGAGGTGCGCAAGCTCCTCGATTCCGTCGCCTTGTTTCCCGAGCGCGCCCATATCGTCGGCGCCTATGCGCTCGGCAAGGCGCAGCGCGTCATGGCGCTCCTGCGCGAGGAAGGCTACGACCGGCCGATCTATCTGCATGGCGCCATGGAGCGCCTGACCGAGCTCTACAAGGCAGAAGGCATTCCCTTGGGGGAAACGCCGAAGGTCGTGGCCGCGGAGCGTTCGAAGCTCGCCGGCGCCATCGTCATCTGCCCGCCCTCCTCGATCCAGGACCTGTGGTCCCGCCGCTTCCCCGATCCCGTCACCTGCTTCGCCTCCGGCTGGATGCGGGTGCGGGCCCGGGCCCGCCAGAAGGGCGTGGAACTGCCCCTCGTGATCTCCGACCATTCCGACTGGGACGACCTCTGCCGCACGATCCGGGAGACCGGCGCTGGCGAGGTCTGGGTCACCCACGGCCAGGAGGACGCGCTCGTCCATTGGTGCACCACCCACGGCATCCGGGCGCGGCCCCTGCACATGTTTGGCTATGGCGACGAGGGCGAGGCGGAGGAGGCTCCTGCGGCTCCCGTCGAAGCGGGAGGAGCCGCATGAACCGCTTCGCCGCCCTCCTCGACCGCCTCGTCTACGAACCGCGCCGCAACGCGAAGCTGCGGCTGCTGACCGACTATTTCCGCCATACCCCGGACCCGGACCGGGGCTATGCGCTCGCCGCCATGACCGGCGCGCTCATGTTCAAGGAGGCCAAGCCCGGCCTGATCCGCGGCCTCGTCGAGGAGCGGACCGATCCGGAGCTGTTCCGCATGTCCTATCACTATGTGGGCGATCTGGCCGAGACGGTGGCGCTGATCTGGCCCTCGCCGGGGCATGAAAGCGTGGCCAAGATGTCCGACGGTACCGACAGGCCCTCTCCCCCCTTGTGGGGGAGAGTTGG
>KI912045.1:112458-116080 GCA_000517005.1 Microvirga lupini
GGGGGAGAGGGCTCAACGCGCTGCGGCACCAGATATCCTCGCAGATCGTCCGGCTCGCGTACCGTCGCGGACAAGCCGACCGCGGTTGCCTGCGGGGCGATGGTCAGGAGCCGCGCCAATCCAAGCGACAGCAGATCGCCGCGCTTCGATGTGACGAGGGAGTGCAGCTCGTCCAGCACCACGCGGCGCAGGTCCTTGAAGAACTCCCGCGCCTCCGCATGGGCAAGCAGCAGCGCCAGCTGTTCCGGTGTGGTCAGCAGGATGTCCGGCGGACGCTCGATCTGCCGCGCCCGCTTGTGGGACGGCGTGTCGCCCGTGCGCGTCTCGATACGGATGGACAGATTCATCTCCGCAACCGGCGTCTCCAGGTTGCGGGCGATGTCGGTGGCGAGCGCTTTCAGGGGCGAGATGTAGAGGGTGTGAAGTCCTCGCCTGCCCTTGGCCGTGCCCCGGCTCGGTCCCCGCTCCGCCAGCTCCACCAGGCTCGGCAGGAACCCGGCCAGCGTCTTGCCCGCCCCTGTCGGCGCCACGAGCAACACGGAGCGGCCGTGCCGGGCCTTGGCGAGCAGCTCAAGCTGGTGCTCCCGCGGCTCCCAGCCGCGTTGCTCGAACCAGTCACGGAAGGTTTTCGGGAGAAGGGAGGCAGGTGCGTGAGACATCTGTCCTCAACATAAGGTACGGTGAATCTTTCGCTAGACCGCGCCTTGACGAAGGGAACAGAATTACGTCTATTGCCGCACGGGGAAAGATGATGAGCGACTGGCTTCGCGCAGCGGGACAGGACGAGCTGGAAGAGATTGGCCGGCTCTATCACGACGTCTGGCGCGAAACGCAGGCACCCCTTCAGCCGCCGGGCGTGGCAGCCTATCGAGACGAAAACTTCTTCATCGAACGGGTGAAGCGCTTTCCCGTGCCTCCCCTCGCGGCCTATCTCGAGGGCAAGCTTCTGGGTTTCTCTGCCTGGGCGGAGAATACTCTGGGCCAGCTCTACATCGCTCCTGAAGGGCGTAAGCTGGGCTTGGGCCGCGCCCTGCTGCAGGCGAGCGAACACGCGATCTGGGCGAGCGGCTTCGACCGGGCCCGCCTCCTGTGCCTCGTCGGCAATGATGCTGCCCGCACATTCTATGAACGCTGCGGCTGGCGCCACGCGGCCGACATCGTCGAAGCTGCGGAAACACGGAGCGGCCCGGTCCCGGTGGCCTGCTGGGAGATGGTGAAGGACCTCAAAGTGTGAACGCCGACCGATGCCGGCTTGCCATCGGGGCGAAGATCATTTCAGCTTGAGTCACGCCAACAACGAGAATGAAAAGGCCAAACGCCATGTCGCACGAATTCCAGTTCCAGAACGCCGTCGCCGTCATCACCGGAGGCACGCAAGGATTGGGCGAGGCCATCGCCCGCACCTTCGCCGAGCGCGGCGCCAAGGGCCTCGTGATCTGCGGGCGCAACACGGAGCGCGGGCATGCCGTAGCGCGTGAGCTTTCAAACCAAGGCTGTCAGACGGAATTCGTGCAGGCCGACCTCGAAAGCGTCGAGGAAGCCCGCCAGGTGACCGCGCGGGCGGACAACGTGTTCGGGCGCGTCGACGTGCTGGTGAACGCGGCCGGCATCACCGATCGCGGCACGATCTTCGACACGAGCCCGGAATTGTTCGACCGCATGTTCGCGGTCAACGTGCGTGCGCCCTTCTTCCTGATGCAGGAGGCCGCCAAGATCATGCGGCGCGAGAAGATCGAAGGCGCGATGGTCAACATCCTGTCCATGTCGGCCCATGGCGGCCAGCCCTTCATCACCGCCTATAGCGGCTCGAAGGGCGCGCTTGCCACGCTCACCAAGAACGCCGCCTTCAGCCTCATGCCCTGGCGCATCCGCGTGAACGCGCTGAACATCGGCTGGATGAACACGCCGGGCGAGGACCGGATCATGAAGCTCTACCATGATGCCAAGGACGGCTGGCTCGAGAAGGCCATGAAGGAGCAGCCCTTCGGCCGCCTGCTGGAACCGACGGAAGTGGCGCGCGCCGTGGCGTTTCTCGCGAGTTCCGAATCCGGCATGATGACGGGATCGGTGATCGATTTCGACCAGTCGGTGATGGGCTGCTACGAGAGCGCGCCGCATCCCTCGACGCCGGCGCAATAAGCGCACTTCATACAGACAACCTCATCCTGAGAGTCTGGCCGATAAAGCGCCGGTAGCCCTCCTCCCCCTTGTGGGGAGGAGTTGGAGGTGGGGGTGTCGGCGCCTGACCTTCATAGGCTATCGCTCACACCCCCACCCTTAATCCCTCCCCACAAGGGGGAGGGAAAAACGAGTGCTCTTCAGGTCACGATGCACGCTGCAGCACCGCTAAGAACCCCGGCACTGGCACGCCGCGATCCTCGCGGGTCGAGACGCGCTCGAAGATGACGGGCGTGAATCCTTCGCTGTTCGCGAGCCTGCGCAGATAAGACTCGCCGTGCGCGTATCGAGCATCCTCGCCGAGGACGAAGCCCTCGCCCTCATGCGCCTGGACGGTGAAGGCAAAGAGCCCCTCGCGCCCGAGCACCCGATGCGCCTCGCTAAAGACCGCGTCGAGCGCCGCCATGTAGACGAACACGTCGGCGGCCACGACGAGATCGGCCTCGCCCGCTTGGCGCCCGCTTAAGAAAGCAACGAGTTCGTCCTCGTGCAGGGCAGCGTAGAGCTTGGTCTTCTCCGCCTTCTCCAGCATGCGAGGCGAGAGATCGACGCCTTCGATGGCGGCGCAGAATCCGGCGAGTTCCTGCGCCATCAGGCCGGTCCCGCAACCGAGATCGAGCGTCAGCCCGAAGCGATACTCCCGGATCAGCTTGGAACAAGCCCGGCGCAGCGCATCGGCGATCAATTCCGGGCCGCGATAGGCGAGGCTCTTGGTCAGATGCCGGTCGAATTTGGGCGCGTAATCGTCGAAGAGCGCCCGCACATAACCGTTCGTGATCGCCTCGTCGGGCGCGAGCGCGCCGAGCCGCGCGAGATCGAGCCGCACGCCCAGCGCATCCTCGGGCTCGAGCGTCAGGGCCCGACGCAGCGCGTCGATCGCCTCCTCCCGCAAACCCAGTTCGGCAGCCGAGCGGCCGAGCATGGCCTGAGCAGGGGCAAAGTCCGGGGCGAGCTCGATCACCTGCCGGGCCAGATCGGCGGCGGCCTCGAAATCGCGCTCGTCGAAGGCGGCGCGGGCATATTCATAGCGGCGATCGGCGAGGAGATCGCCGGAGGATCGGACGGTAGCGGTCGGAGACATGGCTTTTGGATGCGGGAGAGCGGAAGGGCTGTCAATATTCACCACTGTACGCGCCGTTCCCGCCAGGGATCGCTCCCGGAATTGGTAAGTGGAACAACTCTCCTCCCACCTGGGAAAGGAACTCTCCCAGGTGTCATCCCCGGCGAGCCGCAGGCCGGGAATGACAAAGCTGCCTCCTCCACCGTCATGGCCGGCCTTGTGCCGGCCATCCCGCTCTGGAGAGGTGCGACGCCTCTCCCTCTCCCGTGTGGGAGAGGGTCGGGGTGAGGGCAGGCCGGTGTCGGATGAGATGCTGCTGTATCCGATTTCTGAGATCCTTGAGCAGGGGCGCCCTCTCCCGAGGCCACACACCCTCACCCCTGC
>KI912045.1:116180-116316 GCA_000517005.1 Microvirga lupini
CGCTTGCCCTCCCAACCAGACTAACGAATTCGCACTTTTAAGGGTGAGGCAGACCAATGGGTCTTTTCAGGAAAAGTCTGAGGCAAACGCGAAAAACAAGTGCATACGCGACAAGCCGATTGCGGAAGCCGTGAGG
>KI912045.1:116416-134411 GCA_000517005.1 Microvirga lupini
CTCCCTGGCCCTCCCCCACAAGTGGGGAGGGAATCGGTCGCACCCCTCGGCCACAACAACCCGCCGCCTCACGTCCCGACCCTCACCGAGGTCATTGAGGCGCTCGCGGCCACGAGCAAGAGCGACCTGCCGGCCCGCGTCGCAGCCTGGATGGACGCTCTCGACGAGACCGGGCGCTGGGCGCTGATCAAGCTCATCACCCGGGAGCTGCGCGTCGGCGTCTCGGCGCGGCTCGCCAAGACCGCCGTCGCCCAGCTCGGACAGGTCGAGCCCGACGAGGTCGAGCTGATCTGGCACGGGCTTGAGGCGCCCTATGAAGACCTGTTCGCCTGGGTCGAGGGTCGTGGGCCGAAGCCCGAATCGGGCAATCCCGCCCCCTTCCGCCCGCCCATGCTCTCGCATCCGCTCGAGGACGAGGATTTCGCCAAGCTCGAGGCGTCCGAGTTCCTGGCCGAGTGGAAATGGGACGGCATCCGCCTCCAGGCGGCCTCAGGCCATGGCAGCGACGGGCGGCCGGTGAAGCGGATCTATTCCCGCACCGGCGAGGACGTCTCCCGCGCCTTTCCCGATCTCGTGGAGGCGCTGAATTTCGAGGGCGCCATCGACGGCGAGCTGCTGATCGTCCGGGAGGGCCGGGTCCAGAGCTTCAACGTGCTGCAGCAGCGCCTGAACCGGAAGGTCGTGACGCCGAAGCTCATCGCCGAGTTTCCGGCGCATTTGCGCGTCTACGACATCCTGTTCGAGGGCGAGGAGGATCTGCGTGCCCTCCCCTTCGCCGAGCGGCGAAAGCGCCTGGAAGCTCTCGTCGCCCGCCTCGGCGATCCGCGCATCGATCTCTCCCCCATGGTGCACTTCTCCACCTGGGAGGACCTTGCCGCCGCCCGCGCCGACCCGGCTTCCGTCGGCGCCGGGCCCGATGCGGATGCCATCGAGGGCTGCATGATCAAGCGGGCGAACAGCCCCTATCTCCCCGGCCGCCCCAAGGGCTACTGGTACAAGTGGAAACGCGATCCCTATCTTGTCGACGCTGTGATGATGTACGGCCAGCGGGGCCACGGGAAGCGATCGTCCTTCTATTCCGACTACACCTTCGGCGTCTGGCGCGACGGGCCGAACGGCGAGGAGCTGGTGCCGGTCGGCAAGGCCTATCACGGCTTCACCGACGAGGAGCTGGTGAAGCTCGATCGCTATGTCCGCAACCACACCGTCAACCGTTTCGGCCCGGTGCGGGAGGTGGAATACGGCATGGACCGGGGCCTCGTGCTGGAGGTGGCCTTCGAGGGGCTGCAGCGCTCGACCCGGCACAAATCGGGCGTCGCCATGCGCTTCCCCCGGATCAACCGCATCCGCTGGGACAAGCCCGCCGCCGAAGCGGACCGGCTCGAAACCCTGGAAAGAATCCTGGAGCGGGGCGAGAAGGAGGTCTATCCGCTCCAGGACAAGGAAGCGAAGAGGCAGAAGGGATGAGGATCGAAACCCTGTCGGACGGCGAGATCACGCGGCAGGCCAGTGGACGGCTCGGCGTCGAGACACGGGGTCAAGGCTTTATCGAGATCACGGATGCGGCGGCGCGCTGGGTGGCCGGCACCGGCATCCGGCACGGCCTGGTGACAATCTTCTGCCGCCACACCTCGGCCTCGCTCCTGATCCAGGAGAATGCCGACCCGGATGTCCGCCGGGACCTGCTGACCGCCCTCGATCGTTTGGCTCCCCGGAACGTGGGCTATATCCACTCGACCGAGGGTCCGGATGACATGCCGGCCCATATTCGGACCGTGCTCTCGGGCGTGTCCCTGAGCATTCCCGTAGTGGAGGGCCGGATGACCTTGGGAGCTTGGCAGGGAATATACTTGGCGGAGCATCGGGACAGGCCCCATCGCCGCGAGCTTATTTTTCACCTCACGGGGGCGTAATCCACATGATGGGATGTAACACCTCCGTACTTTCCCTTAGATTAGTCAGGATCAGCGTTTGCCGCCTTGCCAATTTGTGAAGGATCCGGTTAAGGCTCAGGGAAGCCTCTCGTGGGAGAAGACGAAACGTGCAGAGTCAAACCACCACGATCATCATTGCCGATGACCATCCGTTGTTTCGCGGGGCATTGAGGCAGGCCGTCGCCTCCACCATGCCGCAGGCCCGGGTGATCGAGGCGAGTGGCATGGATGATCTGAACGCCACGCTGACCCAGGAGCGGGACGTCGACCTGATCCTGCTCGATCTGACGATGCCGGGCGTTCAGGGCTTTTCCGGGCTGATGTCGCTCCGGGCCCAATATCCCGAGCTGCCCGTCGTGATCGTGTCCGCCACGGAGGAGCCCATCGTGATCCGCCGGGCCATGGATTTCGGCGCCTCCGGCTTCACTCCCCAAATCCATCGACACCGACAGCATCGGCGGCGCCATCCAAGCGGTGCTGGCCGGCGACACCTGGACCCCGCCGGATGTGGATCTCTCCGCCTCGGAAGATGCGGAAACCGCCGATCTGGTCCGCCGGCTCGGCACGCTGACCCCGCAGCAGGTCCGCGTCCTGACCATGCTGTCCGAGGGCCTGCTCAACAAGCAGATCGCCTATGAGCTCGGCGTCTCGGAGGCGACCGTGAAGGCTCACGTGTCCGCCATCCTCGACAAGCTCGGCGTCGACAGCCGCACGCAGGCGGTCATTGCCGCCTCGAAGATCGGCGTGACCCAGCGCCCCTCCCCGGCCGGAGCGGACTGATAATCAGGCGGGCATAGGAACTCCTAGGTGAGCAGCGCGACCATTGCATTGTTCGTGGTCGGAGGTGCCTTGGTTCTCCTCCAAGTCATCTTGGACGATCTCATTATTCGGGACGTATGCCGTCGGGAGGGCAAGAGGTATTCATTTCTCTGGCTGTACAGTCCCAACTGGCAAATGAGGATCTTCAGCTTCGATTGGCTGGAAGAGGCCCGAAGAGCAGACCTCTACTGGCCGAGAGTTGCCACTTTCGTTGCATTCATTGCCTGCATTGTACTTGCAACAATGAGCGTCATTACAACCCCTCGATGAACCTGTCGATCCGCGACAGCGCCTGCTCGCTCATGGCGCTGTCGAAGCGGATGAACACATGGCAGCCGCCGGGCCAGATGGCGAGCTCGGCCCTGTTGTCGGCAGCCATCCAGCGCGACGCCATGAAGAGCGTGTCGTCGAGGAGCATGTCCTTCGTGCCGACGGAGAAGAGCGCCGGCGGCAAGCTTTTCAGATCGGCATAAAGGGGCGAGATGTCGGGATCGCGCCGGTCGGGGACATGACCGCAGAAATTGTCGGCAAAGACCCGCACATCGTTGGTGTTGAGGATCAGCCGCTCGCCGCCCCAATGCCGGACGCTCGGGGTCAGGGTGAGATCGTAGCAGCCGGCGAAGAGATTGGCGCCCCGGAAGGGCTTCAGACCGTGCCTGTCCCGCAGCCGCAGGATCGTCACCGCCGCGAGATGGGCGCCTGCCGACTCGCCGCCGGTGAACAGGCGCGAGGTGCCGAACCGGCTCTCCATCTCCCGAATGACCCAGAGGGCCGCCGCCTCGCAATCGTCGGGCGCCGCCGGATAGGGATGTTCGGGAGCAAGGCGGTACTCGACGGAAACCACTGCAAGGCCGCACCTTTCCGCGATGCGGTCGAGCCATGGGTCCTGCTCGTCCGCCGTGCCCCAGGTCCAGCCGCCGCCATGGATGTGGAAATAGACGCCGCGAGGGTTGTCCGGGGCGATGATCCGCAGGGGAATGGGACCAGCCGGCCCGTCGATGGCGATGGTTCGGGCCCGGCTGCTCGACGGCATCAGGGGGAAAGGTCCGAGTCCCTGGCGCCGACGCTCCCGCACCAGGGCTGGAGGCACCGACATCGGATCGGGCAGAGCCGCGAGCTTTGCCACGATCTCGGCGTTCTGGGCGCGGATCTCGTCGCTGATGGCAGAGGGGTCGAAAAGGGCTGGATCGATCATGCGAAGCTCGGAGGGGTTGCGTTCATCGCCGGCCCTTGCGATGAAGCACACGCAACGATCCTAAGTCTATTACGCTTTCTTCCAGTTACGCTTTCTGACGAGATGAGGACATGTCCAACCTGAACCGTTTTCTCGGCGGCTCACCCGGCTCCGTTCTGGTGAAGCTGATTTTCCTGTCCCTGCTCGTCGGCGCCTTCCTGGCCTTCCTCGACATCACGCCCTTCGGGCTGATCGAGGGCCTGTTCAACTGGATCAGCTCTGTCCTCGACCTCAGCCTGGAGACGGTGGAGGAAGTGGGCCTCTGGATCCTCTACGGCGCGATCATCGTCGTCCCGCTCTGGCTCATCTCGCGCCTGTTCAGCAGCCGGCGCTGAGACTGTCGAGGCTCATCATGGACGGCTCAACCGTAGCTCGGCGGCTGGACATCTCCCATCGCCGCATCCTAGCGCTCGCGCTGCCGATGACCCTGTCGCACGTGACGACGCCTCTCCTGGGCCTCGTCGATGCCACGGTGATCGGGCGGCTCGGCGAGGCGCATCTTCTCGGGGCGGTGGCGCTCGGCGCCGTGATCTTCGATTTCGTGTTCTGGAGCTTCGGCTCGCTGCGCATGGCGACCGCCGGCCTGACCGCCCAGGCGACCGGCGCCGGTAACCGGCACGAGGTCGACCTGACGCTCGCCCGCGCTTTCCTGGTGGCCGGGGTGACGGGACTCCTGCTGATCCTCCTGCAATGGCCCATCGCTACCCTCGCCTTTTCCATGGCGGGTGCGAGCCAGGCCGTGACGGATGCCCTCTCGACTTACTTTTTCATTCGCATCTGGGCCGCACCGTTCACTCTGGCGAACTACGTGATCCTGGGCTCCACGCTCGGGCGCGGACGCACGGATCTCGGCCTGTTGCTGCAGGTGGCGATCAACGTGGCCAATATCGTGCTCACCATGGCGCTGGTCCTCGGCCTGGGCCTTGGCATAGCGGGCGCGGCCATCGGCACGGCGCTGGCCGAGGTGCTGGGTGCGGGCCTCGGCATCGCGGTTCTGCGCCGCCTCGGCTCGAACCCGCTCGCCGTCACATGGCGTGAGGTCCTGAACCGGGCGGCGATGCTGCAGACGCTCGCCATGAACCGGGACATCATGATCCGCAACGTGGCGCTGATCCTCGCCTTCTCGATCTTCAGCGCGCTCGGGGCACGCGCGGGCGACGTGACGCTCGCGGCGAATGCGGTGCTCTACAACATGTTCCTGATCGGCGGCTATTTCCTCGACGGCTTCGCCACCGCGGCCGAGACCCTGTGCGGCCAGAGCATCGGCGCCCGCGACGAGCGCAGCTTCCGGCGCGCCATCAACTTGAGCCTGGGGTGGAGCCTCGGCTTCGGCCTTGCCGTCTCGGGCGTCTTCCTGGTCGGCGGCGGTCTCTTCATCGACTTCGTGTCGACGAACCTGGAGGTGCGTTCCTACGCACGGGATTATCTGGTCTTTGCCGCCATGACTCCGTTCTTCGGCGCCGCCGCCTTCGCCTTCGACGGCATCTACACGGGAGCAACCTGGACCCGCTCCATGCGCGACCTGATGGTGATCGCCTTCATCGCATATGGAGCCGTTCTTCTGGTGGCCGGCAATCTCGGCAACACGGCGCTCTGGATCGCCCTCCTGATCTTCCTGAGTGCAAGGGGCCTAGGCCAGTTCGTCCTCTATCCACGGCTAGCGAAGAAGACCTTCGCCAACATGTCTTGAGCCTAGATCCTTAGAACCGCCCCTTCGCAATCGCCGCTGCATCGCGGCCGACCACTTGCGTCAGCGACGTCTTTTCACTGTTGAGCGTCTGTAACAGACCGCTCTTGATGTCGCCGATGAGGCCCGGCCCCTTGTAGACCATGGCCGAGTAGAGCTGCACCAGGCTTGCGCCCGCGCGGATCTTGGCCCAGGCCGCTTCCGCGGAGTCGACGCCGCCGACGCCGATGAGCGGGATTTTGCGTTCCACGCGCAGGAACGTCTCGGCGAGAAGCTTCGTGGACGGCACGAACAGAGGCTTGCCGGACAGACCGCCGGTTTCCGAGGCAAGCGCCTTTTCCTTCAGGCTATCGGGCCGGGCAATGGTGGTGTTGGAGACGGTGAGCCCATCAATGCCGCGCTTGAGTGCCGTAGCGACGATCGCATCGAGCGTTTCGAGCGAAATATCGGGTGCAATCTTCAACAGGACGATCGTCTTGCGCCTTCCCTGGTCCGCCCTGTCGCGTGCGTCCATGCTGCGGGCGAGGAGATCGTCGAGGAAAGCCTCGCCCTGCAGGTCGCGCAATCCCGGCGTGTTGGGCGAGGATACGTTGATCGTCAGGAAGTCGGCCAATCCGCACAGACGCTCGATGCACAGAACGTAATCGGCGATGCGATCCGTCGAATCCTTGTTCGCACCGATATTGACGCCGACGATGCCCGGACGCCCGCGACGGTTTGCGAGCCGCTGGCGTGCCGCATCGAGCCCCTCGCTGTTGAGGCCGAACCGGTTGATCACGGCTTCATCGCGTGCCAGCCGGAAAACCCGCGGCCGCGGATTGCCCTCCTGCGGTCTCGGCACTACGCCGCCGAGTTCGACGAAGCCGAAACCGAGCCCGAGGAGTTGGTCGGGCACTTCGCATTGCTTGTCGAAGCCTGCCGCAAGTCCAACGGGATTGGGGAAATGCCTGCCGAAGACATCGACGGAAAGGCGAGGATCGTCCGCAGGCGCGGGCGATATGGGCAGCAGCGACAGCCCGCGGATCGTCAGCTGGTGTGCCGTCTCCGCATCGAGCGCGTGAAGCGCAGGTTTGGCCAGAGAGAAGAGTGCGCCGATCATCAGGAAAGATCCGGAAAGATGTGCTGGCCATCCGCGCCGAGGGGCAGCGGCTTCACCCATCGAATGGCGTAGAGGGGCAGCGGAGCGTAAAGGTGCGGGAACAGGTCTCCGCCACGGGAAGGCTCGTAGCGAAGGGCTTCGCCCAACGAATCGCCATCGATGGCGATCAGCAGAAGGTCGCCTTGCCCGGCAAAGTGCCGTTTGGCCGTCTCCCGGACCTGTTTTGCTGTTGAAAAATGGATGTACCCATCCTGGATATCGATAGGCGCTCCTTCGAAGGATCCGGCTTTTTCAGCCTCCTGCCAAAGCAAAGCAGGGCAGATTTTGTAAATAATGCGCATGAAGTCTTGATTATCCGTGCGTCACATCAGGAGCAACCCAAATTAGACATATTGTCTCAATAGTCTGTTGCCAGTTGTCTAAGTTTTCGGCCACATTTAATTCCTAATTATAGGTTCGCTTTCACTATATTTCGCTCCTAGCGAAGGTTAGTACAATGTTAACTCACGAGCGCGTGTGGGCTGCTATCGATGCGTTGGCATCACGTCATGGCATGACCGCATCAGGGCTGGCTCGCAAGGCCGGTCTCGACGCGACCAGCTTCAATAAGTCGAAGCGCGTGAGTCCCGAAGGCCGAGAGCGATGGCCCTCCACAGAGTCCATCTCGAAGATCCTGAAAGCCACCGGCGCGTCCCTGGAGGATTTCCTCCGCCTCGTCGAGCCCTCAGGCTCCTTGCGCCGATCCATGATCCCGCTCATCGGCATGGAGGACGCGGCAGCCGGCAAGGTCTTCAACGAGGAAGGCATGCCCAGCGGAGGTCCGGGCTGGGACGAGATCGAGTTCCCCGACTTCGGGCAGGAGAAGGTTTTCGCCCTCGAAGTCACGGGCGATGCCTTGGCCCCGCTCTATCGCGACGGCGATATCCTCATCGTCTCGCCGACGGCCAGCACCCGCAAGGGCGACCGGATCGTCGTGCGCACGACCAGCGGGGAGATCCTGGCCAAGGAGCTCAAGCGCCGCTCGGCCAAGACCCTGGAAATGACATCCCTTGCCAAGGACCAGGAAGACCAGGTGCTCCCGACCGAAGAGGTTTCCTGGACCGCCCGGATCATGTGGGCCCGGCAGTAAGCGGTTTTAAGCCGCGCGTCCGGCCTCACGCTCTTTCAGGAAAGCTTCGTGCTCGCGCACGAGATCGCCGTTGAGCGCCTTTCGGATCAGCGCCCGCGTTTCCTTCACGCCGTAGAGAGCGACGAAAGAGCCGAAGCGTGGACCGCGGGGCTCGCCCAGCAGCACCTGGTAGATCGTGTTGAACCACTCGATGGACACGCTCGGACGCTCGGGCGTTGCGCCCTTGGCCTTGAGATCCTGATAGCGCGGCTCGGCGCGGCCGACATTGTAGATCTCTTCCTGGATCGCCTCCGCGGTCGCGGGACGCTCTCCGGTCTCGAAGGAGCCGAGCACCTCTTCCAGGCGCCGCAGAGACGCTGCCTCGACCTCGTCCGCGAGGCGATAGGCCTTCTGCGGCTTCACGAAGTCCTCGAAGTAGCGCACGGCGTGCTTCACGAGGCTGTCGAGGCGCGGATGGGTCTCCGGCGAGACGCCCGGCGCATAGCGGCGGATGAAGCCCCACAGCACGTTGGGATCCTCTGAATTCGCCACCGCCACCAGGTTGAGGAGCATGGAGAACGAGATCGTCGTGCCAGACTGATTGCCGCCGCCCGACGACACCAGTTCGGGTGCGGGCGGCTCGCCGGCATGGAGATGCCAGACCGGGTTCATCAGGCGCGTCTTGGCGTCCTGCGCCGGGTACTTCTCCAGGAAGGTCAGGTAATCGTCCACCTGCCGCGGGATCACGTCGAAATAGAGCTTCTTCGCCTCGCGCGGCTTGCTGAACATGAACAGCCGCAGGCTGTCCGGCGTGCCGTAGGTCAGCCACTCGTCGATGGTGAGTCCGTTGCCCTTCGACTTGGAGATCTTCTGGCCCTTCTCGTCCAGGAAGAGCTCGTAGTTGAATCCGTCCGGCGGAAGGCCGCCGAGAGCCTTGGCGATCTCGCCCGAGAGCTTCACGCTGTCGATCAGGTCCTTGCCGGCCATTTCGTAATCGACGCCGAGCGCCACCCAGCGCATCGCCCAATCGGGCTTCCATTGCAGCTTGGCCTGGCCGCCCGTCACCGGCGTCTCGAAGCGCTCGCCCGTGTCAGGGTCCCGCCAGACGATGGTGCCGGCATCGAGCTTGCGCTCGTCGATCGGCACCTGCATGACGATGCCGGTCTTCGGATGAATCGGCAGGAAGGGCGAATAGGATTGCTGACGCTCCTCGCGCAGGGAGGGCAGCATGATAGCCATCACGGCATCGTAGCGCTCGAGCACCGTGAGCAGGGTCTTGTCGAAGCGACCGGCCTTGTAGCACTCGGTCGCGGACATGAACTCGTAATCGAAACCGAAGGCATCGAGGAATTCACGCAGGCGCGCATTGTTGTGATGCGCGAAGCTCTCATGGGTGCCGAACGGGTCCGGGACCTGGGTCAGGGGCTTGCCGAGCGCCGAAGCCACGAGTTCCTTGTTCGGAATGTTATCCGGGACCTTGCGCAGGCCGTCCATGTCGTCCGAGAAGGCGACGAGACGCGTCGGGATGGTATCGCCGGTCAGCACACGGAAGGCATGGCGCAGCATGCTGGTGCGCGCCACCTCGCCGAAGGTGCCGATATGCGGGAGGCCCGAGGGACCGTAGCCTGTCTCGAACAGAGCCTCTTTCTTTCCCGTCCGTTTGAGCCGCTCGACGAGCTTGCGCGCCTCCTCGAAAGGCCAGGCGGTGGCAGTCTGGGCGGCTTCAATCAGAGCAGGATCAAGGGTCAGGGGTCGGGACATAGGCCTAGTGCTTGAGGAAAATGCTTCCAGAAGCGCGGCACACTAGGGACCAGACCCGCCAGGGTCAATGCGGTAAAGCCGTCTCCCCTTCAGTGAGAAGGCCTTAGAAGGGGCTCACGGGGAAGAAGCGCAGATAGAGCTCGGCGTATTTTCCTTCCTTCCACAATTGCTGCAGAGCGAAGTCCAGGGCGCGGCGCAGGTTCTCATCCTCGGTCCGGGTGATGAAGCCGATGCCTTCGCCGAAGAACCGGCTCTCCAGGTAAGGGCCGCCGGAGAAGTCGCAGCATCCACCGGCCTCCTCTCCCCCGATCCAGAGCGCGAGGCCGAGGCCATCGGCGAACAGGTAGTCGATCTCGCCTGCCTTAAGGGCAGCCTGAGCTGCGGCCAGCTCCGGATAGGGCTTGAGGGTGCTGCCCGGCATGAAGGCCTTGGCGAAGGCCTCATGGGCCGTGCCGCCGACGATGCCGATGGTCTTGCCCTGAAGCGCCTTGGCTTCTGGGGCAGGCTGGTTGCGTTCCTTGCGGACGGCAAAGCGCGCCGGGATCTTGAAATATGGACCCGTGACGGCAAAGCGGCTCCGCAGGTCCGCCGTGATCGGAATGGCAGCCGCCACGACGTCGCCCTGCCGTTCGATCAAGGCATCGAGCAGAGTGTCGAAGCGGCGGACCTGGATGGTGCAGGTGAGGCCGAGGCGCTCGCAGGCGGCGCGGGCGAGTTCCACCGACAATCCTGTCGGATTGCCGGCTAGCCCCGGGAAATGAAGCGGCGGGAAATCGTCATCGACGAGGAAGCGGATCGTGCGTGAGGCCGGCAGGTCGGGCCGATCGAGCTGCGCCCTGGAATCCCAGAAGTTCGGGATGGCGACGCCCTGCGCCCCTGCCAGGCTCGCCATCAGCAGGAGAGCCGATAGAGCCAAGGTGAGCCTGAGGGGGTTGATCTTGGCGAGGAAGCGCGCAACCAATGTAACGATATCCAGAAGCATCAATCGATATTCTCTTGCACGCGACCCTGCACCCATCAAGAGCGCCCATCGAAAGCGTCCTGTGCTCATGAGGCAGGGTCTAGCGGAGAGAGGCCCACAGTCAACAGCATTGCCGGTCGAGATCGGCTTCCTGGCTCATCACGGGCATCCTCCGGAAAGTCTGCGCCAAGCGGCGATCCTCGCTCAATTCGCAGGGGTGTCGGCCGATGAATTTTTGCTGAAGCACGGTCTCGTCAAAGAAGAGAAATTCTACCGAGCGCTCGCCGCCGAACTCCAGCTGCCGTTCCTTGCAGAGCCGCGCCTTTCGCCCTCAGCTCGGTACCCCGACAGCATCCTCACCGGCTTGGCTCCCCTGAACAAGGCGGCGGGCGGGTTCGTGATCGCCCCTCGCGGCGCTTCGCTCGCTCGTCTTCTCACAGCCGGGCCAAGAGGCCAGCCACTTGCGATCACCTCGCCATCGCGGCTGAGAAACGCAGTCTTCCGTGCTCAAGCCCATCGGATCGCCCATCGGGCGGCCTCGACCTTGGCCGATCAGGCTCCGGATCTCGCAACCGGGATCAGCTATGCGCAGATTGGAACTCTCTTCTTCGTCCTGGCATTCATCTCGTTCGATCTCTTTCATACTCCCGGCCGTGCTCTCGCGATCCTGGGCATGGTCATCAGTCCCCTTTTCCTGGGGATGATCGTCCTTCGACTCGCGGCCTCGTTCCTGAGCAATCCCGTCGACCCGGCAGACCAGCCAACCCGCACCGAGGATGTCGATCTGCCGGTCTATACGATCATTGCGGCGCTCTATCGGGAGAAGCGGGTCGCCGCCAAGCTCATCCATTCCCTGTCGCGGCTCGATTATCCTGCGGCCAAGCTCGATATCAAGCTCGTGCTCGAAGCCGACGACCGGGAAACGCTGGCGGCTCTTCGAGCCATCGACCTGCCGGGCAATGTGGAGATCATCGTCGCTCCCAAGGGCGAGCCGCGCACCAAGCCGCGAGCGCTCAACGTCGCCCTGCCCCTGGCGCGGGGCCGCTTGACGGTCATCTACGATGCCGAAGATGTGCCGGATCCCGGCCAATTGCGCTTGGCCGTTGCCCGTTTCGCGGGTCTGCCCTTGAATCTCGCCTGCCTTCAGGCTCGCTTGACCATCGACAACACGGGCGATTCCTGGCTCACGCGGCTGTTCACCATCGGAGTCAAAAAACCAACTCTTCTTCGTTAAGCGCGATAGGCTCCAAATGCCAGCTTCGAAAAGCACAGCCCTTGCGTGTTTTAGCCGAAGAGCAATTTGTGGCTGCTATGGTGCGGAACGGGTTCACTAAGGATGAGAGGCTCCTCAATGGCTTTCGTCACCCTGATCTGCCAGAGCCGGTGTTTATGACAATGACCATCCAGGCCAATGGCTATTGGGGAGCCCTGAAGGCCGTTCTTGAGTCCCTCAAGCAGAATCAAGCGGAGAACACGCGAAGGTAGGAGAGTTCAGAAGGCGGCTGCCGCGTACGACCAATGCTTCGGGGAGAACCGTATTATCAGGCATTGACTGTTACACTCCTCTCTCCTGCTAAGCGGGATGCCGTCCATGTCGCACCGGATGACGGGCAATGAAGGGTTCGCGGATGTCGCCCTGATGGTCCGCGCTCACCTGATCACGTCTGAGTGTGCCAATGACGTGGAGATTGGCTGACAGTCACACCCGTGGCCTGTCGTAAGGTGGCCCTCACGACTACCCACCCTTGCCGGGAAGCCAGCAGCCCCGTGTCTCATGAAGATCGTCTGAGGCAGCCTCGAAGATCGGAGCGGCAAGGATCGCCTCCATATGAAGCGTTGTCTCCCCAGTATTCCGGAACCCGTGCCGGTGACCTGCCGGAATGACCACCGACTGCCCGACCGTCACAGAAGCGCGTTCATCGCCGACCCAGATCTCGGCGAGCCCCGCGCGTACGGTCAGGACCTCTTCCACGACATGCAGATGAGTGGGTGCGCCGCAGCCAGGATCACACCATTGCTCAAAGACGCATAGCTGGGTGGCCCCAGTTGTGGCCGAGACCTGCATGCGCGTCACCACGCCGGGTCGCCATTGCTCCCTCTCCTGCCCTGCATGATCGACGATGTGCATTGGATCCTCACTGGCTCACGGTGTGCCAGGAGTGATTGCACCTAACCCCATCCTAATCGAGGCTTGAGATGATGAGGTATGGCCTCTGATGGAGAGGTTCGAACAACCCATGAGCCGCAGAGTAGGATTACAGCCCAACTTGGGCGGCTAAAAAAGCAGCACCAGCGCCTGAAACCAACCTATGTTAATCTCGTTACCTCCTTTGGAGTAGCCACAAAGGAGAGTGCATTGGACCTGGAAGCCATAACCAGAGCAATTTCCATTCAGAGTTCAACGATCAATTTGGGGGACACATTCCGCGAGCACGCACGACAGAGCATCATTCGGGCTATCGGCAAGTACTTCGGGCGGCTGAATAACGCCGCCGTGTATATCAACCGAGAAGGCCCGTTCTTCCGCTGTACGGTAAACATCCAGATGGGCTCCCTCAAGACGATGAGTGCCGAGTTCCAGCACGATGATTGTTATACCGCCTTCAACACTGCCTTGGCCAAGGTGGAGAAGCAGCTTCGGCGAGCCAAGCGCGAGTTGCGCGAAGATAAGGCAATCCGCACCGACAAGGACATGATGCTGCGCGAGGGGCTCAGATCCTCCCCCACCATGTGACATTTTCCATCAGCTTTCTCACCCACCGAAGTGACGGCTCCGGGACCGAGTTCTGGGCTGAGTTGCGTAGCATATGCGTTCCCGACGAACTTTTTGAAGGAAGCACCCTATGCTGAGGCTGCCAATCTACGGCTTTGCCAAGCGCGTCGATGACACCGTGGACCGCGCGATGACCATTCTCCACAGCCGCGACGATTATACCGCAAAGAGACATCCGTCTGTGGCTGCCCCAAAGCCGAAGACGCGAAACACGGACGAGCGACAGCAATAACGTCGTCGCATCCATCGCTCTCAATCCAATCTTCTGCCCTACCGCAGGGGTCGCTCATCGCGGCTTATGTCCTCCTGCTGGGGAGCGGGAGCGTCGCGGTTGCCTGACCCAGAAGAGACCCCGTTCAGTCCCACGGCTGCGCGGGGTTTCGGCTTCCTCACCCGGATCTGGAAAGGCCCCGTTGCATAGCCAGGGACCGCACCGGAAGCACCGTCTTAAGAGCGGTTCTCTGCCGAGGCAATACAGGAGCGGATCATACCCCGATACTTCTTCCATATTCGCGATGGTGAAGAGTTGCGCGATGACCACGGCACCGTCCTGGCCAGTCGCGAGGACGCTCGCGCCCATGCAATCATAGTGGCAGGCGAACTCCTCAGGGATGCTGGAAGAAAGGGCTGGGGCGGCACCGAGTGGCGGCTGCGCGTCACGGACGAGAGGGGCACATGCGTCTGTACGCTCAGGTTCTTGGCTGAGGACGGTAGCGCAGCCTGAACGTGGTGGGCGGCGCACCCCTTGGACCGGAACACCGGTAGGGGCAGAGGTCAGGACTTCGTGTAGGTGAGGGGTAAAAGGCGCTCAAACGTCTGGCGAACCTTGCTGTAGCACTCGCACGATGCTCTTTCGAGACCAGCGCGATCCTTCACGGTGATGCACCCTCGCCCCTGCTCGATGAGCCCTGCGGTCTGAAGCGTCCGCGTGATGGTGCTCACGGTCGAGCGCTGGACGCCCAGCATATCGGCGAGGAACTCATGGCTGAGGGACAGAGTGTCTTGCTCTGCTCGGTCATGGGTGCTGAGAATCCAACGGCAGCAACGCTCTTCAACACTGTGGATGGCATTACAAGCTACGTTCTGAAGAGTGCGTGCCGTTATGGCTTCTGAGAAGCGCTGGATCACTCCTTTGATATTCGCATGCGTTGAGATCGCCTTTTGCATCCGCTCGATGCAGATCCGTGATGCTGTGCCGGGAGTTTGGACCACGTAGCGCCCGAAGGCGGTAGGAGCGGTGGCCGTTGTCACCAGCCCGATAACGCCCTCTCGACCGGCGATAGACATTTCCGCACAGGCACCATTGCTCATCACAGCCACAAGCGCCACAACCAAGTCATGTGGGAAGTAGGTGTACCGGATCATCTCATTGGCCTCGTAGAGGACCTGACCACGTTGTACGTTTACGATCTCCAGATGCGGTTCAAGATAGGCCAGACTTTCGGGGGCCAGAGCCGCCAGGAGCCGGTTGGTGCGATGATCTTTAGGTAGTCGGGTCAGTTGCATCCGGATGATTGCAATCCCTCTGTATTGTTATCCTGCCACTGTTCCGAACCCTGGCTCGGGATGCAACCCAAGATTTTTCTGAAATGTCTTGATAATTCGTTTTAGTTGCTCCGGCTTCAGCCGAAAGTGCAACCTTCGTATTCTGCTTTCCGAGCCCGCATTTGTTGGTGGTTTGCCCCCCTTCGAGGGTATGGCCTATTCCTGACTACTCGCTCCCTCAGCCGCCGTCCACAGTCCCAAAATCACATCGGGATCTGTGATCTTGAGAAGCTCTTCTATAGTCATGCCGGTTGAGAGACCGTACTGAAGCATCTTCTCGCGATCAGCTTCAACATATCCTGGTCAGCCCATTCAGGACGGGCATCGATCAGGGCGTTCATCATGCGCCAGACCCGATGGGAATGAGATTGGCCGAACATCGCCGCCTCTTGCTACATCCGCTCTCTGTTGTTCCATGGATGCCAGAAAAGGTCGAACGGATGATGAACGGACAGACGGTTCGCTCCTGGACCTTCCGCCGCTGATGCAGGCATTGGTGGTCATTCGAGCCGGGAGGGGGTGAGGAAAGCCTCTAAAAGTCCAGTGGACTGGGCTTTTCGCTGCACCGAAATTTCCGTTGCCCGTGATTTGGACACGGTTAGGCTTGGGCACCTACCCTGCTGCTGGTGAGACTAAGATATGGACAGGGAAGCTGCCGATCACCGGAACGTCTGGTTCCTCAACACCCACGTCACCATCCGCATCTCGTCACGAGATGGCTCAGACGGGATCTCGGTACTTGAGCACCGAGCCTCACAGGGCGACTCCCCGCCCCTGCACATCCACCATCATGAGGACGAAATCTTCCACGTTCTTGAAGGTGAGGTCCGCTATCGCGTTGGAGATCAGGAGCGCCGGGCCAGCGCGGGGGAGACGCTCCTAACCCCAAAGGGCATTCCTCACACGTACCGGGTTGAGTCGGATGAAGCCCGAATGCTCACCATCACCCGAGGCGAGTTCGAGAACTTCATCCGCGCCTTTGGGCGACCTGCCGAACGCGAGGGGCTTCCCGTTCCCTCTGGTCCTCCCACACCTGAACAGGCCGAGGCCCTCGCCCACGCCTGCCAGCAGTTCGGGATTGAACTCGTCGGACCACCCCTTCGATAGGAAGCTGCCCCTCAGCGTCATCCGGCGATCCCACAAGGGAAGCCGAGGTCACCTGTGCAAGCCGCAAAACTGGGGTCTGATCAGTTGGATGCTTGAAGCACATCCAGAACGTCCTTCATAGGTAAGGTGTTACTTAGGACGGAAAGGCTGATGAACATTTTTGTACTGACAGGGGCTGGCGTATCCGTAGCGAGCGGCCTTGGTACCTTCCGTGACAAGGACGGCCTCTGGTCTCGTTTCGATCCGATGAAACTCGCCACACCAGAAGCGTTCGCCCGCGACCCCGATCAGGTCCACGCCTTCTACAACATGCGCCGCCGCAACCTGATGGAGGCTGAGCCCAATGCCGCTCATTTCGCTTTGGCTCGTCTGGAAGCCGGATTGAAGGAACAAGGTGGCAAGCTGTTCCTCTGTACCCAAAACATCGACGACCTGCATGAGCGTGCTGGATTGCAGCAGGTTACGCACATGCACGGCGAGCTTTTGAAGGCACGTTGTGTTGCCTGCGGGGCAATCATGCCGTGGTGCGAAGATCTGAGTGTTGCTACGCCCTGCCTTTCCTGCGGCGACACAGGCAACCTTCGTCCTCACGTGGTCTGGTTTGGGGAGATGCCGCTCTTCATGGACGCCATCTACGATGCCCTGCTTGAGGCCGACCTGTTCGCTTCAGTTGGAACATCGGGTTCGGTCTACCCGGCTGCGGGATTCGTCGCAGAGGCAAGAGGGCACGGCATTCGTACCTGCGAGATAAACCTTGAACCATCCGACAACGCCCGCCAGTTCGATGAAAGGCGATATGGCCCAGCGAGCGAAGCTGTCCCTGCGTGGGTTGAGGATATGCTCACGTCGTCGTAGTGCGCCACCATAGCGGGCTCAAAATCGGGCTGTCTTGTGGATATGACTTACGTCCCCTTTGATCCTTGTGGAAGTGGTATCCAGGAGAGGGCCTGAAGGATCATGCAACTAATCAAGGGGCAGCCCCTGCTGTCTCAATAAGCTTTTCGGGCATGTACTGTTGCGGTTGTGGCGGCTGCAAATCGATACGCTGTTCTCTAATCCAGCCTTTTAGGAACTCACCACAGTGGGCCTTCTGCACCTGCTCTCCTTTGAGAAACGCAGATAGATCGTCCAACGCAGACTCGTAAGAGAAATTATCGATCTCACCAGTCACGAATTTCCAGCGGAGATATAGGCCATAGAGGTTAAGTACATCGCCCTCGCAATAGGCTGCAATTTTTTCAATTGCACCGGCATCGTACATTCCCTGAACTTCTGAACCGTGACCACCAATCTTACCGGGGAGCCCAACCGAAGCGGCAACATCATCCATCCCCGCTGGTGTGCAGGCTCCATAATCGGACATGAGATCCATCAGATCACAATGCCAATCGGAGCAGTACCTATAACGGTAGTTCGAGAAGCGGTCGCCCGATTGGAACCACTTCGGGACTTGGACACCAAGGTAGAAGGACCGTTGGATGAGAACCGGGATATCGAACCTGCGTCCGTTCCATGTGACCACGCAGGGAACGCGCTGATCGAAGAAGGACCAGAATTTCCGTAGACACTCACGCTCGTCTCCGGTGCCACACCGTAGGGCGCGGACCTTATATGTGGCCTTCCCACTCGCATGACTGAAATCTACGATTACCAATCCTATGGCTATAATTTTCCACCCGATAGGTGGTGGCCACTTCTGCTCCGCAAAGCTTCCCTGTAGAAGAGACGCATCCTTGACAGTTTCAAGATCCAGCACCGCGACAGTCTGCGTCTTCATAATAGGCTGCCCTTAACTCTGTTGGTGATATGGTCCACGACACGAAGCCAACTTGCGTGTTCTTCATCAGGACGGAGGAAATCCTCCGTCCTGAGATTCACTTGTGAATGCACTCCCGGCAGGAAGATTGCTTTTTCGAGGCTCAGTGCGAACAGTACCGTGGCGTCATAGTCCGTTGGCCTATAGGAGT
>KI912045.1:134511-135964 GCA_000517005.1 Microvirga lupini
AGAGGCTGGTGAGCAATTTTATTGCTCGCTCGAGGTGTTTGATTCACCATAGGTTTGGAGCTGGCCGCTGCTGCGGATGTGGGCTGTTTGACGATCCGGGAGCCCTGCCATGGATGCCTGTTCCTACGCTAGTGATCTCACCGATGCGGAATGGGCGGTGTTGGCGCCGCTGATCGCCCGCAGCCACCCTGCCGGGCGGCGACAGATTTATCCATTACGGCGCATCGTCGATGCGATCTTCTATCTGCTGCGCACCGGAGCACAGTGGCGGCTGCTGCCCCACGAGTATCCCTCACGTGGTGCCGTCTTCTACCACTATGCCCAGTGGCGCGAGGATGGCACCTGGGAGCACGTCACTCAGGTGCTGCGGGAGAGCTACCGCCGCAGGATCGGCCGCAATCCGCAGCCGAGTGCGGCAATCATCGACAGCCAATCGGTCAAGACCACTGAGATGGGCGGACCACGTGGATACGATGGCGGCAAGAAGATCAACGGCCGCAAGCGCCATCTTCTCGTTGATACGCAAGGCAATCTGTTGAAGAACCGGGTGCATCCAGCGGACATCCATGATCGCGCAGGGGCCGAATTTCTGCTGGAGGGTCTGCAGCATCTCTTTCCGGCGATCGAGCGGATGTGGGCCGACACGGCATATCGTGGGCTGAAGGACTGGTTGCGCAATGCGCTGGGCTGGCAATTGTCCATTCCGCAGCACTGGTGGAGCGGCGGCACCTGGATGCGGGCTGACGCAGAGCCGCCGACGCGCCCGAGTGGCTTTCAAGTGCTCGCGCGAAGGTGGGTGGTGGAGCGGACAATCGCCTGGTTGACCACCAGTCGACGGCTCGCCAAGGACTACGAACGCTTGGTCGAGACCGGCGAGATGTTGCTCTATCTCGCCATGAGCCGCATCCTGCTGCGGCGCCTCACGCGAAAGGACAGATAATTGCTCACCAGCCTCTTAAGCAGCACGCTGGTGAAGTCGTGGCTGGTGAACTGACTTCCCTGATCCGTGTTGACGATCTCAGGCCGACCATAGCGAGCCAGCGCTTCCTCCAGAGCCTCAATGCAAAACGCCGCCTCCAGAGTGATGGAAAGACGCCACGAGAGGACGCGCCGGCTGAACCAGTCCACCACCGCCACCAGATAGACGGAGCCGCGGGCCAGTGGGGATGTACGTCAGGTCCATGGCCCAAACGTGATTGGGTCTGGTGATAGGCAGCTTGCGCAGCAGATACGGATAGATCCGGTGGCCTGGGGCCGGTTTGGAGGTGTTGGGCTTACGATAGAGCGCCTCGATCCCCATCCGCTTCATCAGCGTGGCGCCATGCAGACGCCCGACCGTAAAGCCCTCGGCCACCAAGAGACCGCGCAGCATCCGGCGGCCTGCGAACGGGAACGCCAGATGCAGTTCGTCCATCCGCCGCATCATGGCCAGGTCGGCCGCCGATGCAGGCTG
>KI912045.1:136064-143280 GCA_000517005.1 Microvirga lupini
GAGCGTAGTGCGCTTGGTGAGTTGTCCAACATGGAAGCCAAGCGCCGCATTGCCGCCTTATCCGCAGAGCACGCTTCGCGGGATCTTGCAATTGCCGAGCAGCACTGCGCAAGGATCGAAGCGGAGCTTTACCGACAGCTGGTATCACTTGATAGCTTGTCCGTCGCGGAACTCGATCGGTGCCACCTCGGCATTGAGCGGCTCGCAGCTGAGATCACAGTGAGACGCCAGGCACTTGACGATGCGCGCATCGCTCAAGGGCGGGCCGAGACTGCGATGTGCGAGACGCGGGCGCACTGGGCTAAATGTTCGGCGGCGACGCGCAAATGGGAACAGATCGAGGCCAACGTCCGGCGCGCGGCCGATGCCCATTCGGAGATCGCAGCCGAGATTGAGGCCGATGATGAGATCTTGCTTCGGTATGGGAGGGATCTGCGGGCTCAGGTGACGGGCGGCTCAATCTGATGGCCGCGAGTCCTCTTGTGGTGGCATCAACGTGCCGTCTGTCAAGCTGCCGCCGGTGACTACGATGGGCAAACTCACTTCGTTCAAGCCGGCGCTAACTCTGTCCCACGCTGTGGTCTCGTGGTGCAACGGGATCGCGGCTCCCCGCACGCCTGTGCAGAGCTGCCTTAGCGATAGGCCGCTATCGGTGCGGATGGAACGGCTTGTCTGGCAGCCGGAACCTTTGGCTCCATCGATGCTGGACTGCGTCTGGGGCGTCGGGGATGAAATGATCGTCTTGTCGGTACCCTGTTCGCTTGCGGAGGCGCTGATCTCAACAGTGCAGAGCGGCCTTACCTTACCTTCCGAGCCAAGTCGTTCGCTCGTCCTCGAACTTGCACTCGAACCGGTGATCGCCCGACTAGAGGCGGAGACACAGCAGAGCCTGCAGCTTCTCCGGGTGGACAAAGCGACGATGCTGGGTCCTTATCTGGAATTTGACATCATGTACGGGCCGTTCAGGGGCAAAGGTCGCCTGGTCTTATTCTCGCCTCTTGATGGCCCGGTACCGCACGCGTTCCGCGTGTTTGGCCAGCTGCTCAGCCAAGTGCCGCGACAAACGCGCAAGCTTTCCCCGGAATTGCCCGTCATAATGGCAGCAGAGATCGGCTCGCTCCGCACTTCGGCCACGCTTCTTCGTAAAGCGTGTGCCGGCGACGCTCTGTTGCCAGACGTAATACCGTTTGCCCGTGACCAGGTCGTCCTCAGTGTGGGCCGGCTATGGGCCGCGGCAGATCTTGCCGGCGACCGCCTGATCCTGCGGGGGCCATTCCGCCCGCACCCGCGCCCTCTGGAGTATGCGCATATGACGACACAACCCGAATCGCAGCAACCGCGCTCGGAAGCCGATCTCGATGATATCGAGATCACGCTTGTGTTCGAATGCGGCCGCTGGCCGCTCGCGTTGGGAGCATTGAGGAGTGTCGGCGAAGGGCATGTGTTCGAACTTGGACGGCCGGTCGACGGCCCAGTTGATATCCTAGCTAACGGCCAGCGTATCGGCCGTGGCGACATCGTACGTATCGGCGACGAGCTGGGCATCAGACTCCGCGGCAGGTTGGCGGGCAATGACTGAGATTCAACCCGGAATCCTGGCGCTTCTTGCGGTCACAGCCGGGCTCGGTCTGCTGGCGTTCGCAGTCGTCACAACCACCGCGTTCGCCAAGATATCGGTCGTTCTCTTCCTCGTCCGCAACGCGCTCGGGACCCAGACGGTACCACCAAACATCGTTCTATACAGCGCGGCATTGATCCTCACCGTTTTCGTTAGCACGCCGGTTGTTGAGCAGACCTATAATCGCATCACCGATCCCCAGCTCCGTTATCAAACGTTCGATGACTGGGTGACCGCCGCGAAAGAGGGGCAGGTGCCGCTGCGCGACCATCTCAAGAAGTTCACCAACGAAGAGCAGCGACGCTTCTTCCTGTCCTCAACCGAGCAAGTCTGGCCGCAGGAGATGCGCGGCAGGGCTACAGCTGATGATCTTGTCATTCTTGTGCCATCTTTTCTAATCTCGGAACTCAAGCGTGCCTTCGAAATCGGATTTCTTCTCTACCTTCCCTTTATCACCATCGACCTTATCGTAACGACCATTCTAATGGCCATGGGCATGTCAATGGTCTCCCCAACGGTAATAACCATCCCTTTCAAGCTCTTTCTATTCGTAACCATCGATGGCTGGTCGCGGCTGATGCACGGGCTGGTGCTGAGTTACACAACACCCGGCGGTTGAGCATGAATGAGGCCAGCATTCTCACTCACATGAGCCAATCGCTCCTGCTCTTCATGATCTGGGTCCTGCCACCACTCATCGCAGCGGTGATTGTCGGGCTGGGCATCGGCGTCATCCAGGCGGCAACGCAGCTCCAGGATCAAACCTTGCCACTCACTGTGAAGCTTCTGGTCGTGGTCGCCGTGATCGTTCTATTGTCTCCGGTGCTGAGCGCCCCGCTCATCGAACAAGCCAAGCAAGTCTTCACTGAGTTTCCCGCACTCACCGCGAGCTATTAGCAACCCTTACCATGTATGGCTTGTCCCCCGCCGAGGCTCAAATGCTGATCCAGGCCGCCCTCGAACTCGCTGTTGCAGCCGGCCTTGGTGCAGCCCGCGCCCTCGGCATCATGCTGGTCCTTCCTGTATTTACGCGGCCCCAGATCAGCGGGTGGATCCGCGGCTGCCTGGCAGCCGCGATCGGGCTACCATGCGTGGCGCCAATCAGCGGCGGCTTGAACGCACTAGATCCAGACACCCGGCTGATTATGGTCACGCTGCTCGCTTTAAAGGAGGTGTTTGTCGGCCTGCTGGTCGGCGTCCTGCTCAGCATCCCGCTATGGAGTATCCAGGCGGTTGGTGAGATCATCGACACCCAACGCGGCGTCACCGGCGAGGTCGCTCCGGCCGATCCCGCGACGCGCAGCCAAGCTTCGGCCACGGGACTCTTTCTCGGGATCACTGCGATCACGATCTTCGTGGCATCGGGAGGCCTGCAAACGATGATCCGCTGTCTTTATGGCAGCTACCGGATCTGGCCCGTGTATCGGATTCTCCCCACCCTGACCGCACAAGCAGCAATGGAACTAATACGGCTGCTCGATTACATCATGCGTACTACGTTTCTGATCTCTGGGCCTGTGGTGGCTTTCCTACTCCTGGTTGATGTATCAATCATGATGCTCGGGCGCTTTGCGCCGCAGTTCAAGCTGAATGACTTCTCCCCGACAATCAAGAATGTCGGCTTTGGGGCCATGATGGTCACCTACGCCGTCTATCTCGTCGAATATATGAAATCGGAGATCCTCCAGTCGAACAGCGTACTCGACTGGTTCGAGAAGCTGCTGAAATGAGCGACACGAGCGAAGAGAAGAAGCTTCCCCCAACCGCCAAGAAACTAGGCGATGCGCGCAAGAAAGGGCAGATTGCGCGAAGCGCCGATTTCGTGAGCGCGGTCAGCACCTGCACTGGCCTCGGATATCTCTGGTTAAACGCAGGCCCTATCGCGGACGAGTGGCATGAAGCGCTACGCCTCATCGACAAGCTGCAAGGGCAGCCCTTCAATAGCGCGGCACAGCAGGCGCTGGGCGTCTTGACCGAACGTGCTATGGCTACGGTCGGGCCGTTCCTCGGGAGTGTTGTCGCCGCGGCAATTCTCGCCGGATTCCTGGCAAACCGTGGACTAGTCTTCTCCTTCGAGCCGATCAAGCCGAAATTAGAGAACATGGACCCCATCAAGGGCTTCAAGCGCATCGCGTCTTTGCGTTCGCTAATTGAGCTTGGGAAGACGCTCTTCAAGGTGTTCGTCCTTGGCACAACCGTTCTCTTCACCGTTACAGGCACGTGGAAGACGCTGGTCTATCTGCCGGCCTGCGGCATGGGCTGTCTCTACTTCGTCTTCATAGAGCTGAAACTGCTGATCGGAATTGCTGCCGGTGCCTTTTTGATCGGTGGATTGTTTGATTGCCTGATCCAGCGCTGGTTGTTTTTGAGAGACATGCGCATGACTGAGACCGAGGCGAAGCGCGAGTCCAAGGAACAGCAAGGTAATCCGCAGTTGAAGGGTGAACATCGTCGCCTTGGTCAGGAGGCGGCGAACGAGTCTCCGCTCGGGGTACATCGCGCCACATTGATCGTGAGAGGGCGGGAGACGCTGGTTGGTCTCCGCTACGTTCGTGGCGAGACCGGCGTGCCGGTCTTGGTTTGCCGCGGCAAGGGCGAAGCTGCTTCACAACTGCTTAATGAGGCACGGGCGCTTCATCTCAGCATTATGGATGACCATGTCCTGGCGCGTCGGCTCTTCCGTAGAACCAAGCTCGGTAGTGCCGTTCCGGCCAGGCATTTCGAGGCTGTCGCGAGAGCACTCTATGCCGTGGGCCAAGTCTAAGTACTACAAATCCTATAGGGGTGGATAGCGGTCCACTCTCTGGCAGACTGTATGTTCGCGGAGTGAAGGTGGCCCGCCCCCGCGGTAAGCTGAAGTCGGGATTGCTTCGGATGGGCCGGAGCCGAGCCCCAAGCTTAAGCGAGGGCGAACCATGGAGCAGCATAGCGACATTTTTGTCGGATTGGACACATCGAAGCTGAAAATTTCAGTGGCCATTGCCACCGGCGAACGGAATGGTGAGGTCCGCTTTTACGGGGACATCCCGTCGGACCCTGGGTCGGTGGTCGACAAGCTGGCCACTCGAGGAGCACGGCTTCACTTTTGCTACGACGCCGGGCCGACGGGCTACGATCTCCATCGCCAAATTACCGCAATGGGCCATGACTGCGTCGTTGTCGCGCCGTCGCTGATACCGAAGCGCCCGGGAGATCGTGTGAAGACCAACCGCCGCGACGCTGTGAGCCTGGCGCGCCTGCATCGTGCAGGCGAACTCACCTCCGTGTGGGTTCCGGACGCCGGGCATGAAGCGGTCCGCGACCTGGTTCGGGCACGGGAGGCGGCCAGCGATGCGCTGAAGCGGAGCCGCCAGCAGTTGCAAGCGTTTCTGCTGCGCCACGGTCGGAACTATCGCGGTCGGACATCCTGGACTCAGGCTCACAGCCGATGGCTTTGCAGTTTGCAGTTCGAGCACCCGGCCCATTACATTGTCCTGGCGGAATATCGGCAAGCCATTGAGGAGGCCAAAGTCCGCCTGGATCGACTGACCAGCAGGTTGCCGAAACTGCGGCCTCCTGGTCGATGTCGCCGGTGGTGGAGGCGTATCAAGCCATGCGCGGCGTTGGGTTCATAACGGCGGTCACCTTTGTGGTCGAGATCGGTGATGTGCGCCGCTTTGACAGTCCGCGGCAGTTGATGGCGTTTCTTGGCCGCGTGCCGTGTGAGAGCTCAACCGGGGAGCGGGTCAAACGTGGGGGCATGACCAAGGCCGGAAACATGCGGGCGCGGCGGGCTCGCGTGGAAGGCGCCTGGACCGACCGTTTCCCGGCACGCGGCAGCACGAGGATCCAGGCGCGGCTGGAAGGCCTGCCAAGAACGGTACGCGAGATTGCCTGGAAAGGGCAGGTTCGGCTGTGCGCGCGCTACCGCAAACTCATCATGGCTGGGAAGCTCAAGACCGTCGCCGTGACCGCGATCGCGCGTGAAATGGCGGCGTTTCTCTGGGCAATCGGGCAGGAAGTCGCTCCGACCACCCAGGCGTAAAGCTAGACGACCGATAAAAGACAAACGCGGAGAAACGCCGAGAGAACGAAATAACTGTCTGTTGTGCAAAGTTGGAGACAGGGCTCCGGTGGGGAATCCTCGATCACTTTGAGTGGCCCACTCCCGTTGACGCCCGATGGCAGACAAGGGCAGCCCCAGACGAACCGGTGCCGTCTGGGATGTGGTGGACTTTTGAGAGGGTGGCGTAGTCTCCGGGTGCTGCAACCCACAGAGCGGGATTCGGGCGTTGGAGCGCTCCGGTCCCGCGGGAGACCACGCCATGACGGACCTTATCAGCAAGACCCATCCTGTGCATCCGGCCGGCCAGCCTGAGACCCGGCTTTTCGACAACTGGATCGACCCGATCGAGACCGGTGTACGCGAGCGGGTGCGCGACTGGATCGAAGCCCTCATCGAGGCCGAACTGGAGCCTGCTCTCGGCCGCCCCCGCTATGGCCGCAAGGGGCATCACGACCAACCTGCCGGCGCTTGCGGCTACCGCCATGGCCGCCGCTCGCGCACGCTCACCGGGACTTTCGGCTCAACCGAGATCACCGTGCCGCGGGCGCGCCTGCAGGGCGAGGATGGCCGCACGAGCGAGTGGAGGAGTGTAGCCCTTCGGGCTTATCAGCGGCGCACCAAGGCCGCCGATGCGCTGATTGCCTCGGCCTATCTGGCCGGCACCAACACCCGGCGGGTGCGCCGGGCGCTTTCCGCCTTGTTCGGCGGGGCGGTGGGCAAGGACACGGTGAAGCCGGGTCTGGCGCAAGGTGCAGGCCGACTGGCACGCCTGGAACCAGCGCTCGCTCGCCGACGAGCCGATCGTGCGGCTGATCCTCGACGGCACGGTGGTGCGCGTCCGGCTCGACCAGAAGGCGATCTCGATCTCTCTCCTGGTGGTGATCGGCATCCGCGCGGATGGGCAGAAGGTGCTGCTGGCCGTCAGGAACATGGGCGGCGAGACGACAGCCGCCTGGCGCGCGGTGCTCGACGATCTGGCCGCGCGCCAGCTGCGCCGGCCGGCCTTTGTCGTCGTCGATGGCGCGCCGGGCCTGGAGCAGGCGCTCGTGGCGGTGTGGGAGGGTGTGCCCCTGCAGCGCTGCACGGTGCACAAGCACCGCAACCTGCTCGCTCATGCGCCCAAGCGTCTCTACGACAAGATCACGGCCGATTACACCGACATGATCTATGCCGCCACGGTGCTGCGGCATCGGGCGGTGGCCGATAGCCTGGAGGAAGCGGGCGAGGCGCTGTTTGCCTTCACGCGGCTGCCGCCCTCGCAGTGGAAGTCGGCCCGCGCCACGAATGCGATCGAGCGGCTGCATGAGGAGTTCAAGCGGCGGATCAAGACCCAGACGGTGCTGCCCTCGGATGCCACCGCCGTCATGCTGTTCTGGGCTCTGCTGGCGTCCGGCCAAATCACCATGCGTAAGGTCGAGAGCTGGAAGACACTCCCCCAGGCCTCAGCCACAAAGGGGACGATTGACCTCGCCGCATGACCGAATACCATCTTCATACCGGAGATTGCGCCACCCGAATTCCCACACAACTCGCGACGGCACCGGATCAAACAG
>KI912045.1:143380-143554 GCA_000517005.1 Microvirga lupini
GGCACCGCAATGGCAGCGACGGCCAACGTCAGCTGGATCGCCGCCAGCGCATCCGCTTCCTGGAAAGCCGCGAGAAAGCCCCCCGAGCCCTCGCCGGAACGCCTCCACGAAGACGACGAGGAGCGGCAGAACCAGGAACAGAAGCAGGAAGATGAGCGCGACCGAGATGGCAAG
>KI912045.1:143654-145022 GCA_000517005.1 Microvirga lupini
TGTCCGGGTTAACGTGACAACGCCGCCAAGCCAGCTGCACAGGTCCTCAAGCGTCAGGAAGGAATGCTCGACCTCGACAAAGGGCGCGGGCCGCTTTCTTGGAGGCGGATCGTCGAGCAGTTCGGCCGTCCAGGTCGTGTCCGTGCTGCGGTATCCAGATTTGACCACGCTGCCCATGAGCTCGCCGTTCAGGAGGAGATCGTAGGCGCCAGGCGCGAGTTGGATGAGGCTATAGGTCATGACGCGCTCTTAGCAGACGTGAGTTGTATCTCAATCCACTCATGGGCTTTAGCGATCGCGGTATCACGATCCGCAGCCATGATCAGGGTTGGGCGGTGCTTGGGCCGTGCCACGAAGGCCATCCATTCCAAGCCGCCATGGCTGAGACGGATTTGGAAGCCGTGATGCTCCACCAAATTGGCGTCCTGAAGGTTGTGAGGATCGGGTACCGTCATAGCAGATCTTGGGCTTTGGGGATTGAAACATGAGCCGAGCGTCGCGCCAGGCGGCTTGAATGCGAGGTCTGTGGTGGGCCTGGAGAAGCTTGAACCTCCGACCAGACCGTTATGAAGGTCGTTTCTCACCATCGAACGGAAGGCCCACGCGGCGCGGAATGTACCGCATTCAGGATCCTTGGCCCTGTCAGGAAGGGCACTGCGAAATCGGAACTCTCAGGAGCTTCCCCCTTTATTGCCTGTGCCTCGTCCCTGAGTTATCGAGAGCCATGTCCGAATTTGAGATCCCGGAACCGTCCCCTCGCTTGAGAACCACCCTCCTGCGGCTTCAGGCGCGGCAGTGCCGCTATGTCGTCGCAAACGATGGCCCGGGAGCGGTCTTTTGCGGAGGCCCAACGGAGGAAGGGTCGAGCTGGTGCCCTTGGCATCGGCGGCTGGTCTATACGAGGCCACCGGACCCGGACTCAAAGAAGCGATAGAAGGGCTGCAACCCATAGCCCGGGCGCTCCCGATCGAGCCTGAGACCCAACGCATGGACGAGCCATTCTCGGCCCTCGGAGCCATCACCCGCGAAGGCCTCCAGGACGAACTCATCCGCATCCGGCGGAAGACAGGCAAGACGATCCTGTTTAGGGCACACGATATCAATGAGGTCACCTCCTTGGCGGACCAGGTGATTGTTCTCTCGGGACCCTTTAGACAGATCCTAGCGGTGCACGGCATCGAGAATCCGCACCGGCGCCAAGGCGTCGTCCTCACGCAAAGCGCGAGAGCTCTACGCGAGGCTCTTGTTCGTTGCGCCGAGAGCGAGCGCGTGCTCCAGGTTCCGGCGGCCGACGGACGCGGCTCCCCTGCCCTGTCTTCCCGGGGGCAATCGATCTTTGAGATCCGCACTCTCAGCTTTCGCGGAAGA
>KI912045.1:145122-148024 GCA_000517005.1 Microvirga lupini
CTGGGAACGCCTGCGGGTTGCATGGACTCGGTCTCAATGCGTGCCTTCAGGTTATACAAAGCGTTCTCCGCATAGTGCTGTGCCACCGAAATCGGCAGGTTGACAGCTTCCTCCACGGCTCGTTCCATCAGCATCTTCGCCAGCCCCTCGCGCATCGCGAGTTTGACCTGGGGGCCAGCGATATTGCCCACCAGTTGCGCCGCGAGATTGAGGCCGGCTGATATCAGCGCCTGCTTCATATTGCCTCCGCTAATAGCGGTGTGCAGAAGATTCGCCGCTACCGACCCAAGCTGGAGCAGCTCTGATCCGAGAGTAGCCAATTGGCCGAGGCCGGGAATGAAGCTGAGCAAGCCCACCGCCGTGGAGGCCCAATCAAGGACAGTTGAGCCCACTTCGAAGATGCGATCCAGCGTGTGCATGAGTGCCCCGCCGTTCTTCTTCGGAGACTTGATATTGGGCTGGTCCGCCACGCCCATCATCATGTCCGCGGCGGTGTCGTGCTCGGCGGCGGTTTGCGGATCATGGGTCTTCACCTGCTGAACTGTGCGATTAGCCGCCGACATGTTGCTGTAGAAGTGGGTGAAGTCATTGTTGCTGATGTCGCCGGAATCCACCGTATGCCCGCCGCCGAAATCGAAGAAACCGTTATGATTCTTGTAGCCCGTAATCGAGTTGTTTAGTAGCCCGAACAATAGAGGGTCCGAGAGCAGCTGCGATGCCACCTGTTGCACCTTCGCGCCGAGGCTCTTGTCGTCGGCCATCCTCTCCAGCTTGTCCCGGGTCAGGACGCCCTCCCCAAAGAAGGCCGCCTGATTCTTGTTGATCGAATCGAGCGTATCCAGCTCGGTTTGCGTCAGGCTCATCGACGATGAAGCAACGTGCAGGAAGTCATACTTGTGAACTTTATCGATCTCGCCACCGTACAACCGCTTCCAGGCGTCCGGGTGGTTGAGGAAGTATTGGGCCGACGCGATGACCTGCGGCGGGCATTTGCCGGTTTTGGCGCTGCCGTCGACAATCTGCCTAAAATCCCATAGGCTCAGGTTTTTGGGTAAACTCTCGGAATATCGGTAAAGCTCCCGCAATGCGTCGCTCAAAGTCATGACCGACAGCTGCCCATTTCGAGTACCATCGGACGGAATGTAGTTCTGCACGTAGCTTTGCGCCTGCCTCTCCTGGAATGCGGCAACCTGCGAGTGATGCGCGGAGAACCCCGACAGATCCTTCGCCGAAAGTATGCCGTCGCAGCCGTCTTTGTCGGAGCCGAGGGCATAGAAGAGCTCTGGGTTGTGCCGCAATCCTTCGAGCGCCGCCTTCAGATCCGGTGGCGTGGAGGGGTCATTGGCCTTTTCTCCCAGCGTGACCCATCTGTGAGGCATTCCCCTCCATAATGGCGCGATAGCTGATGGGTCGTCCCAAACGAGCGGGAGTACGTCCTTGTGACGGTTCAGCACTGCTACGATCTCCAACTCGCCATCAGTAAGCGTGCCGCTGTTCCACGTGATTCTCGAGCTTGGTATGAGAGCCGGCGCAATGGCATCGGAGTCTGTCACACAGGAGGAATGCAGGTCCTGCTCCAATGCTTGAATCTCCCCCTTCATATCCTCCAATGCTTGAATCGCCACCTTCATATCCGCCGGCAGTAGATCCAGCGGGTGCTGCTTCAATTCTTCCGTCGCTGCCCTCAGATCCGCCGGCAGCAGATCCTGTGGCGCGGAGGGATCGCTGGCGTTGTCTCCCCGCGGATAACTAGACAGCATCGCCTCGAAGGCCGAAGCTGCGCTTTGCGGGGACTGGCCGGACATTCGTGCAAAAGGTCCGAGCACCGAACCAGCCGTGGGAGCAAGCGTGGATCCTAATGGATTCAAACTGGGGGATAGCGAAAGGTTGCTGAACGACATTATGCATCCTCAGATGTGCGATTGAAGATCGCCGCAAGTGGGCGATGTGGCGCCGCTGTGTTCGGGTCGAACAACAAGCAAGAAGTGACGGGCGTATTGACAGGGCGCGAACGCCGCTACCCGCTCCATCAGAAAAGTTACAAGCCATGCATTTGACGATTCCGTGACATCGGGTGCCCTAGGTCGATGTCCATTGCGGCCGATAGGCGGCAGCGCATCCGGAGATCAACGTTTCCATGCTAGGAGGACTTTCTTTCGACAAGCTGACGAGTCTCGGAAAAATCCACCATGAGCCGATCGAGACTGCGTTGCACTCTCCCGAGGGTGTTGTCACGTTAACCGGTATCGGACGCATTGAGGCGAATTCGGTCGCTTTAATAGCCTCAAGCAGCGACATTAGCCGCGACTTTCCATTCCGCCATGGCGTCGAGGCGGTGAAGATGGGTGGCAAGGGCAGAGCGGCGGGAGCGAGGTGGAATGAACAGGTTGCGGACGGCGGAGAACACCGAGGTGAACCGCTGCAGGCCTCCTGGCGATCGGAAGCCCTGCATCGCCCGCTCTCGCCGGCGCAAGGGCAGATGCGAATTCTCCGCTCGATTATTCAGCCCCTTGTGCGAGCGGTGCTCAACTACTGGCATGATCTGGCGTTGGGCGGCAGCGTAGGAGCCCAGCTTGTCGGTGATCATCCGTCGGGGTGGACAGCCTTGCTTCTTCAACAGGCGCCTCAACAAGCGTTTGGCCGCCTTGGTGTTGCGGCGCTTCTGGACGATCTCATCAAGGACGTATCCGTCCTGGTCAACAGCCCGCCAGAGCCAGTGCTTCTGGCCGGCGATGGTGACCACGACTTCATCGAGATGCCAAATGTCATGGCGGCTCGGTGCCTTGTGCCTGAGGCGGCGGGCGTAAGCCGGCCCAAACTTCAGGGCCCAGCGCCGGACGGTCTCGTAGGACACGACGATGCCGCGCTCGAGCAACATCTCCTCGACCAGTCGCAGGCTCAA
>KI912045.1:148124-148749 GCA_000517005.1 Microvirga lupini
TCAAGACAGCCTCACCGGTCCTCGCCTTCCACTCCTCTGCGAAGGCTTGGTTGATCTCGCGGTACAGCTCCCGCGTCGGGTCGTATGACACGTTCAACAACTGCGTCTGGGCTAACGCAGTGGTGGAGAGTGTCAGAAGGCCAGCACTCCCCACGACCATCAAACCGACGGCTGGCAGGACGGCCCGCAGCCGAGAATGTGTCTTCACTCCGGCGACCTTTAGGGAATTGTTTTGCATCCTACCCTCCCGGGTCCTGATCGAAATGAGAGCAGGCAGCAAGCTACCCATCGCTCCCGATGAGGCACAGCAATATCTGCTAAAAAGAACGGGTGTCAAACGAACCCGGTGATCTGCATGGTTGTTTTACGCCGCTCCGCCGCTTGTTCGCAGTGCTCAGGCGGCACCTAATTGTCTGGATGCGAGACCTCCTTGGCATGAGCGACGACCTGGAGGGCTTGGGGCAAAGCGTGTGGATCGGGCGGCTTCGAGCGCAAGGTGGCCAGCTTCGGCTCGGCGGTCAGGCGGCGACGCACAACCTCGTCCGGGGATCGCCCCTGCAACACGCGCTGGCGTCTCCGGTTGTAGGCTTGATTGAAGCCTTTGGGCAGGGTCTCGAGATCACGG
>KI912045.1:148849-149316 GCA_000517005.1 Microvirga lupini
CGGCTTCCACCAATCCCGCGATGATGCGCAGCAGCGTCGTCTTGCCGGATCCAGAGGGCCCCAGCAGCGCCAGGAGTTCTCCAGGCCTCACATCCAGGTCGACGTCGTGAAGCGCGGCCGCGCCTCCGAATTCCTTAGTCACGCCGGCAACGCGGATGTCGACGGCCTGGCTCTGCTCAGCGATGTGCGCCACCGGCGAGATCGGCTCCGTGACGCCATTCGAGGAAGGACTTGAGCGCCAATGTGAGGAGGGCGAGACATGCGAGGAGCGAGGCGACGGCAAACGCCGCAACGAAGTTGTACTCATTGTAGAGAATCTCCACGTGAAGCGGGATGGTGTTGGTCAGGCCGCGGATATGGCCCGACATGACGGAAACCGCGCCGAACTCGCCCATGGCGCGGGCGTTGCAAAGCAGAACGCCGTAAAGCAGCCCCCATTTGATGTTGGGCAGCGTCACGGTGAGGAA
>KI912045.1:149416-156943 GCA_000517005.1 Microvirga lupini
AATCGCGCAACGCACCTGATTCCAACAACGTTCCGCTACCAAATACTTTTTTAGTCGGCGGAAAACGGATCACGGTACCGCATTGCCCAAGTAGCTACATTTCCACGAGAGCAGAAAACCGCCGTCGATCCCCAGTTCTGCACTATGTAATGGCCCCGCCTGATGCGCCTGGAAACGTTTCGGGATCGTGAAAAGGTCAGGAAATCTATCTGATAGCTGGTCAAAGATTAGCGCGCTGTCCGTACACAAAAGCACCTTCACAGGCCTTGAATGCGACAGCGCTTTAGCCTTGTAAATGGCAGTGCATACCTGCCGAAAGGCGAGCTCCGGATCAGCCCAGTAGGGCGCGTGCCCCATAATATCCTCGCCGTTGCCGTGCCGAACATGAACCCCGATTACGCTGTGCCCGACAAAGTGCTCCTGATAGATGGCGTCAATTCGGGCTTGAACCTCAGACCGTGGTTTGACACTCTGAAAAATCTGTCGCTCGGCATCTTGATCGCAACGCCACATCAAACAAGCGTCACAGACTATGGTATTCGCTTCACTATCATCATCCATTTGGAAAATTTGTCCATCTGGGCGGTAAACGCAGTCGATGGAGGGCTTATTCCACCATGGCGGGAAGAAGGGGCCCGGAATTGAGAATTGATTAATCTGATCATCACAGATAACCGGTACACCAGCATTGTCTTGAAAACACCGGAAAGGCGTTCGTAAGAGGTTGGTCCAGGTGACAGGAGCCACGCCAATCAATGGCTAACGCCCGCCCCGTCCGCTGCGCGTACCGCCAAGCTGCTGCCAGCGACCACAGGCAATCACCGGATCCAGTACGTCGTCGAGAAACAACGAATCGATCCTTCATCGAGCCACTAACAAGCATTTGCGTCGCCTCATTTCGGAATACCGCGTCGAGCAGGAGGTTCTGTAATCTCTACGTAAGCCATGTTCCGATGCTGTCATCAGCGATAGTGGTGCGAGCCAGTTGGACCGGTGGACCCTTCGGACCCCCGTATCGAAGGCGATCGGCTCTCAACGGCTCCCGCCCTTACATCGCCAAGCGGAAGTGTTGCCGCCGACGTACTCGACTTAAGTCGGGTGGCGCTCCGCTTTATTGCAACAGCTCCTCGAAGGGCTCTACTACCTGTACCACGTTGAATAAACAGTCCGATGCAGGGACGGCTTTTCCCTCGCACCAGCTCCTGCTCTGTTGCAGCACTCGGGGCTACAACCATACGCTCCGACACCAGATACATCCGCGCCATGGGCCAGCTTCCCTGCACATTTTGAGAAATGGACACGGCCATAATCCCGACAATCTCTTATGCATCGTCTGGCATCTGATCGCAGTCCTGCCGCATGCGAGCAGCGTATGAGGGATGTAGCCGAATACGGCGCTGCTCCCACAGTTCCCGCAAATCTTTGACGAGAGCCTCACGCGCCGCCCGGTCAAACGTAATCGTATCGAGAATATCTCCGAGCACCGCTTCGCCCTCAATACGCATCAGCAGATCAAACAGGTCGTGTGCAATTCGCACACTGTCACTGCTGGAGTGGTTAGCACGGATCTCGCAGACCGTCTCTTGGCAATCTGACGCTGTGAATGCGCGGGTTCGATGCAGCGATATGTAAGGCGGCAATGAAATCGCGAGCGCAGTCCAATCCTGCAGCGTCGGAGCCCGCTTTTTTACCAGGAAGGGCCCAACCACAAGTCCATCCAGCTCTGTCGTCAGAAATGTGGCAACCGCGTCCGCAATCGAATCCACGATCGGTTCGGCATTGTTGTTAAAGGACGTATTGAGCAGAATTGGGGTGCCTGTCCGCTTCTTGAACGCATTGATAAGATCCCAGTAAGCGAAATTGGCCTTGCGCGATACTGTTTGCAGGCGAGCCGTACCGTCGACGTGCGTAATGGCACCGAGCAAGGCGCGCTTTGAGTCACGCACGCGAACAACGAAATTCATGAATGGAAATTCGTGCCTACCGTCCGGGAGGTCGAAGAATTCGCTCGCATCCTCCTCCAGCACAGACGGCGCGAACGGTCGATACCCTTCGCGCTTCTTGACCATCGCATTGATCCGGTCCTTGTTTGCGGCAGGTCGCGGATCAGCAAGAATGCTGCGGTTACCAAGGGCGCGTGGCCCAAACTCCGAACGACCCTGCACCCAGCCGATCACGGCGCCGTTGGCGATCCAGTCGGCTGCACTACTTGCCACGTCGTCAGAGCGTTCAACCTCAAGATGTCCGGCCCATGCATCCAGTTCCTGTTGCACGGCGCGGTCGCTGCCGAGATCAGGCCCCCAATAGACCTCCTGCAGTCGCTCACGCGGCGCGGGGCGGCCCATCTCGTTAGACACTATCAGCGCAGCGCCCAATGCGCAGCCAGCGTCATGAGACGCGGGTTGCACGAAAATGTCTTCAAAAAGCCCTGAATACAACAGCTTTCCGTTCATCGTGCAGTTGTGGGCAACCCCCCCAGCCAGGCACAACCGCTTCATACCGGTAGCCTCACGATGGTGCCGGAGAATATGAAACACGATCCGCTCTAGCGCTTCCTGCAATGACGCACTCACATCTCGATGCTGCTGGGTGAATGGCATTCCCTTTCGCCTGACCTGGATGTTGCGAAGCAACGTCGGACCAATCCGGTCGAGGTGAACACGGTAACCACCTTTGGCAGAGAGCTCGTAGAACTGCTCGAAGAGTTTGCGATAGGGAGCGGGGTCTCCGTAGGGGGCAAGCCCCATCACCTTATATTCATCGAACATGCCGTAGCCGAGATACCGGATCGTCTCGAGATAAAACAGTCCAAGAGAATTGTTCTCGGGGAAAGCCTCGAGTCGCGCAATTTCTGTACCAGACCCTACCGCCAGCAGGCCCGACAGGAAATCACCACAGCCATCAATCGCTAGAATAAGACTTTGTTCGAAACCCGACATTGCAAAAGCGCTCACGGCGTGCGCCTGATGATGACCAACGAACGAAATGCGCGAACTGTCCAACTGAGTGCGGAACTCACGCGCTAACAGGTCCTGCACCACCGCTTTAGCACCCATCGGAATGGAGAGAATGTCCGGGTGGGAAGCAGACATACCTTCAAGCATAGCGTTGGCATAGGGTTCGCTAGCGTAGATCGCGACACGATCAATGTCGCCGAGCTGAACCCCCGCGGCAGAAAGACAGTATTGAATTGAGAGACATGGGAGCTTGTTGGAGTGTTTGATCCGATTGAGGCGTTCCTCTTCTACGGCGGCTATCACCTGCCCGTCTCGGACGAGCACCGCGGCGCCATCGTGCATGAAGGCGTTCGGAAGCTGGAATCGGTTTTCATGAACTTGATCAAGTCCGCCGCTAATTCCTAGACACAGCATTTCATTCTCCATTCCTCGTAACAAGCCGGCGTCATTGCCCTGGCTCAAGACCATTCCACGTAGCTAGGCTGCATTGTCGCAAGCTGCCGCGAAGGCAAGTCGGACGTCACCAACATCAAGAACTCTTGCGTCAACGCATCAGGCGTCGATGAAGCACTGCGGTTGAAAGCAAGAAGGGCAAGACGGCGTACATGCAGAGTGCAGAAATATGCAGAGCGATGTTGTCGACCGGGCGACCAAGCATCGCCGGTCGGATGATGTCGACTGAATGTGTCAGCGGCAAGAAGGACGCTATTTGCTGAAAAGCTCTGGGAAGTTGACTGACCGGAACGACCGCGCCGGACAGGAACATCATGGGTGTGATAACAAGTGTCTGATAAAATACGAAATAGTCATAACTGGGCGCAAGCGCCGTGACGATCATCGCTAGGCTCGCAAAGGCGAACCCGGTGAGAGCGATAACTGGCAGCGCATAGAGGACGGACGGCCACGCCGCATAGCCCAGCGTGGCGGCAAGAATCGCAATTGCCGTACCGGCCAGAAGGGCCTTGGTGGCTGCCCACGCCAGTTCACCGAGTACGATGTCGCCGAGAGTAAGTTGTGTGTACAGGATTGCTTCCCAGGTGCGCTGCTCGTGCATACGAGAGAAAGCGGCATAAATTGTTTCGAACGTCGACGCGACCATCGCGCTCGTCGCGACCATGCCGGCTGCCAAAAAAGCAATGTACGGGGTACCTTCAACGCGACCGACGATTATTCCGAGACCAAAGCCAAGGCCGAACAGGTTGGTCATCGGATCGGCAAGGTTCCCAAGAACTGATGCGAGCGCGACTTTCTTCCATGCCAGATAGTTGCGGCGCCAAACTGCGACCCAATTCCAGCCATTGGCGGGCAGAACCGCCACAAAGTACTGGCCCATCGCGTTCATTCCTCCATCTCGCGCCCGGTCAGCCGGAAGAAGACATCCTCTAGGTTCGGAGGACGCTGCAGAACGCGTAGACCCGTGCGCCCGCGCAGCTGCACGCGTATCTGCTCTGGATCTGGCGCATAGCAAAGGAGTGTCTCCCCGCGCACCTCAATGTGCCGCGCGTACGGCCCGATCAACGCACACAGCTCGTGTGGATTGCTGCCATAGATCTCGAGCACATGGCCGCCAATCTGCTCATCGATTAACGTTTGGGGCGCTCCTTCAACGATCTTGCGCCCTTCTTCCAGCACGCTCAGCCGGTCGCATAGCCGCTCGGCCTCTTCCATGAAGTGGGTGGTCAACAGAATCGTCTTGCCTCGCGCCAGAAGCGAGCGCATACGCTCCCAGATTAGGTGGCGCGACCGCGGGTCGAGGCCGGTGGTAGGCTCGTCCATCACCAGAAGTTGCGGGTCATTGATCAGCGCACGCGCTAGCGTTAGGCGCCGCTTCATACCGCCAGACAGTTCGGAGATGCGCGCATTTGCCTTGTTCTCGAGCGAGGTGAATTCGAGCAGTGACGGCATTGCCCCTTCGATCTCGCGTGCGCTCATACCGAAATAGCGCCCGAAAACCAGTAGGTTCTCGCGCACTGTGAACTGGCGATCCAGGTTGTCGAACTGCGGGACCACGCCGATGCGCGCGCGCGCTAAGCGAGCACGTGCCGGCACTGGCACGCCGAGCACCGTAATCTTACCTGCGTCAGGCAGTGTCATACCGAGGATCATACGCGCGATCGTGCTTTTGCCTGCGCCGTTCGGGCCCAGCAGGCCGAAGCATTCTCCCGGCGCAACGGTGAACGACAGCCCGTCGACAACGACCTTGTCACCATATGTCTTGCTTACGCCGAAAAGGTCGATTGCTACCGCGGACATGCGTTCATCTTACCGTGAATGGTGTGTCGACTGGCGATTGCTCAGTTGCACGCGTTTTGGTAAACTTATCGACGATTGGATAACGCGGATTGTTGTCCCGCTCTTCCTGCTCAACGCAGAAGACGAGCCGTCCATCCTCGACAAAGGCGATCGCCCCGTCATGGGTCAGCATGATACCACAGATGCGCATAGTGTCTCCATGTCTAACGTCGACAAGTCGATTCATCAGGGAGCGGAAACGGGTTTCCGGAAACGGGCAAGCAAGCAGTCTTCGTTGACCGACTCACTCCGGCACTCAAGACGCTCTACCTCGATCAACGTTTCGTTCAGCATGGAGATGACCGTCTCAGCACCAGCGGCGTGACCCCAACGCCAGCAATTAGCGTCGCGTGCCGATCCGAAAACCAGATGCCCACCTGGCGCAAGCACCCGCACCAAGTTTTGGACGGCCGCTCGCATCTCGGCTTTGTCTCCGAGGTAGTAGAGAACCTCGGCCACAACGATCAGGTCGAACAGCTCGTTGGTCGAAAACTGTTGAACATCGGAGACTATCCAACTGATGTGCGGCGTCTCCTTCAACCGTCGACGTGCTCGAGCAATCGCTCGCGCCACGACATCGATCACGGTGAGCCGTTGGCAGTAGGGGGCTAGTTTCTCCGTGAATGCGCCGGCAGCGCACCCGACTTCGAGTGCATTTGTGATAGAGCCTTGGGCAAGCGATAGCCGGAGCATTTGCGTGTGACGCTCCCGCTCGAACGGATTGGTGTCGAGCTGCCACGGATCGTCTGCGGCCAGTTCCCGATTCAGCAATTGATGATTCATGTTCAGGGTCAAATTCGTGCACCTAGGTAAAGTAGTTATCACTTGTCGCTGCAAATGCTGCCAGATGTCATTAACCTCGAAGAATCCCGCGCAGGATTGAGCCGGCGGAGCGGAGGCGCATGTCCCGAGAATTCTGTAGTGCTTGATCCAGCGAAGGGAGTTTGGATGGAGGCCTGTTCTCCCAACTTTTTTGACCCATCGGCAGCAGAGCCTCGCGACAGCCAATCGCTATTGCTCAATGTACACAACGCATAGGCCTTCACGGGAAGTAAGAGGAGGATGTTGATGAATGTATGCAGGGAAAAGCCCAGAAAGCGAAGTTGGCGAGAACGAAGCGCTACCACGCTGCAGCGAATCAGCGTCATGGACACAATCATCAGGCCTACCCACCAAGGCACGGTTGCTGTCAGTGCGAGCTGTGCGAGGGCCGTTAGTACCGATAGCGCGAGGAGTAGCGGACCGAGATTCTGTCCGACCACGTCCAACGTGAGATAGCGATCGAGGCCGGGCAGTAGGCGCAGCCCAAGCAACGTGTCGCGGAACGTGCTCCGTGCCCAGCGGAGTTGTTGGCGCAGGTACGGTCCGAGTCTGTTCGGAACGACCGTAGCCGCGATGGCGCCCGAAACGTACTCGGTTCGAAAGCCTGCTTTCAGCATGAGGATAGTGAGATGGCGATCCTCACCGAAGTCGCTTGGCTTGCCCCGAAAAAATTGCGACTCGTACTGGTCCAGCAGCAAAAGGAGCGCGGACCGGCGGTACATAGCACAGGGGCCGCAGCAGCACATAACGGCGCCGAAGCGAGCCTGTGCCGCACGCTCCTCATTGCAAGCCAGCCAGTACTCCATATCGATCAACCTGGTCAACCAGGTATCGAGCCGGTTGCTGGCCGTCAACTGCCCCATGGCCGCGCCGACCGTTGGATCTTGCATCTTCGGCACAAGCTTCGTGATGACGTCGGGCGCGATTGTCGTGTCCGAGTCGACGTTCAGGAACCAAATCTCCAGATGAGCGGCGTATCGCGGCGATCTGCGCTTTGCGCTTTCCGACGTTCTCGGGAAGCAGAATGATATTGAACCTAGGGTCGCGCGCGTAGGTGTCGTGTACAGGTCGCACAGCGTCGTGATTTCCAGAGCCGTCATCAACCACATAGACCCGAAGTTTTCCGGCATATTCCTGGTTTGCGATTGAAGCCAGGCACTCCGAAAGCGTGCGCGGGTCCTCGTTGAAGCAGGGGACGATGACATCCACGCTCGGCGACTGGTCGGAGCCGACCAGGTCCTCCGACGCCGATGAGGCGTTTGTCGGCTGAGCGTAAACGACCTGCATGCTTTTATAAGCAGTCGAGAGCAGCGCATAAAGCGAGATGGCGACAGTGCTGGTTGTATCAAGCAGATTCATGAGATCTCGTCTTCAGTGATCTTGAGGAAGCGAGCGGATTACAAAACCGCGGTCATGCAAAGCCGGGATTATGCGGGACAGCGCCACGATTGTCTGG
>KI912045.1:157043-157199 GCA_000517005.1 Microvirga lupini
CTGGTATGCTCAAGGTCTATGTCTCTAATACCAAGTCCCTGTGATCAGAACGCATGAGCCCAGTCCCGCAAGCCGATGGACATGATAGTCCAAGGTTGGTCGACGAGCTTGTTCCAGGCGCGCAGCAGTGATCGAGAATGTCGGTGTAGGACGTGA
>KI912045.1:157299-157843 GCA_000517005.1 Microvirga lupini
TCGCCACGATGGGCAGAAGAGCCCAGACTGCGCTGGCGAAGGCGAAGAACAGTACGGCCCGCCACAGGATGCGGTGGAGGTCGCGGCTCGCGCGGGCATAGCGCAGCCCGGCGCGCAGCGCCCCGCCGAAATTTTCCCGCAGGCCGTCATCCGCATCCGCCTCACGTCGCCACCACAGCAGGGCGCCTCCGACAACCACATAGGTCAGGACGTCGAGACCATAGACCGCTGCGGCGCCCAGGATGGCCAGCAGAAATCCACCCAGGGCGGGCCCGATGGAGCGGGCGATGTTGATGCCAAGCGAATTGAGCGCCACGGCGCCTTTCAGATCGGATCGAGGAACGAGCTCCGGGGTGATCGCCTGCCATGCCGGGGTCGCCAAAGCTGCTCCGACGCCGCCGAGAAAGGTGAGGACGATGAGGCTTTCGACAGACACGGCGCCCGTCCAGGCCAGGACGGCGAGCAGGGAGCTGACGCTTCCGAGAACGACCTGGAGAGCGATGAGAAGGCGGCGCCGGTCGAGAATGTCGGACAGGACACCGGC
>KI912045.1:157943-159404 GCA_000517005.1 Microvirga lupini
GGCGGATTCAAACGGTCGTCGCAACATGGATTCTGTTGACTTCCCGCAGCCACTCGTCAAGCGCCTCTGCAGGGGTCTTCCAGCCCAGTGTCTTTCTCGGCCTTGAGTTGAGGGTTGCTGCCACGGCAGCGATCTCCGCGGCACTGTGCGTACTTAGATCAGTGCCTTTCGGGAAGTACTGACGCAGCAGTCCGTTGGTGTTCTCGTTGGTGCCACGCTGCCATGGGCTTTGCGGATCGCAGAAGTAGACCTGGACACCCGCATCGATCTTGAGACGAGCATGCTGAGCCATCTCAGCTCCCTGATCCCAGGTCAGCGATCGGCGCAGCTCTTCGGGTAAGGTGATGATGGTGCGCGTGATCGCGTCGCGCACAGCCTCGGCCCCATGGCCAGCCAGCGCCGGCCCGTTCTTGATGCGTGGCGCATCACCATGGCCCGCCAGGCGGGGAAGATGCAGCAGCATCGTGAAGCGCGTTGTGCGCTCGACCAGAGTGCCGATCGCCGAGCTGCCAAGGCCCAGGATAAGGTCTCCTTCCCAATGCCCCGGCACCGCCCGATCGGCCGCTTCGGCAGGACGCTGGCTGATCATGATCTCAGGCGCGACAAAACTCTTGCCACGCCTGCGGACCCGCGCCCGCGGTACCCGCAGCACCCGCCCTGTTCGCAAGCAGGCCGTGAGTTCGCGGCGCAGCGCTCCCCGGCCTTGGACGAAGAGGGCCTGATAGATGGCTTCGTGGCTGATGCGCATGGTCTTGTCGTCCGGGAACTCGATCGGCAGGCGCCGGGCAATCTGTTCCGGGCTCCAGGCCCTGGCCCAGCGTCGATCCTGTCGCTGGCCATGCCGGCGGCCCTTCCAGGACACGGCAGGACCGGGAATGGGAACACCGCTTGGTGCAACGACGACGCCAGCCAATCTCTCCTCCACATAAGTGCGCAAGGTTGCGTTGAGAGCAAGCTTCGTCGGCTTCGGGCGCCGGGCTGATCGCTCGGCATGCCACTGGGCGGTCGTCGCGCGATACTCCAGCCCACCGCTGCGGGTGGCTGCGTTGCGCCGCAACTCACGGGAGATCGTCGAGGCGGATCGACCGAGCCGGCGTCCGATCGCCTGCATGGAATGGCCCTGGACCCGCAGAAGCGCAATCTCCTCACGCTCGAGCAGCGACAGGTACCGCCCGGAGAGTGGCTTCGCTGAGGACCTGAACATCGCTGGGGGCATGCCGCCTGCCTTTCGGAACCATCTGGTCCCGACAGGCTGCGACACACCGGCCTCGACCGCAGCATTCTCGCTGCTCATTCCTGCTGCGATAGCCTGCCAAAACCGCCTTCTCTCATCGCGTCCCGCCACGGGTGGCCGACCCAATGATGGCAATGGGGCTCGTCCAGACCGATTTGACCGTCGCTTTCGAATGCTCATCGCAACTTCCTCCTTCAGGGTGTTGCGACGACCGTTTGAATCCGCCC
>KI912045.1:159504-162267 GCA_000517005.1 Microvirga lupini
AGGTGAACCGCACCAAGCTCGCGGCACTCGAACAGGCCGCCGATGCGCCGCCGGGTTTCCGCGTCGATGAGAGCGCCGCCCGGATCGGCGAGAGCTTGCAGCCGCGCGGCGAGGTTCGGGGTCTCACCGATCACCGCCTGCTCCCGGGCGGACCCGGCCCCCAGCAGGTCGCCCACGACGGCGAGGCCGCTGGCGATCCCGATGCGCGCGGCCAGCCGTTCACCCGCGGGCGCGATCTGGCCAACCGCTTCCAACGTGGCCAGGGCGGCGCGCACGGCGCGCTCGGCATCGGCCTCGTCCGCCTGGGGCCAGCCGAAATAGACCAGGACTCCGTCGCCCAGGTACTTGGCGACAAAGCCACCGAGGCGACCGACCGTCTCGGCAATGCGGCGGTGATAGGTCCCGATCACCTCGCGCATGTCCTCGGGGTCCAGGCGTGCGGCAAGGGCGGTCGAGCCGACGAGGTCGGCGAACATCACGGTCAACTGGCGCCGCTCAGCCTCGGGGGACGACAGGGCCGTCCCGGCGATCGCGATCCCTGCCTGGGTGGACGGGGACATGGCGGGAGGCGAGCCGGCGCGCAGGGCGGCAATGGCGGCGAGCAGCTTGCGGCGGTGACCGATCGAGACGACGCCGAGCCCGCTCAGGTCGTCGGCGGTGAGGTCGGCCAGGACATCGCCATCGATGTCATTCTCGCGGAACGCCTGTTCGTACTGTCCCAGCCCCAGATCGCGCAGCCACGTGCCAATGTCCATGGGACCTCCCGGATTCGTGGGGATCGGAACGCCAGGGTCTCCAGCCTACCGCAAAACGGCGGGGAGGGCGTGATGAATCGTCACGAGCGGGCCCCCGCCAATGCCGTCGATTCGGCCGGACAGCGGGAGCGCCGGATTTCCGCCCGGCGCCGTCGCGGGGGAGTGGGACGCTTGCGTCCGACGCTATGTCCCGGCCTCGCGGCCGGGGCGCCGTGCCTGCGGTGGGCACGGTCATTCCCGCCCCCCGGCGGATTTCCTCCCCGCCCTCAGGGGACGGAGGAGCCTTGCCATGGCGACGCCGTCTCTTCTGTCGGGCCCGTCCCCTTGCGGAGGCAGGCGGGAACGATACTTCACGAACGGCCTTGCGCGCCCCTGCCCGCAACCGGCGCGGTGATGCGGAGCCTGCCGGATCTGCGGCGACGGGACGTGCCGATTGCGCCCGGCCTCCTGGTTTCCTGCTCGACGGGGAGAGCAAGCACCAAGTCGTGGGAGACAGGCATCGGCTCCTGTCTTGGAGGGCAGACGCGTGATGCGGTTCGTACGCGCTTCTCCAACGGCCCAGGCTAAGTAGCCGTGCGGCGGCAGGTGCATGCCATGACCTTCCGTTCCGCGAAATCGCAGATCATCCCCGCGCGACCGCTGTTGCTCCCGGTTTGTATCCAAAGGGGATGAGGCGTAAACTCAAGCAATTAAGGCGCTGCGTCCGCCTCGGACGCTCCTCGTAGTGCCTCGCATTCCCTCCCGTGAGGGCATGGGGCGCATGATGAGACGCAATCATCTCTTGATCGGAGCGGCCTGTTTGGCCGCGGCGGCTTTCCCAGCCTACTTCGCCTATCAGGTCGCTGAGTGGCCGGGCGTCGTCATTCTTGGCCTCGTGATCGCCTGCCTTGCCCTGCGGGTCGAGCTTGAGAGCGAGGGGCCTGTCGGTCACCCCCAGAGCACGGGGATTCACGCCGCAAGCTTGCAGGGGCGTGACAGCATGCCGGCATCCGAGCGGGCCGCGATGCGGGCAGATATCGCCGTCAATGTGAGAGGCGCCCGGATTGCATTGGTGATCGGCGCCGCTCTCGTCGTCCTAGGGAGCACCGGCTTCTTTCTCGCCTGACCGTCAACACTCGGCCCCTCTGTCCCATCTCATCTCACGCCATTGGTGCCGATCCATCGGCTGGCCAAAGAGCCTGCGCACGGTGCCATAGGGGATTACGCGCCCCAAGGATTGTGAGGCTGCCTCTCGGCCCCTGGTTGTTCAATGGCGAGGGAAACCGTCATGGTGAGGATCCGCTGCTTGTGTTCATTGCGGACTTCGACGATCACGACATGATCAGCGGGATCCAACGGCATGTCCCTTGTCATCTCGCCGGCAAGCTGTGCTGCATGGCATTTGGCATCCTCCACCCCCTCAAGCTCCTTCCCACCATTGTCGTGGGAAAATCTCGGCCCCTGGCGCACGTCGAAATAGAAACGAGGCATGGCAGGCCCCCTGCTTGGGCGGAGCCGAAAGTCAACACCCCAGCGAGCGACTTGTTTGCCGTGGCACCGTGCCGTTCAGGATCAGGGGGCTGGCCATCCGTCAGGCGGCGCGACACGGGCGAGTTCTGTTCCGATCACTTGTGCCGTCTTGAGGCCAACACCCTCGAACCTCGCTGGCCTGGGTTCAGGAGAACGTTCCGTACACGGCCCACCCCGTGGCCGGTTTCCTGGGCGGATTGCGGAAGGCCGGGTTGCCGGACTGGGATGCAAGCCGTTGAGCGCCGGCTTTCCAGTGGTGAAGCATTCACCTCAGGGGCTGCGTCTGGCACGAGGCTGAAGTAAGCCGAACGTCTGCAAAGGCGCGACAAGCGGACCTTTATCTGGTCCGCCCAACGTTACACTTTGACCCGTTCCTGACCTTCAGGCAAATAACTGGAACCTGGAGCCCGCGCAGGCATTCGCTTCTCGTCAGGTGCCGCAACGGTAATGCCCTGCTGGAAAGGCCTCCTGGCACGTTACCGCACCGGGATGCCGTATT
>KI912045.1:162367-162542 GCA_000517005.1 Microvirga lupini
CGAGGATTGAGGCGGCCTCCGACCCGGTGACAAGCGGCGTTGTGGCGGAGCTGTTGCGTTGCGCCTGTCCTCGTCTCCAGGGCGCGCACCAGCCTAATGCCCCCGCGCGGCGGCTGATCGCGGCGGAGGCCTGGGTCGATCTCGGGTTTTGGCTGATCGGCTGGGAGCTGCCCGA
>KI912045.1:162642-162857 GCA_000517005.1 Microvirga lupini
CAAACCTCGTCGGCAATGCGATCCAGCACGCAGGCGCTGATGCCTGCATTACCCTGGAAGCCAGGCGCGATGGGAGCATGGTTGTGCTCGCGGTGACCGATGACGGACCCGGGATCGCTCCCCACGTGCTGCCACGCATCTTCGAGAAGTTCGCCCGTGCGCCAAGGCTGAGCGGCGATGCTGGCGAGGGGACAGGCCTCGGCCTCGCCATTGTC
>KI912045.1:162957-163233 GCA_000517005.1 Microvirga lupini
CAGAAAGATCGAGGGACCCACTCCAAGCAATGTCACGCCCTTCAGACGGATGGAGCGGGTCCAAATCCATCCCGTGAACAACGATGCAGAGAGATAATATGACGGCAACGGTTTCGAGCCCGCCCGGTCCTGCCGATCTGGCTGCCCAACCCGCAACCCCGCAGGCGTCCGGCTTCTGGCTCCTGACGCTGGGCACATTGGGCGTTGTCTATGGCGACATCGGCACGAGTCCATTGTACGCCCTGAAGGAGTCTCTGGCGGCTGCCGCGGCGGGCG
>KI912045.1:163333-165046 GCA_000517005.1 Microvirga lupini
GAGATGGTGTTCGGGATCGTGTCGCTCATCCTGTGGGCGCTGATCATCATCGTGACGCTCAAGTACGTGCTGTTCATCCTGCGGGCCGACAACAACGGTGAGGGTGGAACGCTCACCCTCATGGCCCTCGCGCAGCGGGTCATGGGCCACAACGTGCTCGTGATCACCCTGTTGGGGATGATCGGGGCCGCCCTGTTCTATGGCGATGCCATCATCACGCCGGCCATCTCGGTGCTCTCCGCAGTCGAGGGGCTGAAGGTCGTAAACCCCGCCTTCGAGCACTACATCCTGCCGCTCAGCCTGGTCATCCTGGTCGGCCTGTTCGCGGTGCAGAGCCACGGCACGGCTCGGGTCGCCGCCTGGTTCGGCCCGATCACGGCCGTGTGGTTCGTGCTCATGGCGGTCGGCGGCATCCTGCACATTGCCGACGACCCGAGCATCGTGGCCGCGATCAGTCCGACCTACGGCCTTGCGTTCCTGGCGACCCATGGCACGGCCGGCCTGTTCGCCCTCGGAGCCGTGTTCCTGGCGGTCACCGGCGCCGAGGCGCTGTACGCCGACCTCGGTCATTTCGGGCGGCGGCCGATCCAGACCGCTTGGCTGGGGCTGGTGCTGCCCTGTCTCGCCCTGAACTACGTCGGGCAGGGCGCGCTGCTTCTCGACGATCCTGGCAAGATCGAGAACCCCTTCTTCCTGCTCTACCCGGACTGGGCGCTGCTCCCGATGGTCGGCATGGCGGCCATCGCCACCATCATCGCGAGCCAGGCGGTCATCACCGGTGCGTTCTCCATCACCCAGCAGGCGATCCATTGGGCCTGCTGCCGCGGATGGAGATCCGCTGGACGTCCGAGACCGAGAAGGGCCAGATCTATGTGCCGAAGATCAACTTCCTGCTTCTGCTCGCGGTCCTGTTCCTCGTCATCATGTTCAAGAGTTCAAGCGCCCTGTCGCATGCCTATGGGCTGGCGGTCACCGGCACCATGGTGGTGACCGCCATCATGGCCTTCTTCGTGGTCTGGCGGTGCTGGCATTGGTCGCTCTGGACCTCCGTTGCCGTGATCGTGCCCTTCCTGCTTATCGACATGATCTTCCTGGCTGCCAACGCCCTGAAGATCCCCCAGGGTGGCTGGATGCCGCTCCTGGTCGGCGGGTTGCTGGTCGTGCTCATGATGACCTGGCGGCGCGGGACACGCATCCTGTTCGACAAGACCCGCAAGGTCGACGTGCCGCTGCTTGAACTCATCGACATGCTCCAGAAGAGCCAACCTCACCGGGTGAAGGGGACCGCCGTGTTCATGACCAGCGATCCCGACACGGCTCCGGCCGCCCTGCTGCACAACCTCAAGCACAACAAGATCCTGCACGAGCAGAACGTCGTGCTGACGGTCAGGACCGCGGATGCTCCGCGTGTTGCCGACGAGGAGCGGGTCCGGATCGAGCCTGTCGGTGACTCGTTCTGGCGGGTGACGATGAACTTTGGGTACATGGAAGCCCCGAACATCCCGCGTGGGCTTGTCCTCCTGCGCAAGCAAGGTTTCAAGTTCGACATCATGGCGACGTCGTTCTTTCGTTCGCGGCGCTCGATCCGGCCGTCCGTCCATGGCGGCATGCCGTTCTGGCAGGACAAGATCTTCATCAGCCTTGCCAAGTCGGCCAGTGATGCGACCGACTTCTTCCAGATCCCGACAGGCCGCGTGGTGGAGGTCGGAACCC
>KI912045.1:165146-166434 GCA_000517005.1 Microvirga lupini
GCTCTGGGTGTCGTGATCCCCAGGGAGCAGGGTGAGGCGTGCACCCTCCACCCTGACACGGAAATCGCCTTATTCCACGCCGGGGGGATCAGGAGGAACAGGAAGCCAGTGGGAGGGCGATAGGACGACACTCGTGTCGATGTAGGCCAGCCACTTTCCCAGAAACCAGATGCCGGTATGCCAGCCGCCCTGCTCCGGACAGAAGAGGAGTAAGGGACGATCGTCCTCATGCGGAGCGGTGGAGATCGGTTGCGGGATCAATGCAGTGTCCTGTATCAAATGCGGAGCTGCTTCTGCCCAAGGCCGCTCCGCAAGGCAACAGCATGGTTTGGTTCCTTGTGAGATATCCCCTGGACGGTCGGTTTCCCTTAGACGTGCTCACAAACCGTGAAATCCAGCACTCCTCTGTCCCACTTGATTACGACACGTCGGCAATGAGACTGGAGACATTCCAAAGGCAGGGAGGCAGGATGAAGCCAGTCCGCGTCTGTGGTGCGGCTTCTCAGTACCACACGGGCAGGTGGCGGTCCTATGGTGCATCTGAAAGACTGAGCGCGCCTTTTGTCTGATTTTCGCCCGCCGGGATTGGTCTCGGCTCCCGCCCGGAACGACCGCTCCTGGCACCCGGCAGACCTAAGCCGAACTTCTGCAAGAGCAGGGTAAAGCGGACCTTTGTTTTATCCGTTCAACGTTACACTTTGACCCGAAGGCGACGTTCCGGGAGTTCCTTGCTCCCGCAAACGCGCGCCAAGATTCTAGAGGACTTTGCCCATGTGCAGTAGCGACACCAATTGGGAAAGGCAGTCCTGCATCATCAGATGCGGGATGTCATGTCTTGGCGGGACGTTCCTCGCCATCGCGACTGGTCGCAGGCGTAAACACCCGCACACCACCCAGGCTGAAGCCCGATACGACGGCGTGTGCCTGCTCGGATGACAGCCAGTTGTGCCAGGCGGTCGCCTCCTCTGAAGCACCTTTGACCAGAGAACTGGTGTAGCTGGTGCGCAGGGCCGGATCGCCTTCCACCAGCACCTCGAGACCGCGCCGGTTCTCCTGGGCCGCCCAGGTCATGCGTTCGACCAGAACGTAGGCTCCCATGTTGCCCGCCTGCCTGAGAACGCTGGCCTCATCACCCCGACCTTCGAGGTACCAGGTCGAGCGGGTTTGGACATTGACGCCGATACTCTCCCACAAGGACAACTCCAACTCGCGGAGGCCCAGTGCGGGGCTGCTGGACATGTACGTCCCGCGAGCCGAGGCGATCCAACGCAAGGCCGTCTTGATGTCC
>KI912045.1:166534-166927 GCA_000517005.1 Microvirga lupini
ACGATCTGTCGAGCAAGAGGACAACAGAGGCAACACAGTCAAGTTCCGGGGTCTGGTCCAGTCATTGGATTGGTGCAATGACGGTCGCAAGCTTTTGGGGAAATACAGTGGCTGCGCGGTGGAGGGTTTCACTTCCGGAAGACTGTGGTCGCGCCGGAGACTCGATAGGCCTGATGGGAAGCCTGTGGTAATGGCCTGCGGAGTGGCGTAGGCATGGACGCAATGATGGCTTTTGATCCCCGGTCGTCACGCACCGTGCAATCCGCTACCGAGGTGTGGCGTGGGGGCTTTTGGAGGCTTCCCCGAAGCCGCAGGACCCTTGTGGATCTGGCATGGCCCTACTTCTGGTCCACGGCGGCGGTCGGTCTCGCCACGGGGGTCGGCCTCGCGCTC
>KI912045.1:167027-167230 GCA_000517005.1 Microvirga lupini
ACAGGTTCAGGAGGGTCATGGCTCACCTCGGTTCCGACCAGCCGTCGCAGGCCGGTCGCGGGCGAGCCGATCAAGCGATCAGGCGTGCGCGCGGGCCGGCAACGGCGTGGTCCATCGACTGTGACTGTCGCTTGGCATGGAGTTCAGGGTTCCTGTGGGTCCGCAGCCCGCCGAAGCAGGGCGCGGATGAGAAGCCAGATGCG
>KI912045.1:167330-167491 GCA_000517005.1 Microvirga lupini
CCAAGCCGACAGGCGACTTGGTGGCGGAGCTTCTACGTTGTGCCTGTCCCCGACTCCAGGGGGCTCACGAGCCCAATGATCTCGTGGGACGGCTGATTGCGGCGGAAGCTTGGGTCGATCTCGGGTTCTGGCTCATTGGGTGGGAGTTGCCCGACTGGGTG
>KI912045.1:167591-167722 GCA_000517005.1 Microvirga lupini
ACGGGCGGATCAGGGTCTTTATACCGTCTTTATATCGCGGCCCTCACTTCCACATCGCATCTTTATGCGGCTTAGGCCATGTCTCACTTGGCTGGTCAGGACCCGTTCCTGACCTGTGTGGGACAGCCGGT
>KI912045.1:167822-176050 GCA_000517005.1 Microvirga lupini
AGGGCGCTTGGCCCGTCGGCTGGAGCCTTTCAGCAAGGCGGCCTAGAACGAGAGCCACATCGGCACCGGTGGCTGCCGAAGGTGCGGCGAGGTTCAGTTCGGTGACGGTCACGGCAATGCCGGTCTGGGCCTGAAACACCGGAGCCAAGGTCTGCACGAGCTGAACCAGAGGTCCGGTCGGCACACCGACCCTGAGGGTGCGCTCTTGCGCTCTGGCCTGACCCAAGCAGAAGAGGGTGGTGACTACTAGAGCCAGGACAGTCCGGTTCAGCAGCATAAGACCTCCGGTGTCCTCGACAGAATTCATAACATCAATAGGCCGAGTCGATCCTGGTTCGCCTGATCGCCGAGAACGTTTCCCGTTCAGCCAGTCACCTGCGACGAAGCCGACGCAGGCACGATGTCGGCCTCACGCACGACGCGCTGGATCGGCCCAGTCGCGGCCTTGACTCGATAGAGTGGCTCGTCGTCCGGCCCTGATGGTAGAACGCGCAGGATCTCGTAGATCCCAGTATTCTCAAGCAGCCGTTCCCTTGGCCGCACAAGCTGGCCGATCCTGAATTTGTGGGTCATGGCGTCTGTTCCTCGTCTTTGGGCGCGGCTCTTGTGCGACCGCCCGCCCGATGCCGAAACCAACCATACTACTTGCGCTTGCGTTCCGCGCGTGGGGGGCAGCACGGGGCGCTTGCGCCGTTCAACAGATCAGGAGCAACTCTGCTGCTCGCCCTGTTCCAGAGAACTTCAGCACCTGACCCAGATGCAACATTCCGCGATGCAGCGTGGATCGGCAGCCTCATTCGACCTCGCTTCGGAGCACCGCCTCGTCCTCCGTCAGCCCCGAATCGGTTTGAAGCCGATACCCGATGCCTGTTTCCGTCAGAATATGCCGGGGCTGGTCGGGTTGCTGCTCCAGTTTCTGGCGGAGCTGGCGCACGTAGATCCGCAAGTACTGCACGTCCACTTTTGGTCCCCACACCCTCTGCATGATCATGCGGTGGGTCAGCACCTGGCCGGCATGGAGCACGAGCAGGCGCAGGATGTCCCACTCCTTGTTGGAGAGCTTCACCTCCGCCCCGCGCACCGTCACGCGCCGGCGGGCGAGGTCAACGGACAGGTCGCCGTGGGTGAACAGCGGCTCAGCCCCTTGCCGCTGGACCCGGTGGCGCAGGGCCGTGCGGATACGTGCGACGAGCTCGGCCATGCCGAAAGGTTTGGTCACGTAGTCGTCGGCACCGAGGTCGAGCGCCTCCACCTTGCCCGGCTCGTCGCCGCGGCTCGACAGGACGATGATCGCCACCTTCGATCCCGTGGTGCGCAGGTGCCGGATCACCTCCAGCCCGTCCTGGTCCGGCAGCCCGAGATCGAGGAGCATGACCTCGGGCGCCTCGCGAGCGACGATGTGGAGCGCATCCCGGGCGTTCCCGGCCTCCAGGATCCGGTAACCCTGGACCGCAAGACTGGTGCGCAGGAACCGCCGGATCGGCGGCTCGTCATCCACGATGAGGAGGGGAATGCTGCCATGGACGGTCATTCGGCGGCATCCTCCCGGGGAATGGCGGTGAAGACCGCCTCAGGAAACATGATGGTGAAGACGGCCCCAGATCCGTCGCTCCGGTTGGCAGCCCGGATGGTTCCGCCGAGAACCTCGACGAAGCCGCGGCAGATGGACAGCCCGAGGCCGGTTCCAGCGCGCTGCCGGTCGCCCTTGTTCACGCGGTGGAACATCTCGAACACCCGCTCAAGGTCCTCAGGCGGGATGCCCGGCCCCTCGTCACCGACGGTGAGCTCCACCTTCCGTCCATTTCCGGTGGCGCTGATCGCGATGGTCGACCCGGGCGTGGAATACTTGGCGGCGTTATCCAGCAGGTTGACCAGCACCTGCTCGAACAGCACGACGTCCAAGTCGAGCATGGGCAGATCCGCCGGCAGATCGACGGCCACCTGGTGTTCGCCGAGCACGCCCTGCATGCGCTGCAAGGCCGCGCCGACGGCCTCGCCCAGATCGACCGGCTCCCGCTTCAGTTCGATGCCGCCGGCTTTGAGACGGGTCATGTCGAGGAGATTGGCGACGAAGCGGGACAGGCGCTCGGACTCGCCCTGGATCGTGGCAGCGAGTTCCTCGCGGGCGGCCGCATCGTAGAGCTCGCCGTACTGGCGCAGGGACGTGGCCGCGCCGGTGATGGACGCCAGCGGCGTCTTCAGGTCATGCGAGAGCGAACTCAGCAGGGCCGAGCGCAGCCGTTCGGTCTCGGCGGCAAGGCGGGTCGCATCCATCTCGGTGGCCAGCCGGATGCGCTCAATCGCGACGGCGGCCTGGTCGACGAGCGCGGCCAGCAACCGCTCCTCGTCGGGGTTCAGCGGTGCCCCGGTCCGGCTGACGCCGATCGCGCCGACCGAGCCATGGCTGGTGCGCAGGGGCAGGAACCGGTGTTGCGCCGTGAGCAGCGCCTCGGTGCCCCGTGCCGCCCGGTCCTCATCGCTATCCATCCGGGCAGCGTCCGTGTCGGTCCCGTCGACATGACCATTGGGCGGGTAAGCGGCCTTGATCTCGAGCCTGCCATCGGCGTCGGGGAGCAGGATCACCACCTCAAGCCGCAGCATCGAGCCGATCTGCTGCCCCGTGGCCCACAGCAGGTCGTCGAGCGTGACGATCCCGGCAATCTTGCGGCTGAAGGCGTATAGCGCCTCCGTCGTCTCGGCTCGGCGCGCCGCCGCGAGCGCCGCCTCCCGAGCCCGGGAGGCGAGATGGCTCGTGATGACCGCCACGACGAGGAAGAAGAATACGGTGGCGATGTTGACCGGATCGGCCACGGTGAGGCCATAGACTGGCGGGTAGAAGAAGAAGTTGTAGGCCAGCGCACTGAGAAGACAGGCCACCAGCGACGGCCAGTACCCGTAGCGGATGGCAATGGCGATGATGGGAAGCAGGAACACCAGATCGACGTTCTCGATGCCGGTGACCGGGTACAGAACAAAGGCGACAGCGAGAGCCGCCGCGATCGCCAGGATTGTCACGCCGAAGGGCCAGGGACCGAGCGGCTCGCCTGAGGAGCGGATGCCGATCCAGTCCCTGCACTTCCGATCCGGGTTGTCCTGCTCTCTGCCGTCGGTCATGGCCTCTCCGATTCCCGCCGCGCCACCATGACGTCCATGGCAGCGGAAGGCGAGGCGTGAACCCGCCCTGCGTATAGGAATGTCATATATGAAACGGCTTTTTGGCCGTTTCCACACGGCCGCAATGCTGCAATCGCGCGTTCGACCGGCTAAGCGGGATTTCCATTCCTGACGAAGGAGGTCCGATGCATGCCCTCACGCCACGCCCCCGTTCAGCCCTGCGGGCGTTCCTGAACAACGAAGCCTCCGGAGGTCTCGTGCTCATGGGGGCGGCCGCCCTGGCCCTCGTCGTCGCCAACTCACCCGGGAGCGGTGCGTACTTCGAGGGGCTGCACAGCGACGTGCTCGGCCTGTCGGTGCTGCACTGGGTCAACGACGCGCTCATGGCGGTGTTCTTCCTGCTGGTCGGGCTCGAGATCAAGCGCGAGATGCTGGATGGGCAGCTCTCCACCTGGCCGCGCCGCGCGCTCCCGAGCATCGCCGCCCTCGGCGGCATGATCGTGCCGGCTCTGATCTATCTTGCCTTCAATGCGGGTCCCGATGGCCACTCGCGCGGCTGGGCCATACCGGCTGCGACCGACATTGCCTTCGCACTGGGCGTGCTGTCGCTGCTCGGGCCGCGGGTGCCGATCTCGCTCAAGGTGTTCCTGACGGCGCTGGCCATCCTCGACGACCTTGGGGCGGTGCTCATCATCGCGGTGTTCTACACCGGCGACCTCAACCTGTACGCGCTGGGCGGCGCGGCCTTCGTGCTGGTTCTCCTGCAAGGCCTGAACCGCGCCGGCTCCACCGACCTGAAGCCCTATCTCCTGCTCGGCATGGTGCTCTGGGTCCTGGTGCTGCTGTCCGGCATCCATGCGACGCTGGCGGGCGTGGCCCTGGCGCCCACGATCCCGCTGCGGGTCTCCCCCGGCAAGCCGGAGGACGCAACCTCGCCGCTGCATCACCTCGAGCACGCCCTTCAGCCTTGGGTGGCGTTCCTGATCGTGCCGGTCTTCGGCTTCGCCAATGCGGGTGTCTCCTTTGCAGGGATGTCGCTCGCGTCGCTCCTGGATCCGGTGCCGCTCGGCGTCGCGCTCGGTCTCTTCGTCGGCAAGCAGGTTGGCGTGTTCGCCTTCTCCTGGGCGGCCATCCGCATGGATTGGGCGGACCTGCCGGCGAACGCCACGTGGACGCAGTTCTACGGCGTGGCACTGCTGTGCGGCATCGGCTTCACCATGAGCCTGTTCATCGGCCTGCTCGCCTTCCCGAACTCACCGGAGTTGCAGGACGCCACCAAGCTCGGCGTGCTGCTCGGGTCCGTCCTGTCGGGTGTGGTCGGGGCTGGCCTGCTGCGCCTCGCGAAGCCGGAGCGGGGCCTGAAACATGCCTAACCCTAACAGCGACAACGAACGGTCCGGTGGGACCATAGGGAGTAAGCCATGAACCTGATCATCGGCATCGTGATGCTGGCCATCGGCCTCGGGATGATCCTGTTTGGACGCCGCAACGGGACGCGTCCGTTCATGCAATCGCACCTCATGTTCGCGGTCTTTCCCGCCATGACCCTGGTGTTCATCGCCTTTGGTGTGCTGGCCATCGTGATGAACCTGTGAGGGTCACTGGATGCAATGGAGCTTGGTCCGTTGATCGCGCATTCGTTGAATGTCCATGTCGGATCGGATGCTGTTGGCCGCCGATCCCGAGCACATTCGATCCTCCAGGACTTCAACACTTCAGGAGCAACCCTGCCGACGGTACGATTCCGCGATAGGATCAACCGTGGTGGAGCGATTGCCGCACGTAGGCGTAGGGCGGGAGACCCATGATGCTGAACTGGCTCCGCAAGGGGCTGAAGGCCAAGCCGGCACCGTCATCCCGGGCGCCAGAGGTCATCGAGCTTGTATCGCATCATGTGCAGGAACAGGTTGTCGCCTTCATCGGACGGCACGCGGACCCCATGCCTGCGTACAGCCGCATGACCGATCTCCTGATCGGGGCGTATGTCTGGGGGCTTCTGGAGGGCTGCCTCCGAAACCTTCCCGGCGATGAAGCCCCGATCGACGATGAGCACGCACGGACCGCCGTCATGGCGGCGGAGGTGTGCTCGCGGGTGCTCGGTCCAAAGCGGATGCGGTGGGTGCGCAGCCAGCTTCCGCAGTGGGAGGGGCCGCCGGCCCGCAATCTCTCCTATCGCTGGGCGCTGTCGAGGATGCATCGCGACGGCGTCCACGATGGCAGATACCTGGCGAACAGGGATCCGCTCTGCTTTGCCAAGGCCAGCAGTCTGCTGGCCATGCTCCTAGCCGCGGCGGAGCCATAGGTTTGACCTTGTCGGCTGTGCCGTTCGAGAACTCGCGATCGCTTGTCCTGGACAGCGTGGGCTCATGAGGCTTGCAATCCATACGCTCGGGACCCGCGGCGATGTCCAGCCGTACGTAGCGCTCGCCCGCGGTCTCATGGCGGCGGGTTGCGAGGTGGTGCTGGCCACCGGAGCCCGGTTCGAGGGCTTCGTCACGGCCCGTGGCGTTCCGTTCGCCCCCTTGCCGGACGACTTCCTCGACCTGATGGAGACCCCTGAGGCCAGGGCAGCCCTGTCCGGCCGCAATACGCTGACCTGGACCTTGCGGATGGTCCGGCAGGTCCGTCCGATGATGCGCCGGCTGCTCGATGACCAATGGGCCGCAATGGGAGGAGCCGATGCCATCATCTACCATCCCAAGGCCCTCGGCAGCGTCCATATCGCCGAGCGGCTGGGTATCCCGGCGTTCTGTGCGTTCACCCTGCCCGGAATTACGCCAACCCGGGCGTTTCCCAGCCCGATGCTGCCCTTCGCCGATCTGGGTCCGCTCAACAGGCTCAGCCATGAGCTGTTCCTGCGCTATGCCAACAATCTGTTTCGGGAGCCCGTCAACCGTTGGCGGGAGGAGGTGCTCGGGCTTCCGCACTGCCGACGCGATGATTGTCTCCATGGAGTGCTCGTGCCCCGGCTCTATGGCTTCAGCCCGTCCGTGGTGCCGAAGCCGGCGGACTGGGACGGGAACTCGGAGGTGACCGGCTACTGGTTCCTTGACGACGAGGAGTGGCTGCCATCGCCATCCCTGCAAGGCTTCCTCCAGGCAGGTCCGCCCCCCGTCTATGTCGGGTTCGGCAGCATGCCATTGGCTAGCCCGGTGCGGACCACGGCCATGGTCGTGGAGGCTCTGGCACTGGCTGGCCAGCGCGGCATCCTGGCCAGCGGCTGGAGCGGCCTGGCAGCCGCGCCCTTGGCCGATCATGTCTACATGCTCGATGCGGCACCTCATGACCGACTGTTCCCGCACGTGGCCGCGGTCGTTCATCACGGTGGCGCCGGCACCACCGCGGCCGGCCTACGTGCCGGCAAGCCGACGGTGATTTGCCCGTTCTTCGGGGATCAACCGTTCTGGGGACGGCGCGTGGCAGACCTCGGTGTGGGGCCTGCCCCCATTGCCTTCAAGCGTCTGACGGAGGCCGGGCTGATGGAAGCCATTACGTGCGTGACGGATGATGATGTGATGAGAAGGCGTGCCGACGAACTCGGCGCGAGGATCCGGGCGGAGGACGGTGTCGGGACGGCGGTTGCGTTCATCCTGGATCGCATGGCCGCGCATGCCAGGAGCGCAGCGTGAGCGCCCAGGATTCCGTTGGCTCGCGGGTCGTCATGAGTCTTGTGCCCTGGCTTTGTCCGTCAGGATCGTTCGGCACGAGGACGACTGGTCAGGACGGACTTGAAATCCATCTTGAACTCGAAATCAGCACCAGCAGGGGGCATGCATGCTCAAGCGTCAACCAATGAGGCAAAGGCTCGCGATCGGTTTGCTGATCGGCTTGGTCGCAGGTCCTGCACCCGCCTTGCCCGGGAGCGATGAGGCGCCGACCGTTCAGGAGGTTTCCGACGAGCTCGTTCCGGTCCAGGTGGCCGGCCCGTTCGAGTTCCCGTGGTCGATCGGATTCCTGCCGGACGGCTCGTTCCTGGTGACCGAGAAGCCGGGACGGCTGAAGCTCGTGAGGCCCGGCTCGAAGACACGGGAGATCAGGGGCCTTCCCCCCCATCCGGAGCGGCGATCAGGGAGGGCTGCTCGATGTGGTGGTGGACCCGGACTTCGCCCGGACCGGAACCGTGTACCTGTCCTACACCCACGGAACACAGGATGCGTCCACCGTCAGGATCCTGAAGGGACGGCTGGACCTGAAAACGCGGCGGCTCCTGGATCAGACCGTTCTCTTCGAAAGCGATCCCCCTGCGAGCGCCAACGAGCAACTCGGCGGACGCCTGGCCCTGACCCGTGACGGCTACCTGTTCCTGTCCCTCGGGGACCGCTGGGAGCCCCAGCGCGCCCAGAACCTGTCCGACCATGCCGGGTCCATCATCCGCATCCACACCGATGGATCGGTCCCGAGCACGAACCCATTCGTCTCCGTTCCGGGTGCGAAGCCCGAGATTTGGTCGTACGGCCACAGGAACCCGCAGGGACTCATCGGAGACGATGAAGCGGGCCAAGTATGGGCCACCGAGCATGGCCCGCAGGGCGGCGATGAACTCAACCTGATCCAACCCGGCCGGAACTACGGCTGGCCGATGGTGAGCCACGGCCTGAACTACGATGGCTCGCCAGTTGGGTCGGGCAACGCTGCTGCGCCGGGCGTAGAGGAGCCGGTACACTTCTGGGTGCCGTCGATCGCCCCATCCGGGCTGACGATGCAGCGGGAAGGGGCGCAAGTCTCGCTGTTCTCAGGTGCCCTTGCAGGCCAGACGGTGGTGAGGCTCGTTCTTGCAGGGAAAAGGGTCGTTGCCGAGCAGCGGCTGCTTGAGGGCGAACTCGGCAGGATCCGTGATGTCCGGCTGGGACCTGATGGGCTGTTATACATCATCACCGACGATCCAGAGGGTCGTCTCTACCAATTGGTGCCAGCTACCGAACAGGCGCGCCGTGGAGGCTACCGTCCACCGATATGATGCCCATCGGGGTGTTGCACATTGGAAGATGCGGCTTTGGTCGCCTACCTCTCGGTACAGAGTGCTACTTGGTCAGCCGCCTGGAGTTGCTGAGTACGTCGCGTGCCGCAGACCTCCCAAGTGCTTTACCGGAACTCGACGTGAATGACCGCTCCTG
>KI912045.1:176150-215205 GCA_000517005.1 Microvirga lupini
CCGTGGCACTTCTGAGACATCGCGGTGTGGTCTGCTCCGAACGCCAAAGCGGACACGGAGAGGGCCACACGAATCGTGCCATCCCGTTCGCCGGGTGTGACGTTCTCGACGCAACTCGCGAGGACGAAGGCAGAGTGCCGGACAATCTCTTGCGAAAAAGCCCGCCTCAGAGGGTGAGGCGGGCTGATGCGCGCTTTGAGTAAGCACTTTGCCGCATTATGGCTATCCTATGCGGACGGCCACAACTCGCGCTGGGCGGGACTCGTTAAGAATGCGTTTACGATCTCCGGACGAGACTCCTGTCATCAAACGGACAGGAGGACAGAATGGCCTACGGACTGTGGGAGAAACTGTGCGGCAGGATGATCATCGATGAGAAGCCCGAGGCGGATGATCCCCTCTCCTATCTGCCGATGTTCTACGGCCTCAGAATGCTCGCCCATGAGGCGAAGGATCCCAAGGTAGCCGACGCCGCACTGTTACTCTTGCGGAAGATCGAGGTTGACCAAGCAAAAGCGCGAGATCTGCTTAAGGGCTACGACGAGCCATCCAAGGGTGCAGGGATCAGGGTAGTGAAGTAGGGCAGGCTGATAGCAGGACGTCTTGATAACGAAGGTGGGCTTGCACCCAATCGACACGAAGGGCTCCGGAGCGATCTGGGGCCCTTTTTCGATTCCGCACCATTCCACACGCGATGAGGATTTTCGCCAAGTAAATCCCCACAATCATCACAGATGTGAGGACTAATCATCAAAGTCCCCAAAATATGGGGGAGTATTGTCCCCACTTTCCCCAGTAGATACGAAGTCCATATCGTGGTAATCGATTGGCGCTGCCACGACTATCAACCCTGAGAACTGTATCAGGCGACATGATCTACCAAATCAATTATGCCTGCGGGCATTCCCTCGATATGAAGCTTAGTCCAGACCCTGTCGACGCCCGTGATGCGGTTGTAGACCTTGAAGGCCGGCTTTGTCCCAGTTGCGAGAAGGCGCAGAAGAAAGCCAACCGAGAGGCTGATCGCGACGAGGTGGACGCGCTGCTGCCGCCGCTGGAGGGAACCCCGAAGCAGGTCGCGTGGGCGAGGAGGATCCGTGCTGATTTCTTCCTCGCGCTGACAGAGATCGAAAAGGAGCCGGCCCCCGAGTACCATCGCGAGATGCTCCATGACATCAGGAGCGATCAGACAAAGCGCACCAAGGCGAAGTACTGGATCGAGTTTCAGAAACTGTGTCGCCCGACCTCTATCGAGGAATACGCCAATCTCTGGTGGCTGGAACGGCGAACATACTACGTCTCCAGGCAAGTGCAGCTTACAGGGGAGATCCCCGACTCTTGACAGCCTTCGGCGAGCATCTGCACTTCTGACAAAAGAAAACCCCTCCCCGTCTGGACACGGGGAGGGGCGAAAGACCAACAGGGGAAAAGGTGGCGCAAACTGTGTCCAATTTCCCAGCCGCACCGCAGCGGCTCAGTCGATATGCTCCCGAAGGGGAGCGTGACATCTGGGGCAGAGCCTCAGACGATACCCACCAACACGGTACAAGGGGGTTAGCAGGATGACATCCACCACCGCACTCTACGAGATCAAGCTGATCTTCGGCTCCGACGAGCCGGAGGAACAGGCTCAGTTCCCGGCGTGGGGCGAGCAAGCAATCGAGGCCATGAAGGGGATCCCGCTGCGGTTCACCCGCAAGTATGCAAGTATGTTGGAGACGGCAGTCTCTGGGAGCTGTTTTTCGAGGTTCCGCCCGAGGTCATTGAGAACCTTGGTGAGGAACTCGACCAATATCTGGACCGTGTCGGAGATGGCCTCGACCTCCCGTTTGGCTTCGAACTGGAGTTCGCGACCGCCGAGGACAATCCCGATCTTCTCAAGATCGACATCGGCTTCCCGCGAAGCCGCACGAAGCCAGTGGCGTCCTGGCTCCCGCCCAAGTTCACTGAGAAAGATGCAGCGATAGACTTCGAACGCGAGGCGGCTGTCCGCAGATTTGTCGAGGAGGTTTTTGGCCAGACGATAGCTTGGCTCCCTCACGCATTCCCCAAGGACTACGTTTCGCTGGGCTTCGCCATCGACAAGCCAAACGACACGGAAGAGGTCATCCGCGATCTGAAGACGGGGATCGAGGCTTTGATCAAGATCCCGGTCGAGATCGAGCATTTCACGTAGGGAAGGGCATGATGACGGAGGAGGCGAAGATGCCCATGGAGATGATCCCGGCGGAGATCGAAATCGACGGCCACAAAGCCGTCGTGACCTACGACCCCGACATCGAGATGTTTCGAGGTGAGTTCGTTGGCCTGCGCGGCGAAGGCGGCGCGGACTTCTACGCCAAAGACAGGGATCAGCTCATCGAGGAGGGCCGCAAATCGCTGGAGGTCTATTACGACGCCATGGATGTACTCGCCGCCAAGGAGGCTCTCCGGCGGTTGGCCAGTGGCGAGGACGAGATGATCCCCTCGGAGATGATGGATCGCCTCCTCGATGGCGAGAACCCTGTGCGGGTCTGGCGCGAGCATCGCGCCCTGAGCGTCGAGGAACTGGCCGCAGAGGCTGGGATCAGCCCCGATCAGCTCATCGAGATCGAAAACGGTCAACGCGAGGCCGACCCGTACACCACCGCCAGCCTCGCCAAGGCCCTCAAGCTGGATCCTGAAGACCTCGTCTAATGCCCGCCGAACACGAAGCCGGAGAACATCCTATGGACCACGCTGACTTCCGCATCGGCGGCGAGTTCACCACGCCATCAGGCCGGTGGCGCTGCACTGATGTCGGGACGCGCACCATCGTTGCAATCAGGATCGACCACGTCGATGCCACGACTATCGCGGACGGTCACAGGATCACGCGCCGCCTGTCTCAAGCCGAGGCGGAGCGCGAGGGCTGGTTCAATGGTCCGCCTTATCCGGTCTTAGAGCACGTGTTCGATGAGGACGACATGGAGGAGTGCGAGCCGATCAATGCATGAGTGCAAGACCCTGCTCATGCGATCAGCCGTTCCTCCTGAAGAGAGCCAGAAAGCTGCCGGCCGCCAGCACAATGAGCGTCCCGCCCAGCGGAGCGGCGATGATGCTCATCAGCCGCGGGATGAGGTGCGGGTTCATCGATGCAGATAGGGCCTCATCTCCTCCACGAAGGCACGAGGATCCGGCACGGCCAGGAGCGCTATCATCATCGCCACCATCGCAAGCAGGACAGTCGCCGCGATCACGATAGACTTGCGGCTGTGGATGCCTCCCTGCAGCGCGGATGACGCGTTGATGTAGAGGATCGAGGCGACCGCCACGAGCCACAGCGTGAAGTGATTGACGAAGGAGTCAGTCATCCAGCGAGGCCTGTCGGCCCACCGCCAGAGCAGGAACCACAAACCGTTAACGCCGACGGCGGCGAACCCCAGTGTGATCGCAAGCGCGAGCTGCTCCGCCTTGGTCGGGTGTCCGCTCCGAATGCCGTCCAGGCCATAAGGCGCATAGGCCGCGATCACGATCACGCTGGCAACGGCCTGGAGGACACGCAGGATGTCTCCCAGCACATCCCCGGGAACGAGGACGGCTATTGGCCAGTAGGCCAGGACCAGTGCGATCCCGAGCCAGAAGATGCCTCTACGTATCATCACCCGCATTCCGTTCCTCCATGCGTCGAAGCAGGGCTTCAATGGCGTCCTTCGCATCGTCGCAGCGGATCGCTGTGTCGACGCCCGTTACGATAGCTCTCCGTGCCGTCCTCTCGTGCTGGCGCGAAACCCACTCGCGGCGCGCGTCTGTCTCGGCGCTATTCCCTATTCCGAGCCAGTGCTTCAGACGGTGGATCATGTCTGTCGGCCCTCCAGCAAGCGGCAGAGCCGCTCAAGCGTCTCGTGGGTTTTGTCGTCGTTATGCGCCGCGTCGATACGCAGCTCGCGCATCTCCGCAGCCAGCACCTCTGCAGCGCGTGTCCGTGCTTCCATGGCGCGATTGGTGCCCTCAAGGGCAAGCGTCATTGAGGCTATGGCGCTCGCGGAATCCTGCACCGCTTTGATCAGCGCCTTGGTGTCTTCAAGCCGTGCGTTCGCGCAGGCCTTGCTCTCCCGGTAAAGGAGGACAGTGACGATGCCGCTGATCACCAGGAGAACGCCAAGCAGCCCCTGCGCGAAGAGCGCCTTTGCACCTTCTTCAACGAGCAACTCCATGCATCACCTCACGAAAACAGCGGCTTCTTGGCCTTGAGCCGGCCATAGAGGGCCCAGATGGCACCGAGGGTGGTGACGATGCCGCCGCCGATCAGGATGAAGTCTTCCTTGTATGCCTCGAGGTCGTAGCCAAAGATCTTGGCGATGCCGATCAGGGTCACCACCACGCCGGCCGCGACGCCGGCCGTGCCACCCTGCACGACCCGGGACTGCACAATCGGCTCGGGCTCGGTGTTCGTGATGTGCTCGAGCCTCGCCTCGATCTCCCGCAGCCGGGGATCGCGCTGGGCCTCGATGACGACCTCCGCGGCCACATCGGGTGCCGCAGCCTCGGGAAGAGGCGTGGTGACCTTCCTGGCAGCCTTGATGACGGCATCGGTGAGGATGTCGGCGACCACAGGTATCAGGATGCTGCCCACCAGGGGCGTCGGTTTGCTCGGCATGGGGATCTCTCCGAAGTAGGTGGCGAGCGCCACATAGGCGTCCCAGAGCGGGCCAGAACGCGCAGGGGTCACAACCGGCTCGACCGGTTGCGGGACAACAGGATTCTCGATCTCAGGCGACCAGAGGGTGTCGGGCTTCTTCGCCCACCACGCGTACGCCGCTGCCAGCTTGGTGTGGTAGTTGTTCTCGGCGTAGCGAGCGCCATTGTAGCCGCGGGCGAAGCCGCTCCAATTGTGCGCGCGCAGCTCGTCCTCCAGCTTGTTCGCGCAAATGAAGCGGACCATCGCCTCGAGGTGGTTGTCCTCGTCTAAGGCGAAGTCCACCACCATGGCCTGCGGACTGTCGTAGCCGGCCGAGACGTAGTTCTCGCCCAGGATCTGCGACAGGCCCCAGCTGCAGGCCTTCAGCGCTGCGGTCTCGTTGATCTCGAGAGCCTGCAGCAGCCGCGGATAGGAATCCTTCGGGTAGGATCCTGGCTTCCAGTCCTTGTACGCGAGCCCCTTGGCCACCGCGACGTTGCGCTCGGTGCCTTGCAGGTTGCGATAGAAGACGTGCGGTTCGAACAGGATCTTGGGCCGGCCCTGGCTGTCGAAGCCAGAGCCTGAGGCCTCCACGTCGATCACAGCGTGGATCTCGTCCTCCCCCACACCAATCATGTGACCGATGCGGGGGAGATCGATGTCTTCGATGCGCTTGGCTGCGCCGACAAAGCCGGCGGCCTTCAGTTGCTCGAATGTCATGCAGGCCTCAGGCAACAAAAAACCGCCACGAGGGCGGTGCGGTCAGATCATGTTGTGTGCGGTGATCAGAGTTGCGCGGCGAACTCCCAGAACTCCCGCCGCCGCTCCTCATCCCAGCCGAAGGCCTGACCGATGACTGGCGCGATGGCATGGTCGAAGGCGTAACTGGTGGCCCCGGCAATGACGATATCCACGTCGAATCTGGTCATGCCCTCGGGCAGCATGCCCGCCGCCTCCACTTGGTCGATCACCTCCTTCAGCCGCGTTGGGATGAAGCCTGTTTTCACGGCCTCCAGCGCCTCCTCGGTGGGGATCAGGCCCCACAGGGCGAGGCCATGGAAAAACTGCCTGTCGCTGATGTCATCGGGCTTGTAGAAGAGCGGCACCTCGCGCTCCTCGATCTGGCCGTTGATCCACAGCCGCGCGCCGACAGGATGCGAGATGAACTCGTTCCACTGCTCGGTGGTGAGGGCCACCGCGTCGGCAGGGACCTCCTCCTGGGTGTGCGCATCCGGCACCGAATAAAACTGGATCGGCAGGCCGTCTGCATCGAAGGTTCCGTACTTCTGAATTTCCATATCTTTTCTCCTTCTCTCTCCTGTTATCGCCAACCAAAGGCGAGCCAAAAACAGTTCACGCCCGATGCGCCGTTGGACACGTTGAAGCCGTAGAGCTGGAAGCGGCTGTAATCGATGGGGCCGCCCTGGATCATGCGGCCTGCGGTGACGTAGTTGGTGATGGCCGAGAAGCCGTAGCAGTTGAAGCCGAGGGGGAAATAATACGCGCCGCCCGACTGCACCTGCCCCCACTGGATGACCTGATTGTTGGGCAGGATCAGGTAGCCGTTGCCGCCCCAGTTTGAGCTGAAATGCGCGTGACGCACCATCTGGTTGGAGAGCCAGTCGCCCACCCACGGCATCCAGATGTTGCCGTCCGCGCCGATGGTCCAGCCGCCTGCGCCATTGATGTGTGCTTGGCCTAGATAGGCGTCACCGTTGTCAGCGGTGCGGAACACCCAGTTGGCCGCATTGTTCAGGAAGCCGATGAGACCGGAATTGCAGTGGACATAGCGAGTGCCCTCGTCCTGATCCCACATCTCGATCCAGGAGGCGCCCCCGCCGTCCCCGACACGCAGCCGCCCTTTGGTCCTGATGTCGCTGTTGGCGATCAGCGGACCACCGTTGATGATGTGGCTTGCGCCGTCGAAGGAGTGGTAGACATCGTTCTTGCCGAAGTAGACCGTGCCGGTGTTGTCGCCGGATGCCCCGGTCGGGGCGTTCTGGGTCCGCACTGTGCCGAACAGCGCACTCTGTGCCACGCCTCGGGTTTGCTTGGTGTCAAGCGCGGCTTGCTGCGCCGTCGAGACAGGCTTGCTGGCATCTGAGGTGTTGTCGACGGCACTGAGGCCGACATCCACCTTGTCGAGCATGACGCTGCCTGACAGGGGCTTGCCATTGACGGTGGTCGTCTTATCGACCTTCGTGCCGGGGTCGAAGTTGGTGCTGTGCCAGATCGTGCGCCAGACCGACCAATCGTCGGTCAGGTTGGTGTCGCCAACGTTGAGGCCCGTGGCCTGATCGAACCCAGTCGTGTGACGGGTGCGGAACCACAACTCGCCATCGCTCGCGCCGCCAAAGGTCCAGGCGCGATTTTCATTCATTCTGAAATTGACATACAGCCCGTAACTGGGGTGCGGCACCGCATCTGTGGGCGTGCCCTGGTAGGTCGTGATGCCCACCGGATGCTGGAACGCTTCCGTCGTCGCTGCCGTCGTCGTCGGGTTAACGGGATCGGTCTTGCTAACCTTCTCGTCCGCCAGTTCCTGCAATGCCGTCTGGACGTTCGTGGCAGCAATGGTGCCATAGGGCGCGAAGGAAATGTTAACCGCAGCACCCTGCGCAAACTCCTGGGCTTTCTGCGCCCAATGGAACGCCGAATACTCGGAGCCGCTGACGATGACGTCCTCGGCCTGTGTGGCCCAGAGGCGAGCCGTGTCACGCGCGGACTGCGACTCGGTGCGCGCTGTTTCAGATGCACTCTGTGCGGCCTCCGCCCCACTGCGCGCCGTCTCCGCGCCCGTGCGAGCGGTCTGGGCATCCGTCTGCGCGGTTTCCGCGCCTGTGCGAGCCGTCTCGGCTGCTTGCCTGTCTGTGAGGCTCGCCGCGGTGTTGGAGGCGCTCTCCTGGGCCTTTGTGGTGGCGATTTCGGCTTGCATCGAGGCCGTCGATGCGCTGGAGGCGGCAGCCTGCTCGCTGGCCTTGCTGTTCGTCTCCGAGGTTTTGCTGTTGGTCTCGGACGTTTGGGCAGCATCGCGCGCGGCGATGGCAGCATCCCTCGCTCCAACCGAGATGTCCCGTGCGGCCTCGGATCCGGTCCTGGCAGTCTCGGCACCCGTGCGCGCCGTCTCGGCCCCGGTGCGAGCGGTTTCCGCGCCTGTGCGCGCGGTCTGAGCTGCTTCGCGATCTGCAAGGCTCGCTGCGGCGCTGGCTGCACTCTCCTGTGCTTTCGACGTGGCCGTTGCGGCCTGTGTGGTCGCGGTCGAGGCGCTCGATGCCGCGCTCGCCTCGGACGCCTTGCTGGCCGTCTCGCTGGCCGCAGCCGCATCCTGAGAGGCTTTCGCGGCTTGCTGGCTGGCGAGGCTGGCTGCGGCGCTATCAGCGCTCGCAGAGGCCGACGCTGCGCTCTGGCCAGCGCTCGCGGCACTGTTCGTTTCGTGCTGTGCTGCCCGATCCTCGGAACCCTTCGCCGCGGTCTCGGACGTGCGCGCCGCCGTGGCGCTTGCGGCTGCCGCGACCTCCGACGCATGAGCCGCCTCCGCGGACGCGATGGTCTCGGCAGTCTCTGCTGCGACGTCCGCCTGCAGGCGCTGGCCGGCAGACCAGTCGCCAGCTGCGTCGCTCAGTTTGACGTAGAGCAGGTAAGGATTGATATCAGTCTGCAGGAAGAGAAATCCTTCCGAAGCCTCATCATAGAGGACCCGCTCTGCAATGGGCCCTGCCCTGTCGGGCTTGAGCGGCATGCCGCCCTCGAGCATCTGAATCAGGCGGGTGACCTGGGAGTTTACGGTGACCGCGGAACTCCAGTAAGCGCCGGTTTTCACCAAACTCCAGTTGGTGCTCTCAACGACGGCCGGTCCTGGCCACGGGTACTTTAGCACCAGTTCCGAGGTGCTGAGTTGGCCGGTCACCTCAACTGCGAGGCCGTTGACCAGAAGCGTATCGCCATCGGCGGCGACGAAAGACGTCAGATAGCCGATGACCCTGTTCGATCCGGCCTCAATGCTGATGGAGCTTGCTACTGGCATGATGTCACTCTTTCGGCTTCTTGACGCGCGTCTTGACGCGCTCGATCTGCTCGACCCAGGCGACGGTTTCGGACGGGAGCTTGATCCCTTGGTCGATCAGGGCGCGAAACCCTCGGACAATGGCGTCGAGTTGATTACCGACTGGCGGGTAATGCTTCTCCCGGGCGCGGCGATAGTCTCTTTCGATCCTGATCTTTTTCATTCGACCGTCACCGTGAGATCGCCATCGAGGTAGGGGACGGATTTGACGACGACCCTGTAGGTGCCCGGGTGCTCGAAATCGAGATCCACCGTGTCCTCGTCCACCTCATGGGTCGCAAGGATCTCTGGTCCGTCGCGGATCTCAAGCTTGCACGGCACCGGCAGATTGCGGAGCGTCGTGCCGTCAACCGTCGCGAGGCATCTGCGCTTCTTGCGGACAACCCCGTTGCTGACGTAGTGGGTGCGCCAATGGCCGGCCTGCATGAGATACGCACGCCCGGTCCTCTCGGCCGTCGTTTCGATCCCAAGCTCGCTCATGATGCCGCTCTCAAGGATCTCGCCGGTCGCGTGGTCGTAACAGACGAACGGGGAATCGGTGAACCAGCGCCGGTCAATGCCCTCAAGGGTGTAGCCATTCTCAAGCAGCGCCTTCCTGCGGCGCTCCTTTGTGGACAGTTTCCTCATCGTGCAAGCTCCATGACAACCAGCGTCACCCCGCCGCTAAAGCTGCACTCGACCTTGTAGGTGTTGCTGCCGGTCACAGTGTCGAGGTCCACCACCGAGGTCGCACCGGGGAACCACCAAGGGTCATTCCAGACGCCGCTCAGATCGACGGTCTTGAGGATGGTGCTGTCGCGCCAGAGCCTCAGGATGCCGGGAACAGGATCGCTGCGCGCAGTGTTGTAATCTCCTTCATAGAAGCCCATGACCAGCACTTGAGATCCCGCTCGGATGGTCATCGTCTTGGATGCCGAGGAACTACCCGTTGCAACCTGTGTGTTCGAAGTGGCACGATTGACCACCTGGGTCGTATCAACGGTGCTGCCGCCCACCTGCAGAACACTTTCAATGATGACCGTGTCCGCTCTGATTTTACCGGCCTCAATGGTGCGAGCAGAGAGCTTTGTGCCCGTGATGGAGCCGTCGACAACAAGATTGCCTTGGATGCCGAAATTGACGACACGGCTACCGTCGTTCTGGACGATGCCGGTCATTTCGTAGCCGCCATAGGCAGCGCCATTCGCGGCGAAGGTCACGCCATAGCGCTGGAGCAGGCCCGTCTTGCCGTCCATGCCCACGGTACCCCGCACCTCGGAGACCTGGGAGATCAGGCCGCTGGTGCCGTTCAGGGTCGCTTCGACAGCGGTGATCTTCGCCGCATAGGCGTTGCCGGATCCGTCCGTCCTGAGATCGACCGCTGTGGCGAGCTTGTCGACGGCGGTTGCCGCCCCGTTGAGACCCGCGCCCGGGGTCATGATCGCGGTCTGCAGCGCCGTGATTTTGTCGGCACTGGCGGACGCTCCATCCAGCTTGAACCCGACTGCGGTCTTCAACTGATCGACGGCGGTGGCCGAGGCGTCGACACCTCTCGCGGGATCGTTGACCTTGGTCTCCAGCGAGGTGATCTTCTCCGATCTGGCGGTGGGCCCCTCCCCTGTCAACTCGACGGCGGTGATGAGGCTGTCGACGGTAGTAGCGACGGCCCCGATGCCTGTCTCCTCGTCATCGAGACGGGCCATCAGGCTGGTCGTCTGTTCGGCCAGAGCGGAGGTCTCGCTCAACCGGATCTTGGCTTCCTCTTCGATTGCGGCCTGCGTCTTCCTCAGGCCGGTGATCATCTCGAGCTTGTTGAAATCCCGCCGGTCGAAGTCATGGGCGGCGCTCGTCGCCGCTGCGGCTGCCAACTCGTCGACCCGCTCGCGCAGATCCTTGAGCTGGTTGCGAATGAGGTTCTTGCCCTCCTCCAGCGTCTCGGCGCCGATCCGGTTGATGTCCTGAATGTCTTTCCGGACCTGCTCCTGCAGGTCGGTGATCTGGATCATCAACTGGGCATAGAAGTCATTGATGACCGGTTTGACGAGGTCGCTGACCGTATACAGGAACTCGGACGGGACGCCTTGGGCGTTGAAGCACCGCGCGCGGACCTGCAGCTGCGTCTCCTCGCGCCATTCCACCGTGTACGAGCCGTCCGTTGCCGCCCCGTTGCTCACAGGCTCCCAGCCGCCATCCTCATCTTCGTTGTCCATGTAGCGGACATCGACCTGATACCTGACGGCAGCACGGGCATCTCCGACCGCCCAGTCCACCACAACCGTGGTGGCTTTCTGCACCACCTGGGCCGAGATCCACGGCAGGACGGGGACGACATCGGTCTCGGTGGCGATGATGTCGATGATTGGTGGATCTGTCGCAGGAGGCTCACCGAGGATCTGCCACACCTCATCAGCGTCAATGACGGCCTCGACCTGTACCGTGTACTCAGAGTCGGGGACAACCCGCTTGATGATGTACGGCTGGGTGAGTTCCTGCAGAGGGCCGATCAGGGCGGTCACCGGCAGGCGTCGCCGCTGCTTGGTGAACAGGCTGGCAAACGTCTGGCCGGTCCAGTTCTCCACTGTCGTGATGTCGGCCGAGTTAAGCGTGATGTGTCGGTCAATGGACCCCGTGATGCCGACAGGGCCCCACTCCTTGCCCTGCTGATTGCGAAACAGGACGTGGTCCCCGGCTGAGATCGGCACATCGGCATCGAGGGTCACCGTGGAGCCCGACACAGCATCAACGCCGGCTGCCTTCTGCTCGTCGAGGAACCAGAGGTCAATGAGCGCGGAATCGTTTCTCGCGAGGTTGCGCCCAAGCAGCTCCGTCGAGATCATCCGATGCTCGCGGCGATGGAACGCCACCGCAGAATGCCACTTACCCAGGTGCTCGGCATGCTGGAAGTTCGACACACCGAAGAGGTTGATGCGCCGAGGGGTCAGCGTCTCTTCGCCAATGGTGTAGCGACGCTCCTGGCGCTGACGGGGATCACCATCGGTGAACCACTCCACGATCACGTCAGAACTACCATCCGACATGTCGAGGTCGTACATCGCACCGGAGGTATCCTTCAGGATCTGCCGCCTGGTGATGACGTGCTTGCGCACTTGGCGCGGCTCGTCGCGGGTCATGCTCCAGACATCGCCGATCAGCAGCGGCTCTGCTCTGATGACTCCAAGCACCATGGAAAGCCCCTCGAGCACTGGCACTGGTCCGCGGATCGTGCCGTCGAACGTATTGAACTCGTCGACCGTGGTCTCGTAGTGCAGGAAGGTGTCGAAATCGATCTTGGCGTCCGGAGATGCGTTGCCGTAGCTCTGGTTGTGCAGAATATCGAGCGCAGCCCAGACAGCCTTGCGTGTCTTCGTCGGTGTCATCCAGCCTGCACCGAAGTTCATCGGCAGCTTGCGCGTCATCTTCACCCAGATGTCGCTGAAGTTCATGTTTCCCGTGCCCTTGCTGGAGGCGATCTTCAGTGCCAGCTCGGTGATGCCGGGACGCCGCGGGGCCTTGTCGAGCCATGCGCGCGCACCATCCCAATTGATCGTGTCGTACCATTGCTTGTCGTCATGTCGCGGCTGGCCGTTGTTTGCACGTACGGCATAGCGGCCCTCGGGCACGTTCTCGTAACGGGTGAAGCGCTGAGCCCTTGTCGTGTTGAGCCTATGCTCTGCTTGGAACAGCGTTTTCCATGAGCCCACGACTCGGTCTTCCTCGTCGACCTCGGCGTACTGTACGTTCAGCCAAGTGACGTGCCCGACCTTCTTCCCGCTGTTGGTGAAGGCATACAGGCCTTGGGGGAGCGAGTAGTCGATCTGGATGCGATTGGTGGTTTCGCCCTGGGGCACCACCACAAAGGGGCCGGTCCATCCGATATCGTCTCCGGAGCGCGCCAGCTCGGATCCGGTCACCTCAGGCGCAGAATAGACCGACGATGGCACAAGCGAGCTGCGCTCGTTCGGCTTGATGATCTCGATGGTGGTGTCTTTGAACGGGGCGCGGTTGCCGTTGAACGTCCCGTTCTCCTCGCTGCCCCTCCACATGACGGCCTGACCGACACGGATCTCTTCGAAGACGTAATCGCCGAGCCCGACCGTCAATCTTTTCAGGAGGATCATGTCCTCCCCTTTGTAATAAAAGTAGTCGTTTTGGCTGAGATCGGGTTGGTGCCAGACCGTGCCGTAATGCACCGGGATCCGATCACCCGGGCGAGGCATGTTGCCGCCACCCTGGACACCATAGACGGGACGGTCCTGTTCTTCTTTATTCGCCTTGGGTTGGGTCGCTTTGGAGATGAAATACCCGACGCCGGCCACCAAGCCGGCGGTGACGATCTTGCCGACCAGCGTTAGCTGTCCACCCACTGCAAAGGCGGGGCCAAGCGCGCCGACAACCATCGGAGCAAAGACGGAGAGCGCGATCATGGCGACCGCGCCCAGGATGCTCTTGCCACCGCCGCCACCACCGCCGCGCATGCCGCCGCCGAGTGGCAAATAGGTGATTACGATGGTGTCTTCCGGCCCGACGAGCGTCTTCCTCCAGTTCTTTCGCAGGCGCACCGTCTCGTCAGTCAGCTCAAGGGACATGGAGCCGCGACGATGCACGGACACGATGCAGGGCCGGCCCGCAATGCGGTGCCGGGGTATGAGAGTGGAGAGACGTCGGCGACGACGGTCGAGCGCGATGGGCGCTCGGACGTCTTCGCCGATCTCGTTGCGGTGGAAGATCATCGCTATCAGCGATTACCCCCGGCTCTTGGTCTCAGCTCGTTTAGGCTCGATGACCTCCGCCGACACTTCGACGTCGGTCAGTGTGAGTGACACACCCATCGATCCGCGGGTCACGACAGGACCGGCGCTTTGCACCTCGATCTCCGTGCCGTCGATCCGGACACGATTGATGGTGCCGTCCTCGTTCTGCAAAAGGACAACCTTCTTCTTTGCCATTGGGATTTCCTTTCAGTTCTGTGGGACAAACCAGCGCGGGATCCACCCGCGCGCTCCCAACTCGCGGACAGTGTCGAGCACCGTGCCGTGAGGCTGGTCCGTGTGGATGACGTACCCTCGGTCGAGCGCGAGATAGACACCCGCATGCTCAAGATCGTGAGGGTTGCCACCGAGATAGTGCATGCGAGCGACGGCTCCGTGCTCGGGCCGGTCGACCTCACACCATCCGTAATCTTCCGCCTTCTGCGACAGCAGTTCCGTGCGCTTGATGCGGCCTGGGCACGCCACCGGCCCAAACGGCACCTCGCGATGGAAGAGATCGCGCTGGAGCTGCTCCACCAGCCGCCAGCAGTGAAAACCATGCCGCTCCCAAGGGGTATTCAGGAGACGCTGAACGTAAGCGATATCAGTAGCGTCCATGGAGCGCCGGATACTGCTCGAGTGAGTAAATGACGCGCGGGAAAGCCTGCCTGTCGGCCTTCGACGCCGGCTCAAGCGTCCCCGTCGCGGTTGCAACGTTGAGCATCACGTTCGACAGCAGCAGGCCTCCGCGAACCTCTCCTGGCGCAGCAAGATTGGCCACGGTGTAGCCGCGGAAGGTGACCTCGAGCGGGTAGCCTGCTTTGACGGCCTCCTTCAGATACGGCTGCAGCTTGCCCGACACGTTGCTGATGGTGATCTGTCCCGACGTCGGGCCATCGTCGTCCACACCCTCGAGCACAAGCGACACGGGGCAGGCCTGGAACAGCACCTGCTGCCCGCCCTCGATGCCCAGCGTCATGTCCTCGAGTGCGTTCGCGATGATGCGGATAGGCTGGTCGAACGTGGGATGATCCAGCTCCAGGGTGGCGAGCGGATCATCATCCACGGTGGGATCGGCATAAGCCTCTCGGATCGCGTCAGTAAGGCTCATTCATGTCACCAATCGAACACGATCAGAGTGAAGGACGCCGAGAACCCGAGACCCCACGGATCGGCTGTGTGCTCGCCTTCCTCGATCATGACGGTGCGAACGGGATAGCTGTTGGTCTTGGGCGTCCAGACCGGCATCGTGAAGCGCTGCGTCCCATCGACGAGAGTGTACTCGACGAAGTCCTTGAACTGGTCGTACAGCTGCGGGGTCTTGAACGGGATCCGGTAGGCGAGTTTTGCCATCCGGCCGAGGCCAGAGCGCCGGCCGAGCAGAGGCCCGTCTTCGAACTCGCTCCAATGGCCTTTCCGGTGCGCTGCCAGCACACGGAACGCATTGAGGTCGGGCTTGTACGGAAGCCCTTCAGGATACGCGACAAGTGCCATGGCTTACCCAATCAGTCCCTGACCCGACTGACGCGCCGGGATCGCTTTGACCAAGGCTCCGCGGCCACGACGCGCGCGGCCGGCGAGCCGGTTGTCGACCTCGTCGATGATGACGTCGATGTCCCCGTTGGGCTTGCGCTCCACCCGTGCTTCGCCAGGACCGTTGTTCTCAACGTTCACGTTGACGGCCGGCGCGACCGCTTGCGGCTGGGCCATCAGTGAGGCGTTGCGGGTGGCCATGCGGACATCGTCGCGAGACAAGACCTTCTCGCCGGTCTGCAGCTTCGCGTAGATCTCGTCGTGCTTCAGGCTGCCCCGGTGGAGTGCCGGCGCGCTCATGAAGGCGATCTGATCCATCAGCGACATCGGCAGCCGGTGGCCACCATGGCTGACGTCGCCGCCACCATGGTACGACCCGAAGCTGACGCCCGAGGTGTACTGGCCCCAATCCAGCGAACCACCGTTCGTGAACGGATCGCTGCCGCCACCGCCGAAGAGGCTCTTGAAGAAGCCACCGATGCCGCCACCGCCGCCACCCTGCAGGGCCTGCGCAGCCTGCTGGAAGGCACTGCCGAGCCCTTGCCCGCTCTGCAGGACCGTGTTGGACGTGGTCTGCAGGGCATTACCGACGCCGGCACCCTGCTGGCCGACCGTGTTGGTGAGAGCCGACAGGCCCTGTTGCAGCTGCGGGGTCTGGGCCGTCAGGTTCTGGGTCATCGTGCCCAGGCCCGTGCCGAATTGCGCCATGTTCGGCGCGAGGTTCGCGGTCGACTGGTTCAGCTGGTCGAAGTTCTGGGCCAGGGTGTCCGCACCCATGCCGCCGGCCATGGTGTTCTGGCCATAGCCGCCGGTCAGAGAGGCACCGCGGAACGCTTTGTGCGCAGCCCATGGATCACGGATGCCGATGTCTCGGAATCCGTACCACTCGCCGAAGCCCTTCTTCTGCATGTAGTCCAGGCCGAAATCGACCTGCTGCTTCCAGTTGGAGGGATCGAGCGAGATGCCGCGCTTGAGCGCTTCGTTGCCCAGGCCACCCTTGGTGTACAGCTGCATGACGCCATAGGACGCGCCATTGTCGCCACGGGCGAAGGGGTTGAACCCCGACTCCTGCCGGATGCCCCGGGCGATGATGTCGGGATCCATGCCGCGGGCCTGTGCGCCAATGCGGAGGTACTGCTCGACCTCATTCCGCAGACCGTCGCTCGCCTTGGTGAAGGTGCCGCCGATGGTCTGGCCGATGGTCGAGGTGACCTGCTTGGCGGCTGCCTGGGTCTGCGACTGCATGAACGGCACCAGGGAGCCGGCGATCTGGGTGTTGATGCCGCCCAGGATCCCCTGCGCCTGCGGAGCATACTGCCCCAGGTTCACGTTCGGCATGGCGGTCGCGATACTCTGTGTGGCTGCGCCGGTCGACGTGAGGCTCGGGAGCGCCGATCCGCGGTTGATGCCGCCAAAGAGCACTTGGAAGACGTTGAACCCCGACTGCGAGTTGGGGTCGAACATCGAGTTGACCATCATCTCCCAGATCTTGTCGGCGACCTTGCCGAGGGCATTGGCCAGGGAATCGGCCATGTCCTTGCCCTGGCGCAGGTCGGACAGGAGATCCGTGAAGAAGCCCTTGCCCATGTCGCGGTAGGACTGCAGATCCTTCTGCTGCTGCTGGAGCAGCTGGATTGCCTGCTTGGCCTCGCCATAGCGCTGGGCATGGGCCTGGATGGCAGCACCCAAGGACTCGGTGATCGTGATGCCCTGGCGGTCGTACTCGTTCTTGAGACGCTGCGCCTCGGCCGCGGCCTCGATCTCAGCCGTCGTCTTGCCGAAGGTCTCAGCCTGGACCCGGGCACTGCTGATCTGTTCGTTGAGGGCACGGTTGGCTTCCTCGAGCGGGCCACGCAGGGCCTCCTGCTTTGCCGCCCACTCGTCGAGTTCCTGGGCCCTGTCGAACCCGGGCAGGTTGCCGTGCTCCCGGCGCAGATCGTCGTACTGGTTGCGGATGCCCATCTGCTGCCGCTGGATGGGGGTCAATCCGACCATCTGGGCGTTGCGCTGTGCCTCGCGCACGGCATCGTGGGCAGCCTTCTGGGACTGGACGAGGCTGCGGTTGAAGGCAGCCATGGCCTCGACGATGGCCTCGAGTTCCGTGCGGCCGGAATTGATCGCCTGATTGTAGGTCTGCTGCGCCTCGGCCGCGCGACGCTGCTCGGCATTGGTGGCCGTGAGGACTCGCTGCTCGTCTTGGTACTGCTCGACCAGCTGCTGAAGCGGGGTCTTCAGGTTGCGGAGCCGCTCCTCGAGCCGCTGGATCGCCTGATCGACCTGCTCCTGGGTCTTGCCGATGTCGGCCGGATTGACCGACCGCATGACGCGCAGCCGCTCCTGCAGGGACTCGGCTTCGAAGTTCTCGGGCGCGAGGTCGCGCATGATGCCGAGCGCGGTCGACCGCCGCAGCGCTTCCAGCTGGTCGTCGCGGATCTGCTTGAGGGACCGCTCGGCCGCGGCCAACTGCTCGTTGGTTTCCTTGTTGGCACGGGCCTGTTCGACCTGCACCCGATACTGCTCGTTGATGTCGGCAATCGAGCGCTCGAGGTCCGTCATGGTGGACGTCTCGAGGCCGAAGCGCGCCTGGGCACGACCCTCGTACTCAGCCTGCCCGCCGGCTGCCCTGTGCCGCTCGGCCAGGGCGCGCATGCGCTCGGTGAGGTTCAGAGCCTCGCGGATCCTGGCCTGCTCTTCCGGCGGCAACAGCTTGAACTCGCCCGTCTTTATCGCGTTCGACAGCGCCTCGATGTTCTTGGTCATCTCCGAGATGGCATCGTTCACCGGCTGCATGCCAGTGTAGATCTTCGCCATGTCGCGGGAGAGGTTGCTGACCCGGGCTTCCTGGCCGCGCTGGTACTCGAGTTGGTTCTGCCGGCGCACGTCCTCCTGCAGATTGTACTCCAACTGCCGTGTTGCCGTAGCCGGATCCTGGCCACCGTTGGGTCCTGCAGCCGCTGCGCGACGACGATTGGCCTGAGGAGTGTTCGTCCGCTCCTCGATGATCCTGCGGGCCTGCTGCGCCTCCCTGAGACGCTCCTCAAGGCTTGGGCCCGAGACCACACGGTCGACAGCCTTACCGACCTTGTCGATAGCCTGCGATGCCCCATTGGCGACCGATTCCCAGGCACGGGCCCAGATGCTGGTCTTGTTCGACGCGTCGCCGATGACGGTGTTGAGCCGGCCGAGGATCGCGGCCTGCGCGCCGGCACGGTCGCCGGTCTCGGCCATCCGCTGAATCGCCTTCAGCTGGGTGACCGTGAACAGGTTGAACTGCTTGTCCAGTTCCTCGACGCCCCGGCCCGGATCAGCCAGTTTGGTCGCCAGATCGCCGAGGGAATCGGGCAGTTCCTGGCCGGTCATCACTGCCAGATCCTTGGCAGCGTTCCTGGCCTCATCCATCAGATCGATGGAGATCCTGCCGGTGCTGGCGAAGGTGGCGAAGGCTGCGCGAGACACGCTATCCGAGAAGCCGGCCGCACCGGCTCCTGCCTCGGCGGCTCGGACCAGCGTACCGGCCCCGCCCATCGTCGACCGGCCGAGCCCCATGAGGGAGCGCTCGACGTTACGGATGCTGTCGTCGTATCGGCTCCACGCAGCCGCAGCGGCAGCCGCCCCACCGACGAGAGCCGTGACCGTCACGGTCGTCGGGGTGACCAACTGGCCGAGCGCGGTGCCGACGGCCCTGAGGTTCTCTCTGATGCTACCGTTGCCGCCGGCCAGGATCTGGGCGATCTGCGGACCTTGAGTAGTCAGGATCTGCAGCGGGGAGGATCCCGATCCGGCCATGCTGACAATATCAGACAGCTGGTAGCCGAGGTTGGTGATGTCAGCCCGTCCCAGGCGACCGCCACCAATCGTATGGGCCTGCTCTTGGACCTGACGACGCTTGAGCGCATCGTTCTGGGCATCGATGATCTGCTGACCCTCAAGCAGCTTGAGATTCACCATCTCGGTGATCTCTTTCATCTCATCCTCATAGCGGGCTTGCGCCTGGATGAGGGGCTGGGTGCGCTCGAGGATCTCCTTGCGCTTGGCCTGCAGCTGCTGCAAGCGCTTCTCGCGTTCCTCCAGCGCGGAGTAGCCGGCACCGGCATCGGTCGCTGCTGTGCGGGAGACGCCCGTGATCTCGTCCCAGGCCATGCGACGCTGCTCGCCCTGGTGACCGGTGCGCAGGTTATCCAGCTGCTGCTGCCTCGCGGCCTGCCGCTCCACGAAGGCAGCGTATTCCTTCTCGCGAGCCGCGCGCTTGGCTGCCTCTTCGACCATGCGCTTGTCGACGTTCGCGATCTCTTCCTTCTCACGCTTCTCGCGCTCGAGGATGCGGAGGTGCTCCCGCTCGAGTTCATTGATGGTGGCCATACTCCGGCCAGCACCCTCGGTCGCAGCGGTGCGGTCGACGCCGGCATAGGCATTCCAGCGATCCTGGGCAGCCTTGGCCTCGATCCTGGCGAGCGCCTCGGCATCGTCCCGGGCCTTCTGGGCACGACGCTCGATGGTGGCCTGCAGGGCCCGCTCCGTGACGATCTGCTCCCGGGCGATCTGCGCCTCGAGTTCACGCGCCCGCACAGTATCCTGGGCAGCCTTGCGCGCTGCCTCCAGGCCCATGGTGTCGATGTTCAGCGCGATCTCACGGTTGAGACCGACCTTGTCGAGGAGCGCATCGAGACGCTCCATCTCTTCGAAGAAACGACTGCCACCAATGTGCTCCTGATCGAGCGCGCGGGTGACAGTCTTCAGTCCACGTTCGAAATCCCACAACGCCTTGGAAACCGCGTCGGTCGACCGAGCATACGAGTTCCAGCTCTTGAGACCGTTGAGGGTCTTGTTGGCGTTGAGGTCAGTCGACTTTGCGAGTTGTGCGCCGGCTTCCTCGGCCTGACGGAACGCGTCCGACACCTCCTTTGCGGCTTCCGCCATCTTTCGATGGTCGCTTGCGACCTTTTCCAGCCCCTCCGCGACCGCGCGGATTTTGAGCAGGCGGATTGTCTCGAGAGTCTGAGCCATCAGCTTGATCCGTGGTTTCGGGGGGGCGTCGTTTGGGAGGTTCGTCTTCGCGCGAGAGAAGCTTGCGCGCGTACTCGCTATCATCGCCCTCGAGTTCGTTCTCGAGGTTGATGCCTCCTGGCGTGGAGCGGATCTCGATGTACATCGAGTCCATCTCCTTGATGATCGTCAGGAAGGTGTCGAAGGCATCGATGTCGGTGATGCCGTAGCGCGCGGCATAAGCATCAACAGCCGAGAACGGGATCGGACCAATGCTCATGTTTAGTTGGCGGTCGTTGTTCAGCCGCCAGAAGCTGTCCCAGAACCACTGCAGGCCAAAGCTGACCTGTGGCCGGTTCAGATACCGCTTCGGGAGTGATCGTCCTCGCGCTCGTAGCTTTTCAAAGTGCGAGACGCACTCGCCCCAGATTAGTTGCCACCTGAGGCAGTCGAGGAGTTTTTTGTGATCTCCTCCAGGGTCGCCTTGCCGGTCTGGGCGACGTTCGAAGCGGCCCAGGTCGTGGCGCGACGGAACACTGCGGTCTCCGGATCCGAGAGCAGCTGCTCCGCGAGATCCTCATCGAACGGCTCGGTGTTGCCGTCGTCATCCTCGATGCCATGCCAGTCCAGCAGAACAGTCTCATGCAGCAGACGGATTTCGACAGCCTCTTGCACCTCAGGCTTCTTGAACTCCTCTTCCGGCATGGATGCGCGGATCTCGCCGTAGATGCGAGAGGCATCCGAGTTGAAGAGGCCACGGACCTTGAGGGCCACCCCGGGCAAGTTCGGCAGGTCGCTGACCCAGCCACCTTCCTCGATGTTCTGCTGCACTTGCTTGATCTGCTTGATACGCATACGCACTACTCCGATTGCTGACAGATGTCGGTGTCCCTCCCCCGCAAGCGGGCATGAAAAAACCGCCCTGAGGCGGCTCGTCATGCGGAGGATGCGGGGGAGAAACAGAAGCATTAAGCGCTGCGGGTGGCGGGCTTCTCAAAGACCTCAGAGTCGATGTCGACGGTCGCGGTACGACGAAGCACCGCGTTCACATCGCCGCCGGCACGACGCTTGCTTCGCACGATGCCACGGAAGAACTCCTCCGAATCGGTGCCGCTCGGATTCGGGCGGTCGGGATAGACCACACGGAAGCCGTAGGAGAAGTTCGTGCCCTCGGCTGCGATCACCGCCAGCTGGCCTTCATCCTCGGGATCGTTGCCGAAGGTAAGCGTCATGCTGCCAGCATCGCGAGCGCCTTTGCCCTTACGGACGCGACCATCGCCGAGCGACGTGAAAGTGACCGCGGCTGCCTCGTCGCCGTATTCCGGCAGGTTCTCGACGAGGCCGATCTCGGTCCACTGCAGAGCGGTGAACTCTGCGAGTGTGTCGGTCTCATCCGCGACCGGGATGGCCGAGATGTAGACCTTGGTACCTGCTGCTGTTTTCAACATCAGAAAAACCCTTTCCAAGGTTTGAGCGGCTGCCCGGGGCCGGTTTCAGATGAAAGCGACCCCGATGGGCGATGCCGGGGTCTTTCTCCTTGCGGAGCGGTTTAGGTCTGAGGAGACCCTTCGGCCGGGGTGGCCGATGCCTTCTTGGCAGAAGACTTCTTGGCCTTGCGGCTGGACGAGCGCGGTGCGCTGCGCGGAGCTTCGGCCGACGCAGCCTTCTGGCCCTCGACCGAGATCGCGCCGGCATTCAGGTATGCGCGGTTGCGGACGTTCTTGCTGTCGTACGAGACATTCTTGGACTCGCCGGGACGCAGGCTCTCCGAAGAGCCATCGTTGCCCACGACCGTCACACTAACCGTCGACTGGTTGGTCACCTTGGTCATCGCTCTCACCATCTTGGAAGTCGTAGTGGTAGGGCACCACCACAGTTGCGAGGAAATAGCCGCCGGCATCGTTCGAATCGTCGAAGAACGGTGATGTCGGGGCCTCGGTCTCCACTCCGTCGAAGGAGACGTAGCGGAAGAGTTTCGTGAGTTCGTTTGCCCAGATGTTTGCTCTGGCCGTGCCCTCGCCTGCGATCATGTGCAGGACGAAGCGAATGCCACCTTCCTCACGATAGTAGCGATCACCCACAGCCATCCGATCCGTGCGGGATGCGGGATACTGGATCAGGATGTACGGGGAGCCATCCTGCGGAGCCTCGCCGACCGTGTTCTGGCCGATCACGGGGCTATGCTTCCATAGCTCTGCCATCCGTCTCTCGACGGCTTCGATCAAATGCTGATGCGCCATGCTTAGTCGATCCTGATCACAATCGCCGGCTGGCGTGTCAGCCACTCATCGCGCTTCTCGCCACGACGGTAGGGACTCGCCATGTCGGTCGTCTGCGCCCACTCATGAATCTCGCCGATCTCGAACGGTGTGCGGTACGAAAACCGGATGCTGCCGTAGTTGCTGAACCGTCGGCGCGCGAGCGCTGCCACCACCTCATACACACCGTCTGGAGCCTGCGAGGAGACGCCTCTCTCGATCTTCCTCGCGTACGGCTGCATGTTCACGAAGACCGCTTCCGTCATCGGCATCGGAGCCGGCCCCTCGGGATCGGAGGCATTGCCGTCCACAAAGAACATGTGGCTGCGCGCGTACAGCCCCGGATGGTTCGGACGAGGATCGTCAGGCTGGCCGACCGGAGAGTTGAGCACCAGCATCTCGTAGATCCACCGGTACATTTCCGAGGCCAGTTCGAACTCGACCTCCACCTCGCTGCGCACCGTCGCCCGTGTCAGCGGCCCTGGCGTACCGTCGACACGGATCTCATAGTCTGGCACCTCGCCCAGGATCTGCTGGTTCTGCTGCACGGCCTGACCGATCTGGTCGCGAGCAAACTCCTGAAACATCCGGTCCCGCTCGGCCGGCGCAGCCTCAGGGACATAGGCCTCGAGGTTGCGGTCGATGACGTCGATGCGCGTCTTAATGCGCGGCATCAGCCAGCAGCCTGGATCTCATAGGCATGGAGCACACCCGCGATCCGGTGGGTGTTCGCGTCTACTGCCAGGACGTTGTAGCTCTTCGTCCCGAGCAGGATCTTGTCGTTTGCACGGGGCGGCTCGGGCCAGTTCGCTGCCCGAAGATCAGCCGCGGACAGGATGATCCGGCTGTGGCCGAACTGGATGCCGCCGGCAATCTCCTCAGGCCGGTAACCTGTGATGATGGCGCGGGCCGGGGCGTCGACCGGAGGGGCATTGGAGACGATCCTGCGGACGGTCACCACATCGCCCCGGCTGTTGAACTCGCTGCCGTACATGTCCGACGCCGGAGCCGTCTGCACGTCAAAGCGCAGCATGCCATCCGGCTTCTCGGCGATCTGCCGACCGATGATCTCCCACGCCTCTCCGTCCACCTCGACCACGGATGCCGTCGATAGAGCCCTCGTCATTGCATTGTCGCGCAGCGTGAGGACGCCCGAAGACAGATTGAGGCGCAATCCCCCGATGGTCGTCGCCCGGGCTCCACGGGGCCGGAATCCGCCCCACTGGACCTCGGTCGCCGGCTCGTAGTCAGGGACCGTGAGTGACCGCCGCAGGATCGCGACCCTGCGGTTCAGGAGGCCAGCGGGTGTGCCCATGAGATACCTATTCGCTACTCAGATCAGGTAGATCAGCTTCGCATGCTTCGTTAGGTTGTGCGGTCCCCATAGGGGACGCAAATTCGTTAACGCCCATGCGGCCCGAAAATCAGCTTCGCCTACATCCGTGTACGAGAACCGGGAGAGGGGTACGATGTGGTCGATGTGCCATTCTCCAAGGTTGTCCCACGACATTCCTTCCACGAACTGCCGCTCCAGATGACGAGGCAGGTCATCGAGAGTGTAGCCCACCAAAACTTCCCACGAACGTCCAGCCTTCTTGCCCTTCAAGGCCTTCTGAATATTCGCCGAAATCCGGTCATCGATTACGAACCTCGGGTCTTGCTCCCGTCGCTTACGCTCGCGTTCCCGTCTACGCTCCCGCACCTCGGCTCTCTGTTGATAGGCGCGCACCTTGTCCCGAGTGTTTAGGTATCTCTGGCGACGCCACTCAGGCAGCTTTTCTCCCATGGCTTCCCGCCACGCCTTCGCCGCAGCAGTCTTCCGCGCGCTGTTCCGCTCACCGTATTCGGCATGGTACTCGCGCTGCTTGTCGATGGTCTTCCGGTAATAGACCTTCTGCCTCTGTGTGTTGTTCTCCCGCCACTCGGGGTCTTGGCCCTTACGCCGACGGCGCGCTCGCCCGTGCCGGATCCTACCCTCTCTGAACGCCTCGGGCTTGCAGGGATCGCAATACTTTTGAGCAGCAACGGTCTTCAAGTACGGCTGCGCGCATCGGCAGCAGATAGCCTCCTTCGGAGCCTTAAGCCTCGAGCTTCGTTTGTTAGCTGTGGTCGAGAGCGACACGATACCTTCCGCAAAGAGCCTTCAATCCGTACTTAACTTCTTCTCCCACAGCGCGCCCATCGGCTCCAACCGACTCGCGCTGCCCGTACCAAAATGCCGCAAGCATCTTCATCGCCAGCTTGATCGGCTCGGGGATATCGTCGGGCCCGCCGAAGCCGGCTGTGAACTGAATCCGGTAAGCCCTGGAATACGGGATCCCGTAGTAGGGCCATGCCAGGGCACGGGTGCGGGCGATCCGTGGGAACGAATCGACCGTGCTGATGAAGTAAAACTTGGGGTCCACCGCCGTATAGTCATTCGACCGGAAGTAGTCGAAGGCGATGGTCTGATCTTCCTTGAATGGCCGCATGGGCAGTTCGAACCCTAAGCGATCCGGCATGCCGGCATAGAACTCCCACTGCTCGTCGAGGAGGCAGCAGCGGCCCAGCCAGCCTTCGGGTCCGGACAGGTAGTCATAGGCGGCGACGATATAGCTCTCGATGAGGCTGTTCTCCTCGTCCCCGATGACACGGGCCTGCGCCTTCACATCGGCCACAGAAACCACACTGAGCTTCTGCTCACGGGTCAAAGCTGGAGAGATCCGGCGCAGGTCCATGCGTCAGTCCTTTTTGGTGTCGTAACCGCGAACCGTCCGGTCCTTGTAGGTGCCGCGTGGCCGGTTCAGACGCTGCGGATACTCAACCGGAGTATCCTTCGGGGCGCTGGCGGGGCGCTCGTCTTCGCCAGCGTCCTTGGGTTTGTCACTCGGCTTTTTGGCCATCGGAGCCTTCAGCCTTGCGGCTCGAGCGACGCGCAGTGCTGCGGGTCTCTTGAGCGGGCTTGCCGGCCTCCTGGCGAGCGGCACGACGCTCGTTGAGAGGGGCGACGACAGCCTCCTGCGTCTGCTGCACGGACTCGTCGTCCGCACGGTCCTGAAGCGACGGCCGCAGGCGCAGCGCGTCGTTGATCTGGTGCAGTTCCTGCTCGGGGCCGTCAGGATCAGCCGGGGATTCCGCGATGGGAACCAGCTGACCCTCCGAGACCGCGTCAAAGCCACGGCGCTCGGCAGCACTCATCTCGAGGAGACGGTTGCGGTTCTCCTCGAGGGTCTCAGGCTTCATGCGATTGGGCATCGTCCATTCTCCGTTTCAACTCTGCCACGATGATCTCGTCGGCCTCCTCGGAGGTGATCTTCCCCTCGCGGTTGCCGCCGATCTGCTTTGCCAGCTGAACACGCTGCAGGTGGTGGAGATCGTTCCAGTTGATGGGGATCTCGACCACATGCCGCGGCACAGCCTTCGGCTCGGGAGGTGGCGAGTCGATCTTGATCTCCTCGCCCTTCTCATTCACGGGGAATCCTTCCTTCCGCACAAACAACCGCGCAGCCAGTTCATGATTGAACCCTGCGACGTCGCCCAGCTGATAGGGAGCGAATGGTCGCGTGATCCGCATGGGCACAAGGCCTGCAGAGTTAGCAAGCTTGCTGAAGGCCTCGAGCTGCGTCGGATGTGGCTTGAGCGGTACGTTTGCTTTGGGCATGTGAAGTTCCCTGTGAATGACACTCGTCAAAGAGCAGTGCGCCCGTAGGCGCACCGTCGTTAGATCAGGACGCCGGTCGCCTTCACGACCGCCTTGCTGTAGCGCAGGCCGACGTCGTGCATGCTTTCAGCAAGCACAGCGCTCATGTTCTGCTGCCAGAGGTGGATGAGATTCTCACCCGAGCCATCCGGATCGAGGGTGGCTTGGTTCGACCAGCGCATGTTGATGGCCATCTCCTCACCGAAGAGGACGTGGGACATGTCGACGAGTGCGATGAAGGACTCGTTCGTGCCCACGCCGAGGTTGGTCGGCACCTGCGCGGTGACCGTGACCGGGAAGCCGCGCCAAGTGACGGCATTCTGGCCGGCACCCGTCATGGTCGGATAGGCGAGATCACCCTGAGAGGTGTCGCCCAGGCGCAGCGAGGCGAGCCACATCGCGGTGCGGTAGCTCATCACCCAGCGCCAACGGCCAGCGGCCGGCATGAGGCCGGCGCTGATGAGCGCGAGCACCATGGCGTCGCCCATGCGGTCGAGTTCCTCGACGGTCGGGGCGGCAGCATCCGCGAAGAACGGAGCCGCAGCGATGGTCTGGATATTCGCCTTGTTGAAAACACCCAGCGGGGAGGTGCCGGCACCCGTGCCTATCCACATGTTCAGATCCATGGTCAGCGCGAGGGCCGAACGCAGGTCGTTCTGAACGTAGTTCTGGATGTTGCCGATGGCCCAGCGGGTGACCTCCTCGGTGAGCGGCACGATGCCGGCCAGTTTCTTCGACGCCATGTCGATGGCATCGAAGGTCGGGGTGCTGACAGGCTTCAGACCACCCTCACCCACGTAGGCAGCCGTGGCGCCAGAGGCACCGCGTGCAACCTTATACTGGCCATTGGCCAGTTCGATCTGCGTCGGGCCGGCATCGAGGAAGGTAACCTGCTGACGGAGCAAGGGCAGGATGCCGCCGACCTGTGCCTGCGGGACCAGAATGCCGCCTTCGGCACTGACGAGGGTATTCACGGCCTTCTGGTTATGTGGGACCAGTTCGCTGGCGAGACGGCCATAGCCGGCGTCTGCCATGACCTTGAGGGCCGGAAGGTTATCTTCCTTACCCTTCACCAGGGATGCGGCGACGATGGCCAGTACTTCCTCAGGCTTGTTGTCCTTGCCGGTCGCCGGGACGGTCGGCTGAGTGGCAGGGGTGATCGGAGCGTCGGCCGGCTTGGCGGTCTTGGCCGCGATCTGCTCTTCGCGCTCGAGGAGGCCGATCTTCTTCTCGATGTCTTCGCACTCCTTGAGTGCAGCTTCGAAGGCATCGATATCGGCCTGCTGGGCATCGTCGCCAAAAGCCTTGGTGCGGAGGGCGACAAGCGCGGCATGCGTCTCGCGAAGTTTCGCGCGCAGCTGTTCGAGATTCATGGTGGTACTCGCTCCATGAAAAAGGGCCCATACGGGGCCCTGGCACTACCCACTGATCGCCGTGGGCTGGCGTTACCGCTACGCGCGGTACTCAAACCAATCCCTTCTCCTCGATGCGCGTGGAGATGGACTGGAATCTCGTCTGCAGTTCCTTGCGACGCGCATCGAGCGCATCCTTGCGGGCCTGCTCTTCTGCTTCGTCTGCAGCGCTCTTGGCGCGCAGTTCCTGCTCGATCTTCGCCTCGTTTTCAGTGCCGAATGCGAGGTCGAGAAGCTTGCGGAGGAACGACCGTGCCTGTGGCTTGTCGGCCTCGGCGAGAATCGCCGCAGGGTCTTTGCCACTGGCGGTCCAATCTGGCGGGGGCTCAGACTTGCGCTTGCCTTCGACAGTGCCCGTCACGGCTTGGTTGCCGTCGAGGAAGGCTTTGCCGGCACCGGCATTGTCTTCGGGAGCCGTTTCGCCGGAGGGCGTCTGATCGTCGTTTGCTCCGAGCTTTTCCGCCGCTGCGTGTACATCCTTCACCGCATCTTCGAGTTTTCCGACCGCCTTCACGAAGGTCTGCACATCGGGCAGGTTGATGATGTCGGCACTCACCACCACGGAGGTCTTGTTGCCGCCGGCATCCTTGTGCGCGGCGTCGAACTCAGATCGCGGGATCAGCAGGCCGGCAGGGCTCTTGGTCCAGTTGTCCAGCACTTCCTCGATCAGTTCGCGCGCGAGCGTGTTGCCGCCAGACGCAGACTTCGCGAGTGCTGCAGGGTTGGAAGGAATCGTGCAGGGCGAGCACTCGAGCAGCTCGGCCTCGAGGATGTCGTATCCCGGCCAGTAGTACGGCAGATCCTTCTTGTCCTCGGGGATCTCGCGCTTCTTCACGGCCTTGGGACGGAAGCTAATGGAGCAGGCACGGATGAGATCGGCTCCCATGTCGGTGGCGAGCGCATCAGCGACAGGGTTTACACCCTCCGGAGCGCAGGTGAACTTGCCCTCGGTGCGGCGAGGCCGGCCGTTCAAGATCTTGCGGAGGTTCGACCAAGTGCCGTGCGGCCGGTCGTACGAACGATGGTTGAAGAATCCCACGGGGTTCTTCATGAACTCGTCGATGTTGAGACCGGCTTGGTAGACGATATCGCGGTCGCGATCCTCCACCTCGGCCGACATCACGAACGACATCGAGCGCTCTTCCGGATCCCAGCTGGACGAGGAGCGGGATGCTTTGAGCAGAATGTCGCCGCTCTTCACGAAGTCTTTGTGGTGCGACAAGAACTCGTCAATCGACGTGAGTTTGTCAGACATGGTTCTCTCCGAACGTCAGGGGCGGCGGTTGCCGCGGGCTTTCCACATTTGGAAGGCGAGGATGCCGGCCATCGGGCCGAGGATGGCGAGCAGCATCAGCGCGCCGATCACAACCTTGGTCGTGTCAGTCATGGACGATCCTGCAGGCACGTCGTGCCGCCTGATCGGCAATCCTGCGGTCGAGGCACCGCTGGCACGGGTCGAAGTAGCTCTCTTGGCCGCAGTCGCCACACAGGATCTTCCGCGGCTGCTTCACGGCAGGTAGCCTTCTTCACGGCCGGCACGGGGCTTCGCCTGCGGCCCGCACAGTGCCTGGACCCAGTACACTCGCTTGGATCGACCGTCGTAAGCGACAGCCATGCCCTCGCGGATCAGCACGTCTGCCACCCGCTCCTGGCCGACCCACACATGCGCGAGCGTCCTGCCGTACTTGTCTTTGCCCTGGCGCTCGATCCGCACCTTGCGGACGTTCATGAGGTGCTGGAGCCGGCCTGCAGCGAGATAGCCGGCAGCCTCCTCGCGATCACAGGTCGGGCCATAGCTCTCGGGTGTGTCGATGCCCAGGATCCGGATGCGCTCGGCACCGACAGCAATAGTGTCGCCATCAATGGCAATGGGCTTGGATTCCTGGGCAGCGACATAAAATGCCGGCAGCGACAAAAATGCTGCGAGGGCAGCGACATAAAAAGCTCTCATGAGCGCTCCCCTGTCCTCTGCTCCTGGGAAAGACGGACCAGTTGCTCACCCTGGAGCAGGACCTCCGTCGCGACACAGGCCTCGCCCTGCATGTCCATCAGGTACTGCATGTCCTTGAAGGAGATCAGAGCGCGTCCGTTCTCACTCCAGTGAGCGGACCAACTGTTGAGCATCTTGAAGGCACCCTTGGTGCCGTCGTAGTTCTTCTTCTGGGTGTCGACGCCAATGAGCAGGTAAGCATGCCCGCCGGCCGACTCGCCTTCAGGACGCAGGTAGTCCCAGCAATCAGGCGTGAACATCGACATGAGCCACTCAGTGCCAACGCATATCGGACCGGTCGACAAGAGGTGATTGACCATCGTGTCAACGTCCCAGGTCCATCGGTACTCCGCGACATAGCCTTCCCGTTTCAGGACTCGGAACAGTGCGCGGACGGACGTGCCATCGTAGTCTTCCCCCGGCCATTCATCGACAAGCTGGCACTCCCGGTAGAGCGTCGGCAGCGACATGTTCAGACGGTTCTTGACCGGATGCGTCTCCAGGTACTTCGCACCGGAGTAAGCCACGCACATGGACGATGCGCCCTGGTCGAGCACACCACGCACATACCAAGTGCGGGCGGAGACGCCGCGCTGCGGGGCGGCTGCTTTGAGCAAAAATGCCTTATCGCGCGGATCAGGCGCATGCTTGCGCCCGAGGCCGGTCAGATCTTCGTGCTGCATGAGCATCAATCCATATTGGACACCAGACGGAGAGTGCGCTGTTGCTGCTCGCCTTCGTCGCCCTCGTCAGTGCCCTCGCCCTGGCCAGCGCCTTGGTTCTGGCCCTCTGCAGCCTGCTGGACGACATTGCCGTCGCGGTCGATCACAGCGACGTTGACGGGGACGTAGCGCACGTCGCCATTTGGCAGCGGGTTGAGACCCAGCGGGAGCTTGTCGCGCGCCTCGTTCAGTTCGATCACCCCGTTCTTCACGAAGGTATCAAGGATCTTGGTCAGCGACGCTGCGTCGGTGGCCATCAGCGTCATGCGGTCAAACTCAGGATACAGCCGGCCCCAGTCGTCTTCCTCGATCAGCGAGAGACGGAAGCCTTCCTCGATCTCCTCGGCCAAGGGGATCAGCGAGGTGTTCGCATAGGCGTCGTTGGCGTGGGCCTGATTGTCGTACTTCACCGTGTCCAGATGCATGATCTTGTGCGGCGATACGCGCATCAGACCGCAGATCCGGAGGACCATGGCGTTATAGGTCTCGACGGTGAGCGAATCCTTGGAGTTGACCGCCACCGATTTGGCCTTCAGGCCGGCTTCCAACAGGAGCGGCTCGCCATTCCGACGGTTCTTGCGGACTCGCTGGGTCAGCTGATCCTTCAAGCGACGGAAGGCTGCATCGGCCATCTCGCCTGTGAAAGCTTGGTCCGTCTCAAAGATGAGGTTCGTCTCGCCTTCGTTCTGGAAGAGGTTGGACTGATACTCACTGATCGCATCCACCAGCCGGAAGAGACCGGAGCCCAGATCGAGGTTCGACCACCCCTTGAGGCCCGACATCGTGCGACCGCGCATATGGATCACGCGGGAGGACGGCAGGACGAGATTGTCCGTGCGGCCGGGAGGCAGGCCATGGAGAGCGCGTTCGTACTCGGTGGTGATCGCGATCTCGTAGAACAGCTTGCCGCCTTCGCTGATCCGCTCCTGCACCCGTGCAGGCGGCACCGGCACCAGGGAGATGACGTTGCCCATGCGGTCGATCTCGATCACCACATAAGCGTTTTGAGCCAGTTTCAGGTGCATGGTCGTCATGCGCCAGAAGTGCTTCCACGACATGAAGTCGTTCGGCCGGCGCACCAGCATGCGAGCGAACCAATGGTTCTCAGGCTGCACCTCCTGATACTCACGGCGACCATTGGTCAGGATCTTCTGCCAGAGCACCATCTCGGCGCGAGCGATGTCGTCAGCGACCACATCGGCGCACTGGATGGCGATGGCCAGACCCACGGCATCCTTCAGGCCGAAAGCGTAGGGCATGCCCATGCCATTAAGACCGAGCATGTCACCGACATCCGTCCACAGCAGATCCTGCCAGGGAGCGGGATCCATGGTGTTGAGATTGCCGGGGAATGGCTCGAGCGGGTTCGCCAGCGGAGACTCGATGGTGCTCTTCTCGCCGAGATCCAGATAGTCTCTTTCGCTCATGCTGCTGCTCCAGCGAGACCGCGGTTCAGATACGGGTTAGGCAGCGGCTGGGCTTTGTCGGTCTGACCGAGGACACCGGCCTCCCAGTCGATCCTGAGAGCGTTGCTGATGATCAAAGCGTCCATGCCGTCGATGTTGGCTTTCGACCCGGGCTTTTCCTTCTTGGGCAACACGTTGTCGTTCGCGTCCCAATGCCCGACCACATTGCCCGCGCACCACGCGCTGATGGGGTTGCCATCGTGCTGCAGCAGCCGCGGATCGGTGACGCGAGCGATGAGGTCTTCGGTGCTCTGCGTCAGGTACTTTGCCCTCTTGGGGACGATGAAGACCGTGTAGCCGGCCTCTTCGATTTCCTTGCCCATGAGGTTGGCTTGGTAATCGTCCAAACCAACGCCGATCACCCTGTGGCCCTCGAGTTTCGCCAGGATCTGCTTCAGGATGACCTTGTAATCGATGAAGCCGCCGGGGGTGAGCGTGAGCCATTCATCCTCATGCCACTGGTGGAAGGCATCGGCGAAGCGATCATCCTCCAGGCGGCTTGCCTTCTCGGGCAGCCAGTACTCTCCGGTCGTGTACACGCAGCCATCGACCACGGTCAGGTAGGCTGCCGCGTTCAAGTCCGATCTCGAGGCCAAGTCGATGCCGACGAAGAGCGGGAAGCCCCTGAATGCATCGAGATTGAGCTTCGTATCCTCGCAGGCGTTCCAGGCATCCACGTCGATGAGGTTGCCGGCGGCTCGGGACCAGATATTGACCCGGGTTCGGAGGTACTCATTGAGTTTCGACGGGCTCTTCCTGGCTTCGATGATCTCCTCGTCCAGCGAGGCCGGATTGAGCGAAACACCCCAAAGCGGATTGACCTTCTCGACGACGCGCGGATCGAAGCGTCGCTCGGCATCCTCCTTTGAGGCTGCGTAGATGACCACAAAGGCGCGATCTGCGCGCATGCGGCCGGAAAGCACAGCCTGGGCGAACTTCCAATCCTCGTATGCCGCGGAATTGACGTCACGGCCGGCGGTCGAGATCGACAGCCACAGCGGATTCCGCCGCGAGCCCATGGCAGTGCGCAGAACGCCGATCACCTCCTGGGACTGAGCGTGTAACTCCTCGGCCAGGACCACATGCGGGTTGAGACCGTCGAGATTCTTCGCCTTGCTCGTCGCCAAGGTGATCCTGGCGTCGACCTTGGTGAACTCCGTGTAATCCCGGGTGTCGTGGACCCCGTACCGCTCGACGAAATCGGGCTCCAGCTTGAAGGTTTTCCGCAGCATCCCGTAGGGGATGTTCGCCTGCGCGATGGAGCCGGCGGAAATCGTGGCTTCCGCTCCAGGCTCGTCCTCGCAGGTCAAGCAGTAGAGCACGACGCCGACCGAGAGGGTCGATTTTGCGTTTTTGCGGGGCACCCAGAACGATACCGAGCGCACCCAGCGCAAGCCGGTTTCAGCCTCGCGGAAGGCGAAGATGCCGGCAAGCCACCAGCACTGCACCGGCTCGAGGACAATGGAGCCTTCGAACGCCTTCGTGTGCGGCAGCTTCTCCACGAACGAGCACACATCGACGATGTGCGCGTCGCTCCAGTAGTAGGCACCGACCGCGGTCTGCGCGATCTTCCTCATGTCGAGGAATCGTCGGCAGGCCTGGATCTCCTCAATGCAGGCAGGCACCTTGCCCGCCAGCACGGCCTCGCAATACCAGACAGCCATCCCCGGATAATCGGGGAAATTGTCGTTGGCTATCTCTGGATATTGCTTCGGATCCAGCTGGATCTCTCGGAAGACCTTATCGGCGGCGCGACGCGAAACCAGCGCGCGCGAACTTGTTGGTTTTCGCGTCTGCGGGCGACGCGACCGGTTTGTCGAGGTCATCAAGCCCTAAGCTGTTGCGGGCCTTGTCCATCTGCGCGACCCACGATCCTCGGATCGTTTTGCCTTCACTGGGCGCGGCAGAGATGTTGTCGAACTGCATGGCGTACGACGACAAGGCGCGGTGTTTGGCGACCGTCATATGCCCCGCATCGAAGAGCACCCTGGCGAGCGTGTTGTACTCGCGCCTGGCTTCCTTCGTGCGAAGCGGGAAAAGGCAATCGGGGATCTTGCGGAAGCCAGGATGCGCCACGACTCGAGGATCGCCGCCACCGACCTGCGCTGGCTCCTGATCCTGTCTCTTGGCTCTCATGGTTCTTTGCCCAATTCCTCTGCGACTCGCTCCAGGCGGGGCCCGACCTTGAAGACCGCCATCCGCAGTTCTTCAACGGTCACACTCCAACGGGAGGTCCAGTAAGCCAGCTGCTGCCGGCTCATGATGTTCACAGTACGGGGCTCGTTGCGACGTATGCGTCTCATGTGAGCCTCCGCGGAAAGAGGTGCGGACGGGATGGGATTCGAACCCATGGATCGGTTCTGGTATCGGCCTTGCAGGGGCCACCACCCGATCTACCTGCGTACCCTTAGACCACTCGGGCACCCGTACCGCTGGAACGACAGACCACGCGCTACCCACCCCGGCTTTGCACGTCCACCCGCGGTCAAACGATCCCGCGCAAAACGCGGCATCTTCCGCAGGCAGACCCGCATCACGGGCCCAAGCCTTGTCCGTCTGTCGTGTCGCTGTTCTGGCACGGAGTGGAACCGTCTATTTGCCAGGGCTTCGGAAGGCCTCGACCCCGTAGGGCTGTGCTGCTTCCTCGCGACTCTCCCACTCAGAATTGGTTGCGGGGATCGGATTTGAACCGATGACCTCTTGGTTATGAGCCAAGCGCACTACCGGACTGCGCTACCCCACGATAAACCTTCAGGCCGTGATGCTCTTCACGGCCCACATCACCGCTTCCTCGACCTTGGGCTTCGCCAGGGAGATCTCCTGGCTGTTGCCGAGGCCGGCGATGAGGTCATGGAAGGCCAGACCGGCATCCTTGACCGCTTGCATGTTCGCCTTTTCCTCGTCGGAGAGCACACGGTATGCGTGGCGCATGGTGTTGTTCACGGTGCGGTTGTCGGAAGTGCTGTCGACGGTGTCTGGCATCAAACGTCTCCACGAAACTTGGGCCTGGAGCCAGGATCGTCACACCAGCGCTGCAGCATGTGCAGCTGGCCGGTCTCCTTCGCATACGCCTCGAGTCGGGCCTTGAGGCCTGAGTGATGCTCGTTGCAAAGGCTGTGGTGGTTCTCCGGATCCCAGAAGCTGCCGCCGGCTGACACGGGCCACTTGTGGTCGACGACGCCGGTCCTGCCGATCACGACCAGCGTGGTGCGCCCGGCCTGCCGGCAGAAAGCACAGAACGGATGCTTCTTGCGAAAGACCTCCGAGTATCTGCGCCACTTGGCGTCGTACCCCTTGTCAGTTGGGCTCGGCTCCTGGGGTCGGACCAGTTTAGCGACCGGTTTGGGTCGCGACCGGAAGATGCTTGGCATGGCGGATTCCGACCTGTGTTGGAATGTGAATCACAGTTACGGAAATTGTGTCAACGCGAAAATGCACAGCGCGCACTTTGTGCGAGAACTACGTGTGCGAAAATCCCCATACCCAGAAAACGAAAAACCCCTGCGGCTGATTCAAACGGTCGCAGGGGCGCAAAAGTGAAGTTCAGACGGTCGGGCTGGCCTTCCATACGTGACAAAGACTTCCCGGCTGTGATTAAATGGCAGGCGGGGAACTCAAGGGGGCAACATGTTCAATTTCTTTGGCGCGTTCAAGTATAAAGGCGAAGTCATCGTCGATATGATGACTTTCTTGATGCTGTATCCTGGTGGAAAGCAACAGCTTGTCTCTCACTATCCGTTTATTGGCGCAGCAATCAAGCAATTCTACAAATCGAATACTAAACCATTCTCTGCAGCTGCTGTAATTTCTGCCCAGGTTCTAAGCGATCTGGCTCTAAAGATACCTGAAGGTGACAGGTGGCGCGTTCTGGAAGAATTGAAATCTATGGACATGAACCACTTCGGCAAGTTGGTGCATCGACACTCGGTTGAGGTTCAGGCGGGCAAAGATCCCAATCCCTTACTCGATCCTTCGTACATGTACGGCACCAATATCTTCGCTGCGGCGATATTCATCGCCCGACTTATGATGCGGCAGGATCACATCTCCAAGGAAGAAGCGGACCTTATCGAACGCGAAATCGTGGGCACTCTTCAGGGGCTGTCTGCTTCGGATCGCAGCACATTGAGGGTAGGTCGCGCCCTCGATGAGTTGATGCAGGGTGGATCCTCCTGACTGAAGTCATTCCAACGCAAGCCGAACTTAGTGATCTACACAACTATCCCGAGAGTATTATGCGAGCCTCTTTCCTTGCCGTGACCACGGCTTTGATCATTTCCTCGATATCGTCAGCTCAGGCCCAGAGCCAAAGCATGGTTTGCAAGTTCCTCCCTGGGAACGCCTATTTCGGAACTAATAGCCCTCAGGGGACTCAGAACGAGATCGAATCCAATAGGCATTGTCCCGTGCGAATAACGATGGAAGGCAGTGAGGTGAAGGGCGAAGAACTCTGCACCAGCGGGACGGTTCGAAAGGCGTTTAAAGGTATTGTCGTGGCCAATCCTGCTTATCAAGGAAACGCAATCGTACTCTGGGCTAACGAGACCCTTGCAGAGGCTGGTCTTTGGGCGATCTCATTTGAGAGGCGGGAGGTCGGGATTAGCTATGCGTTTTCCGCTCATTACACTGAGGTAGGAGCCCAATGGATGCGCTGCACGAATTGACAACGTTTGAGATGATTTTGACGTAATCTGAGGAACAAATGGATTTCGATATCACAGCAGATGGCGTTTCGGCCCTTGCTGACAGTATAACTGCGCTTGCTGCCGCAGCAGCGGCTTTCCAGGGCATTAGGAGCCTTAACGCGTGGAGGAAGGAGGCGCTTGGACGTCGGCGGTTTGAGGTCGCTGAAGATGTTCTGGCCAGCTTCTACCGCGCTCAGGAAATCCTTTCATTCGTCCGTTCCCCTTTCATAAGTGCAGGCGAACTGACGGACGAGGAAGGTGTAGACAAAAGCCTAACCTCTAATTCAGACTACGTTCCTCTTCGCAGATTACATGACCAAGCTGAGTTTTTTACGTCCCTTCGTGCTAAGAAGCAGATATTTGCTGCCCTCTTCGGTAAAGAGAACGTCGGCCCATTCGATGAAATCAACCGCATCCTGAACGAGATCCAGACGGGGGTTGAGATGCTCGTTTGGTTTCGAAAGGGCGGAGTGCCTAAGCGAACAGAGCCAGACCATGAAACGTATCTTGCGGCCAGGAGGACAGTCACTCGACCTCTTAAGGATGCCGACGATCAAATTGCTCCGCGCATCGCGAAGGCCGTCGAGGAAATCGAAAGATTATGTACCCCGGAAATTCAGTCCCGCATGAAGAAGTCTCGGCTGCGCTTCTGGTAATTCATCGGCCTTGTGGAGAGGTAGTTAGACGTCCGCCGTCTTCATCCAATAGATGCTCATGGTGCGACCGTCCCCATCAACCCTCCGCTGGGCCTGGATCCGCTCTCCGGGACTGGATTGCCTGAAGCTCCCTCGTCAGCCGTGCGTTCTCGTCGCGCAGCCTCTTGATCTCTTCCGAGGCCTTCAGGATCGTTCCCACCGCCTTGCCAAGCGCCCTGTGGTTGATCACTTGCTTGGCCGCTTCGTGCAGATCATCCAGTATGTCGCTCATCGTCCCTCTCCTGGCAGACTCTCTCCCCATTCAACGAAACGCCACAGCTCGCCCATGGCCTCTTGGATCAGCGGGTAATGGTACGCGGGGAGACCTGGATAGGCCTGCCGGATCACATCCAGCACCTCTGGATCGTCGGGGTGGATCTGACGCTGGACAAGGAGGTAAAGGCCTGCAGCCCTGACGTTGAATTTCCCATTCGGGAGCCATCCAGGCGGTTTATCTTCTGTCATATTGTCCATTCTTTCGCGGTCATCATCAGCCTCTCGCTATACTTCGAATGCGGGTATCTCGCTCATGCGGCTTCCGTATGGTCACAGGGGTGCAAAACTGAATTGGCGAGCGCAACTCGTCAGGCATCCACCTGCTGTAGCTTCTCAGCGAGGTAAATCGGCACAATAAGACGTTCAAATCTCACGCGGTCGAACTCTCGGCTTTAGATGCGAGTTCCACTAAAAACGCGTCGCGAGATTGCCAAAAACTGGGCCTGTTATGTCGGCATGCATAAAGCACCTCACCGGCGGTGCGAACAGACGCTGAAACCCGATGATATTGGAGTAGCCTGCCGTTGTGAGCCTCGAGAACGACGCATGCAGTGTCAAGCAGCCGGCAGATAAACCCGCCCGCTTCCCCGCCTTCTGAATATCGTAATACCCATGCTGTAAGGCTTGGGATATTCTCCAGGTCGCCCAGGCAAGAGCATGCCCGCGTGTACGGCATCCATCCTCATGCGCTTCCTCTCGAAGCGAAGCTAACCTCCTCGGGCTAATGACGGCGGGATAGCTTTTCCACGGCCCTCGGACTTCCCAAAGGGCAAAATGTCCGACGATACGTTTATCTGTAATTGTCGATAGGCGTCCCTGATGGACTGGGCAGGTTTGCGGATCACAGGAGCGAGGATGATGCGGTAGACCCTGATTTCGGCCAGTGTTGCCATTCAAAAGGTTTTTCAGTCCAATTTCCCCAATCCGCTCGCTTTCCGCAGCATACGCTTCGTCCTCTTGGTCATAACAGGAGATTACGTACGGGGCGAGATCTTCGGGTGCAGTGCCATTGAACAGCGCGTCTTTAAGGTATTGCTTGAGCCTTGGTGGTGTATACCGCTCCTCTCCAGAGAGAACACCGTTTAGGTGATCCCATGCGCGAACACTTCTACCCTTTCCAACATACAGAGGCTTCCTCGTCGCTGGGTCACGATACTCATAGATATAAAAGCATTTCGCGGACCAAACGGACATGAGGCCTCCTTTCGTCAGGTATCCACCTGCCGCAGCTTCTCAGCAAGGTAGACAGGAAGCGAGTACTCTATTCCCCTGTAGAGCCAATCGAGGGATGCACCTGTTCTTTCACAAAGCCTCAGGGCCTCGTCTATCGTTATGCGGCGGCTGCCGCTTTCAAAGACGTGCCAACTCGGCTCAAGGGTGCCAATGAAATTGCACCAAGCTCGTTTCTGCGTGAACCCCAGAGCAAGACGCAATCGGCGCAGCCTGAGGGCGATCTCGTCGATCTTATCGGGCCGTCGTTCCTGCTTCGTCGGAATTTCGTCTCGCACTGTCCTGTCCATCACGCTATCTCACGCCTCGATGATGATCTTGATGCTGGAGGGGTCAACCCCGAGGGAGCGAGCAAGCCGTCTTTTTGCCTCTGCAATGGTCAGAAACTCGTTGTTCGTCTTGACTCTCGCAGGAGACTCGGCGGGAGCATCCGTCGGATCAGCTATCTCATCGCTGCTTAGACAGCCCTCTTCGTCTGTCAGGGGTTCATCCGCTCCCAATTCCTGAAGGCGCTGTTTCAGATCATCGGATAGCCTCTCGCCATCTCCACGGTAGATCCAGTCGAGAGAAACGCCAGCTTTCTCAGCGATCTTCACCCCGTCTTTAGCGGTGGGGGCACGTCGCCCATGTTCAAAGTGGTACCAACTTGGTTCAGCGAAGTCCAAGAACTGGCAGAAGGTTCGGGCCTGCTTGAATC
>KI912045.1:215305-225775 GCA_000517005.1 Microvirga lupini
ATGTCAACGCGCTCTAATGCTTTGCGTAGAGCCCTTAGTCGAGCCCCAATTACTTCTGGCCTATCCATTGATTATGTTTGCCCCCATTTCATTATGGTCCCTCAGCCTCGGTTTTTTCCGCCTCATGTAACAGTTTCACAAAACCATGAGGAAGCATGGCATCGTTATCGCGATAAATCCAATCGAGTGTGATGTGATACTTGTCACACAGCTTCATGGCTGCATCGATCCCGATACGGGAAAACCCCGCTTCGATATTGTGCCACATAGTGCGCGCAATGCCGGCCTCGCGAGCGAAGTCGGACACGGACAGCCCCGTAGTGAGGCGCAGCAGCTTCATCCTATGTGCAATAGCGGGCAGGGTGCGCGTATCGAGGCGGGTTGGCGTGCTTCTCGTTGTCATCTGCCCTATCCTCATCCGCCCCGGCTCTGCCCGATCTCTCAGCCTTGGTCAACTCAAGCGCGCGGGTACTGCTGTGGGCGAGTCGACAGGTAATGCCGGTAGACCTCGATCACGCGTCGGCCGGCGGCACCACGCGTCGGCTCGGTGCCTGCGGTGAGGGCTCCGTACCGCGGGCCGGGAAGCGACACGGTCATCGACCACTCCCACTGCCCGTCCTGCGGTCCACCCCTGATCTGGTTGACATTGCCGATGGTCTCGTCGCCAGTCTCCATGTGGAAGCGGGGGAAGCGCACCTCAGGATCGAAGGCCATGAAGAACGTGTCGTCATAGCCTCCATCCGGATAGACGTCCTCGGTCTTCATCCAGTAGATCGCGCTCACTTGCGATTGGCTTCTTTCTTCCGGAGCATCGGGCCGGCCAGCTTCAGCGACCGGCGCTGTTCGTCCAGCAGCGGCTCGCCGGCATCGTAGAGCGCACGTTCGATGTTGACGTACCACGTCTTGTGCCGGGAGACCTCCTTGTCCAGCCGCTTGTAGTAGTCCCTGACGACGGTGACCTCGAGCGTTGCGAGCAGAGTGGCCATCACGAAGACAAGGCTATCGAGTTCCTGCACCGCCTCCTTCCGCAGAATATCCCGGTTGTCGATCCGCGTGTGCCGGTCGGTCAGCATCTTCTCGATGAGACTCCCCTGCTCATAGGGCAGATACGGGGTGTCCGAGGTGGTGAGCAGGTCGTGGTCGTCGAGCAGCAGCGGCATGCAGGGCCTCCTGGGCGTTGGTGACGGTCCAGAAGGTGCTTCAAGACTAAAATCCCGTCAAGGCCACAAATCATCCCTACCCGATAGAGTTAGTAAGACTTCCGCCGGCCGTGCCGGTGCCGCGGCCGGCTGGATCAGGGTACTAACGCCTTTTCGTCACCAATTGGTGGGTTTTTCTCGTAACTGGTTTAACGACGAAAACTCATTCGGTACTACCGTTCTTATTATGGTCTGGTGTTCGGATCAAGGATTAAGTCCTTTCATCTTTGTTTATCTAAGTATTCATACGTCCACTGCGATCCGTGTTCAAGGACTCAGATCGTCCGTCCTTGTCCGTATTCGTCCACCCTGGTCCGTATTCAAGGATCCGACTTTCGTTTCCCGAAGATTAGTCTGCAGGTGCCTGCAAGGATCAGGGATTCGATCCTTCAGCGGGATCCGTACTTGGGATCGAACTCGATTATCACTTGTGCCCTGGCATGCGGGCAGGCCCCAACTAAGTTGGCAAACTGGCGCCAGGGCATGCCTGCCACATCGAGCACCTTCCGGATGGTCGCCGAACCTGTTTGGGGGAAAGTCTAAGCCGAATGGCGGCCGATGCCACTGGCAGAGCACGGGGTCGGCTTGCTACATTGATCGCAGAAATCAAACGAACTGTGGGGGAACGGCAATACCGTTCTCAACTGTCTCATTGGGCGAGAAACGACGTTCAGAATGACTACACCAAAGAAGGCTGACAGCAGTCAAGGGCCAACCAAAAAGGTCAGCAAGCGTGAGGCCGCCTTTCCATCGGAGAAGGAGCTTTTTTCCTCTCTCACGGATAGCGCGTTCGAATTTCTTGAAACGGCAATCGACGGGCTACTGGCGTCACCAAAGTTCTCGACTGTCCATTTTGCGATTGCCATCGAGCTATTCCTAAAAGCGAGGCTAATGCGCGAGCATTGGTCCTTGCTATTGGACAAGCCGGATCAGGGAGACAAGGCCGCGTTCTTCAAGGGAGAGGCAAAGACCGTTAGCCCAGAGCAAGCGCTTCAAAGGCTTAAAAAGATTGCGGTCGTCCAAGTGCCTCAATCGTCCTCCGATATCTTCCTGAAGATCGCACAACACCGCAATAAGATGGTTCACTTCGTGCATGTCGGTGAGACGGATGACCAAGGTCGCGAGGAGATTGTGTCCGAGCAACTGGAAGGCTGGATGGCGCTTAGAGCGCTGTTGGAGGAGTGGGACGAGTTCCGGGGATACCGGTCAAGGATCCGGCATATCAATCGCAAGATGGAGGGACATCGGGGCTTCCTACAGAAGAAGTTCGAGGCAAAGAAGTGCGAGCTTCAGGCGCATACAGATGCCGGGATGCACATCAGTTCTTGCCCGATGTGCAAGTTTCAATCTGTGAAGGTAGAGAACTCCGCAAGCGCTATCGCGAGCGCGTCGTGTGTCGTCTGCTCGTACCGAGGCTCTGAAATCACACTGACCTGTGACGACTGCGGTGCGAAGATTAGATGCAACAGCTATGACGGTCGGCCCGATTGCTGCCCTACCTGCGATAGCTCGATTTCACGCGATCAGGTCGAGGAAAAACTGAATACTGGCGAGCCAGTGACGCCTGATAACTACTTCGACCATACGCCGATCAATTGCCCAAGCTGTACCGGCATGGGAACTGTCGTAGAACACTACGAGATATATGTTTGCACTGAGTGCTTTTCCACGGACAGTGACTATGGCATCTGCGGCCACTGTTCAGAGGGCCAATTAGGCGGCGTTCCAGAAGACAGTGCGTTCGTCGGATGTGAATTTTGTGACGGGTCTGCGGCGCGCTATCGAGACGACTGATCTACGCACCTCCGATTGGATCGGCTGGGCGCGGCAGCTCAGAAGAAAGTCAGATCCTTCCTGCTATCGCGCGAGGATCTTCTTGGGCATCTTCACTTCCCCCGCCTCCTCATCAGGCCGGTAGCTCACGATCACGGGCGGAATGAAAATCCACTTGCGCTCGGAATGCTTTGGCCCGTGAGCCTGATGGCGCGCATGGCCGATCCGCAGGTGGAGCGGCAGGTGCCGGCCGTTGCCGACGCTGTGCGCTCTGCCCTCACGGTCATAGACGCTGCCGATCCGCACCACCGTGTGCTTGGGGATGCGGATCTTCCCTGTTGCCTGCCGCTTGGCGTTGAGCTTGGTGGGCTCGATCACCTCCTTCTCGATGCCCCGGGTGTGGAGCATCAGCAGCGCGATTTGGGCAGCGAACCCGCTGCACCAGCCGTCCATCTCCGAGCAGTGGTTGTCCACGAACACCCCGATCTTGTCGACACGAACGTGGATCTGCCGGAAGGTGACCTCCAGCGCTTGCTTGGTCATGGATGCCACATGGGCGACCATGCCCTGCGACGTCTCCTTAAGCAGCACGAACCTCCGGACCCCATCGAACTCAAACTCCAGGGTCAAGGATTCCACCGGCAGATGCGCGATTTCGGCCTCGAGCATGGCACGGATGCAGCCGATCACGTCCGAGCGGGAGAGCAGCTCGATTAGGGTCTGATCGATGACGAAGTGCGCGCCCTGGTGCATCTCGAGCAGGACCGACTCCTCCGGATCCACCTCCAGCGCGAGGTGCAGTTTTGTAGCGATGTATTTGCTCACCGCGGTTCGACCTCAAAGCGCACAGGAACGCCCATAATCTCCGTGCCCTTAGTGTCGTACTCCACGACGAAATACGGCCAGTCCTTCGGTGCCCCCCTGCGGAGGACATCGTTACCGGCATACATCTCCGTGTTGCTCTTCACACGGATGATGATCTCGGCCTTGCCTCTCAGGTTGTGCTCGGCGAGCCAGAACTGGAGGTTCTGGATGGCTTCAAGCAGTCGTTCCATTACTTCAACGGCTCCTTCCCGTTTTCCTTCGCCCAGGCATCAATCAGTTCGCGCGCGGTGCCGGTCTTCTCTCGATGGGTGTACACCACGGTGCCCTGGTCTTTCCGATCCTTGCGGCTCCACGTTTGCCGGATGCCCGTGTCGATAGTCTCGGTGCTCACGCCATCGCCCCAGTGGACGGCACGGACCTGGGTGGCCGCACCGTTGCGACCGTCGCCAAACATGACTGCTTTCGTGAAATACGGCATGTCACTCCTCCAGGGGGTTGCAGGACCGGACTTCCCAATCCACCATCTCATCGAGCTGAAGGCTGTCGCCATCGTACCGTCCCTCATCGAAGGCTGCCGCAGCCTCGGCCGGCGATGCTGCATCGATCTCGATGGTCGCGGTGTATGTCACCCGTACACGCAGCAGGTGGGGACGCTTCTCTTGGTGTTCCAAGTCAGTTCTCCGAGTGCTGCACGACGGTGGCGGCACCGCGCTCACGGGACTGGATCCAGTACCTCATCACCTCGTCGCTGAAGTTGAGCACAGCAGTCGGAGCCAGCGGGGACATGTAGAAGCCTGCGAGGCCGGCAACAGCCCCGACAATGATCTGCAGTTCGTAGGGCGAGATCTGGCTGCCGAAGCGCTTCTTCACGACCTCGCGCAACTCTTCGAACAGTTCGTTCGCCATCTGGGATCCTTGCAGATCCTCCTTGGGGTCATACTCAGTCATGCGACCTGCTCCAACTGCTCGTAATTCGGCTCTTGCATGGCGCACCTCACCGCATGTTGTTGACGTTGAAGACCATGTTCGTCATCGGGTTCGTCTCCCGGTCGAACGAGTAGTCCGCGAGCATCTCCTGAGCGCGCTTGTGCGCCTGGACAGCCTGCACGATCTCGACAATCTGGCCGCGAACCTTCAGTAGCTTGCGGGTCAGCAGGATGTTGACCATGTTCTTGGACCTGCGGGTCTTGAAGCGACGGATCATGTCGGCGATGCGCGCTTCCTGCTTGAGCAGTCCGCGGTGCATGCCTTCGCAGCGCTCCTGGCCGGCCTGGAGCATCTCCCGCATCAACTTCACGACGTCCCGGTACTTCGCGCTGTCGTCCTTCAGCATCTCGCTGAGCAGCTGCTCGATTAGCTCCAGCGCGGTGGCGTCGAGATTATCCGCATTGTCGTCGATGTGGCCGGTCTCGTCGTACTTCTTCCGCTTCAGCGGATCGGACAGGACGCGATAGGCCTCGGAGACGGACTGGAACTCTGCCTCCGTGCCGCCGGCATCCGGATGGGTCTTCTTCGCCTGCTGGCGATAGGCTGCGTGGACCTCTTCCTGGGTGGCGTCTTTGTCCACGCCGAGGACGTCATACAGGGACTTGATACTCATTGGATCACCCTCACACAGTCAGGGGAGGAGCAAGCGACCCACAAGTGCCCGTTGTAGGAGGAGCGCGACCAGTGGACCTTGCCTACGGTGCAAGCGGGGCATCGAAACCAGCCTCGCTCGCCTTTCTTGCCTTTGGGGACGCGCTTGAGCACCTCCACCATCTCTTCAAACGACCGGTCGATCTCCTCGCGGTCGCTCATCGCCGGCTGGTCCTCGTCATGTGCCCGCAGGCCTCGCATTTCGTGCGACTGCGCTCCTCGAGACGCTTCATTTCCTCTTGGTAGCGCTCGCGCGCCCTGTAGAACTGGCTGTCCTGCGCGGCGAGCCGGGACAAAACCCACATCGGATCCAGGCGTGTCCCGCAGCCAGAGCATTCCACCTCGGTTTCGCCAGGACGGATCAGGTAAGAGACCTTGAACTGGTGGTCACAGGCCGGCGACCGAGGATGCACGACCTGCAGGACTCGCCCTTCGTCATGGGTCGGCTTCTTGAACCGCACCGGCAGCCGTTTGACCTTGTCCTCCTCATCGCTCATGTCAGCGGTTCCCTGGCCCTTCCCATTGCGAGTTTTCGATCTCCGCGATGATGCCGCGCAGGATGCTGATGGCCTTGTCGATGCCCACCGCGGCGACCAAGCCCCACGCAGCAGCCTTTGCTTGTGCTTTCAGCGTCTCGCTCATAGCTGCTTCCAGTACTGTGCGCCGAGGGAGTCGGGGGTGATCTCGTCCCCGTCGGAGAACACATCCAGCTTCACGACGATCTTGAACTCGCGCTGGGCATCCTTGATCAGGTCGTTCAGCGCAGCGACGTTCTTCTTCAGGCACACCACCATTTCGTGGTCTGTCGTCGGCCAGGGATGGCCAAGGGGATCCAGCTTCTCGCTCACAGGCCCATTCCTTTCTCGATGGCAGTGCGTTTGACACGTTCCCAGACACGAGCTGCCCTGCCTGGAGCGACAGGGACGCCTCGTTTGATCAGTCGATTGATGCGGAGGTGAACCCTTCGAAGGGAGTGCGGTACGAGCCGCCAGTGGTGTCGGCAGATCCACTCGCGGAATCCTTCATCGTTGCGATGGGTTCGTCTGCAGTGGGGGACGCAGCAGCGGATTCGGTATGCCATTTCAGGCTCCTGATGGCAGCCGCGGCTTCCTTAAAGGCTTGCCTTCGATAGATCGGCCGTTTGAAGCCTTTGCGGTTCTTCCGGTTATCGTTGGCGATCTGCGCCTCTTGCTTCGCGAGCAGCTCGCAGATGCGCGCGCAGAGTTCGACGGTCCCGTCAGCGCTTTCAGTCACTGCAGGCCTCCTTGAGCATGGAGTTGAGCCGCACCGCGGCGTACATGACCGAGCGGACAGACCGGGAGGTGCCACAGACCTCCATGGCCTCGAGGAAGATCCTGTCGGCATCCTTGCGCGTCGGAGCCTCTGGGTGCGGCTCACCCTTGGCCAGGGAGATCAGCAGGAAATCGTGAATGACGGCTGCGCGGCTGTAGGTGCCCCAGGACGGCAGCAGATTCCACAGCAGCCGGGGCACTGTGGCTCCATCGGTCGGGAAGCCTGCCGGGACGACGATGCATCGCCCTGAGCCTTTGGATCCGACCTCGTACTGCAGCGGCTGCAGCAGCATCCACTCGCGCCACTTTTTCGGCTGGTGGCGCAAATCGAGATCCCCGGTGAATGCGCTCATGCCGGGGCTCCCGGGTATCCGTCATGCCGCCGGCCATCGAGGGTGCGGCCAGCGTTAGACTTCCCGATCCGGCGCACAGTGGCACCGTCGGGGAAGGTGTGATGCCGGCCAGGGCCCTCGACCTCGGACACGGAAACGAACTCACCCCATTGTTTGAAGTGGAAGGGTGTGCAGTGGTCCTCGCATTGATCGCGGATGTCGCGAGCCCACTGAGGGTGCATGGGACGGGCATTGGGGCCGCTCTCGCCGCCGACGATCACCCAGTCGAGCCTGCGGACGGTGTTATCGTCCCACTGGTGCCAGCCCTTCAGGGCGTTGATCATGTACGGCTGGGGATGCCGGATCTGGGTGAGATCGACCGATCCGAGGAGCGGCTCGCACGACACGAACCGCACCGCGGCTGGTGTCTCGAGCAGGTCAGGAATCCGCTCGTTGGCGCGCTGCTGATCCTCGGCCGAAACGCCCAGCCAGACGTTCGGCAGCGGCTCTTTCAGCTGAAACATGGTGCCCTTCGGCACGACTGGGGCGAGTTCCTTGGCAGCCTCCATCCACCGGATCATCACATTGGGGTCCGACAGGTATCGCCGCATGTTCTCAGCCCGCTTGGTGAGGATCTGGAACCGGTGCTGCGGGGCCATCGCCATGATGGCGAAGATCTGGTCGATCCAGTCGATCTTCACCTCGTCATGAAACAGGTCCGACATGCTGTTCACGAAGATCATGCGGGGCCGTTGCTTGCGGAGCGGCTGTGCGAGCGCTCCAGGCACGAAGCGCACCGTTCCGTTCCACACGGGACCGGCTTTCGTAGCCGTTGTGAGGCCCTGATAGCTCGGCACCTCCTTGAGACGGGTGCCGGCGAGACTCATGGCATAGCAGTTGGTGCAGCCCGGGGACACGACGGAGCATCCGACGACCGGATTCCACGACATGTCCGTCCATTCGATCTTGGTCTTGTCACCCATCAGATTTTCCTCCTCCGGATGACCTCGTCGCCGACGATCAGGCAGCCGTCCTGATAACGGGCCGGCTTTCCGTTGTAGAAACTCATGGGCGGCAGGGTCACACCCCGCGTCCTGAGGTGCTGGTTTGCGCTGTAATTGGCCGTGCCCTTGAGCATGCGAGCCATCTCACCGCGCAGATCGACGATGGAGGTGAGCACGGGCGCTCCTTGTTCACCTGCCTGACGGGAAACTTCACAACAGAGGTACTCAACGCCATCACATGTCCTCGGTCAGTGCTCGCGGCTCGCAGGCCAGCTTCAATGGTTCGATTTCCTCGCCCTCAATGGCCCAGAGCGCGTTGCACGGCTTACAGAATGCGCCATCGTGGTAGCTGCCTCGCCAGTAGAAGGAATCCTTCCGGCGCGTGAGTGGCCGGCGGCAGCGCGGGTTGGGGCATGGATCCCCAACCTTCCTTGATTGTCCCAGCACCATGCCCATCAGGCCCATCCTCTGTAGATCGCGTAGAGCACCCACTTGTCGTAAGGATTGATGTGGCCGAGGCCTGCGCCGACCCTGGCGTATTCGTCAGCCATCCACTGCGCCTGCATGGAGTTGAAGAAGACCCGAATATGCCGGATCCCCCAGAGACGGAGGGGCCACGGAGCCACCCGCGGCAGTTTCCAGCTATTCTGCAACTGGTCACGGACCCATTTGCAGTCGCCGGGAGGCATATCGGAGCGCTCGACGCGCGGAGCCTGGGCCATCAGCTGAACCTCGCTACTCCGACCATCGGCTCTTCGATGGCGACGACCTTGTCGGCGAGCGGGTTGAAGCTCTGCAGGCGCACATGGGCCTCATGCAGAGCCTCCGTGCAGCGCGTGAGGTTTCCGAGGAGCATCTCGATCTCGGAGCGCTTGGCCTCGACCAGACGGTCGATGTGAACCTTCACGTTCAGGCCACCAGCATCGACGTCCATCAGCCGGTCGGGCTCGTCTTCCTTGATCTCAAGCAGCCGGCCCAGATCGATCTCGAGATCCGGCAGCGGCATGGCCTGCTTGGCCCATTTCTCGAGCACATCCTTGGCAGACAGGGTGCCTTTGTGGATCGTCTGCAGCATTACTCTTCTCCTCTCTGTTGTGCATCGGCCTTAGCCGCGCGTTCCATTTCGTCGGCTGCCTGCTTGGCGATGCGCGTAGCCTGGACAAGGAAAGCGCTCAGTTCGCGCATCAGGCCGGTCATCACCTGCATTTCCTGATCCGGCTTGAGCGCGGGCTTGGTGGCCCGCGGCGGGGCTTGCCGGCCGCCATTCGGGGGCTTTGAGGGCATGGTTCACTCTGGAAAGTCATCGGCGAAACGAGTACCGCTCGACGCGATACTCGCCCTGGTGCAGTAAGGGGCTTCAGATGTCGTCCATCACGAACTTGGACGGGTCGACGTCGAGCAGTTTCGCGATCACGTCGAGGCGACGCTGCTCCGGAGGCTCGATCTCGCCATCGGCCTTGGCGATGTCTTTGCAGGCAAGGAAGATCCGGTCACGGAGCTTCTGGCTGTCAGGGAGCCTCTTCAAATCTTCGAACTCCTCAATGAGTTCCTGCCGGCCCTGGCTATCGACAGCCTTCTTGCAGTAGGAATCGAACGTCTTCTCGACGACGTCGGCCGGGAACAGCCCCTTGAGATCCTTCGATGCGGAGAGCATCCGCACAGCCTTAGACTTCTCGCTGTCCTCGACCGTGCCGTCCGCGGTGGCCATGAGAGCAGCACCAGCGCAGTAAGCCTCGAGCACGTCCGTGTTCTCATTACGCGCGGCAAGCACTTCAGTCGTTGCAGCCCCAGCTGCCTTTCTGAGCAATCCAAACATGTCACTGACCTATGGGATTTGGGCTTTCGACCGCTTGGTCTTGCGCCCGAGAAAGAAGCCTCCACCGAACGCAGCGCTGATCGCGATGATCTCGGAGAGGTTGTTGACCAAGACCGCCACCATGGCGGGGTCTCAGCGACGGTTGAGAGAGGAGTTCACCGCATCGGCGGCTTTGAACTTGACCACCTTGGTCTCTGCGACCTGCACCACTTCACCCGTGCGCGGGTTACGCGCGGTCCTGGCCGACCGGCGAGTGACCGAGTAGTTGCCGAAACCCGGGACTTTGACGTCTTCGCCACGACGGAGAGCGCTCGCGGTCTCCTCAAAGCCGGCCTCGAGGATGGTTTTGACAAGGTTCTTCGGATGACCGGTGGCAGCCGCCACCGCATCGATCAGTTCAGTCTTGTTCATCGAATTACTCCACTCCGGACGTTGCTGGCTAAGCGACTAACCTGTCAGTGGGGCTATGATGCCTGAGAAATGCCCCCTGTAAAGGGGGATTTGCCCCATATTCGTGCAGGTCAACAGATCGCCCGCCTCACGCCAGCTGGGAAGCCCAGGAAAGCTGCCAGATCGGCCAGGAGCTTAGAG
>KI912045.1:225875-232497 GCA_000517005.1 Microvirga lupini
TAGGTCAGGCTGGAATTACCAAGAGCTGAGCGCAGATTTTTTCGTTTTCCGCGCGTGAAAAACGACCCCCCGTGCGGTCGCGATCCCCCATACGCGCGGGTTTAACTGCACCCCCTATCCCCCTGAGAGAGTGACGCGTTGGGGCACGAGGCGCTTGACCATGGGGCACGAATCATGGTTCTTAGGGACATCGAACGGGGCACGAACCGTTCACCCCTTGCCAATTGTGGCGATTAGGAGCGACCATGACTAACCTCTTCACTCTCAAGGCTGCCAAGGAACAAGCGGGCGAAGTATCGACTCGCAATTCCAAAATGCCAGGATCTTCGTTCGCTATCTCTGCCAAGCATTGCCAAGTAGGTGGCAAGCTTGCACAGGTCGCAGGTTCTACCTGCAGCCGTTGCTATGCTCTGAAGCTTCAGAAGATGCGCCCATCGGTCGATATGGGATGGACTAACAATTACATGAAGGCGACTCGCCTAATCTCTGAGAATCCTGCCCAATGGGCGCGCGCTATCGTTTTCCAGATTAACAAGGCTGCAGAGAAGACAGGGGAGCGCTTTCATAGATGGTTCGACTCGGGCGACCTGCAGTCTGTGGACATGTTGCGCGCCATTGTGATGGCTGCCGAGTTGTCCCCTGACGTTGCCCATTGGCTGCCAACGCGTGAAGCGGGAATCGTGAAGAAATACCGCGCGACCTATGGCGAGTTTCCTTCGAATCTTGTGGTCCGAGTCTCTGCTACCATGATTGGAGATAAGCCAATTTCTGGCCATGCTCACACGTCGACCGTTCACAGGAAGGCGGAGTCCCCTGCAGGTCACGCTTGCCCCGCTTCCCAACAGGGGAACGCTTGCGGTGCATGCCGTGCATGTTGGTCGCATGACGTGCCTAACGTGTCCTATCCCCTGCACTAAAGGAGGGCTTTGCAAGGGGACATCGGATCCCCCTCTCCATGAAACCGCGCGCGACCTGCAGGATAGATTCCGATGGGCGCGCGGTGCCTATCACCCATGGGTAAGGGGGGACACGTTCCCCCGCTCCCCCTGTTCTCTGTCCCCCTTGCCAATTGTGGCGATTGGAATTGACCATGAATCCGGTTCTGGAACTTGCCTTAGACCATCCCGCTAACTTTGCGGGACTCGTCCTGACCATCACCTGCCTTGTATGTGCTCTGCTCATTTGCGCGTCGCTATCCCTGCAGGAATGGCAGGACAGCAGGCGACACAAGGCACGGCGCGCGCGCGTTCGTGCACGGTTTAGCCGCTACCGCGCGCGCTACTGAACCCAGAAAATTTTTCCAGCTGCAGGAATGCTGAATCATGGCTGCTCGCCCCTCCTCCCCCTCTCCCCTGTCCCGTGAAGCCGCGCGCGCCATCGTGGGCAATCAGCCTGCACAGTGCATCCGCAACATGCGGCAGGCCTTGGAACTTATGACGTGGCGCAACTATCCGGACGACTGGCAGCGACTCGAAGCCTGCTATGTGCTGTTGAACGTGCCGCGCGCCAAACGGCTGCAGACGCGCGACGCGTCAGGATCCTGGCGCAGCAAATAACCCTCTCCCCCCTCTGCTCTGTTCAATGAAAGACTACATGATGACCTATCGCGACCATGGGATGACCCTACCGGCTTTCGAGCGCGCCTTTTACAGCGATGACCGCAAAACGATTCTGAACTCTCCGGATGCGCTGAAATGGAGCGGAGACTCTGACCCTCCAGCAGTGGGGTCCGAGATCGCAATCAATTTCAACGGACTCGGCCATGCCGTCGTGACCGGCTACTTCTCGGAGGCAGGATGGCTTGGTGTGATCTGCAGGCTGCTCGACGCTCCCGACTGGCACAAGAGGCAGAACAATTACGATTCCAAGGCGCATGTCTTCGGTGCCGAGATCACGAACCTCTGACCCCTCCCCTCCGCTCTCTCTCAACACGAAAGGACACGACCATGGCTAAACCGAATTGGTGGTACGAGAAGCAGACCCCCTCCCGCCGCATCCTCTGCGAAAACGACCGCGGCCCAGACTATCCGACGAGGCGCACGGTAGAGGTGCGCTGCTGCGGCTCCTGGCTGTCGTGCGATGCCTTCACGGTCACCTGCGATCACTGCGGCACAGACTACAATCAGAACGGCGACGCCCTGGCACCCCGCGAGCAATGGGGCTGCGAGACCGGCGAGCACTGGTCTGAGTGCTACTGAACCCTCCTCCTACCCTCCCATGCCAATCGTGGCGAAAGGACTGACCATGAAGAATCCCCGTGAGTTCCACGCAAAACTCCTCCAGCGCATCCGCGACAACATCCAGAAAGAGCAGACCATGAAGACCCCCTCCGCTCCCGTGCTCATGGGCACGGTTCTTGAGGCAACTGGCATTGCCTACCCTGAGTCCCGTTATACGGGCACCTACACCTCCCCGGAGGGGCTGCAGCTGCTGCTCCAGGCCATCGAGGTGAAGGTTGAGGGCATGCTGCAGGTGGCTGCGGATCCTGAGTTTGCGGACGAGGTCGAAGCGCTGGGGACGGTCGCCTATCAGGAGGGACACCTGCAGACCATCGAGATCCGCGGTCGCACCTACGTCGTGTGCCTGACCCCCTACTGCAGCTGACCCGCTCCCCCTCTCCTCCGTTCAAGGATTCTGACCATGACCACCAAGCAACTGTCCCGTGAAGAGAATGCGATGCTCATGCAGCTGGTGTGCGCCACCCAGGCTGCCATGACGCTCTGCGCCACGTTCCACACCCAGGAAGACTGGCAGCGATTCTATGACCGCGAGCATGGGCCCCTGCCCTTCGCTCGACGCGTGTTCGAAGGCTATGCCGAGAACGTGCATTCCATGTTCGTCGGCGAGTTCCTGCGCCACCTGCATGCCGCGAAGGTGGACATCTACACGACCTTCGACCCCCTCCCGGCTATCTGTCACTAAGGAGCACGACCATGGCCATGTCCCCAACTGAGCGCGCGACCATCCAGAACGTCGTGAAGAAACTGTCCAAGAGCACCACTCAGCTGGACCCCAAGCTGGTGCCTCATCTGGAGGCACTGCGGCTCTGGCTCGACACCTGGGTTATCCCCCCCGCTGGAGATGATCGCCAAGGAAGACAGGACGACCGAAGAGCTACGGCTCGCCCGAGATCTCAGCCGCTAACCCCTCCTCCTCTGTTCAATGGAATTGACGACTATGAAAAAGCTTATCCTCGCCACCCTCGCCACCCTGATTGCCTCCCCGGCTCTCGCCGTCAGCCTGTCGTGCTCCGTCACGGATGCCCGCGGCCGAAACACGACCTATGGCTTCGACAGCTGGGTGGGCAACGAGATTCAGGAGATCGCGGTCACGAAGAACGGCGCGACCCTGCGGCATGCTCCCGACGCGCGTCCCCTCTGGACCGTCCGGAACAGCGGAAGCGTCTTGAGCCTGAACTATCAGCCTGACCCCCGCTTCTCGCTGATGATGGAAAGCAACGGGCCCACCTACAGCCGCGACGGCTTCGACTTCGCCCCTGCTTACCTGTTTAATGGCGGGACGCGCATTGCATCCGGCGTATGCGGCATGCTCTCAGGGCAGCGGTCGCGCGGCACGACTGGCGGTCGACCGGTTCAACGCTTCTGAGGGGCCCCGTGCCCCTCCTCACCCCCTCAAATCAGACGGAGAAAATGGACATGACCAAGAAGACCGACACCCTCCTCCCTGGCTCTGATGCCTGGAAGACGTTCGTGGCCGACGCTATGGCCAAAGAACCGGCCCAGCGCACCCCTGAGGAGCGCGAGGCGATCAAGCAGGCGATGGCTGACACCGTCGAGCCAGGGGACATCTCCCTGGCCGAGGCGACCGATGGCATGGTGACCGAGTTTGCCCAAGAGGATCTCGACAAGTGGGAGGCGGAGAACCCCACCAATCCGTTCCTTGACGCCATCGCGCAGCAGGCCGGCAATTCCGGCCGGGAATCCTCCCCCTCCTCCTCTGCCCCTCGTCAGACCCCGTGCGGCGTCGAGATCCCAACCGTGCTCGAGGCCCTCGAGGCTCTGATCCGGCAGGTGGACAACACCGGCTTGCTGATCGCCGACGACAATGCTGACCGTGCTGTGATGATGGCCCGTCTGGCGATAGCGTACGAGAAAGACGAGCCCGTTGAACTCCCAAAGTCCTACAACTAAGGAATCCTGACTATGGTGAAGCTAAGGAATCCTGACCATGATGAAGCCCGCCTCCAAGGCCCCTTCGAAGTCCCGCCGGTTTGAGTACGACCGCATGACGGCCGAGCAGTTCCGTGCAGCTCTCGCCCAGCTGGACATGACTCCCCTCTACTTCGCCAGGATCACCGGCAAGAACCGGCGCAAGGTGCAGTACTGGTACGATGGCGAGGAGGATATCCCGCATGAGGTGCTGCTGATCTGCAGCCTGCTCACGCTCCCTGGTGCCAAGGATCTGGCCAGCACCGTCACCAATTCCGTGATCCGCTTCCATGCTGAAGAGGGTGACGATGTTTGATCGGTACACCGGCATGACCCCCTCCGCGGTCCAGCAGGGCCGGCAGATCGGCCAGGAGGCCCGGGAGCGGGTGATCCAGGCCGTGCTGCAGGGATCCCCCCTCTCCACCGCTTGGATGCAGGAAGTGGACCGCTGCAACGCAGCCTGGAGTGATCTCGATCCGGACACCCGCGAGATCGCCATGGAGCAGGCCAAGAACCTGCACCAGATCGAGCACGACATCGAAGCACGACGGACAGAGCGACGGGCCCAGCTCGGCCCCTGGTGGAGGATTTGGTGATGGCTACTCGATACATCCCGCACAAAGAGATCATTGCTGAGAACGTGGAGTTCACAGCCGATGGCAACCGGCTGGACCACCTCCGGATCGGCCAAGTCCTGGCCCAGGTGATTGGTGAGGATAAAGATATCCCCCTCGCCTGCAGTTTCTGGGATCTGAGCGTCGTAAGCGGTGTCACACGACTGACCGTCGAGTACAACGGCGCAAGGATCGATGCAGACCCTCCCCCGGGCCAGGAGGGCGTGTTCTATGTGGTCGAGATCGCCCACCTGCACGAACATTGGACAGCCACCGTCTGGCGCGCGTGGCATGAGGTAGAACAATCCAAGCAATAGTCGACGGAAAGTAAGATGAGCACTGAACCAAGCACACGAATCCACAAGGTGGAGCAGGGCGAGACCCTCTCCTCCCTCGCTGGACGCTACTACAACGACACCAGCAAGTGGCGCGTGATCCAGCGGGCGAACAAACTGGAGTCCGAGGATATCTTTGTCGGCGAGGAACTGATCATCCCCGAGATCGCTGCGGCTCCCTCCCCGGTGGAGCCGGTCATCGATCCCGCATCCATGCCCATGTCGATGCGCGAGCGGGAAGCGATGAAGCGGGGCGAATGGAAGCCCTATGTGCCGGCCGGCAGCCAGCAGCAGCAGGCACCAAAGAAAAGCCGCACAGGACTCTGGGTCTCTGGCGGCATCATCCTGGCCATCATCATCTTCCTGGGCTTTGCCATCAAGGTGCCGGTCGACAACAAAGGCTACATGGACCGAGCGAAGGCATCCTGCGCCAAGCAGTACTCGACCGAATACGAGATCAACGACTGCGCCATCCGCCTGGGCTTTGAGAAGCTTGGTGAGATCCAACGCGACAAGATGGATGCGGCCAGGAGCGGAGTACGCTAACGATGAGAACGACCCTGATTGCCCTGGCCCTGGTGGCTGCGGCCCCTGCTGCAGCACAGTCGACCGGCAGGTCCACAACCCTCCCCACCGCACATGTGGTCTGCCGGAACCTCGAGCAGGCCATCGCCATCACGGACAGTCTCTCAGTCCAGGCCGGTACCGATCTGGCCATGAGGGGGCTCCAGACCGGCGAGTGCATCATGCTCCCCAAGGGAGAGGCTGTGATGGTCCGCTACCGTGAAGGACGGTTTAGCTGCGTCAGCCCCGTCACAGGTGGCCAGTGCGGCTGGACCTTGCTCGGCCGACGCAGGTAACCCCCTCCTATGCCTCGACTCGGGTGAGGATGCTGTTGACCTCACGTCCAAAGCTGTTGTCCTCGCCCACCCTGAACCATGCTGCCGTCAGGTCCAGCGCGCGTTTGAACAGAACGTAGATTTCGTGGCTGTCGAGATAGGACAGGCCCTGCAGGTCACGGAACGCGCGCTGGTGGTAGATCACCTCGACCAGCAGCCCGTGCATATCCCTCCCCAGGAAGTCTCTAAGCCCTGCATCCTGCCGCAGCGCATCGATCCGGCTGTCCGACACGCCAGGAATCGTGGAGGTGTCCACCCCCGGCTCATACCTGGGGCTGGCAATCAGGCCGGCGAGCACCTTATGGCAGTGCGTGTCGAACTTCGACCAAGCCAGCACCCTGGCATCCGTCCTCTCGCTCTTCTTGCGGAGGCAGCTGTTCATGTGGTTGATCGAGGCGCGCAGGTTCTTGCCCATGTTCGCCAGATCGACGTGCCGCCGGCCTGCCGCGGTGCGATGATCATAGTTGAGACCGGCCGCGGCCATGCGCTTGCGCTTCTCCTCAATCCTGACCTCCCTCTTCCGCTCCTCCTTGGCCGAGATCACAGGCGCGCTAATGATCTTCACGGTAGTCCGGTAACGGATAGACCTGCATGGCGGAAGAAGC
>KI912045.1:232597-247568 GCA_000517005.1 Microvirga lupini
TAAAGTCCACCTGGGGCGCGCGCTTGGTCAGAACCTCCCGCGCTCGCAGCTGCGTCGACAGCTTGCGGGTTTCCCGCTGCCACTTGCGCTTCAGGCGAGCGGCTCGCTCGTACAGATTGCAGTGCTTCGTGGCTTCCTCATAGGCTCCCTTACCCGAGCAGCGTTTGGCGCGCTTCTCATGCCGGTCCATGGCCTTGGCATTGCGCTCGACCATCTTCTCCGCTTGCCTTAGACGTACCGTCAGATCCCGGTGCTTGCCCATCACTTGCGCCCCAGGTCAGTCAGCCAAACGTACGGATAATCCTTCGTGCCACCCCTCTCGATGAATCCGTTGTCCATGAGCGGCACCATGGCATCGCGCATGAACTTCGCCTTCGCGGCATCGGTCTGGTCCGGATCGCAGAACTTCAGCACACAGCGCTCCTTCCACTCCATGTAATCGACCACCTTTTTCACCCAGCGCGGCACCCCCTCCAGTTCCTTGTTCGGAACGGATTGGTGCACCTCCATGGCTTTCAGTTCGTGCAGGATGCGAGGAGAGTCGGCCGGCATCCGGAGCGGGCCCTTGCCTTTCTCCTGGCGGATCGGCTCCACCGTCTCGTCGCGCGGGTCGGGCTCATTGAGGAATCGCGTTAGTTCGGCGTTGAAGCCCATGGTCACAACGCACGGAGGACCATGACGCTGCTTTGCCACGTTCACCTCGGCGACTCCTTTCACCTGCACCATCCGACGTTCCCACTGCAGGTAAGCGTCTGTCCCCTCCTGTGGTTTCGAGTCTTTGAGGTAATACTCCTCGCGATAGAGCAGCAGCACCATGTCGGCATCCTGCTCGAGCGATCCGGACTCGCGCAGGTCACCGAGCTTCGGACGCTTGTCATCCCGCTTGTCCACCTCACGGGAGACCTGGGCGAGAGCGATGATCGGGATCGACAGTTCCTTGGCAAGCGCTTTCAGCGACGTGGTGATGTCGGTCAGTTCCTGCACACGGTTGTCGTCCCTGCCACCTCTCTTCGCACGACCGCCGATCAGCTGGATGTAATCGATCACCATAGCATGCAGCTTACCCTGCTTGTGCAGGGCCCTGGCGCGCAATTCGATCTGGCTGATCGACAGCTTGCCGGATGCGTCGATCTCGATGGGCAGCTGCGACAGTTCCCGCTCAAGATTGACGATGCGCTCCATCTCGCTATCGGACAGGGCCCTGCGCTTGATGCGCCAGGACGGGATGCCCGATGCATCCGAGAGGACACGCTGCCACAGCTGCTCGTCTGACATCTCCAGGCTGAAGAATCCGATGTGCCGCAGCGGCAGGCCGGCTTTGCGCTCGGCATCGAACATCCTCGCGACGTTGAAGGCGATGTTCGTGGCCAGTGCCGTCTTACCAGATCCCGGGCGACCGCCGATCAGGATCAGGTCCGGTGCTTCCAGGCCACCGGTTGCCTCGTCGAGCGCAGGATAGCCCGTCGAAATCCCCTTGGACTTGGCTCCATCCTTCCAGTCCTGAAAGAGGGTGGTCAGGGCGCGCTTCGACACGGTCTCGAAATTCTGGAAATCTTCGGACTCGCCGATGGTGGTCTTCAGGCCAGAGAGCCGGTCGACAGCCATCTCGACCATGCTCTTGGCTGTCACCCCCACCGGGGCATCGTATGCCTTCTCGAGCAGATCCTGGGCAACGCTGATGGCCTCCCGACGAGCGCGCATGTCGTTCAGGAACTGAGCATAGCCGCGGATCTCGCTCGGGATGCCAGCCTCGGCAGCCAGACGCGCGAGATACTGAGCCGGGGTCATCCCCCCTCCCAGATCCTGTTCAGGCAGATACGAGCGACAGGTGATCGGGTTAGCGGTCTGCCCTTGCTCGAGCAGACCGGCAATCACGTCGAAGATCCTGCGGTGCAGCTGCTCGTAGAAGCAGTCGCTCGTCAGCACGTCGACCACCTTGGGCCATGCGTTGTTCGCCACCAGCAGGCAGCCAAGGACAGCCTGCTCCATCTCGATGTTGCGAGGCATCTCGCGATAGGCGGGGAGGCCTGCTTCCTCCCGGTAGGAACGACGCAGTTCACCGCTCATGGCTGGTCCCTCTCGGGATCGCAGAACCACACGTTGATCTTCTGACGGGTGGGCCCTCTGCGCTTCTGGGCCTTTGTGCCCTTTCGCAGGACGCCCATCCTCACCAGAACGGCGAAGCGAGGACTCACCGTGGCCTTGTCCTCGCCCGTGGCTGCCATGAAATCATGGAGGGTGCAGCCTTCCTCGCCGGCAGCGAACGCAGCATCGGCAATCGCCAGATCGAGAGTAGACAGGCCCCGGCTGCGGAAGTGCGGCTCTGCAGGCGCGTCCTTGGATGCAAAGAGATCTCTCATGCGACCTCCACAATCGAATGCTCAAGGGGATACTTGTCGAGTTCATCGCCGTAGCTGTCCCATCCCGGCCGACGGCAGCGCGCATAGACGTCCGCGCGCGACGTGAGCGACGGACACTTCTCGTCGATGAGGCGATAGGCCTCGCGCGGCTTCTGCGAGTGATCGCGCCGGATGCCGGTGAAGAGCCCGGGGAAAGCCTTGTGTTTCGGGCTCTTGTAGGTGGCCACAAACACCGGCTCGATCATCGAGCGGACACGGTAGCCCGTACCCATTGCGGTCTTCCCAGACGGGAAGATCTTGTGCCACATCATCGCGGTTTTGTACTCGAACCCCCAGTGCCGCACGATCTGGATTTGCTTGTCCATGAGCGGCACGGTGCCCCAGCACAGGAGCAGCGTCGGACCCTTGCAGAGAGCGCCCACGGGCAGTGCGGCGATCTCCTCCAGGCTCATGCACTTGTACTTGGACGTGGGGCTCTTCTTCGCTCCCTTCGGCGAGAACGTGCGCCAGTCCCACGCAGGATCGATCACGATGAGGTTGTAGTGAAACGGCAGCAGGTCGCCGAATGGCCAGTTGGCGGGCCAATTGGACATGGCTCATGCCCCGAGGCGGCGCAGCTGCACCAGATCGAAGTGCTTGGTCATCGCGACCACGTCGACCCCGATCTGCTCGAGTTTGGGCCTCCAGGCCCTCAGGTTCTCCTTCACCTGTTCCTTGGTGCGATAGCCGGCCGTCTCAGCAAGGATGTCGAGCGGATAGAGCCCGCCATCCTTCATGTGGTTGAGCACCTTGGCAAAGGGTTTGTCGACCTGCTGGACACCAGCCGTGCTGGTGACCGTGTTCGGCTCGAGGTCGACCGAGATTTCTCCCGGCTCGAGCGCCACTGAGTGACGGATCTTCGCCTCGTTGAGAGGGGTGAGCACCACCTCATCCGTGATGGGCTGGAATCCCTTTCCCCTGGAGTAGACAGCATGGATCGTGACATCGGCACCGTTGCCCATGTCGACGCCCACGACGGTGGTCTCGATGGGCGGCACGAAGCCGAGCGGCTCCTCTACCTGCACTCTCTTCAGCTTGCGACGCTCGACGATCCTCTTGGCGATGTCGCCCAGCGATTGGAAAGTCTCGAGAGCCGAGGAGGAGGCATCTTGATGTGCGGGGGCACAATCCTCCTCATCGGTCTCGGCCGGCACGGTCTCCTCCGCGGTGTGAGTCCCGGTGGCGTCGGTTCCGGCCTCATTGCCGGCCTGCGCTGCCTCCGTGACCCCCTCCGCAGTGTCCTCCGTGCTTTCTTCCCCTGATTGCCCATACTGCTGCCCGGGGTACACAGCAGTGGCAGGCTCGCCGATTGTCCCCGCTTCGGGATCAGGGGCGTCTTTTCCCAGGCTGCGGCTCACGCTCTGGGAGGAGTCTGCGGGAACAATTCTTTTGCCCCTGTTGGCGACGCGCGGGTCGCCTTCAGCTTTGGCTCTATCGATGACACGTCGAATGGATCGCTGCGACGTGTTGAACTGTACGGCGATGGCCGTGATGGTGTGCTCCCCGGCAGCCAACGCATCGAGGATCTGCTCCCGCCGAGGATCCTTGCTCTGGCGGTTGAGCGGCTTCTTCCGCCCTTTCGGCTTCTTCGACGCGCGGCGTTGCTCATCCTTGAGCAGCAAGCGCTGGATCATGGTAAGAGCGTCGGTGAGCCGGTCCTGAATGCCCTGAAGATCGCGCTGGGCATTGATCACTGACGACTCGATATCGGCGAGACAGGCATCCTGTACAAACTCGTTACGCATTACTCAGACTCACAACGGTACTGGCTGGGGTTCTTCAATTCAGGAGGCGCGCACTTGCGGCAGAACACGGCAGTGCCGTCGCGCCATGCAGGGTTGGCGCTGCGCTCGCATTCGACGCAGAGCGGAATTGTCGGAGGAGGTGATGGCGGCTTCTCCGGTTCGGGATTGAAGATGCCGTGCCCGTCGTTGCTCATGACTGGGCAACCGTCAGCTTCTTGCCAAACAGCACTTCGAACGGAGGCTGCCACCGACCATAGCGAATTTGGGCCCAGTGCCAGATGGCGATGGCATCAGCGACGTTGTCGTTCTTGGCGTTCTCGGGGAGATAGCCGAGTTCCTTGCAGCGCTCGAGGATCGACTGCTTGGTCTTGCCGCGCTCGCCGGCATTCTCCCGGCCGATGAAGGCTTTCCGGATCGTGATCGGATAGACCTTCTCGGTCGGGATCCCGTACTTCTGGCCGATCTCCTCCACCTTGATGGCGAGGGCCCACGGCAGCAGCAGGGATTTTGATGAGCGCTTGAAGCCTTCCTGCTCGTTGCGAGACTTCTCCTGCGACCACTGCGGGTCCTTGGGAGCCTCGTAGATGATGCGGTCAGGCACTGCGGCCTTGAACGTGAGTCCGTCCTTGAGGAACTGCTCGAGGTTCAACGCCAGCTGCATAGTGTCCTTGACCATGCAGTCGAGCGGCTTGTGGGTGCGGAGGCTGATCGCCCCTGCGTTCAGATCGGAGAGTTCCTCCGGTGGGCGACCCATCGCAAAACCGGTTTCGGTCGCGAGGTCGAACGCCCAGACGTTAAGGGTCTTTCGAGACGGTTTTTGCCCGTCCGCTGTCCCTGTGGTAGGGAGCATCGTCCTGACTCCTGACGGGATTGAGGGCGACGTCGGGGACGGGTGCTGACGGCCAAATCTGCTGCCCGCTCCCCGACGCTCTTCAGCGCGGGAAGATCACGACAGCAGCCGGTACCGGCCGTGCGGGTTCTTCTCCGGATCCTCGGTACGCTCGCGCGCCGGCTTGTTCCGGCGGTCGAGGCCGTCAGGGATGTCAGGCATGGTGCTGGCAGGGGTCGGAGCGTCGGGCTCCACGGGTGCGCCAGGGACTTCGCCGGCAGCAACTTTCTTGATGTGCTCGTCGCCCTTCGCGTTGTCCTTCGCCAACTGCTTGCGGAAGGAGTCGACGCTGTCCTTGGACTTGGCGGTCTTCTCAGCCTTCGGGGCTTTAGGAGCCTTCGCGGCCTTAGCCGCCTTGGCCTCCTTCGGGGTCTTCATGTTCTCCAGCTGGACGACGTTGGAGGCCTCCTGCTTGGGCTCTGCGGGCTTAGGAGCGGCTTTCGGCTGCTCGGCAGCCTTGGTGGCCATCTCGGCGATATCGCCCGTGTGGCCCTGGTTCTTGATCTCCTCGATGACCCAGGTGAGATACAGGATCGCGTGGAGGCACATGTCGATGGCTTCGAACTGGTGCTTTTTCCCCTTCCGCAGGGCCTGCTTGCCGAGCGAATAGGCCGGCCGGTTGAGGCCTGCCAGTTCGACCTGATTGGTCACACGCTCGCGCACCTCGGCGGTGACGCTCTGGGCTTTCTCGGTCTGGGAAATGTCATAGGCCCAGAGGGCCGTGATGAGGTCGCGGTTCGGGATCTTCGTGGTGGGAAGTTCAACCTGATGGGTCTCTGGCGTCTCGTCGGACATACGCAACTCTCGACTGACTGAGTGACACGCCCCCGGTGATCCGACGCGCCCGTTGTGGGTCTTTGCCGGCCGGCAGTCCCCCGCGGTCAGACGGGGGCAAATCCCTCGCGCAGACCCAGAACAGAGTCAGAACGCCGCATGGCAACTGGGGAGAACGTCCTATACCGACGTGGTAAGAGGGCGATTTCCCTTGACCAGCAAGGGGTTTGTATGGATTGTGCCCCAGTACAACGGCCCGAGGACGATAAGTCGTGGGGCACACCGCTAAGAGAGCCAAGGGATGGAACGGGCAAGACCGGCATCACAGACACCCTGGAGCGTTCGTTCAGAGGGGAACGTGGCCCAGAAGTGTGAGGCAAGTGCCCCGAGCGGTCAACCCGTAAAAGGCGTCTCGTTAGCGCTCCTGACGCTGCAGCAAAATGGGGGACCAGATGAGTGATTGGTCAGTTGTAAGAGATCGGATACGGCAGCGATTAGAGGAACTGTCCCTGACCGCAAATGCCACTTCGGAACGGGCAGGAATTGATAGGTCCATCCTCCGCAAGTTCATGAACGAGAGCGTCAAGGAACTGCGCGAGCACAACCTCAAGGCCATCGCCAAAGGCCTGCGCGTGAGCCCGCAGTGGCTCCTCGGCGAGACCGACGACAAGGGTGAAGGTGACGAAGGCTTCCAGCCCAACCAAGTGGATGTGCCGATCCTCGGGATCGTTGAGAGCGGTGCGTATCGTCCCTTGGACTGGTTTGATCAGGCCGATCTCGGCTACGTCCACAACGGCTATGACCCCAATTTCCAAGGCGAAATCCAGTTTGCCTTCGTGGTACGCGGCGACCAGATGGACAGGGCCGGCATCTCCGATGGCGACGAGATCATCTGCGTGAACCCGTGGGACGTCGCAGTCCAAGTCGGCGATGGCGACTGGGTGGTCGTGGAGTCCAAGAGCAGCGCGGGAGACACCCGCGAGCTGACGGTGAAGGAACTCCACATCCTGCGCGACCAGATCGAACTGCTCCCGCGCTCCTCAAGCAAGATGCACAAGACCGTCACCCTGCCGCTCAACGCCGATCTGAACCAGGGTCCGACCCGCATCATCGGGGTGGTCACCTCCGTCGTCCGCAGAAAGCCCGTGAAGATGGGGGCGCGCAGCAGTCTCAGGCAGATGTTCGAACGCATGACCCGGGAGGATGAGAACAAGGAGGGCAACCGCCCCAGCGCGATGGGTGTGCTGACCGGTCTGGCGGCTGTGATGGCCTGCCAGATGCTGTCATGCTCCTCGCCATGGTCCACGCAACTGGTGGCCCGACAACTGCACGAATACCCTTCCCTGATGTTGGTGTTCTGAGATGAGGGCCTTCGGGCCCTTTTTCTTTGCCTACACCCCGAGCAGCTGCCTCGCGCGCGCGGAGACTCCACCTCCCGGCGTCGCGCCAGACCCCTGGCAGACACGGTGAGCGCAGGTCTGGCAGGGCACGGACCACGGATTCGTCGAGATCGCGGTTGGCAGATCCGACACAGCACTGTGGGTGGGGCACGGACCACGGATTCGTCGCAGGAGATATAACAAATATAAATATATACCTATACCCCGCGCGCGTTCTCGGAGTCTGCGCGCGCAGGAAAGGTTTTCCGCCCTACTGGAGAGACGGATCTGGGGCATCACGCAAACCGAAAAAGCACCGACCTCAGGACCGAGTCCACCCCCTGCCCCGCGTCCCCCGCCGCCGCAGTTTCGCCCCAGATGGAACAGCAACGCTGCTAAGTCGTTGATTTATCGCGAGCCGTCCCACGCATCACCATGCATTCTGGCTCAGAGCCCCCGGGTTGATCGGCCGATCCCCGGGGGTTTTTTGTTGGGGCATAAGCTATCCGCCGGTTCCGCACAGGCATGGTAAATGCCCCAATCTGTCTGCTTGACGTGGGGCAAATTCCCCCACTATCGTTACGGTCACATGAGGGCCACAACGCCATGCAGACCGTTTCAGACAGCCTCTCAGCCCTGATTTCCCTGATCCAAGAGCGCAGCCAGACTGAGCGCGTACCCCAACCGGATCATCCGGCCCTGCAGGGTTTCATCGCTGACATCGAGCACACGCTCCAGTCCGAGGGACCGTTTGCTGCCGCAGCTCATTGCGGCGAAGCGCTGGTCGCGATCTCAGGGCTGCTTGGCATGGCCGCGCAGCGGGATCCCATGACCCTGGTGGTCCTGACCAGCTGCAACCTCTCGGCAGAAGACCTGACGCAGTTCGGCCTCTGGCTCGATCAGCGCAGCCAAGAACTCACCACCACCCTTTCCTGATCAGGCACCTGGGGGCAACCATGATGCTGGCAAAAATCTTCGAATACCCACCAGACCCCTGCTGCGAGCAATGCGCAGCGATCCTGGCCGACAGCGACTGCGACCTGGGCGACGAGGTCGCCTGCTTGGCAGTGCTGCGAGCCAGTCGAGCAGAGCATGGTCAGTGCAGCCTCATGTCGCTTCGGATCGCTGCTCACAACATCCGCACCCAGCGTCTGATCGTCTCCCGGTCCCGGCTTAGGCTGCAGGAGCGCAGCGATGCATAGCGCTTCTCGCCTTGCTCCCCTCGCGCTCGGCACCCTGGTGTCAGTAAGTCTCGCGTCGGCCGTGAAGGCTGCTGAGCGCGTACCTCTCTCCGCATTAGACGAAACCGGTCTGGTGCTGCTGGCGACCATCGGTGTGGTGGTTGTCGTCTGTCTCGGCATCTTCTTCATCCGAGACTGATCATGCGACGCGCCCAGTACATCGTCGCATCGGAGCGGATGGCGGCAGAACGGGCCGTCACCCACGCCGAAGAACTGATTGAGCGGCTCAAGCGCAAAGAGCGCGACATGAACCGCGACAAGGCTGCCGCCAGAGCAGTCCGCAAATAACAGCTACCTCGGTCGGGGGCCCGTCGAGGAGTTTCAGTTGAGTACCAGTACCAGTGCGTCGGCGACCCAGGTCGCTGATCAGTTCGCTTTTTGGCAAGCGCGTTGCCGCGGGGACTCCCCAGATCACACGGTAGGCCGAGCAGAAGCAGGCTACTGGCGGCTGCGCCAGCGTGATGGCCAGATCGTGCCGGTCTTCCTGTGGAGGGAGAAGGACACGGATCGGCTGTGCATGATCTACAATGTCGGTGCGGCTCGCTACGTCGACAACGAGGACGAGTTCTGCGAGCGCACGTTTGCCTACCTGATCAAGAATCCTGTGACGACGGACGCGTATAAGTACTTCGTCGCCAACGGTCGCTGGCCTGAGGATCTGCCTGACGTCACCGAAGAGGTGGCTGCGCGCATGGGCGACAATGCTTCTCCGGAAACCATCATCGACGAGATCATCAAGGAACTGCGCGCCGAGGCCGAGCGCTGGCTCAAGTCCATCGGCGGCGAGATCAAGACGCAGGAACAGGCCGACAAAGCCGCGAATTTTGCGGATCGCTTTGGTGAACTCGAGAAGGATGCCGAGAAGACTCGAGTCGCTGAGAAAGAGCCGCACCTCAAGGCATCGCGCGATGTCGATGGCAAGTGGCAGCCTATTAAGCGCGCGGCCGATGCAGCGAAGCGCTGGGCCAAAGGTCTGCCCGAGGCATTCCTGAAAGCCGAGCGGGCCCGCAAGCTGCAGGAAGCAGCCGCCAAGGCATCGCAGGGCCAAGCGGTGACCGAGGATGATCTCAAGGTGCGCGCCGGCACCCGCGGCAGAACTGTGGGTCTGAAGACTCGCAAGCAGCTGAAGATCACGAACGAACAGGCTGTGTGGGATCGCTACGTCCACGACGTGCGCTTCCGCAATGATCCTGACGTGGTGGCAGTGCTCCACCGCCTCGCTTTCGGCGATCTCCAGATCGGTCAACCCGTGCTCGGTGCCGAAATCGAGACCGTCCAATCCTCCCAGTAATAGTTGCGTGGAGTATGAGTATGAACGCACCTACACAGAACCTTGTGCCTGTTGAGCCGGCCCATCCGAAGGTCGCCGGCCTGTCCACCGGCACCGTGATGGCCATTGTCCCGCAGACGTTCGAAGACGTCTGGCGCATGGCGCAGATCGTCGCGAAGAGCGGGCTCGCGCCTTACGGTATGCGGACTGCCGAGCAAATTTCGATTGCGATTCTGACCGGCCTCGAGATCGGTGTGAAGCCGATGCAGGCCATCCAGGGCATCGCTGTCATCAATGGTCGACCCGCAATTTGGGGCGACCTCGCCATCGCTGTTGTCCGTGCCAGCGGACTGGTCGAGTACATCCGAGAATCCTTTGAAGGGACACCTCCGACCAATTGGGCCAAGCCCGAAGGCGATGCGCTGAATTACAAGGCTGTCTGCAAGGTCAAACGCAAAGGCGAGCCTGAAGAAGTCTACAGCGAGTTCTCGATCAGCGACGCGATCACCGCGCAGCTGTGGCAGAAGCGCGGTGGCCAGAACGGCGACAAAGACACCCCGTGGGTCACGTCGCCGAAGCGCATGCTGAAGATGCGCGCCAGAGGCTTTGGGCTGCGCGATACTTTTCCGGACGTCCTGAAGGGTCTCTATCTCGCGGAGGAACTGGAAGGTGTCGAGGATGCGGAGTTCATCGAGGTGCGGCAGTCAAATCTGCCGACACCCATTGAACCACCTTCGTCGGAAACTGTTATCGATGTGCCGGCTGAAGCTGTTGTTGCCCCTACGGAGGCAGCCGGCCATCAGGGCGTCGAGGAAAAGCCTGCACAGCCCCCGCAGCAATCCTCGACGCCCACACCTCCCCCTGAACAGCCAGAACCTCCAGCTGACGAGCCGTTCGACTGGGAAACAGTCAAGGACGAGATCGACACGCAGTTGAAGGCCGCGGCCGATCCGAAGCACATCGAAGAAATCCGTGAACTCTTCGCCGAGGACGTGGAGAGGATGATGCGCTCGCAGCGCTCCGTGATCGAGAGCCTGTTCCTCGATGCCGAGCGCCGGCTGCAGCAGGGAAACGACTCTGTGCCGACTGCGACACCCCAAACCCCTGCAACCGACACGGATGCCCCATCCTCATCGCAGCCCGAGGACGGTGGCTCCACGAGCCCTGATCCGTTCGATCCGGAGTCCTACAAGACTGAGGACAAGGAACTGATCCGCGACATGGTCGCTGAAGCGGTGAAACTGGCCCAGGCAGATGGCGGCAAAGAGATCGTCACGCGCCTCTACAACATGTTCGTGGCGACCAAGCAGATCCGCCAGAAGGCCATCGATCTCAAGACCCGCAACGCGTTCCTCGACGTTGTCGCTCCCCTCTTCGAAAAGCACGGACTCTGATCATGGAACAGTCGTTCTTGAAGCGCGCCTCTGACGTTCTCTCGCGGGTTCAGTTCGAAGGATTCGAATACATCACCGCGGAGAAAGGGCCGGTGGTCTATCTGCAGATCGCCTGCTCGAGCAAGTGCAATGTGACCGGCGATCCGATGCGCTGGACCGGTCGCAAGTGGATGCTCAGCGAGCACATGACCGATGGCGAGATCGTGCAGACCGCGTTCCTCGCCACCAAGGTCGCCATCGAGCACGAACTGCGCGAGACGTTCTACTACCGCGGGCAGGCCATCTTCGATCCCCACTATGATTTGGAGAAGCTGGTCGTCCTGCGCTCACAGCCGGATGCGCTCAAAGAGCGGGATCCGGTCCCCGTGCGGTGGCCTGAGACGGTCTGACGAGGCGAGTCATGACGAAGCCCCAGCCTGTCGGCGAAGCCACCCTCAACCGCAAGCGGGTGAAAGGGCAGGTCCAGTACGGCGGGATCCTCAGGATGGGCGCGAAGGAATATCCCGTGTCGGTCTTCAAGCGCGAAGGCCCGCACGGAGTCTTTCTCAGCCTCGTCGTCTGGGAGAAGCCGGCCGGGAAGCGCAAGCAGGGCCGGCTCAATCTCGACCGGATGATGGATCATGCGATGGAGCGTGAGCCATGAGCAGCCGCAAACCCTCCGACCGACCCATCCTGTGGCTGACTCGTCAGCCGCAGGGCCTGATCGCCTCGACCCCGTACGACCTCGATCAGATCGAGCGGTACCGGATCGGGTCCAAGGTGATCTGCACCATCGAGCAGCCTCGGGACGAGATCCTGAACCGGAAGTTCCACGCCCTGATCTCGGACGTGGCTAAGGGGACGGGCAAGGATTTCGAGGGGCTCAAGTCCCAGCTGATGATCAAGGCCGGCTTCTTCCACTCGGTGGACTACTACGAAGGCGTCGGCACCGGCTTCACCGCCAAGCGGGTCTCGGAATTCGATAACGCCGATTTCACCGAGTGCTTCTGGCGGATCCTCGAGATCATCCTGACCGACCACCTCCCCCACATCACCGACGAGCAGCTGCTCGCCCGAATCAACAAGTACATCGGAGTGCGCGACCTATGAGCATGATGAGACGGCTGAACGTCCAGCCGATGACGGAGGTCCAGAGGGACACGCTCTGGCAATTGTTCAAAAACGGCCCGACCCGCGACGGGAACCTGATCAGCAAGCCGGCCAGGACGTGGCTGATCGAGAAGGAATACGTCGAGCGGGAGGACGGCTGGAACTATCTGACTCACGAGGGGGTCACCCTCTGCCTGGAGCTCGGCATGGGCAGCCTGAAGGATCGCGTCTGACCCCTCACCCTAATCAGTCCGGAGTGTTGCGTAATGAGACTGGTTAACTTTGGGGGAGCCCAGCCATGAGCACCCCTTCCAAGAAGCACAAGCCGCTCGACCCGCTGCTCGAGGCATTCATCCGTGCCCTGGCCCGGGACCAAGCTGAAAGGGACATCCGGAAGATCTACGGCGCAGGTGAGGAATCTGCCCCAAAGAGCCCACTGGATCAGCCCCTTCTTGGCATTAGGAAACGGGGCATCTCTTAAGTACTAATAGTGTCATTCTTCTTGCCTGCCCCGGGGATGCCGCCGATACTTGGCCTGCAAGCGATTCGAGCAGGCCAATGTCTACCAAAACACCCCTAACGATTCCCCATCGGACCCCGTCCGAATGGGGAATCTTCTTCGGTCTGTCGAGCCCCTTTTGGGGAACCTCCCCCGCATTCACTCCCACACAATTGATTAGGTGAAAGATGAGCAGCTTCGACGGCCTGCGCGCCATTGTGTATGCGCGCTATTCGACCGACATGCAGAACCCCAAGTCGGTTGAGGACCAGCACGCCGAGATCGAGGGCTTTGCGGCCCGCAACGGTATCAAGGTCATCCGCCGCTACGAGGATCGAGAGAAGTCTTCCTCGACGATGTTCGACCGTCCTGGCCTCGATGAGATGCTCAACGATGTGGTCGAGAAGCGGGTGAAAGCCGATGTCCTCCTGCTCGAGCACCCGAACCGTCTGTCCCGCGACACCGTGGACAGCCTCCGCATCAGGGGACTTTTAGAGTTCATGAAGATGAGGATCGTCACCGTCCACCAGGGCGAGATGGACGAGATGAAGATGACCTTCCATGGCCTGATGGGCCGGGAGTTCCTAAAAGCCCTAAAGGCCCAGGTCCGTCGCGGCATGAAGGGACGGGCCCGCGAGGGTAAGGTCGTGGCAGGCGTCGCCTACGGATATAAGACGGTGCCCGGGAAGCCGTGCGAGCGGGAGATCATCCCCGAGCGGGCCGAGGTCGTCAGGCGCATCTTCAATGAGTACATCGCAGGCGAATCACCGCGGTCCATTGCCATGAGACTCAGAGCCGAGGGCGTTCCGGCCCCAGGGCGCACCGGCTGGAACCACCAGAACATCAGCGGAGGGCGTACCAAGGTCGGACGCAAATCCGGCATCCTCAACAACCGCATATATATTGGTGAGTACCGGTTCGGGGACACCTACCAAGTCCAAAACCCCATGACCGGCAAGCAGGTGCGCCGCTGGAATCAGGACGATGCGGTCGTCACCCCAACTCCGCATCTACGGATCATTGATGACGAGACCTGGGAAGCCGCACAGCGGGTCATGGATCAGCGGGTCAAAGTTGCGGGGCAGCCGCGCAAGCCGTGGAAGAGGAATGACAGCCTCCTGGCTGGCATGTGCAAATGCCCCTGCGGAGCCAGGATGGTCGTGGGCAACCGGTCGCGCAGCGGCGCAGGACGAGTGGTCTGCAGCGAGGCGTATTATCGTTACAACTGCAATCACACCAGCAGCTACGACCTCCCCCGGCTCGAGGCAGCGGTCCTCGAGTGCCTCAACGTCCAGTTGACGGATAGCGCAACCCTGGAGGCTCAGCTCGAGGCGTTCCTCGACGAGTACCGGACCACATTCATGACCCGCCAGCGGGAGGCTCGGCAGACGCTGGACGACACCGAGGAGCGGCTCCGGAAGGTCCGCGCCACGACTCAGCGGATGATCGCCCTGCTCGAGGACGACGACGCCGACGAGGACACCGTGAAGATGGTGAAGGAGCGGCTGAGCCAACTCGGCCAGGAAAAGGCAGCGCTGGAGGAGCGGAAGCGGATCGCCGAGTCCGAGGTCAATGTGGTGGCCCTGCACCCGACCGCCGTCGTCAAGTACCGGGAGGCCGTAAAGGTCCTGCAGGAGGATCTGACCGGCAAGGAGCTGACCGTGGCGTCCAGGATGGCGTTCCGCAATCTGGTCGCCGGCATCACGGTTTTTCCGGTCGGAAAGAGGCAGCCCTACCGGTTCAAGATCAACGGACGGCTCGGGGCGTTGCTTGGGATTGATCTATATCCTCAGGCACTTAGCGCTCGGGAAATTGTGGAGCAGAACGGCGGGCCGGTCGAAAAGGTCTGTTACGATAACGTCGCCTCAGGGAAAGCCGGATAATAGTGGCGTCCGTCGGGAGAGACGCCCTCGCGCATGGCACGGACGAAATCCGCCGTGCTCCAGGAGCCGATGCCGTCCTGCTTGTGGGGCGAGATGTTCGGAACGTGGAAGGTGCCGAAAGGCGATTTCAGCGCATAACCACCGCCGAGCCGCAGCTTGTCAGATTGATTAGGCACCGCATGGCAGGAGGTGCAGCCTCCGGCGAAGAACAGGATGCGGCCGTTCTCCAGGTTAGGCTGGCGATTGGAGGGGGACGGCGTTACAGAGGAGGCCTGAGAGTTGCCCCGGATGAGGGCATAGGCCGCCGGTGACGTCAGTCCCCAGAAGGCCGCCGCTCCGATGATAGCGAGAACCAAAAGACCCACGATCGCCTTACGCATCGCCTCTTCTTCTCCAAATGAAACGGGCG
>KI912045.1:247668-249786 GCA_000517005.1 Microvirga lupini
GATCCAATCCGATGCTCCACTCCTTGGAGAGCGCATCGTTCTTCGCGGAAAACCGGGTCCACTTTTCCGCACGATGCGCTACGGCCGCCCATTCTAACCCTTTTGACGTTAAGAGCTCTTCTTCCGGAAATCGTTGTGGCAGGCCCCGCAATTCTGAAGCACCTTCGGCAGCTCCGCCTTGAAGGAGGCCTCGTCCTTGATCGAAGCCATCGCCGTCTGGGCGTCCGTGCGGAGCTTCGCCATGACCGAATCGAACTTCGTCTTGTTCTCCCAGATGGCCGGAAGCGCATCGGTCTTCTCGGCGGACTTGGAGCTCTCAGGGAACAGCGGAGTGGCCTTCTCGGCATTCGCTGCAAGAACCTGGAGGCTGGCCTTGGCCTTGGCGAGGTCGAACGGCTCCTGGCCGCGCAGCATTCCGCCAAGAGGACGGGTCTGTGCACCCATCTCCTTCATGAGACCCTGGCGCTGCTCGACGACATTGCTTTGAGCGATGGCGGCCGTCACTCCGATCGCCAGGAGACTGGCGACGAAAATTGTACGCTTCATATTTTCCTTCCCCTCGTGGGCGCGATCGATGGTGTCCCTACGAACCATCGTCAGCGGGCCGGCATTAGCGCACATCTCGTTAAGCTTGAGCACTCCACTTTAGAACAAATCTATGTGAGGTGTTCTTGCGAGGCCCTACTCCACCGGCTCTCCGGCCGCGGCCCAATCCTTGAATCCGCCCTTGTAGTGCTCACGAATATCGTGACCGGCCGCTTGCGCGAATTCAATGGCCCGGACCGACCGAACGCCCGCCGCACAGGAAAAGACGATTCGCTTATCCTCGGGCAGAGCAGACGGGTCGAAGGACGAGAGCGGGTGAGAGACGGCTCCCGGGATGTGCCCGGCCGCGAATTCGTGCGGCTCGCGGACATCGACCAGTACGAATGCCCCCTCGCGGAGCCCCTCTTTGATGGCCTCACGATCGAGATCGATGACCTTGGGTGCTTCACTCATGGATAAATTCTCCCTGCGATGGCTCACTCATACCGGCTTCGCAGGGAGGAGCGCAATCTTGTCGCGCCTCAGGCGAGCGGGGGAATCCGAAGCACCCAGCCCGGCTGGATCATATCCGGATCCTTCACTGGCGGGGAGTTCGCCTTGACGATCTCGGTGTATTTCGCGCCTTTGCCCTTGCCGTAATGCTTCTCGGCGATCTCCCAGAGGGTATCGCCCTTCTGTACCGTGTACATGGTCGAGGCCTCGGAGGGCTGCTGGACCTTGAGTTCCGACGTATCGACCTCGGCCACGCCATAGGTGTTGCCGAGGGAAAGAATGATCTTCTCGGCCTCTTCCTGGTTGGTGGCTTGGCCCGACAGCTTCACCTTGTCCCCTTCGACCTGGATCCCGAGCTTGGTCGCATCGAATCCGTGTCCCTGAATCTCCTGCTGCAGCTTCTCCGGGGTTACGGCGGCGGCGCTGCCTCCGAAAATCTTGGCGCCTGCATCCTTGATGAACTTGAACAGACCCATTTAGCCCTCCTCTTGCTCCCGCTTGGCTCACGACGGCCAAGCTGAGATGAAGACGCGTGATGGTCTCAAGGGTTCCGCTCAGGCCAAACTCGAGAAGACGTCCGCAACCGACGGCAGGCGATCTTTCAGCCTGAGCAGAGCAATCAGCTCGATCTGCTCGATAGCCGTATCGAACTCTATGTCCTGTTCATGCTCCAGCCGATCCTCGAAGGCGGCGAGAATCTCGTCCTTCGAGCGGCCCTTCACGGCCATGATAAAGGGGAAGCCGAATTTCTGCTTGTAGGCATTATTGAGCTTCAGGAAGCGGCTGCGCTCCTCCTGCGTGAGGCTGTCGAGACCGGCGGAGGATTGCTCGGTGCGGGAATCGGCCGTGAGATCGGCGAGCTTCAGGCGCCCGGCGAGATCGGGATGAGCGTTGATCAGCGCCAGCTTCTGCTCTCGGCTTGCCTCCGAGAGCACATTGACCATGGCGGCGTGAAGCCCCTCCGCCGTGTCCTGCCCCGTGGTCAGCCCGGCATCGTAGGTACGTTCGGCGATCCAGGGCGAATGCTCGAAGATGTCGCCGAAGAGCTCGACGAACAGCGTCCGGCTTATGCGGTTTGGC
>KI912045.1:249886-263178 GCA_000517005.1 Microvirga lupini
GCGCGGATGCGGCGGATTGCGGCCATAGCCGACGAGATCGCGAGGATAGGAGATGTCAGGCAAGGTCAGCTTCCTCGATAGGTGGAATAGCTCCAGGGCGAAACGAGGAGCGGAACATGATAATGCCCATCGGGCTCCGCGATGGTGAAGCGGATCGGCACGATGTCCAGAAACGGCGGATCGGCGGTCGTGGTGCCGAGCGACTTGAAATAGTCCCCGACTGCGAAGACGAGCTCATAGGTTCCTGTGTGGAACGCATCCCCGATCATCAGAGGCGCGTCCGTACGCCCATCGGCGTTGGTTGTCGCCCGCACCACTGAACGGCGCTGCTCGCCCTCAATGGCGAAAAGCTCGATGATGACGCCGCGTGCGGGCTTGCCGTTGACGGTATCCAGAACGTGGGTGGACAGGCGTCCCATGAAACCTCGCGGGTGGAGAGCGGTCTCGATCGACCCTGGAAATCTTTCGGGCTCATGCCTTGGCGTCAAGCCGCATCCATAAGGCTAGTTGCGGAAATGCTGGGTTTACCTGACAGGGTTCCTGTTGAAAAAGCCTGAAACCGGGCCTTTCGCAAAAGGAAGCGCCGCCCAGAGCATCGGACCTAAAAGTGGATTCCACTTTTAGGATCAATACGATGCTCATTCTTTTGACTGGCGCATCGTTTATTGCGGAAAACCGGATCCACTTTTCCGCACGATGCGATAGGCTACGCATTCCGTCATCGCTCAAGTAACTGCATGATCGACCCGCAAATTTCCGAATGGATCAGCCAGATCATCCGCTGGGTCCATGTGATTACCGCGATCGCCTGGATCGGCTCGTCCTTCTATTTCATCCATCTGGATCTCAGCCTCAAGAAGCGGGAAGGACTGCCCGAGGGCGTCGGCGGCGAGGCGTGGCAGGTCCATGGCGGCGGGTTCTACAACATGCGCAAGTATCTCGTTGCGCCGCCCGAACTGCCCAAGGAACTGACCTGGTTCAAATGGGAGAGCTATTCCACCTGGATCAGCGGCTTCTTCTTGATCGTCTGGGTCTATTATCTCCACGCCGACCTCTACACCATCGATCCGGCTGTGCGCGCCCTCGAGTTCTGGCAGGCCCCGGCTATCGGCATTGGCGGCATCGCGGTGAGTTGGTTCGTCTATGAGGGGCTCTGCCGCTCTCCCCTGGGCAAGAACGGCCTCGTCCTCGGCATCGCGCTCTTCGCCTATATCCTGCTGGCCGCATTTGCCTTCACCCAGGTTTTCAATGGCCGCGCCGCCTTTCTCCATACGGGCGCGATGATCGCCACCTGGATGTCGGCGAGCGTTTTCTTCATCATCATCCCGAACCAGAAGAAGGTGGTGGCCGAACTCCTGGCGGGCCGCTCGCCCGACCCGAAGCTCGGCAAGGAAGCCAAGCTGCGCTCGACGCACAACAATTATCTGACGCTTCCCGTCATCTTCCTGATGCTGTCGAACCATTACCCGCTCGCGTGGTCGTCGCGCTATGCGGTCGCCATCATTGGGCTGATCGTGATCGCGGGAGCCGTGATCCGGCACTTCTTCAACTCGCAGCATGCGGGCAAGGGATCGCCCTGGTGGACCTGGGCCTTGGCCGCACTTTGCATCTGGGCCGCGATCTGGCTTTCGATCATCGGCAAGCCAGGAAATGCCAATCTGGCGGCAGCTCCTGCGGATGCGACGCCTGCCGCCGTTACAGCTTCCTTCGACGAGGCCGTGCTCGCGATCCAGTCCCGCTGCTCCATGTGCCATGCGGCCGAGCCCGTCTGGGATGGCATTACGACGGCCCCGAAAGGCGTTCGCCTCGACACGCCGGTGGAGATCGCCCGCCATGCCGAGATCATCCGCATCCAGAGCGTGCTGACCCACGCCATGCCGCCCAACAACATCACCGAGATGACCCTGGACGAGCGCAAGGCCGTGGCAACCTGGCTGGCAACCAAGGAAACAGCCACTCGCTAGACCTGTGCATCCTGCACCGACAACGACAAACAAGGAGGATCGAGTGACCGAACTCACCCTGGACGTGGCCCAGAAAATCGCCACCGCCACCCTCAAGACAGCGCGGGAAAAGTCCTTCAAGCCGCTTTCCGTCGTCGTCTATGACGCCCGCGGCGCTCTCAAGGCCCTGTTGTCAGAGGACGGCACCAGTCTGAAGCGAGCCGAGATCGCTATGGGCAAGGCCTATGGCGCCCTGGCGCTCGGGGTCGGCTCGCGCGCCCTTCACAAAATGGCGAACGACCGCCCCTATTTCGTCGCCTCGGCGACCCATGCCGTTGGCGGGCAGCTCGTACCGGTTCCGGGCGGCGTCCTTATCAAGGACGGACAGGGCGCAATCCTGGGATCCGTGGGGGTCTCCGGCGATACGTCGGACAACGATGAAATCGCCGCCGCAGCCGGCATCGGAGCCGCAGGATTGGTGTTCGACACCGGGGCCTGAGCCTCCCTACGACTCTAAGCTATTGCTATTCCTGATCTTTCAACGTCTTAAGGGATAGTACTGGACATAAACAGTTGATTGATCAACAAATAGGGCAAGGTTACTGCCCTACCGGCTCTGACCGAGACAATTCCAAGCCTCAGATATAAAACCAGAAAGGGAACGCGTCCGATGTCATCATGGATCAAACGTACGGCTCTCGTTGCCGTCGCCACGGCCGCTCTCATGGGCGCCGCGTCGGCTGAAGTCGTCTACAACCGCGCCAATTCGGGCGAGCCCGAGACGCTCGACACCCACAAGACCTCGACGGTGCAGGAAGCTCACATCCTGCGCGACATGCTCGAAGGCCTCGTGACCTACAGCGCCAAGGGCGAAGCCGTCTCTGGCCAAGCCGAGAAGTGGGAGGTCAGCGACGACGGCAAGACCTATCGCTTTACGCTCCGGAATGGCCTGAAGTGGTCGAACGGCGATCCGGTCACGGCGGAAGACTTCGTCTATTCCTATCGCCGCATCATGGATCCGGCGACGGGCGCGAAATACGCCAACATCCTGTATCCCATCAAGAATGCCGAGAAGATCAACAAGGGCCAAGCCAAGCCCGAGGAACTCGGCGTGAAGGCAGTCGACGCCAAGACCGTCGAGATCACCCTGGAGGCGCCGACCCCCTACTTCATCGAGCTGCTGACCCACCAGACCAGCCTGCCCGTGCACAAGGCCTCGGTCGAGAAGTTCGGCAAGGATTTCGTGAAGCCGGGCAACATGGTGACGAACGGCGCCTACAAGCTGGTCGAGTTCGTGCCGAACTCCCACATCAAGCTTGCCAAGAACGAGAACTACTACGACGCCAAGAACGTCCAGATCGATACGGTCAACTACTTCCCGACCCCGGACTTCGCCGCCATGGTCCGCCGCTATGAGGCCGGCGAACTCGACACCACGGACGACGTGCCGGCCGATCAGATGAAGTCGCTCAAGGAGCGCTTCAAGGATCAGGTCCGCCTCGGCCCGTATCTCGGTACCTGGTACATGGTCGTGAACTCCTCCAAGGCTCCGTTCAACGACGTGCGCGTGCGTCAGGCTCTGTCCATGCTGATCGACCGCGAGTTCATCGCGGAACAGATCTGGGGTCAGACCATGCAGCCGGGCTACTCGTTCATGCCTCCGGGCGTGGGCAATTACGGCGAACCGGCCTACATGCCCTACAAGGACCAGTCCCCGATCGACCGTGAGGATGCCGCCAAGAAGCTCCTGACGGAAGCAGGCTTCGGCCCCGGCAAGCCGCTGAAGGTCGAGATCCGTTACAACACCACGGACAACAACCGGAACACGGTCATCGCCATTTCCGAGCAGTGGAAGCAGGCCGGCATCGAGACCTCCTTCATCAACACGGACGGCAAGACCCACTTTGCCCACCTGCGTGATGGCGGCGATTTCGACATCGCCCGCTACGGTTGGATCGCCGACTACTCGGATCCGAACAACTTCTTGTTCCTGCTCAAGAGCGACAACAAGGGCTTCAACTACGGCAAGTACAACAATCCGGAGTTCGACAAGCTGCTCGACAGCGCAGCCAAGGAACTGGATCTCAAGAAGCGCGCCGACATGCTCAAGCAGGCCGAGGCGATCCTCATGAAGGACATGCCTTGGATTCCGATCATGTACTACGGCAAGAGCAACTTGATCTCGCCGAAGATCAAGGGCTTCGTGCAGAATACCCGGGGCGTCTATCCGACGCGGTATCTGTCGAAGACACAGTAAAAATAAATCTGATAAAGGGGGCGGTCTGCTTGTCGGACCGCCCTATTCTTTTACTGTTATGCTGTAGCAGCAGGAGGAGCTTTCCGTGCTCTCCTTCATCTTTCGTCGTTTCTTGTCGGCCATCCCGACCCTTTTCATCATCGTCACCATCTCGTTCTTCCTGATCCGGCTCGCCCCGGGCGGACCGTTCGATCTGGAAAGGCCCCTCGAGGCCAAGGTGATGGAGAACCTCAACCGGATCTATCAGCTCGATAAACCGCTCTTTGAGCAGTATCTGCTTTACTTGGGCGCAGTCGTGCGGGGCGATTTCGGCCCATCCTTCATTCTGCGCGACTTCTCCGTGGGTGAACTCTTCGCCCGCGGCCTTCCGATTTCGATGACGCTGGGGGCCCTGGCTCTCTCCTTCGCCATCATCGTCGGCGGCACCCTCGGGTCCATCGCGGCTTTGCGCCAGAACAGCACGGTCGATTATCTGGTCACTGGCCTGGGCGCGCTCGGCCTGACCATTCCTAACTTCGTGGTGGCGCCGATCTTCCAGATCGTCTTCGGTCTGGCCCTTGCGTGGCTCCCGGTGGCTGGCTGGGCCAATGGGAACATCCGCAATCTCATCCTGCCCGTGCTGGTCCTGGCCCTGCCGCAGGTCGCGGTCGTCGCGCGCATGACCCGCGCCGCCATGATCGAAAACCTGCGCTCCAACCACATCCGCACCCTGCGTTCGCTGGGTCTGCCCACGCGGGTGATCGTGGTCCATGCCCTGCGCGGAGCCGCCCTCCCCGTGGTGTCCTATCTTGGTCCGGCCGCCGCCGCCTTGCTCACCGGTTCCGTGGTGGTGGAAACCATCTTCGGTCTGCCGGGCATCGGACGCTACTTCGTCGAAGGTGCCCTCAACCGTGACTACACCCTCGTCATGGGCACGGTCGTCGTGGTGGCCGTCTTCGTTCTGCTCTTCAATCTCGTGGTCGATATTCTCTACGCCCTTATCGATCCGCGCATTCGCTACGAGTGAGATTTCCCATGGCTGAAGGCGCCGTTCTCCCTGTCGAGACCATGACAGGCCCCGTCACCGGACGTTCCCTCTGGGCCGAGGCCCGCGGACGTCTCATCCGCAACCGCGCTGCGCTGACCAGCATCATCGTGCTGGCTCTGATCGCGCTCGCCTGCATCTTCGGGCCGTTCCTCACGGGCCACCCCTTCGACCGGGTCTACCCGGATTACGTGAAGGTGCCCGCGAGCCTGGAGGCCTATCCGAAGGCCGATCAGATCGAGCCGAACATCGAGCGCATCGGCGCCCGTGTTCGGGCTAGGCCCGAGAACATCACCATCGACAACGATGTCGCTCACATGACGCTCGTGAGCTCCAGCAGCCGGCCGATCGACGATCGGCTGCTCGCCTATTTCGAGCGCTCGGACCTGTTCGGCCCTGCTCAAGTCGTCGAACGACAAGAGGAAGGACGACGTCTCGTCGTGGATGTGCCCCTGAAGCGCCAGTATTTCTTCTTCGGCACGGACACCAACGGGCGCGATCTCCTCACCCGCACCATGAAGGCGGGCCAGGTCTCGCTCGCCATCGGCCTGCTCGCCACCTTCGTGGCGATCCTCATCGGCGTGATCTATGGCGCGACATCCGGCTATCTCGGCGGGCGGGTCGACCTCGTGATGATGCGCATCGTCGACATCCTCTACTCGCTGCCCTTCATCTTCTTCGTGATCATGCTGGTTGTGTTCTTCGGCCGCAATTTCGTGCTGATGTTCATCGCGGTCGGCGCCGTCGAGTGGCTCGACATGGCCCGCATCGTCCGCGGACAGACGCTCTCCATCAAGCGACAGGAATACGTCCAGGCCGCCGAGGCGCTGGGCGTCGAAACGAAGGGCATCATCCGCCGCCACGTGATCCCCAACACACTGGGTCCAGTTGTGGTCTACATGACGCTTCTCGTGCCGAAGGTGATCCTTCTGGAGAGCTTCCTCTCCTTCCTCGGCCTCGGCGTTCAGGAGCCCAATACCAGCCTCGGCGTTCTGATTTCCGAGGGCGCCAAGAATATCCAAGGCGCCACATGGATGCTGATCTATCCCTCCATCACGCTTGTCACGATCCTTTTCTGCCTGAACTTCATCGGCGACGGCTTGCGCGATGCTCTCGACCCGAAGGATCGCTGACATGAAGGACGCCACTATGGCCGAACCCGTTCTTTCCGTTCGCAACCTTCGTGTCCGTTTCCGCACCGGCGACGGCATTCTCCATGCGGTGAAGGGTATCGACCTCGACATCAATCCGGGCGAGACCGTCGCCATCGTGGGCGAGTCCGGATCGGGCAAGAGCCAGACCATGATGTCCGTCATGGGGCTTCTCGCGTCGAACGGCTGGGCAGAAGGCTCGGTCAAGTATCGCGGCCAGGAGCTGGTAGGCCTCTCCCCCGACAAGCTCAACAACTACCGCGGCTCCAAACTCACCATGATCTTCCAGGAGCCGATGACCTCCCTCGACCCACTCTACCGGATCGGGGATCAGCTTGCTTTGCCACTCACCACCCATGGCGGCTTGAGCAAGGCTGCGGCCCGCAAGCGCGCCATCGAGCTGCTGGAGCTCGTCCGCATTCCGGACCCGGCCCGGCGCATCGATGCCTATCCGCACGAGATGTCCGGCGGTCAGCGGCAGCGCGTCATGATCGCCATGGCGCTCGCCAACAATCCGGACGTGCTTATCGCCGACGAGCCGACGACGGCTCTCGACGTGACCGTCCAGGCCCGCATCCTGGAACTCCTTGCGGATCTGCAGAAGCGGCTCGGCATGTCGATCGTGTTCATCACCCACGATCTCGGCGTCGTGCGCCGCTTCGCCGACCGCACCTATGTGATGAGGCGCGGCGAGGTGGTCGAAAGCGGCCGCACCGGCGACATCTTCGCGGCACCGAAGCACCCCTACACGCAAATGCTCATCGATGCCGAGCCGACTGGCCGTAAGGAGCCGGTCGCGTCCACGGCGCCGGTGGTGCTCGATGCGAGGAACATCGCGGTTCAGTTCACGCTCGAGAAGAGCTTCTTCGGCAAGGCGACCCATGTGCTACGGGCCGTCGACGATGTGAGCCTCAAGGTTCGATCCGGGGAGACGGTGGGCGTCGTGGGCGAATCCGGCTCCGGCAAGTCGACCCTCGGCCGCGCCATCCTGCGCCTGCAGCCTGCTTCCGGCCTTGTGCGTTTCGAAGACCGCAATCTCATGCCCCTCGACCGGGGTGGGATGCGCCCCTTGCGGCGTCATCTGCAGCTCGTCTTCCAGGATCCGTTCGGCTCCCTTTCTCCGCGCATGACAGCGGGCGAGATCGTCACAGAGGGCCTCCTCGTTCACGAGCCCAGCATCTCCCGCAAGGAGCGCGACCGGCGCGCGTCCCAGGCCTTCGAGGAGGTGCAGCTCGATCCGGCCTGGCGCAACCGCTTCCCGCATGAGTTCTCCGGCGGCCAGCGCCAGCGCATCGCCATTGCCCGCGCCATGATCCTACATCCGAAGCTCGTGGTCCTCGACGAGCCCACCTCGGCGCTGGACCGCTCGGTTCAGAAGGAAATCGTCGAGCTGCTGCGCAACCTGCAGAAGGCCCACGGCCTCGCCTACATCTTCATCAGCCACGACCTCGCCGTCGTGCGCGCCCTCTCGGACGAGATCATGGTGATGAAGAGCGGCAAGGTGGTGGAACGGGGCACGGCGGAAGAGATCTTCGACAGGCCGCAGGAGGAATATACCCGCGATCTGATCGCAGCTGCCTTCCTGACCGAGCGCAGCAAGGCCGAGGCGGCCGCTCAGCCCCTGGCTTCGTAAACCTGGAACCAGATTGCCGACGCGGATTTGACTCCGCGTCATGGCAAAGCTCGCAGCCTATCGCGCCAAGCGCGACTTCACCAAAACCTCCGAGCCGGCGGGCAAGACCTCCCGCCAGCGGGGAGCGTCCTTCGTCGTCCAGAAACACGACGCTTCCCGCCTGCATTACGATTTCCGCCTGGAACTCGACGGAGTCCTCAAAAGCTGGGCGGTGGCCAAGGGACCGAGCCTCGTGAAGGCGGCGAAGCGTCTCGCGGTTCACGTCGAGGATCACCCACTCGGTTACGGCGATTTCGAAGGAATCATCCCGGAAGGCCAGTACGGCGGCGGCACCGTCCTTTTGTGGGATCGCGGGACATGGGAGCCCGAAGGCGATCCTCACGAGGGCTACGAGAAAGGCCGCCTCACCTTTCGCCTTGAGGGCGAGAAGCTGCATGGGACGTGGCATCTCGTCCGCATGGCCAAGCGTCCGCGCGAACGGCAGGAATCCTGGCTCCTGATCAAAGCCGATGATGCCTATGCACGAAGCGAAGACGATCCGGACATTCTTGATGAGGCACCCTTGTCGGTGAAAACCGGGCGTTCGCTGGAGGAAATCGCACCGGGTCGCACAGCCAAGAGCCCTGCAAGGCGCAAGGCTCCCGCAAAGAAGGCAGCATCGGCAAAATCTGAAAAGCCTTCGAAGCGATCCTCTTCAAAGTCCAAGACTTCCGATGACAGTTCCGCCGAAGTCGCCGGTGTGTCCCTGACCCATCCGGACCGCGTGCTGTGGGACGATCAAGGACTCAACAAGAAAGAACTGGCCGAGTTCTATGTCGGCATCTCCGATTGGCTCTTACCGCATCTGATCGATCGTCCCCTCACGCTCATCCGCTGCCCCGGGGGTACGGAAAAGAAGTGCTTCGTTCAGCGTCACTCCTGGGCCGGCATGAGCTCCTTCATCCATCCGGACATGGTGCGCGATGGAACGAGCAGGCAGGAAGTCCTGACCGTTCGCGACATTCAGGGCGTCGTTGCCCTTGTGCAATCAGGCGTGCTGGAAATGCATGTGTGGGGCGCGACTCTGGCCGATCTGGAACGGCCTGATCGCCTCATCTTCGATTTCGATCCGGGAGAAGGCGTGGAATGGCCCCAGGTCATCGAGGGTGCCCGGGCTGTCCGCGAACGTCTGAAAGCCCTGAGGCTGGAAAGCTTCGTGAAGACGACCGGCGGCAAGGGCTTGCACGTGGTCGTGCCGATCAAGCCAACAGCACCATGGAAGGATGCCCTCGCCTTCACGCGAGAGATCGCCGAAGCCATGGCGGCCGACGAGCCGGATCGCTATACAACCACCTCCGTCAAGCAGGAACGCGAGGGCCGCATCTTCATCGATTATCTGCGCAATAACCGCGAGGCATCGGCGATTGCGCCCTACTCCACCCGTTCGCGGCCCGGCGCTCCCGTGGCTACGCCGGTGGCCTGGGAGGAGCTGTCGCCGGATCTCAAGCCCAATGGCTTCACCGTCCAGAATTTGAGCAAACGCCTTACTGCGCTGAAGCGCAATCCCTGGGCAGAGATCAGCAAAATCGATCAGGCTCTGCCGGAACGTGCGCGGTCGAAGCGGGCTTCACGAAAGAAGTAGTTTCAGAAGATCGGCGCCTTGATCCCTTCTACTTCGAGCGCCTTCTGAACGGCGGGGCGCGCCAGCACACGCTCGGCAAGAGCGTTCAGGTTCGGGATGTTGCGCGGTGGACGCGGCATGCCTCGGCCCCAGCGGATCAGCATGAACAGGAAGAGGTCGGCGGCGGAGAAACGATCGCCGAGAAGCCATGTTCTGTCGCCGAGTTGCTCGGAAATCACGTCGAACATGCGGTTGAGACGCTCGTTGGCTGCCTGCTTGACGGTCGGTGCGGCTGCCTCGTCCGTCACGTGCTCATGCGGATAGAACCAGGCGCGATATTCCGCCTGCGGCGTGTTCGTGAGATGGATCATCCACTTGTAGAATTCGGCCCGCTCGGCCGTTCCAACGGCGGGTGCTAGGCCTGCTTCCGGGAACTTGTCGGCGAGATGAAGAGCGACGGCGGCGGTCTCGAACAGGACGAGGTCGCCGTCGATCAGAACCGGGATGCGCCCACTCGGATTGAGCTTGAGATATTCCGGACTTTTCTGGGCATTCTGCCCCCGATCCACGAGGCGCAACTCGAACTCGGCGCCGATTTCCCGCAGCATCATATGCGGCAGCAGGCTGGCATTCCCGGGATAATAGTAGAGTGAAAGCATCGTGGCAGCCTCTTCCATCTTGACTGGCAGAACTCTGGTAAGTCCTACCAGGAAACCCGTAAAGAGCGCATCGGCAAAGATCCAAACCTTCCTTTCCCGCTGCCATGCCCTATCGTCCTGAAGACGTGGAGGATCGAGAATGGCGGATCAGGAACAGGCCTTGATAGAAAAGCTCCGGGTCGAACCCGGCGAGACGATCCGGCTGCGGGACCGCAACCCGCGGGACAAGTCACCCTTTGCCGACGAGCAGGAAACCAAGGCCGCCACGGCCGCCCTCGCGAAGGACATCGATACCCTGCAGGATCGGCTCTATGCGGAGGGCTCCCGTGCCCTGCTCGTGGTCCTCCAGGGCACGGACACGTCGGGCAAGGACGGCACCATCCGCAGCGTCTTCAATGCGACCGGGCCTCTCGGCGTCTCGGTCCATGCCTTCGGTCCGCCCTCACGGCTCGAGCTGGAACACGATTATCTCTGGCGCGTTCATGGTGCCTGTCCGAGACGCGGCACCATCGGCATCTTCAACCGATCCCATTACGAGGACGTTCTGATCGGCAAGGTGCACAAGCTTGCGCCCGAAAAGGTCATCGAGCAGCGCTACGAGCAGATCAACGCCTTCGAGAAGATGCTCGTGGAGACCGGCACCACGATTCTCAAGTTCATGCTGCACATTTCAAAGGATGAGCAGAAGGAGAGGCTTCAAGCGCGTCTTGACGATCCGACGAAGCATTGGAAGTTCAATCCGGGCGACCTGGAAGACCGGGAGCACTGGGACGAGTACCAGGAAGCCTACGAGACCATGCTCCATCGCTGCTCGACCGAATGGGCGCCCTGGTACGTCATTCCAGCGGACCGGAAATGGGTCCGCAACGCGGCGATTGCGACCATCGTCAAGGCGACCCTCGAAGAGATGAACCCGCAATATCCGAAAGTCTCCTGGAAGCCAGGAGACTTCAAGATCGAATGAATGAACCAGTCTACTGCTGGATCCCCGGATAGGCCCACAGGCCCGAGACCCGCATGAGATCGCGATAGATCACCATTCTCTCGTCCTTCGAGACCTTCGCGGCCTCTTCGAGTGACGGCGCGTCGAGGGCGACGACAGGGATGATCGGTGCGCTGATGTCGTATTGCCGGAAGGCATCCTCGAGCAATGTGCGGGCGCGGCGCATGTGGCTGGAACTCGTCACCAGGATGACCGCATCGGCCGTGTGGCGCTTCAGGAGATTGGCGACGTTCAGCACATTGCCGACCGTGTCCTTCGACTTGTCCTCGATCAGGATGCGGTCCCGGTCGACGCCCTTCTCCACCAGCCACTTGGTCATGACGTCGCCCTCGGTGACGCCGGCCTGGGGCTGACCGCCGGTGACCATGATCCGGGCCGTCGGATTGGCATTTGCGGCCTTCAACGCCACGTCCAGGCGATCGAGGAGCGGCTTTTCCGCCGTGCCGTCCTTGGCGAGCGCATAGCCCAGGGCGACGATCATCACGCGGCCCGGAACCGTCGGCACATCCACGTTCGGGCGCTCGGCCATGATGGCCTCGGCACGGGCGAAACGCTGGCGATAGGTTTCCGCACGCGCCCGGTCGAGAGCGGCCAGGGCCTGATCCGTCAAGGCGGCCTCGTCGGCCTTGCCCTCGATGCGGGCGAGCGCCGCGAGCCAGGCCTGGGCATCGAAGGAAGCCGGGTTCTTGGCGAGGATGTCCTCATAGGTCGCGCGGGCCCCGGCAAGGTTCTTCTGCAAGATCTGCGACGAGGCGACGGCGAACCGAAAATCCAGGCGCTCGGGCGCGAGCGAAGAGGCCTCCGCGAAGGCTTTTTCCACCACGTCATAGCGGCCGTGCAGAGTGATGCCCTTGAAGACCTCGGCTTCCGCCTTCTTCACGTCCCCGCCGGACCAGTAATACTGCATTCCGGTATCCACGAGCGTCTTGATCCGGCTCGTATTGCCCGGATCGAAGGCATGGGCGGGTACCGATACGGACAATGCGAGGAGAGTGGCTGCGCTGATGGTTGCGAATTGACGCATGTCGAAGGGCTCCTTGATGTGGCGGGGCATTCAAGCTGGAGCCGACGACAATCGGATGTCAAACCCAATCCCATCCACAGCCGGGGGTGAACTTTCGGATGGTCTTGCCGAGCGGGGGTTTAAGCGCGACAATAATCCTTATGAAGAGCATTCTCGTCCCGATTGAAGACCACGGCATCGTCGAGCCTCAGCTGCAGGTTGCCCTGCAGCTCGGCCGGATGTTTGACAGCTATATCGAGGGGATCGCCATCACCCCCGATTACCCGGTGGTTCTGCCGGTGGACATCGCCATCGGCGTGCCCTCCCCCATCACCCCGGAGAACCGCCTCGAAATGGCCCGCGCCTGCCGCGAGCGGTTCGAGGCCTTCATGACGACGCAGCAGATTGCGCGCGCGTCCGCGGGCCTTCCCGGTCTGAGTTCAGGCTGGCGACAGGACGGCCTGATGGAAGATGCCTTCCTGGGTGCCTATGGCCGGGTTTTCGATCTCGTCGTGGTCGGACGACCGGATGGATCGAACGGACAGACGCGCCTCTCCACCGTGGAAGCAGCCCTGTTCGAGACGGGCCGACCGGTTCTCATCGCACCGCCGGAAGCACCCCGGACCTTCGCGGAGACCGCCGTGATCGCCTGGAACCGGAGCACGGAAACCGCCCGCGCCGTCTTAGGCTCGATGCCCCTGCTCAAGCAGGCCCGGCGCATCGTCGTTCTCGAACTCGAGGACTGGGGCGTTCCGGGCCCATCCGGCTCGGAACTCGCCCGGCATCTGAGGATGCACGATCTGCCGGCCGAGGCGATCACGGCCCCGGACCCGTCGAACAAGGCCGGCGAAACCATCCTGTCGGAAGCCGTTGCTCTCGGCTGCGACCTGCTCGTGAAGGGGGCCTATACCCAGAGCCGTCTGAGGCAGATGTTCTTCGGCGGCGCCACCAGCCACATCCTGAGCAACGCCACCATGCCGGTTCTGATGGCTCACTGACAGGACTTACCAATTTCCATG
>KI912045.1:263278-324603 GCA_000517005.1 Microvirga lupini
CTGCGCTCCGTATTGTCATTCCCGGCCTATGGCCGCCAGGGGGGATCACCGCGATGTCATGGACGAGCCTGTCCCGGCCATCCCGATCCTGTGAAGCGCCGCGCTTTTCCTTATCGGGATCACCGGCACAAGGCCGGTGATGACGTGAGTGGATGTCATTCCCGGCCGGAGCAAAGCGGACCTGCGGCCGCCGGGGATGACACGCGCGTTTCCCTCCCCCTTGCGGGGAGGGATTAAGGGTGGGGGTCGGAAAGTCAGAGCGCTGCGTTCAGCGGAAGGAACTTTAGCTGGTACAACGCCTCGTTCAGCAATCTCTCACCCAGTAGGACCACCCCCACCCCTGCCCCTCCCCGCAAGGGGGAGGGAAAGCCTGCGTGGTCGGTCGCTCTAATCGCTCACCCCGTCGCGCCCCTCCACCGTCATGAGCGTCGCGGTCAGCAATGCAATCTGCTTCTCGCGGCCCTCGTGGACGGCGAACACGTCGCTCTGTGCGAGCGTGAGCGTCCTTCCCGCCTTGATGACCCTGCCCCGCGCCGTCATGCGTTCGCCGATCCCAGGCGCCATGAGGTTGATCTTGAATTCAGCAGTGAGAACGCCGGCACCGGGCGGCATCAGGGTCAGGGCCGCATAGCCGGCAGCGGAATCCGCAATGCTGGCCAGGGCTCCCGCATGGAGGAAGCCGTGTTGTTGCGACACCGCCCTGGAGGCAGGCAGCGTAATCTCCACCAGACCGGGAGATACGCGAAGGAGAGATGCGCCCAGGGTCGCCATCAACCCTTGGGACGCAAAGCTCGCGCGCACCCGCGCCTCGTATTCGGGATCTTTCGGTGCCGGATCATTCACTTGTGTGTCTCCCAATCCCTACAACCTAAGTCAGACCTCAAAAGCCTTGGAATCAAGTTCATTTTCCCTCATTGATCCGCCCCATGAGACATTCCGCTTCGTCTTCCGCTCCCAAAGTGCGCTCGGGCACGCTCGTCGGCATCGGCCTGATGCTGCTCGGCGTCTTCATGTTTGCCATGAACGACGTCATGGGAAAGTGGCTCGTCGCCACCTATTCCGTCGGCCAGGTCCTGCTCCTGCGCAGCGTCGCAGCCCTTGTGGTTCTCCTGCCCCTGATGCGCCAGCGGAAGGTGCCCTTCGCCATCCCGCCGCAGCCCGGGCTTCACGCGGTACGGATCACCCTCTCCACGCTCGAAGTCGCCTGCTTCTACTGGGCCGTCACCTATATGCCGCTGGCGGACGTGATGACCTATTACCTGGCAGGACCGATCTATGTGGCGGCCTTCGCGGCGTTCTGGCTCGGCGAGAAGATCGACAAGCCGCGCATCCTTGCCATCGGGGTCGGCTTCGTCGGCGTTCTCATTGCCTTACGCCCGTCCCCGGCCACCCTGTCCCTTCCGGCCCTCATCGCGTTGACCGGGAGCCTGTTCTACTCGCTCCTGATGATCACCACCCGCAAGCTGCGGGAAACCGACGATGCGACGCTCGTGTTCGGGCAGATTCTCGGCACGCTGATCTTCGGTCTTATCACGGCGCCGCTCGCCTGGGTGACCCCGGGGCCGCTTGATCTGGCAGGCCTGTTCCTGCTCGGCATCGTGTCCATGGTGGCCCATGTCTGCGTCAACCGCTCGCTGAAGATTGCGCCGGCCTCGGTCGTCGCGCCCTATCAGTACACGCTGATCGTCTGGGCCATCGTGCTGGGCTACCTGTTCTTCGGCGATGTCGTCGGATTCTGGACGCTCGTCGGCGCCGCCGTCATCTGCGGCGCGGGACTGGCGCTTCTGCTCCTGGAGCGCGAGGCCGCGCGACGGGGGCGCGAAGCGAAGGACATCGAGACGCCGGTCCTGCCGGAGGCCTGATCGCCACGATTACGATGCGACGCCCCTGCGGATGGTCCGAGAGTCCAGCTTGACACGGCAAAGAGCAAAGCGGTCAATGACCTCATAAACCATGGGGAGTTCGATGCGCCTGAAGCTCACAATCGCTGCCGCTGCGGCAGGAATTTTCTTTGCATCCGCGGCCTTTGCCCAGGACATCAAGATTGCCCTGATCGCTGGCAAGACCGGACCGCTCGAGGCCTATGCCAAGCAGACCGAAGCCGGCTTCATGATGGGCCTGGAATACCTCACGAAGGGCACGATGGCGGTCAACGGCCGCAAGATCAACGTCATCGTGAAGGACGACCAGCTCAAGGCCGATCTCGCCAAGACCCTGCTGGAGCAGGCCTATAACGATGACGAGGTCGACCTCGCCGTCGGCACCACGTCGTCCGCGGCGGCCCTAGCCATGCTGCCGGTGGCCGAGGAGAACGGCAAGGTGCTGATCGTGGAGCCCGCCGTGGCCGACGCGATCACCGGCGAAAAGTGGAACCGCTTCATCTTCCGCACCGCGCGCAACTCGACCCAGGACGCCTACGGCGCTGCAGCCGCCGTTCCGGCGAGCGGAGAGGTTTCCATCGCGACGCTCGCTCAGGATTACGCCTTCGGCAAGGACGGCGTCGCCGCCCTCAAGAACGCGCTCGCCGAGATCCGACCGAACGCGAAGGTGGTGTTCGAGGAATATGCCCCGCAGAACGCCACGGACTTCACGGCTTCCGCCCAGCGCATCTTCGATGCCCTCAAGGACAAGCCGGGCAAGAAGATCATCAACATCATCTGGGCCGGCCAGCATCCGCTGCCGAAGATCGCCGACCTGAAGCCGGAGCGCTTCGGCATCGAGATCGCGCCCGGCGGCAACATCCTGCCCGCCATGCAGATCTACAAGAACTATCCCGGCATGGAAGGCGCGGTGTATTACTATTATGCCTTCCCGAAGAACGCGATGAACGACTGGCTCGTGGCCGAGCACCAGAAGCGCTACAACGCACCGCCGGACTTCTTCACCGCGGGCGGCTTCGCGGCCGCTTCCGCCGCCGTCACGGCGATCCAGAAGGCCGGCGGCACAGACACGGAGAAGCTGATTGCGGCCATGGAGGGCATGACCTTCGAGACGCCGAAGGGTCCGATGACCTTCCGCAAGGAAGACCATCAGGCCCTGCAGGACATGTATCACTTCAAGGTCAAGGCCAGCGGCAAGGATGCGAACGATCTGCTCGATCTCGTCGCCACCATCCCGGCCGACAAGATGCCGATCCCGATCCGGAACAAGCGTTAAGCGCACGTGACCCTGTCGACGACAACGGCGCCCGCGCTCGAAACGCGCGGGCTCACCATTCGCTTCGGCGGCCATGTGGCCGTCAACGACGTGTCGTGCCGGTTCACCCCCGGCACGCTCACCGCCATCGTCGGCCCGAACGGCGCCGGCAAGACGACCTATTTCAATCTCATCTCCGGTCAGTTGCGCGCCACATCCGGACAGGTGATTGTCGAGGGTGAGGACATCACGGGACTACCCGCTTCCGCCCGTACACGGCGCGGGCTCGGCCGCGCGTTTCAGCTCACCAACCTGTTTCCGCAATTGACGGCGCTTGAGAACGTGCGCCTCGCCGTGCAGAGCCGCGCCGATGCGGGCTGGTCGCTCTTCAAGGAATGGAACACGCGCCGCGATCTGATCGAGAAGGCGGAAGGCATCCTGGAAAGGGTGCGTCTCGCCGACAAGCGCCACATCGCGCCGAAGGCGCTCTCGCATGGGGATCAACGCAAGCTCGAAGTGGCGCTTCTGATCGCCATGGAGCCGAAGGTCTTCATGTTCGACGAGCCGACCGCCGGCATGAGCGTCGACGAGGTGCCGACCGTGCTCGAGCTCATTCACGACATCAAGCAGCGCAGCGACGCCACGGTGCTCCTCGTGGAGCACAAGATGGACGTGGTGCGCTCGCTCTCCGACCGCATCATCGTGCTGCACAACGGCGCGCTCGTGGCGGACGGCGAGCCCGCAGAGGTCATCGCCTCGCCGGTGGTACAGGAAGCCTATCTCGGTGTGGAGGCTCCCCGTGACTGAGCCCCTCCTTCACTTGAGCGATGTGCACACGCATATCGGCCCCTATCACATCCTGCACGGCGTGGACTTCGCGGTGCCGGCCGGCGAACTCACGATGCTGCTCGGCCGCAACGGCGCGGGCAAGACCACGACTTTGCGCACCATCATGGGCCTGTGGCAGGCCTCATCGGGCCGCATCCGTTTCGACGGCCGCGACATCACCGCAAGCTCCACGCCGGACATCGCCCGCTCCGGCATCGCCTATGTGCCGGAAGCGATGGGCATCTTCACCGATCTGACGGTGCGGGAGAACATCGTGCTTGCTGCCCGCAGCGGGCCGGTCGACAGGACCCGCCTCGACTGGATCCTCGGCCTGTTTCCCGCCCTCAAGCGCTTCTGGAACCTGCCGGCAGGCAATCTCTCCGGCGGCCAGAAGCAGATGCTCGCCATCGCCCGCGCCATCGCAGAGCCGCGCCGCCTGCTGCTCATCGACGAACCGACCAAGGGTCTGGCGCCCGTGATGGTGCGTTCCATGATCGAGGCCTTCAGGGCCCTGAAGGCCGCAGGCGAGACGATCCTGCTGGTGGAGCAGAATTTCTATGCCGCCTCGGCGCTCGGCGACAACGCGGTCGTCATGGATGACGGGCGCATCGTGCATTCCGGCACCATGAGCGAGCTGGTCGCGGACGCAGCCCTGCAGCAGCACCTGCTCGGCCTTTCCCTGGATGCGCATCAATGAGCGACATGACCGCCGAAGCCTCAGCTCCGACCGAGCTACCGCGCGCCAAGACCGACAGGCTCCCGCTCGCTCTCGTCCCGGCGCTCGCTCTCCTGGCCCTGCCCTTCGTCGGCAGTCCCTCGACCTGGGTGACGCTCACCGTCGCGGGTCTCGCCATGGGCATGATGATCTTCCTCATGGCCTCGGGCCTCACCCTCGTCTTCGGCTTGATGGACATCATCAATTTCGGCCACGGCGTCTTCATCTCGCTCGGCGCCTACGCGACGCTCCTCGTGCTCGGGCCTCTCGCCGGCTGGGCGACAGCGGATTCCATCGGGCTGAATCTTGGCCTGCTGCTCCTGTGCATTCTCGTCGCCATGTCGGTGACGGGCATCGTCGGTGCCGTCTTCGAGCGCGTCATCGTGCGCCCGGTCTATGGCAGCCACCTAAAGCAGATCCTTGTCACCATGGGCGGGCTGATCGTCACCGAACAGCTGATCCATGCGATCTGGGGCGCATCGCCCATCCCGATCCCGCTGCCGCAATCCCTGCGCGGCGCCTTCGTGCTCGGCGACATCGTCATGGAGCGCTACCGCGTCGTCGCAGTAGTGATCGGCCTTTCGGTCTTCATCGGCATGCAGCTGCTCCTCAACCGCACCCGCATCGGCCTGCTGATCCGAGCCGGCGTCGAAAACCCCGAAATGGTCGAGGCGCTGGGCTACCGCATCCGCCGTCTCTTCGTCAGCGTCTTCATCGCCGGCTCCGCTCTCGCCGGTCTCGGCGGCGTCATGTGGGCCTTCTATCGCCAGACGCTGACCGCCGGCATGGGCATGGAGGTGATGGTGCTGGTCTTCATCGTCATCATCATCGGCGGTCTCGGCTCCGTCGGCGGCTGCTTCGTCGGCTCGATCCTCGTCGCGCTGGTCGCCAATTACGTCGGCTTCATCGAGCCCAAGCTCGGTTTGATCTCCAACATCCTCGTCATGGCCCTCGTCCTCATCTGGCGTCCGCAGGGCCTGTTCCCGGTGGCCCGCCGATGAGCACATCCCCCTCCCTCGCCCTTCCTTTCGACGAGACCCGCCGGCGCGGCGGCTTCTTAAGCGCGATCCTGTCCTCGGACATGCCGCGCTCGAAGGTGCTGAGCGTCATCCTCCTCGCCATCCTGCTGCTTCTCGCCGCAACGCCATTCCTGTTCTCCGGCAGCCAGCCCTTGGGCACGGCGGCGAAGATCTGCGTCTTCGTCGTGCTGGTTGCGAGCTACGACCTTCTCCTCGGCTATTCCGGCATCGTGTCCTTCGCCCACACCATGTTCTTCGGTATCGGCGGCTACGGCATCGCCATCGCGCTCGAGCGCCTCGGGCCGACCTGGAGCTCGGTCGCCATCGGGCTGGTTTCGGCTCTCGTCCTGTCCGCAATGCTCGCCGTCGCCATCGGTCTCCTGTCGCTGCGGGTGCGAGCGATCTTCTTCTCGATGATCACCCTCGCAGTCGCCTCCGCGGCCGCCGTTCTCGCCTCGCAGCTCTCCGACGTGACAGGCGGCGAAGATGGATTGTCGTTCCAGCTGCCCCAGGCGCTGCGCCCGGCCTTCCGGCTCCTGTCCGAGCCCCTCTTCGGCACCGCCATCAACGGGAGGCTCATCGCCTATTATCTCGTGTTCTTCGTCTCGCTCATCGTCTTCCTTGCTCTCCTGCGCATCGTGAACTCGCCCTTCGGGCGCGTGCTGCAGGCGATCCGCGAGAACGAGTTCCGGGCCGAGGCGCTCGGCTACCGCGTCGTCGCCTACCGCACGGCGGCCTCCGTCGTTTCGGCGCTCGCCGCGACGATTGCCGGCGCTCTCATGGCCCTCTGGCTGCGTTATAACGGGCCCGACACCACCCTCTCCTTCTCGATCATGATCGACATCCTGCTCATGGTCGTGATCGGCGGCATGGGCACCATGTACGGCGCGGTCATCGGGGCCGCCCTGTTCGTCCTGGCCCAGAGCTACCTGCAGGTGGTGATGGGCGCCGGAAGCGCGGCTCTGGCGGGCATCCCGATCCTGCCCAACCTAATCCACCCGGATCGCTGGCTCCTGTGGCTCGGCGCATTGTTCATCATCAGCGTCTATGCCTTCCCGGGCGGCATCGTCGGGCGCCTGCGGCAAGCCAGGCAATAAAGGTTAGCTCCGGAAACCTTCACGAACCTCGAACCGTTTCCTCTGAAAGAGAAAGAGCGGAGGAGACGTAATGAGCCGTGCGTTTGTTCGTGAGATCGAGGGTGGCGAAGCCTTCGAGGACCTCCCTGACCGGATGATCAGTCCGCATCATCTCGTCACACCCACGGGGCTGGCCCAGATGGATGCGGAAATCGAGGCCCTGCACAAGCGCCTCGACGAGGCCCAATCCGCCGACGACAAGGCCGAAGTGGCGCGCCTCACCCGCGATCTGCGCTACTGGTCCGCCCGCCGGGCCTCCTCGGAGGTCGTTCCTCCTCCCACGGACACCGCTCACGTCCGCTTCGGCGCGCGCGTCACGTTCGAGCGCGAAGACGGCCGCCGCCAGACCTACCGGATCGTCGGCGAGGACGAGGCCGACCCGGCCAAGGGGAGCCTATCCTACGTGTCGCCCCTCGCGCAGGCGCTCATGGGCAAGGAAATCGGCGATGTGGTGCCGATCGGCCAGACCACGGCCGAGATCGTCGAGATCGGTTTGTGAAATTCGCTCATCCCCGCTCGTCATCACCGGCCTTGTGCCGGTGATCTCGATCCGAATGGCACAGCGCTTCTTTGCATCGGGATGGCCGGGACAAGCCTGGCCATGACGTGGGGAGTGTCATTCCCGGCCGGAGCGCAGCGGAGGGGAAGAGAATCCATACCGACAGAGCACGTCAGTGGACCTCCTTCCCTCGCTTCGCTAGCCGGGGATGACACTGAAGCGCCTACTCCGCAGCGGTCGCGTAATAGGCGCGCTTGGCCTCATACATCAGGAGATCGGCGCGCTTTACGACGGCCTCCAGCCTCTCGCCCGGCTGGCTCGTCGCCACACCCATAGCAAACCTCAGAGGCAGGCCGGTATAGAACTGGTTGTTCACTTCGAGCAGGTTCTCGATGCTTTCCATCACGACTTTGGCATCGCGCTCGTCGGTTCCCGGCATCAGAAGAGCGAACTCGTCGCCGCCGATGCGCGCGGCATAGGACGGCTTGTCGACGGCCTTGTTCAGCACCTCGCCGGCACGGCGCAGCAACGCATCTCCGGCCGCGTGACCAAGCTGATCGTTCGCTGCTTTCAGGCCGTTGAGATCGATGATGACGATGCTGACCGGGAACGGGCCCTTGCGCTCCAGGCGGTTGAGCTCGTCGACATAGAATGAGCGGTTGTAGAGCTTGGTCAGAACGTCGTGCTTGCCGAGATATTCCAGATAGGCCTCAGCGCGCTTGCGCGCGGTGATATCGGTCAGCGCCACCTGGACCAGCGACCAATCCCTCTCGTAGCCGGGCAGGACGGAGAACTGCAGATGAAGATGCAGTTCGTCACCGGACAGGGAATAATTGACGACCTCGCGCTGCTGGAATGTCTTTCCGTTCCAGAGATCGATCAGCTGCTCCTTGAAATGCTCCCGCATCTCGTCGCGGAAGACATCGCCGAGGCGAAGCAGCAGGGTCTGTTTGTCCGGAGCGGAAAAGAGCTCGAGCGTGTGCCGGTTGACGTCGATCACACGGATCTCGCTCATGCAGCGCGACACGAATTCCGGATGCACATCGGTGAACACGCGGAAATCGGTGATCCCCTGCCGGCGCACGTCGTCGAGAAGCTGCTTGACGGAGCTGAAATCCTCCACCCAGAGCGACACGGGCGAGTGTTCGAACAGCCCCCGGGCATAAGTCTCGCTGGCGGCAAGCTGCCGGCGCGCAGTCTCGCGCTCCGTCACGTCTTCGATGGCGATCAGAACGCGGCTCCACCTGTCTTCATGTCCTGGCAGAATCGAGCCCTTGAGCTGGATGTCGAGTCTTTTCCCCGACAGGGTGTAGTTCACCGTGTTGCTGAAGAATTCCGTCTGGCCATCCCAGAGCTGCACAAGCTCCTCGATATGGGTTTTCAGCATGTCATTGCGAAAAATCCGGCCGAGATTGTCCACCAGCTGCGGCAGGTCTTCGGCTTCGAACAGGCTGAGCGTCCTGCGGTTGACCTTGATGACGCGGATCAGGCTGGAGCAGGCCTCCACCCGTGCCGTGTCCTCCAGCAGGTAATCCCTCAGCGAGGTCACGCCGGCCTCCCGCCATTGGGCGAAAAGCTCCTTGAGGCCGCTGTAATCCTCGAGCCAGAGAGAAACGGGTGCCAGCTCGAACATCTCGGCATCGTCGGCGAGCTCGACTGCCGGCTGAGCGTTGGAACGGTCGACTTTGGAGGGCAGCATGGAAGGCCTGAAGATAAACCCAATCTCAGGCGCAATTCAGCGCAGACCCGCAATGTAATACTAGCTCAGGCAGGGCGTTTTTTCAGGCAGAATGAAAGATGTCCAAGAAGCAGGCATTCTTGCAACACTGCCGTTTTGTCGCAGATGCTTCTGAAACTCTGTGAGACCAAGCGCATCACTATGCTGGTGATCTCGGTGCGAGAAGTGCCACAGTGTCATCCCCGGCCGGAGCGTCAGCGGAGGGGAAGGGAATCCACAGCGATGGGCGTGTGAGTGGATCCCCTTTCCGGCCTACGGCCGCCTGGGATGACACTTTCCCGTCATGGCCGGCCTTGTGCCGGCCATCCCGATACGGTGAGGCGCAGCGCTCTTCGGATCGGGATCACCGGCACAAGGCCGGTGATGACGTGGAGGGCGTATCAGCAGATTTCTTCCCAACTTACCGGCCGCCGGGAATGACACCCGCCTCGTCAAGGCAGAGGGTATGAACCGTCTCTCAGCGCGTCTCCAAACCGCAACCGACTAACCCTTGCTCGGAACGATGGCCGTCGCTTCGATCTCGAGCCGGGCAGCCTTTTCCACGAGCCGCACGACCTGAACGAGAGCCATGGCCGGGTAATGGGTGCCGAACACGTCGCGGTAGGCACGGCCCAATTCGCGGAGATTGGCGAGGTACTCGTCGATATCGACCACATACCAGGTCAGGCGCACGAGATGCCGGGGTTCGGCTCCTCCTTCGGCCAGAATGGCGCAAATGTTCATGAAGATCTGATGGGCCTGGGCGACGAAGCCGTCGGCGAAGGTTTCCGTCTCGTCCCAGCCGACGATGCCGCCCGTCACCAGAACCCTGCCCTCGGCCATCATGCCGTTGGCATAGCCCTTGGGCGTCCGCCAGTGCTTCGGGTTGAGGACCTCCGGCCCATCATCAATGCCAGGCATGGGAGTGCCTTCGAAAGCGGCTGTCATTGTTATGTCTCCCTTTATTGACCGGACACTGTGTCGAGATCCCCGGAGCGCTGTGCCTCCAGCAGCTTCACGAGTTCGCGCGCGATCACGACCTTCTGGACCTCGGTGGCACCCTCGTAAATGCGCAGGGCGCGGATCTCCCGATAGAGTTCCTCGACTTTCACGCCCTTGGTGACGCCAAGACCGCCGAAGATCTGCACGGCCTTGTCGATGATGCTCTGCGCCGCTTCCGTCGCGTACATCTTCGCCATGGCGGCCTCGCGCGTCACGCGCGGCGCTCCCTGGTCCTTGGTCCAGGCCGCGCGATAGACGAGGAGCGCGGCGCTGTCGACGCTGGTCGCCATGTCGGCGAGGGAGGCTTGTGTCATCTGCAAATCGCTGAGCGGCGCTCCGAAGAGCTTGCGCGAGGATGCATGCCGCAAGGCCTCGGTCAGAGCGCGTCGGCCCAGGCCGAGCGCCGCGGCTCCGACCGTCGAGCGGAACACGTCGAGCGTCGCCATGGCGACCTTGAAGCCTTCTCCCGGACCGCCGATCCGCTTCGCGAGCGGCACGCGGCAGGCCTCGAACCGCAAGGTCGCGAGCGGATGGGGCGCAATGACATCGATGCGGCTCTCGATGCTCAATCCAGGCGTTTGCGCATCAACCACATAGGCGGACAGGCCTTTCGCGCCAGGCGCCTCGCCCGAGCGGGCAAAGACCACATAATGATCCGCAATGCCCCCATTGGAGATCCAGGTCTTCACGCCGTCGATCAGCACATGATCCGGCCCGTCCGGCGTGGCCGTGGTGCTCATGGCCGCCACATCCGAGCCGGCCTCCGGCTCCGAGAGCGCAAAGGCCGCGATGGCATCTCCCCGCGCCACCGGCGGCAGGTATTGCTCCTTGAGCGCATCCGAACCGAACAGGGTAATCGGTCCCGTGCCGAGACCCTGCATGGCAAAGGCAAAATCCGCCAGGCCCTCGTGCGAGGCAAGGGTTTCCCGCGCGAGGCACAGGGTGCGCACATCGAAGGACGGTGAGATGCCGCCATAGGCCTGAGGCACGACCGCCTTGAGCCATCCGCCTTCGCCCAAGCGGCGTACGAGGCGGCGGCACGAGGCATCCACGTCGTGATGATCGACAAGAGGTTTGATCTCCCTTGCCGCCCAGGCGTTCAGGTCACCGGCAAACTGGCGATGACGGTCCTCGAAGAACGGCCAGGAGAGAAAGCTCGCATCGATCACGTCAATCTCCCTTGAAGACGGGCTTCTCTTTCGCCGTGAAGGCGCGATAGGCGCGAGCAAAATCCTCCGTCGTCATGCACAGCGCCTGCGCGACGGCTTCAGCCTCGATGGCCTCCTCAACCGACATGGCCCATTCCATGGCGAGCATGCGCTTGGTCATGGTGTTGGCATAGGTTGGTCCGGTGCCGATGGTGTGGGCCAGCGCCCGGGCCTCCTCGACGAGTCCTCCGGCTTCCACGAGGCGACTGAAGAAGCCCCAGCGCTCGCCTTCCTCCGCGCTCATGAAGCGGCCAGTATAGAGCAGTTCGGAGGCACGCCCCTGGCCGATGATGCGCGGAAGAATGGCGCAGGCCCCCATATCGCAACCGGCAAGGCCGACCTTGTTGAACAGGAACGCCACCTTGGCGCCGGGTGCCGCGAGACGCAGATCGGACGCCATGGCGATGATGGCGCCAGCTCCCGCGCAGATGCCCTCGACCGCCGCGACGATGGGCTGCGGCGCGGCGCGCATCGCCTTGACCAACTCACCCGTCATCCGGGTGAAGGCAGTGAGACCCTTGGTATCCATCTCCACGAGCGGGCCGATGATCTCGAACACATCGCCGCCAGACGAAAAATTGCCGCCCGCTCCCGTGATGACGATGGCCTTGACGTCATCGTCCTTGGCGCAGGCATGGAAAAAATCGGTCAGCTCGCGATAGCTCTCGAAGGTAAGCGGGTTCTTCTTTTCCGGACGGTTGAGGGTGACCGTCGCAACGGGACCATCGACCGCCAGCAAGAAGTGGCGCGGCTCATAAGCGGCCAGCGGCAGGGTGACGGAATTGGCAAACTGCGTCACTGGGCGTCTCCCATGATGTCCCGCCGGGCGGACAGCTTGGTTTTTGCGAGCAGCCGCATGAGATCGTTGCGGTCCTTGGCTGTGAGATCGCTGAAGAGCTCGGCAATCCAATGCTCATGCTCGCCCGCCATCGTTCGGAACTCGGCGCGGCCGGCCTCCGTCAGGCTGATCACCATGGCCCGCCGGTCGGTAGGCGATACGGTTCGAGCCACATGGCCGGACGCCACGAGCCGGTCGACGAGGCCGGTGAGATTGCCGTTCGACACCATCATCCGCTTGGAGAGATCGGACAGCATCATGCCATCCGGCGCCTTGTCGAGCTGCGCCATCAGGTCGAAGCGGGGAAGCGTGACGTCGAAGCGCTCGCGCAGGCGGCGGCGCACCTCGCCTTCGATCAGGGTCGAGCAGGTGAGAAGCCGCAGCCACAGGCGCAGCTCCTCCCTATGATCCTCCGGCATCTCGACCGCCTTCGTCTCGGCGTCGAGGGGAATTGCTTGATCGTCCATCGTCAAATTTCTCCACCGGCCACCACGATGGCCTGCCCCGTCACGGAGCGTGCGCCCTCGCCGCACAACCAGAGCACGGTATCGGCAATCTCCGAGGGATCGATCAGCCGTCCCTGCGGATTGTGCTTCACGAGTTCGCCGAGTGCCTCATCACGGGTTCTGTTGGTCTTCATCATGATCCGATCGAGGCTCTCGGCTACGAGATCGGTATCGGTAAAGCCAGGGCAGACCGCATTGACCGTGACGCCAGTTTTCGCCGTCTCAAGCGCAAGCGCGCGAACGAAGCCGATGACCGCGTGCTTGGCAGCGCAATAGGCGCTCACATAAGGATAACCCTTGAGGCCCGCAGTGGACGCCACGGCCACGATGCGCCCGAAGCCGCGCTCCGTCATCGTGCCCAGCACCGCCTGCGCCATATTGGTGACGCCGAGCAGATTCACGTCCAGCATCTGCCGAAAGACCTCAGGCCCCGATTTCATGAACGGCGCGGAGGCAGCGACCCCCGCATTGGCGATCATGAGATCGACCGGTCCGTAGCGGTCGACCGCTTCCTGCACGGCCCGTTGCACCGCCTGCGCATCCGTCACGTCGGCAACAGTGGCCCCATGGGCATCGCCCTGCACGATCGCCTGTTCGAGCGTTGCGGGAGAGCGCCCGACGACGGTGACGGTCGCGCCGGCTTTCACGAGCGATGCCGCGATGGCGCGGCCGATCCCGCGACCGCCGCCGGTGACCAAGGCATGCCGACCCTTGAGACTTGTCATGGTCATGTCACTCTGCCGCGAGAGGCTTCTCGCTGGCCTCCATCTTCAATTCCGCCCGAGTCTTCGGCTTCGCCTTCACCTTGAGCTCTTCGAGATCCTGCCGGTCGCGCACGGAGTTGCGGAAGATCTGATCCCTGCCGGCGAGATATTGCGGCGGGCAGTGGATGTCCTTCGCGCCATACCAGGCGGCCGCCTTCATGGTGAAGAACGGATCGACCAGATGCGGTCGACCGAGCGCAACGAGATCCGCGCGGCCTGCAGCCAGAATCGTGTTCACCTGATCGGCGGCCGTGATGTTGCCGACGCACATGGTGGCGACCTGCGCCTCGTTGCGCACCTGATCGGAGAACGGCGTCTGGAACATGCGCCCGTAGATCGGCCGCGCCTCGCGCACGGTCTGTCCCGTCGAGACATCGACGAGATCAACCCCATGCTCCGCAAAGGCGCGTGCGATCTCGACCGCATCATCTCCCGTGATGCCGCCTTCCGCCCAGTCGGTGGCGGAAATACGCACCGACATGGGCTTGTGTGCAGGCCAAACCTCGCGCATGGCATCGAACACCTCAAGCGGAAACCGCAGCCGGTTTTCGAGGGAGCCGCCATATTCATCCGTGCGGCGGTTGGTGAGCGGGGACAGGAAACTCGCCATCAGGTAGCCATGGGCGCAATGCAGTTCGAGCATGTCGAACCCGGCCCGTTCGCCGCGCCGCGTCGCCTCGACGAACTGCGCCTTGATGAGATCCATGTCGGCGCGCGTCACTTCGCGCGGCACTTGGCTGTCTGGGAAATAGGGAATAGGCGATGCTGAGCAGATGTCCCAGGCGCCCTCCTCCAGCGGCCGATCCATGCCTTCCCACATGAGCTTGGTCGCGCCCTTGCGGCCGGAATGCCCGAGCTGCAGGCAGAACTTCGCTCCCGAATTGGTGTGAACGAAATCGACGATCCGTTTCCAGGCGGCCTCCTGCTCGTCGTTCCACAGCCCCGTGCAGCCGAGCGTGATGCGCGCTTCCGGCGACACGCAGGTCATTTCCGTGAAGACCAACCCCGCACCGCCCGTGGCGCGCGAGCCGTAATGGACGAGATGGAAATCTCCCGGCACGCCGTCCTTCGCCGAATACATATCCATCGGCGAGACCACGACGCGGTTGGCGACGGTCATCTCCCGCAGACGGAAGGGCTGGAACATGGGTGCGCTCGGGCTCTCCACCGAGACGTCGAAGCCCTGCTTGCGCACTTGGGTCGCAAAGGTCTTGTCGACGGCCGCCACGAAGTCGGGCGCGCGCAGGCGCAGGTTGTCGTAGGTGATCGCCTTGGCGCGGGTCATGACGCCGAAGGCGAACTGCACCGGATCGAAATCCCAGAACCGCGCCACGTGCTCGAACCAGACGAGAGATACATCGGCCGCATGCTGGGTCTTCTCGACCTCCTCGCGCCGCCCGGTCTCGTAAAGAGACAGCGCACCTTCGACGCTCGGATTGCGCCGGAAGGCTTCATAGAGCGCGATGGCATCCTCCATCGCGAGCTTCGTGCCAGAGCCGATGGAAAAATGCGCCGAGGCCTTGGCATCGCCCAAGAGCACCTTGTTGCCCATGACCCAGCGCTTGTTGCGGATCATCGGGAAATTGCGCCAGATCGACCGGTTGGTGAGGATGCGGTGCCCGCCAAGAAACCAGCCGAAGATCTTCTCCATCAGCGCCGCCGACTCGGCCTCGCTCTTGTCTCTCAATCCGGCCCGCTCGAAGGTTTCAGGATCAGTCTCGAACACCCAGGTCGAACGGTTCGCCTCATATTGATAGGCATGGGCGATGAAGGGGCCCCATTCTGTCTCCTGGAAGATGAAGGTGAAGGCATCGAGCGCCTTGGTCGAGCCCATCCAGGTGAACTTGTTGGGTCTTAAGTCCACCTCCGGCTGGAAGTGATCTGCATAGCGCTCCCGGAAGCGGCTGTTGATGCCGTCGGCCACGACCACGAGATCCGCATCCGCGAACAGGCTCTCGTCATCCACATCGACTTCGTAGCGCAGCCGGACACCGAGTTCCTCCGCGCGATCCCGCAGGATGAGGAGCAGCGTGCGGCGCGAGCAGCCGCAGAAGCCATTGCCGCCGATCCGATGCTCGGTTCCTCTGAAATGAATTGCGATGTCATCCCAATAGGCGAATTCCCGCACGACCCGCTGGTAGCTCGGCAGATCGTATTTCTCGAAATTGTCCAGTGTCGCATCGGAGAACACGACACCGAAGCCGAACGTCTCGTCGGCGCGATTGCGTTCATAGACTGTGATGTCGGATTCCGGCCGAAGCTTCTTCAGCAGGATTGCGAAATAAAGCCCCGCCGGGCCGCCGCCGATGATCGCCGCCTTCATGAGAATCCTACCCGAGAGATTGTACTTATTATTTTAAGCTTAAAATAATTTCTGATCAAGCTGCGGAGGCCGATCCTCTGCCGAACTCTTATCGCCAAGCTGTCAGGCGCTCATCGCCTCCTGGTGATTTTCGGCCTCCTGAGCGATCCGGCGCAGCTCGAAGCGCTGCAGCTTGCCGGTCTGGGTGCGCGGGAGGGCCGCCACGAATTCGATGAGCCGCGGATACTTGTAAGGCGCGATCTCCGCCTTCACGTGATCCTGCAGCACCTTTATCAGTTCGGGACCCGGAACGTGCCCGGGACGCAGGACTACATAGGCCTTGACCACCGTTCCTCGTCCGTCGTCGGGAGCCCCCACCACGCCGCATTCGGCCACGGCCGGGTGCGTGAGGAGCGCAGCCTCGACTTCCGGGCCCGCGATGTTGTAGCCCGCGGAGATGATCATGTCGTCGGAGCGCGCCTGGTACCAGAAGTATCCGTCCTCATCCATGAGATAGGTGTCGCCGGTGATGTTCCAGCCGTCCTGCACGTATTTACGCTGCCGCTCGTCGGCGAGATACCGGCATCCGGTCGGTCCGCGGACTGCCAGGCGGCCGATGCTGCCGGGTGGGAGATCCCGCCCCTCCTCGTCGACGACCTTCGCCTCGTAGCCCGGAACGGGCTTTCCTGTCGCGCCGGGTCGGATCTCGTCCTCGGTTGCGGCGATGAAGATGTGCAGCATCTCGGTCGCACCGATTCCGTCCATGAGCCGGATGTTCGTTGCAGCCTTCCAGGCTTCGAATGTACCCTTCGGCAACGGCTCGCCGGCCGAGACGCATTTGCGCAAACTGGAGATGTCGTAGCCTTCGAGCTTGGACAGCATGGCGCGGTAAGCGGTCGGCGCCGTGAAGCAGATGGTGGCCGTGTATTGCATGATGGCAGGCAGAAGATCGTCCGGTCCTGCCTTCTCCAGCAGCACGGTCGAAGCGCCGACACGCATGGGAAACAGCACGATTCCGCCGAGACCGAAGGTGAAGGCGAGCGGCGGCGAGCCGATGAAACGGTCGCTCGGCTCGGGCCGCAGCACGTTTCGCGAGTAGCCGTCGCAAATTGCCAGCATGTCGCGATGAAAATGCATGGTGCCCTTCGGCTCGCCCGTCGTGCCGGAGGTGAAGCCGATCAGGCAGACATCGTCTGCCGCCGTATCGACGGCATCAAATTTCGGCGAGGCTTCGGCGATCAACGCCTCAAGACTGTTGGGCTTGCCCGCCCCCCAATACACCACATGCTGCAGATCCGACGCCATCGCCTTGGCGCGCTCCATCTCCTCCGCGAGGCGATGGTCGCAAAGGGCGATGGTGATCTTCGCCTTCTTCAGCGGATAGGCGATTTCCTTGGCGCGCAGGAGCGGCATGGTCGCCACGACGACGCCACCGGCCTTCAGAACCGCCAGATAGGCTGCCACCATCATCGGGTTGTTGGCGGAGCGCAGCAGAACGCGGTTGCCCGGCACGAAGCCGAGCTTGTTGACGAGCACGTTGCAGATGCGGTTCACCCGCTCCTGGAGAGCCCGGTAAGTCAGCGTTTCGGTCGGGCTGATGAGACAGGGCTCGTCACCCCTTCCCTCCTCGACCCATTGATCGAGAAAAGCAACGGCGCAGTTCAGCCGCTCGGGATATTGAAGCTCCGGGCGGGTGAATCTGAACTCGGGCCATTGATCCCGAGGCGGAAGATTGTCCCTCGCGAAGGTATCCACATGCGCCGTGTCCGCCATCGTCCGCTCCTCTGTTGTTTTATTGCGCGCCAGGAGAACGGAGCCCGTTAAGCTTGGCTGGACTGGCAGCACATAGTCGGAAGCCGCGCCATGGCGAGTTCCGTATCGCTGCCCTCTGCCGCCAATCACGCGCTCGTCATTTCGCCTGTCTTCCTCTGCGAAACAATCCGCTTGAAGAACCTGAAAAATATTTTAATCTTAAAATAATCCTTGGCAATCCCAAAGATTGGGCAAAGGCTGGGGATGCCGGGAGGAAAGCTCCGATAAAGGGAGTGTTCGGCAGAAAAATTTTGCGGCAGAGTATCGCCGACCTGTCCGTCGAGGCGTCTCACGTCCCGCCGGCAACAATCACGCAGCACAACAAATGTGCGCAGGGAACAGCCACTCGGGAGACCATGATGAACGCGACGATCAAAACCCTTGGCCTTGCAGCGGCCGTTACTCTGGCTGCGGCCCCGGCCATGGCGCAGGAGAAGCTGAAGGTCGGACTGCTTCTGACCCTTTCCGGCTCCTCGGCCGTTCTTGGCCAGCAGGCCCGCGACGGCTTCCAGCTCGCGGTGAAGGATCTCGGCGGCAAGCTCGGCGGACGTGACGTCGAAGTGATCGTCGTCGACGACGAGTTGAAGCCGGACGTGGCGGTGACGAAGGTGAAGGGTCTCCTGGAGCGCGACAAGGTGGACTTCGTCGTCGGCCCGATCTTCTCGAACGTGGCCGTTGCCGTCCACAAGCCCATCGTGGACGCGAACACATTCTACATCAGCACCAATGCGGGCCCCTCGAACCTCGCGGGCAAGAGCTGCAATCCGTACTTCTTCGCGACATCCTACCAGAACGACCAGAACCACGAGGTTCTCGGCAAGGTGGCGCAGGACCGCGGCTACAAGAAGGTCTACCTGCTGGCGCCGAACTATCAGGCCGGCAAGGATGCGCTCGCCGGCTTCAAGCGCCACTACAAGGGCGAGATCGTCGAGGAATCCTACGTTCCGCTCAACACGCTCGATTTTCAGTCCGAGCTTGCGAAGATCGCCTCCATGCAGCCCGATGCGATCTTCACCTTCATGCCGGGCGGCATGGGCGTGAACTTGGTCAAGCAGTACCGCGCGGCGGGCCTCGCCGACCGCATTCCGTTCCTCTCCGCCTTCACGGTCGATGAATCGACCCTGCCTGCGCAACAGGACGCGGCCATCGGCATGTTCGGCGGCTCGAACTGGGCTCCGAACCTCGACACCCCGCAGAACAAGAAGTTCGTTGCGGCCTACGAGGCGGCCTACAATTCCGTGCCCGGCTCCTATTCCATGCATGCCTACGACGCAGCCCTGCTGATCGACAGCGCGCTCAAGGCGACCGGCGGCAAGGTGGACAACAAGGACGCCGTGCGCGCCGCCATCAAGAAAGCCGATTTCAAGTCCCTGCGCGGCGACTTCAAGTTCGGCACCAACGGCTTCCCGATCCAGGACTTCTATCTGGTGAAGGCCGCCAAGCGCCCGGATGGCAAATTCCAAACCGAGATCGTCGAAAAGGTGTTCGACGATTATACGGATGCGTATGCCAAGGAATGCGCCGCCACGAACTGAGGCATTCGCATAGCCGATCGATCTGCCCTTGCGGGGGCAGATCGCTCCATATCGTATGACGCAATCATCACGGCGCTCTCGCAGGGGAGCGCCCGAGCGGAGGCTCGATCGATGCAGGCCTGCTGCCAGTGACGTGCCGATGAACGCAACACTCCTCTTCGTCCAGGCTCTGAACGGCCTTCAATTCGGCCTCATCCTTTTTCTCATCGCCGCCGGGTTGACCCTGGTGTTCGGGGTGATGGACTTCATCAATCTCGCCCACGGCGTGCAGTACATGGTCGGCGCCTATCTGGTAGCGGCGTTCAGTGCATGGACCGGCAGCTTCGGATGGGCGCTGCTTCTCGCCCTGCCCTCGGCGCTGGCCTTCGGCCTTCTGCTCGAAGTGCTGGTCTTCCGGCATCTCTATGACCGCGATCACCTCGATCAGGTTCTGGCGACCTTCGGCGTGATCCTGTTCCTGAACCAGGGCGTCAAGTTCGTCTGGGGCGCGGCACCGTTGAGCGTTCCCGTTCCCGAACTGCTCTCAGGCTCGGTGGAGATCGCGAACGGGTTGCTTTATCCGGTCTATCGCCTCGCGATCATCGCGGCGGGCCTCGTGGTTGCCGCCCTGCTTTATGTTCTCGTCAATCATACGCGCGTCGGTATGCTGGTGCGCGCGGGTGCCAGCAACGCCTCCATGGTGTCGGCGCTCGGCGTCAACATCCAGAGGCTGTTCATGATCGTGTTCGGCTTCGGTGCCATGCTCGCAGGCTTTGCCGGGGCAATGGTGGCGCCGATCCTTTCGGTCGAACCGGGCATGGGCGACAACATCCTGATTCTCGCTTTCGTGGTCATCGTAATCGGTGGAATCGGCTCGATCCGCGGCGCATTTCTCGCGGCGCTCCTGATCGGTCTGGTGGATACAGTCGGACGCACCTTCGCTCCGAATCTGCTGCGCCTCGTGCTCGATCCCGCAGCCGCAAGCCAGACCGGCCGGGCCATCGCCCCGATGCTGATCTACATCTTCATGGCTGCGGTGCTGTTCTTCCGCCCGTCCGGCCTGTTTCCTGTGAAACGCTAGGGTGCGACATGACCGAGCTCGCGCAAACGCCCTCCGCTCCCATGCCGTCGCTCACCACACGGTTCGAGATCATACCCATCGTCCTCTTCGCAGCTTTTGCGGCAGCCCCATTGCTTGCCACGTTCTCCGGTGCGGAGGGCTATGTCCTGTCCCTGCTGACCCGTGTGATGATCTTCGGCATTGCCGCCATGGCGCTCGACCTCATCCTCGGCTACGGCGCGCTGGTGAGCTTCGGCCACGCGGCCTTCCTGGGACTCGGCGGTTATGCAGTCGGCATCCTCGCCAGCCACGGCATCGAGGATGCTCTCGTGGAGATCCCGGTCGCGCTCGTAGCCTCCGCTATCTTCGCTCTGATTACAGGAGCGATCTCGCTGCGGACCAAGGGTGTCTATTTCATCATGATCACCCTCGCCTTCGGCCAGATGCTGTACTTTCTCGCCACGTCCCTGGCGGCCTATGGCGGCGACGACGGCATGACGCTGTCGTCGCGCAGCCTCGTGGCCGGGTCCGGCATTCTCGAGAACGATTTCACCTTCTACTGGGTGTGCCTGCTCTGCCTTTTCGGGGCCTATGCGTTCTCCCGATCCGTTGTCGCATCAAGGTTCGGGCGTGTCCTGCGCGGAACCCGGGAAAACGCCGTTCGCATGGAAGCCATCGGCTTCCAACCTTTCCGCTTTCAGCTCGCAGCCTATGTGCTCAGCGGCATGATGGCGGGGCTCGCCGGATGCCTGCTGGCGAACCAGGCGGAGTTCGTGAGCCCGGCTTTCATGACGTGGCAGCGCTCCGGCGAACTGATCTTCATGGTCGTGCTCGGCGGACTCGGTTCTCTGCATGGCGCCATCATCGGCGCCGCCGCCTTCCTGCTGCTGGAGGAGTTCCTGCCGGAGATCCTGCATACGTTGAGCTTCTTCCTGAGCGAAGAGGCTCGTGCTCATCTCGCCGAGAACTGGAAGATGGTGTTCGGCCCTCTCCTCGTTCTGATCGTTCTGTTCGTCAGAGGCGGAATCATGGGCCTGCTGCGGAGACCTCACCATGGCTGAGCCCTTGCTTGAACTCCGTCATGTTCGCAAAGCCTATGGCGCTCTCGTCGTCACCGACGATGTCAGCCTGTCCGTCCAGCCCGGCGAGTTGCACGCCATCATCGGCCCCAATGGTGCGGGCAAGACGACCCTGATCCATCAGATTTCCGGCACGCTGGCGTCGGATTCCGGGTCCATCCTGTTCGGCGGAGAGGACGTGACACATCTTTCGATGCCGCAGCGAGTCAGACGCGGGCTTGCCCGCTCCTTCCAGATCACCTCGATCCTGCCGGGCTTCTCGGCTCTCGAGAATGTGGCGCTGGCGGTTCAGGCGCGCTCGGGTTCGAGCTTCCGCTTCTTCGGCAATGCATCGCAGGAAAAAGCACTGAACGAACCCGCCATGGATTGCCTGACCCAGGTCGGGCTCGCCGCACGCGCTCACATTCCGGCGGGCCTGTTGTCCCATGGCGAGAAGCGTCAGCTCGAACTCGCCATCGGTCTTGCGACTGCGCCGAAGCTGTTGCTGCTCGACGAACCTCTCGCCGGCACCGGCCATGATGAATCCCAGCGTGTGGTCGAAACCCTGCGGCGTCTGAAAAACCATCTCACGATTGTGCTGATCGAGCACGATATGGACGCGGTCTTCTCCCTGGCGGATCGCGTCTCCGTTCTCGTCTATGGCCGCGTGATCGCCACGGACACGCCCGAACGGATCAGAGAGAACCCAGAAGTTCGCGCCGCCTATCTCGGCGAAGAGGAGATGGTCTGATGCTCTCCGTCCGACAGCTTCAGGCGTCCTATGGCGCTGCACAGGTCCTCTTCGACATTTCGATCGAGGTCAATGCCGGCGAAGTGGTGACGCTGCTCGGCCGCAACGGCATGGGCAAGACCACCACCATACGCTCCATCATGGGCCTGCTCCGCCCCCGTGGCGGCGAGGTACGCTTCGATGGTGCAGTTGTGACGGGACTCGCCCCCTATCGGATTGCGCAGACCGGCATCGGCCTCGTGCCGGAAGGCCGGCAGATCTTTCCGACGCTGACGGTGGAAGAGAATCTTGTTGCCACGGCATCGGCCAGAACAGGCTCCCGCCGCTGGACGCTCGATGCGGTCTACGACCTGTTCCCGCGCCTGAAGGAGCGGCGCGGCAACCTGGGCACGCAGCTCTCCGGCGGCGAGCAGCAGATGCTGGCCATCGGCCGCGCACTCATGACCAACCCGAAACTGCTCATCCTCGATGAGGCCACCGAGGGATTGGCGCCGCTGATCCGCGCCGAGATCTGGGCCTGCCTCAAGCGCCTCAAGGGCGAACGTCAGTCGATCCTGGTGATCGACAAGAACATCGGCGCGCTGGCGACCTTCGCCGATCGTCATGTGATCATCGAGAAGGGCCGCTCGGTCTGGACCGGAACGAGCGAGGAACTCATGACCGACACCAGCCTCAAGGACCGGTATCTGCACGTTTGAGGACAGCCGCGATGGCAGCCGAAGAACTCGACCTGGAGGCCGAGTACAACAACCGGGCGCGCGTTCCCGAACACCCCGTTCATATCGCGGGCTGGCAGCGGGATTCCGCCGCCTATCGCGAGAGCGCGCGCTGCGACCTGGATCTCGCCTATGGACCCGGCGAACGACAGCGGCTCGATCTCTTCTATCCACAGAGCGGCGATGCCGGCCGGCCGGTTGTCTTGTACATTCATGGCGGCTACTGGCAGGCGCTCGACAAATCCACGTCGAGCCACTTGGCGCGCGGCGCCAACGAGCGCGGACTGACGGTCGCGATCCCGAGCTATACGCTCGCCTCTGCCGCCAAACTCGCCGACATCGTCTCCGAGATCGAGGCCGCGGCCAATTTCGTCATGGAGCGCATGGGCCGCCCTCTCATCACAAGCGGTCATTCGGCCGGCGGACATCTGGCGGCATGCCTCATGGCCCGCCCGGACAATTTACGGATACCTGTCCGCGCCGCCATGCCGATTTCCGGTCTGTTCGACCTGCTCCCGCTGGTCCCGACCTCGCTCAACAAGGCTCTCGGTCTCACGGTCGAGGAGGCGCATCGCATGAGTCCGCTGGAGTGGGATCCGCCAAAAAGCGGACGTCTCATCGCGGTGGTTGGCGGGGCTGAGAGCAGCGAATTCCTGCGCCAGTCTCATGCAATCGTCGAGCACTGGGGCCAGGCGGGCATTGCAACGGAATACCATGAAGTGTCCGATGCTCACCATTTCGACGTCGTCGCCGGTCTTGCCGACCCGAATGACCCGCTTGTCGACATGCTCATGGAGCTGGCATCGGTCGCGTGAGTAGCAAGCGCAAGAGACATGTTTGTTCTTCGGCCGAAGCCGATGCTCTAGGAATCAACTATCGGCCCTGAGCTGCTCCACGACGCCTTGGCTCATGTAAGGGTGGCCCGCCTCGTTGAGGGCTCTATCCAGGGCTTCGATCGCCATGAGAATTTTCGTAAGCTCCTCCGCCATCTCGACAGAAGGGAGAGGCGCATCGGAAATCTGCCGCGCCATCTCCCTGCGCCGCTTCACGAGGTTTTCACGCGCAGCGTTAAGTTCCTTGATTTCCTCGGACGTCATAGGCTCCTCGCGATCAAGACGGTTTCAGTATTAAGTCCTTTAGGCAGAATCCGTTCGCTACCGGTGCTTCCGGACCCCAGTTGCAGCATTTTATAAACCATCGTCGCCCATAGTCCGGGCATGACCTATGGGAATGCTCAACGTCTCTGCCTAGGATTGGCTCTGCTCTCGTGCTCCACCTTGAGCAATCCGGGTGCCTTTGCGGCTTCCGAGAACGCTCCTCCAACCGTTCCGGTTCAGGCGTCACCGAGCTCCCCGGCACCATCCGCTGCAGGAGCGAGCCTGCGACCGAACGCAGCAGCCGCAGCACCTGCCAAGCCTGTCGCGAAGACTGCACCTGCGCCTGTCGTTTCGATCTCGCAGGATCCCCGCCCCACTCTCGACGCAGGCACCTTCATCAACACGATGCGGGCAGCCTGGACCTATAAGCGCATTACAGAGGCGGGAGGATGGCCAACCCTGCCCGCGGGCACAGTTCTGAAGGCGGGCGACAAGGGCCCGCTCGTCGCGACTCTTCGGCAACGCCTTGCTTCAGAGGGCGATCTTTCTGCGGATCTCACCACAAGCCTAGTCTTCGACGCGGAACTAACCAGTTCGGTCAAACGGTTCCAAGCTCGCTACGGTCTGCCGGAATCGGGCGCCGTACGGGCGCGAACCCTGGAGGCGCTGAATGTCCCGGCCCTCACGCGTCACCGGCAACTCACGGCCTCCGCTCAACGGCTGGCAGCTTCCACCTTTTCCTTCGGCGACCGCTATGTGGTCGTGAACATTCCCTCTGCTGCTGTCGAGGCGGTGGAGCGCGGGCAAGTGGTTCGCCGCTTTGTCGCCATCGCCGGCAAGGTAGACCGCCCCTCGCCGACTGTCGAAACCCGCATCACCGCCGTCAATCTCAATCCCACATGGACAGTGCCGGTTCCCTTGATCAAGAAGGATATCATTCCCCATGTTCGCAAGGATCCCGCCTACCTGGAAAAGATGAAGATTCGCATTCTCGATGCGAAAGGTCAGGAGATCGATCCGAAAACCCTCGATTGGTCGACGCAGAATGCGGTGAACTACACGCTGCGTCAGGATCCCGGCGCGATCAATTCGCTCGGGCAGATCCGCATCGACATGCCGAACAAGCATGCGGTTTACATGCACGACACGCCCAAGAAGCAGCTCTTCGCGCAAGATGTACGCTTTCATTCATCAGGCTGCGTTCGCGTGGCCGATGTCGCCGATTTCGCCGAATGGCTGCTGCGCGGCACGAATGGACAAGCAGGCCCATGGGCGAGAGAAGCGATCGATGCAGCCATCGCCAGCGCTGCGCGTCAGGATGTCCGTCTCGAGAAGCCTGTCCCCGTCGCCTGGGTTTATCTGACCGGCTATGCGACAGCAGACGGCGCCGTGCATTTCCGCGATGATGTCTATGGGCTCGACATGCCGAAGAGCGATCCTTTGCCAGAGCCAGAAGTGGTAGATGTGCCGGTTACGGCGTCGATCAAGCCCAAGCGCCTGTAACGCGGCTCAAGACTAACAAGGCGTTAAAGGCTTTTCCTGCGGAGCAAGCGTCCGGAGGACGGAATGGTCGTGCGGGTCTTGCGCCATTCGAAAGCGGCATCCTGGAACATATCGATGGCAGCGACGGCCTGCGCCCGCATGGCCGCGATCGAAGCCGGATCGCGTTGAGCAAAGCGATCGGTTGCTTGGGCCAGCTGACGACAGCGCTCCTCGACGATGCGCCGCGCTTCCTTCAACCGGGGGTGCGGCTCCCCGGATGCTGTTATGTCGTCGCAAAAACGAAGGACGTCCCGGGTCAGATTCTCGCCCGAGTAGAGGCCCGAATAATGATCGATCATGCTGCGGACGAAACCAAGAGAGTCACGGATCTCTTGCCGTAAAAGCGACTCGCTGCTCATCGCACCCTTCCCGAAGAGGAGCTGCATTCCTGCCTGCACCGGCGATGATGTGGTATGAACCAGAGATCTCTAAAAAGGTGTTAGCCCGGTTTCCCCGTCTGAGGATCGGCGGGGACCTTGGGCGGAACCGGGAGAGGATTATCGTTGTTTTGCGTGACCGTCAGCGGTGACGACCAGATTCTTTCAAGGAGAGGACCTGCAATGATCCCGGCGACGAATGCGAACGCAGCCACGATCAGACCAATCCGGCCGCAAAGGCTCAGCACATCCTTGAATGCCATAAACCTTCCTCCCGTCTGCTTTGATTCAAGAATCCTAGGGGACCTCTCGATCACAGCCAATAGACCAAAGCACAAATTGCTTAGACGACGACATTCCAAAGCTTGAACAACGGAGCGGAACGCAAGGAAAAGGCAGAGCTTTTTGCCAATGTGCCGATCGTGCATAATTTTTCGGCAGACAGGCACGGTTGTTCAAATTCATTGTATTTTGAAACATTGTATAGGTTTATATTTCGATTTATCGCCTTCGCTGCTTCGGCAATCGGGGCTCTGCATTGGCCTCTCTCAAGGTCGGCTTGATCTGCCCCGACAATTCTGAACATTTCGGTTCGCTTGGAATTGAACCCGAGTTCATGGGATATCGTAAATGCCCACCTCTGCCGCCTATCGTGCCGCGACACGCCACCAGGAACTCGGTTCGGATTTCTATGACATCGTCCGGCCGGCGCAATTCCCTCGACATATCCTGCGATACCGTAACCAGCGCTGGGCCGAGCGGGTAGGTCTCGGGTCGCTCAGCGACGAAGAGTGGATCGATCATTTCGGGCGCTTCACGCCGCTTCCGGGCAGTTTCGAGCAGCCTCTCGCTCTGCGCTATCATGGTCATCAATTCCGAACCTACAATCCGCATCTGGGAGATGGGCGCGGCTTTCTTTTTGCCCAACTCCATGATGTGCAGGATGGCAGGCTGCTTGACCTCGGCACGAAAGGCAGCGGGCAAACGCCGTGGTCACGCCATGCGGATGGCCGCCTGACCCTGAAGGGTGGCGTACGGGAGATCCTGGCGACCGAAATGCTCGAAGCACTTGGGGTCGAGACCTCGAAATCCTTCAGCCTGATCGAAACGGGCGAGGAACTCGAACGCGGCGACGAACCTTCCCCCACCCGCTCGTCGGTTCTGGTGCGTCTCAGCCATTCTCACATCCGCATTGGAACCTTCCAGCGTCTGCTCTACCTGGACGAGACCGACAATCTCCGCAAGCTGCTCGACTACACCATTCGAACCTACATGCCGGATGTCTGGCGTGAAGACGGGGGGGATCGCGCAACTGCGTTTCTGGAAGAAGTGTGCCGACGGGTGGCCCGCATGGGTGCGCAATGGATGGCAGCGGGTTTCGTGCACGGCGTGCTCAACACCGATAACATCAACGTCACGGGGGAAAGCTTCGACTATGGTCCGTGGCGCTTCCTGCCCGTCTATGAGCCCGGTTTCACGGCTGCCTATTTCGACGAGACCGGTCTTTATGCCTTCGGACGGCAGCCCGATACGCTTTTGTGGAACCTGTTTCGTCTGGCGGAATGCCTGCTGCCCTTAGCCCAACAAAGCAGTCTCGAGCAGGCGCTCACAACATTCGAGCCTGCTCTTCACCGGGAATTCGCTCGTGCCATCATGCGCCGTCTCGGACTCCGGTCCAAAGGTTTCGAACAGGACGGAGTGCTGGCCAAAGCCTTATGGACATTCCTGCACGAGAGCAAAGCTCCGTTCGAGCAGACGTTCTTTGATTGGTATGGCGGGCTTCCGAGTGCGCATCGTGCAGAGAATAGCCCCTCTGCCGATTTCTACACGCAACCATTCTTCGAACCCTTGCGTGCGGCCCTCGGCACCTTCGATTCAGCACCCGAAGTTCGGATCGATCATCCCTATTTTGCACGCCCTACCCCCTGCACCATGCTGATCGATGAGGTCGAGGCGCTTTGGGCACCCATTGCGGCGGATGATGACTGGTCAGCCTTCGAGTCGAAAATCGCCGAGATCCGCAGCATGGCCGGGGCTTATCGTGCAGATCCGGCGAAATAGAAGCATCGAGGCGATACCTTAGACAACAGCAATGACGAGGCCGGTCATGGTCACCGCCGCGCCGGCAAGCCGCATGATGCTGATATGGCCGAGTGTGAGCAGTCCGGCGACGATGCCGGCGCTATGCAGCATTGCGGTCGCGAGGGCGAATCCCAGGCTGTAGAGAACTGCGTCGGATTCGACCGGAATCTCCGCGCCGTGTGCATAGCCGTGGAAGACCGCAAAGACGCCGACGAGTGCAACCGCCGCCTGGATTGGCCATTGCCGTCCCCAGGTCACGATGGCGCCCAGAACCACGATGGACAAGGCGATGCCAAGTTCAACGGCGGGAACCTCAATGCCGGTTAGACCAAGAACTCTACCAACCAGCATCATTCCCACGAAACTTGCGGGAAGCGCCCACAGGGCCTGCCCTCCGAGCAGAGCCGCGAAGAGACCGACGCTCACCATCGCAAGGACATGATCGAGGCCTCCCAAAGGATGCGAGAAACCTGCAATAAAGCCTGACGCTGAACCATGTCCCGTATGGGCCAAAGCGGGCGTGGCTGCCACTAACAACATGGTGGCAAGAACGGAGCGCTTGAACATCCTGGAGATCCCCCTTTTAGGCCGCTGACGACAGGCCGCCGGCCTGTTCGATGAACTTGGCGATGGCATCAACTCCGACGCCGTCGCGGATATTGCTGAACACGTAGGGACGCTGGCCGCGCATGCGCTTGGTATCTTCTTCCATGATCGCGAGGTCAGCGCCGACATAAGGCGCCAGATCGATCTTGTTGACCACGAGGAGATCGGAGCGCGTGATGCCGGGGCCTCCCTTGCGCGGGATCTTCTCGCCGCCGGCCACGTCGATGACATAGATCGTCAGATCGGCGAGCTCGGGTGAGAACGTCGCCGCCAGATTGTCGCCGCCGGATTCCACCAGCACGATATCGAGCGAGGGAAAACGCTTGCGCATGGCGGCGATGGCTGCAAGGTTGATGGAGGCGTCCTCGCGAATGGCCGTGTGCGGGCATCCGCCCGTCTCGACACCCATGATGCGTTCTACTGGCAGCGCGCCGGCGACGGTCAGGAGGCGCGCATCCTCCTTGGTGTAGATGTCGTTCGTGATCGCGCAGATGTCGTAGCGCTCGCGAAATGTCTTGCAGAGCGCCTCCATCAGGGCCGTCTTGCCGGAGCCGACCGGCCCGCCGATGCCGACGCGAAGGGGTCCCGTGTGAGAAGTCATGAGCGGAAAAGCCTCGTATACTGGTTTTCATGATGGAAGGAGCCGAGATCGGCCCGGAAGGTCGAGCCGCCGATATCGTCGAGCGTGAGAGCCATCCCCTGCTGCGCAACGTCCTGCACTATGCCGGCAAGTGCCGCGGACACGCGAATGCCTGCGGTCTGCCCGATCGGCGCCAGACGGATGGCCGCGGAAACGAGCGTCTGCACGAGTCCGAAGAGATAGGCCTGCGATGTGATCGGCAACGGAATGCCATGCGCTGCTGCTGCCATGCCGATGGCGACAGGAAAGGCAACATCGCCTTCGAGCAGAAATAGCCGCGGCGAGGGCCAGGCCGCGAGCGTCGCATCGAGGAAGCTGCGCCCCTGCTGGCTGGTCTCGAGGTAAAGCTCGGCGGAGGGCGACAGGGCGAGAGCGAGTTCGTTGACCGTTTCAAGAGCCCCACGGTCGCTCTGCTCAATGGCCCGGTAGGCGTGGCTCAGAAGAATGGCATCGTTGCGGCCGAGGCCGAGCGTGAGCAGATCGGTCAGCCATGCGACAAGAGTTGCTTCGTCGGTGACATCTCCAGCTTCCACCGCCCATTCCATGGTGTGCGAATAGGCATAGCAGCCGACAGGATAGGACGGCGAGAGCCAGGCGAAGAGCGGCAGGATTGTCCCCTCCCGTCCCAAACCCTGTGCTTTCAAGGATGCATCATCCATGGCCGTGCCCGTGGTGGTGGGAATGGCCTCCATGCTCGTGATGGTGATAGGCACCACGCACAGGTCGGAAGGGGCGCTCGACGATCTCGACCTTGGCACCCAGCCCGAGCAGCATATCGACCAGCACATGGTCATAGGCGATATAGATCGCCTCCCGCGTGATCTCCGCCGGCACGTGCCGGTTGCCGATATGCCAGGCGAGGGCCAGGAGTTCGAGCGGATCTGCAGTCGTGATCTCCACGAGTTTTTCCGGTGCGGCCCTCACCTCGACGAGCCAGCCGCTTTCCAGCCTTATGGCATCGCCGTCCTCCAGCACATCGGCCTTATCGAGATCGAGCAGGAAGGCGGTTCCACCATCCGCATTGAGCATGATGCGGCGGCGGTGCCGGTCACTATGATCGAGGGTAATGACATCGACGATGCGGTCCTGCTCGACGGCTTCACGGCGGATAATGGATGTGGCGCGGATCATGTCAGAACAGGAAATAGCGTTGAGCCATGGGAAGGACTTGTGCCGGTTCGCAGACGAGCAGTTCGCCGTCGGCGCGAACGTCGTAGGTTTCAGGGTCGACTTCGATCACGGGCGTCGCATCGTTGAGCACCATGTCCTTCTTGCCGATCCCGCCGCGGACGTTCTCGACGGCGACGAGCTGCTTCTGAACACCGAGCTTTTCCGCCAAACCATTTTCCACCGCAGCCTTCGATACGAACGTGAGCGAGGTCGTGGCAAGCGCCCGGCCATAGGCCCCGAACATCGGTCGGTAATGCACCGGCTGCGGCGTCGGGATCGACGCGTTCGGATCCCCCATGAGTGCCGCCGCGATGGCGCCGCCCTTGAGCACGAGATCGGGCTTCACGCCGAAGAAGGCCGGGCTCCAGACCACGAGATCGGCGAGCTTGCCGACTTCGACTGAACCGATATGTCGGGAGACCCCATGGGCGATGGCCGGATTGATCGTATATTTCGCCACATAGCGACGGGCGCGAAAATTGTCGTTGTCACCCGTCTCTCCGGGAAGCGCACCGCGCTGGACCTTCATCTTGTGCGCCGTTTGCCATGTGCGGATGATGACCTCGCCGACGCGACCCATGGCCTGGCTGTCGGACGACATCATCGAGAGCGCGCCGATATCGTGCAGGATATCTTCCGCCGCAATGGTCTCCTTGCGTATGCGGCTTTCGGCGAAGGCGAGATCCTCCGGGATCGACGGCGAGAGGTGGTGGCAGACCATGAGCATGTCGAGATGCTCGTCGATGGTGTTCACCGTATAGGGCCGCGTCGGATTGGTGGAGGACGGCAGCACGTTGGGAAGACCCGCCACCTTGATGATGTCTGGCGCATGTCCGCCGCCCGCCCCCTCCGTATGGAAGGCGTGGATTGTGCGGCCCTTGAAGGCCGCAATCGTGTCCTCGACGAAGCCGGATTCGTTGAGCGTGTCGGTATGGATCATCACCTGGACATCATAGGCATCGGCAACCGAGAGGCAGCAATCGATGGCAGCCGGCGTCGTGCCCCAATCCTCATGCAGCTTCAGCGCGCAGGCGCCGGCCTGGATCATTTCTTCCAGGGCACCCGGCTTGGAGGCATTGCCCTTGCCGGTGAAGGCGAGATTCATCGGAAAAGCGTCGGCCGCTTCGATCATACGCGCGATATGCCACGGTCCCGGCGTGCAGGTGGTGGCGAAGGTGCCAGTCGCAGGCCCCGTTCCACCGCCCAGCATCGTGGTGATGCCGGACATGAGCGCCTCTTCGATCTGCTGCGGGCAGATGAAGTGGATATGCGAGTCGAAGCCGCCAGCCGTGATGATCTTGCCCTCACCAGCTATGATCTCCGTGCCCGGCCCGATGATGATGTCGACGTTGGACTGCACGTCCGGATTGCCGGCCTTGCCGATGGCTGCGATCAACCCGCCCTTGATCCCGATATCGGCTTTCACGATACCCCAATGATCGAGGATCACCGCATTGGTGATGACGGTATCGACAGCGCCTTCCGCGCGCGTCGTCTGCGCCTGCCCCATGCCGTCGCGGATCACCTTGCCGCCGCCGAACTTCACCTCCTCGCCATAGGTGGTGAAGTCCTTCTCCACCTCGATTACGAGTGCCGTATCGGCGAGGCGGATGCGGTCACCTTTGGTCGGGCCGAACATGTCGGCATAGCCGGATCGCGGGAGAGAAGCGGGCTTTCTTCCATTCGACATCACAGCGCTCCCATCACGCCTTGGCGGAATCCATAGACTTCGCGTTTGCCGGAAAGCGGCACCAGCACAACCTCACGCGTCGCGCCGGGCTCGAAGCGCACCGCCGTGCCGGGGGCGATGTCGAGCCGCATGCCTCGGGCCTTCTCGCGGTCGAAGGACAAAGCCGGGTTCGTCTCGAAGAAATGATAATGGCTGCCGACCTGGACCGGGCGGTCACCTGTATTGGCGACGGTCAGCACGATGCGCTCGGCACCCTCGTTGAAAACGATCTCGCCCTCCTGCGCCATCACCTCGCCCGGAACGTCCTTGGAAGCTGCACCGCGGATTGGGTGATGCACGGTGACGAGCTTAGTACCGTCCGGGAAAGTCGCCTCCACCTGCACGTCGTGGATCATCTCGGCGACGCCTTCCATGACCTGATCGGCGGTGATCACATGCGCACCGGCTTCCATCAGCTCGGCAACGGAGCGGCCGTCTCGCGCGCCTTCAACGACCGTGTCGGTGATGAGGGCAATGGCTTCCGGATGATTGAGCTTCACTCCGCGCTCCAGGCGGCGGCGGGCGACCATGGCGGCCATGGCAATCAGAAGCTTGTCTTTTTCACGGGGAGTGAGTTGCATGGTTCGACCCTAGCTGAGCCAGACACGAGGCAAGGGCTCGCCGCGAAAGGCGAGCAGAAACGGAATGGCGGCATTGCGCAATGCCTCAATGGCCATGGCGCAGAAGCGGACGGCGAGGAGCCCGTTCCAGGCGCTGGCCGCGGCATCGCAGCCGTTGATAGAGGAGAGCTGCTCGCGCACGGAATCGAGGCGCGCCTCGGCATCCGGTGCCACATGGATCAAGGTAGCAAAGGCACGGGCGCCCTTTCCGACGCTGGGCTTCCAGAGGAGGTCGGCAATCGGACCTTCGAGCCGCAGCGTATCGGCATAGATGAGCCGATCTCCACGCCGAATGCGCCAGCGATCCTCGAACAGGCCGTCCGTAATGCACTCGGCCCGAGCCTCACGCCCGAACACGACGGCCTCGAACACAGTCAGGCTCGCATCCTCAGGCATCTCGGCACTGAGGCTCCGTCCAAGCCTTGCCCTGTCGAACAGAATGGTCTCCTGCGGCAGCCAGTCGAGCCGTGCGCCGGCCTCAACCTTGAGAGCGACCGCCAGCTCCGCAACCGGCCCATCCGAGCGATAGACCTTCTCGGCTGCAGGTGTTGCAACCGTCACCGAAGCGCCGGAGCGCACGTCGATCTCCACGGAAAAGCGATCACCACAGGCAATGCCACCAGCTGTATTAACCAGTACGGTATCGAGCCCGCTCCCCTCGCCTTTCGGGAGCCTGATGCGCATGGATCCGCTCTCTTCGATCCGCATGGGACGGGTACGGCCGCTCAAGCCCGCTGCGCTGAACGCAACACGACCGACGGCACGCTGACGCTGTTGAGAGACTGATTGGGAGACGCCATCAAATGGCCAAGCGCTGACGTACATCATCTCCCTCAAGCGCCGAACGGTCGCCATGTTGAACGATCTCGCCGCGCTCCATGACGACGAAACGATCGGCCAACTCGCGGGCGAAGTCGAAATATTGCTCGACCAGGAGGATGGCCATATCCTTCCGTTCGCGCAAGTAGGTAATCGCCCGACCGATATCCTTGATGATGGACGGTTGAATTCCTTCCGTCGGCTCGTCGAGCACGAGCAGGCGCGGACGGGTGACCAGCGCACGTCCGATAGCCAATTGCTGCTGCTGGCCGCCGGACAGATCGCCGCCCCGCCGGCCCAGCATGGATTTGAGGACCGGAAACAGCTCGAAAACCTCGTCGGGGACCGTCTTCTCGCCACGCTTCAAAGGGGCAAAGCCGGTCTCAAGATTCTCCTTGACGATCAGGAGCGGAAAGATCTCCCGGCCTTGCGGAACATAGGCGATTCCGAGAGCCGCCCGCTCGAAGGGTTTCAGGCGTGCGATGTCCCGGCCCTCGAAATGGATGCTCCCACCCGCGATCGGCCGATGCCCGGCGATGGCGCGCAGCAACGACGTCTTGCCGACACCATTCCGGCCGAGCACGCAAGTGACCTCGCCGATGGGGGCAGCAACGGATACACCGCGTAACGCCTGTGCGGCACCGTAATACAGAGAGAGATTCTCGACCGAAAGCATCGTCACCGCCCCAGATAAACCTCGATCACGCGCTCGTTGGCGCTCACTGCATCGAGAGATCCCTCGGCGAGCACCGAGCCCTCGTGAAGGCATGTGACCTTTACGTCGAGATCGCGCACGAAGGTCATGTCGTGCTCCACCACGATGACGGCCTGCGTCTTCGCGATGTCGCGCAGGAGATCGGCCGTGTCCGCCGTTTCCTGATCCGTCATGCCGGCAGCGGGCTCGTCGATCAAGAGGAGCTTGGGCTGCTGCGCCAGCAACATGCCGATCTCGAGCCATTGCTTTTGGCCATGTGACAATTCCCCCGCCTTGCGGTGACGATGGGCCGTCAGGCGCACCCGCTCCAGAAGGGCATCAATCCGCTCACGCTCCCGAGCGGTGCGCCGCGACAACAGAGTCGCGAAAGGAGAGCGGTTTTCCTTGAGCGCGAGCAGAATGTTGTCTTCGACGCTGTGCATCTCGAACACGGTCGGCGTCTGGAACTTGCGACCGATCCCGAGTTCGGCAATCGCGGCTTCGTCGAGCGCCGTCAGATCGTGCGAGCCTTCGAAGAGGGCGGTGCCTTCGTTCGGGCGAGTCTTGCCAGTGATCACATCCATCATCGTGGTCTTGCCTGCACCGTTAGGGCCGATGATGGCGCGCATCTCCGCATGATCGACCGCGAGAGACAGCGAATTCAAGGCACGGAAGCCGTCGAAGGACACGGAAACGTTGTCGAGGTAGAGAAGCGTCGGGGTAACGGGTGCAGACATGGTTTACTCCGCCGCCTGTGAGACCGGCTCAGCTATGGGCCGTGGCTTCAGCCGCTGCCCGGCGCGAGCCCAAAGATCCTTGGCCGCACCGAGAATTCCGCGCGGCATCAGGAGCGTGACGAAGACGAAGAGACCGCCAAGCGCAAAGAGCCAGAATTCCGGCAGCGCGCCGGTGAACCAGGTCTTGCCCGCATTGACCAGAAGAGCACCGAGAATGGGTCCCACCAGCGTGCCGCGGCCGCCAACAGCCACCCAGATCACGACCTCGATGGAGTTGGCCGGCGCGAACTCGCTCGGGTTGATGATGCCGACCTGCGGCACGTAGAGCGCCCCGGCGATTCCGGCCAGCATGGCCGAGAGCGTGAAGACGGCAAGCTTGTAATGCTCGACACGGTACCCGAGAAAGCGGGTCCGGCTCTCCGCATCGCGCACCGCCACGAGCACCTTGCCGAACTTGGAATTCACCACCCAGCGACAGAGCAGATAACCGCCGGCAAGCGCGGCAACGGACAGGGCGAACAGGACGATCCGCGTCGAAGCGGCCTGGATCGGAAAGCCCAGGATATCCTTGAAATCGGTCAATCCATTATTGCCGCCAAAGCCCATGTCATTGCGGAAGAAGGCGAGCATGAGGGCGAATGTCATCGCTTGCGTGATGATGGAGAGATAGACGCCCGTCACCCGCGAGCGGAAGGCGAACCAGCCGAATGTGAAGGCCAGGACGCCTGGTACGAGCAGCACCATGAGCATTGCGAAGGGGAACCAGTCGAAGCCGTACCAGAACCAGGGCAACTCCTTCCAGTTCAGGAACACCATGAAGTCAGGCAGGATCGGATCGGCATAGACGCCGCGTGGTCCGATCTGGCGCATGAGATACATGCCCATGGCATAGCCGCCGAGCGCGAAGAAGGCGCCGTGTCCCAGCGAGAGAATGCCGCAGAAGCCCCAGATCAGATCGACCGAGAGCGCGAGCAGCGCGAAGCAGATATACTTGCCGAGCAGCGGCACGAGATGGTCCGACAGGTGGAACGGGGACCCCGGTTCCACCGCCACGTTCAGAACCGGCACCAGAATGGCGGCCGCTCCCAGTAGTGCTAAGACGATGATGCTCTGACGATCGAGCACGGATCGCGTTGTCATGCTTCGACCGCCCTGCCTTTCAGCGCGAAGAGCCCGCGCGGACGCCTTTGGATGAAAAGAATGATCGCAATGAGCAGAACGATCTTGCCGAGCACCGCGCCCGCATAGGGCTCGAGCAGCTTGTTGGCGACGCCGAGCGTCATGGCGCCCACGAGCGTGCCCCAGAGATTGCCGACGCCGCCGAACACGACCACCATGAAGCTGTCGATGATGTAGCCTTGCCCGAGATTGGGGCTGACATTGTCGATCTGCGAGAGCGCCACGCCGGCGATCCCGGCGACACCCGATCCGAGGCCGAAGGCCAGCGCATCGATGCGGTTCGTCCGGATGCCCATGGAACCCGCCATCCGCCGGTTCTGCGTGACGGCACGGACATACAGGCCGAGCGACGTGTACCGCAGCACGAGAAGCAAGGCTGCGAAGACCGCAAAGGCGAAGACGACGATGGCGATGCGGTTATAGGTGAGGCTCAAGCCCCCGATCTCTAGAGCGCCGCTCATCCATGCCGGCGTGCCGACCTCACGGTTGGTGGGACCGAAGATCGTGCGCACCCCCTGCTGCAGGATGAGGGATATGCCCCAGGTGGCGAGAAGCGTCTCGAGCGGTCGTCCGTACAGGAAACGGATGACCGTGCGCTCGATGAGAATGCCGATCAGACCCGCCACGAGGAAGGCGAGCGGCAACGCGATGAACAGGGAGGCGCCGAAGAGACCGGGAGCATGGGTGCGGATGACCTCCTGCACCAGGAAGGTCGTATAGGCCCCGATCATGACCATCTCGCCATGGGCCATGTTGATAACGCCCATGGTACCGAAGGTAATGGACAGGCCGATGGCTGCCAGCAGCAGGACGGAACCGAGGGAGATCCCGTACCAGACATTCTGCACGGCATTCCAGAGCGCCAACCGGGAGCGAATGCCCTCGGCTGCTTTGGCCGCAGCATCGGACACGTCCGTAGGCGTACCTGATGGCAAAGAGGAGAGAAGGGCTAGGGCCTCCTGATCGCCACGGTCGTGCAAGGTCTCAACGGCAGACAGCTTCTCCGACGATGAAGCATCCGGTTTGTTCAGGAGAACCGCCGCACGGGCGCTCTCAAGTGCGCTCTTCACTTCAGCGTCACTCTCCTGTGCAATGGCTTTTTCAAAAGTCGGAAGAGCGGCCGCGTCACGCGAGCGGAAAACCGCCCGGGCTGCCTCAAGGCGGGTCCCGGCATCCGAGCTAAGTAATGTCATACTTCCAAGTGCAGCTTCGATGGCACGGCGGACGCGGTTGTTCACACGGACTGGCTTGGCGCCAGCGGGAGGTTCGACCGCCTGCCCGGTTGCCAAATCCATGAACGTGCCCGCAACATCACGGATATAGACCTGTCCGTTAGCGACCATCAGCCGCCCGTCGCGCAGAGCCTCGACGAGGCTCAAGGACTGCTTATGCCCGCTGCCCGCCACAGCGCCGATAGCGGCCTCGGTCTCGGCATAGCTGTCGGCCGCGAACTTGGGCAGAGCGTCCTCATAAGGTCCTGCCATGGCGGTGGACGCCATGCCGATGAGCAGAACGAAGGCCTTCAGAAGGCCGCGCAAGCTGGTCATGCCATCAACTTCGAACAGAGGATAAGGCGAGGACGGCCAGCAGGCCGCCCCCAAGGGTCAGGCGATCAGGCGCCGCACTTCTTCGTGACAGTGTTGTAGTTGCCGCACTTGAGATCCTTCCAGTCGGCAATCAGGTCCTTCGAACCTTCCAGATACTTGGACCAGGCATCGCCCGGCACGAGCGCATCAGTCTGCGAGACGGTCTCAAACTGCCCGTCTTCCTTGATCTCGCCAATGAGAACCGGCTTCGTGATGTGGTGGTTCGGGAGCATCCTGGAGACGCCGCCCGTCAGGTTCGGAACCTCGACGCCGACGATGGCATCGATCACCTTGTCCGGATCGGTGCTGCCGGCTTTCTCGACCGCCTTCACCCACATGTTGAAACCGATCACGTGAGCTTCCATCGGGTCGTTGGTGACGCGCTTCGGGTTCTTGGTGAAAGCCTTCCACTTCTCGATGAACGCCTTGTTGTCGGGCGTGTCGACAGACTGGAAGTAGTTCCAGGCGGCCAGGTGTCCGACGAGAGGCTTCGTGTCGATGCCGGCAAGTTCTTCCTCACCGACCGAGAAGGCGACGACCGGAATATCCGTCGCCTTCACGCCCTGGTTGGCGAGCTCCTTGTAGAACGGCACGTTGGCATCGCCGTTGATGGTGGAAACCACGGCGGTCTTCTTCCCGGCCGAACCGAACTTCTTGATATCGGCCACGATGGTCTGCCAATTGGAATGACCGAACGGTGTGTAGTTGATCATGATGTCCTCGGCCTTCACGCCCTTGGACTTCAAATAAGCTTCGAGAATCTTGTTGGTCGTGCGCGGATAGACGTAGTCGGTGCCGGCGAGGACCCAGCGCTCGACCTTCTCTTCCTTGGCGAGATAATCGACTGCCGGGATGGCCTGCTGGTTCGGCGCAGCACCCGTGTAAAATACGTTCCGCTCGCTCTCCTCGCCCTCATATTGCACCGGATAGAAGAGGATGCTGTTGAGTTCCTTGAACACCGGCAGCACGGATTTGCGGGACACCGATGTCCAGCATCCGAACACCGCCGAAACCTTGTTCTGGCTGATCAGTTCGCGCGCCTTCTCGGCAAAGAGAGGCCAGTTGGAAGCCGGATCGACCACGACGGCTTCGAGTTTCTTGCCGAGCAAACCGCCCTTCTTGTTCTGCTCCTCGATGAGCATCAGCATGACATCCTTCAGCGTCGTCTCGCTGATCGCCATCGTGCCGGACAGAGAGTGCAGAACGCCGACCTTGATAGTCTCCTGCGCTTGTGCCGTTCCCATCACGGCGCCGGAAACCAGCGCGGCAGAGGCCAGCGCCATCAGGTGTCTACGGGTCAAATTCAACATCGACATAGGTCCTCTCCCTTGGCTGCCCTGTTTCAGGTGCAGCGTCGGGAGTTACGCAAGAAGCATGCCAGTGCCGACCTCGCTCTTGCTGCCCAGAGCAACGGACATTCTCGACGAAGAGCGACAGGATTACGGCCACAGTTCATTTGCCTCAAAAAGCAGCACAGGCTTAAGAATAAGGCTGCAACATTGTGACGATAAAGACTATCTTTCCACCTTTGTGAACGAAAAATGGGCTGAACCTGCGTTCAGCCCATTCTCTCAATCGTCGTAACGCAGGAAAAGTCACGCAAGTGCCGCCCGGCATGCCCGCTCGTAGACTTCCTGATATCGTGACGCGGATCGATCCCATCCGTGTGGCCGCAGCATCGCCGCCCGGCGCATGGCCGTGAGACGGGGACGTGACCGGAACGTATCGAGTCCCCTCTTGATCGCATCCTTGAATCGGTTGAGCGAAGGTTCGCCGAACAGGAAACCGTTGACGCCGTCCTCGATGGTGTCGGCGAGGCCGCCCGTTCTATGCGCAATCGGCAGCGACCCGAATCTTTGTGCATACATCTGGCTCAGGCCGCAAGGCTCGAAGCGCGAAGGCATGAGCAGGAAATCACTGCCCGCATACATGCGTCGTGCGGCCCCCTCGTCATAGCCGATCTTCACGCCGACGGACCCAGGATGCCGGTTTGCAAGCGCCTGCAACTCGGCCTCGAAGCGGGGCGCGCCCTGGCCGATGACGGCGATCTGCCCGCCCTGCGAGACGATGGTTTCCGCCGCCGAGATGGCAAGGTCGACGCCCTTCTGATGGACGAGACGGGACACAACGGCGAAAAGAGGCCCGTTCGACAGCGCCAATCCGAAATTCTTGCGCACGTTACTGGCGTTGGCGCGCTTGCCGCGGCAATTCTCGGCCGAAAATGGGCTCACAAGATAAGGATCCCTGCTCGGATCCCAGCTTTCGTCGATACCGTTGATGATGCCATCCAACCGCCCTTGCTCCGCGCAGGTCCGAAGCAACCCGTCGAGACCGCAGCCGAATTCCGGCCGGGTGATCTCACGGGCATAGGTGGAGCTGACTGTCGTGATGTGGGACGAGTAATAGATGCCTGCCTTCAGGAAGGAGAGCTTGCCATAGAACTCGACGCCGTTGATCTGGAAGGCGGCATCGGGAATTCCGAGATAGGACAGGCGGTTACGATTGAAGATCCCCTGATAGGCCAGGTTGTGAATGGTCAGGATCGTCGGGATGTGCTGTCCGCGCCAGGCGAGATAAGCCGATGCGAGTCCGGACGGCCAATCATTGAGGTGAAGGAGATCGGCGCGCCACAACTGATCGCCGTTGCCGCAGGCGATGTCGGCTGCGGAAAGACCGAGACGTGCGAAGCGAATGTCGTTGTCGCTCCAATCCACGCCGTAGCTGTCGACATAAGGCGAGCCTTCGCGGTCATAGAGTTCAGGGCAGAGCAGAACGTAAACCGTCAAGCCGTCCTGGGTCGTGCCACGTCCCAGGCCGCAGGCGGGAATCCCGAACGATGCCGGCAGGCGCGCGATTTCCTCCACCGGCCCGATCTGCGACAGAACCTGGCGGTAGCCCGGGATCAGAATGCGCACGTCATAATGGTGACGGAGCGCTCGAGGAAGCGCCGCGGACACTTCACCAAGGCCCCCAGCCTTGATGAAGTCGGCGATCTCGGAGGTGACGAAAAGGATGGACTGACGTCGTTTCACGGAAATCGACGCCTGGACACCGCCCTGCAATTCGGCATGCGCCACCGTCGGGAAAGCCGCATGGGCTTCCAGTTGAAATGATTCCAGCATGTTCGCTCAGCTGGCGCGATCCCCAGCGACCCCCGCGCCATAGGCAGTCGCGCTGTCTAACTCACTCCCCCTTGAGAAGGTTCCGCAAGAATTTCAGAGAATTTCTGACTAACGCAGACAGCGAGACCGGCCATTCCGGATCTGCATGGCTATCGTTGCATGAATCCGAGCTTGGCTGTTTTTTTGATCTGATCTGGAACATTGCCTTAACATGCCCGTTCGCAAGTGCTTTCCTTGAACAGCTTCCGGGGATCCGATGCGGCGCGTTCACTCCATGCCCTTTGGGGCTGAGATAACCTCCGATGGTGTTCGCTTTGCCTTGTGGGCGCCGACGGCGCGCGAGGTGAGCCTTGTGCTCGATGGCACTGAACGTCCGCTGGCGGCTGATCGCGAGGGATGGTATCGCCATGTCTCACGGGAGGCGCGACCTGGAAGTCGCTACGGCTACAGGATCGATGGCAACCTCGTCGTGCCCGATCCGGCATCCCGCTTCCAGCCGGACGACGTTCACGGTCTCAGCCTTTTCGTCGATCCGCGATCCTACGAATGGTTGGATACCGCCTGGATGGGCCGGCTATGGGAGGACACCGTCCTTTACGAAGTTCATGTCGGCACGGCCACGCCGGAAGGCACCTATGCGGGCCTGATGAGCAGGCTCGATAGTTTGCGCGACCTTGGCGTGACCGCCATCGAACTCATGCCGATCGGCGAGTTCCCGGGCCGACGCAACTGGGGCTATGACGGCGTCCTGCCCTATGCTCCGGACGCAGCCTATGGCAGCCCGGAGGATCTCAAGCGTCTCGTCGAGCGGGCGCACGAGCTTGGCCTTATGGTGTTTCTCGACGTGGTCTACAACCACTTCGGACCATCCGGAAACTATCTCCATGCCTATGCCAAGACGTTCTTCACCGAACGCCATCCGACACCGTGGGGAGCCGGGATCAATGTGGATGGCGAAGGCAGCCGCACGGTGCGCGACTTCTTCTTCCACAACGCGCTCTACTGGCTGGAGGAGTATCACATCGACGGACTGCGCTTCGATGCGGTCCATGCCATCACTGATGATGGCAAGCCCCACTTCATCGAGGAGCTGGCGAACCGCATCCGGCACGCAATCCCTGATCGCCATATCCATCTCGTACTGGAGAACGAGGCGAACCAGGCACGCTGGCTTCATCGTGACGAGAACCGGAAGCCGAAGCTTCATACGGCGCAATGGGCTGACGACATCCACAATTCCTGGCACGTTCTTCTGACCGGCGAGAACGAAGGATATTACGAAGATTATGCCGACAAGCCGCTCCAGCACCTCGCGCGGGCGCTGGCGGAAGGCTTCGCCTATCAGGGCGATCCTTCGCCACATAAGGATGGCGTCATCCGCGGCGAACCGTCAGGCCATCTGCCGCCATCGGCTTTCGTGGCCTTCCTTCAGAACCACGATCAGGTCGGCAATCGTGCCTTCGGCGAGCGCCTGTCGCATCTGATCCCTCCGGAGCGGCTCGCTCTCGCCCACGCGATCTTTCTTCTCTCGCCGCAGATCCCGCTGCTGTTCATGGGCGAGGAATGGGCGGCCTCAACGCCGTTTCAATTCTTCGTCGATTTCGAGAGCGATCCTGACCTGGCGAAAGCCGTTCGGGATGGACGCCGCGGGGAGTTCAAGCGCTTCAAGGCCTTCACGGATCCGGAGATGTCCCAGAAGATTCCCGATCCCACAGACCGAAAAACCTTCGAGCGATCCAGGATCGACTGGACGGAAGCCGATCGGTCGCCGCATCGGGAGGCTCTGTCACGGACCCGTCATCTGCTCGATTTGAGGCGAACGGAAATCGTTCCGCTGCTCAAGAGCGAATATCGCGGCTCACACTATGCAATCTCGCCCGAGAAAGTGCTGGATGTGGCCTGGAACTTCTCCAAAGGCACTCTCAGTCTCACGGCGAATTTCGGTGACAGCACCATAGGCAAGCACGCCAATGCCGACGTTCGGGTGCTCTGGTCCAGTCCAGGCGTCGATGTGTCGGAAGAAGACCACCAGCTTCCACCATGGAGCGCGATCGTCAGGAAAGGAATATCGGCATGAGCACGCTGGACGCTCTGTTGGAGCGCATGGCCGCCCTTATCGGTATTTCCTCTGACTACACCGACGCGTTCGGCAAGAGCGTTCAGACCAGCCCGGCCACCCGGCAAGCGCTGCTTGCTGGCCTTGGGCTCGACATCTCGTCCGAGTCCGGCGCGCAGGAGAGCCTCGCCCGTCTGGAGCGTTTGAAAAACGGTCCGCTCCCGGCCGTCATCACGGTCGTTGCGGAACAGCCTGCGACGATTGAATTCCGCGCCTCTCCTGTTCAGCCGGCATGGATCCTGATCGAAGAGGATGGCACCGTGCATGAGGGGCGGCTCGCCAAGGGCGAAGTCGCCCTGAACCTTCCCGCCCTGCCGATGGGCTATCACCGGCTCCGGCTCGGCGACAGGGAGACGACCATCATCGCCGCTCCACTCCGATGCTGGGAGCCTGAGGCTCTCCAAGGAGAAACAAAGCTCTGGGGTGCGACGGCGCAGATCTACTCGCTACGCTCGGAACATGATTTCGGCATCGGCGGCTATTCCGATGTGGGGCTCTTCGCCGAAGACATCAGTCGCCTCGGCGGGGCGTTCCTCGGCCTCAGCCCCGTTCACGCGCTCTTCGCATCGGATCGCTCCAAGATATCCCCCTATTCCCCGTCCTCACGCCTGTTCCTCGAGAGCATCTATATCGACCCAGCAGTCGTGGAAGGTTTTGCTGAGAGCGGTGCGCAGAGGCTGCTCCAAGATTCGAAAATGCAGGCGCACCTCGCTCGCCTCCGAAGCGCGCAGCTCATCGATTATGCCGAAGTCTGGGCATTCAAGCGCCCGCTTCTCTATCTCCTGTGGATGCATTTCCAAAAATCAGGCACCCACACCGCCTTCGAGGCGTTCCGTCGTGCAGGCGGCGAAGCCCTGGAGGCGCACGCCACCTTCGAGGCGCTCTCCGAGCATTTCCGGGAGCAGGGCCGGCCCTGGATCGGTGCATGGCCGGAGGAGTATCGCTCGGTCCATTCCGTGGCGGTCAGGCGGTTTCGCTTGGATCATGCGAAACGCGTGGCCTTCCATGCCTGGCTGCAATGGCTGGCCGACATTCAACTGGATAAAGCTGCCAAGCAGGCCCAAACTGCAGGCCTCCCCATCGGTCTCTACCGGGATCTCGCCGTGGGCGCCGATGGCGGCGGCTCGGAGATCTGGGCAGCGCCGGAGCGCTATGCCTCGACATTGTCCATCGGAGCGCCTCCGGATCCGCTGGGTCCGCTGGGTCAGGACTGGGGATTGCCGCCCTTCAACCCACTCACCCTGGAGGAGCAGGGCCTTGCCGCTTTCCGCGATCTCGTCTCGGCCAATATGCGCCACGCCGGCGCCATCCGGATCGACCACGCATTCCAGCTGCAACGCCTGTTTCTCATTCCCTCGGGCGCTCCCGCCTCCCAGGGCGCCTATGTCGATTACCCGTTCGAAGCCATGCTCGAAGTGCTGCGCGTGGAGAGCCACCGCGCCCAGTGCCTCGTGATCGCGGAGGATCTCGGCACGGCCCCGGAAGGCTTCTCCGATGCCATCATGAAATCGGGCGTCCTCAGCTACCGGGTGCTGCCCTTCGAGAGGGAAGGATCGGCCTTCAAGACGCCGCAGCAATATCCCCGTCCGGCCCTTGCCGTTCTCACCACCCATGACCTGCCGACCTTCACCGGCTGGTGGCGCGGTCTCGACATCGACCTGCGCCAGACGCTCGGCATCTTCGATCCAGCGAAAGCGGCCGATGAACGCGTGGCGCGAGCCGCCGACAAACAGCGCCTGACATATGCACTGACTGAAGAAGGTCTCCTCCCCTCGTGGCACATTCCAGAGAAGCCGCCGCTCGAAGAAACAGTGCGTTATCTCGCCCGCACATCATCGGTGCTCACGGCTCTGCAGATCGAGGATGCTTCGGGCGAACTGAACCAGCCCAACATGCCGGGCCCGGATGTGGGGCACCCCAACTGGCGTCGGCGCCTGTCGAACACGCTTGAAACCATCACCTCGCCGGGAAGCCTGATGGCCAGGCTCGCCGTCGCTCTCGCCGAGGAAGGACGAGACGTCCGCTCCCGTCGAAATACCCTCGCCGCGCTCCCGCCGCGAGCCACCTACCGCCTGCAATTTCACAAGGGCTTCACCTTCGACGACGCGGTGAAGATCGTGCCCTATCTGGCGAGACTCGGCATCAGCCATGTCTATTCCTCGCCGATTCAGACCGCAGCCCCAGGCTCCGCCCATGGCTATGACATCGTCGACCATTCGACCATCAATCCAGAACTCGGCGGAGAGGACGGCTTCCGCCGCCTATCCGAGACGCTGCAGGAGCACGGCCTAAAACTTCTGCTCGACATCGTGCCGAACCATATGGGCGTGGGCGGGAAGGATAACGGCTGGTGGCTCTCGGTGCTGGAATGGGGCCGACTCTCGCCCGTCGCCAACGCTTTCGACATCGATTGGGAGCGGCCCGGCGCCGACGGCAAGCTGATCGTCCCATCCTTAAGCGGGCTCTACGGGGAGGTCCTGGAGAAAGGCGAACTTCAATTGAAATTCGATCCGGCGGAGGGCTCCTTCAGCGTCTGGCACTGGGAACATCGCTTCCCGATCTGCCCGACGACCTATCCGCTCGTGCTCGATCACGCGCTGGCCGCCATGAGCGATCAGGCGGAGGCCCGCGGTTTGCGGCTCCTCACCGAGCGGCTGCGGACGTTGACAGATCGAACCCCTCCGAAAGACCGTGCCGCCCTGCCGGAAGAGGCCGAAAGGATAAAGCGCGACCTCGCTCAAGTGGTCACAGCCTCACTGGCACTGAGGAAGGTTATCGACAGCGCCATTGGCATCATTAACGGCGTTTCAGGCCATCCCGAGAGCTTCAACACCCTGCACCGCCTCCTGGAGGCACAGGCCTACCGCCTCGCCTACTGGCGGGTGGCATCGAGCGACATCAACTACCGCCGCTTCTTCGACATCAACACCCTGGCAGGCATTCGGGTCGAGATTCCGGAGATCTTCGAGAAGACGCACGAGCTCCTTTTCCGCCTCATCGACGAGGGACTCGTCCACGGTTTGCGGATCGACCATATCGACGGTCTCGCCGATCCGGAGGGCTATTGCCGCACCCTCCAGTACAAGGTGGGACCGGGTTTCTATGTGGCGGTCGAGAAGATCCTTGAGCCGGGCGAGAAGCTGCGTCCCTGGCCGGTTGCCGGCACATCGGGCTACGACGTGCTCAACCTGATCGACGGTGTGCTGCTGGATGCCGAGGCAGGCGACACGTTCGAACGCATCTATCGGGAAGCCTCGGGCCTTGAGGGGCCCTATGACGATTTGCTGAGGCAGGCCAAGATCGAGATAACCGGGAAGAACTTCGCCAGCGAGCTGGAGGTTCTGGTCTCGGACATCAAGACAATCGCCAACGCCGACCGTCGCACGCGGGACTACACGGCTTTCACCCTGCGCCAAGCCCTGATCGAGATCATCGCGGCCTTTCCTGTCTATCGCAGCTATCTGCGCGATGCGGAACCGGCGGCAGAGGATGTTAGATTGATCGCAGAGACGATCCGAGCGGCGCAACAATCCAGCTCTCTGCCCGATTGCAGCGTGCACGATTTCATCTCCTCAGCCCTTTTCGGCAAGGCAGCGGCCGATCCGACCGACCTCCACCGCTTCCGGCGACGGTTTCAGCAGCTGACAGGCCCCGTGATGGCCAAGAGCCTGGAAGACACCTTGTTCTATCGCTATGGCCGCCTGATCGCGCTCAACGAAGTCGGAGGCGATCCGGATCATTTCAGCCTCTCACCGGAAGCCTTTCATCAGGCGAATGCCGACCGCGCCCGCAACTGGCCACACGCGATGATCGCCACCGCGACACATGACACCAAACGCGGCGAGGATGCACGGGCCCGCCTGCTCGCCCTCTCGGAGATGCCGCAGAAATGGGCGGAAGCTCTCAATCTTTGGCGGGAGGTTGCATCTCCTCACCTGTCCAAGTTGAATGGCGCACCCGCACCGGACGCCAACGACCAGGTGATCCTGTTTCAGGCTCTTCTCGGCGCCTGGCCCATGGAGCTTCTGGAAAAAACCGACAGCAAGCAGCCTGCCGCATTCCAGGAACGCATGGAGGAATACCTCACCAAGGCACTCCGGGAAGCCAAACGGCATACGAGTTGGGTTGCTCCGAACGAGGCTTATGAGGGAGCTACCCTCAAGCTGCTGCAGGCTCTCCTCGATCCGAAAAACTCCCTTCTTGATCGCTTTCAGCCCCTTGCTCAGCGTCTCTCCCTTCTCGGCATGTTGAACGGCCTCTCACGGACCATTCTGAAGATGACGCTGCCGGGTGTGCCCGACATCTATCAGGGAACCGAATTCTGGGACTTTTCCCTCGTCGATCCAGACAACCGGCGGCCGGTGGATTACAAATCCCGCATCGAGGCTCTCGACTTGAACGAGTCATTCGAGATACTCATGAGAAACTGGCCCGATGGGCGGATCAAGCAGCGCATCCTCTTGCGGCTGCTTCACGATCGCGCTGAAACCCCCACCCTCTATGCCGAGGGCGATTACCAGCCTTTGTCGATCGAAGGCGAACGGGCATTTCACCTGCTTGCCTATATCAGACGGCAAGGCGAGACGGCGCTTGCGGTCGTCGTGCCGCGTCTCTGGAGCGGATTGACGAGCACAGACAGCCTAGCCTTCGATCAGGCCGTTTGGAGCGATACGTCAGTCACGCTGCCCCATGGATGCTGGCGGAATGTGCTGACGCGAGACGATATTCTCATCGACTCGGATCGACAGAGGATTGCCGGGCTCATGAGCCCCCTTCCCTTTGTCGTCCTCAAGCGCGACAGCGACCGGAGCGCTCTGCACTAACAAAGATTGCCGCAACACCCTTGAGCGGGGCTCGCTGCTTCTGGTCCGAGCCAGGGCCTGCTCCATAATGAAACCTCGAAAAGGGTCGTAACGGATCGCCGGACATGCCGCTCCGGCGACGCCTATGGGACAGCCTATGGAAGGGGATATCCGAATGGATCAGCACCGTCGTGGATCGCAGAGCGCACCGACGCGCCCGGCCGAGCCGCCATCGGTTGCCGAAATCGTCAATTCGGGCGATCCCTTCTCCGTCCTCGGCCCGCATGAGGTTTCACCGGGCCTATGGGAGATCCGCGCCATCCTACCGGATGCCGATGCCGTGTCGGTGCTGGACCGTGATGGAGAGACCGTTCTCGACACGATGGAGCGGATGCCTCCCGACGGCCTTCTGGTCGCTTCGTTCCGCGCCTCGGAGCGGCCCGACTACAGATTGCGGATCGAGCGGCAGGACGGCACCGAGATCCGACACGATCCCTACAGCTTCGGCACCTTCCTCTCCCATGACGATCTGATGCGGATCGGCGATCCCACGAGCGATGCCGTCTATACGAAGCTCGGTGCGCATTTCCTCGATCTGGGAGGGATTCAGGGCTTTCTGTTCACCGTCTGGGCACCCAATGCCCGCCGGGTGAGCGTGGTTGGCGACTTCAATTCCTGGGACGGGCGCTGCCACCCCATGCGGCGCCGTCACGAAGGCGGCATCTGGGAATTGTTCATTCCGGACGTGACGCCCGATCAGCGCTACAAGTTCGAGATTATCGGTCTTCAAGGCAACCTGCTCGCCCTCAAGGCCGATCCCATCGCCTTTGCTGCAGAGCACCCGCCTGCAACGGCCTCCATTCTCAAGGGTGCGCCGACATTCGACTGGCAAGATGTAGATTGGATGACCTCGCGGTCCGCGCAGAACCATCGCAAGGCGCCCATGTCGATCTACGAGTGCCATCTCGGTTCCTGGGCCCGAGTTCCGGAGGAAGGCAATCGCTATCTCACCTATCGCGAATTGGCTGTGCGGCTCATTCCGTACGTGAAGAATCTCGGCTTCACACATATCGAGCTTTTGCCGATCACCGAATATCCGTTCGACGGCTCGTGGGGTTATCAGCCGATTTCACTTTATGCGCCGACGAGCCGTTTCGGCACACCGGAGGATTTCGCCGCTTTCGTGGAGGCGGCGCATGCCGCCGGGATTGGCGTCATCCTCGATTGGGTACCGGCGCATTTCCCGAACGATCCGCACGGGTTGTCCTATTTCGACGGCACGCATCTTTACGAGCATGCCGATCCGCGCATGGGCTTCCACCAGGATTGGGGCACCTACATCTATAATTTCGAACGCCGGGAGGTGATGAGCTTCCTGGTGGCGAATGCCCGTTTCTGGCTGGAGCGCTATCACCTCGACGGATTGCGGGTCGATGCCGTCGCGTCCATGCTCTACCTCGATTATTCACGCAAGCCGGGGGAGTGGATTCCCAACCGTTACGGCGGCAACGAGAACCTCGGCGCCATCGACTTCATCCGCAAGATGAACGAGGTTGCCTATGCCACCTCGCCGGGTGCCATCACCATCGCGGAGGAATCCACCGCCTGGCCGGGTGTTTCACAACCGACCTATACGGGGGGCCTCGGCTTCGGCTTCAAGTGGAACATGGGCTGGATGCACGACACCTTGCGCTACATCAGCAAGGATCCGGTCTTCCGCCGGTACCACCATCACGATCTGACCTTCGGCCTCCTCTACGCCTTCTCGGAAAACTTCATCCTGCCGCTGAGCCATGACGAGGTCGTTCACGGTAAGGGATCGCTTCTCGGCAAGATGCCGGGAGATCAATGGCAGCGATTTGCCAATCTTCGCGCCTATTTCGGCTTCATGTGGGGGCATCCCGGCAAGAAGCTCCTATTCATGGGCGGGGAATTCGCGCAGGAGCGCGAGTGGAACCACGACGAGAGCCTCGATTGGCATCTTCTTGACAGCTCCTACCACAAGGGCGTTCAGATGCTGATCGGAGATCTGAACCACGCCTACCGCTCCATTCCCGCCCTGCATGAGCGCGATTGCGAGGCGAAGGGATTCGAGTGGCTCGTGGCCGATGATCGCGACAACAGCGTCATCGCCTGGGCACGGCGCGGGAACGACGAGAAGTCTCTTGCTATCGTCGTGTCGAACTTCACCCCCGTTCCACGTGAAACATATCGCATCGGCGTCCCGCTGCCGGGTTTCTATCGTGAGGCGGTCAACACGGACGCCGCCCAATACGGCGGCAGCAATGTGGGCAATCTCGGCGGCGTGATGGCCGAGGACACGCCGAGCCACGGCCAGCCCTGCTCCCTCACTCTCACGATCCCGCCGTTGGCGACGCTCATCCTCGTTCTCGATCAAGGAGGCACCGGAACGAACATATAGCTCCGCTTGCGCGGGACCTCACGCAAGCTCGCGCGTTGATGACATGAACGCCTTGTTCCGCTTGGTTTTTTGAGATTTCAGATGAACGACAAAGTCGATACCCGTGAGCTCTCGGCAGCTCAGATCGTTGCTCCGAACGTGAGGCGCACATCACGTGTGCGGGAGGGATTGCCCTACCCGCTTGGAGCGACCTGGGACGGCTTGGGCGTCAACTTCGCCATCTTCTCCGCCAATGCCACGAAGGTCGAGCTCTGCCTGTTCGATCTCGAAGGCCGCAACGAGCTGGAACGGGTCGAACTGCCGGAATATACGGACGAGGTCTGGCACGGCTACCTGCCGGATGCGCGGCCCGGCACGACGTACGGCTACCGCGTTTACGGTCCCTACGAGCCCAAAGAGGGCCACCGCTTCAATCCGAACAAGCTCCTGCTCGATCCCTATGCCCGACAGCTCGTGGGCGATCTGGTCTGGAACCCGGCCCTTTTCGGCTACACCATCGGCTCACCGGATGCCGATTTGTCCTTCGACAAGCGCGACAGCGCGCGCTTCATGCCCAAATGCCGCGTCGTGGAATCGGCCTTCACCTGGGGACGCGTGCGTCGGCCCCAGATCCCGTGGGAGCGCACGATCATCTACGAGACTCATCTGCGCGGCTTCACCATGCAGCATCCGGCGGTTCCGAGAGAACTGCGCGGCACCTTCTCGGGTCTCATGCAGCATGAGGTGATCGAGTACATCAGGAATCTCGGCGTCACCGCCGTCGAGCTGCTCCCCATCCATGCCTTCGTGGACGACAGCTATCTCATCGAGAAGGGTTTGCGGAACTACTGGGGCTACAACACCATCGGCTATTTCGCTCCGCAGCCGCGCTATCTCGCGACGCCCTTCGTGAACGAGGTGAAGGAGATGGTGAGCCATCTCCACGACGCCGGGATCGAGGTGATCCTGGACGTGGTTTACAACCATACGGCCGAAGGCAACGAACTCGGGCCGACCCTGTCCTTCAAGGGGATCGACAACGCGTCCTATTACAGGCTTGCTCCCGACAAGCGCTATTACATCAACGACACCGGCACCGGGAACACAGTTAATCTCAGCCATTCCCGCGTGTTGCAGATGGTGACGGACTCCTTGCGCTATTGGGCGCAGGAGGTGCAGATCGATGGCTTCCGCTTCGATCTCGCGACCATTCTCGGACGCGAACCGCACGGCTTCGACGAGGACGGGCGCTTCCTCGATGCCTGCCGCCAGGATCCGGCGCTCAGCCAGGTCAAATTGATCGCCGAACCATGGGATTGCGGCCCCGGAGGCTATCAGGTCGGCCGCTTCTCGCCCGGCTGGGCCGAATGGAACGACCGTTATCGCGACACGGTGCGGGCCTATTGGAAGGGCGAGGAAGGAAAGCTGCCGGAGCTCGCCTCCCGCCTCACCGCGTCGGCCGACATCTTCAACAAGCGCGGACGCAGGCCCTGGGCTTCCGTCAACTTCATCACCGCCCATGACGGCTTCACGCTGAACGATCTCGTGTCCTACAACGAGAAGCACAACGAGGTGAACGGCGAGGACAACAAGGACGGGCACGATCACAACCTGTCCTTCAACTACGGTGCCGAAGGTCCCACGGACGATCCGAAGATCCGCACGCTGCGGCTGCGCCAGATGCGCAACATGCTCGCCACCCTGCTCTTCTCGCAGGGAACTCCCATGCTGCTTGCGGGCGACGAATTCGCGCGCACCCAGCAGGGCAACAACAATGCTTATGCCCAAGACAACGAGATTTCCTGGATCGATTGGGAGGGCATCGACGACGATGGCATCGAGCTTCTCGAATTCACCCGCAAGCTCATCCAGCTGCGCCAGGACCTGCCGATCCTGCGCAGAGGCCGGTTCTTGTCCGGGATCTACAACGAGGAACTCGACGTCAAGGACGTGACCTGGCTGACACCCGCTGGGGACGAGATGACCCCCGAGCATTGGCAGGACCCGAATGCCCGCTGCATCAGCATCCTGCTCGACGGCCGCGCTCAGCCGACCGGCATCCGCCGGCGCGGCACGGACGTGACCCTGTTGCTGATCCTGAATGCGCATCATGACGTGGTGAAGTGCACCTTGCCGGAGGTGACCGGCGGCGAAGCCTGGATGTGCCATATCGACACCAATCAGCCCGATCTGGAAGCACCCACCGAATTCAGGTTCGGCAAGGAATACACCGTGACGGCCCATTCCCTGCTTCTCTTTCAGCTGAAACCGGAGAAGCAGCGGAAACCGGAGAGGAAAAAGAAGAGCGCCTGATCGGGCGTTCTTTCCATCTCAGGGTCTGGTCGGGAATGGGACACAAGGATCCACCAGATTTGCGTGGACAAATCTTCTGTCATGGCCGGCCTTGTCCCGGCCATCCCGATCCGGAGAGCGCCGCACTCCACGTTATCGGGATCACCAGCACAAGGCCGGTGATGACGAAGGAAATGAGTGTCCGGCCAGACTCTCACGATGGTCGAAGGGAACGATAGAGGCTGGCATATTGCCTCGCCGGGCGATGCCAGCTCACATCGGCTCCCATGCCGTTCACCTGCAGGCGCCGCCAGGCATCCTTGTCGCGCCACAGGTTTTTCGCCCGGTCGAAGGCATCCAGAGCCGCTCCGAGATTGACGGGTCCGAACTGAAAGCCCGTCGCGGCACTGGTGGCGATGGCCATCTCGTTGGCATCGATGATCGTATCGGCCAACCCGCCCACGCGCGAGACGATGGGGATGCTCCCATAGCGCATGGCGCAGAGCTGCGTCAGGCCGCAGGGTTCGAACCGCGACGGCACGAGAAGCGCATCGCTTCCGCCTTGAATCTGGTGAGCCAGCTTTTCGTCATACCCGATGAAGCAGCCGACCTGACCCGGATAGACGATGCGCGCGGTCTGGAAGCTGTCCTCTAGCGCCTTGTCCCCTGCTCCCAGCAGCGCCAGTTGCGCACCGTCCGCGAGCAGCCGCGAAAGACCGGCGAGCACGAGATCGAGCCCCTTCTGCTCCGACAGGCGACTGACGACGCCGAACAGAAGCGCATCGGGATCGGGCTTCAGCCCCAGGCGCTCCTGCAGCGTCCTCTTGTTGAGCGCCCGAGCCTCGAGGCTGTTGCGGTCGTAAGGTCGTGCAAGGTGTGCATCCGTCGAGGGATCCCACACCTTGTCGTCGATGCCGTTGAGAATACCGGACACGATGTTCGAGCGGGCGCGCAGCAATCCGTCCAGTCCCATTCCGCCCTCAGGCGTCTGGATCTCCTTGGCGTAGGTCGGAGACACGGTCGTGATGCGGTCCGCAAGCTGCAGGCCCGCCTTCAGAAAACCGATCTGCCCGTAATACTCGACTCCGTCCACCGTGAAGACGCTGGTGGGCAGGCCGAGTTCGAAGAGGAGATCGGCCGGAAAGATGCCTTGAAAGGCGATGTTGTGAATGGTGATGACCGTGCCGGGGCGCGGGTCGCCAGTGAGGCTCAAATAGACCGGCACGAGACCCGCCTGCCAGTCATGGGCATGAATGACATCGGGAATGAAACCTGGGGTCAGTCCCTGCCCGATATCGGCGGCAGCCAGCCCGAGCGCCGCAAAACGCCGGGCATTGTCCGGCCAGTCCCGGCCGTTCGGCGCAAGATAGGGTGAGCCGGGGCGCTCAAAGAGATGGGGAGCATCGATGACGAAAAGATTGAGCCCTCCCGCCCTGCCGGACAAAAGACGCGCCGCTCCGCCGAAGAAGCTCGGATATTGGTGCAGGACTTCGGAGCGTTCCAGAGACTTCAGCACGGCGGGATAGCCCGGCACCATCGTGACGACCGTCACGCCCTCCTGCGCGAGCGCAGACGGCAAGGCACCGGCCACATCGGCCAATCCGCCTGTCTTGATGATGGGAAAAACCTCTGACGTAACCGACAGAACGTTCAGAGGCTTCATCCGGCCAGCCTCTCGATCATCGGCTTGGTGATGAGGCAGATGCCCTTCTCGGTGCGGCGGAACCGCTGGGCATCCTTTTCCGGGTCTTCCCCGACCACCAGCCCGTCAGGAATGCGCACGCCGCGATCGATGACCACGTTCTTCAATCGGGCCCCGCGGCCGATCTCGACGTACGGGAGAATGACGGCTCCTTCGACATAGGCGTGGGAATGCAGATGCACGGCGGTGAAGACGAGCGACCGGCGCAGGGCCGCACCGGAGACGATGCAGCCGCTGGAAACGAGGGAATTGATGGCGTGCCCGCGCCTGCCATCCTCATCGTGAACGAATTTCGCCGGCGGCCAGGTCTCGGAGAAGGTCGAGATCGGCCAGTCGCGATCATAGAGGTCGAGAGACGGGACGATGGCCGTGAGGTCGATATTGGCCTCCCAATAGGCATCGACCGTGCCCACGTCGCGCCAATAGGCTTCCGCATCGCTGCCGCCGGCTTCGGCCCCCGAACGGACGCAGGAGCGCGTGAAGCGGTGTGCCACCGCTTTTCCGTGCTGAACCAGATAGGGGATGATGTCCTTGCCGAAATCCCGGTTCGAGCCGGGTGTGGCCGCATCACGCCGCAGCTGCTCGAAGAGGAACTTGGTGTTGAAGACGTAGATGCCCATGCTGGCCAGCGCCATATCGGGCTTGTCCGGCATGCCGGGCGGATCGGCGGGCTTTTCCAGGAACGAGACGATGCGGTCCGTCTCGTCAACGGCCATCACGCCGAAACCCGTTGCTTCCATGCGCGGCACTTCGAGGCAGCCGACGGTGACATCGGCGCCCATGTCCACGTGCTGCCGGAGCATGATCTCGTAATCCATCTTGTAGATGTGGTCGCCTGCAAGAATGATGATGTATTCGGGGTCGATGCTCGAGATGATGTCGATGTTTTGATACACGGCGTCGGCCGTGCCTTCGTACCACATGGTCTCGGACACGCGCTGGCTGGCCGGCAGGATATCGAAGCTTTCGTTTCGTTCGGCCCGGAAGTAGTTCCAACCTCGCTGGAGATGGCGGATGAGGCTGTGCGCCTTGTACTGCGTCGCCACTCCGATGCGCCTGATACCGGAATTCAGTGCATTCGACAGGGCGAAGTCGATGATCCGCGTGTTGCCGCCGAAATAAACGGCGGGCTTGGCTCGGATGTCCGTCAACTCCATCAATCGACTGCCGCGCCCGCCGGCTAGAACATAGGCCATCGCATGACGGGAGAGAGGTGCGTAAGCAACACTGGAATTCGGCAAGACCGGATCCTCACATCAAAGGCAGCCACCTGCCCCGCTCTGTAGACGCTGAAACCGACCGCAAGTTCTCGCTTATATGTTTCGGTTTCAGTTTTGCTCTTGCCCCTCGTGCCTCCGGCTGCACAGGCCGAAGGCTCGTGTCATCTCGTTCGTTCAGGTCGTGCGGGTCGTGCGTCTGCGCTTCGGCGCGAGGACGGGCGTCTCGCCTCCTTCGGCAACGGGAGCGACGGCGGGGCTGCGCTTCTTGCGGGTCTTCGGCACGGCAGGACTGGGAAGCTCTTCATCAGCCGTCATGCTCGTCATGCCCAAAGGCGCCGGATCGATGATCGGCGCCTTCGTGCTGGCCGCCTCGTCGCGCTCGCCGAGAATCTCCCGCTCCGCCTGATACCAATATTCATCGGCGCGGCCATGAATGCTCCCGTGGCGTATCCAAAGCTCATATGCCCGTTCACGGATTCGTTCTTCGAGTTGCTTGTCCATGATCGCTCTTTATCCTGATTCCGTGCCTCGCCCAGATGACGCGCAAGCGGGCCGGGCATGCCCGGTCACAAGGTTACGCGTTCATCGAATATGAACTGTGTAAATTATTAGGCGGTTCCAGCGAATAGCAACGGCTGCACGCTGAAACTGAGGCGATTGTTTGCCTGGAGTTCGAGCGAATACGGATAAAGATTTCACCCCCCCGCCAAACAGGACCGGGACGTGGGCAAGCTCATGACGTCCAAAGGGTTGCCCCGGGAGCAACCGCTGGGTGATTGGCCGATCGGATGCAGATCTGGCCGGCTGGAATGCAGATCCGGGATCGGTCGATCGGAACCTTGGCTTCAATCCCGAGTTGGCAAGTTATTCCGTTATGACCGTGGCTGACGTGCAACTTTTGGAAGAAACGACAAGCAGGCAGGCACTTGACACAGCCCGCAGGGCGGCGCGACCGGCTGCTGGGCCTATTCTGCGTCCAGGGCAGAATTGCTGGCGCGTGGCTCAATCCGATCGTGCAAGTGTCCTGATCGACGGCGCCTCTTACTTCGCCCATCTCGAAGCGGCCTTGCGCAAGGCCCAACGCTCGATCCTCATCGTCGGCTGGGATTTCGACGGCAGCATCCGCCTGCGCCCCGATGTCGGCGCCGAGGATTCGCCACCCCTAGGTCCCCTGCTCCGCTCGCTCGTCGAGGAGCGGCCCGATCTCGAAGTCAGGATTCTCGTATGGAGCATTGCCGTCGTGCATGCGCCCGGCGCACCGGGACCGCTGATCTTCGGCGCCGACTGGCAGAACCACCCGCGACTGCACCTCAAGCTCGACACGCATCATCCGCTCTACGCCGCCCATCATCAGAAGATCGTCAGCATCGACGACAGCTTGGCCTTCACCGGAGGCATGGACCTGACCGTCGAGCGCTGGGACACCCATCGCCACGCCTGCGACGATCCGCTCCGGCTGAGGGGCGACGGGAGCATCTACGAGCCCGTGCACGATCTTCAGATGGCCGTGGACGGCGACGCTGCGCGGGCCATTGCCCAGGTCGGCTATGAGCGCTGGAAATTTGCGACCGGTGAAGAGCTTGCGCCGTCTCCTACGGGCTCCGATCCTTGGCCGCCCGATCTCACACCCGATTTTCACCATGCGCCGATCGCCATCGCCCGCACCTATCCGGCCTGGGGAGAGCAGCCTGCCGTCAATGAGGCCGCAGCGCTGACCTTGGATGCACTCTCGGCGGCGCGGGAGACGATCTACATCGAAGCGCAGTACATGACGGCGCCTTATGTCGGCGACGTTCTGGAGCGCCATCTCGCCGATCCCGACGGCCCCGAGATCGTCGTCATCCAGACGCACGAGTCCCACGGCTGGGCCGAGGAGCTGGTCATGGGCACCAACCGCGACCGGCTGATCCGCCGCCTGCGCAAATGCGACCATCACAGCCGGCTCCGCGTCTACTACCCGGTCGTTCCCGGTAGCGAGGGCGGCGAATGCCAGGTTCTTATCCATTCCAAGGTCATCATCGTCGATGACGTGTTCCTGCGCATCGGCTCCTCGAACCTGAACAACCGTTCGATCGGTCTCGACAGCGAATGCGATGCCGCCATCGAGGCCACGACGGAGGAGATGCGGCAAACGATCGTCCAGCTCCGGAATCGTCTGATCGCGGAGCATCTCGAGGTCGATCCGGAGACGTTCAGCGGGGCAATCGCCAGCAATGACGGGTCCGTCATCGCAGCCATCGAGCAGTTCAACACCGGCGTCCGCAGCCTTCGCGCCTTCAAGGCCATGTCGGACGACGGACCGGATGTGCCGGCAACGGGCACGGGACTTCTGGACCCTCTCGAACCCTTCGAGCCCCTCTCGCTGTTCCGGCGCCGCAAGGAGTGACGTTCAGGCTTTCGCTTCGACTCCCGCACTGGCCTCGCAGGTGCTGCTCCTGCGGCGATAGAACAGTTCCGTAACCGCAAACAGAATGCTTCCCAAGCCGAGCGGGACGAGGAAATAGACGAACCGGAACACCAGGAGAGGTCCGATCAGGTCGTTCTGCGGCAGCAGATACATGACCACGCTCTCGATCACCCCAAGACCGCCGGGAACATGGCTGACGAGGGCCGTCGCATTGGCGATCACATAGACGGATGCCACGCCCAGATAAGCCACGTCGGCAACGGCCGCGAGCGCCTGATGGAGGCAGGCCGCCACGAAGGCGAAATTGACGGAGCCGATCAGCACCTGCCCGATGGCCAACCGCAGCGGCGGCACCTCGAGCGACCAGCGCCGGATCCTCAAAGGCTTTCGGACGAAGGCGGAGAGGATCAGGTACAAAGCAGGCACTGCAAGACAGCCGATGCCCAAGGCGACGACGACGGGCTGCGTGAGTCCCGTGATCTCCACCGCCAGCCCGAAACGCAGCAGGAGCGCCGCGCCGCCCAAGACCATGAGGCCCAGCCCGACGGTGATACCGCAGAAGACGATCACCTTGGCGACTTCACCCGTTCTCAAGCCCCAGCGGCTGTAGAAACGATAGCGGACCGCACCGCTGCTCAAGGCGGCCAATCCGATATTGTGGCCGAGGGACAAGGCCGTGAATGAGGCCAAGGCCGCTTTCGGATAAGGCAGCGGCCGCTTCACATAGCGCAGGGCAAGATAATCGAAGAATGTCAGGGACAGGTAGCTCGCAGCCGCGAACCCGGCAGCGCCCAGAAGCCTTGGCACGGGCACGGCCGTGACGGCGGCGATCAGCTGGTCCAGGCTGTAGCGGCTGAGCGTGCGGTAGAGCAGGAAGGCTGCAAGGCCGATGGCAGCCGCAGCAATCACATATTTCCAATTCCGCATCCGCTCTCCTCAATCCGATCGGGCTTGTCCGCTGAGAGCGGCTCCGTTCCAGGAGCTAAACGCGGTGGAGAGCCCTCTGATCCGTCGCTCTTGCCTCACGCGTCTCTTATTCCTGTGCATGGGCAAGGCTGGGCCTGTGCGCCCTGCCATGGGCGATCTGGAACTCCACCAGGAGCGGCAGGTGATCCGAGGCGACGCGGGCGAGAGGGGATCGCACGGTCTCGACCCGCAGGACGCGAATCGAGCGACTGACGAAGACATGGTCGAGGCGCAGGATCGGCAGCCGGGAGGGAAAGGTTGCCTTGGGCCGTGGCAATCGAGCCTCCGTTTGAGCATCGCAAAGATGCGCAACCAGGCGTTGATAGGCCCGCGATCTCGGCGTGGCGTTGAAATCTCCCACCAGGATCACCGGTTCCCGGCAGGCCTGATGTCCGAGCCAGTGCGGACCCAGCAGGGTATCGATCTGAGCCAGCCGCTCGTGCCGGCGCAAACCCAGATGGGTGTTGATCACCTGAACCTCGATGCCGCCGACCTGGACCGAGGCCCAGAGCGCCCCCCGCGGCTCCAGGCTCGTCTTGCGGGCCCATCCCGGGAGTGCCTCTGCCTTCACCAGCTGCGACGGCCTGTGGGTCAGGATGGCATTGCCGTATTCCTCCTCGAGAACCTTCAGGCTGGCATGAAAATGCACGTGCATTCCAAGTGCCTGCGCGATCGCATGGGCCTGATCGATCCGGCCCGTGCGGTGGCGTCCCACATCGAGTTCCTGGAGGGCGACCACATCCGGCTCATAGGCCGCGATCACATCGGCGATCCGCGAAGGCGAGAGCCGTCCGTCCGTCCCGAGGCAGCGGTGCACGTTGTAGGTCAGGATTCGCGGCACTTGGCCCCCTTCTCGTCGTGCCTCTCCATGACAGCGGCCGCTTCGGGAGACACATCCAGTACGGTTTGAAGCCAAACACACACCGGAGGGGCTTGGATCCCGCCAAGCCTGACAATTCACCCAGGAGGCTATCCACCCGCTCGACTTATCCCGTGGGTTTCGAATGGAACGGACGGAGGGTCACGAGCGCGGTGGCAAGGGCAACCGCAGAAATCCACCACCCCTGCCAAGCGCCATGGCTGACAAGCGCAATCGCGCTGACCGACATGAGAGTCATGAGGCCGACGCGACGGATATCGGCCGATGCGCCCGAAAGACACTTCAGCACCCAGAGGACGAGCGCGGTCAGGAGGAGAGCCCCGACCGCCCCCAGCTCGACCCACACTTGCAGGAAAGCGTTGTGGGGATGGCCGACCTTCAGCATCTCTCGGTACGCGGGGTTGATTTCGGCCGCAACCGGATGACTGCCCATATGCGGCGACGATGCGAAACCCGTTCCGAAGATCGGATAGTGACGGGTGACATCGCTAAAGGCCTGCCAGAGTTCGATGCGCTCCCGCGAGTGCCCTGCCTTGGTCGCTTCGATCACGTTGTCAGGCACGGATCTGGCAATGGTGCCCCCGAAGAAGGGCTGTATCCAGATCAGTCCGAGAAGGATGACCGCGAGCAAACGCTTCACCCAGACGAAAGGGGCGTAGCTCAGCGCGAATGTCCCGGTAGCGGCCAGCAGGCCGAGTTTTGCGGCCTCGCTATCGGATACCAGGATGGTCGCCACGATTCCGAGCAGGAGAACTGGAAAAAGCGTCCGCTGCCTGCGGTAGCCGAGGAGGACGAGGACCGGCCCCAGCAGAAGAAACAGCGTTACGACCGGCCTGTTGTGAACGAAAGCATTGGCGCGATCGGGGAGCAGTTTCCGCAGGGGAAAGTTGAGCAGGATCTCCGCGGCTATCAACCCTGCGGCGATCAGCATGGTCCCTGCAAGGGCTCCGACCATCCATCGGGGCGGCGGCGCGGCACGCCAGCTCACGACCAGGGCAGCGATCGAGACGACCGGGAGGATGGCCTCGCCCCAGGCAAACAAACCCGAGGCCGGTCTGATCGCCCAGCCGAGGGAGATCAGAGGATAGGCAAGCCCGCAAAGCACGAGGATGAGAGCACCTGTCCGCTGCCCTTTCAGCGCCGAACGATCGAGGCCGATGGCACCGGAGGCGAGACGTGAGGCAAGCACGAAAAGAGCGGCGCAGGTTAGAAATAACGGAGAAGACCGATTGGCGATCGCCATCGCTACCGGAAGAAAAACGATCAAGCCATGACCGATATTGTCAAGATGAATGCTGATGTTTCGATATTTGCCAGAAATCAGGCGTGTCGAGATTGCTTCGGAATTCATATGACCCTGCATGTCGACGGCATATTTTTGTTTACCGTCCTCTTCATAGTCCGCAAACATGCGCGTTCTCGTTGTTCATAAACCTGAAATCCGGCAACCCGATCTTCGCGGGGCATCGGCACAATACACTTAGACACTTAGCCGGCCAGACGAGCAGCGGCATCAGTAAGCGAGACGCAACAATATTCACAGCCCGGTCAGGATGGGAATGCCCCTGAAATGGCGGAATGCCGCTATCCGGTAGCCTGCTGATGGATCGGCGCAAGCTCCTAGCGGCGGGTTCCCATGATACCGATCAGTCCAGTTCGCAGCAATGGAAAGGGATTGGCTCGGCTTGATGCCCGTCAGCCGTAGGGTCTGCAACGGCGGCGGCAATGGACGCGGCTCAGAAACGGAACGGGAGCCGTGCGTACATCCGGCAACGGCTCCCGTCTCCTTGACCGGCTGCCGCTGCAACCGGATTGGCTTATCATAATCCAGACCGACCCGACCGGGACGGGGCATAGGAGGTATGCTGCTCCTCCCGTTGAGGCTGCCCCACCCTCCGGGGGCATAGGCACGATGCGCCAAAAGGGGCTTGCGCCGTTGCTCCTGCGCGGTATGGCATG